>JANQPX010000033.1 GCA_028285265.1 Geminicoccaceae bacterium
GTCGTCCCCGCCGGTGACGACGGACGGTTCCTGCGCATCTCGATCAATGGCGGCGTCGAGGAACTGGCCGCCTTTGACGGTGCTTGGGTGGACTGCGTGGCCGCTCATGAGAAGACGGGCCTGCTTGCTTGCTCGGTCGGTCGGACTGCGCATGTCTGGGGTCCGGACGTTACAAAACCCTTGACGTTCGACCATCCAAGCACGGTGGGCGGGCTTGCCTTCGACCCAAAGGGCAAACGGCTGGCTGTGGCCCACTACGGTGGTGCCACCATATGGGAGCGGCGAGAAAAGAAGCGCTGGAAAATGACCAAGTTTGCCTGGGCTGGTTCGCATATTGGTGCGACCTGGAGCCCGGACGGCAAGATTGTCGTCACGGTGATGCAGGAGAATGCTCTCCACGGCTGGCGGCTGCGCGACAAGGCCAATATGCGGATGTCAGGTTATCCGGCCAAGCCGCGTAGTTTCGACTGGGTCGGCAACGCACCGCATCTTGCGACCAGTGGTGCGGACAAGGCAGTCTGCTGGCCGTTCCATTTCAAGGATGGACCGATGGGACAAGGAGCCCTCTGTGTGGCCGATGGCGGCAAGCAACTCGCCACGATCGTGCGCGGCCTGCCTGGGCAGCCTACCGTGCTCGCAGGATTTCAGGATGGTGCTGTGCTGATGAGCGATCTGGATGAATGGGCCGAGACCCGTGTCGTGCGCGGCTCCACCGGTGTCGAAGTTACCGCTATCGCCGTGACAAGCTCGCTCTCGCACATTCTGATCGGCGATGCGGAGGGCCAAGTGCTCTGGTCGAAACTCCTCATGGGAGGTGGAAATGCAAGGTTTATTTGATCGGAAACGCCCGGATGCAGACGCCGTACGCAAGGTCAAAGCATTGATCACCGAGCGCTTTGATCTTCCGGAGACAACCATACTAGCCGTCGCGGAACTACGGTGTCACGAGCCAGGTTGTCCGCCTGTGGAGACGGTGGTTACAGCCCGCGACACTGGGGGAAGTACTGAGGACTGGCGCATTGCAAAACCGATCAACGAGATCACGGCGGCTGACATCGAGAGCCTGGAGGCACGGCCATAGATCCCACTCAGGGATCGATGCTGCTTGACTTGGGACAACATCATCGATCTGGCCTGCTGCTTTCCGCAACGATCCGAGGGACTGCTTGCTATCCCCAACCGCGTCAACGCGTTCCAGGTAAAAGCCAACAACGTTCGCCGGTCAGTGGCATCGATAAACCAAGAGCTCGATCCGGTTTGAGTCGGCCTTCTTCATGAAGGAGGAGCTCTATCATAAGGCGCTGTTGGATCTCGCCAAGCGCGCACGAAATCAGGCCCGTCTGGAGAGGCCGGATTTGAGTGCGACGGTCGACAATCCGCTTTGCGGCGATAGGGTTACTCTTGATCTGCGTATGAATGGCGGCTTGGTCGAGCAAGTGGGTCACAAGACGAGGGGGTGCCTCCTTTGCGAAGCAGCAGCTGCTATCATCACCGACCAAGCACCAAGCCATGACGCCGCTTCCTTGACGAAGAAGGCTTCCGTGATCTCCAGCCTTCTCGAGGACGAGTCGGCTGATCTCGGCGAGATCTGGCCCGAGTGCCGCGTTTTCACGCCCGTGCGTGCCTATAAGAGCCGCCATGGCTGTGTCACATTGCTTTTCCAAGCACTTATCAAAGCGCTCGAGTCGGCATGCTGACCAATGTCGGCACCAACGTTGCAGCAAACTGACAAGCTCAGACAGCAATATGTTATGATATGATTTAACACTAACCATTGAGGCGAGATCGAAAGGGAGCGATCGGCCGTGCCAACGAACAACATGGTCTCGAAACAACCTGATACGTTGCGTGATCAGGCGCATATCGAGGAGCCTGACCCGGTATGCGAGAGGCGTGACCAGCCAAGCAGGGACGTTCTTGCTTATGCAGAACAACATTGCTTGTCCCAGGACAGACGCCTGACACCAATACGACGTGACTTGCTCCAGGTGCTGTCGCGTGCAACGGGACCGTTGAGCGCCTATAGCATTGCTGAGCGGCTAAGCAAGCTTCAACAGCGAGATATCGCACCGATCGCTGCCTATAGAGGGCTGGATTTTCTAAGTCGCGTGGGTCTGGTGATTCGGCTTGAGAGTAAGAAAGCTTTTGTCCTCTGCGCCCATCCAGGCCACGCTAACGACTGCATTTTTCTCATGTGCAGGACGTGCGGTGAGGTCAAGGAGATCCTCGACGATCGGCTTAGCGATCTTATCGAGCAGGGTGCAATGGAAGAAGGCTTTACGACTGAACGTCGGGTGATCGAAATCCATGGCGTCTGCAAAGGCTGCCAGCCGGATAGAGCTGGACCGTCAGAGGAACGCCAATGACCACGATGTCTTTTGGACCGGCCAGCCAGATCCCAGTGACAATCCTCACAGGTTTTCTCGGCAGCGGTAAGACCACATTGCTCGCCAGACTACTTCGCCACCCGGCGATGGAACGAGCGGCGGTGATCATCAACGAGTTCGGCGAAATCGGCCTCGATCACGATCTTATAGAGTCCAGTGAGGAGACCGAGGTAACGCTGATGGGCGGCTGCCTTTGCTGCACGGTCAAAGGCGATCTTATTGACACACTTCGTCGGCTTTATGTTCGCCGTACCAAGAACGAAGTCCCCTATTTCGAGCGGGTGGTCATCGAGACCACTGGCCTTGCTGACCCAGCACCAGTACTGCAGTCAATCATGGCCGACCGCATGCTGGACTACTACTATCGCTTAGATGGTGTTGTCACCCTAATCGATGCGGCCAGCGGCATCGACTCGCTTGATGACCACCAGGAGGCTGTAAAGCAGGCGGCGGTTGCCGATCGGATTGTTATCACCAAGACTGACCTCGTTGAGTCGAATGCGATTGCATCACTGCGCACGCGTTTGACATCACTGAATCCGGGCGCTCGCATTCTCAGCGCCAATCATGGTGATATTCACCCGGACACCCTCCTTCATGCGGGGATCTTCGATCCCGCCACGAAATCCGCTGATGTCCGTCAATGGCTAAATGAGGAAGCTTACAGATCGCACGATCACGACGGTCATCATCATCACGATCACGCGCACGATGTGAACCGGCATGACACACATATCGAAGCATTCTGCTTGCGTCACTCGACACCGATAGCTAGCTCGGCTGCGCAATTCTTTTTGGACATGCTGACAAGCCAATGCGGGGCCGGCCTGCTGAGGGTCAAAGCGATCCTCAACATCGCAGAGATGTCGGACACGCCCATGGTGGTTCACGCCGTCCAGCATGTCGTGCATACGCCGACCTATCTTGAGGCTTGGCCATCCGACGATCGCGACAGTCGCATGGTGTTCATCACAAGGGACGTGCCCCGCAAGGCCATTGAGCAACTCTTCAACGCCTTGGTCGAAATCGATGAACGCCACGTCGATCCCGACAAGGCGGAGAGTGAGACGTCGACCATGATGGAATCAGCACGATCACAGTAGAGAGCAACCTATGACCGATCGCCATGTCGGTCTTGCGTTCGTTCCGAACATCAAAACCGGCAATGCCCGGTGCTTCTAACGTAGGCTGGCGACGTCCGCCGTACCAACGCTGTCATCGGGCCCAACGTACGAGGAACAGGACAAAGAGCGCGCCGAACGAGGTGGTCAGCACACCGATCGGCAGCTCCTGAGGCGCCAACAGCGTTCGTGCCGCAATGTCGCTGGCCAGTAGCAGGCCGGCTCCAATGACCGCCGAGGTTATCAGGAGCGAACCGTGCAATGGCCCAACCAGCCCACGGGCAATGTGTGGGACCATCAATCCGATGAAACCGATGACACCGCTAAGCGCGACAAAACTTGCGGTCGCAAACGCGCAAGCAAGAAAAGCCAGCTGCCGAAATCGCGCCACATTGATGCCCAGGGTTGCAGCCGCGTCATCACCCGCCAACAGGGCATCAAGGGGTCGATGGGCGGTAAGTGCTACGGCTCCAAGAACAATGAGCCCCGTCGCAGCAATGGGCAGAACATCCCAGTTCGCCAAGCCGAGACCTCCTAAAGTCCAAAACAGGACGGAGTGCGCGGCGCGTTGGTCTCCAGCGAAGATCAGATAATAGGTCAACGACAGGAACAAGAACGAAACAGCGAGCCCGGCCAAGACCATCTGGCTCGGGCCTTGTTCCGATAGTCGAGTGAACAAGCCGAGCACAATCAGCGAGGAGATCAAACCGCCCGCGAACGCAGCGACCGGCAGGGTCCAGAACCCAAGGATGTTGCCGGTCACCGTGATAACGACAACAGCACCGGCCGCAGCGCCCGAAGAGAGCCCGAAAAGAAACGGGTCGGCCAGGTCGTTACGGGTCAACGTCTGCAGCACCGCGCCAACCATGCCTAGTCCCGCCCCGACAATCACCGCAAGCAAAGCACGGGGAAGCCTGAGATCCAGAACTATTCTGGTGAGTGGGTCGTCCCCGGGACTCTTGGCAAGCAGGACATCGACGATGTCAGCAAGGCTGTGATGAGTCGAGCCGACGGCAACCGAAACCAGCAGTAGCAAGAACAGACCCAAGAGGCCCAGCGCCAGGACACCGGCAAGGCGCATCGGCAGATCAGGGTTTCATCGCGGCAGCCATCTTGGCCAGAGCCTCGATGTTGGCGGGGCCCGGCGTTAGTTCTTCGTAGCGAAGCGGCACGAAGGCCTCATTCTTGACGGCTGTCGTGTGGCTCATCACGGGGTGCTCTTTCAGGAAAGCCAGTAGGTCGGCAGCGCCTCCACCGGACTGATAGTCGAGCAGGATCAAGAACTCCGGGTCGGCCGCGGCTACGGCTTCCCAGGATGTCGTGCCCCAGCTGGTGTCCATGTCGGCCGTCACATTGGTGGCGCCCAAAGCTTCGATCATCGCCGTGGGCATGGCGTATTTACCAGCTGTGAATGGCTTGTCATCGCCGGAGTCATAGAGAAACACCCGTTTCCCCTCAACATCGCTCACGGATGCCTTGATCTCAGCGATCCGAGCCTTCCAGTCGTCGACCAGCTGGGTCGCCTCTTCCGTTTTATCGAAGATCTCACCTAGACGAACAATGTCTGCATACAGCAGGTCAAAGGACGCTGCCGGTCGTGACTTATCCAGATGAATGCAGCTCTCTGTGAGGATCAGCGTCTCGATTCCATGCGGCGCCAGCGTCTCAGGCGTCACATCGCCCCCAGGCTTCATGCCATAGTACCAACCGGCAAAGAATAGGTCGGGGCTTGCCGCAATCAGGTTCTCCATGGTCGGATATTTCGGGGCCAACTCTGGGATAGAACCACGCTCTGCGTCGAACTCCGCCGTCGTCTTGTACCAGCCACTGATGCCTGTGACGCCAACCATTCGATCTTGAAGGCCCAGCGCGAAGGCCATCTCGGACATGTTGATGTCATGGACGACCATCCGTTCAGGAACTTGGTCAAAGGTCAGCGTGTCGCCGCAATTATCGACGGTGACAGGTGCAGCTTGCGCAGCACTAAGCGAGAGGATGGTGGTAACAACAGAAGCAAGTCCGAGGCGGATCGGATGGCAACGCATTGGCGAAGACCTTCTAGTTGGGGTCATTGGGATCATAAGAAGCACGATCGCCAATCACGATATCAAGTGATGACAATGAGCGCTCCTCATGGGGGTGGTTTAATCGATACAGGCTGACGCCGAAGGTCTCCTGCACGGTGTCTGGTCTTAAGATATCGGCCGGATGGCCAAACGCGGCCAACCGCCCTTTGCGAAGGACCGCGACGTGATGAGCAAAGGACTCGATCAAAGTCAGATCGTGCAAGGCGGTCACGACGGTGATCCCCAGCCTGATGGCTGCGGTCAAAAGCGCTCCTTTGGCTGCAGGGTCCAAATGATTTGTGGGTTCATCCAGCAAGAGCAGATTTGGCGCTTGGCAGATCGCGCGGGCGAACTTCGCGCGCTGGCGTTCACCGCCGGAGAGCTGATCGAGCCTTGACGCAGCCTTCGTTCCCATGTCCACCTGGTCTAGCGCATCGACTACCCTACCCACGATATCTGCAGCAGACAGCACAGAGCGATGCGGGAGTGTGCCAAGGGCGACGTAGTCGCGAAGCAGCAGCCTTCCATCGGCATCATCATGCTGGCCGACATAGGCGATTTGACGAGCCCGCTGACTGACGGTCAGCGACGTATAGGGCTGACCATGTAGGGTTATGGTGCCTGTTGTCGGCGCAATCAGACCCGCTAACAATCGGACAAGCGTACTTTTCCCGGCACCGTTCAAGCCGACAATCGCTAGGATCTCTCCCTTATGCAGATGCAGCGTCACATCGCTTAGCAACGTCGCTCCACCCGAGGTGCGATAACTCAGATGGTTGAGATCGAGAGCGATTTGACCATCGACAGCGTGGCTCATCTAGGTCTTATACGTTGTGGTCATGGCGGATTCCCATAACGTTATATTATAACACAAAAAAGAAGTTGGCCAGCTGCCTCTGTGTCCTACGGTGTTTGACGAGGCCGTCGAGTCTCAACCACACCGACCGGTATTTTGGAGACTGCTGCATTGGCCCCCGGGAAGAAAGTGCTTGCGATCGTGTGATGTTGGTACAAATGTGAATTGAGATCAAAAGCAAATTCTGGATACGCCTCTGTCGTGCAGAATCAATCATGCTGAGTTTTGTCCCGGAAGCCGCTCGCGGTAAGGTACCAGCAATCGTCTTATGCTCTGTCAATGCACGAGCAAGAACAACGATGATCGAACGGTTGCTTGAAAAAGATGGGATCCGCTGGGCGATCATCAGCAACGAAGTCAATGGTCCTAACTTTGCCGCGGCATCGACGGAGCGCGTTGCTGGGCAAATGGTACCACATGCGATCGGCTGCCTATGCTGCGTCACACGCTCGGGACTGGTGAGCAGCCTGCGCCGGCTTTATGCCCGGCGCGCGCAGGGCGAGATCGATTTTGATCAGGTGCTGATCGAGACCTTAGCCGATGCCGATCCGGCACCAGTGATGCAAACGCTGCTGAACAACGCTCTGGTGACTGAGTATTTCCGGCTCGATAGCATCGTTACGGTCATGACCGGTGACGAAAGTTGGGATGCGCTTGAAAAGTCGCGCTATGGCCACAAGCAACTTGCTGTGGCCGATCGCATCGTGCTCGACACGACAGCGCTGGAGACGCCGCAGATCAAGGCTCGACTGCAGCACCTGAACCCCATGGCAATCCGGGTTTCATCGGATCAACCAATCCTACCAGACGCAGTCATGGGCGCAGGGCTGGAAACACGTCTGTTAGCTGGCGATCTTAGGGGCTGGCTAGCCTCACCCTACTACGCCAACAGTGATCGACTGGAAAATGGGCTTCATGGATTTGCCATCGAGTTTGACCATACGCTTGACTGGGAGTCCCTGCATGGCTGGCTGAATGCCGGTACACAAACGAACGGCGACGTCATGTACCGTACAAAGGGTGCGATTAAGATCGAAGGCGTCAGCGGGCCCGTGATCATCAATGGTGTTCAACACGTCTACCAACCTCCGCAACAGTTGCCTGAGATCGAGATCGATCGTTCAAGATTACTGTTCATCACCGCTGATCTCGACCGTGCCGCCGTCGAGGAAAGCCTCCGCGATGACCTGCCTCAATTTGAGCGCCTCATAGAAGCACGTTCGGCACGGCAAGCGCGCGCTGCCGAAGATCCGTCGATACCCTTCTAGTCAACAAAGATATTGCCATCTTATTTGACAGCAGCCTCCATCGAGGCCTCTCGTCTATGTTGGCTTGTCAAAACAAGTCCGTTTTTGCCTTCGTTGCCCATGCCGATGTTGCGGAAGTGAGGAGAGACGCTGCCATTGCAGCATGTTATGTTATCACGTATGATAACGTGACTGCATAATAAGTTTCAAAATAAAAACTCTTCCTTGGGAGGCTTGGCGATGAACGATGATGTACGTGACGACGGCCAGGACAAACAATCCTTAGAGAACGACGAGCCGACATCAACGTCGCGTCGCGCCTTTATTAAAACAGCTACGGTTGCTTCCGGCGCTGCGGCGACGCTGACAGCCGGCCAGGGCGTCATGCACGAGCTCGACCTGGTTCGTCCCGCGCATGCCGCCGAGGGCGGCATCGAGGACACGCCTGTCGCTGAAAAGTGGTGGCCGTCACGCTGGGGCGAAGGCGACCAAACCGGTGCGACCAATCACATGTCACCGGAAGTCACGCTGGACGCCGCAAGCCTCATCCAGACCGGCAAAGTCTACAGCCTTGGCCGCGTCTATGAGTACGGTATGCCATTGTTTGGCCAGCGGGTGTTTGCATTACGAATCCCTGGCGCCCCGACAGGAGGTGCGTTTGGTAAGAATCAGGTCATCTGGCATGACGAAATTCTCACCACTGAGATCGGTCAGGTCGGCACACAGTTTGACGGACTAGGTCACATTGGCGCTCGCGTCGGCGAGGTTGGCGATCTCAATCAGGAGGTCTTCTACAACGGTTACACCACGCGGGATCTCCAGAATAGCGATGCCGAAGCTGGATCGACGGTCGGTGCCTATGGCTTGCAAAAGCTTGGTATGGAGAACGTGAGGCCGTTTTTCTGTCGTGGGGTCATGTTTGACGTCATGGGCCTGAAGGGGCGCATGTTGGATGCCGGCGAGGAGATCAGCGTCGCTGATCTACAAGCCTGCCTGGAACGTCAGAACATGACGGAGGATGACATCACTGAAGGTTGTGCTGCGCTATGGCGTACGGGCTGGGGTGAAGAATTGTGGATGAAGGACAACGCTCGGTTCAACTCAGGTGAGCCAGGGATTGGCGTCGAGGCTGCGGAGTGGTTAGCCGCCAAAGGGATCTCAGTGGGCGCTGCCGATTGCTGGGCGATCGAGGCTGTTCCTAATCCGGATCCCAATCTGGCGTTTCCGGTGCACCAGATTTTCCTGACCAAAAATGGCATTCACATTCTGGAGAATGTCCGCCTGGATCATCTGGCCGCCGACGGCATTTACAAGTTCGCCTTCATCCTGTCCACGCTGCCGATCAAGGGAGCCACCGGCTCTCCGGGCAACCCGATTGCGGTCGTTTAGACAGCCTCAGTCACGGGCAAGGTGGGCGAGCCAATCGCGCTCGATTCTATAGGCGAACAAGCGGCCGTCTGCATGGCCACCGAGCAAGTGAGTTCCATCCGGCGACCACGTAAGTGCTGTGACGGCACTGTCTGAAGGATCAGCAAGGCAGTGTCGTTGCGGCCGTGGCGCTAGACTCACCAAGTCAAGACTACCATCGTTGTATCCGGCCGCCGTCAAGGCAAGGTCTGGGTGAGCACACACTTGACCAATCAGTCCTTCGCTGTATCGCCCGAGCATACGCGGTGCGGCCGGCGGCAATTGGCCGTCCACGAATTGCCAAGCGCTCACGGTATCAGCGCCGGAGGCAAGCAGCCACATACCGTCAGCACTCCAGCAAAGAGACTTAATTTTGTTGATGCATGGGCCAAGGCTGGCGTCTTGCCCAGACACCAGATCCCAGGCATGAAGTGTGTTCTCTTGTGTGGCCGTTACCACATAGCGTTGGTTTCGGCTCCAGTTCAGATTAAGATGCGAGCCACGGTGAAAGAGGCGCTTCGGCTCATTGCCTTGACCGTCCAGGGCCCAAAGGCTGACCCCGTTGTAGTGCGAAACCGCTAGGCGCTGACCGGCTTCGTCAAAACACATTCGGGCAACGGTGCTTGGATGCCCCCCGAGAACACCGTCGTGTTGACCGTTGGCGTCCAAGAGCAGGACCTGTCGTCCATCGGCGATCGCCCTCAGTCCGTTCACGTGAGCAACCAGCTGATCAGGCCAAGAGCGCTCAAGCCGTGCCACTTCATGGGACCCATCTTCGGCGTGGACGTGATAGACAACGCCATCATCAGCCCCACACAAAAAACCATGCGCATGGCAATCGGGGCAGAGAGCAAGAACCGCACCTTCGGTGATAGACCAGGCCCTTAGACGTTGATTCTGGCCGACAAGATCAATCACGCGAACATATCCGTCGCCGCCACCGAAGGCAGCAAAATGCCCACTGGACTCGAAACAAACACCGGTCAGAGGCGCGTCAACATCCCATTGATCCAGCCAATATTCGCTCATCGTCTGTCGTTGAACCGACGACTTATGGATATCGGCGAGTCAGAGACCATCGACCAACTTAGCCAGGCACACAAGGCGATGGTTGACCTGTATCGGTTGAGTTGGGTGGGACGTGTTTCGGCAACGGATCTCACCCTATCTGGCAACCACGTAGTCCCTGTTCCAACGCGTCCTCTTCCAAGTTACGGCCAATGAAAACGAGCCGATTGGAAGGTGGCTGGTCACCCCAAGCATCACCGGGCTGACCGTCGAAAAGCATGTGCACGCCCTGGAACACGAAGCGCCGGTCTTCCCCTGCGATGGCCACAATGCCCTTCAGGCGAAAGATGTCAGGACCTCTAGTCTGCAGTAGTCGACTGAGCCAAGCATTGAGGGCAGCACCATCGAGTTCCCCATCGAGTTCTAACGCAACCGAACCAACGCTGTCGTCATGCGTATGCGCCGGATTGAAAACATGCTCGGCAACCGCGCTGAGGTCATCGCCGTTGGAGTCGAAAAAGCGAGCATTGAACTCCTCCGGCATGTGCTCCGTGAACAGCGCGTAAAGGCCGGGCTTATCACTCTCCAAGGTGTATTCATAGTGGTCGGCACCGGAGAGGGTTAGTGTCCAGAGGGTGGTTCCTGGAGATAAAGCACCGCCTGGCTGAAGGGTATCTGCAGACGCAGAAAAACGGGCAAAAACCCGCTCAGCAGCATCCATCAGCGCTTCCGGCGTTGCCTCATCGATGGGCTCCAGCACCGCTGACATCGCTGGGTCGGGGCCGTTCTCGAGCTTGAAGATCGCTTTGCGATCAAGGCGCAGCACGCCACCCCATTCGAACGGGTATTCGGGCTCGAGAAAGCTTGGCTTGAGTTCAAGCGCACGATCGAGATCAAAGCCGCCGACATTAAGCACCTGCTCCATCGGAGCGTCAGCCATTTGCACCCGCTCGATCTTGGCCATGGCATTCATCGCCCGCAGACGCTGCTCCAGTGACTCGAGCTCGCTTTCGTCAACCAGATCGATTTTGTTGATTAAGATCACGTCGGCAAACGCAATCTGCGATGTCGCTTCATCGCTGTCGTCAAGATGCAGCTCGGCATGCTTTGCGTCGACCAGTGTGATGACGCCATCCAAGTTAAAGGCATCACGGGTGTCCTCATCGACGAAGAACGTCTGCGCCACGGGTCCAGGATCCGCTAACCCTGTGGTCTCCAATAGGATACGGTCGAACTTGTCACGACGCTTGACGAGGTTCCCTAGGATGCGGATCAAGTCACCGCGGACGGTGCAACAGATGCAGCCGTTATTCATTTCGAAGATTTCTTCGTCGGCGTTGATCACGAGTTCCTGATCGACACCGATCTCGCCAAACTCATTTTCGATCACGGCGATACGCTGACCGTGGTTTTCAGTCAGAATACGGTTAAGCAATGTCGTCTTGCCGCTGCCGAGGAATCCTGTCAGCACGGTTACGGGTATATTTTGAGTCATTCGTCAAGCCTACCTGTTTGAAGGATCAGCTTAGCGTGGCGCTAGGCGAATTTCGAGACTATCTGACGGGCGAATGTCGTAAATCATCCCGGAAACAGCGATGCTGCCAACGTTAGAGCCCTCGAACCCCACGGGTAGAGAACGAGTGTAGTCAGACAAGGAACCTCACATCGCTCCTCCCACGAACCGTTACTCTTGCTCCTCAGAGCGTGTGATTGCTGACAGACAACGAGAATCCATGAAAAACGACACAGAAACCTAAAGAGAGGGTCTCACAGATTGGTCGCCAATTCGATGATATGTCCTGAATTCCTTCCTTTCACTCTGACGTCATAAGATTGACTTCTATCAACGTCCTCATGCCATGCGAAACCGTGGTTCGGCTCGAACTTTGGGCGCTTCGAAGGATACGCACTCCCGAAGCCGTTTCGGCAATTGACCTTTTGATCCGCAAGAGCCTCCATGCTTGGCATCGACCTTGCTTTTTTGCATGCTGATTAAACCCGTGTGGTGACGTACTTTCGCAGCTTGAACATATGGTTGAGACTATCAAAACGGTCCTTCTGATGCCTGATGACGACAACCCGGCCAGTATCTCAACAGCGGGACTTCTGAGCCCCCACGAACTTCAGCTCGTGTTCCACCAATGAGGCCGAAAGGCCAACTCGAAACAGCGATTGATCGATGTCCCAAAGGGGCACACTCACAGGGTACCTTTCGCCGCCCAAACGCAAAGCAGGAGCCGCTATGTTTGACCTGATCGTCAAGAACGCCACGCTAACGGATGGTCGAACAGGCATCGACATCGCCTGCAAGGACGGCGTGATCACCGCGGTCGAATCGGGAATCACGGCCGACGCTGAGACACTAATCGACGCCAAAGGCTATCTCCTCTCCCCTCCCTTTGTGGATCCACACTTCCATATGGATGCGACCCTGTCGCTCGGGACGCCAAGGGTGAACATGTCGGGCACCTTGCTGGAGGGTATTGCGCTTTGGGGTGAGCTGAAACCGATCCAATCGGTGGAGGACATTGTCGAGCGCGCGCTCAGATACTGTGAACTGGCCATCGCAAAAGGCATTGGCGCGATTCGCAGCCACGTCGATATCTGCGATGACGAGCTTAAAGGCGTGCGCGCGCTGTTAGAGGTCCGCGAAAAAGTCAGGGATCACATCGATCTACAGCTGGTCGCGTTTCCCCAGGACGGCGTCCTGCGAGACCCAACGGCAAAGGACAACATGATCCGAGCGTTGGATTTGGGCGTGGATGTCGTGGGCGGCATCCCGCACTTCGAACGCACCATGGCCGATGGCGCCGATAGCGTGCGGCTGCTTTGTGAAATCGCTGCTGAGCGCGGACTGTTGGTCGATCTTCATTGCGATGAGAGCGACGATCCCTTGAGCCGTCACATCG
This sequence comes from Geminicoccaceae bacterium, assembly GCA_028285265.1. Taxonomy (GTDB): domain Bacteria; phylum Pseudomonadota; class Alphaproteobacteria; order Geminicoccales; family Geminicoccaceae; genus JANQPX01. The sequence goes on from JANQPX010000033.1 coordinate 13,002, forward strand.
AGACTCTGGCCTGCGAGACGCAGCGTCTCGGTCTACAGGGCCGTGTGACCGGGTCGCATCTGACCTCGATGCATTCCATGGACAGCTACTATGTCTCGAAACTGATCCCGCTCATGGTCGAAGCCGGCGTCTACGCCATCCCCAACCCTGCGATCAACATCATGCTGCAGGGCCGGCACGACACCTACCCGAAACGCCGTGGCCTGACCCGTGTGCGCGAATTGCGCGACGCTGGCATCACCGTGGCCTTCGGGTCGGATTGCGTCATGGATCCTTGGTATTCCCTGGGCAAGGCCGACATGCTCGACATCGCCTTCATGGGACTACATGTGGGCCAACTCTCCAGCATCGCCGATATGGAATGGTGCTTTGATGCCGTCACGGAAAATGGCGCACGCATCATGGGCCTAGACGGCTACGGACTTGCCAAAGGCTGCAACGCAAACTTCGTGTTGCTTCAGGCGAAGGGTAAAACCGATGCAATCAGGCTTAGGGCGCATCGACTGACGGTCGTCCGTCGGGGCAAGGTGATCTCAACGTCGAATGAAGTCACCCACCAACTCGACGCGCTCTCCGGCCGATCCCTAAATGAAGCGATGTCGACTTAGGGGCCTCTTTGGGGACTTCCTGCAGATGCAAGGCATGGGCCCGTTGCCCGGCATGCCAACGGCAGTCTTTCACTGTCCTTGAAGATCGCGTTATCCGTCGCGTCCGGGTTCGTTCCGATCATTGGAGAACAGCGCGATCTTGTTGCCTTGAGGATCGCGCAGGTAGCCAACATAAAAGTAAGGTCCGTACGCGGCACGGAAACCCGGCTGACCCTCGTCAGAACCGCCTGCGGCAAGCGCCGCGGCGTGAAGGTCACGAACCTGCTTTTGGCTGCGAGCTTTGAAGGCGATCATCGTGCCGTTTCCAGCCGAGGCCGGACGTCCATCGAATGTTGGTCTAATGTAGAGCTCCGGCAGTTCGATAGGCTGGCCCGGTTGTTCAGGTAGTGCGCAGCTAATACCTTCAGGCCCTTCCGTCAGCTCGTAATTGAGAGCTGGAAGAAGCGCGGCGTAAAACCGCTTCGCGCTGGCGATGTCGTCAGCACCGATGGTGACATAGGAAATCATCCTGTCTGTTCCCTTTTTGGTCGATTGGTCATGGCCATGAGACAATGCGCCATCTCGGGCCAACATGACTCCGCTCAACAAAGTCCGATATTGACCTTCTAGTTCACCAAATCCCTTAAAGGCTAAATCCACCCCTGCCCCACTCTCAATATTCCCCATCGCGTCCAGTAAATTCTCGCAGCATACAAAGGCGTTAAAGGCCATGTCTGTCGGAATTCAGTTCCAATGGCGCAACGATCAGATGTGGAGAAAGAACTAAATTTCCACGCTCATCTAAAAGCGACAACATCGACTGAACCAGCGGATTATATGAGCGATGAAGTCACGCATCAGCTTAGAGCCACAACGGCACAATCGAGAGTCCGAGGAGGAAACCGAACAATTTGTTCGCGACCTGCCACTGGACATCGGTTTTGAGAAGTTGGCCAAGTCTAGCGCCGAGCAGGCACCAAAGCGATGCTGAAACCGAGCCGATCACTATAAATGCACCACCAAGCATCGCGGCGAGCTCAACCGTCGAGCTTGATAGACCTGCAAAAGCTGCTGAAGCGGCTATGCCAAGTGTCCATACCTTGGCGTTGATCCAGATCAGAGCGAAACCTTGAACGAACCCCACGGGCTTTTCTGAAACGCCGGATGCCGACGGCGCACCTTGTTGCGCGATCGTCCATGCAAGATAGAGCAGGTAAAGGGTTCCAAGCAGACGCAGGGCGAGTTCAAGCGCTGAGAAGGTCTGTAACATCGCACCAAGACCGCCTGCGATTGTCGCTATCAGACTGCCCATGCCGAAGCAGATACCAGCCATGAGCGGAACGCTCCGGGTGTAGCCAAATCGGGTTCCAGACGCTGTGACGAGAGTGGTCGCCCCACCTGGGCTAGCGGTAGCCAGAAAGACGAATCCGATGAGCGTCAGAAATCCTGCACCATCCATCATGGCTCATCCCCGACGCCTGCGAGGGACAATGCAGCGGTGACCGGAAGAATGAGGCCAAATGTGGCCAACACGTTCATGAGGGAGCTGAAGGGTACGGTCGCTCGTCAAGCATCAATTGCATAAAGATCAGATCGAGCCACTGTTTGAATTTTGCGCCAACCTCCCGCATGTGCCCCATCTGCTCGAACCCATGCCGCCGATGTAGCCGGATTGACGCCTGGTTCGAGGCCTCGATCCCGGCGATCATCACGTGTTTCTTCAGGTCCTTCGCACGATCGATAAGTGCCGGAAGCAAGAGGTTTCCAACGCCTCTACCGCGATGATCGGCTTGCACGTAAAGGGAATGCTCGACGGTGTAGCGATAACCATCCCATGCGCGCCAGTCTCCGAAAGTAGCGAATCCGACGGTCTTTTTGTCTTCACGCTGGGCGACAAGAACCGGGTATCCCAATTGCTTGCGCTCTCGAAACCATTCCTTTCGGTTCTGAAAATCCACGCTGGCCTCATTCCAGATCGCGGTCGTATTGGCGACCGCTTCGTTGTAGATCTCGAGGATGGCGGGTAGATCATCTTCCGTCGCATCGAGGATGTTCATGGCAGGCAAATCCAAAAAGCAGACCGGTATGGATGAATCTAATATATTAGACAACACATCCGCAGGTCTAGCCCAACGGATCAGGGATGAGCGCTTAGCGCGCTCTTGGTCATTGGATGAAATGGCGAAGCGATCAGGTGTCTCACGCGCTATGATTCATCGCGTGGAGAGCGGTGCATCGAGCCCAACGGCTGCGCTTTTAGGAAAGATCTCGGGAGCTTTCAGGATCAGTATGCCGGCGCTGTTGCGCGAAGCGCCATCGCACAATGGCATTCGGTTGGTGCGTGCCGATCAACGCTCTTCTTGGCGTGACCCCGATACAGGATACATCCGCGAGCAGATCAGTTCAGTCTCAACCAACACGGCACGCAGGGATCGCAATCCTGAAATCACCAGGGTGACCCTGCCGCCCGACGCACGCGTCCCTTTTCCGAGCGACGCCTTTGACTTCATCTCACAAGCCATTTGGGTTCTGGAGGGAACGCTCCACTTTGTCGAAGGGGACCACGTCCATCAACTCGAGAAAGACGATTGTCTAACGCTCGGTGATCCCACGGACTGCGTGTTCGAAAACCGATCTGATCTGCCCTGCATCTATGTCGTTGTGGTGACCTGACGCCGACACCTAGCCAACGATGATGGGTCTGCTTTAGCCCGTTCTTCACCTCTCACGGTCTCGCTACGTCTTGTCATGAACCCGTTCGGTCGATTTGTAGATCGACGACTGCCTGTAATAGTCCTCGAAACCAATGCGCTGGCGAAGCTCGGCAAAATTCATGAGATGATGTCCCCGCTGTTCGCCGATCTTCATGGATTCTAGAGTCTCCACCATCGCCCTCATCGCCGCGGCCATTAGGGAAAGCGGATAGGCAGCGATTCGATACCCGATGTCCTCGAGAACTTCCGGCGGCAAATCGGGTGTTTCACCGCCTTCAACGATGTTGGCCATGTTCGGTTTGGGAAGCGCTTCGCAGATAGTTCGCATTTCCACTTCAGATTTCGGTGCTTCAACGAACAAGATGTCGGCACCGAGATCAGCGAATCTGGCGGCCCGATCGATGGCTTCGGCGAGGCCCAACGTGTGTCGGGCATCAGTACGGGCGAGGATTAGGATATCCGCACCTTCCTCGCGCGCATCGACGGCCGCTCGAATACGGTCGAAGGCTTCGTCACGCCCGACCACATCCTTTCCAGGTGTATGACCGCAGCGTTTGGGGGCGAGTTGATCCTCGATCATCACGGCGGCGCAGCCAGCGCGTGCTAAGCCGCTGACTGTGCGACGCACATTCATAGCGTTGCCATAGCCGGTATCGCCATCGCCGATTAGCGGGATAGTGATTGCTTCCAAAATGTTGCGCGCCTGATCCTGCACCTCGGCATAGCTCATCAAACCAAGATCGGGCTGACCGATCCGGCTGGCAGATGCAGCAAAGCCTGACATGAAGGTGAGTTCGAACCCTGCCTGCTCGATCAGCTTGGCAGAGAGTGCGTCATAGCAGCAGGGCATCGTCAGAAGTTCATCGCGGGCCAGAAGCGTGCGCAGGCGATCAGCAGGTGTCATGTTCTGGCCTTAGAGCTTAAAGGGGATGTAAAGCGCCAAATCCATCCAAGCATAGAGAAGGGCGACGCAAAGAAACATGAGAAGAAGAAATGGGAGGACGCCACGTGAGACGTCAACGAGATTGGTTCGGGCAACGGATTGGATGACATAGAGATTAAGACCGACAGGCGGCGTGATCAGCGCGCATTCCACCATAATCACCATGAAGATGCCGAACCAGATCGGATCGAGATTGAGCGCCATCGCCGCTGGCAGGAGGACAGGTGTCATGATCAGCACCATGGAAAGCGCCTCGAAGACCAGGCCCATCACTAGAAGCACAGCGGCAACCACCACGATGAAGGCGAGCGGCGTGTCGATCATCTGACCAATGAAGAACGAAATGTCCTGCGGGAAGCGGTAGAGCGCGATCGCCTTGCCGAAAACCTTGGCGCCGGCAACGATCAGCAGAATCGCGGCTGTCGTTGCCATGGAATCGATCGCGGCCTCGCGAAAGCCTTCCCAGGTGAGCGTGCGCAGGATCACGCCCGTGATGATCAGCGCTGCCGCGAAGCCAATGGCGGCAGCCTCGGTCGGCGTCGCCGCACCTGAATAGATGACGGCGATCACCAGGAGGGCAAGCGCGATCGAAGGAAGTGCCCGAAGGCTCGTCTGGCGGCGTTCGCTCCAGCTGGCGACCTCTGCCCTACCCATGCCACGCACCGCAGCATAGCCCATAGAGAAGAGAATGAAGAAAGTCAGTAGGGCGAGGCCAGGGCCAATGCCTGCGAGGAAGAGAGCGATGACCGATTCTTCGGTTACAAAGCCGTACACGATCATCGGGATAGACGGCGGAATTAAGATGCCGAGCGTGCCGCTCGCTGCAAGAAGCCCGTAGACAAAACGGCGTTCATAGCCGCGCTCCAGCATTTCGGGAATGGCGACCGTACCGATGGTGGCGGCAGTCGCCACAGATGAGCCGGAAATCGCCGCGAAGATTCCGCAGCTGATGATGGTCGCCACAGCCAGCCCGCCTGGCCAGTGTCCGACCCAGGCTTGCACGGCGGCGAAGAGGTCGCGTCCGACCCCTCCCTTCAGCAGAACGTTGGACATCAGAAGAAACAACGGTACCGCGAGCAGAATAAAGCCATCCAACGTCGACAAGATGGCCTGCGGTGCCATCAACGGCGAAAAACCGCCAGCGAGGAGCATAGCGAGACCAAGGCCGCCAAGGGCAAAGGCGACCGGCACGCCTGAGAGAAGAAGAGCAAAGAGCGCGAGCAAGATGAAGACGACTGTCATTCGAGCGGCGCCCCCTCATCCGGCTGATCATCCTTCATAGCCCGCCACGTCTCGACCAGGCTCTGGGCGAAGAGCAGCGTGAAGCCAAAGGGAACGGACAGCTCAGCGATCCAAATTGGCAGATTGAGGAGAGAGCCGGTGGTGCGGCCTCGCTCAAAGCTGTCCCAAAAAATCTCGAACCCCTTCCACAGCACGACCACCGAGAACACCGCGACGGCAACCATTGCGGCGGCGCCGGCAAGGCGCCTCGCGCCGGGAGAAAGGAGTGCTGTCACAGCGGTGATCTGGATATGGCGGCGTTCACGGAGACACCAAGGCATGGCAATCAGCGTGCCCCAGATCAAGCAAAGCTGGCTTAGTTCCGCTGCCCAGATGGTCGGCGCGGTGAAGAAATAGCGAGCGACAACCTCGTAAGTTAACATCGCACCCGCGAGCACGAACATCAGGGCAGCTGCCCTAGCTAACAAGGTCACAAAGGCGGTGAATGAATGTATCACCGATCTTGATCTCGACGAAGATCGGCCGGCCTGCAGAAAAGCAGACCGGCGCTATGTGCGATCACGTCACTCAAGTTCGGCTTTTCAAAGCCCGGCAGCAGCGTCGAGAAGACTGACGCCGAGATCGCCGGCCGTCTCCTTGTAAGCATCGTAGACCGGCTGCGCCTTGGCCTTCCAAGCATCGATCTCCTCGGCGGTTGGCTCATAGACGACCATGCCGTTGTCTTTCGCTGCGGCAAAGGCATCAGCTTCGATCTGAGCGACACGGTCACGCACATCGATCTCGGCGTTCCGCGCCGCCGTCGTCATGATCTCGCGTTGCTCTTCGGTGAGCCCGTTCCACCAATCGGTATTGACTACCACGATGAACTCGATGTCAGCGTGGTTGGTGACAGTGATCGTATCCATCACCTCCCAGAGTTTTCTGGATTTAACACCCGAAACGCCGGTCATACCGATGTCAACAGTGCCGCGCTGATACGCAAGATACTGCTCCGAGCCGGAGATCAGTGTCGGCGCGCCCCCGGTCGCGGTTACAAAATCTCCGAGTGTCTTGCCGAAAACACGTGCTTTTTTTCCTTCCATGTCCGTCGGCGTTTTGATCGGCTCGCCGTTGGAGAGCATGATTGCGCCACCGTAGGCTTGCCACCAAAGTACGGTGGAGCCCGTGCCTTCGATAGCCTCATCAATCGGCGCGCGGATCGGCGAGCCTGGCTCGACCGCCTTTCGCACTTTCTCCTCGCTGTTCAATAGGAACGGCATGTAGAAGACGTCGACGGCGGGGATATCACCGACATAGCGCGTGAGCGAGGCCACGCCCATCTCGATCGCGCCCGAGCCAACCGCGGCCGGCACTTCCTTGTCCTTGTACAGCTGCGCAGAGTCATAGATCTCGACCGCGATGGAGCCGTTGGACGACGCTTCCACTTCTTCTTTGAACATCAAGAGATTCTGGCCGAGATGGCTCTTCAGCGGCAGCTGAAGCGAAATCCGTGCGGTGAGATCCGCAGCACTTGCCACCATGGGCAAGCTTCCGACCATGGCACAGATGGCCAAAAGACGTCTCATTATGGTCTCCCTGTAGCTTCTTTGAATTCGTTCTTTCACGAGACGATCATAGATCTACCAACTCTGCAACTGGGGAACGCAGGCAATCAACAAATCCGTGTTCCAAAGGCAGCAGGATCAAGCCGCTTGAACCTTATTGTACGGCAAGGCAACAACACGAATACTGGTCGGCCCAAATGGCTCAAGAAATGGTCCGGGTTCACAAAAAACCAAAGGTCAAGCGCACGAGCGTCGTCGCGATGGCGATCAACATCATCTTGTCCAAGAAGCCTGTTCAAACGCTACTTGCCGCGAACCCGAATGGGGATCAGACCATGGAGGTTCATCACGAATTCTGCCGAACGAGAGCATGTTGCAGGGGTGCCTTGAATCGCTGCAGGCTCTCTGCTGTTTCAAAAGCGTCGACGCCCTCTCGGACCGATCTTGCCACCATCAACGCGAATAGATTACCCGACGCGGCGCCCAATCTTAAATGCCAAGCAGCAGGCACCTCGGAAATCGCAAGGAGCTCGTTGGCGAACGCCTCGCTGCCAGTTTCTATGAGAAAGACCGTCAGTTGTTGAGCGAAGGGATCGGAGTCCTTCTCAGGCAGAATCCTTCCATCGATTGTCACGCCGCCCGTCGCCGATTCGAGGGCCTTGGAGACCGCCGCATCATCATGTCCCTGAAGCCAGACGGAAGGCAAGGATGACGCTATCTTTATATTTGAGCGATAGCAGTCGCTGTTAATGAACGTTTTGATGTCCAAGGCAACCGGGAACAAGTCCGAGAGAGGAGCATAGTCCTCAACACCTCGACGGACGAAACCAATGCCTTTAGTCGACTCAAATTCTTCATAGCAACAGGCTGAAAGTCGACGGTGGCCGGGTGGCCGTTTTGTCTGGCGTACCAGCACCTCTGCAATCTCGGGCAAAGCTTGACGCGAGACCTCCTCAATCCTCTCGTTGGCGTTGGCTCCAAGTCGCTGTAACGCATGATCCAACAGTCCCAGGCTCATGGTTGCATCACGATGATCGATACGGCTCATATCGACCATGGCGATCGCTATAAGGCCATCATCAGCGATCGATGTATCTTCACTTCTGATGGCCTGGACCGAGGCCCGTCTTCCAAAAGTCAGCAGTGTGTAAAAGTCATCCATGCTCATGCCATCGCGCATGACGCATTGCTCCTGCACCGATGCCTCGCGGAAGCGATGACAGAGTTCTCGTATCTCGGCGTCCAGCGGCAACGGCTCGAGATCGAAGAGATCATAATCGCCGCGCCATTCCTTGAATCGATCGGCAGGCATAGGCGATGTTACGCCTGGATGACTTAGTCGGTGTCTGCGCTCGGCCTCCCGAGCGTCAGCAACACCTTGACCAAGCACAACTTGACCTCGGCCACCGTCGTCCGGACTCAGCGACGCAAGGTTCAGTAACTTGAGCAAGAACCTCATGGCTCGTAGCCCCCCTAAAAGATTATTGGTTGCCGAAGAAACACGCTTTTGGCGTCCTTTCTAGGCAAACGTCACGGATATGCCAATGCAGCACCCCCTCATCACAAAAGGAGACATCGACGGGTCCATCGTCGATGACTGCAGATGGCACGTCTAATCATTCGGCTTCTGGCAAAGATGCGCCCGATAGCTATGATTCCGCGTTATCTTTCAGCGGAGCGGTAGCTTAGCAGCGCATGAAAGACCATTCGCCGAGAGTTCGAGACCTCGGAATTGGTCCAACCCGGCCCTAGCCCCCCTCGAAGGCCTTGCATGGCTCAACCGAGGCTTAGCGCCTTGTCAGTTGGACTAGATTTGAGCTCGGCAATCCAGTACTAACTGGTTCCTGAGGCTCGTGCCCTTGTCGTTGGACACCGTCCATCGTCAACCAACGAGCACGCCAGGCAGAGTTAGCGTTGTATTCAATGCGACGCCTCCAGGCCAATAGGTCACGCCCATGGGACGACTGAGAACGCGAGCTAGAAGAGTTTTTGTCGGGCTGCTCTGCTTCTCGCTTGTGGTCTGGTCCATAGCACCTGCGTCAACACACGCTCCGAAAGTGCTTCAAACGATTAATGATCACCTGGAGATGATTGCCGATCACGGCCATTCCCATGGCTTTGAGGAGGACCTTTTCTGGGCCTGGCATGGCCACAGCCACGACGTTGTCGATCACGATCACAGCCAAGTTGTGCTCACGGCAAACATCGGTTTGGGTGTCGTGTTTGTGCCCAAAGACAAATGGCGTCTTCGCACCTCACGCGTTGACCCGTTCCGCGACGTCAGGATCGAACGACCTCCAAGGGCATGATCGGCGCCGCATTTCGCGGCCTTTCCGATCAATCATCCGCTCAACGGAGATCTTTCATGACCTCATGTTCTTGGGGCATCGGAGTGCTGGCATCTCGCCAGTCGCCTGCCCTCTGCCTCGTGGTGTTGGCGACGTATTTGACCGCCATCACCCAGGCACTTGCCCACAACGTCACCCCCGGTGACGCGGGCTATATCCAGGAAATCTGGGGGGTGCACATCATTCCCTTCATGTATCTCGGCGCCAAACACATGGTGACGGGATACGACCACATCTTGTTCCTCTTCGGCGTCGTTTTCTTCCTCTACAAGATGAAGGACGTCGCCATCTATGTCAGCATCTTCGCGTTTGGCCATTCAGTGACGATGCTGGCTGGTGTCTGGTTCGGTTGGGGCGTCAACGCCTATATCGTCGATGCTATCATCGGCCTCTCGGTCGTCTACAAGGCGCTCGACAATCTCGGCGCGTATCAACGTTGGTTCGGGGTCCAGCCCAACACCAAGGCGGCGACGCTGATCTTCGGGCTGTTCCACGGTACCGGTCTCGCCACCAAGATCCTCGACTATCAGATGTCCGAAGAGGGGCTGCTGGCCAACCTTCTCGCCTTCAATGTCGGTGTCGAGATCGGCCAGATCCTCGCCCTCGCAGTCATCCTGATCGTCATGGGGTACTGGCGAAAGTCTTCAGCCTTCTTCCGTCAGGCCTACACCGCCAACGTCGTCATGATGTCTTTGGGCTTCATGCTCATGGGCTACCAGATCACCGGCTACTTCGTGGCCGCCTAACCTATTGGAAAAAACCATGTTCAACGCAGATAAGCCGAGCCTTGAGGAGCTACCAAGCTCCGCCCAGCTCCTGCGATCCACCATCATTGCGGCCGTTAGTGCCATCATCATTCTCGTCACTGTCATTCTACCCGCGGAATACGGCATTGACCCAACCGGCGCTGGCCGTGTTCTCGGCCTAGCCGAAATGGGCGAGATCAAGCAGGAGTTGGCCGACGAGGCAGAGAAGGATCGCGCCATCCACGGCGATCAAAGCTCAAGCCTGATTGACGGTGTTTTCAGACTTTTCGTCGGTACCGCCCATGCCCAAGACGCATGGCAAGACACCGTAACTTTCACGCTTCCACCCGGCGAGTACACAGAAGTAAAGCTCGATATGCAGGAGGGTGATACCGCCGAATACACATGGGTTGCAGAAGGCGGACGGATCAACTTCGACCTCCACGCTCATGGCGATGGCCAGTCCGTCGACTATGAAAAGGGCCGTGGTAAAACATCCGGCGAGGGCAGCTTTGAAGCGTCCTTCGCCGGTGAACACGGCTGGTTCTGGCGTAATCGCGACAAAGCCGACGTCACGATAACGCTTCAGCTCAGAGGTACCTATCGTGCGTTAAATCAAAGCCAGTAATCCTCTTGCCCTGCACACGCTTAGCGCGTGTGCAGGGCACTGGCCTCCACGCCGCACCACCACCATCATGGGCTTGTGGGCGTTATCCTCCTGGCGCGTTAGTCGTGGGGGCTCTTACGCATGTCAGCGAAAGTGCTCTTAGACTGGCAGGCAGAAGATGCAGTGACAGATCGGTTACGTGGGGCGCTTTCGGTCGATGGGGGCGACAGGATCGCCGACTTACGCGTCTGGACAATCGGCCAAAACCTGCATGCGGCGGAGGTCACCATCGTGAGCGACGAGAACGCAGCTCGATTGTCTACAAGGCGATGATTCCAGAGGACTTGGGGATTGTACATGTGACGGTCGAGGTTCATCGCTGTAGCGCTATGACAAGAGCAGCCTAAGTGTTCTCTTGTCCTCAGCTCGTCCAGATGGCGCTGCGGGCGAAGATGAAGGCCGCATCGGATCTGCAGAAATGCTGACCGATCCAGACGATCGAACGCTCTAACTTCGCTTCACACCAAACATCTTGTCGTCTGTCTTCTTCACGAACAGGTTGGCAAGCGCGTCGTCAACGTTGTCGTCGGTGAACTGTGGTTTCATGCCCTCAAACTTACAGGAGGCCAGCACCTGGTCGATGATGAACTTGGGCTGATAGTAGGCGAGCGGTGCGTTGTTATCACGAATACCAGCAAGAATGCGTTCGTAGATGTCTTCCGATAGTTCCAGGCTGTGCTTGGCCGCCATACCGGCGAGCACTTTCCGAAACAGCTCCTCCGGTGGCTCGACGGTTTCAAGCTTGTAGCTAATGCGACGCTGAAATGCCGGATCCATGAGGTCGTCGGGATGCATGTTGGTTGAGAAGATGACCACCTCGTCAAAAGGGATCGTGACGCTTTTGCCCGTGTGCAAGGTGAGAAAGTCGATCCGACTGTTGAGCGGAACGATCCATCGATTGAGGATGTCTTCCGGTTTGGCGCGCTGGCGACCGAAGTCATCGATAAGGAAGGTGCCGTTAAGAGCCTTGATATGCAGCGGTGCTTCATAGAACTTTGCGAGTGCATTGTACTTCAAATCGAGCATCTCGATCGTCAGTTCACCGCCCGTAATCACCATGGGCCGATAACAAGCGACCCAACGCGTATCGATACGGCTACGGCGCAGATTGGTTGTTGTTTCCCGTGCCTGAGGATCGTCGACGACGCGATGGATGCTTGGGTCGAAGACTTTCATGATTTCGCCGTCAATCTCGACGCAGTAGGGAACATAAATGACGTTCTGGAAAATGTTGCCGACAATTTCGGCGATGGTCGTTTTTCCGTTGCCGGCAGGACCGTAAATGAGGATCGAATTGCCGGAGTTGATAGCTGGGCCTAGCCGCCTGATCAGACGCTCGGGCATGACGAGGCCTTCGAAAGCCGCATCGAGCCGGCCACGGGACACGATCTCGTTGGTAACGCGTTGGCGTTGGATTCTGTCGGCATAAGCTTCGAAGGTTACGGGCGCCGGACCGAAATATTGCCCGCGTTGCAAACAGTCGATCGCGTATTCTCGACCAGCCCGCGTCAAACCATAACGCATCTCACCATGTAGGGTGGTTCCGCCAGCCTCAATGAGTTTGCGATCCATGGCGGTTTGCAGCAGCTGATCGATGACACGACTGGTCAGCTTCAACGCGTCGCTCAGCTGACTGGCCGTCTCGAGACTCTCAGAATAAATGCCCTTGATGGCCAATTCGAGCAGTAGGACTGGATCGATGCCGGTGTTTTCTACAACGGACGGCGCCTGCGGAGCCTCTGAAAGCACGGACTCGACTTGGTCCGCGGTCAGCAAGCCAAGGGCGAGGATGCTATCGCCGAGAACGCCACCATTTGAGCTTTGGTGTTCGACAGCCCTACCAATGTCCTCTTCCGAAACCAGCCCTTTAGCAACGAGGAGCGTCCCCACATTCATAATGTTGTTTTCCAGTAAGACTTCACACTCAAAGATAGACGATGAAGCTTATGCAAAAACGGTTTCCGAATGATGAAGAGAGGGCGATCTCCCGGAGCGTGCGATGGGAGTAATAAGCGGGTCATAGTGATATGACGTGGACATTGAACAAAGGCTCACGCGTCGTTGCCAAATTTCGCATCCGCACCCAACATTCTTGGCTCCAATCGCGATCAACCGGAATGAGGCCTTTAACGTTCGTGCTTTGTTGACGACTTCTGTTCATGCGTGATGAAGAACAGCGTCAGAATACGCTGTGGAGCAGCCGATCCATCCAAGTTGCGGGATCAGGCTTTTCGCAGAAATCTGCCATTAACGCGACGCTTTGGGTCTTGATCTACAGATCGAGCCTGATCCAAAGCGGCCGGAAAACATAGTCGCCTGCAAGACGACTCTTGTATCGCAACAGAGACTCGACCTGTAACCGGCTCGTCAGTGTCCAACGGTATGTTGAGCTACCGAATGAATACGGGCGCTCGTCGCGTTACTTCAGTCACATGTCCATTGAACTGACGGCTGCTCTGACTCCGTCGATAAGTTCGGCATATTGTGTCTGAGCCTCATCATATGGGGTGAAAATAATCTCTTCCCCAAGACGGCCCATCAGTGTTTTGAGGGACTGCTGGGCCAACATGTCGCCGATCTGCTGCGACAGCTCAGCGACGATGTCATCAGATGTCTCAGGATGAACACCGATCCAACGAGGATAGTTGATCGCAGCATAGCCAAGATCGACGGCATGGGGCGGACGGCCCAGTTGCTCGTTGATCTCTTTAGGAAGGGGCATCTTCGTGGCGTTGAGCAGCGTTGACACCTGATCCGGATAAAGAGACAGAAGGGTCGATGGAGTGCCTGATGTGACATCGATCTTCCCGCCCAACATGTCAGTGACAGCGGTTGAGGTACTCGAATAAGGAATAAGTTGGGCCTCAGCACCAGCACCGCGCAAGGCAAGCGCCGTGCCGACCAGATCTGAATAGGTCATTCCCAATTTCAACTTGCCGGGATGGGTCTTGGCATAGTCAACCAGACCGGACCAGGTCGACCAAGGCCTGTTAGGCTGGGCCGCCAAAATCGCATTGAATGCGGAGATGAAGCAGACGATTTTGACGTGCTCAGGCGCGATTGACGGAGATCCTGTTGTCATCAGTTCGATGACGGGCGTTGGACTGGCGATCAAAATGGTATGGCCGTCTGCAGGCTTGGAGAGCATATGCTCCCATCCTTTGGTACCAGAAGCGCCCGGAAGGTTTCTGATCCTTAGTGGCTGGTCGACGACGTCGAGAGCAACGCTGGACAAGACACGTGACCAACGATCAGCACCACCTCCAGGTGAAAATGGCACAATCCAGTTGATCGGCTTACTCGGAAAAGGGCCAGCATGAGCAAGAGACGGCATTATGCCTGCAAGGGAAGCTGCTCCCGTGAGCCGCAGGAAGTCGCGACGGTCAATCATATTCGGTTTAACCCTTAGGCATTGCCATTACACATGACCGCCTCTGTCGACAGTCCGTATTTACGCACGCCGGCAGATCTAACAGTTGATGCTGAAGAACTTATTAACGTTCCTCTCGTAACATCAGGGACGCTCTTTCAGATCGCGAATTCATTTGTCGGTGCCGAAGTTAAGAGGCCTTTGTCCTAGAGCAACGCATACATCAGGGTGTAACTAGAGAAGGCAGGATCTAACGTCTTGATTGCACTTTTTGACCGATGCAACTGAGAACCAGACTTTTCCTCACGCTTGGCGGCTTGCTGGCCAGCATTTTGGTCGTCAGCGGTACTGGATCGATCGCTACCAGTGACCTCGCCAAGCGTATTGAGACAGTTGATCAGGCCGCTGTGCTCGCACAGCATCTCGATACAATTGAACGTGCGCGGCGGCATTATCAGGCCTCTGGATTGGCTGAAGACCTGGATCGGACGCGTAGCCTTGTCGCCGATGCTTCCAGTGAAATCGAAAAGCTAAGGATGATGAGCAGGGAAACCGGCGACGACGTCGACTTGATTCTCAGTTTTGACGATAGCTTCGCACGCTACCAAAACCTCCTTGAGGCCTACGCTGCCGGCGAACAGCGCAAGGCTAAAGCGAGTAGGAGTTTGGCGACCCAGCTCAACGCCATGAAAATCATGGCGACCAAACTAAAACGGAAAAAAGAGAGCGATTATCATCGCGCCTTTGCAGCTGCCAGGTCGATCGAGGAGGCAGAGGATGACCTCAAAACCACGCTTCGACTGACTGCTCTGGCCAATGAAATCATCGTCGTTCAAATGGCAATCGAAAGCGCAGTTGCCCTCTTCCAAGCAGGCGATCGCCTTGGTGCCGCCGATATACCTATAGAAATTGGTCGGATCGCAGAGATTGCCGATCGCATCCGTCGCATTGAGGAAGTCGCAACGGACGATGAGCACGAATCGATGGTACCGAGCCTGCCGGATCAGCTTGCCGCTCGCAGCAACAATTTCCAGGCCTGCTTTGATGATTTGCGCCTTGCAACGCGTGACCAGACGCGCCGCGCACGCGAGATGGCTGATGTCGCGATCGAAGTCACGCAGCTCATTCAAAAGATTAACGCACTCCAGACCGAGACCGCTGTCAGAAGCTCCGATTGGACCCTAGCACTCTCGCTTCTGGGGATTGCCACGGCGCTCATATTGGGTGGTGTGGCTGCACTCGTTATCAGCAATCGAATCATCAAGCCGCTGACGGCGATAACCACGACGATGCGGCGCATGTCCACCGGCCAGTTGATGCTCGTTGTGCCAGGCCATGATCGCGACGACGAACTCGGAGCTATGGCGAGAGCACTCGAGGTGTTCCGTAAAAACAGCCTGGAAGCACGGCGGCTTGCTGTGGAGAACCTTGATGTCGAGCGCCGCCTCGCCGAGGAAAAGGCCGAAGCAGCCTTTCTCGAGCAATCCCTGGCCAGAGAAAAGGATTTGAACTCTCAGCAGCGTAGCTTCGTCTCCTTGGTGTCACACGAATTTAGAACGCCGCTTGCCATCATCGATGGACAGGCTCAGCGTCTCATCAGACGGGGGGATAAGGTAACGGGCGATCAGCGCACCACAGCGCTAGAGAAAATGCGTGGAGCCGTCACTCGACTGACCGGTCTGATGGAAAGCGTGTTGAGCTCTGCAAGTCTTGAGGCTGGCTCGATCGCGTTTGACCCGGCGCCGATGGATCTGAGGGCCCTCGTGCGAAAGGCTTGTGACGGACAGCAGGAAATCAGCAGCAATCACCAGATCAATATGGATATCGACGCCCTACCCGACAGCTATCTGGGTGACTCTAAGCTCCTACATCAGATCGTAACCAACCTTCTATCCAATGCTGTAAAGTACTCACCCGAAGCGGATCATGTCGACGTTACTGGTAGGTCCACAGATGACTGTCTCGAGATTGCCGTGCGCGACTTTGGCGTCGGAATTCCCAAGGACGAGTTGCCCAAACTCTGTCAACGATTCTTCCGTGCGAGCACGTCGACAGGTATTCAAGGCACAGGAATAGGCCTCAATCTCGTCAAGGCGTTGGTCGAAATGCACGGTGGTGCCGTGGAGATCACCAGCATCGAGGGCGAAGGTTCGACATTCACTGTCAAACTCCCGCACGAGCTTTCAAAAGACATCTCTATTGCCAGCGCCGCCTGAACTTCCGCACGATCAAAATGACTATCTCTTCTCGAACAAGGTCAAAGGTGGATGGCTGGGATGGAATTGACTTACTTCAGACAGAAGCAGCGCCTGAAGTAGGCTTAAGAGTACTTCGATAGCCTGGTTACATGAATGCAAAGGCTTGGATTTTATCTCAAGTGATCAGAAACGTCCCAAGTCATCAGAAGAGCTGAAAGGTATTTTTGATACAATTCTTAAAGGATAAGGCATACCGGCCAAGCGCGACCCGAGATCAATTTTAGCCCGCTGTCGACAGTGGACCAGTTACGAACCTACCTTACGATGAAATGCACGCAGAAATACTGCAGAAGTCGCGGCCTCAGGGGGACAAACTCCTAGCCACTCGGAAGCCTAGGTCAAAGGCCCTGCGGGCCTGAGGATGATGATCGCGGTATGCCGAGCGCATTATGTCGGGTGAGTAGTTCCAAGACCCGCTGCGAATCGTCCGTTTACCCTCGTTGCCATCCAACCAAGGGCTTCCATCTGACGGCGCACCTTCATAGCTGGTATTATACACGTCTTCGACCCACTCCCTAGCGTTGCCGTGCATATCATGGAGGCCCCATGCGTTCGGCGGATAGCTACCGGAGTCGGTTGTTTGACCAACGATACTACCGAAGTTCGCCTGAGCCTCGGTGATATCATCGCCGAAAGCGTATTGGGTCATTGTTCCCGCACGCGCAGCATATTCCCATTCCGATTCACTCGGAAGCCGGTAAACTTCGCCCGTTCGGCCGCTCAACCAAGCCACATACTGTTGCGCATCTTTCCAGTTCACATTGATTACCGGGCGATTTCCGCGCCCCCAGCCATGATCATCGGGCTCGTGATCGCATCCACCATCCGATACGCAGGCGTCCCATTCAGCAAAGGTTATCTCAAACTTTCCAAGAGCAAATGACTGGATATCAACCTCATGACGGGGGCGTTCTTTAGGTTGACTGCCAGAATCGGACTCGGTCGATCCCATCGAAAACGAACCTGAAGGGAGCACAACCATCTCAGGACATTCCTTGCAATCACGAAATCCACCGTCATCGTTCGCAACTACCGTCCCCAGCTGCGCTAACGATCCACCAAGAATTAGCAATCCAAAAAGCCAACGAAACATGACAATTACTCCGAGGATACAATTTGGAATGCATTACATAAGCAAGAGCGAATGATGAAGCTTTTTTGCGAGGTTGTCTTTCTTTACTTCCGTTCCGTGGTTCGTCCGGCAGGAATACGTCGTCTAGCGGACACCTTGTGTGAGCCGCTAGACAGTGACGGTGGTCTAATGATCCCAAAGCTGAAGGGTGCTTTGGTGTTTTGAGCAAAGCCCTGAACTCAGTGCAGCGTATGAAGAACAGGCGTGATTTTGCCTATCGGTGCACCGGCGAGAGCTCCGTGCTCCCGAAGTGTTTCAGGAGAATCTGCCCTGTATACGCAATAGGTACCTTCACTTGTAAGGAAGGAATGATCCCACTCGATGATCTCGCCAAGCTTCGCAACTGCAGTGTTCGAATTCTGCGAGATCTTCTGCTTCTTCTCGAGACCAAAGAAACCAACACCAGGAATCGGTCGCTCGATGACAAACACTTGATGGCCTTCGCGCGGCTTAGGGCCAGCTGGCTCACCGCCGCCTATGGCTGGCGAGTTCACGAACAATACCTCCGAAATCTTCTCGGCCTGCACGGAGGCATCGCTAAAGAATGATTCGAGGGCACCCAGATTTTCGGCACTAAAGACTGCATATGAATCGGCACCAGCTGACAACGTCTCATCCAGGGATACGCCATGTTGGTTCAGCAGTTCCGGGGATGGATGCGTGAGCGGTTCATCGAGCTCGATCACGAACTGTCCAGCGATTGCCGGCGCAGTCATCATGATGATTGATGCGAAAAGGGATACGATTGTGTAACTTCTGGTCATGGAAACCTCCGCGTAGAATTTTTTTGCACATTAGCCAAGCGTTCATAGACGTTTGGAATTGTTTCATCAGGGTCTTGGAGTGTCCCGAATGAGACACGAAAAAAAGACGAAATTAGACGATATCCTTATTCTAGGGACATTTAGCTACGACCGTACGAGCGGCCAGCTCATGCAGGACGACGGAAATGTCGTTCATATGCGCCGCCAATCACTCGATGTCCTTTCCGTCTTGGCTGCGCATGCTGACGAGGTCGTCAGTAAGGACAACCTCATCAAAACGGTGTGGCCAGGGATCGCGACGACTGATGACTCGCTGGTACAATGCATCGCAGATATTCGAAGGACCCTTGGACGAGACGTTATCGAGACTTTTCCCAAACAGGGATACCGACTGCGCCCTAAAACAAGATCTGCTTCACCCATTAGCAGCAAGAACAACTGGGATAGCCGATTCTGGGCATTTATCGTCTGCTGTCTCGTAATATTCACGGCACTACCGTTTTTTCTTCCTGCCCTCTGGAGCCCCGATACCGAAAAGGCAATTGTCCCTCCAGAGGTCTCTCCAGATCAGACCCTCGCGGTATTGCCCTTTGTCAATCTAGGCAACAATCCAGACCTCAGATACTTCAGTGACGGACTGAGCGAAGACCTGACTACAGACCTGTCCAAGGTGGAGCGGTTAACAGTCATTTCGCACGCATCAAGTTTCGATTTTCCCGATGCAGAAAAGAACTTTCGGAAAATCGCAGAAGACCTAGGGGTTCGCTATCTGGTCCGCGGTACCGTCCGGCACCATGCAGAACGTGTCCGTATCAATGTCTCGCTTGTCGATCCTTACGGCGGCTCCAATCTTTGGGCAGAGCGCTTCGACTGGGACATGGCATATCCCTTCGAGTTTCAGGAAGAAGTGACGCGCCAAATCGTTCAAGCCCTGTCTCTTACGCTGGGTATGGAGAAAGACGTCACGCCCAGCGTCGAACCGGATGCTTACTACATGCTGCTGCGCGGCTTGGAACCGCTGCGCGCCCTCACCGCAAGGGGAAATGAAGAGGCTCGAGAGTATTTCAGGCGAGCGTTGGAACTCGAACCCGGATACGCCCGAGCCTATGCGAACATTGCGGTCACCTATGGACGTGAAACCATATTTCGCTATCGCGAAGAGATATCGAACGTATCGATTGATGAAGGGTTGGAGGCCGCCATAACGGCAATCCGCTTGGACCCTGACATTCCGGATGCATACTTCGCGCTTGGCGTCTTAAACTTAGCGCTTGGCGAACATGCTAATGCCCTTGCGGCGGCCCGGCATGCAATCAGGCTAGATGGTAATTATTCAGATGGATATGC
This sequence comes from Geminicoccaceae bacterium, assembly GCA_028285265.1. Classification (GTDB taxonomy): domain Bacteria; phylum Pseudomonadota; class Alphaproteobacteria; order Geminicoccales; family Geminicoccaceae; genus JANQPX01. The sequence goes on from JANQPX010000033.1 coordinate 32,664, forward strand.
GCTGCTGGCTGAAGTGGCAGTCCATGGAGGTGAACTTAACGAGGCGCTTGCCGCAGTTCAGCGTGCGAAGCTCCTACATCCACGCTACCCATTTTCCTACGATTGGATTGAGGGGCATATCTTGTTTCACCTTGAGCGGTACGATGAAGCTCAGCCATTTCTAGAAGACGTCGTCGCGAGCAATCCTGACTTCTACCGCGGTCTGATTACACTCGCAGCAAACTACGGACAGCAAGGCGCTATACAGGCGGCGACCGTTGTTCTCGCAGATATCTTGACAATCAAGCCAGATTTTGCCCTGGCCAAGGAAGCTGAACAAACGCCTTACCGTTTTGAGGAAAGAAGGGAAAGACTTGCCCAGGGCCTTAGACTAGCGGTGTCGAAGCAATGACTAAGACAATCTGGAGAGCACGGGAAGCTTTTGGCATGCTCCAAATTAGACACTCTTTCCCAAAGATATGAGGAGCCCTCCTGAAAATTCCCTGGTCTCGAAGTTCAGTGCAAGACTAGCTTTCATGTTTGTTTTACTGTTTGGCATTATGATTATTTTCTTCAATGAAATCAAATGACTACATATCTGGAATGAATAGTCTGCTGAGAAGCAAATACTCAAACAATGTCATTGCGATAAAAAATATTTCTTTAAATGTTTATTGACTTGGAATTCACCACTTCAAGTGACGCTTCAATCTATTTGACCTCTCGGTTGGAATTGGCTTTCACGCTGCGTGAGCGTGGTAAAATGGTTGGACGTCCGATCGGCATGATCAACATAAGGATGGGAGCAGCCCACGTCTTGATGGAACGGTTGAGAAACGTCAGCACTGAAATGGCGCTCTCCGTCCTCGCTTATCGGAAAACGTGGTCACTTGTTTCGGGTCAGAAAGAGCGCAGTTCAGAATGTTTTTTCGCTCGATCGATCGCAAGAACGCACTGATGGCAGGTTAGGATGTAGGCCCCGTTCATCTGGTGCCGGAGAGAATCAGAAGTGAATCACTGATCAAGACTCAGTGGTTCTATTTCAGTTCGCGATTGAAAGCTTTTACAACCATATCGATCAGCTGCGCATGGATCGCCTTCCGCGAACGCCCGCTTCCATCCGCACAGATCGGATCTTCAATCCCTTCCTCCTTGGCGATCTCTGTCGCACCTAGTTTGCAAATGCCAAACATCGAAGAGTGACTGGAATTCTCGATCCTCTCGTAATGTGCGCCAGGAATAGCGTCTGCGATGGTCGACGCTTGCAAAGTAGCAGGGATTTCCCCCTCTTTACCGAGGTTCATAAGCGCAATTGGGACCGAAATGCCTGAAAATGTCTCGGTCGCAAAAATGTCGGCAGGGGCAGGATCGATCGCCATAACAAACTGGATACGTTCGTCTTTGTTGTCACGACCGGCAGCATCTTTGTCGATCGCATGCAGGTCAACTCCGCTGAGCTGCACCCACTCGCACAGCGACGCATTGAGATCGGTCGTATCGCAATAGCTGGCCAAACGATCAGGATCAAGCCGTGCGCCTGCGATCAATAGGGCAGTATTACCACCCATCGACAGTCCCAGGGCGCCAACCTTCTCGGCGTGCACCGACGATTGCAAGGTCGCGTCGCTCTTGATGGCATCAAGCGTCACCGACAGGTCGGTCGGCCTTTGCCACAACTTCATGGTCTCTGCCGCCGAACGGTTGGGGCCCGTATTTCCGGGATGCGTGGGTGCAGCAGCGATGAAACCGGCTTCGGCTAACGGCTTGGCAATCCAGCTCATGGCCTCGGCACGCCCCCCTAGACCCGCACCATGCGAAAGCAAAATCAGGGGAAATTGACCGGCCGAGATCGGCGCATCCTGCATCGCTTCCGTTCCTTCGAAAAAGACGTTCTCGCCGAGCACGACGGGCTCGCCTCCTGACGAAGCCGGATACCAGACGGTTACATCAAGATCGATTCCACGTTCGTCGGAGGAAACGACGATCCGCTGAACGCCCGCTTCATATGCAGCGGCGCTCACCTGTGGCATGACTGTCATCGATATACCGACGGCACCAATTGCAGCCAGAGCACCCATCTGAATTCTCATAACTCCCCTCACCTGCTTGGATCGTCTTCCCACGGCTTGGCGTGGTGAAATCATCAGCTTCGATGCTGGATCGCTGCGGCACAAGAGAAAATGGCAACGATAGCTTTAGTTCGCTTCTCACCGAGACGGCATAACCCGCTTGAGTCGCCTAGTGACATATCTGGGTCCGTTTGACCCAGCACAGCGACGCCTAACATTTGGCCCAATCGGGAGACTGATTCTGGTTCGACCTAATTTGTGTTTATGACGTAGACCGGACACGACTACAAACGATCACGGCCCTATGATCGCGAGGCAAATCACGAATGGGACCGACGCAGCACCAATCGTCTGGGGCTAGAAACTTTTCACTCAAAGCTCAAACTCACCCCCGTCAGTGTATGAGTTCTATCTCCGGAGCCAGGCCAACGATTCCGCTGTGCAAGAACCAAACGACGAGGGGGCGGGCTTTCAATGACGCGTCCACCGATCACGAACCAGCAGATTTATGCCACCGGTACCGAATACATCAGAAGTCCGTGCAGTTGGAATTCTAACGATGGAGACAAGATTCTTAGGAAAGCCATTGTTGCCAGCTAGTAGGGAGGCATCGCCTTGAGCCATCGACTTGCAGCATGGGCATTTTTGATCGCTCTATCGCCATTTGGTGGATTGTCTGCCGATGAGGCAAAGCTGCGGAGCGGTCTCTATTTGATCAATTTCCGTTTGGAACTACCGCATCTGGAGAACTACGCGGACGACCAGACAACAGTGATCTGCGTGGGTCAAGACGTGCTGCCTGTCCCCTTGCTGAGTCAACGTGATCTCTTTGTCGGCTGCAGGGTCGAGAATGTTCAGCAACACAGTGAGCGGTTGAAATACAATATCGTGTGTGACGGCCGTGGCGCTGCCAGGGCGACTGCCTCCTATGTGCTGGCTCCAGGAGAGTTCGGTGGACGAATAACGATTATTCAAGGTGCGAAGAACATGACAATGACCGAAGTTCAGAAGGGTCGACGCATCGGCAGCTGCTAGGCGATGTCATGATCAGCCAGGCGAGGCCAGGCCTCCCAATGCGGACACATCCTCGCTGACGGTCGTCGCCTTACGACACCCAGCTCCACGGCACCATCACAACGCGGAAGATTTTCTTCCATTGATCCTGGAACAAGCGCTTTTTGATCATCAATAAATGGGCCCGCCTTCGTCACGCCCGGTTCCTCCTATTGTCTTTAGAATCTTCAGGCGCACCTCGAATTCAAAGCAGCGCATCGGTCGAAGGTACAAAGTACTTTGGGATGTCCGGGGGGTGTAGTCATCATGCTTCGAGAGCTCGCCGGGCAGTGCAATGATAGAGGTCTATATTCTTAGGTGCCATCGCCTATATGAGAGGCCGTAAGATCTGCCAGGAGACTAGCGAGATGGATGTCCGATACCCGGAAACGGTGAACGACGTCATCGATGCAGGTTTATGCATTGGTTGCGGGCTCTGCGAAGCCCTTGCCCCTAAGCAATGGAAAATGCGCTACACAGCCGAAGGAAAGCTCAGGCCCGACAGGATAGGCCCCGGCTCCGACAAGGCCATCCTAGAGGCTTGTCCGGGTGCGATTGCTCGATCAAATGCTGAAGATACGCCACGAACGGACCTTATTTGGGGTGGGCATCATCGTATGCAGGAAGCTTGGGCGGCCGATCCGGACATTCGACATCGTGCTTCTACAGGCGGTGTCTTAACCGCTTTAGGGGCAGCGTTGCTCGAGTCTGGGAAAGCGGACTTCATTCTTCACTGTGAGGCCGATCCTGATGTGCCGATGCGAACCCGTTGGTGCTTAAGCGAAGACGTTGACGCTCTGATGATGCGTGCGGGCTCCAGATATGGACCATCCGACACACTAGCCGGTTTAAGCGCCGCAGTGTCCAGAGATCAGCCCTTTGCCATCATTGCCAAACCTTGTGATGCAGGTGCCGTCCGTGAGCGGGCCAAGTCTGACCCGCACCTCGAACGTAATCTCGTGGCACTCCTTGTGATGGTTTGCGGTGGTGCTTCAGATCTTCAAAAAAGCCTGAATGTTCTCTCGGAATTCAACATCACCGAGGATGACCTGACGCTGTTTCGATATCGCGGTTACGGCAATCCCGGCGCCACTCAAATTGAGACCTCGAGCAGCGTCCATACAAAGTCATACACCGATATGTGGGCTGACGAATCCGGTTGGCGAATTCAGTCTCGTTGTAAGGTATGCCCGGATGCATTGGGTGAAGCTGCAGATATTGCGGCGGCAGATATCTGGGTCGATGGCATGCCCACCGACGAAGAAGAAGCGACCAATGGCATCATCACGCGCACGGCAAGGGGGGAACTGCTGCTTCAAGAAGCTATAGCCGGAGGACAGGTTTGTGTCGGTTCCAACATCACCGCCCGCGAATTCGATCGATTTCAACCCCACCAGGTGAGAAAGAAACATGCCTTAGCCTCACGACTCCGAGGCATGATATCCGCGGGATCTCCGATTTATCGGCATGAAGGCCTGCGCGTGGCTGAACTCGACAAACCCGACGTCGATCAGGAAGAGGGCACAAAAAAGAGAGTCCTTGAAGGCCGGTTCAACAAAGGTTGAACGCCGCAGGACTCAGATTTCAAACACCTATGCAGAGGTTGCGCCGCCAACGCTCAGACGATGCGCATGCAAGTGGCGATAATGGGGAAGAACGTCTTGATAGATGCCCTTCACGCGGTCAGGCACATCGTTGATGTCAACATAACGTCGCTTTTGCGGTTTCAGCCCGTCTGAGGCGCGCAGATTGGCATGAAACGAGCCGCCGTCCCACCAACTGACCTCATCGCGTGCACCCGGCTCCCAAGAGAGCGCCTGTGGCATGAAGGGAATGCCAACCGCCTCACACCAGAGCTCGATCACGCTTGCAGGTTCCTCCAGCAGGTCATCGCTATCGATCACCGGCGGCGCCTTGCCGTCACGATCACACAGCCGATCGAACAGCGCGCGCTGTTCGGCGAACCCGACCTCTTTCGGATGAAGGTCCGGCCACTTATCGAACATGGACGTTATGGTCTTGGCGGGATCGCGGATCAGGAAGCTGTGCGTAAACAGCTTCAGCATCTCCTCGGTCCACATGTGATCGACATAGTGCGGAAAATCCTTGGAGAACACTGGCGTCTCGTCTGCTGTCGCTTTGAGTTTGTCCAGCACAGTCTCCAGCGTGAGGCCAGGTGTGCGAATACTATCCGGCGTCGCCCGTGGCCAAAGTGGATCCTCGCCTTGATACCACGCCTCGCCAAAAGGCTCGTGAAAGCAGGTCATGTCGCCACGCTGGCGCATCATCCATTCGAACGCCGTAGAGGTTGACCGCGGTACGGCCCAGAGGACGACGACTTTATGCATCACGCAGGATTTCTTAAGGACAAAGTCGACAACAACCGCCCGTGGGTACCCACAGGAGCGACGCTGAGCGTTTTGAAGATTCGCCAGTAAAGGGCAGTATCCGACGACACGATGGGTTTTCCAACAAACGCCTCGAGGTCGATTTCGCGTGACAACATGCGCTCAGGCAACCCATCGGCACGTCGAAAATTAGGCATGCCGTTGACCACATAGGCGTCGACATCAGGTGCCCGTTCGGCAACACGCTGCATCGAGCTTACCGCCATCTCATCCGGGAAGATCCAGTTCTGATCGTTGACCTCTTCCTGGGTCTTGTACAGGCCAAGATCAACGAAGTTGCCAGCATAGACCAGATCAAATCCCGCCTGCCTCAAGAAACGGGCGATGCCATCACGCCAGTCCGGCCAGTAGTAGACAGAATTAAGGGCAACCCGCTCCGCCCCAAGCTCTCGCAGGCCCTCCACCAGGCACATGCCCGCCATATGAAACGGGGTCTCGTAGCGATCGCTCAGCCGATCGCAATACTCCCTAATGTCATCGGGCGTCGTCCCGGTCGCATGCACCCAGTTGGAACCGACCTGACCACAAACATCAACACCGCTATTCGCCATACACTCGACGAAGTCTTCCAGAAGATGGAAGTTCTTGCGACGCTGCTCGAGTTCATGGGCATAACCCGGCAGATGCATCAATCGCCCATGCACGCCAACCGTCTCAGGCGCGATCTTTAAGAAATCGGTTGGGGCAGCATCGAAGTCGTGAGGGGGTGCCGTAAAGCCAACTTGATGCGGAAAGAGTTTTTTCGCAGGGTCGGACCAACGCACCGGCTTCTTGTAGTCGCTCATGACCGCGCTCCCATTCTAAAAGGTCGATGTCGTTCCTTCGATAGCAACCCGCCTGGCCGGTCGAAGACCGCAGCCTTAAACCTATTTGAGATCGCAGAGCTTCATTGGGCAAGACCAAGAGATCTTGCAGACGTTCTGTACAGGTAGCCAAAACGATTTATGCTGCAGGATTTCGGCACGATCCTGAAGCGAAGACGATGCGCTGCTCTTCTATTTCATTGCCCCTTAGGGTCCATACAAGCGCACCCACGATATGAGGGCTCGCCGTCCCGAGCCCCCATATCCGACACATAATCTAGCTGCGCCTATCGAGTGCGTGACGCCAATCGTTCCAGCCACCGTCAACCGATGATGGCGCCGCGTGCCACTGCACCATGGACTCGCCCGTAGCAGGATCTTTATCAGGAATCGGCAACATCATGATCCGTTTGCAAGCGCGTTTATAGTCTTCTTCGCTAAGAAACTCTTCTTGGATGTCATCCCAATCGCGTCCATCAGGGTAGCCGCCGCACATGTGGATGTCGTCTGCCATGGCCGTCATTTCGTGGCTCACACCGGCGGGCATCACGATGACGTCTCCGACCTCGATCCGTACCTTGGTCCAGCCGCCCTCACCTACTGAGAGGCTGAATTCCATCCAGCCATTGGCGCAGCCAAGGCACTCATGGGTCGTTGAATGAAAATGAGCGTATTCGTAAATGCCGGGGTAGTCCCAATTGTTGGACCAACCGTTTCTTCGGAAATGCTCCTTTACTTTGTCCGCCCCACCGCCTGGAACCGCGTTGCGGTGGACTAGCAACGGGAAGCGACTATTGGGGATCATACCTTGCGGCGCGGATGTGTAGGCTTCGGTGGTGACACCCATGGTTTTCCTCCTCTTTAGATCAGCTTTATCTCAGCATTGGCATTCTGTGGCGCAAAGGGTCGATCGCAAGATCAGACGGGCCTGGATCCCTTAAAATCCGGTTCAGAAGGTATCTCTGCCCCCCCCGGGCACGCGTCTACAGAAGTGTAACGTGAACTCAGTTGCACTTTGCTTCAAGTCGAAGAGATCTTCGCATACTTCTCCTAGAGCCTTAAGGCTTGGATGACACGTCTGGATCTGATGCAAGCTTCAGCATCCGCCCACCAAGGATCTCTGATGAAGCATTAGCTACCGAAAACGTCCCTTAACAACAGGGCCTCCACAGAAGCAAGGGATCGTTGGCGAAGGGGTGTGGTTGCGCACTGAGCGGACACGACTAAGACTTCCACCACCTTCCTAGTCTACCACTCGATCTTGACGAGTGGTCAAACGCCCACTCAGTTAGCAGACAGGATGGCTTCGCGTTCTTTACCCACAATGTCGCGCAGCGCATAAAGCGTTATATTGCTGCTGATTTTTTCTCTGCGGAGCCGAAGCACGTAGTTCAAAATTTGCTGTTTGTCGTGCCTCATCAGATCTCTTAAACACCAGCCCACGCCCGTTTGTACGAGGCGTTCCGGATCATGCTTAAGGTTGTTGCAGTGCTCCAGCGCTGTCTTCGTGTAGAGGCCGGTGCGAGATACCTTACGCGTAAAGATAACGACACTGGCTCGACGCAGCCAAAGGTCATCGTCGGCATTCCAAGTCTCTAAAAGGCCCAAGAATTCTGTTGGATGGGCTTCCAATACATACCGAAGAAGCGAACCTGTATAAGCGTCAATCTTACTCCATCCGTGTAGCCGTCTAATTAAAGTATCGAGAAGTTCAAATCGATCAGGCGAAAAGTAATCCGGTATCTGATCAAGAAGGTAGAGTGCCACAGTCTTCTGCTCACCGTACCCAGAATTGATGAGCCGGCTTGCGAGTTCAACCTTGTCGTCGACATTGAGCATCGACAAGGTGGATCGAAAGTTCGAGATCAGCCGCTTCATTGTGGGCGCGCGGACTCCATATCCCAAATAGCGTGGGTCAGGCTCATTCGCATCGGCTTTGTAGGGTGTTCCTTGGCCAGCGCTGGCTAACTCGCTGACGATGCATTTGTAGACGTCGTCAATCATGGGTTCGCATGCTTTGTGCATGTGGTTCGCCTTGGTTACTCTACGTGGATGGCTAGAGTCTTATTCCGGCGAGGGCTAACGCCTGTGATCTATGGTTCGATTGAAAGCATGGTTTTGGCATCTATGATGCGCTAACGCACACTGACGCAAAAGCACCCAATCATCCACTGCGAGCGAAAGCTTAAGACGCTTGGTCACGTTTTCTGTTCAGACCTTTTCACCAGCTGGGCAGAAATGTCACGTGAAGCGATCTCGTCACTGAGTCTGCAGAACGCCCTGCGCCAGATGTGAAGGAACATAGTGCGAAAATCCGATAAGTGGGAGAATTTCAGTTTCCGCTGCATGACGTCTGAAAGTCTGCTGAAGCCGGATACGGATACGGATCCGTCAATTCCTCCAGCAGATAGACAGGCAACCTTGCGAGACGGCGTGATTTCGCGTTCCTACGGTCACTAGCCACGCGTCGCAGCGAGCAAGCGAAGCCCGGCTGCGCCAAAGAGCAAGCCGAAGGCCCCCTCGATCCATCGTCCTGCGCGTGCGTATCCACGTCGGATCGGTGCAGCAGCGAAGAGCGCACCATACCCCAGGAACACAATAGCTGACGTCAAAGACAGCGCAGCGAAGACACCCCAGATCTCGGTCCAAGGCGCGCCAGGTGGCAAAGCGACGGCGTAGACGGCGCCCCATGACAAGATAGCCTTTGGATTGGTGAGATGGATGAGCAGACCGATCAGAAACGCCCGACGGGCAGGTGGAGCAGCCTCGACACGTGGGGTCGGCCGAATGGCGCCCTTTAAGGATTTGTAGCTGAGCCAGATGAGATAGAGTGCGCCAGCGATCCGTAGAGCTTCAGCCACCCAGGCGTAGGCAAGCATTATTGCCGAGACACCAAGAGCTGCTGCCACGCCCCAAGCAGCCGATCCGCACCAAACGCCGAAGCCAGTCGCAAGGCCCGCGCGTCGTCCGTGCCGCATAGCCGCGCCAGAAATGGCGAGTGTGGCCGGACCTGGACTGCCACCAGCAAGGGCCCAGCCGAGTAGGAGGAGCGGAAGAGCGATTGTCATACGTTTGAGCGTAACACCGATCAGCTAGCCCATCTACAGCGAGGGCTTCCTGCCCCCAAGTCAGAACAAACGGCAGCCTGTAGGAAGAGCACTTAAAACGCTCAGTCGTTTCGAGAGGCCGCATTTGTCGTTTTGCAACGAACCCACGAGTAGGCCTGAACACGATTGAGACGCTTAGAGGGATGCTACGCGCTCGCCGAAATCGCAATTCATAAAGCTCGCAGGAACTTGGTAATGTGGGTGCAGCGCTTTTATCAATTGCAGCGTGGAACGTGACAAGACACATACATGTCCCGCAAAGCCGACAACCTCCAATATTGGCCCTTGTCTTTGAAAGGCCTCTCGGGACTATCGCCTCTCCTGTCCTCCTATGAGACGATCCGCTTCGCGATCAAAGCCTGCGCAGAGAACGAACTGCTGGGACGGGTCCTGATCCCGTTAAGATATTGAGAGCATGGCGTGAACCGCTTCATCCTCAACGTCTATTCGACCATCGCCAGCGCAACGTTGGCCAAAGACGAAGTGATGAGCGCAGGATTAAGAGATCTCTTTCTTGGGCTCAGAACCGCCAAGCGCGTCTCTGAGTTCTGTAGCGAGAGCAATGAAGTCTTCAGCACGCTCTTTACCGAGGGCCGCGATGATCATGCCATCGGCTTCGCGCCATACGGCGAGCACCTTCTCCAACATGGCATCGCCACGCGGCGTCAGTTCCAGAATGTCACTGCGGCGGTTGTCGGGATTGGTGTTTTGCGTGATGAATCCGAGCGACACCAGACGCTCCGTCATGGTACTCATGCTGCCCGGTGTGACGTCGAAATGCTTCGCCAGATGCCTTTGTGACGTAGGGCCAATCCGTCGCAAGGCGTCCAGAATCAGTGCTTGCCGGTGCCGTATCCCGGTCGGACGAAGCAAAGACTCCACGCGCTTTTCCAACAGGGTGGCGGAATGCAGGTGGGGGTGGAGCACGACGGACGTCTGTTTCATGTCCAAGCTGTATCATCATTTGATCTCAATAAACACTTTACAGTCTTATTGTTTGTATACAAACTGTTTGTATCAAAACATTAAACATCACTGTCGATATCGACCTCAAGAAGGACAGTCCGGTGCCTCATATCCACCTCGCCATAATAGCCGTTCTCGGCTTGGCCATCCCTGAGACCCCGAGGGCAGAAACTCCGAATCTTCAGTCAGGTACGCCGGTCATCTATCTCGCCGATAATCTCGATGAGCCTGAGAGGCTCGGATGGTGCATCGACACCCAGGGGCGCGGCTTTGGAGAAGTACTGCATGCCCACTCCTGCAAACCCGCAGGCCATGGGGATAAGGATACGCAGCTCTCCTATGATGAACAAAGCGGCCAGATCCGCTCCGTCGCCTTCCCCGAATACTGCATGGCCTTCAGCGATCCGGACAACGCTACATCGCCCTTCGGCTTGCTGAAATGTATGGACGATGATCCGCAACAGACCTTCGCCTATGACGAGACCTCAATGGAGATCAGGATCGGCAATGAAGCATCGACATGCGTCACTGTGGCGTCCGACAGTTCTAAAGCCGGTCCCTTCCGTTCGCGTGGTCTGCTTTCCGCCGACTGCGGATCGGTCGACGACAAATTTAAGCAATGGATCGTGAAGCAATAGGCGGTCTCTGCCGCCAATCTCTAGTCTCTTGGGAACAGCATCATGAAAACCATGATGATATCGACCGTCTCCGCTCTTTCACTGCTCTTGGTTGCCGAACCGGCGCCAGCCGAAGACAACCTTGTGGAAGTTCTGCTAGTCGATGAGTTGGACGAAGCGCGCGGTTATTGTCTAGATATCGCTGGCGGGCGCGGAAAAAATGCGCCTTTGGACAAAGGACTACAGGCCCACACCTGCTATCATTACACGGGCGGCATCCTCGAAGATCAGGGCTTTGATGAAACGCTTATCGAAAAAGGCCAGTTCCGCATTCCCTATTTCGACGTTTGTATGTCGGTACCGTCCGTCGAGGCCGGAGCGCCGATATCGCTAGGCCAGTGCAGCACCGCGGAGACACAAGAGTTCACCCTGAAACCTGACGGCCAACTGGTTGCTCGGACAGATCCAGGGCTGTGCGTCACGGTAAGCGCGACGGAAAAGCGGGAAGGACGCGGCGGAACGCCGGTTCACGTTATGCGTCCTTTGTCCCTTCAGCCCTGCGATGATGCTGTGAAGTCGTATCAGACTTGGTCGCTACACAACCTTTAGAGAGACTGAACGATGACCCATCTGGCCAACGTCGTCGTCTCGATGATCAACGTGCGTTGACCCTCGAACTAATTCCATAAGATGGATCCGCCCCGGGTTATGACTTCGCTTAGGCGGATTTCGACACATCATCAGCGGTTCGCTTGCACTTACCTCTCTGGATCATGCCTGGCGGGATCTCGCCCCGCCTTGTCTGAACGCTCACCACCATCGCTTTTAGCAAAGGAGCTCGCCGCAATTTGCGGCCTGCATCTGACGGTCGACCTCTAGAGACTATCCCTCATCTCTCCCATTGTTGCGCGTCGTCATATGGACCGACGACGCTCATACCACACGACCCATTTTGGCCATTCGCCAGCTGTCGTCCCAATGTACAGAGCACGGTCGAAGGTCGCTTATAGGCGTTTCCATCTCTGCCCTCCTCGTTGTCGCGGGCAAGGTTTGCCCCGGGTTGGTCAGCCGGTTAGATGTAGCGAATCAGCACCAGCGCCGCTAAGGTAATCCTTAAACGGACGTTCCATGGCGAAGGTTTCGAATGAGTTCAAATTTTGGCCGCAGTCTTCGATCCCTACCGAAGGCGCACTTGCATATCCATCTCGAAGGCGCCATGCGGAGTTCGACGCTAACCGAGCTTTGCACACGCTATGGCATCGACCGGCCACCTGACACTGCGGGTCAGAAGTTTGATAACTTCGGCGGCTTCTTGACGATGTATTGGGCAGCCTGCAACAGCGTCCGGACACGTGAGGATCTTGCTCGGCTCATTCGAGAACTCGCTGAGGACGCCGCCGAAGAAGGAGTATGGTGGCTCGAGACGGCGTTTGATGCGGCGCGCTACAGCACGCTCCGTGCCGACAGTCCGTTTCAGTTGTTCGAAACGCAGAAGGAAGGCTGGTTGTTCGCACTGAAGGCGGCCGAATCAGCATCCAAAGCAACGGGCGTCGGCATCGGCTTTATCTCGGCCGCGGACCGCATCATGCCCTTGGACCAGGCGATAACGCGAGCCGAAGTAACACGGGATCTGATCATCTCGGATCAGCACGTCGTCCGAGGCGGTATGGCATGCTTCGATGATCCTTATCCCGGTATCGTAGCCTTCGGCTTGCATGGCAATGAAGGTGGGCATCCGCCTGAGCCATTCGCCGAGGCCTTTCGCATCGCTCTCGATGGCACCGGTCTCATGTCGGTTCCTCATGCTGGCGAGATTGCGCCGGTCCCTGGTGGCGGTCCTGCCTCGGTTTGGGGAGCAATGGATCATCTGCGAGCTGATCGTATCGCCCATGGCGTGCTCGCGATCGAAGACGATGCCTTGGTGAGCAGGCTGGCGCAAAAGAAGATCTGCCTCGATGTCTGCCCGACGTCAAATCTGCTGCTTCGCGTGTTTCCCTCAGCTGAGGAACATCCTCTTCCCGAATTCCTTCGCGCAGGCGTGCCCTGCACGCTCGGCAGCGACGATCCCCTATTGTTTGGGCCCGACCTCGTCGATGAATTTGTCCTCTGTCGCGAGCAGATGGGTATGGACGACGAACAGCTCGCTGCCATGGCACGCAACTCCTTCGCCTATAGCGGCGCTCCGATGCCGGTAAGACAAGCTGGACTGGCAGCTGTGGACGCTTGGTTGTCGGCCTAATTCAAGCGCAGAGACTTTGTCGGTTCAAAATCGGGCTTCGGAGGTTTCGTTGAAGCCTGGCCTTGCCACGATCGGCCTTATTTGTCGTGGCAGAAATGCAGCGGAATGTCGCCATGTGCACTAAGTCGGCAAGTCGCCAATGGCTGCCATTCCGGCTATCAAGACCTAGTGGTGCATCCGTGCTGATCTATACGGGCAATAGCCTGTCCGCCCAATTCTCGAAAGGAAAGTCCTGGTGAGAGACTTCGATCTGGAGTTCGTTCGATCCCAATTTCCAGCATTTTCAGAGCCCTCGTTAGAGGGGTGGGCTTTTTTTGAGAACGCCGGAGGATCCTATCCTGCCCGTCAAACCATTTCTCGGTTGACCGAATTCTACACCCGAATGAAAGTCCAGCCTTATGCGCCTTATCCGTTTTCTGCCGAGGGCGGCCAGTGGATGGATGACGCTAAGGCCCGCATGGCCGCCTGGCTGGGCGTGTCGTCGAAGGACGTACATTTTGGCCCCTCCACAACTGCCAATATCTACACACTCGCCAGTGCTTTTCGCGAGTCCATGAGGGAAGGCGACGCCATTATCCTTTCCGACCAAAACCATGAAGCGAATATCGGCGCCTGGGCCAGAATGTCCAAGACGGGAATTGAGGTGAGATGGTGGGAAGCGGATCCAGAGACCGGAGTGCTCGATCTGGGCGATCTCGATCGCCTGCTCGACAGCAAGGTTCGTCTCGTGGCGGCCCCGCATTGCTCCAACATCGTAGCGGCAGAGAACGATGTCGCGGAGATTGCCAGTCGAGCACGTGCAGCAGGCGCCGCTTCTATCATCGACGGTGTTAGCGCCGCGCCTCATGGTCTGCCGAATGTTGGTGAGCTGGGTCCGGACATCTATCTCTTCTCAGCCTACAAGGTTTACGGACCTCACCAGGGCGTGATGGTGACCCGTGGCGATATCGCCAGCCGGCTTGCCAATCAGGGACACTTCTTTAACGCTGAGTTTCCAGGAAAAAGACTGACCCCAGCTGGCCCGGATCACGCTCAAGAGGCCGCCATGAATGGTGTCGCCGACTATTTCGACGCTCTCGACGCCCATCACTTCCCAGGCGCTGAACCTGCAGGAAAGTCGGCCCGCGTCCATAACCTTCTCCGTGAACAGGAAACGCGCCTGCTCACACCGATGCTCGACTATCTTCGCAGCCGCAACGATGTGCGCCTTCTCGGACCATCAGACGCAAAGATCAGAGTCCCAACAGTTGCCATTGATTGCGGTAAACCTGGTGAAGAGATCGCCGCTGCTCTTGCTGAACACAAGATTGCCGCCTGGGGAGGCGATTTCTATTCCAAACGGCTGGTGGAGAAGATGAAGGCCGACCCGCTTCGACTTTCGTTTGTGCACTACACATCACCAAATGAAATTGAACGCGCCATCAAGGCGCTTGATGCCGTGATCTGAAACGGAGAACAGAGGCAGAAGCATAGATGCCGTTGTACAGCTTCCGACAGGAACCGGATCGGTCAGGGGACGTAGACCAAGCTACGATAGGTATAAGATGTCTTGGCGTAGCTATGGGTAAAGGCAGGAGATCACGCTCGAGCATTCTGTGGGAGAAGTGAGCAGCACCCCTGCTTTGTTAAGGTGTGGCATCTTCGCTTTGCGCTAACAGCTCAGCGTTCGAAAATTAGCTAGATCAAAAATGGCGGCTTCTCGCCTGAAAATGGCCGCTTAGGTCGGCTTGCTTGGGTTAACAGTTAACCCCGGGCAGATTTACCCGTTGTAGCGAAGCAAGCCTTAGCTAAGTGACGATCCATAAGATTTCCATGATGATCAATGCCTTAGCGCCCGGCGCGTATGTTTTGGATGCCGGGGTGGTTATGCCATCGGCGACATCATCCGGCGCCAGCGCTCTCCAGGCTTTGATACAAACGTAAAGCGTAGGATCGATTTTTGTTGACAACATTTGAACAATCGTTCAATTGTTCCATCATGAGTAGTGTCGAACTGCGGTCTGATCAGGTCGCCGAACTTGCCGAAACCTTTGGGCTTTTAGCGGATCCAACCCGCCTGTCGATTGTGTTGGTCTGCATGGAGCACGAGGTTCCAGCCGGCGACATTGCCAACAGACTTGGCCTCTCCGCATCGTTGGTTAGTCACCACCTTCGACTCTTGCGTGCCGCACGCATGCTCCGAGCGGAGCGCCAAGGCAAGCAGGTGTTCTACTCAATGGATGATGCCTGCGTGCATGACGTTTTGAACATCATGATCAACCACTTGTTCGTCCATGAACATGGCTGTCTTGATCAGCCTCACGAGGGAGATGATTAATGGTGAATGTGACCCAGCAAAAATGTGCCTGTGTCGACTGTGTTTGCATCGTGAACGTCAACGACGCCATAAAGAAGGCTGACCGCAACTATTGCAGCGAAGCCTGCGCGGAAGGTCACCCTAAGGGTGCTGGCTGCGAACACACAGGTTGTGTCTGTCGCGGCTGATAAAAAAATCAACCGGTGGCGGAGCAGCAAAGGAAAAGTAGGCTCCGCGACTGCTCCACAGGGACTTCAATGCGCGACGCTGGCTTGTGTAGGCACATCTGCTACCAAGCAGCAATCGGTTCTTGGTGTCTGGAACTTCGCCAAAAGCTCCCCTCCCCTGGCACGGATCACGGATTCGGCTTCTGGCACTTTTTGGGGAGCACCGAGCTGCCACATGATCCGAGAACTTACAGGCGTTCAGAAGAAGCCATTCGAAATTAGTACCTGGCAGAAATTCGATAACGTTCAGTCTTGAGTGGCGGCTGCTGACATAGTCATGTGACTACGCGGTTCTTGACTGATGTTAATCACCCGAAAAGCCCATTCGCAGCGTTTTTTGACTGGCGGCTCAACAAATTTTAGAGAAGTCGCGAAGGTTGTAAAAGGCTATAAGCGAACGCTGATCTTCCGGGACGCGGGCCTTTTGGGTTGGATGATCTGAGCAAACGGAGCTCATTGGCGTTCACGACTCAGCCCAAGGTTCAATCAAGGCGATGATCTGTTCTAAGGCCCAGAGAGCATCGAAGGGCGCGCAAGCCAAGAGAACGCTGGTGCACGTCCATCGAGTAACACACGCCGAGGCAAGGCTAGCTCCACCACTATGACTAGGACTGCGGTTTGTCGATAGAGCCGCCTGCCGGGGAGAAAATCCGTGCCACGAACGGGTGCGTCATAATGTTGGTCGCCGTCAGGCACGTGATCTCGGTCATGAGAATGGCCTGAAGACGAGACGACCCTCAGCACCTCCCATGAGGCGACAGCAACAGGATTGCAGAAAGCATCATCACGCGCTGAGCGATGTGATCCGTAGATGCTGCAAGATCAATGGCCGTTTGGACGCTTAGTGATCACTAGGCCAACAACCAAGTCTGACTGACTGATATGGACTGTCGGCAGGTGGGATATAGTGACATCATTTTATCCGGTTCTCTGCCAAACTGGGCCATCGGCTCGATCTTGAACGACAACGCCGAAGGCAGCGAGTTCGTCGCGAATACGATCCGCAGTTACGTAGTCTCGTTCTGATCGAGCCACCTGCCGTGCCTCAACCAAACGCTGGATCTTTCCCGCATCTCCGTCTCTTTCTTCGGACTGTCCGAACCAAGCGGCGGGATCCTGCTGTAACAGGCCCAGGAGGCTGCCGGCATCGCGCAAAGCTGCTCGATAGGCAGCGCGCTCGGTTGCGGTGTCCTCCCGGCGCGCCGCCTTCGCTAATTTGAAGAGCTCAGCGATGGCTTCGGGGAAATTCAAATCGTCTTCAAGGGCTGCCTCGAATGGATCGAGCATTCCCTCCGGACAGGGAACATCTGGGCAATCGCTGAGATCTTGGAGAGTCCCATAGAGACGATCAAGACCCCGCTTCGCCTGGGTGAGTCCGTCCGCCCGCCAGTCGAGCGGTTGGCGATAATGTGCGCCCAAGAGGGTGAACCGGATGGCTTCACCCGGTGCTTCGCCAATGAGATCACGGACGAGAAGCACGTTGCCGAGCGACTTCGACATCTTCCGTCCCTCGACAGTGACGAAGCCGTTGTGGACCCAATGTCGGCAGTAGAGCTCTCCATCATGAGCGCAGGTTCCTTGAGCAATCTCATTTTCATGATGTGGAAAGATTAGGTCTTGGCCGCCGCCGTGGAGATCAATCGTTGACCCCAAATGCTGCTCGATCATCGCCGTGCATTCAATATGCCAACCCGGTCGCCCACGCCCCCAAGGGCTCTCCCAACCCGGCAAGTCTGGTGTTGATGGCTTCCACAGAACGAAATCCGCCGGATCGCGTTTGTAAGGCGCGATTTCGATCCTGGCACCGGCAATCAGCTCATCGCGATCCAGGCCGGATAGAGCACCGTATGCGGGAAACGAGCGCACATCGAAAAGAGCGTGTCCCTCGACCGCATAGGCATGTCCCTTTGCGATCAATCGATCCACCATGTCTATAATCTCGGGAATGTGCTCTGTGACTCGCGGCTCAAGGTCCGGCTCCAGAACACCTAGTGAGGCCATGTCGTCATGGTAGGCTTTGATGTATCGCTCAGTGATGGCAGAGATCGGCTCGCCGGCCTCCCTGGCTGCAGCGTTGATCTTGTCGTCGACATCGGTGAAGTTGCGAGCATAGACGACTTGTGGGAAGCGCCGCTTCAAAAGACGATAGAGAACGTCGAAAACAACCGCCGGTCTAGCATTTCCGATGTGGGCGAAGTTGTAGACTGTCGGCCCGCAGACATACATCGTTACTTGATCGGGGTTTGCTGGCACGAACGGCTCTTTCGTTCGCTTCATCGTGTTGGTCAAGCGTAGCATGACTGCTGTTCCTCTCTATGCCGATGCAGGCCTGCCGGCTAACGATGAATCGCGGGCTTTATCAAGACAGGCAGCAGGAGTGATGCTCTATCGACGTTCCATCTTTCCATCAGAGCGCTCCGGTCTCTTCAGTTCACTCCGGTACCGACGCAGGCCGCGCAGGTCCCCTCAATCTCAACCATGCGCCGTGTAGCGTGGAACCCGATAAGGGCAGCATTCTCGGAGATCAAGCGCTCGAGCCGATGGTCCTCCAACTCGGCTGAGGCCCCACAATTGTTACAGATAAAGAGAAGGCAATCATGTCGTCGTTCCGGATGCACACAGGGGACGTAAGCATTCCGGCTTTCGATCTTCCACACGAATCCTTGGGACATCAGGAATTGAAGCGCCCGGTAGATGGTGGGCGGTCCGACAGGGCGGGAGTCTCTGAGCTTCAACGCTTCCATCAATTCATAGGCGCCCGTGGGGCGGCCAGTCTCCCAGAGCAAATCCAAGATCTGACGCCTCAGCTCCGTAAGTCTAACGCCGCGTGCGTCACAAAGGGACGAGGCCAATGCAATACGTTCTGCCGGCGCATGCTGACCACGGCATTTAGGGTCTGTGCAGGGTCGAGGCTGGTGCGAGCTTGGCGGCATGGATTTATCCCGTACTACACTTTTGAAATGCAACGTTATAACGTTCTGATAGTTGATTGCAACAGAAGTGGAATCTGTTCGCCCTAGATTGCGGGAAAGGATCTAGTGTCGACGGAGTAGAGGCGATTAGCCAGCCTATCGAATGGGGCGTTACCACTTCAGATAGCTGCCAACAGCGCGGCTCACCTCAATTAGGATGCCACACGCCCTGTTTTCGTGGACATTTTGGTCTTGGCCGGCTGTGTAATTGCTCTCGTTTCACATTTTAACATGCAATCATGCGCTCTATTCAGTATTGACGATCGTTCCCAGACGTACCGTCGCATTCCCTCTCAATTTGTCCTGAGCTCTTCGTCGGTACGGCCTCTGAAATCTCGTGATAAGGTGGGTTGTCCAAAAGAACACTAAGCAGATGTTCGATCTGCTCTCTCGTGATATCCCTGACGATGAACACTAACCGGCTGTCACGGTCATCGGAAGGCCATGTGCCTAGATAGGCTGGCGTGTGGATCACGTGCTGGACAGCGTGAATCACCATTGGCGTGTTGGGCTGCTCCACGATGTTGATAAGCCCTTTGACGCGCAGTAAGTCGGAACCTCGCTCCGCCATTAAGACATCTAGAAAAAGACTGGCCGCATCGCTTGGGATGGGCTGGCGGTGACGGATACAGAAGGCCCTTATTCGTTCGTCATGCCGATTGACGTCATGATGGTGACCATGGTCATTGTGGTCGTGATGATGCGTGTAGGCCTCTTCATTCAGCCATCGTTCCACATCCGGCGACTTGTTGGCGGGATCGATAATCCCAGTATTGACCAGCATGGCAGGCGCGATGTTGCCTCGGTTGGCTTCCACGATACGCGCTGCGGGGTTAAGGTCCGTAAGCTTCGCTCTAAGAGCGAACACTTGATCCGGCGAAGCGACGTCAGTCTTGGTGACGACCAGGCGGTCGGCGACCGCAGCCTGCTTTACAGCCTCCCTATGTAAGTCAAACGTGTTCATCCCGTTGGCAGCATCGACCAGGGTGACCACACCGTCCAGTCGATAGTAATGATTGAGCATACGATCAGCCATGATTGACTGCAGTACTGGCGCTGGATCGGCGAGGCCAGTTGTCTCGATCACCATACGCTCGAAATAAGGGATCTCGTTCTTGGTGCGGCGGATATATAAACTACGAAGCGTGTCGATCAAATCGCCTCTGACCGTGCAGCAAAGGCAGCCGCCCATCAGCGCCACCTCGGTCTCCTCGCTCGCTTCGACAAGATCATGATCAAGGCCGATCTCGCCAAACTCATTGATAATCACGGCTGTTCGCTCCATCGCCGGGTGGCGAAGCAGCTTGGCGAGTAGTGTGGTTTTTCCGCTGCCAAGAAAACCCGTAAGGATCGTCACTGGAATTCGGCTATCTGGTCCTCGAGGCGACTCGGTCATCGTTCTGTCTCAATCGCTGCAGCCTTCTTCATTTGACAGGGCTTGCATGTGCCGTGGATCTCGATCACCCGCCGCTCGGTCATGAAGCTTGCGTTCTTTGCACTTTGATCGAGAAGAATTCTCAGCTGCTCATTAGGGACTTCCATGACTTCGCCGCAAGCGCTGCAGAGAAAGAACACGGAGGCATGGGAATGGTCGGGATGGGTGCAGAGAATGAAGGCCTTCCTGCTCTCTAGTCGGGTCACCAGGCCAACACGGCTGAGGAAATCTAATCCTCTGTAAGCAGCAATTGGTGCGATCTTGCGCCGCCGCAGTTCGCCCAGCCGCTCCGTAATATCATATGCGCCCAGCGGCGCCTCCGCCTCCGACAGGACCTTGAGTAGATCTCGCCGTATCGGAGTGAGACGTTCATTCTGCGACGCGCAATGACACTCCGCATTTGCAAGCACATCGTTGCTTAACTGGTCGTGCTTCTCATAGGCACGAACCTTCCGCTCGACTTGCTTTCGCAGACGAAAAGGAGCGGGCCCATTCAATTTCTTTTCTGCCCCCATGGCTAACCGATCCCAACTGCTTATGTCCGATACCTCATCTTTACAAATATGTTATAACATAACATTCTGCGGACTTTTAAGCTCCTGCGACGTGAGCATTGTCATTCTTGAGCCCATGGTCATATCGGCCACCTGGTTTGTGGTGAGACGATGGTGCGTTCGTTCAGACAGAACAGGATCCTTTTTGCCAACCTTTGGGTCCTGTTGGCGAACAGGACCTCATGCTCCTTGAACTCCGCCAATGTAAACGCCGGGAAGTAACTAAAACGGGCCGGCTTAGATTCCTGACAATGGAAGCCATCCTGCATGTCACTAACAGGCAGCCCCTGAACAGTACCCGGATAACCGAAGTTGAGCCGCCACCGCACATCGTCCCCCCGATGGAGCGTCGCAGCGTCTGACGGTCTCGGTCTTGACTAAGTTCCTAGACAGCGGAAGGGCAACTTGGGGACACTGCGACACGACTGATGACCGGCCCGAATCTAAACTGGTGAATGATGCGCTCAGATCGAATGATTGGTTGGCTTTCGACGCCGACATTCATCCATTTATTTCACCACGCCATCGCTAGGGAACGACACCGATCTTGAGGCAACGGAAGAAGAAGAAACAGATTGGCATCTGCCTCAATCCTTCGAGATATGGGATACTGACGTGCTACAGCCGATAGAACTTCCGCGCCGTCCCAGAAAACAAAGCCTCCTTCTCTGAATCCGAAGCGCCATGGGCAATCTTCTTAAAGGCGTTCCAAAGATTCGCATATCCAGTGGAGATACGATCAACAGGAAAGTTGCTTTCAAACATGCATCGTTCTGCACCGAACATCTCGATTGCCGGTTCAATGAATGGACGCCAGGCCGTCGCGAGTTCGTTCGATGAGGGTGCTACCGTGCGGTGCTCAAACCCAAAACCGTTGATGCGCATTCCCAGACCGCCCAGCTTGAGTGTGACGTTCTGACAGGTCGCCAGAGCCTGCATTCCAGCGCGCCATTCGGCTACGACGGCATCGCGTTCCTCACCATAGCATTCGACTCCCAGAGGACCGCCGACATGGTTCATGACAATGGGCTGATCAGGAAAACTGCGAGCCAAGTCGACGATATCCATTAGCTGAGGATGATAGCACCAGGCATCGAATGTCAGACCTAGCCTCCCAAGGGTAGCAAAGCCGCGTCGAAAGCCATCATGATCACGATAGAGATGCGGTGGCGGGTTCGAGTGGCTAAGGTGCACGCTGCGGGTGCGATTCTCCCACCCGGCAGTATAGCGGATGCCTTTGAAACGGCTCCCTCCCGCGTTGATTTGCTTTGCCAAAACCTCTTCAACGGCGTCGCCAAGAGTGAGATCTGCTGTGCCTACAATGCCAGCGCAAGCCAGAGTTTTACCGTACAACCCCGATGCCGCCATAGCACCAATACCGTTTGCGAACTCGACTTCGCCCAGCACACCCATGCCGGGATAAGCGCCGGCGCGATAGAAAACACCGCATTCAACGAACACTGTAGCGTCAATGCAGTGCCCAGTACCGGTGTCTGAGAGCAACTCGGGCAGCAAGTAGCGGTGTGAAGAATAATCCCAGAGATGATGATGCGGATCAACAATCGGTAAGTCCGGTTCGAGTGCGGGCTCCGCAGCCGCGTCGATGCGCGCCTGATCCAGCATCGTCGCCATGCGTGTTTCTATTGAAGATGGTTCTTTCTCTATCACGTCTATCTCTTTTTGCTTGGAAGTCATTGCCCGGAGAGAATGAGTTCAGGCAAATACAAGCCCTGACTTAACTTACCGGTCATTTCAGTTGGGGCTAGGCAGAAGCACCTGATGTGGGCCATAGCGAGAGACTTACCAATTTGAATGACCACATAGCGTGTTCGTTTTCTCCTTGGCAAGCAGGCATGACCTGCATTGTGGAGAGCATGATCATAGCTGAGTGTCGCTGTCATGGCGTCCATACCTACACATGAAGCTTTGGCGGCCCAAGGTCGAACGTAAGGTTCAGTGTTCAATCTCCCGGCTTGATAAATCGCGCTTATCTGGGAAAGCTCAAGAGGGAAGCCATGCCAGTTGGCCCTAATCCATTGGGAGCATTTGTACGCTGCCAATAGGTCTTCGATCCATTGTTCTACCTGAGAAAAAGGTGAGGCATACGATCAGGCATTGTTCGACGCGACAATAATCCAAGCCGTCTATGAGAGTATTTGCCGTCAGATTGCCGTGGACGTGGATGTTGCGAGTGATGGAGAGTAATCCAAGATCTCTGGTTCCAGCTACGTCTAGGATCGTTACACTGGGTCTTTCAACGACAGTCCGCGTAACGAGTCCACTGACCTTAAGTCATTCCCGAACTACATGGAGCGATTGTCAAAAAATGGCGGCGCGGAGTCCCAGTCCCACCCACAGTGCACAGGCAATTTACATAGCCTTTCGGACGTTTGCGGGCTACGGAGCAGTCGACCCTGAATTTGCCTATGCCAAGCTTAGTGCCAAGGCAGAATGAGCAGCGATACGATCGCCCGAGAATGCTTGTGATGAAGCAGGAGTGATTGCTTAAAACTGGAGATCATGGGTGGTGTTTTGCACACCTCATGAGGTCTCAGTCTCTAGCCATCGCCGTGCCATTCCATGCAGATTTCGGGGATTCCATCCTCACCGCTGCTCTTGCGGCCCACTTCGATGAAGCCTTCGCGCCGGTAAAACGCGTGGGCTCTCACATTGGCGGTGTGGGACCACAGCTGCAACCATGTCCTTCCAACTTTTACGCGATCCATTAGAGCCTTTCCAATGCCGCCACCGGGCCATGCAGTATAGAGTCCCATAATTTGAGACGCTTCAGCTTTGAACGACAAGTAACCGACAACTGGGTCCCCCGCGACCCAGAATTCACGCATCGCGATGCCAGCGCCGATCATCTCCTCAATTTTCTCCCTCGAGTGTGCCCTCGGCAGCCAGCAGGTGGCATCGATCCAGTTGTTCACAATGGCAGCGCAGGCGGCTGCATCGGCTCTATTGGCGCGTCTCAGTTCAAGGGCCATCGCGGGTTCTCTCAAGAATCTCAAATTGGATTCCGCTCGTTGATAAAGTGTCATGAAAAGCCATTCAACGCGGTCGATTGATCTACCGAAAACCCACGTGAACAAAGACATCCAATAACTGCTGCGATTTCGCTCCTGGCAATTTTCGACGTCTGTTTGTAAACCAGCGTCCTGATTTCTCGATACTCAGAAGTGACAAACCTGCTCTCAGTTTTAGCCCTTGACGGCTCGGACCATACAAACCTTTTTGCGGGCAGAGCTAAAGCGCTAAGCCTCACCTCCTCAATGATCCTGTACTCAACGTTCAAGGACCTTCAATCAGCGACAGGTTGTGTAGACAGATGACACACTACGAAACGATCTTTCGGAACGGTATCGTCGTCAACCAAGATGGATCAGGCAAGACTGACATTGCCGTGTGCGACGGGCGGATCCTGGCACTCGGCAGTGCTGCCTCGGCAACGGCTGACAACGTTGTCGACTGCGACGGACTGCATATATTGCCAGGCGTAATCGACACCCAGGTCCATTTTCGAGAGCCAGGTCTGACGCACAAGGAGGACCTCGAAACTGGTTCGCGTGGTGCAGTCCTGGGCGGTGTTACCGGCGTGTTCGAGATGCCCAACACCAATCCTCTGACGACGACCCGAGAAGCATTCGAGGCCAAAATTGCAGCTGGTACAAACCGTATGCACTGCGACTTTGCCTTTTATGTAGGAGGCACGCATGAAAATGTTTCTGAACTTGCCGAGCTTGAAAAACTCCTTGGTTGCGCTGGGGTAAAAGTATTCATGGGATCCTCCACCGGCTCCCTCTTGGTCCAAGATGATTTGGGGGTCGAGGCGATCCTAACAGCGATCAGTCGCCGCGCTGCCTTCCACAGCGAAGACGAATACATGCTAGAAGAGCGCAAAGATCTGCGGGTTCCCGGTGATCCGTCAAGTCACGCCGTCTGGCGTTCGCCCGAGGTGGCGTTCAATTGCACCAAGCGCCTCATCGCGCTCGCGCGGAAGACCGGTAAGCGCATTCATGTCTTGCATATCTCGACCGGCGAAGAGATTGCCTATCTGGCTAATCACAAGGACGTCGCGAGCGTCGAGGTCACACCGCATCATTTGACGTTGGACGACACCGCCTATACGCGGCTTGGCACCTATGTCCAGATGAACCCGCCGGTGCGCGACAAAAGCCACCAGGAAAAGATCTGGACGGGAGTTGCAAATGGAGTTGCCGATATCTTGGGATCCGATCATGCGCCACACACACGTTCGGAGAAGGAGCATGCATATCCTGACAGCCATGCGGGCATGACGGGTGTTCAGACACTGGTGCCGACGATGCTCAACCATGTCAACGAAGGCAGGCTCAGCCTGGAACGTTTTGTTGATATGACCAGCGCGGGTCCCAATCGGCTTTTCGGGATTGCAGGAAAGGGCCGCATCGCCGTAGGCTATGATGCCGATCTGACAATTGTGGATCTAAAACGCCAAGAGACCATAACAAACGACTGGATCGTGTCACGTGCCGGTTGGACGCCTTATGATGGTTTGACCGTTACCGGCTGGCCAGTAGGAACCGTTGTGCGCGGGCAAAGGGTCATGTGGCAAGGTGAGTTGACTACGCCGGGCACCGGTCAACCGATGCGCTTTCAAGAGGCGCTGCCACGCGAATTCTTCAATCAAAAGTCATACAGCAAGAGTTGACGAGTAGGCCTCTTGGCGCTGCACGGTGACGCTAGAAGCGTAGGAGACTGCACTTGATTACGATCCTTGATGGCGGGATGGGCCAAGAATTGATTGCCCGAACCTCGGCTGAGCCGACGCCACTCTGGGCCACCAAGGTGTTGCTCGACGAGCCAGAGTTAGTGCGAAGCGTGCATGACGACTTTTTCGCCGCAGGTGCGGTGGTGGCGACCACCAATTCCTACGCGATACATCATGATAGATTGATACCTGCCGGACTTGATGACAAGTTCGAGTCGCTACACCGCGCGGCATGTGAGATTGCTTGCGCATCCCGCGATGCCGCAGGCGGAGGACGTGTGGCAGGCGCGATTGGCCCGCTAATCGGATCATATCGAACGGACCCCCTGCCCGAGGACGCTGCCGAGTCGTTTGCAGAGATCTGCCGCATTCAAGCGCCTTTGGTCGATTTGTTCCTGATTGAAACTGTCTCCACGTTTGATCAGTTACACGCGACACTGGCTGGGGCAAAGGGGCATGGAAGGCCGGTCTGGCTAGGCGTGTCTGTGAATGACTATGACGGCACAAAACTCCGCTCGGGCGAGCCAGTGGAAGACGTGATGGACTGGGCTGATGATGTGGAGGCAATATTGGTCAACTGCGCCACCCCTGAAGCCGTGACCATGGCGGTTGACGTCATAAAGGGCACCAACAAGCCCTTCGGGGCCTATGCCAACGGTTTCACTGAAATCACCCAAAGCTTTGTCCGGATGGGAGCAACGGTGAAAGAATTGTCAGCGCGCGCAGACCTTACTCCCGAAGCCTATGCCGAATTTGCCGAAGGCTGGGCCAAGATGGGAGCAACGATCATTGGTGGCTGTTGTGAGGTTGGTCCGGCACATATCGCAGAACTTGTACGTCGCTTAACCTGATACCTAGGCGTCTAGAAGAAGGGCATTCTGCTGATCTTGGGGGACTCCAGAACGGCCATAATTTCCTAGAAGCGCTTTGGGCCAACGCCGCTATCCAAGAACGTTTTTCCCTATCCTTCCCAGACTTTGACGATGCAAGGATGTCCACGGGCGTGCCCCTCATTCGAATTGGCAAGGGTTGAGCCAAGAAGCTAGCTAGCAACTACAAATGCCTTCGTCTCTGCCCCCATCTTGCCCCCGGTAGGGGGTGAAAAGCTATTGTATTTAGGAAGCGCAACGTTATAACGTTTCCTCTCTTGAGAACGAGAAGGGATAAGGTCATGACGCTCCTATCGACAGAGCCTCAGCCCTATCCGATTCCAATCGCCGCGGGCAGCATGTTCCGGCAGAGTGGGTTGCGCCACCCGTTCCCCTTTGGAGCAGGCGCGGAGCAGAACTTGCAGATCTGCAGTGTCAGATACTGGAACTACTCTGGGACTGCGGTCGACCGACGGAGCCTAATAATTGATCGACATGCAGGCGCAAAGAGATGCCCGTCCGGCCGGGCTGCCCACATGGGAGTCCGCCCGACACGGCGCGCGGTTGAGCTAAAGGGCACCCACGCGTGTCTGATTGCGGCCGGCGCAGCTTGAACAGAGAAGGGAGTGCACCATGAAAAGCAGGGATCTGACCGCGCCCCATCAACGCCTCCCAGTATCGCTGCTGACTGGTTTCTTGGGCAGTGGCAAGACGACGGTGCTGAACCATCTCCTACGCCAGTCTGAACTCGCAAAAACACTCGTCATCATCAACGAATTCGGCGAGATCGGCCTCGATCACGAACTAGTGGAGCGGTCGACCGAGGACATGGTATTGCTGCAAAGTGGCTGCTTATGCTGTACGATCCGCGGCGATTTGATCGACACAATGCGCAGTCTGTTCGTGCGACGCGATACAGGAGAAATCCCCGAATTCGATCGAGTGGTCATCGAAACGACAGGGCTGGCCGATCCTGCGCCCATCCTGCATACCCTGATAACTGACCCGGTGATCGCCGCCCGCTACCGCCTAGATGGTGTCATCACGACAATCGATGCAGCCAACGGCCGGCGAACGCTTGATCGGCAGATCGAATCCATAAAGCAGGCCGCCATGGCCGATCGGCTGTTGCTTACCAAGACTGACCTCGTCGAGCCCGATGCCGTTGCAGCGTTGATCCAACGCTTGCAAGCGCTCAATCCGGGCGCGCCGATCGTGCACACAATCAACGGCGCAGTCGATCCCGCAAAGTTGCTCGATGCCGGACTATACAATCCGAAAACCAAAAGTCTCGATGTCCGACGTTGGCTTAATGCCGAAGCCTTCAACGACACCGAACATCATCACCATGAAACGTGTCACCAGGCACATGGCACTCACGAGCACGGCCATGATGCCGATCATCATGATGTTAATCGACACGACGATCAAATCAGGGCCTTATGTCTTGCTCTGGACGACCCGATCCCCGGCGATGCCTTTGACCGTTGGCTTGAAGCGCTCTTGCTGTTCAAGGGCCCAGACGTCCTTCGTGTCAAAGGAATCGTCAACATCCAGGGTCTCAAAGGCCCATTCGTGATCCATGGCGTGCAGCACATTTTCCACCCGCCGATCATGCTCAAGAAGTGGCCTGGCAAGGACAGGCGAACACGCATCGTCTTTATCGCTCGCGATCTCGACGAGAGTGCATTACGGGAAACACTGGAGATATTCAAGGCCGAGGCGGTGAGCCAAGACGAGCAAGGGACGCCACCTAGTCTTGTAGAAAGCAACGGCTCCAATAGCGCGCTAATGGAGGTGCGGAGGTGAAACGACGCTCCTCGATGACCAGCGCAGATATATTTCGGCGCAGGACACACGGAGAAGCAATCAGCCCTGGTGAGCTTCAACCGGGACATGTGAGTTTGACCAGATACCTCTCCCTGGGCCTGATCTGGCTCATCCGATTGTATCAGTATCTTGTATCACCATTGCTTGGGTCCAGTTGCCGCTTCACACCGAGTTGCTCGGCCTACGCGATCGAAGCGTTGCGGCAGCATGGGCTCGTCCGCGGTGTCTCGTTGGCGATCATCCGTCTGTCGCGCTGTCACCCCTGGCATCCAGGCGGATTAGATCCTGTGCCACCTCCGAAGGCGCAACGACCAGGGGCTAGTTTCCGATGATCCGCAAGACGCCATGCAGCGGCATCCCGATCATCCATGGAAGTGTGGTTGTCGACCTGCCGCACCCGCTGGCCGGTCCCACACTTGGGCCTGCCAGTCCATTCGGGCAGTACTTACACGCCACCATGTGCAACACCTTTTGCCATCGCCATAAAGGCGGTGCCAATTGTCCTCCCATCTTTAGGTTACTCTCATGATCCAGATCACATTGCCTGATGGCGACCAACTTCATAATGCACCCATTCGTGGTGCTGAGATTGCCGCCCTGTTGGGCAGTACTATTGCCGACAAAGCGCTAGCCGTTCGGATCGACGGCGTCTTGCGAGATCTTAATGCTCTCATTGAGCACGATGCCCATGTCGAAATCATCACTCGCGATCACCCAGAGGCACTTGAGCTTTTGCGACATGACGCGGCTCATGTTCTGGCCGAGGCCGTAAAGGAGCTCTATCCCGAGACCCAGGTAACCATCGGCCCTGCGATTGAGAACGGATTCTATTACGACTTCGCACGCGAGATCTCGTTCACGCCGGATGATCTTGTGCGAATCGAAGAACGCATGAAGGAGATCGTCGCGCGAGATGAACCAGTCGAGCGTGAGTTGTGGCGGCGTGGCGATGCAATCCGCTATTTCGAAGCCAAGGGTGAGCACTACAAGGCGGAGATCATTGCGGGCATACCGACAACTGAGACGTTAAGCATCTACCGCCAAGGAGAGTTCTGCGATCTCTGCCGAGGTCCACACTCACCGTCGACGGGTAAGCTCGGCACCGCCTTCAAGCTGCTGAAGGTAGCCGGCGCCTACTGGCGCGGCGATCACCGCAACCCGATGCTGCAGCGTATCTATGGTACTGCGTGGCGTGACCGGGCCGAACTTGATGCCTATCTTCACCAGCTCGAGGAAGCCGAGAAACGTGATCATCGAAAGCTCGGCCGCGAGATGGACCTGTTTCATTTCCAAGAGGAAGCACCTGGCGCCATCTTTTGGCACCCCAAGGGCTGGACGTTGTTCCAGACCCTTATCGACTACATGCGCCAGCGTCAAATTAGGGCCGGCTATGTCGAAATCAACACGCCAGACATCATGGAACGGAGCCTTTGGGAACGGTCCGGTCATTGGGAAAAGTTTGGCGAGAACATGTTCACCACCGAAGCGAAGGAGGAACATGTTTTTGCCCTGAAGCCGATGAACTGTCCTGGCGGTGTCCAGGTCTATAAACAGGGCATTCAAAGTTACCGCGATCTACCCCAGCGCATTGCCGAGTTCGGCAAGGTTCACCGGTTCGAACCATCGGGCGCGCTCCACGGTCTCATGCGCCTGCGCGCCTTCACACAAGATGACGCTCACATCTTTTGCACCGAAGAGCAGATCACTGAGGAGTGCCGGATCGTATGCCAGCTCATCCTGAACATTTATCGCGACTTCGGCTTCAAAGACGTGCGGATCAAGTTCTCAGACCGCCCACAAAAGCGCATCGGGTCGGACGCGATCTGGGACAAGTCTGAGGCGGCCTTGAAGGCGGCGGTCGAGGCAACGAACCTTGCCTACACGACCAATCCCGGCGAGGGGGCGTTCTATGGACCCAAGCTCGAGTTTGTTCTTCGGGACGCCATTGGCCGTGACTGGCAATGCGGCACGCTACAGGTGGACCTCAACTTGCCAGAGCGGCTCGGCGCCTTTTATATCGGTGCGGATGGCGAGAAGCACACACCCGTGATGCTGCATCGTGCACTGTTCGGCTCGCTTGAGCGATTTACCGGTATCCTTTTAGAGCACTATGCTGGCAAGCTTCCGCTCTGGCTGGCACCAGTCCAGGCCGTTATTGCGACCATCACCTCCGATGGCGATTCCTACGCCAACGAAGTGGCCGCCCACCTCACATCTCATGGCCTCCGGATCGAGACCGATCTGAGGAATGAAAAGATTGGCTATAAGATCCGTGCGCACAGCTTGGCCAAGGTGCCGGTACTCCTGGTCGTGGGCAAGCGTGAAGCGAAAGAAGGTACGTTGTCCCTGCGACGCCTCGGCAGAGAAGGCAGCGAAACCCTGTCTCTGCGAGAGGCCATCATACGTCTCGAAACCGAAGCACTGCGCAGCACCAGTTTGCCCGTTCGTCTTCGGCAAGGTGACCGCGCCGGTGATGCGACAGAGAAGGTTGTCCAGGCAGCAGCAGGATGAACAGGCTGCGGACCCTGAAGATCCACGAAGTTACTTTGTCGCATTGGAAGGTTAATAATGTGCCTCCGCGCGCCACAGGGCGTTTGATCCGATCGTTTCCATGATTCGCCTTCCGAACTCCGATATCTTGCTGGGAGTGTCGACGCCAATCATCACTTCGTCATGCTGAACATAAGGATGGCGCGATTTGAGCCGCAGTGACGATCCGCTTGTATCGTGAGATCGAGGCCTCGACAAAAGCGCGCAGGTTGTGACCCGACGATTTCTGCCAAGCCATATGGCCTCTATCCAGCACACCGGGCATACCGACAACGTTCAGCTTGATTGAGTTCCATCCCGCTCTCGCCAATAACGAAAGAGTGCGAGAATAGCGCTTGAAAGATCGCCCAGCCGCGACAATCGAAGCAGTGCGCGATGGCAGGGAATACAAGCCGGTTTGGCTGGAAAGGGCCTTACACATCCGGGGTTACCCCGTCGACCAATCCGATCTGAGCCCATGAGGCAATCTTGCCAGCTTCGGCAGCATAGGAAGGAGACTTCATGCTTTCCGGTCCACTCATTCGACCAGTTATCCCTCAACACGCCTGAAGCATCTCATCTCCAGAGCCGGCATTGCGTGTCGGCATCAGAAGGCTTGTGTCGATCCCAGCTTATCAGTGCATAAGCTCGGCTGGTGGTTCCTTCGCCCCGGTCATAAAAGCGACCGCGTCGGACATCGTGTAGTCCTTGGGGTCAATCACACAGAGGCGTTTCCCCAGTCGGTGGATATGGATGCGGTCCGCCACTTCGAACACATGGGGCATGTTGTGGGAAATCAGAACGATCGGGAGGCCACGAGCCTTAACGTCCAGGATCAGCTCAAGCACACGCCTACTCTCTTTAACACCGAGTGCTGCTGTCGGCTCGTCCATGATCACCACCTTAGATCCGAATGCTGCAGCGCGGGCCACAGCGACGCCTTGGCGCTGTCCACCGGAAAGGGTCTCCACCGCCTGGTCGATGTTCTGGATGGTGGCGAGGCCAAGTTCCGAGAGCATCGTCCGTGCACGATCGGCCATGGCCTTCTTGTCGGTCATCCTAAACCACTTGCCGAGTGGGCCATCGCGCACGATCTCGCGACCGAGAAACATATTGTCCGCAATGGTCAGTGCTGGTGAAAGGGCCAGGGTCTGATAGACAGTCTCGATGCCAGCCTCCCGCGCCTCCAACGGTGAGCGGAACTGCACCGGCTGACCATCTAGCAGGATTTCACCCTCGTCGGGAATGACGGCTCCAGAGACTGCCTTGATCATGCTGGACTTACCGGCACCGTTGTCGCCGATGACCGCGAGAATCTCGTTCGGCCTCAGCTCGAAATCAGCCTGATCGAGAGCCGTGACCCGGCCGTAACGTTTGACCAAGCCCCTCCCCTGCAACACCGGCTGGATCGACCCTTGGCTGGCGGCCTTGCTGGTAGCGCTCATGATGAAATCTTCCTTATCCACTGATCGATAGCAACAGCGATAATGATCAACCAACCGACGGCAAAGACCTGCCAGAGCACGTCGACACCAGCGAGCCTGAGACCGGATTCGAACACACCAACGATCAGGGCACCGATCAACGGGCCCATGATCGAGCCGCGCCCACCGAAGAGGCTAATGCCGCCAATGACGACGGCGGTGATGGACTGAAGGTTGCCTTCATAGAAGGATTGCGGCGACACCGAACCGACACGGCCGATAGCCGCCCAAGCGCCGATCGCACACACCAAGCCAGCGAGTGCGTAGACCGAGACCAATGTTCGGTCTGTGCGAATACCGGTGAGTTCAGCAGCCTCTTTGTCGTCGCCGATCGCGTAGACGTGCCGGCCCCAAGGCGTATGGTTCAGCAGATACCAAAGCACCACGAACACCAGAATCATCAGGACAGAGCCATAGGTGAATTGAGCACCGAAGATGCCGAAGCGCTCACCGAAGAACTTCAAAAGCGGCGCATTGGCGTCAATGTCCTGGCTCCTAATCGACTGCGCGCCCGAATACCAAAGATTGAGCGCAAAGAAGATGCTCCAGGTCCCAAGCGTGACGATGAATGGTGGTAACTTCAGCCGGGTGATCAAGAGACCGTTAACCAGGCCACAGAGCGTGCCGAGAGCGAAACCGATCGGAATGGCGATGATCGCGGGGATGCCAAGGACAACGGCGAACTTACCCATGACCACCGAACACAGCACCATAATCGCAGCGACCGAAAGATCGATGCCAGCCGTCAGAATGATCAGGCTCTGGGCGGCGGCAAGGATGCCGATAATCGATACCTGCTGCATGATCAACGAAAGATTGAAGGCGCTGAAAAATTTGCCGCCGGCGATCAAACCGAAAGCGAGCACGCTCAGCAACAACACGATCACCGGCACCATGGTCGGGTTGCCGTGCAGAAAGTGCTGGAGCCGATCGATGAAACCATGGGACTCGCGCTCGAAGGAGGCGACCTTGGTCTCGCTGTCCTTCAGCACGGACTCGAAATCGTCCTTACCGGATGGAGGCGCCGTTGACTCGGCCATCGTTACCGTCTCCCCGATGAGTTTCTGCAGCGGCAAAAACACTATTAATGGTTGAGCAACCACTTTGAAAAAGGGCGGCCCGAAGGCCGCCCTCTAGGTCGGACCTTGTCGACCCTATCGTCAAGCCAAGTCGTTAGCCCCAGCACTTCTCCAGGCCTTCGGCCGATGTGATCGACGGGACGCCTTCGACCGGCTGATCGGTGATCAACTCAACGCCTGTGTTGAAGAAATCCAACCCTTCAGTGTTCTCAGGGAGGCTACCGTCCTTGGCAAAGTTGGCAATCGCCTCGATCCCGAGCGAGGCCATAAGCAACGGGAACTGCATGGAGGTGGCACCGATCACACCGTCTGCGACGTTCTGCACACCGGGGCAGCCGCCGTCGACCGAGACGATCATCGCCTGCTCCTCTAGGCCAACCGACTTCAGCGCCTCATACGCGCCAGCCGCCGCGGGCTCGTTGATGGTGTAGACGACATTGATCTCCGGATCCTGTTGCAGCAGGTTCTCCATCGCCGTGCGGCCACCCTCTTCATTACCGTTGGTGACATCATGACCAACGATGCGCGGGTCGTCCTCGTCGCCGATGTCGGTCGGATTCTTGATGTCGATTCCGAAGCCTTGCATGAAGCCCTGGTCACGCAGATAGTCGACGGAG
Organism: Geminicoccaceae bacterium; assembly: GCA_028285265.1. Classification (GTDB taxonomy): domain Bacteria; phylum Pseudomonadota; class Alphaproteobacteria; order Geminicoccales; family Geminicoccaceae; genus JANQPX01. Next base: position 66,550 of record JANQPX010000033.1, read on the forward strand.
ACTTCCTGCGGGTTCAAGTCAAGGAGAGCAATCTTAGCGTTGGCAGCGTCGTCGCCGAGCTGCGCAGCGGCCCACTTTCCGATCAGCTCACCTGCCTTGAAGTTGTCGGTAGCGAAGGTGGCATCCGCCGCATCGGCGGGTTCCATCGGCGTATCGAGAGCAATCACAAGAAGGCCGTTTTCACGAGCCTGAGCCAGCACCGGCACCAGTGCCTTCGAATCGGTTGGTGTGATCAGAATACCAGAAGCGCCGGCAGCAATGCAGGTCTCAACGGCGGCCACCTGGGTATCGACATCACCATCGAGCTTGCCAGCGAAGCTCTGCAGCGACACACCGAGCTCGGCTGCCTTGGCTTCTGCACCTTCCTTCATTTTAACGAAGAATGGATTGGTGTCGGTCTTGGTGATCAGGCACGCGCTCGTCTCGGCCATAGCTGGGCTAAAGGACAAGAGCGATAGAGCAGAAGCGCCCAAGAGTGCGCCGGTAAGCCTTCTGGTCATAGGAGTCTCCCTTCCGTGATTGATGGCGGGTTGCGCCTAACTCATTCTTGGGCGGCTTGGTTTAGATTTGAGCCTCCCATTAGCGTCAAACTTCCATGCGAATGCGAGATTGTCAATAATAAATCAATTTGACGAATTTATTGTTCTCTGCCACGGTCATCGCATAGCTGTCTCTGCCTTTGGCGCAAAAAGACAGCGAAATTCTGACGCGTGGATGTCTGATTTGACCAGCGAGACTCAAAAAGATCGGGGATCGAACCAGGCCAGCCTGCGCGCCTATAATGAACGGCTTGTCTTATCGCTTGTCCGCCGACAAGGCGGCCTCGCCAAGGCCGATATTGCACGCAGCACCGGACTTTCTGCACAGACGGTTTCCATCATTATGCGGGGACTGGAAGCGGATGGCCTCTTGATCCGCGGCACCCCGATCAAAGGCAAGGTTGGTCAACCTTCTGTGCCCATGCACCTGGCGTCTGATGGCGCTTACTCCATTGGCCTTAAAATCGGTCGCCGCAGCGCTGATCTCGCTTTGATGAACTTTGTTGGTGAAATCGAACACCAGATTCACCACGCCTACCCCTATCCCATGCCGGATCCCATCATCGACTTTGCGACCAATGGCGTCGAACAGCTCCTTACCAAGCTGCCAAAAAAATCCCAGCAACGGATTGCCGGCATTGGCATCGCCACCCCCTTCGAGCTCTGGAATTGGGCTGAGCAAGTCAGGGCGCCTGCCGATGAGATGGCGGCTTGGCGCAGATTCGATCTCGCCGAAGCGCTAGGTCATCGATCCGAGCTCCCGATTTTCGTACAAAATGATGCAACAGCAGCGTGTGGCGCTGAGCTGATTGTTGGCCGCGGCGCGGATCACGCCGACTTCATCTACTTCTTCGTCGGGTATTTCGTTGGCGGTGGTGTTGTCCTCAACAATGCAGTGTATGTCGGCCCCGGCGGCAATGCGGGCGCTCTTGGTCCATTGCCCATGCCGGCAACCCAAGGCAAGGCCCGGCAGCTCGTCGATGACGCCTCCACATTCGTGCTTGAAGCGCAGCTTGAGCAGCAAGGCCTGGATCCGTCCTGTCTTTGGAATGAGCCGCATAATTGGAGCGGCTTCGATGAGCTCTTGAACCCGTGGATCCAACATACGGCGCAAAGTCTGGCACACGCCATCGTTGCCAGCTGTGCCGTCATCGACTTTCCTGTGGCGATCATTGATGGGGCTTTTCCAGAGCATGTTCGCCATGCCATCGTGAATGCCACGACGTCGGAGTTGGCCCAGTTTGATCTACGGGGCCTGCAGCCACCTGCGATTCTGGAAGGCTCGGTTGGCGCTAATGCTCGTGTTGTTGGCGGCGCTTTGTTACCATTTTTTGAGCGTTACCTCGCCGATCAAGAACTCCTTTTTAAGTCACCAGCTTGACCATCATCCCATGACGTACAAGCCGACCACCATGACCAACACCACACCTGCCAACGATGCATTGGTGAAACGCATTTTGTCTCTGCCAAAAAGCGAAGGACGTCGATTGGTCGCGATCGCTGGAGCTCCAGCAAGTGGCAAATCGTTGCTCGCGGCAAGCCTGACTGAGGCCGTCAATCGTGCCGGCCGGACCGCACGCAATATTCCAATGGACGGCTTTCACCTCGACAATCGGTTACTCGATATCCGCGGACTTCGCGCCCGTAAGGGCGCTCCTGAGACCTTCGACGCGGAGGGGTTTATAGCGTTGGCCCATCGGTTGAAGGGCGGCGGGGATGTTGTCTATCCGTTGTTTGACCGTGAGCTCGACATCGCTATTGCCGGAGCGGCTACCATTGAGGCCGATTGCGATATTGCCATTATCGAGGGCAATTATCTCCTACTAGACGAAGATCCATGGCGCGCACTTTTGCCTCTTTGGGATTTGTCGATCTGGCTCGAAACGCCCGAGGCAGTGCTGCGCGAACGCTGCATACAACGCTGGCTCGATCATGATCACACGCCCGAGGCTGCCGTAACCCGGGCGGAGGGCAACGACTTGGTGAATGCCAACCGTGTCACTAACGCTGTTCTCCCGGCCGACATCGTGCTTTGCCACGATATCAGTGGTCAGACCGCCTAGTCATCACCGTGCACCACACGTTACGGCCGACAGCTTAATAGCGTAGAAACCCCGTTTCCTGCTCTAAGAGACAGTTCCTACATCATCTGGAACACGCGGTGGAAGGGGTGAGACCGGCTTGACGAATGCAGATCCTCGGATCCCTTCCTTCTCCAACGCTCTTTGAACTGACGGACGTTGTTCCAATCGCCTTAGCAACCTGGCCAATGACGAGAACGACATGATGTTGGTACTCGTTACCGCCGCACCTTCAGCCGGATAGAGTTGTGCCCACCGGACGCAGCATCCCAGATAAAAGTCGCAAATGGATAGACCGGAACTTAGGAAGCATTCGGCCGCCGTTTCTTCGATATGACGGTTCAGCAACTCCAGGTGATCAATAACACGCTGAGTGGCCGCCGCACGGACTCGTCTCCCTTCTTCTAGCCTGCTTACGTAGCGCTCTGAGTAAAACGTAATCGCGAGATCTGCATGCAGTGTATTGGACAGCATGAACAACCACCTTAGACATGCAGCCCTGGCTTGAAGTGCTCTTGGTTCTGGCGCGAGATCGCAGTGTTTGTCCGCGAGATAGAGCAAAATCGCACCTGTCTCGAACACAGATGAACCTGTCTCATGGTCGACCAGAATTGGCAGCAACCCACGCGGGTTGAGCGCAAAGAACGCGGCAGACCTTTCAGATCGTTTCCGAGCGACTTCCTCTTCATCGTAGTCGACACATAACTCTTCCAAGACCATACGAATGACGAGGTTTGCGCTATCGGGGCTGAAATACAGGGTATAACTCAAGGCACAGGACCTCCGCACATGTCCGGAACAGCCTTCGACCTTACCAACGAATCGAGACGTTCAAAATTGCCTCGCAAGAATCTTCACTCGAAGGCATGGCGAGGATCGGTGCAGGAGAAAAGGTGATGAACGGACCCGTAATGCTCTGGCCGCACTAACGCTTGGAGCTGACATTAAAATCACCCGAGCTCAATACCCCATGGACATACTTGCTTACAATGCGCCGTAAATGATGGAGCACGGAACACAATTCTTTGTCAGCAACCTTTTACATCCCAAGGTCTACATCCTTGAGCTATGCCGGCTTCAGGGCGAACCGATATAGGCACCCTTGGCCCCTATCAAGCCTTTCCGACGCGAGCGCTGCCTTAGCAACATTTGTTTCAGTGCGATCAAGTGCGGAAACTCAACGAGCATCCCGATTACGAGAACCGCCAGGATCAGCGGTTGATCCGGAATGGCTAAGGCGGTTAAGACCAGCATTAGTGGTGCGTTGCGGGCCGCCATGGTCATAGCCAACAGAGCACGTTGCGGATAGGCAAGGCCAGCCAGCCGCGAAAGCCCCTCTCCCACCAGAAGTATTGCGGTGAAAAATGAGAAGATCGCAAGCAGGATCACCGCGACGACATCCAGCTGTCCCGCAATCACACTGATATTAGCGGCGAAGATCTGTAGGATCACTCCAGAGAGCGCCAAAGGCACAATGAACTCTACCCAGCCAAGCATGCGCTCGAAAGCACGACGCGTCAAAAGCCTTTGCAAACCGAAACGTATCACCTGTGCAGCAATCAGTGGCAGCACGAACCATTGCGCCAACATGCCAGGAATCGAGGCCACATCCACCAACCCAGTGTGACTTGTAAACAGCCATAGCCAAAGCGGAAAAAGTAACAACTGAGTCAGCATATTGATCGGAATCAGCGCGGCCCCGAGTGTGGTGTCCCCACGCGCCATGCGCGTGAAGCCCAGGAACCAATCGGTACACGGCGACATGAAATAGATCGCCAGTCCAATGAAGAATAGGGATCGATCCGGAACAAATAGCAAGGCAATTGCAAAACCAATCAACGGGACAATCAGAAAATTCGCGCCCCATGCGAGGACCAAAAACCACAGATTGCCAAATCCCCGAACGACAGCGCCAAGGCGTAGTTCGAAGAACAGGAAAAACATCATTAAAAGCAAGGTCGGCTCAACGCCTGCAGACAACGTCGACCCGGCCGCGGGGATTAGCAGACCGAGTACCGATCCCACGAGCATCGCACCAATAAACAGGACAGCAATGCCACGTCCCGCAGGACCTGGCGTGGCCTCACCCCGGTCGGCACTCGGTTGGCGTATAGCACCATCCTGCGTCGGATTTCGACGTCTTTCGCCAGGCGTTTCAGGCGGATATCCGCTCAGCATAGGCACTTGTCGTCGTCACAGCAGGCCAGATCTTCGAGGAACATATTGTTGTGGTGGTAGATCTCTAGCGCTGCGGTATCAACGCCCATCCGTCCAGCAATGGTGCGCGCCACGACTGCAAATCGCTGACGGAACTTATAGATGAAACAAAACAGATGCCCGTTATGCGACACTTCAGGGCCTACCAGGAACAATCCCGGTAAGGCAACTGATTCATCCTGTGCTGTCAGCATCGGAAGGCCATGGGAATCGTAGTCGAACCATTCAGAAACGGGTTCCGTACCGCTACCAAAACCTGTAGCGAGAATGGGCATGCCCGCGGAGAACCAGCAGCGGCCATCGCTGCCCAAGATGTGCATACCGTTGGCCGCTTGTTCCAGCGCGATAACATCAGCATCGGGAACTAAGGTGATGGGCAGACTTTCTCGCACAGTATCAAGACGCTGCTTGGTGTAGGGCGATAGGCTTCGGCTCGGGTCCTTGTCGCCGTCTAACCAGGGAGCGCCGCGATCCAGCACGATGGCCTGTTTCCCCGCCTGTGCCAGCCCGATCGCGGCGTCGATACCGCTTTCATAGCCGCCAATGACAAAAACCTCTTCACCAGGGATATCCCGCCAGTCCCGCACGCAAGCGTAGTGCCGGGCCAAAGCGGCGCCCGGCAGATCGTCGTCCGACGGTGAACCGAACTGACCGCAAGCCCAAATTACGAAGTCTGCGGTAAACTCTCCATGTTCGGTGACCAGGGTCAGCCGTTCACCCTTGGACCTGAGCTCAAGCACATCGATGCCGCATTGCACATTGATGCCAAAGGCCATCGCCGCTTGTTCCAGATACTGGGCATAGGTACTGCCGTCCGGGTGCTCGCACTGGAGGGACCAGCCAGGCGAGCTGTCATAGCTGATGGCGTTCAAGTCGGTCACGCCAAAGACGTTGCCTGGGAAGGACGGAGTCAACAACCGCGTCTGCAACGGCCAGTCCAGGAAGCTCTGACCGATCTCGCCGCGCTCCAGGACCCAAACATCCGGGATCGCCAAGTCACGCAAGACCCGCGCAACCCCAAGCCCGGCGGGTCCAGCGCCAACAATGGCGACACGCATATGGCTGGGAAAATGTATATCGTCTTGCCAGATCATGCGCCAGCTACCTCAACGTGATCCCAATTTTGAGACCGAAACCAGCGTGGACAACCCAGGGGTTGCGGCGTGACACGAAGACCTGGCACGTCTACTGGTGCTGGTTTTGTTAGTCATTGGTGCATTCCTCGTGGTCTAAAGCACGCTCCACAATCGTCTTAGGTCGACAGGATCTTTGCGCATGAGAATGTCGGTCAGCTTGAGACACGATAGAGGCCCTGAGCGGCTTCAACGCAATGGACGTTCCTCTTCTTCCTCAATCCGGCCAGCACCGCCGCCTTATCCTTTCTCCAGACTTAGTCAAGGAGCACTTCCGCACGACTGCTCCGCTCCATTACGTTACTTTATAACATAACACAAGCTACCATGGATGCGCATACCTGACGTTGTGCATCCGGATTTTGCTTGCTCCTTCGATGCTGTGACCGCTGCGCGTTCTCCACCTGATGAGCAACGGCTAGAGGCGAATGGGCACATCTCAGCCTTGGCCGTGGACTATTGGCGTCAAAACGTCAGCTTCCCGCACCGAGAATGACGTTTGCTGGCCAACCCTCGAAACAAACTGAAACCACATAACTTCAGGCAGACATCGATAACCTGAAAAAATCTGTGGTCGGTTTGATATCTTTGTTAGATTTGATCCTGAACTTAGGAACTCGCTGATGGCGTGGCATGCGGGTCGGCAAAATCGGGCTGAGATATTGAGCCTCCGCAATGCTGACGGCTCATGGACGAAGTACGCTAACACTTGCCACGGGGAGGCCATGAAGATGCTGCTGAAAATGGACGAGATCGCTTTGGATCGCTGGTCGTTGCGGGACCAAAGACGAACTCTGTGATGTAGAGAGCAAAGATGAACACCTTCAGTTTTCAGACGACACGGTCGGTGCTTGCCGAGAACGGTGGGACCTCAAAGATCGGCGAGTTTCTCGCTGGCCGCGGTTGCCGCAAGGTCGCCTTCGTCACAGACGCGACAATCCTTGAACTGGGACTAGCGGATATTGCACTTGACGGGTTTCGCAAGGCGGGTCTCGCTGTTTGGACCTTCTCAGACGTGCAACCAGACCCGAGTGAGTCAATGATCTTGACTGCCGTGGAACAGGCACGGGCTGAGCGTGTCGATTGCGTCGCTTCGGTCGGCGGCGGGTCTTCGCTGGATACGGCGAAGCTGATCGCCATGCTCTTAAATAGTGATCAGCCAATGGCTGAGATGTATGGCGTTAATCTCGTGCGCGGTGAAAGACTGCCGTTGGTGCTCGCCCCCACGACCGCAGGAACCGGATCCGAAGTCACACCCATCTCGATTGTTACGACTGGTACAAATGAGAAGAAAGGAGTCGTCGCCCACCAGTTGCTGCCTGATTACGCTATTTTGGACGCTGAATTGACGGTGGGCCTCCCTGCTCCTGTCACCGCCGCAACGGGTATCGACGCCATGGTCCATGCAATAGAGGCCTTCACGTCAAAACGCCTGAAGAATGTTGTCTCTGACTGCCTTGCCAAGCAAGCTTTGGCACTACTTGGATCCAACATTCGACAGGCATGCTCCCATCCAGAGGACCGGGACGCTCGGGCTCAAATGCTGCTGGGCTCGATGCTAGCTGGGATGGCCTTTGCCAATGCTCCGGTCGCCGCAGTCCATGCATTGGCCTATCCCCTTGGCGGGCACTTCCACATTCCACATGGCCTGTCAAACGCCTTGGTTCTGCCCTACGTTCTTGAATACAATTTGCCCGACTCGTCAGCCGCTTATGCAGAACTTGGGCCCATCGTCTTTCCGGATTTACTTGGCAAATCCACGACGGATCAAGCAGATGGCCTGATCGAGGGCTTCATGAAACTTGGCCCAGAACTAGGCATGCAGTCGCGTCTTTCCGAGCTTGGTGTGAACCACAATCACTTGCCAATGCTTGCGGAAGACGCAATGAAGCAGCAACGCCTGCTCATCAACAATCCTCGCGAGATGACGTTGGAAGCGGCACACGAGATTTATACGAAAGCGCTCTGAGCACAACGACACCGCGATCTGTGTGTGGACGACGTGCTGATTTTGCGTTCACGCTTTTCCGCGGCGGCATGCATCTGCAGTCTTCGTTACGGAAGCTAAGCCAACGTAACGATTTGCCGAGCGCCGCCGCCGCAGTACCGCTGTGTCAGACGCGATGAGATACCCATCGGATTCGGTCTCGTCCACGCCCTTTCCTTAATGTTCGCTTTGGCGCACCCGTTCGATCTGTGCCATGTCACACAGCACATCGACCATCGACGAAAAGTCCTGCCCGCCAAATCCCCGCGCCCGCGCCATCGAGAACGCCTCACGCGCGGCGGCTGCGACCGGCAGAGGCACGCGTGCTGCATTCGCTGCTTGCAAGATCAGCGATAGATCCTTGTGCGCCAAATCAATTGCAAAGCCGGGTTCAGTATCTCCTGCCAGCACCTTGTTCGGCCAATTGACCTTCAGCTGACCATTTGTAGCCGTCGTGCCATGGATGACGTCGAGGGTCGTCGCGAGATCCAGGCCAAACCGTTGGCTCAGTGACAAGGCCTCGGCGTTCAACTGACAAAGGATGATGGCGAGGTAGTTATTGACCAGCTTGGTCCGGGTCCCCGTGCCACCCTCTCCGCAATAATGAATAGTGGTGCCCATCGCTTCGAGCAACGGTCGAACCCCATCAAAGTCCTCGTGCGCGCCGCCAACCATGAAGAGACTTTCACCGCGGTCGGCATGCCACGCCAGCCGACCAATCGGAGCATCCAGTGCCCGAAACCCAGCGGCCTTGGCCATGTCGTGCAACTTGTCGGTCGTCTCGGGATCAATGGTGGAAAGATCCACCACTAAGGTGTCCTGCTGGGCATGTGCAAAGATGCCTTCAGATCCCATGACAACCTCATCCACCTCGCGGCCAGTAGGTAAGACCGTGATAATGGTGCTGCACCGCGCTGCTAGCTCCCGAACCGATTGGGCGTTGCTGGCACCGAGTGCGGTAAGGTCCGTAACCGGCTCCGGGCGAATGTCATAGACGACAAGCTTGAAGCCCTTTTTGACACAATTCGACGCCATCCCCTTGCCCATCGCGCCGAGGCCGATGAAGCCGATCGTCTCATCCTGGATTGCCATAGGTTACCTCCCTGGAACGCCATGTGTGATTTCTAGCACAAACGTGCAATGTCCGCTCCGGAGACTTGGGTACTCCGATTCGAATGCGGCTCATGGGCAAGGCAGCGAATATCTGATCCAGGGACGATCCTACCTGCGTGTGCATGACAACTTCTACCTACGTCACATGTCCTCCGTGTCCTGGATCTCTAGAGATCGTACTACGGACGGACACCTAGCCTTGCGTCCCGATCTCCCAATAATCTCTATTGCGGTGCTCAACACGCTGTATTGGCTGGAAAGCTTGAGATGTGTCACGAAGTGAATGGCCTTAGATCACCGCTTCTCCCGCGACGGCGGAAAGGCTTCAACATCTCGAGTGGCGCAAGAGCGTACAGCCGTCGAGCTATGCAGGGTATTGGAGTCGACACCTGGTGATGACGAGAGGATCATCCGGAGCGGATCGTGCCGAGACACAGCAATGGATGTGAGTCCCAACTCACCCATTCGAGCAAGAAGATGATGTCGCTCCATTCCGGAGAGATCGATTTCCCCTCGCCCCGTGATAAGGCGCGGTCCTTGCTGCGACGACACAATCAGCGCGTCAACCCCAGCTGGAAACGCAGCATGGGGCCCGTCCACAACGATGACTTCGGGGACGCCATGCCGGATCCGGTGAAAAAAGCCAGACATCAGCTGTTTCGCCTGGTCCGCGCATGCGCCGACGCTCACGATCACCCCGGAATTTCTCAACTTTGCAAAGCCCCCGCCATTTACCCGTGGATCGGGATCACGAATAGCAGCGACAACGCAGGCGATACCGGCATCAACAATTGCGTCGGCGCAAGGTGGCGTCTTCCCCCAATGACAGCAGGGCTCCAACGTCACATAAAGCGTGGCACCTTTCGCACTAGCCCCCGCCTCATCCAACGCTTTACGCTCTGCATGGGGGCGTCCGCCGGCATGTGTGGTGGCTTGAGCGACAGCGACACGGTCCTTAACGATCACACAGCCGACTGGCGGGTTTGGCCAGACATGGCCGCGCATTTGCTGCGCGAGATCGAGCGCATGCCGCATCCACAACAGGTCTTCAGAGCTGTGTCGGATTGGGGGCATTGCCATAGAGCTCCTGCGGATCGAAAGTTCTCTCCCGTTCCACGAAAGTTAGGGCCTGGCCAGCTTTGGGGCCCACAGGCACGGCGCGGTAAAAGCACGATCGGTATCCCACATGGCAGGACGCGCCCGATCCAGCAACCTTGACCCGCAGCCAGATCGCGTCCTGGTCGTCATCGATCCGTGCCTCGACGACACTTTGCACGAGGCCTGACGTGGCCCCCTTGTGCCAGAGCGCCTGTCGAGAGCGGCTAAAGTAATGGGCCTCACCTGTCTCGATGGTCAATCGCAGCGCCTCTGCATTCATCCAACCGAGCATCAATACCTCGCCCGACTGCGCATCGCTGGTTACACAGGGGATAAGGCCGTCGGCATCGAACTTCGGCGCTAATTCAAACCCTACCTCCACTTGCTCCACCGAGCGCCGCCTATGAAACTCGAGATTGGTCATGAATGATCCTTTATGTTACGTTATAACATTACTTCATTTGGCGTATGAAGATTGCAATGTAAAGTGGGAGATCGGCGGATAGACAAGGGTGACTCCGCGTGCCTATTGCCGGCACGTTTTCTTCCCTTCCATCGATGTCGCCCCCAGATCGATCGACGGGAATGTTGCGCAAGACCTGATTGAGAGTCTTACAAGCTTCGTCGGCAAAGTGAGCTCTTCCCATATGCGTCTCGAGGTGGAGATCCACGCAGTTTGTGCTATTGCGGTAACGGATAGTTGCCTGTCATCAATCCCGCCAGCTGCGCCCATCGGTAACAAGCGAGACTCGCATTAAGGGATCAGTTCAACAGGGAGTTTCATTGGCTCAACGAACACCAGATGAAGGCCGCAGACCTCTTCGCCTCGGATATGGCAGCAACATAGAAGCTCACCACAATGACTTGAGCTCGGTTCAAGGATGCTTATCACGTAGCACAGGTTCTTGGAATGTTCTTCGTCAACGACAATCTCTACAAGCTGCGAAAAGGCGACACACGATCGGAGAACGCCTCGCTCGAATTGCGGCCGAGAAGGATCTCATCTCATGACGTGAAATCAATGTGCGCTGCGGCGTATTCTGGCCGAAAGATGCCTGCACCAAGGCCGCAAGGGCAACGTGGCCCCGAAAGATGTGGTTAAAGGTGTTCAAGCCGGCCGTTTCCCGCAACTCGGCGTCGCATTGGTGTCGGCTCAGCCCGATCAAATCATCAACTTGTGATCTACCGGGGGAGCTTGGCGTCGTGTCGGGAGTCGGCTGAGTCCAGCCTAAGATGAAGACATGAGCGGATTGCAAACATCCATGTCTCTTGCACTCCATGATGAGCGTGTTGTTGAAGCCATCGCCGTTTGAGGCAGCCCGCAGAAAGATCGCAAAATTGGCAAACTACAGCATAGCGCTGGGATCGCTCATATCGTGCAGGTTCGTGATCACTTATGCCAGTTGTTTGATGTACTATAGTTGGCGCGCTAACCCTTAAGTTAACAGGATTGCCGAAGAGACAGACTATTCGCCGAGGCCCTCAAAGCGCGACAATGTAGGGCCGTTACACCAACGCATACGGCTCGCCTAGCAGATGCCCCACGAAGTCCGACAGAACATCAAGCAGATGCTTTGAGCCCTTACAAACCTTCAGGGGACGAATCTCGTAAGACGCCATTCTATATTACGGTCGATATGGCAATGACGAATGATGCAACACGATGCGCAACCTTCCCTCAGCGTCTTTCTTGTATCCCCAGCTCTTATCGACTCTGGTGATCTGGCTTTCCTTATCGGTCATGGTCACCCACCCCATCCACATAGCGACATCGCCATCGATAAAGTGCGCGGCCGTTTTCGATTGAACGTCGCGCCATCCTTTGATCCCAAATCCGCTGTCCAATGGATATTCCGGATCATGGCCGACGAAGTAAGACAGGGCGCCCTGCCGCGTTGGACGAAATGTTTTTTCACCACTCGCCAAGGTTGGCTTAAACAAAACTGGACCGAGATTGTAGCCGTAAGCGGTATCAAGCACGCTTTCAGCGACGGCACGAGCGCCCTCAATCCCCTGCGCCTCATAAGCTTTGGCAATAGCAATGAGCGCGTCCCCCCAAGCAGTACGGGCCTGAGCCAACTCGGCTTCATTGATCGACATCATGCCATCCTTTCTCATTCGGTCGCGGCTAAAGGAGCTTGAGTAAACACGTCTGGCAAGCTTCTTGATCTGTTACCGCATGATTCTTATGCGATCGAGCGTGAGTTTTTCCTATGTGACGCCGCAACATTCACTTCGAAGCCAAAAGAGAGCGCTGTAAGGCCGAGACGATTGCGGGCCTACTGATCGGCATCCCAGGAACTGGATCTGTTTGTTCACTAGGGCGACGCAACTCGCCTGCATTCAGAGCGTCAAAAGATAATGCGCGATCATAGGGTACAGCCCCAATTTCTTTTGGACATTTTTGTGAAGATCACCGCCCCAGAACTTTGCCAAAACTCGGCTCGAACCTTCTCCAATCTAAGCAGGCCGAAGGGCTTTGATTTCCTCGTACGGTGGATGACGTCATTCCGGTCTCGATCCTGACCTGCTAGAAGGCGACAAGGGCATGCTGCCCAGGCTACCTCGGTGGCCAGGACCACGCCGGAGGTTCCGGCACGTCGACGATGGTCTCGCCAAGTTCTTTTTTCAATTCGAAAACGGTACTGTCGTCTTTTGATGCAAGCTCATCAACCAGCGCTCCCGCATGGGACACCACAATGATCTGTGACTGCTCGGCCGCTTTGACGATGAGTCGCGCCAGGGGCTGAAGCAAGCTTGGATGAAGGCTGGTCTCAGGTTCATTCAGTACCAGGAGCGGTGGCGGTCTTGGTGTTAGGAGAGCCGTAACCAGCAAAAGATAGCGCAGGGTGCCATCGGAAAGCTCAGCCGACCGTAGCGGACGTAGCAGGCCATGCTGGTGCATGGTGACATCAAACAATCCGTCTTGGATGGCCACTTCGACCCTACTGCCAGGAAAGGCATCCTCAATCGCTGCATCCAAGGCAGGCTCATCGCCGATCTCCCGCAAGGTCTGTAAGGCAGCGGCTAGATCCGCGCCGTCAGACGCGAGCACGGGCGTTCGCGTTCCAAGCTGCGCACGGCGTGCAGGCGAGTCTTGGTCGGTACGCAAATGATCATAGAACCGCCAGCGACGCATCCGCTCGCGAAGCGTCAAAACCTCAGGTGTTCGGCGCGGATCGACCACATGAGTCATCATGCTGTCAAAGCCCTGAAGGTTCGTGATGACATGAGACCTCGAGCCGCTTTCCTCGAGCACCTTCACAGCCGGGCCTGTTCGCGCTGCAAGCACGTTACTGCCTCGCAAGACGGGACCAGCCCAAACCGCCTCAGCCTTGATTTCAGGGTCGAGATTGAAATAAGAGCGTGGAACAGCGACGGGCATCCCTAGATCAATTGCATAGCCGAAATCTTCATCGGCAAAGCCGAGCTTCAAACCCACAACGTTGTTGCGCCGACTCGCACCTTGGATCGGTGCTGAACCAGCCTTCATCTCGCGGGAGAAGGCCTCTGGTCCAGCCCATAGGGTCGATGGCAAACCACCTTCGCGGGCAAGAGAACCTATCGCCCGTCCCTGCGCAACATCGGCCAACATTCGAATCGCACGATAGAGACTGGACTTGCCACTGCCATTGGCACCAGTGACCACATTGACTTGCGAAAGCGGCAGCACGAGATGCCGCAACGAGCGGTAGCCTGAAACAGCGAAAGTGAGCAGCATAACTGTCGCTATCCCTCTCAGTTTGTCTTCAAACTAACCCTATCGTCCAGCTGCGCAAGAGAGGCTTACGACCGTCAAGGTAAGGTAGGGCAAACAGCTGATGACAGTGTCTTTGACCCTCTCATATGACGTGAAGAATTCCTGGCGATCCAATCGACATTCCTTCATTGATTGGCCCAACAAACCGTCTGTTCTGTCACTTGACGGAAGTGCTCTAGACCGAACACATCATCCACCTTGGAACGGCTTGACGCCATCAAGAGCGATGATTTCTGCTATCGAAGAAATAAAAGTGTCGCCAATTACACCAAAAGGAGCATCGGCATGGCCAAGTTTCTTATCCATATCCACACTGGACCTGAAAACCCGACAAAAGCTGCCTTGGGGTTTTTGGTGGCCGCGACAGCAATTAAGGAAGGACACCATGTCGATCTTTTCCTTGCTGGAGACGGCGTTCACCTCTTATCTCCTGACGCACTGGCGGATGTTGAGGGGATCGGCACCGGCAAGGTTGGTGATCACGTGAACGCCATCAAGGCGGGCGGCGGTACATTTTTTCTTTCGGGCATGTCTGCCAAAGCACGAGGCTATGACGAGAGCCTACTCTCCGACCACCCAGCAAGCTTCGCGATGCCTGATGTCTTGGTAAAGCTTGCGGCTGAGGCTGACACGGTTTTGTGCTACTGAAGCCGCCGGCATTCGACAAGACGCCGTAAAGAGGACGTACTGAGCCGCATCGGCTGTGATTGCAAAGCTAGGTCACGCCTATTGTCGAGAGATCGACTTCAGGCCAAGGAGAAGCGCCGCACCGATCATGAAACTACCTCCAACACGTTCAATCCAGACCCGCGCGGTTCCCCTGAAACGTTGCACGATCCAGCTCGAGGCAAGTCCATAGGCTGACAGAAAAAGCCCGTCGAGGACGATATAGGTGACCGACAAAATCAGAAACTGGGGCCAGAAGAGGCTATCCACTGATATAAACTGCGGGAATAGGGCCGCGAAGAATACGACGGCCTTAGGATTGGCGGCCGATGTCAAAAAGCCTTGCATCCACAGACGACGAAGTGGGGTTTTCGTCCGTTGCCCTCTGAATGCGGGATCATCTGGCTTTGCCTGCCGGATCATTCGGACACCCAGCCAAATCAGATAGGCAACGCCCGCCCATTTGATGACCGCAAGAGCGACGGAGGATGCAGCGATCAACGCGGCGAGGCCCAATCCAGCGGCCAGCATTTGGAGGGCATTCGCCGATAGGTCGCCAGCTGCCGTCGCGAGTGATCTGCGGAATCCATGAACCCCGCTGTTGGTGAGCACAAGGAGTTGGCTTGGCCCTGGTGTGCTCATCAACGCAAGGACGGTTGCGACATAAAGGGTCCAGATTTCGATCGACATGATCTAGCCTCCGCATGCCCTATTGGGCTGCCATTCATTACGAGAGTTGTCGTCAAGATCATAGAAGCCGATGACGAAGAAGTCCGCATTCTTGTCACGGGAAAGAAGGACAGTGTTGCGATGGCAAGATCCAGTCTTGCCAGTCACCAGCGCAGCGCCGCTGACGTTCATATCCAACATGCAACGTGTGGCGCTCGATCCTGCTTTGCAGGTCGTTGGGTCAGAAGTCGTGAGGGATTTGATTAGGATGGATCACATCGATCCTTTGATGCGTGATCAGCAACGTATAGGTGCTTGGGTAGAAAGCTTGAGCTGAGTGACGTCGTGGAGCGCGATCTGGGTATCTGGAAACCTTAGTTCCTCATGATATCCAAGCTATCGTGTGCCACCCATTGATCGCCACTGACTTTGATCGAGCCAACCATCAAGGCCGTCCTTACAAAGCGGTCGAGCGAAGTAGAAGCCCTGAGCATCATCACATCCATGGTCCCGAAGGAAAGCGGCTTGTGCCTTCGTCTCAACGCCTTCCGCGACCACACGCTTACCCAACGCGTGCCCAAGCGTAATAATGGCCTTGATGATGGCCTCGTCATCAGAATCGACGCCAATATCGCGGACAAAGGACTGTTCAATTTTGATCTTATCGACCGGAAGTCGCTTCAAATAGGCGAGCGAGGAATAGCCTGAACCAAAATCATCAATGGCGAGGTGAATGCCAAGATCAACGACCTCTTGAAGAACACGACTATCCCGCCGATCCGTCTCAACGAGCACGGCTTCGGTTATCTCGAACTCAAGCCAACCAGGTTGCACACCGAGATCGATGACCTGCCGGACCTGATCAAGGAATGCCGGTTGTTTGATTTGCATGGGTGATACATTGACGGACACCGTGAAACGATGCCCAGCTTCTTGCCAGTCCATGGCTTCTCGAGCTGCTTTGTGCATGATCCAGGCGCCGAGAGTACCAATGAGACCGCTCGACTCGGCAACCGGTATGAATGTTTTCGGTTCAATCTCACCGCACGTCGGGTGACACCAACGCGCTAGGGCTTCGACCGAATTCAAGGCACCAGTCTTGAGATCAACTTGTGGCTGGTAGTGGATCGACATCTGATCGGTATTGATGGCCTCGCGTAAAGATTGCAGCATCCGCTGCCGACGCATCAGATCGGTCCACATCTTGTCTGCAAATACGCAACAACGCCCTCGGCCTCCTGCTTTGGCGCTATAAAGAGCAAGGTCGGCTTGCTTAAGCAACTGGCCGAAGTCGTCGATCCGGCCACGAAATGGCGCAATACCAATGCTCGCGCTGATGTGAAGCTCGTGCCCTTCAATGAGAAAGGGCGCTTCCAGTTGCTCAATCATGCGCTTGGCCCAGGACGGACAACTCGAGCCGATCGCTGCTGCTGACCTGACAACGGCGAATTCATCGCCACCGAGACGTGCGACGATATCATGCTCGGTTGTGGTTTCGATGAGACGCCGCGCCACAGCGCATAGAAGTTTGTCGCCCAGAAAATGGCCCAGCGTATCGTTAATGTCTTTGAAGTGATCGAGATCAAGGATCATCAATGACCCATATGCCTCTCTGCCCGCCTCCAGTGCCGCAAGTGACTTCACTCGCTGTTGCAACTGCGAACGGTTGGGCAGGCCTGTCAGGGCATCGTGCATCGATTGGTGCTCGACACGAACTGCTAAAGCTCGCTCTTTCGTGATGTCCTGCACAAATGCGAACATCCCCCGCACCACACCGGAAGCATCGACGTCTGGAACATAGTTGCCGCGCACATAGACGCTTTGATGACGACCGGCGGACAACGGCATTTCGAACTCTACGGCTTTGCCCGAAAGACAGGCTTCGATATGCGGACAAAGGTCTCGATAGGCGACCTCACCAATGACATCCGGAATTCTCTTCCCAAGTAACTCGCCATTCGAAACGCCAAACCATGCTTCGTAGGCATCGTTATTGAGCTGATATCGTTGATTTTTGTCGAGATAGGCGATCAGAATGGGTAAGGCGTTGAGTTGCTGACGAAGGCGCTCTTCGCTTCGTTTGAGCACTTGCCCGACATCCTTCGTCGTCGTGATGTCGACATGCGCGATCACGGCCCCCGATGACCAATTTGATGGTAACGGACTTGCGACAAACATGGCCCACTGTTCCTGATCGACCGATGCACAGACATATTCGAATGTCTGTATGCCGATGTCACCCGAAAGCACGGAGCGTACTGCCATGGCCGCTTGATGCGCGTAATCGGCATCCGGACCGTCCGCAAGATCGCAAAGCTTCAGGTAATTGACACCCACACCATGACCCTCGGCGATATAGCCGTTCTCGACTGCCGAAAGTCGCCAAGCTTCATTGACCGAGACGATGGTACCGTCTTGATCGACAACAGCTACTTTCGCATTTGGTCCATTCTGCTGGTGAGTGATGACATCAGCATGCGGATAGGCAGGCAAAGTCATGCTCGACATTTATCAACTTATAGAGGCAAAAGTTTAGCCAGCTGAATAGACTATAAATACGAAATAAACAAGAAGCCATTACAATATTAACCAAAAGTTGTTTAATGTTCCATTGTCACAACTTTTAATCCCATTGCTGATATCGAAAAACCTTAGCCCGCATCGGTGGTCGTATTGAGGCCATCGTTCGCAATGCCGGTTGAGGTACGCAAACGAAAGCAACGATCCCTTCTCTGACACGGAGTGACCAGTCGCCGACGATGACAGTCTTACCAGTCGATCGCCTTACGATCCCGAAAGAAGCCGCCAGTCGGTCCGTTTTCTGGCAACATTGCAAGCCAAATCGCCGTATCTGCCCCCTCCTCCGGTGACCGTGTCGCGCCAGCACCACCCATGCGAGTCCGCACCCAGCCCGGACACATGGCGTTGATCTTGACGGTTCTCGGCAGTTCCTTTGAAACCTTAAGCGTCAAAGCGTTGAGCGCTGCCTTGGCGATGCCATACGCGCCTGGCCCGCCGAGACCTTCTGAAAATGCCCCCCAACCCGACGAGACATTGACGATGCGCCCAAAGCCTCGCTCGATCATGCCAGGTGCCAGGCCATTGATCAGATCATAGGGAGCTTCGACCATCACACGCATGGAAGTCTCGAAAGCCGAGGGAGCGCCGAGAAAACGATCCTCGAAGAGGACGCCGGCATTATTGACCAGCACATCGAGCGCACCGATCCGACCGATGGCCTCGCTGATGGAACGCTTATCCTCAAGGTCGAGCTGCACGGCCCGAACGCCGATCGGATCGGCGGCCTGATGGCCCGCATCCAGATCCCGGCTGCCGATCCAAACATCGAGCCCCTGATCGGCAAGCCCTTTGGCAATAGCAAGGCCAATACCGCGATTGCCTCCAGTGACGAATGCCTTGCGCGTCATGCTGCTAAGACTCCACGTGCTGATGTCTTGGTGACGAGAACGAACTTTGACGTACGACGAACTGACGCCCGCGTCGAGATATGCATGGACGTCTCAGGCCCAGGCGTTCAGATCCAAAGTGTGCTGACGATGCGACAATTCTCTAGATCAGTGCACCTGCCCTGGGAACGTTACCGATAGGGTCGACCGGCAGCGCGGCACGGCCCCGGCCGAATGAACAGGGATGATCATTGCTAGACTTTAGCAGATCCCTGGAGCCGCCTTTATCGCTCGATATTGGCTCCGCCTTCTGCTGTGCGCCTATCGATGAAGGCGTTGATCTCATCCAACCGCGCCGGATCGAGAGGTGGAGGTTGATGGGCGGCGACGGTTTCCTTGTAGATGCTATTTGCCCGCTTGGTTGCATCCAGGCTGCCGTCATCGCGCCAGGTCTCAAAATTGCGCCAATCAGAGAGAAGGGGCGAATAGAAAGCCGTCTCGAATCGCTCAAGCGTATGCGCCGTGCCAAAAAAATGACCACCTGGTCCGACCTCGGCGATAGCGTCGACCCCAAGCGCCGCCTCGCTGGTCTCGACCGGCTTGAACAGCTCCGCAAACATCTGCAGCATCTCGATGTCCATAATGAACTTTTCTGCCGAGGCCGTCAGTCCTCCTTCGAGCCAGCCCGCGCCATGCAAGAGGAGGTTCGTACCTCCCATCAGAGCGCCCCAAAGGGCCATCTCCATCTCATAGGCCGCTTGTGCGTCCGGGGCGTTTGAGGCAGTTACGCCCGACGAGCGAAGTGGCAGATTGTAGCGCCGCGCAAGTTGGCCCGAAGCGAAAGCGGCTTTGGTGTATTCCGGTGTGCCGAAGGCCGGCGAGCCGCTTTTCATGTCAACATTGCTGGTGAAGCTGCCATAGCAGACCGGTGCACCTGGCCGGACGATTTGAGCCAGCGCTAATCCAGCAAGCGCCTCGGCGTTTTGCAGGACCAATGCGCCTGCAAGCGTCACCGGCGCCATGGCGCCCGCAAGGGTGAATGGGGTCAACACCATGAGCTGTCCGGCCTGGGCCGCATCGATGATCCCGCGACACATCAAGAGATCAAGTTGAAGCGGCGAATTGGAGTTCGCCACCGAATAGCAACACGGTGTGTTCCGGAATTCGTCGTCGCTTAGTCCGAGGGCAATCCGAATGATCTCAAACGCATCGGCAACAGCTTCGGTACCTCTGAAGAACACGAACGGCACCTTGTCAGTCAGGGTCAGCACCGTGCGCGTCATCTCCAGATGTCGAAGATGAGTTGGGATGTCCTGCGGCTCGACGAACGGGCCAATAATGTGAATCACATCGAAGCTTTGCGCGAGGCGACAGAAATCCCCCAGGGATTGGAGCGTACCTGGACGGCGCCCCTGGTCGAGATCGGAAAAATTTGGCGTACCGCCCGTGGTGCACACACCAACGTGCTGATGGCCGATCGTCACATCGCGCTCCGGTCCGCGGGCGCGAAGCGTGACCTTGGCTGGGGCGGCTTTGACCAACGCCATCAGATGCTCAGGATCAAAGCGTACGCGGCCTTCATCGCCGACATTCATACCGGCCTGACGGTAGATGGTCTGAGCCTCATCGCTCAGGACGCGGATACCCGTCTCTTTGAGCACGCGAAGCGAGGCCTGATGGATCGCCTCGATCTGGTCGGCGCTGAATTGTTCGACGGGTGGATAAGGATTCACCCAGTTCCGCCAGGCATAATCGAAGGTGGCACTCGCCGCTGCCTTGCGCCTGGCGGCCCGTCCCTCGCGTCCGCCACCGCGCCGCCCACTCATGCCGCCCGCCCAGCAAGCGCGCGCTGCCGAAAGGCCTCTGCAGCGGCAGCATCGATGTCGCATCCGGTAAAGCTACGGAAATAGGCGCCCAGATAACTCATCCGTTCGAGCAGTGGCTCATCGATGCCGAGCGCGTAGTAGCTAAGCTGGGTGAAATAGATGACGCGCGCGCGGATGAAGGCTTCGGTTGGCTCGAACGCCTGCCGTTCAAAAAAGGCGGCGATCGCTAGAACGCGACTCTCATCCTCCTTTTGCACGACGCTCCGCAACGCATCGTCGCGTCTTGCCCAATCGCGAACGGCCTGATCGAGACGGGGATCGAAACGCACATGGTCAATCCAAATAGCGAAGAGCTCGAGAATACCGTTCTCAAGGGTTGTCGCCTGATCGAGTGCCTCCAGCATGACGCCGGAATTCCGTGCCCGCCATTCCTCCAGCAACGCCTCCAGCAGCGCCTCTCGGTTGTCGAAGTGCCAGTAAAAGCTGCCGCGCGTGACCTTCAGTCGCTTGGCCAAAACCGTGATCTGCACGGCCTCGATGCCCGAGACGACCAGCTCCTCAAGGCCAGCGGCGATCCAGTCATCGCGCTGAAGCTGTGGCGCACGCTTGGGGCGATCCTTGGTCGAAAGGAGTTTGATCATGGCATTTTCCAAACATGGTTGCATGGAAGCGTACAGCTCTGTATTCTTGCGGTCAATCAGAAGGGTGCACCCGGGGGCCTCCATGGTAGAAAACAACAAGGCCAACGCGCGAAAAGTCGCCTTTGAGACGCTCAATTTCAGGCCGCGTTTTGCCTATGGCGATCAGGCTGCCATCGCCGAAATCACCGGTAGCAACGATCACACAATGCTCGGCACAGGCCTGGCCCGTTTCACCAACGCCGCCATACCCTGGACCGTGCGCTATGACGAAGTGCTATTGGTTTTGGAGGGACAGGTGATTGTGCGTACAACCGATGGCGATCTAGAGGCTGGGCCGAAAGACTGTATCTGGCTGCCGAAAGGCACCGATCTCACATACATCGCCGACAATGCGCTGGTTTTCTACGCCATCCACCCCGCGAACTGGGCGGAGGAGGTCACATGAAGATCGACCGTCTGCCATCGAACGATCGTACCAATGGCTGGAGTGCCATCCTGCCGAAGCGCACGCCGAACGCGGCGCTCGAAGGCCATGTTGCTGCCGACTGGGTAGTGCTAGGCGCCGGCTATGCGGGGCTCGCCGCGGCACGACGGCTTGCGGAAAACCGCCCCGACGAAACCGTCGCGCTGATCGATGCCGGCGAGGCCGGCGAGAACGCGTCCGGTCGCAATTCCGGCTTCGCCATCGACCTCCCGCACAATGTCGGCTCATCCTTGGACGAACTCGAGGGCTCCCATCGCTTCATGCGTCTTGCGCGATTCGCGATCGACCACTTGCAAGAGACGGTCGAGGCGAATGGCATCGCCTGCGAATGGTCCCTTGATGGCAAGTACCACACTGCGGTCTCGCCGCGAGGCGTGAAGGAAGTGCTCGAACCCTTCGCCAAGGAGCTCGAGGCGCTCGGCGAGCCGTTTGAGTGGGTCGATAAGGAAGCGCTAGGCCCCAAGCTGGGCTCCCCGCATTTCACGGCCGCCATCTATACACCGGGCGGCGCCCTGATGAACCCTGCCGCCCTCACCCGTGGCCTCGCCGATAGCTTGCCGGACAACGTCACCCTTTATGAAAACTCGCCTGTGACCGAGGCGACCTTCGAAAATGGCGTGCAGCTTACCTCTGGGGCCGGCAGCATTCGAGCTCCACGGATGATCATGTCGGCGAATGGCTATGCCGAGCAGTTCGGTTTTTTCCCCAAGCGTTTCATGCATCTTGCTGCCCACGCCAGCCTGACCCGTCAGCTGACCGAGGCGGAGCGTGATGCGTATGGTGTTGAGGAACCCTGGGGCATGACTCCCGCTAACGCCTTCGCAGGGATCACCATGCGCTACACCAATGATCACCGGATCGTCGTGCGTCAGGGGCTGGAATATTGCCCGAGCCAGATTGTCACGCCGACCCAGCAGGCTGAGATCAAACGCCGTCATAAGCGTCTGTTCGACGTGCGCTTTCCCATGCTTCCGGATGTTGAGATGGAGCACACCTGGAGCGGCGTGGTCTGCCTTTCCCGAAACAGTGCGCCAGGCTTCGGCCAGCTTCGCTCGAACGTCTGGTCCGCAGTTTGCCAGAACGCCGTCGGCGTCACCAAGGGCACGTTTGGCGGCATTCTCGCCGCCGACATGGCGACTGAACGCGAAAACCCACTCATCGAGGACATGCAGTCCTTGGGCGAGCCCAACCCGCTCCCGCCCCGCCCGTTCCTCGACATCGGCGTGCGCGCCCGCTTCGCATGGGAGCTTTTCGCCAATCGACATGAAGCCTAACTGACGTGCCTTGGGCGCCAGCACTCAGCCTGGTGTCGAAGAAATACGCAAAGCTCTCAATTTTCGATGGTCCAGGCTTCAGGTTGTGGTCACGGAGCCTTTAGAAAAACTCTTGGCCCGAGTAGACATAGTTCGTCGTTGAATCACCAGGTTGAGGGCTTATCAACCCATTTTACGAGCCCGGTCGTCGTTGCCTGATCCGGATCGGGCCCCGACGACCCCGTCGTTGTCGTCGGCTTCGCTGATGCAAGAGCATCTGACCATTTCTCATCTAGCTCGGAAGTCCCACGCGCCGCTCCATTGGGGCGGCCCTCATTCGTCGTTTTCGCTGCTTCAGAGCTCAGATTTCCATTGATTTGCATCGTGCAGATTCCTCATTTGAATGTGCCCAAGATCTATCGAAGGTGCCAAATTCAAATCCTTCCGATGCAAGGATAGAGGCAGTGACCTGAACAACGCCTGAACGAGTGTATTACTCGACCGAGTCGGGGGCTTCGCCACCACTTTAGTAGTGACAGACGTTTCAGTTTGTCATGCCCACTAAGCCCATGCTTATCGCCATTTCCTGACCCTATCCAACCTCGTCAGTTCAGCACACTTGGCCAGTTCGCATCACCTTTTTCGATATTGCCCGGGATGTTCTGCTCCCATTTCTCCTGAACGTTTTTCGAATAGTTCAAGTAAAGCTTGTTATCGACGATCTTCCAAGCTTCCGGGTCCGTTGATGCGGTGTATCCCTGCGATACCGCCCAGGCACAATATCCACCATATTGAGGGGCAAATCGTTCGGGGTCTTGGCGAAATGCATCACGATTAGCAGCAGATGCGAAGCGCCACGTGGCGCCATCGTAGTCCGTGGTAAAATCGCTGCTGCCCTTCACCGGTTTGCCTTCCGTGAAGTAAGCCACGGGATCATAGCCAGATACCGCAGTGTTCGAGAAAATCGAGGTATAGACGGGGTCCTTGGCGAGTGCAGGCGTAGCTGCAAGTGCCAGGGCGCCAGCGAGGACAACACGTCGGGTAGTTTGAAGCATGTCAGACTCCTAAGACTCCGAATGTTTGCTCAGCCTGTTATGGGAACGAACGGACGTGTCTGCAATCTTACTCGCAGCCTTGCGAAACGCCGTGAACAGCACTTCCCGACATCAATGTAGCCGATGAACGCCGCGCGCGCCCGCTATTACGTTGGAAGCTGATGGCTAAGTCGGGCAGACATAACAATCATAGCTTACCAAATGGTTAGAGAGCTACTTCATCTGCCGGAGCCGCATTCGAATGTATTTCGAAGCCGATCGAAAATGACTTGGTCCAGCAGCTTCAGCCCATCGCCCTGATGTCCAATCATTATTAGCGCCCTTCATCGGCGTCCCGTAGAGTTCTTGGTTCGAATGAGCGTCAATGAAAGTCATAAGCCTTCTATAAGCGCTGCCAAGTAGTGCTTTTACTTCATCCCAACTAAGATCAGACTGTTGCTCTCGCAAAGCTGCATTGTATTGCTTCAGTTCATTCCACTTATAGCCTTTTGCAGGGAAATATACGGGCTTGCCATCTTGTCCGTCGGCATACCAACCCAGGAAAAGATCGATCCAATGGGCCCTGTGCCCAATAACATCTTTGACTGATGTCATTTCGTCATCTTTCGCAACCGCAAAATCGTCTGGCACTCGGTCAAGCAAAGCAGAGAGTTTCTCGAACTCCTTTCGTGCCAACAGTGTGAGGTCGTCTTTGTTCGTCGCAGCCATGGCCTATCTCGATGAATTCAAGCCTATCGTTGATAAGGCATCGCCCATTATGTTCGTTGATAAAAATCAAACCCCTGCTGACCCGCTCGAACAAGTACTGGAGCAGGAACGGGCTCCGAGCGCACGACGTAAAGAACGAACACCATGTTGTGAATCAGCTGTAAGAAACAGAGCTAACGCAGGCCTCTTTCGAGCATCGAAAATTGACGGCCATAAGGTCGACGCTGGCGCTGCTATCTCGCTAGAATGCCAGAGTACGAGCCCTTTCGTTCGCCATGGCCTCAATCCCTTGATCGATGATAAACGTCTTAAAGTCAGAGGCCGACATAGGCTTTGCGACAAGATAGCCTTGAGCAAATTCACAGCCACGCGCTTTGACGAACGAGAGTTGGCTTTCAGTTTCAACACATTCAGCCGTGACCGACATACCAAGTTCGGCAAACATGGCTAGCATAGCCGAAGCGACGGTTCTGTCAGAAGGATCATCATCGACATAGCGCACAAACCGACCATCGATCTTGACATGGTGGATGGGCAATCGGTTCAGATAGGCAAGAGACGAATAGCCGGTGCCGAAATCATCAATAGCAAGTCGACATCCCAAATCGACGAGGCTGGTCAGCGCTTCCCGATGCTCATCAAAGGTGACCAGTAGTCCTTCAGTAATTTCAATCTGAAGCCGTTCAGGGGGAAATCCATACCGTTTGACAATTCTAGAAATCTTGTTGGTCAAGTTCCCGTGTTGAAACTGGGCGGGGGAAATGTTGATCGAAACAAACAATTCCTCCGGCCATTCGCTTGCCACCCGGATTCCCTCTTCAAGAACCCGTTCGCCAAGCGGCAGAATCAGTCCTGTTTCCTCCGAAATTGAAATGAACTCGGCAGGCGATACCCACCCAAACTCGTCATCATGCCATCGAACCAAAGCCTCTGCGCCGACGATCGATCGACTTTCGACTCGAAAAATAGGTTGATACGCTAATCGCAAACGTCGTTCAGCGATCGCACCCCTTAACGCCTGCTCTATCCGCGTTCGACGTTGGAGCACATTGGAGAATTCTTTGCGAAACGTTACTAACTGACCTCGATTGCTCGATTTGGCCCGATAGAGCGCCAAATCCGCTGCCTTGAGAATGCCGCTGACATCGGAGGCATCTGCTGGCAACCGTGCCGCTCCAATACTTGTGCCAACGGAGATCTTTTGCCCAAGAATGACTTTCGGTCTGCGAACTGCATCGACAAGGCGCGCCGCAAGTTCCGTTAAAACACGTTCACCTGTGTCACCAACGACCATGCAGAATTCGTCACCGCCTAAACGAGCCAGAATCGCCTCCGGCGGCGCGATGTTTTGAAGACGATCAGATACGTCAATCAACAAAGCATCACCAACATCGTGTCCGAATGTATCATTGATCGCTTTGAACCCGTCCAAGTCCATCAGCATAACGACATAACTGCTTGGACCCAGATCGACGTCTCTCCCGACCTCAACCGCCTGGGTTGAACTCAGTTTCAACAAGAGATCGTCGAGCACCAGCATGAGACGATTGCGATTGGGCAATCCAGTCAGGGCATCATGCTCCGCCAGGAAACGGATTCGCTGATCCTGCTCGACCTGCTCCGTAATGTCGCTCATCGATCCTCGAAATCCGACGATTCCCAGTTTCGGATCGCGAATCGGCTCTCCTGAAAGCCGCATAAAGCGACGGTTTCGATCATCGAATTCGAACGTTGCGATCACATCGCGCCACGACTCACCATTCGAGAACAACGATGTCATATTCACCGGGCGATCATTTGCCTGCGCTTGGATGCACCGACCTATGAACGTTTCTCCCTTCCACGCTTCCACATCTAAATTTGCCGAAGTCGCACCGCCGCCTGATACGTAGGTCAAGATACCCTTGTCGTCGGTTTCCCACAGCCAGTCCGACGAACTACGGGCAAACGCTCTGAAGCGTACTTCACTGGCACGCGCAATCTTGCGGGCCCGTTTGACATTCCGCGTTTCCAGCGCGATCAAGCTGAACAACAACGTTCCAGCAGCAATGCAGAAAATCACGGTCTGCCAGTTCAATCGGACCGAGTCGCGGATTGCGTTTATATTCCTATCTTGAGAGGCAAGTTGAGCTTGGAGCAATCGCGATATTTCAGAACTCAATTCAATCCTGACCGGCCTTAGAATATCCCTGATGCGAATCAGAAATTGCCGATCGAGTTGTGAGCCGTCTGCCGCCAGAACCAGCTCGTCAACCCGTGACAGGGCATGTTCCAGCTCAGTAATCAACCCCGGCAAGCGCTGGCTGGTTTGCCGCAACAAACCTCCTTTGGCACCACTGGTGACCGGCGTTATGCGGCTCCAGGCGATGTCCAACCGATCCAGCAGATTTTCGAAGCTTGGCTCATCCAGCATCACGACGGCAAAGGCGATCGCAGCTTCAAGCCGCGCCACATCTTGGTTGAGCTCGTTCAAGGACCATTCGTCGAAACGAGTTAGCTCACTTATTGTTGTGAGCCGCTGGCTAAGTTCGGAAAGTTGTTGCCATGAGACCAAGCCAGCAGTGACAAACGCGACGAATAAAATGAGATAAACGAAGGTTCGCGCGTTCCTCATGATCGCGGTGTTACGCAACGTCTGAAGCCGCAAGCACTCAGTCAGTTAAAGGAAAGATCGACCAGTTGCCAAATCGACAAGCCGTGGACGGATCGCGTGTCAAATTCGGGACGCTCGGTCCAGGGGAACACCACCCAAAATGGGCCTTTATCTCGTCGGGACATGGGCTTGCCATCTCGGCTGAAGGCAAGAAAACCATCCTTGGCCATGATTTCCGATAGCTCGAAATCGATCTGATAGTCATTGAATGCCGTGGCGCGGCCAACTTTGGCACCGGAGCCAAATCTGGCAACAATATCCCTGAAATAGACGCCTTCGAACTCGATAGTGCCATCAGTCCATGGCGTTGTGGTTGTTAGCTTGCTCGTCGGCATATTTCTGAGATCATCAATGCCGATCACAGTTTCCGTGCCATTGGTCGTATTTGAAATTTTTAACAATGATTTGCGGGCAAGCTGACCGCTGGTTAGTGCCTTTAAGGGCGAAGCGCTTAGCAAAGAGAACGAAGCCACGACTCCCGCAACGAACTGACGCCGCAACATATTCTATTCCCTCTGCTCTGGATCACCGAGATACTCGATTGAATACCTTCAATTATTTAAATTTTTGTTAGTTTTCGAATACTCGAAGATCGACAGAAGCGCGCACGCATGTTTTGTTTCCGAGTGTTAGATGCGCCTACAGCCATTCTGACGGCCCCTAAGATTTGTCTCAGCGGATTTAGAATGGTTTGTCGACTGACGGAGTCGAAGGGACAAGAAACTGCAACTGGCAAACTCATCAGGAGGGCCAGGTTTGTCTGAAATTCCCCATTGGTGTTGCAGTGTTCAGCGGCAGCGCGTTGCCATCCAAAGGCTTGAGCGCTGACGCGGCATGAGTAGTCAGGACCTCCATAGGTGTACGATAGCCTAGGCCGGAATGTGGGCGTTTGGTATTGTAGTGGACACGCCAGCGAGCGATCTCCTCGCGAGCATGACGCAGTGACTGAAACCAATGCTGGTTCAGGCACTCGTCACGGAGTTTGCCGTTCAAGCTCTCGACAAAGGCATTCTGCACCGGCTTGCCAGGTTCGATGAACCGAAGCCTGACGCCAGTACGTTCAGACCACTCAAACATGGCTCGGCTGGTTCCTTTGACCACACTCAAGCCTTTGGTGGCGCAACACCCACCGAAGCCTACCAACAAGCGAAGGACTCTACTTCTGACCGGAGAGAAGTTGGGGACCAGGTCAACCCAACGGAATTTTTTGCGACAGGAAATGGTAGGTATTGAATGCCAGGATCAAGAGTCCGACCCAAAACAGTACTGACATGGTCTTGATAAGTCGCCGCCACAATGGCTCAACGGATAACGAGAACCTTGTGGCAAGATTAGTAATCTGCTCACGGTGTTCGAGCTTATTCGTCTGCCAAAGCAAAACACCTCTACCGAAATTGTAAATTGCCAGAAATACAAAGGCCACGAATGACCAATCAAATTCCCAACCAGATCTCCAGTTTTTTCCTCCATTCCAGATGAAACGGCCGAACGCTTCCCAAAGCGCGATCGTTTCTACTCCGTCGATCGCGGCAAAACGGGCCGTAGTGTAGTTGACTACTAGGAACCAAACATAAGGCAACAGGAAAGCCCCTAAGGCCATTATATGAATCCAAAGCCGCAGGCCGCTGTAAGATGCTCGAAGATCAGCCAAATCATTCCTAATGTCTACGACGGCGCGTTGATCAGGGGAGAGGCCACCAAATTCATGCATGGTATTGAGCGCATATGAGTCGACAATGCATCTCTCCATCCTAGTTGTCTTCTCTTGACCAACGTCGAGAATTGTCGACGTGTCTACAAGCACGCCACTGAGAGAAGCTGACCGAAGATCACAACCGGTCAGCTTTGTTCCTCTCAGGTCAGCCCCTTCTAGATTGGCATCTTTCAGGACTGCCCCTTCGAGGTTTGCCCCCTTTAGATTGGCTTTCCTGAGGCTAGCAAGTTGGAGGTCAGCATTGCTGAGATTGGTGCCGATTAAACTAGCATTCTCAAGTTTCCCCTTGGAAAGTACAACTCCCGTAAGGCTGGCACCTTGAAGGTCAGCCGCTGTCAGATTTACCTCTTTTAGGTTGGCGGTTCCTTCGATGCTGGCACCAATAAGATTGGCCTCTGTAAGGTTAGCCCCCTCCATACTAATTGCTGTGAGGTCCGCATTTCTCAGGTCAGCTTTTGTCAGCAGGGCCCCTTCAAGCTTGGCCAATGTAAGATTCGCACCTCTGAGATTAGCCCCCGTGAGGTCCGCCCTGTTGAGAATGGCGACCTTCAGGTTGACTGCTTCAAAGTCGACACCCTTTAGATCAGATGTTTCGAGTCCAGCACCGCTAAGATCATAGCTCGCCTGCCTGTTCTTTTTCCGCCAAGTCGCCCAAGCCTCGATACCCTGATTAATAACCTTCAAATGTTCTTTGTCGGCCATGACTTAGCCCATATAGGATTCTCAGTCTTCTATCAACTGCCAACTCAGAATGCAATTGTGAGTCTACAAAGATCAACTGCCTTCTAACGAATATTCTCAACGCTTCAATCGGAAGCCGCTGATCCCATGCGCCTTCCGCACAAGGGTCACGGCAGCTAGCTTAACAACAGGCGTCGCCATTTTTTTAACCAGGTCAGAGCAGTACCTATGTTTTCGACGCATTTCATATTCTCAATGCCCCACTGACCCGTCTCCCCAAGTCAAAGGGTCTCAAGTATCTTAATCGCCAATTTAACATAAAGGGCGAAAAGTGAGATAGCTCACCAAAATAATTAACAATCAAGATACGTCTTGATCTTAAGTGCCAAGACGTCGTCTTCAGGATTCTCCTTCCAAGTCCGATAGGTATCTTTAATCTTCTTTGGGGAATTCTCGAGCCTCCATCCCAATGACGCAATAGCAGATACTTTCACATTATCAGCTCTTTCCTCAAATACCCTATCAAACAAGAAATCTCTAAATCTCGCCTCATCTAAGAGGTTTTTTCCAATTGAAAGCACTAGTGTGCTTCTCACCCTCGAATTAATATGATTAGAAGCAGTATACAATAGATCTTGAATCGAATCTTCGAAAAATCGCCGATCCTTCCACCTAAGTTCACCGAGGCATTCGATTGCCAGAATCTGACCTGGTGCAACATTACGCCCGAATTCTATACGAAATTCCTCTATTCTCATCCTAATAAGGTATCTCATAAGTGCCGCAGAGTCTTTTCGTGGTAGTAATGCGAAAAGAAGGAAAAAAATTTCTCTCCAGACCTCGTCCTCGAGACTATCCAGAATATATTCGGAGTATATCTCCTCCGTTGTCAAATCGCCATCTTGTGTCACTCGCCAGCTCAAATGCCACGCGCAGAGATACTCGAGGAAAGTTCTATGAACAAAGCCGAAGAGATCACCACCATGATGGCAGAGAATAAAATTGCGCTCCTGCAATATTTTGACCATCTCCCTTGTCGCCTGTTTACTTCTGGCTGGATCGGAAGGCCACCATTCACGATCAAAGTATTCTCGAATAGTGTCCTCCAGATCACTCTTACCAATGGCGTTCGCTCGCAATCTGTCCTTTGATATCATAGACCAAGCGACAAGCCTAAGAAGTTCGAGCTTATCTTCCTCCTCAATTTGCCGAAGCGGGCTATCATTCGGAAGCTCAAGAATCTTTGCCTTAAGATCCCATTGATGGCAAAAAACCCTCAGGGCGTGGTCATACAATTTGGTTCGCTCAGCAGGTAGTTCCCTACTTTTTGCAAGTATAGCTAAAATTGTCAGCAACAAAGGATTCTTTGCAAGAGCTGCAAGCTGGGGGCGTGTCTCGATCGATTCTATGAGGTGACGACACCGTTCATTCGAAATTGATGAGTCTCCCTTGAAACTCAAATCAAACCAAATCCTGCTAAAACGCTTAATCTGATCATGATTCAACTCATCGAGCGTAACAATACTAAATTTCTTTTCAGTTCGCTCGAATGGCGTGTAGTCAAAGCCAATAATCCGCGACGTAACAATAATCTTCGACTTCGGATACAGCCTCGAAAAACCAACTATCTCCTCAGCTACGTGATTTCTCTCGGCAAGGTCAACAATTTCATCGAGCCCATCAAACATAACTACGCTAAAGGCACCCGACAATTTTCTTCTTAAGCCAAGTCTATTTATACCAAATCCATGCTCGGAGCCAAGATAGTGCCAATAATCGATAAGCCCCGTTCTACCTTTCAGTTTCGTCCATGTGATATATTTTCGAAGTTCCATTAGAAGGGGGAAATGTTGATCAAAAAATGTTACCCACTCTTCAACCTTAGGGTCGAGTTTAACTTCTTGCTCTGCATCTAGCAAACATAGAGCAATGTTACGAACCAGGCATGACTTGCCCGATCCCGGATCACCTAGAACTACTACGTTATCGACCTCCGGATCGCAGAAGATGTCGAAAAATGGCCGCCTCGTTGCCCTTGCCCAATGTTCGTCTTGAGCAAGATCAGTTCCATAAGCGAGTTCCAATGACAAATCAATATCATCACGAACAAGGGGATCTGCTGTACTAATATTCTGTATTTGCCGCCTCATTTTTTCTAGGTGATCTTTAGGAATGACCCGCGAGGGTCGGCTTTTGCGAGCGTCCTGACATATAAAAATGTCTTTGAGATTTATACTAACATCAATCGATCCAGCAACTGTAATGAGTTCTAATGTCGCTATATCCAATATTTCGTACATACTCTTCATTGCGCGGGCGTAATGATCGAGATCCCATTCGGCCCATTGTTCGAGTTTTGCTGCCATAATTTCTGTGCGTCGATATTTCTCCATCTTATTCCAATATACTCGTAATGCGCTTAGTTTACTTCGCTGGCTATTTAGAGCAGATACATAACGCCGACAAGCTAAAGGAGCCTTGAAGCTAATGGGGAGTACTGGAAGTTCGAACTCCGACCACCTATCGAAAATTGACAAATGATTTAGTTTAGGCTTAGGCGTTTCGTCTGAAAATGGTCGCAACAGTTCTTCGGCGACGATGTCATCTTCCAGAAAATTCTGAATTGCCTCAGATTGTTCAATGAAGAGTAAATCTATAACGGCATCTTGACTTGCATTCTGCATTAGAGCTTCAACGACTATAGCGAGCCATTCGTCAAATGCCCAGATGCATCCTCTCTCCGCTTGCAGTTGCTCCATGTTGCTCACAATGAAGCCTCCGAAGATACGCTCCACTACAGTGCCTGAAGCACTGCTTAGCAATGGTGAAACGGTTTCACTCGAGACCACATCATACTTTGGATTATGTAGAAGCATCGAAGTAAGCAAATTTGAGACCTCCCATCTGATAATTTGCTTTTAGATCTCTGTCTCCTTTAAGTAAACCTCTTACATGTTTGCCTGAAGAGCATGATTAAGCTTGGATAGAGATGCTCGCAGATCATTCCGTTGCTGATCTGGTTCCCAGCTTTTCTCCGGTCAGGAGCAACGTCCCTTCACAAAAATTGCGGGCCCAGTCAACTATCTGATTGGCAAGCTTTCACTGACCGTTTATCTCTAATTTCGCCGATCTGATCTTGGTTTGAACATCGAATAAGCGTGTAGCGAACGAGCTTTTTGCATACTTAGCAATAATAGCACAATTCATATCACTCTAAAAATGATAGTCCAACCATTCTTTGGAAATCGCGAACTTTGCTTCCGGTTCCAAATTTGTATATGAGCATCTATAGTCATGCCTGAATCAAAGGACAGGCCCCAATGTTGTACCGTGCTAGGGATCTAGCGCTCTCAGGCTGGATTGAGTAACTCTTCCAGCGGCTGGTCTACATCGACGCAGTATTCGTCGTTGGGATTGATCTCGACCTCGTGGAGGGGCTCGAACTTGGCCTCGTCGAACGGGGGCATGTCTGGGAATGGAGCACCGAGCACGTTGAGGTGTGCTTTGGCTTTTTCCAGACCCCAGTGATATGCCCAGGGCGGCCCATCGCACCAAGCAGCGCGATAGGCCTTGGTGGCGGCTTCGATCGCTCGAGGCCGATCACCTTCAGCAACGCAGATGTCTGCTAAGATGTTGTAAGCATCGGCCTGGTAAAGCGGATAGGGACCTTGTTCGGCCGCGTCCCAAACATCGTCAAGAATGCACTGCGAGACCATGCTGTCCTTTGATTTCACTTTTAGTTCGGCCACTGCAATAAGGGCAGGCAGCTCAAATTCAACAACATTTTTTTCTCGCGCTCGGATCACTGCCGAACTTAGAAGCTCATTCGCATCCTCGATCTCGTTTGCTGACAGAGCGGTACGTCCTTTCAGAAGGAGCGCTCGAATTAGATCGCGCTCGACATGGTGCTTCTCGGCAAGGTCTAGCGCCCTTTGGGCCAGAGCATGTGCTTGCCTTAAGTCTCGCTGAAACAGCGCCACTTCTGCTAAGAATGCAGTGGAGACGCATTGGCCCTGCCCGTCTCCATTCACACCCGAGATTCGTAAGCTTCTTTTTAGTGGGCATAGAGACCTTTCGTGTTGATATGATAAGTTAAGGAGTCTACCAAGACATTCTAACGTAACACTTTCCTGAACACGATCATTAAGTTGCCGATTAAGCTGCAGAGTACTATTTAGCGTAATCATGCCTTCATAGAGACGGCCGGCTTCGCATAATGCTATACTTAGATTAGAAAGACAGTTCTGACGATTCTGATTATCTTGACAGTTTCTTGCAAGAAGTTCACTTTTTCTATAGAAGTCCAACGCAAGCCCAGGATAGCCGGAGTTCTTGTAGCTAATCGCTATTGAGTTATATGTAAAGTGCTGCGCATTCTCACTAGAAAGTGCGGGTGATTTATTTGTTCCGTTCGGAAAAAGCTTGAGGAGCAAGACTATTCTTTCTCTGTGAGCTGAAAGCTTATATAGGGTGATTTTTTCCAAACGATGGTAGAAGAAAGAAAATGCCTCATCAAAGCGTCGCAATTCAACTAACGAGTGATAAATTTCTATGTCAATCGTAATCTCTTCAAGACTGTTTGCTTCGTCACAAGAAGTAGATAATCCTGAACCCAAATGGCAAATCAATGAACGATGTATTTTTTCCTTCTCTTCTGGTGTTGCCAGATTCCAGGCAACACTACGAACAATTGGATGGGCATCATATCGGTTCGCCTCTCGATCCCAACCTATGAGCCCGTAGTCTTCTAAATCAGATAACATACAAACCAATTTTTCTTCATTGCAAAATATCTTATTCTCGCCAACTATTAGCGCATTCAGTAAGTCATAAGTTGCTGGCATCCGCAGCGCGACAATGTTTGTCAGCAACAATCGATGTTCTTCGGATAAATTGACCAATGAATGTTGTAGAATGTGGGACTTAGTCTGTGCAGCTGGTAGGCAACTGAGCTCGAAGTTGGGATTTGCTTGCTTCCAAGCAGCGAAATTGCCTGGGGATCGGCGATAGCGCGCTACTTCCCCGGCGAGGATTTGAACTAGGAGCGGGTGGCTGTCAAACGTTGCGAATAAGTACAACAGCTCTTGGCGAGAGCCTGAAACCTCTAACGCTCGCCAGAGCGCGACGGCATCATCATCGCTTAATCCGTTCAGAAAATAAGGAAAGGTGCCCGGACATGGACGGCAGTTGGGTAACTGTAAAGCAAGCGGAAACAATCGAGTGCTAATAAGTATCTTGCTATTCTGAACTAATGCCAACTTCCTTAGAAAATGCCCAGCGCGGGGATCCGTGGTTTGACGGAGGCGGTGTTGACCGGAAAAGGGCTGGACGGTAAATCGTGGCGATCCTACAGCACCTTCGACGAAGTTGGCGGTTTGATAGTCAAACTCATCATCAGCGAACGAACCAGCATCCATCCTGTTGTATGCGAGGAGGATGCGCTCGAGGCCGTCGAGGACGAGAAGGTAGGATTTGTCCTTCAGATGCTGGAGCAGGAAGGCTTCCCTGTCTTGCCAGGGCAGAGAGCGGACGTAGTCTTCGCTTAGCTCACCAACATAGCAAAGCGCCCTATTCAAGAAATTCTCGAAATGAGCGTCCGCCTCATAAAAACTCCACCATAGGCGGCCGGCAAGGTTGGGCATTTCCTGCGGAGAGATTTCATTGAACCATTTCCAGGTCAACGCACTCTTGCCCATGCCACCGATAGCAACCAGGCAGAAGATGGCGTTACCGCAGGAGGGCGAGCCGGGCTTGGTCACCCAGTCAGTCAATGCATTCAACTCTTCGCGACGCCCTACAAGATCTCTCGTTTGCGAGAGAGTGTAAGGGTGAGCGATATAGGGAGTAGGGACCATCGGAATAGGCGTCCGGCGGTGCAGACGCCGGGCAGCTTCCGCTGGATTATCATTGCCGTCGTAGAGTCCCGTCTTTAGCTCGTGCAGCGCAGAAATAACATCGCCTCTAAGCTCGTCAGGTGACTTGAAGAAGCGCGCCACGCGGTCCTCCCTTGCGCGCATTTTGAGTGCCGCTAGTTTCTCAGCGCCGGCACCGGTTTCGACCATCTTCGCAGTGATGGGATGGTCGTCATGCATGAAGAACAGAAGGCGTGGCTTTTTTTGGTCAACGGCGCGCTGGTACTCCATTTCAGTGATGGAAGTATCCGCGCCATCGGGAATAAATCCGTAACGAAAGGCAAAGATGCCGATATAGACATCCGCCTTGTCGACCATCTCGAGCGACGCTTCGATCGCTCCGGTATTCATCGCGTTCAGATGTTCCATCATCTTGTGCGGTGCGAACCCGGAACGCAGGCAAGCGTCAAGCACCTGCTTTCGATGTCCAGGCAAATCAAACGCAGTGCTTGAAACCATTACCGTTGGCCGTTCAATCGACATATCGCCTCCGATCAAATACTTGCGTTAATTGAAAAAGGCTTATAGCGGGTATTGATGGAAACCGTCCAGATGATTCACTTAGAAGCTGTGTAGGAAGTCCAGTTTTAATCCAAATAGATTACGATGATCTTTTCTTCGCTGAAACGAATGCGCTTCATATCCGTCTCCTCAATAGGGTGCCGGACTCTACATCAAATTGGTGGAAATTGCGGAGACCAGGTTACAGAATCCCCAGCATCCACGAAGAGCACAGCAATTTCAGTCGAGAAGAGCAATAGCGACTCGCCCGGCATACAGCCGCGAGAAAGTTAGCGCGCCGGTGATCATGGTCGGAAAAGATTGGTAGGCGGGCAAAGACTAGAGGCTTGGGCATGCTGACTAAGAGATTTTGGCTTCTCCTTCAGCTCAATGCCACAATCAAGAAATTGGTTCGCTTTCCGCCTAACTTTTCCCGAAGGTTAGCCTGTTGACTTGCAAGCGATTCTTTCTTCCTATTGACCGCGCATTGCGTCAAAAGTTGATCCAGTAGGCCGTTGAGCGGCCGCCCGATTCTGATCGCCGCAACGCGCTAACACGTCCCATCGCACTCAGATCCCGAGTGGCCGTTGGGCCGGAGACTTTCGCAATCTTGCCATACGACTTCACGCTGAGACCTGGCTTCGACCGAACTTGGCCTTGCTCGAACAGCGTTTGGAGCATGGTCTTTTGCCCTTCAGACAAGACATCCCCGAAGCGCAGGAAAAACTGATTTCTACGTACTAGAAAATGCGCTTCATCACGTCCAGCATTGGCGGCACTCATTAGGGTGATCAGGAACCAGACAACGAAGGCGGTGGCATCAATCACACCCTTGCCCACCTTTCGGCCGTCCTGCAAGGCGGCGTAATAGGCTTTCTTATCCTTCTCAATTTGACGAGACAACGAGAATGGCAGAGGCCTTGATCTGCTTGCAAATACATACTCGATCACCGCCCCACCGATGCGACCATTGCCGTCCGAGAAGGGATGAATCGACTCAAACCAGAGATGAGCAATCGCAGCGACAATGGGAGTAGGCATCTCCGATTTATCATTCAGCCAATCGACGAACGCAGACATCTCCGCGTCGAACCGCTCGGGTGGCGGTGCCTTGTAGAGAATGTCATTCGAGCCCGCCGCAGGTGTGCAAACGATGTCGAACTTTCGCCATCTCCTAGATCCTCGGCTTCGATTCCGAAAAACGGCAGGCGGTGCCACTCCCAAAGAGCCTCTCTCGTAAGGAGACCTTCAGCCTGACGGGCAGTAACCATATGCTCGATGATCGCATCGGATCGCCTGCTTAAGGCTACTCTGTGCCGGCGTTTGAGCGAAGCAATGACCGATTTTTCGATCTCAGTTGGATCAAGTACGACCCCTTCAATGCCGAAAGACGCTAGAGCTTCCTGAACGATTTGAGCCAGTCGCAGCTCTTCTAGATCGCGCTGATCAAACCCGGCCTGCAGGCCTGAGAACTTCTCCCATTGCTTCTACGCCGGCTGCCAGGTGCAGCTCTGTGGCTTTGCGATCATGGTCAAAACTGGGCCAGAACGTAGACTGCAAAATTTGGTTCGTGATGTGATTATAAGCGATATTCAAATCAAAAAACAGCCAGGAGTGATTTGAATATGATGAATAAACGGATCAATGAATTCGTATCTGTCGGCCTAGGCACAACACGATCGAATCCAGCTTCGATCTCAGCGCCAAATCTGTCTGCTGACACGGCGCTATTCTATGATGTCAGCGTTAAATCTTTGCCGGATCGGTAAGGTGATCGGCGCTTTTGAATATCTGTTTGGTGGCCTTCGTGATTTCTTTCTAAAGATAAGGAGCAGTCGCCGAGGGAACGAAAGACCAAGAGCCCCTGGCGAACTCCTGATTCCCCAACCAGTTCGGACAATTGCTTACAATTGAATGTTCAGATCTCCTCAGATCCGTCACGTCGAGACTTCTCCCGGTTGAGGCCGCGGCAACTGGCCTAGAATATGATCATTACGACCAATCACATGTGCGCTGGCTCCTACGATAAGAGGATCCGGGCTCCTGACTGTCGCCTCGGACTTGCTGGGGTATGGCAGGCTGCTTAAGAAATGGCGCATACAATTGAGGCGAGCTCGTTTCTTATCGTTAGACTTGACCACGGTCCACGGAGCGTCTGCTGTGTCAGTGTAGAAGAACATGGCTTCTTTCGCTTCCGTGTAGTCATCCCACTTGTCGATCGACGCTCGATCCATGGGTGAGAGCTTCCATTGCTTTAGGGGGTCGTGTTGGCGTGCGTCGAACCGGCGCTGTTGCTCCTCGCGAGTTACAGAAAACCAATATTTGAAGAGTTGGATGCCGCTGCGGACCAGCATCCGCTCGAGTTCCGGCGCCTGACGCATGAATTCCAAATACTCGCTAGCGCTACAAAATCCCATGACCCGTTCGACGCCGGCGCGGTTATACCAGGATCGATCAAACAGGACGATTTCGCCAGCGGTCGGCAGGTGGCGTACGTAACGTTGGAAGTACCACTGCCCACGTTCCTCTTCGGTAGGCTTTTCTAGAGCGACAACGCGTGAACCGCGCGGGTTCATATGTTCCATGAAGCGCTTAATGGTGCCGCCTTTGCCGGCAGCATCACGACCTTCAAACAGGACGACAATGCGCTGTCCCGTATCCTTGACCCAT
Organism: Geminicoccaceae bacterium; assembly: GCA_028285265.1. Classification (GTDB taxonomy): domain Bacteria; phylum Pseudomonadota; class Alphaproteobacteria; order Geminicoccales; family Geminicoccaceae; genus JANQPX01. The sequence continues at coordinate 105,318 of JANQPX010000033.1, forward strand.
TTTTGGACCTTTAGAAGTTCAGCTTGAAGTTGGGCTTTGTGCTTTTCATATTCCGGCCGACGCATCTTTGTCTGATAGGGATACTCGCCGTTCTCAAAAACTCTCTGGATCGCATCGGGATCGTGTTTCATCTCGGCTAGTCGATGACGTGTCTCACCGGCCCGACTTGTCGGAGAGACCTCTATTGCAGGACTGCTCGGCTGTCGGATCTTCGCAACTCTGTTCTGCCCACCGGATTGGGACTTCGAGTTCTTCGTCGTCGCTAGAGTCGACCCGCTATCTTTCCCATTGCCGGGCATCGTCAATTCCCAGTTTGTTAAGACACAGGTTGATTATGGGCCGGTATCGACAGTCTTAATTTGATCTCGCTCAATTGATGAACCACGATCATCTGCCAGGAACGGCCGAGGCTGAGTTTCAATCCCGAGTGGACATGAGGCAGCAAGCCTTCATAGGATCTAACCTGCGTTATTCAGTCGTTTTTGTGCGGCTAGAAAGGCTAAACCAGGACGAAGACAATATCGTCGGGTAGCCGGTGGTGAATGCTGATGATAACGAGGGCAATCGCGCTTCGGCTGTGATTTCAGAACCTCCCGGAATGGGACTGCCCCTCCCAATCATTGGGAGAGTCAGCCCATAACTCGGCTCATCAAGCGACAAGTTTTGCAACAAAGTCGCCCAGATCTACGGAACCCTTTCTCGCATCTTGGTCGAGGAATTGGATGCGGCCGTTATTAATGTTCTCATGCATTTCCGCGATACTCTCCGCTGACTGCTGGGATAAGCCGTTCTGCTTCAGCGTATCCACCCAAGCTTCTTGCGGCACGGCGATGGGGGTAACGTTTCGAGCCAGCACTTTCGAAAGCTCAGCCGCAATGTCGTTGGCGGAATACTGGCGTGCACCTCTCAGTTCGATCACCCGATGGGCCACCGAGGGCGGGTTTACCAACGCTTCGGCGACCGTCATACCAATGTCCTTGGTAGCAACCATGTCGATTTTGAAGTCGAGCGGAAGGATCATGCTCGGATAGATCCCCTCGTGCAGGACGGCTGGCATGACGTCTTGGATGTTCTCCAGGAAGTACCCAGGACGCACAGCCGTCAACGGAATGGATGCCTCGACAAGAGACCTTTCGAGATGAGCGATCGTGGCAATCGGACCAACCTTGTCCGCGTATTGTGCGCCTACTGACGAGAGCATCACGGCATGCGGCAAGCGAGCAGCTTTTGCGGCGGCGACAATGGCATCGGCACGTTTGATGCTCTCATCGAGAAAGGCCTCGTTCGCAAGATCGGGCGGCAACAAAAAGTAGGCACCATCTGCTCCCACAAGAGCTTTCGTCATGGCATCTATGTCTTCGATTTCAGCGATGGCGACGTCAGCACCCCTCGCCTTCCAAGCCTCGCCCTTTTCTTCGGATCGCACGATCACACGAACAGCTTGACCTTGATCGAGAAGGGATTGGGCAACGATTGAACCTGTGTTTCCGCTTACGCCTGAAATGGCAAACATGGTGATATCTCCTTGGTGTGCGTGGTGGCGATAAGGAGAATGTATGGAAGGAATTTGAATTACTCTAATGCATGTTTTATATACTTCTCATGCGTGAGACGGATATATATGGCATCGATCTGAACCTGTTGAAGTCCCTTGATGCCTTGCTGGAAACGACAAGCGTGAGCAAGGCGGCAGGCCTCGTGAACCTCTCGCAGCCTGCCATGAGCCGTGCATTGGGGCGCTTACAACACGCGCTCAAAGATCCGTTGCTTGTTAGATCAGGCAGGGGGATGGTTCTGACACCGCGTGGCGAAGCCCTGCGCGAACCCGTTCGAGATGCGCTGGCGCGCGTATCAATGGTGTTCAAACCGCCCGTCTTCGATCCATCCCAAGCACAGGACAAGTTTCGCATTATGGCCCCGGATTACTTGGCGCAAATGATCATGCCGCCGGTGCTGGGACAGCTGTTCAACTTGGCTCCCAACATCCAGGTCGAGATGGAAAGTCTGTCTGACCGGGCGATATCCGAGATGTGTGACGGCAAAATATCACTTGGCTTTGGCGTGGTCGATGACGGCCCAGTTCTTTACAACGTGGCTGCGCAAGCCCTGATGAAGGACCGACAGGTCTGTCTGATGCGGAAGGGCCACCCTCTCCATGAAAGGGACATGACCCTTGAAGACTATGCAGCCGCCTCGCATGCGTTACTGAGTATTACCGGCAAGGGTGGCGGTCGGATCGATGGGGTCCTGAAACAGCACGGCTTGGTGCGAAGGATCGCCCTTCGAGTTACGCAGTTCTTGACGATCAGAGCCGTCATCGTGCCCACTGATTTGATTATCACCGTACCCGAAGTTCTCGCTCAACAGGTCATGACGGACGATCTTGTCATAAAGGAGCTACCCAAGGCACTACGAACACCGTCGTTTACGGTCTCGCAAATTTGGCACGAACGGTTCACCCTGGACCCGGCACATCAGTGGCTCCGAAGGCTTATCAAAGCCAAGTGCAAAAGCTTGGCATAGGGAAGATCGGCATCTTTTGTTGTCAGGCTTCTGAAAGGTAAGCAATCACGTGCGGGCCTTCGCTAGCGGTCGAATTCAGAAAACTAGCGATAGTGTGCACTGGATCACTTCAGAAGGCCCGAGTCGGATCTTGATTTACACGAGATGCTGATCAAAGACTGGTTTTGGCATTGGGTATCCATTCGTGCTTCAGCGAGAATCGACCAGAAAGCCGACGCTCCAACGGTGTCCGTACAGGGAGAGGTAGGTTGGTACGACGTAAGCTCCGCGCCGCCGTCGATATCGGAGGCACGTTTACCGATGTGCAGTTGACCGACACAGGCACTGGCGCTGTCTGGGATCATAAGGTGCCGTCAACGCCTGAGGATCCTTCCATCGGACTGATTGAAGGCTTGCGAGGCGCGGCCAAGAAGCGAGGTTATGACGTCGATGCCATCGGTATGATCCTCCATGGATCGACCATCGCGACCAATGCCGTCCTCGAACGAAAGCTTCCTGTAGGCGGCCTGATCACGACCGCGGGCTTCACCGACGTGCTCGCCATCGGTCGGCATATGCGCCGGGACGTCTATGCGCTGAAAGCTGAACCGCGCCCAGTGCTGATCCCCGCCAAGCACCGGATCGGCGTCGTCGAGCGCATACGTGCCAACGGCTCAGTCGAGACACCACTTGATGTCGAGGCTTTGGAACGTGCTGGTCAAGAGCTGGTTGCGGACGGTGTCACAACTGTCGCGGTCATGTTTCTGCACGCTTATCAAAATCCAGTCCACGAGCAAGCCGCCGCCGAGATTCTTTCGAAAATCCCCGGTCTTACTGTCGCGACCTCAAGCGAGACCAGCCCCGAGATCCGCGAGTTCGAACGCGCATCGACCACCGTCCTAAATGCGCTTTTGAAGCCCGTGATCTCGCGCTATCTCGACCAAGTGGAGCAGGCACTCGGCGAGGCCGGAGTCGATGCTCGGTTGTTCCTGGTGCAATCGAATGGCGGGGTCGCGACACCAGCCGAAGCCGCACGTCTGCCGGTACGCCTCCTGCTTTCAGGCCCCTCCGGTGGCGCTATGGCGATCCGGAGCCTCGCCCACCGCCATGGCCTCGACAATGTCGTCGGCATGGATATGGGGGGCACGTCGACCGACGTGTCGGTGCTGCAGGACGGGCGGATCGAAGAGACGGCCGAGGGCGAGATCGACGGCCTGCCAGTACGTCTCCCCATGATCGAGATTCTCACCATTGGTGCCGGCGGCGGCTCAATCGCGAAACATGAGCATAACGCTCTTCGCGTCGGCCCGGAAAGCGCCGGCGCCGATCCAGGCCCTGCCTGTTATCTTAGAGGAGGCGTACGACCGACTGTGACCGATGCTAATCTGCATCTGGGTCGCATCAATCCTTCGAGCTTTCTCGGTGGCCGGATGCCACTCGGCATCGATGAAGCAAGAGGCGCGATCACAGCGGTCGCCGGCCCGCTCGGTCTCGATCCGACGGCCTTGGCCAGTGGTATCGTCGCCGTTGCGAATGCAGCGATGGCCGATGCGGCGCGGCTCAGCCTGTTTGAAAAAGGTGCTGATCCATCCGCCTTCACGCTTGCAGCGTTTGGCGGCGCTGGTGGTCTGCACGCCTGTGCGGTGGCCGAAGAACTCGATATGCAGACCGTTTTGTTTCCAGCGACGGCATCGACTCTGTCGGCACGCGGCATACTCGACAGCGATATTCGTCACGACCTTATCGAGGCGCGCCTGATGATCGCGGACAAAGATGCGCTCTCGTCGCTTACCAAGATCGTCGGTGATCTTCGGATAAGGGCACACGGGCTACTCGAAGCAGATGGTCTCCAGCCCGAACAGCAGCGAATCGAGATGTCGGCAGACATGCGCTATCGCGGACAGGCCTGGGAGATCACAACGCCCTGGGAGCTGATCGACGATGATCCAGACGTGGCAGCACTCAAGGCGCTTGTCGACCGATTCCATGCGCTTCACAAAGCGCGCTACGCGCACAATGCGCCTGATGATCCGGTCGAGATTGTCGCCCTTCGCGTCAAGGCGATTGGACTGCTCGAGCGTATCACATCAAGCGATAGAACACCTCTTTTCGAAACCGACAAGCGCATGACGAGGCGCATTTACCTCGGGGATGATTACCAGGACGTGCCCACCCTCCCCAGAGCGGCGATCGGACATGATACCGTCAGCGGCCCCCTCATGATCGACGAGGATTATTCCGCGCTTTGGATCCATGCGGGTTGGACTGTTCACGCTCTCGGCAACGGCGACCTTATCGCCAGAAGAGAGGAGGTTGCGCGATGACAACCATTGACCCCGTTACACTCGAAGTCATCCGCAACGCTCTGATCGCGGGTGCAGAGGAAATGAGTGCCTCGATCTGGCGAACGGCGCGCTCGACCGTGGTACGCGAGACCCTAGATTTTTCGACCGCCCTGTTCGACGGCAATGGTCGCGCGATCGCGCAGGCGGCGCGCATTCCCGTGCATCTGAACTCCATGTCAGTCTGTCTCGAAGACATCATCGCCGGGCCGATCCCTCTTGATGATTGGCGGGACGGCGATGTTGTTTTGACCAACGATCCCTATGCCGGCGGTCAACATCTGCCAGACTTCGTCGCTTTTCGCCCGGTCTTTCTTCATGGCGAGCGCATCGCGATCGCGGCTGCCATCGTACACCATGTCGATGTCGGCGGCGGCGCGCCCGGAAGCTACTTCGCTGGCGCAACTGAGATCCAGCATGAAGGCCTCCGCTTGCCCCCCCTCAAACTGGTCGAGACAGGCAAGCTGAACCAGGCCGTCTTCGACATCATCAAGAGGAACAGCCGCGAGCCCGACATGATCGCCGGTGATGTCCAGGCGGAACTCGCCAGCCTGGAGGTCGGTGCTGCTGCGATCAAGCGCATCACGACACGGTTCGGTGCATCGGTTCTAGCCGGTGCCATGGACGCGATCCTGACGCAGTCCGAAGCGGCAATGCGCGCCTTGCTCGCCGATCTCCCAGATGGCCGGTACAGCTTTTCCGATTTCGTCGACGACGACGGTCAGGACGCCGTCGACCTCGTCATCGCCGTTACCGTCGACATCGACGGCGAGACCTGCCGCGTCGATCTTTCTGAAAGCGCTGATCAAGCGCCAGGACCCGTGAATTGTACGCTCAACATGGCGCGATCAGCCGTCTATTGCGCTCTGATCAGCCTCGGTGAAGGCCGTGTCATGGCCAATTCGGGCGCCTACCGACCGATCGAAGTCGTCTGCCGCGAAGGCTCAATCGCGAACTGCCGTTCGCCTGCTCCGGTTGCGAATCGCATGGCAACAGGCCACCGCATCGTAACGACCGTACTCGGTGCGCTTGCAGAAGCAGCACCGAATCGCGTGCCAGCCGCCTACTACGGCGTCTCCTACGTCATGGCGCTCTTGGCGCCAGATCCATTCGTCCCGGACGAGTCCCGCGTTTATTTCGAGATCGAGGTTGGCGGCTGGGGCGGGCATCCGGAAGGCGAAGGAGCGGACGGGTTCTCCTCGGGCTTCCATAACGCCGCCAACTCACCGATCGAGATGTGTGAAGTTCTGTTCCCTATTACCTTCACTGAATATGCGTTTATTCAGGACAGTGGCGGTGACGGCAAAAGTCCTGGCGGTATGGGTCTTGCTCGCGAGTGGCGCCTCGATGCTCAGACCGGCAAGGTTTCCGGCAGCTTTGAACGCTTTCGCCACGGCCCCTACGGCCTTGCAGGCGGCCGGGCCGGATCGAAGGGGCGTTTTTTGCACTCGCGGGGTGACGAGACGCGGGCTTTGCCATCGAAGATCTCAAATGTTCCGCTCGAACGCGGTGATCGGATACGCCTAGAGACGTCAGGAGGTGGCGGTTGGGGAACAAAGTCCGACTAGGCGGACTTCATCCCTATCTTCAACGGCATTGAGCTATCCTAGCAAGTTCCTCCTGCACCTGATCGACAAGGCTTCGTTCCCTAGAAATGCCTTACCTCGATAGAGAGGCGCCTCGCCTGGGTGATGTCGGTTAACCGACCGCTGAAGTTCTAAAGGAGGATCCGGCTTCATTACTGCGTTCACCGGAAACAAAGCTTCGGGCTTTCTCGGTTAAATCACGGAACTTATCTGATCCTTTTTCGAGGCGTTCTTCCCATACAGCATCAGGGACCTGACCTTCTGTCTTTTTGAAAAACACTTGCATTAAAGCATAGATCGCAATCGGTTCGATGATGGCCGCCTTGATCGACCAAGCAAACACGAACGCGAGGACGAAGGCCCAAAAGCCCAGATCTCCAGGAATCAAAGCCATAACGGCATAGGAGGGTGCTAACAGGAAAAAGAAGATCAGCAAGGTCAGCGCCCACATCATGAGCGACAGCCAGACCGCGTTCTTGACGAATGTCATGTAATTCTGACCGTAAAGGACCAACGCCTCACGCGCCGATTTCCAAGTGTTATCCGATCCCGATCTGATCGCGTGGGCTAAGATGATTTCATCAACGTAGGTGAGTGACATTCGAATCACACCGTTGACCAACCGCATCAGGTTATTGAGCCCCGGTATTGGCAGAATGAAGGCTATCCCACCCAAGATGCTCGTGATCGCTTTGAGTACGCCCTTTACCAATTGGTCCACAGCGAACAAAATCGTTGCGTCTTTGAAGCGTGCCTGAACCACATCTTTGGCATAAGCAATTTGACCCTGACCATCAGGGAATGCCTCGTTGTCATAGAGCTTTGTAAGCACAGCAATGTGACCGGCCTTGACGACGTAAAGAATATACTCGCGTAGCCAGTAAAGAACGCCTGAGGCACCGGCAAATCCAAACAAGGCACCGTAGAAGGCACCGGACCCGTCGCCGTTGCCAAATGACGTGAACCCATACCCAACTGCACCACCCGTACCAGTCGCGACGATATAGAGCAGCGCAATCCCGAAGTAGACAGCGATGCGCGTAAGAATGAAAGGCATCGTCTTGCCCATGGCTGAGATTGCCGCTGACAAACTAAAGTCCCAACCCATGAATGAATTCCTCCCCTTGATCCTTCATATCTTTTCGAACTGGCCCAAGCTGCCAGAAGCTGCCGCTTCGAACTTTAGGAATAATGCGACGTCAGCATTGTCTTAGCGCTCCCAGTGGTGTCGTCAACTTTTTGCGAAGGCTTCATCTCGAGCGATGCAATGATCGGCGGCATCGTCAACCTTCTCAGAGACCCGCCCCAACTCCATAGAAATTGTGTGACCGTTAACCCAGCTGTCGTGCAGATGTTCATCGCGAGTTTGAGGCGATCTGGCAAAGCGATCTTCATGCGATCTGCCCGTCGCTGTACCGAGTGTTGACTACCGAATACAGATGATAGCCCACCTTCGAAGCAGTTCTGAGGAAGGCTGTTTCTCAATTGGTTTAATACGGAGCCCTGATAACAATGTATGGCAGTTCATGGTGTTCACACGCGGAGCGCCATACCGTCATGCCCGGGATCAGCTCCTCCAGTCAGACGGTCTCCATCGATACGAATTCCGTGAACTGCAGCGATGCCAAATGTGAGTGCTGATCTGATCACGTCATAGCCGTCGTCCATGAGCGGCTCGACAATGTATCCAGGAATACGATTGGTGATGTCGATACTGTCCGAGGTCGCAGAAAAACGCGGCGCGGAAACGGCATCAGTAATACTCATGTCGAAATCAAGAACATTCAAAATTGCCTGAAGCACACCCATGGCAATCTGTGTTCCTCCAGGCGCACCGATCACAACACGCAGATTGTCATCTTTCGTCACGATTGTTGGACAGATCGAACTAAACCGGCTCTTGCCAGGTGCGATCGATCCGGCACGCCCTGGGCGGGGATCGAAGACCCCCATGCATCCATTGTACATAAACCCAAGCCCGTCGGTGATCACACCGGACGGCATTCCCAGCGAATGGGTCATTGTAAACGCCATTCCATCCCGATCGACGACTGCGACATGGGTCGTGTGCGGAGACTCGCCATAAGTCAACCGCGGCACCGTCATCCGTTCACCCGAATTGATACGTTCACTGATACCCTTCGCGTAGCCCTTCTCCAGCAGAAAAGTGGGCTCCTCGACAAAGGCTGGATCCCCGACATACCTATCCTTGTCGGCCGTGGCTGCCTTCATCGCCTCGCAAACGATTCGAATATAATCCGTCGTGTTATGGCCGAGAGCAGCAAGGTCGAAGTTTTCCAGTATATTCAGCATTTCAATCAGCATGATGCCACCGCCCGGCGCATGACATGTGCTGATGTCGAAGCCCCGATACAGGCTAGTCAATGGCGTTGTTCGCACCGTCTTGTATGCCTCGAGATCGGCTTTGCGAAGTAATCCGCCATTCGCATTCATGTCAGCATCGATTTGTTCAGCGATCTCCCCTTGATAGAAGATATCGACCCCTTCAGAAGCGATACGTCGCAACGTTGCTGCAAGATCCGGGTTCTCGACGCGATCCCCAATTCTCTTTGGATGCCCGTCTGCTCGCAGGTAAATCTCGCGGCCGGTCCTTGAGAAGGCTAGGCGTTCGGTCACCTCAACACGTCCATGCTCCGCCCCATGTGTCCAGAAATGGTGGACATGAGGGCGAACCAGAAAGCCTGTTTCTGCAATTGCAATCGACGGATGGCAAATATCCGGCCAATCCCAGCTGCCATAATCCCGGACCGCTTCATAGTAAGCGAGAAGAGATCCTGGAGTCGTGATCGATCCGTAGCCGAGATCGTTGACATTGCCCTTTAAGACGAAGCCAAATCCGTCCCGTGTCTCAGCCTCAAGCAAATCAACCCACATGGAGGGCTCGGCCGCCAGCGGCGTTCGTCCATGAAAATCGATGCAAACCGCATCACCGTCTGGTTTTCTAATCTGCGCGGAGCCAAATCCAGCGATACCACACATTTGCGGATCAACGACGCCTTGCACCAAGGCGGCAGCAATGCCGGCATCAACCGCATTCCCACCTTTCATGAGGACACGTGCGCCTGCTTCAGATGCCTCAGGTTGCGCGGTAACGATCATTGCTTCTGACATTCTGCCGTCCCAGTTGGTAGGCTCAGAGTGGATATGCGGATCGTATACTTTGAATCGCACATTTGAGTTTCTGGTTCAAATTGAGCTTTATGTTGTTGATAGCTTGGGCTTCGAGATCGTCAGCCAAAAAGCGACTAATCTGGGAGCGGGTGCCATCTTCGCAAACGCAGAGCGTTGCCCAGAACAAAGACCGAGCTCAGCGCCATGGCTCCAGCCGCGAAGATTGGTGACAACAAGATAGTGAAAGCAGGATAGAGCGCTCCAGCCGCGACGGGTACCAACGCCGTGTTGTATGCGAAGGCCCAGAACAGATTTTGCTTAATGTTACGGATCGTTGCATTGGACAGGGCGATGGCGTTCGGCACGCCAGTGAGCGAACCCGACATGAGTACGACATCTGCGGCCTCGATGGCGACATCGGTCCCGGTTCCGATCGCGAGCCCGACATCCGCTTCCGCAAGCGCCGGGGCGTCGTTGATACCGTCGCCCACGAAGGCAAGCCGACCATGCCTTGCTTTCAATGCGCGGACGGCCTCCACTTTGCCCTCGGGCAATACTTCAGCCACGACCTCATCAATACCAAGCCGCCGGGCGATAGCATCCGCCGTTCGCTGGTTATCTCCCGTAATCATGGCCACCTTCAAACCGAGGCCATGCAGTGAAGCGATGGCTGAGGGGGTCGTTTCCTTGATGGGGTCCGCGACAGCAACGATGGCCGCTAAATGACCATCTATGGCGGCATAAAGTGGCGACTTTCCTTCGCCTGCTATCCGCTCGACTGTTTCCGCAAAACACCTGACGTCGTGGCCGAGTGCAGCCATATAGCGGTCGGCGCCGATCTCAACGTTCACACCGCCTGCAATCGCACGAACACCCATGCCGGTCACGCTGTCGAAGTTCGTAACCTCGGGCAGGCTTAAGTTTTGATCCTTCGCCGCAGCCACGATGGCCTGCGCAATCGGATGTTCGGACTTGGTTTCGACGGCCGCAATCCGGGCGAGAACGTCCGCGCGGTCGAATGTGCCAGCGACCTTTAGATCTGTCATTCGAGGCGCGCCCTCGGTCAGCGTGCCGGTCTTGTCAAATGCGACGACGCGCGCCTCCTTCAGAAGCTGCAACGCTTCACCTTTGCGGAACAGAATGCCCGCCTCAGCACCGCGCCCTGTCCCAACCATGATGGAAGTGGGGGTGGCCAGGCCCATAGCGCAGGGGCAGGCGATAATGAGAACGGCGACCGCGTTCACCAGGCCGAACGTTAATGCCGGATCTGGGCCGACTAAGAACCAGAGGCCGAATGTGAGCGCCGCCAGCGTGATGACAGCGGGCACAAAGTACATCGTAACCTTGTCCACCATCGCCTGGATCGGCAGCTTATCACTCTGCGCATCCTCGACCATCCGAATGATTTGGGCGAGCATGGTATCGTTGCCGACGGCTGTAGCGCTGAAGACGAGATGGCCCGTCTGATTGATCGTCCCGCCTATGACAGTCGCCCCGGCGTCTTTGGCAACCGGGATCGGCTCGCCAGTAATCATGCTCTCGTCGACATAGCTCGCACCTTCCAGCACTTTGCCATCTACAGGGAGCCGCTCGCCCGGCCGTACGTCGACCACGTCCCCTTTGGCCACGTCGACGACGTTGATCGAGACAATTTGGCCATCACGCCGGACGCTTGCTGTTTTCGGGGCAAGACGCACCAGTCGCTGAATGGCCTCAGAAGTGCGCCCCTTCGCTCGGGCCTCCATCCAGCGCCCGACGAGGATTAGCGTCACGATCACTGCGGCGGCCTCGTAGTAGACATTGACAGTCCCCTCGGGCAGTAACCCAGGCGCAAAAGTGGCAACGACAGAGAAGAAGTAGGCCGCAGTTGTGCCCACAGCGACAAGACTGTCCATGTCAGGCGCACCTCTTAGAAGCGCCGGTATGCCGTGCAAGTAAAAGGCGCGGCCGGGGCCGAATAGTAAGGCGGACGTTAGAGCAAACTGGATCAGCCAGTTGGTCTGCATGCCAATGGTCGTCATAATGAGGTGGTGCAGTCCGGGAATCAGGTGGCTGCCCATCTCCAACGCAAACACTGGCAACGTGAGCAGACCTGCCAAAGCGACACGGCCCTTCAGCTGTGTCGCCTCTTTCTCACGTCTTTCCGAAGCATGCGCCTGGAGTGATCCACCGCTGGATATACGCCGCGCCTCTTTGCCGGTTTCGGCCACAGCTCTAATGAGAGCATCCGTGCCAGCGTTCCCTTCGACCACGGCCTGCTCGGTAGCGAGGTTGACACGCGCTTCTATGACGCCCGGAACGGCGAAAAGCGCCCTCTCCACTTGTCCAACGCATCCGGCACACGTCATGCCCTCGATCGCGAGCACCACGGGCCGCATCGATACTTTATAGCCAAGCTCCTCAACGGCCTTCACGAGCTTGGACGGATCCAGCATGCCGACAAAGCGTATGTCGGCGCGCTCCGTGGTCAGGTTAACGTTGACCTCCGCCACACCTGGCACAGCCCGCAGTGCCTGCTCCACACGGCCTATACAGGACGCGCAACTCATCCCTTCGATGGTCAATGTCAGCGATTGCGGAAATCCGGGGTCCGCGTTCATGGCGCGAACTCCCTCTGATCGTTCAAATCCACGCTAAGGCACAAGATGGTGCTTCCAGTTACTGGAAGGTCAAGTGACATTCTGCTATTGACGTTCCAGTAACTGGAAGCAGCATCTTCTAGGTGAGGAGGTCTCACGCCAATGAATATCGGAGAGGTATCGCGCGCCAGTGGGCTCCCGACGAAGACGATCAGGTATTACGAGGACATCGGCCTCGTACGCCCCGCACGCGGCACGAACGGCTATCGTGAGTTCAGTCAGCAGGACGCGCATAAGCTCTTTTTCTTGGGCCGTTCACGCTCGCTCGGGTTTTCGATCGAGGAGTGTCGGACGCTGCTGTCGCTCTACGAGGACCGTGCCCGCGCCAGTGCCGACGTCAAAGCCGTCGCCGCCGAGCATTTGGAGCGCATCGCGCAGAAGATCGAGGAACTTCAGGCGCTGCAGTCCACACTTGAGACCCTCGTAACGCGCTGTCATGGAGATGATCGTCCCGACTGCCCGATCCTAGACGATCTCGCAGGGCACGAAGTCCTAACAGCGTAACGTCGTGGTGGCCTGCACCTATCGAGGGCAGCAGCTTCATCGCCCTCGAAACCGGATCGTACATCGTGCTCTCGTAGGACGGTGGTTCTTGACCTGCGAATTGATCGCGCCGATCACTCCCAACCAGCGTACGTCAACAGTTCCTTGATCAGAGGAGATGCACTTAGCGTGCCGTAGAGCCAGCCAGCTCATTCCCTTCAAAACACGGTTGAGCCTCCTGGCGACGCCGTGCTTGCCCTTCCCTCGCCGGTGGTTAAGCTCTCGGCAACATAGGAGATCAACTCATGCCACATGCTGCATTGAATTCAGAATCGGTTGCCGTCATTACGGGAGGTGCCTCGGGGATTGGGCTCGCTGCAGCGACAAAGTTCGCCGGCATGGGCATGGGGCTGGTGATTGTAGACCGGGCGGAACACAAACTGGCCGCAGCGGAAAGCACCCTTCGGGCAGCAGGCGCTGCCGACGTTATGACGGCTGCAACCGATGTCTCCGATCGGATGCAGGTCGCAGCGCTTGAGGCCGAGGTGACCGCTCGCTTTGGCGGCACGGACATTTTGATGAACAATGCTGGGATCGGCGGCCGTTCATCCTGCCTCGGCGCTTATGAGGAATGGCAGTCCATGTTAGGGGTTAACTTCCAAGGTGCCGTCAATGGCACCCAGGTCTTTGCCCCCGGCATGGTCGCCCGTGGGCGTCCTGGCGCCATTATCAACACCGGCTCAAAGCAGGGCATTACGACGCCTCCCGGCAATCCGGCCTACAATGTCTCCAAAGCAGCGCTTAAGGTCTTCACCGAAGCGTTGGCGCATGAACTTCGCAATACAGACTCTGGCCAAATTACGGCACATCTATTGGTTCCTGGCTTCGTCTTCACGGGCATGACGGGCGCCTCGCAGAAAGAGATATCTGAAAAACCGCCCAGCGCTTGGACAGCTGAGCAAACGGCCGATTTCTTCATCGAGAGTATGGGCCGCGGGGACTTCTATATCCTATGCCCCGACAACGACGTTCCCCGCGAGCTCGACGAGAAACGCATTGCTTGGGCTTTGGGCGACATTATCGAAAACCGGCCAGCCCTTAGCCGCTGGCATCCAGACTACAAGGAAGCCTACGAGGCTTTTGTTGACACCAAGGCCTAGACGGAACGCCGCCCTAGTCCATTGGCCGACATGCCGATGGAAGACAAAATCAACCTACCAATGAATGTCGGAGCACCGATATGGGCTGCCCAGACGCTGACCTCAACAACGGTCTATCTAAGTGTTGTGCGTTCGGCGTTGCAAGACCAAAAGTCCCGCTGTGACGATCAGGATCATGCCTGCCGTAGAGGTTATCGTAGGGGCCATGTCAAAGAACAGAATGTCCCATAGAGCTACGAAGGCCAGATAGCTGTATTCGAATGTGGAAATAGTCGATGGCGGTGCAGCCTGATAGGCGCCAGCCAGCATCATGCCAATGATGATTGCAAGCCCTGCGAGCAAGGCAAGAACCAGCCAATCGGTTGTCTCCACGGCGGACCACATGCCAAAAATGTAGGGAAAGGCTTTGGCGACCTCGCCCTCTGGCTTGATCAAAAACAAGACGCTACTCACGATAACGCCAGCCAACAGCATGATCAGATTGAGGGCCAAGGTCATGGCGGCAAGTGGTGTGTTCTGACATTTGGCGCGGGTTGTAATGTGCGCCATCGCGTAGAAGGCCGCTCCCATGACAGGGAGTAAAGCCCATGGTGAGAACGCATCTGTGCCCGGTTGCAGAAGAACGATCACACCCAAAAAACCGAGCAGAACCCCAAGCCAACCGCGCAGACCGACAGCTTCCCGGATGACGTAGGCCGAGAGTAACGTAACAAAGATGGGAGCGATATAGTTGGCCGCTCCGACGGTCGACAGGCTCAAAAATGGGATAGCCGCATAGAAGGCCAAGAAGGTCATCGTGATGAGAACCGACCGCAAAAGGGGCCATCTACCAAGAGCGGCGCTCACAATCCCTTGTTGCACGCCTTGGACCCAGCTCACGGCGAGCACCATCGGAACGGCCAAAACGCCTCGAAGAGCAAATATCTGCCACAGGGTCAGTTCGCTGCTGAACAGCTTGAAGATCACATCCTGGACAGAGATCGTAAACGCAGCCGCAAGGATCAACATGACACCGCGCGCGATGTTCTGTGGGCGGATCTCACTGGTCTTGCTCACGTTGCCGCTCCGCACGATGGACTGTATTGCGTAAGGAATAGCTCGCCGCTACGAATTTGGAAATTTATTGCGAGATGAATGTATTATTTAGTAAATTCAAATAATGAACAGACTTCCCATTCACGGTCTTGAGGTTTTCCTCACGATTGTTCGCGAAGGATCGATGCGTGCAGCCGCCAAGGCCCTTGGCGTAGGCGCGCCTGCTGTTACGCTCCAGCTAAAGGCGCTGGAAGAAACCTTGGGCGTTGATCTTCTGATCCGTACAACACGGAGCATAGAATTAACGGACGCGGGCCGCGCCCTCTTTGAAGGCGCTGCGCCTGCGCACCGCGATTTGATCTATGCGATCAAGAAATCGCAGGAGATGACGAAGTCGACGACCGGTACATTGCGCCTCAGTATGTCACGTGGCGCCTACATGGCGGCGGTCGCGCCCGTGCTGGCAGATTTTCAAACCGAAAATCCCGGTATCAGCCTCGATATCTCGTGGAACGAGGAGCTGGTCGACATCAATCGTGCTGGATTTCATGCTGGCATTCGTCTCGGCGACACTCTCGAGCAGGACATGGTGGCAGTCAGGGTGACGGGACCGCTTGCCCCAGCGTTCTTCGCCTCCCCTACCTATCTCGACCGGCATGGCCGTCCGGAACGCCCGCTGGACCTCCTAAAGCATCGCTGCCTTCGCTATCGGCAACCAACGTCCGGCAAAGTCCGAGAATGGTGGGTCAAAGAAGGCGGGCAAGACAAACGCATCGACCCTCCGGCTTGGTTGACCTTTGATACGGTGATCGGTGTGATCCAAGCCGCGCGCGAAGGCCATGGCATCGGTTGGTCCATGCGCGTGACGATGGAAGAGCACCTGAGCACGGGACAACTTGAGACAATCCTTGATCCCTTCGTCAAAGATTTGCCCCCCTTTTATCTATACTATCCAAAGCAGAACAAACGGGTGGAGTGCCTGAGGCTGTTCATCGACTGCCTGAAGGCCCATTACCGAAAACAACCAAAAAGTTGATATTCAAGAGGCCGCTCACGTCGTCTCCCAATCAGTGATCAGGCGACCGAAGGATGTGTAAAGAAACCGTTTCTGGAGTTGACTGTCGCTTTAGCGGATCCATGGCCACAGGAAGAACCTACTCAAGTAGAGTTTACGCAGGGACGATCTTGCCACGGAAGGTTGGCGGACGTTGACCGGTTTTCGGCCATATCAGCTCGATGGGGAAACAAATAAGGCGGTGCTTCGCGGCTGTGTCGTCAGGGTGGATCACATCGGCATTCCAAATCGCCAGGTGCTTATCAGGCGTAGAACGACATAGATGATGCGCTTGCAGCAGATCCAAGAGAGCGGTTCGGGAAGGGGGAAGAAGGCCAGATTCATCGATGAGCCAAGATCGAACCAATCCTAGACCGGAGCGTGACTCGAGCCAGAATTCGGAGTGAGTCACGAATGCATCCGCCAGTTTACGATTAATGGATATCCGACCCTGGTTTCTGAGTTGGTCGATGCACGCAGGCAGTCTTAAAAGTGGCGAATCATCGCCAGCAAAGACCTCGGCCACATCGCATGGTCCGATCGGTGATCGATCGGCGCATCCACCAAGCGCGCGAGCTATGATGTCATCAATGGCAAAGACAGGCGATTGATAACCGTTTTGTCGACCTTCAAAGATCTGAACTAATGCGGACTCCGCTCTAAGCCAGTTCAACGCAAAAGGCGGCAGAAGAACGCCCACAAGCTCCTTTCCATGCATTGGTTGATCAGCTGGTGGCCTAGGACCAGCAAGGCCACGAATGAAAGCAACAAGAAACACGCCATACGTCCACCGATCGCCCCGACGTGCCAACTCTTCAGGTGGGATGTCGGCCGGCAGCAGATAGGCTTGCCTGATGTTCAGCGCTCGTTCAGCCAAGGTTAGCGCATAGTACAGTCGTTGATCTGCAGTTTGATCATCGAGGGAGATGGTTCCGAGATAGGCCGTCGCTTCATCGATGACGGTTTGATAGAGGCCCTGGAAATGTTCAGGAGGCATACCGACGAGTTGCGTAATCCGTTTGATCCGCGAGCACGTTGAATGATCGTGACGACGCCGTTCGCTTTTGCCTTGCGTGGGTCGAGCGCTCGGAATGTTTGGTTCAGCACAGCGCTCTGGCCAAAGGCGTCTCAAGGTCTGTCGAAGCATGTCTGACATCTACCAAGATTAAAAGTGACTTCGTTTGATTGCTAATGACGGATTGACCTAGGTCTCAGAGCATTGCGTAGTAGAGGAAAATTTGATGTTTACTAATCCCAATTCCTTCACAACCTCAGCCTGGGATGGCTGGTGGAACTGGTGCATCAACACAGTCCTCAGTGGCTTGACCAGCGACTTCGAATATGATGCGAGATCCACGCCCGCGAACAACGAGAAAATCTTTAGCGCTTCTCTCGCTGGCGTAGACCGTTTTACACTTGAACAAAACGATTGGCAGGATCCTTCAGGTCACTATGGAGACGACGGCGCAGTAGAAATTGGTGGTGAATCGTACGGTTTGTTGAACTACGAAGACTAAGTACTCGCCACGCGGTCAAGATTGATGTCCGTATGTCGATCACCTACCAATCCCTCTGCTGACTCGGCCGGCAATGTTTGAGCTCACACCTCTGCCTACCGTGCTGTTCGTTACTTGACCTGGGCCTGAGGATGCCTTCCCAGTCGCTGAATTATTTGTAGCAGCACTTGAAAGCGCAGAAGCTGTATGCGCAGCCCGCGTACCCGCCCAGGCCATCACAACTGAGAAGAATCCAGGCAGCAAGAGAAACAGAACTGATGTCACCATATTCAGTAAGGTGAGCTTGACCTCGCCGAGCGTGCCCAAAATGAGGCGCTTCGGGATAAGGATGAAGTCAAACAGGGGTGAGCTACCACCAGCTGTGATGCCCGCTGGAAAGAGGGCTCGAAGAAGATTGTCGTCGACCCATGTCGCGATGTGCCAGAGTACTGGCCAGAAGTTCACCGTGAAGATACCGACCGCGCCGACGACTAGAAACGATATCGAATAACGTGAAGCCACCAGTCCAAAGGGCAGCAGAGCAAAGATCGCCATGAGGATCATCGGCTGCAACATCGGCATCAGCTGCGTGACGACATCCATAACAAGAGCAAGGCCGCCGGCAGCTGCCTCGACCCCGACTGCAGTAATGATCGGTTTAGCACTGGCACGGAACAGAGCCTGCACCGATCCGTCACTAGGCTCAACAATCTGCTCCCCAAACGACGCATTGCTAAAGTTGCGGGGCGTGCGCGTAAGAACCCCTTGGATGAGACGATCTTCAATCGCCTCGCGCCCTAGGCCAACGGGGACCGCGGAGGTCACGCCAGCGACAAGCCGATCAACGATGCCATCTTGGGCAACGTTCATCTGATCGAGGAGGAGTTGCCTTAGGCCGGGACGTCCATTCGTGCCCTCACCAAGCCACCATTGACGACAGGTCGGCTTACCAAACTCCGGTTGAAACTCGGGTAACCACTCCGTGTCCCGTGCGGCGTTGAATGGAAATCCGTTGACAGGTGCGTTTGGCCGCAGCGCCTCATAAACGACCGGCCCAGCTCCACCATTAATCTGAAACTCTTCGAGAAAGAAGCGCGAACCGATAAAGCTCACATCAACTGAGTCGGCGCCTGTTGGGTTCTCTCGCTCGAAGAACCCTCGGGCTGGTAAGTAGCATTGTGAGTAGAAAACCGAGACTTCTGACTGCACAATGGGATCACCGATTTGCAGCATCTGGGTTAGCCTGGTGATATCGCGAACCGATTCGATGTCAGGAAATCCTGCGAGTACCGCCGCGTTAATGCCCGATGAGACCGTCAGTACGGAGAACCACCAAATCGGCACAGGAACCGTGTCCGCATTGAGTTCGGCAAAATCGGTAAAGCCTGACTCGGCAAAGGTGTTGTTCGGGTCAGCGGCTGTGGCTTGGATCGGCTCAGGATTAAGAACCGTCGTTTGCGGTGTGAAAGAAATCGTTCCGGGCTGAAGTGCCGTTAAGCTCGAGGGTTGCGCGGCGAGAGCGACGACGGCCAACATAACCAAGATTTTGACTTCGATGCGCTTGTAGATGCCTTCCGGGTTGGATCCCAGAAACTGACCATCCTCGCGATCGGTGATAATCGCTTCGATGAGTACGCCCAAAAACGGCAAGAGTGCGATGCCTGTTCCGAGAAGCGTGAACCAAATTGCATTGTAAAATTGCCATCCGAACAGTGTCGTAAAGAGCGCGAGAGGACTATCGACAACCATCGCTTTTTTGCCCCTATCGCAAACGCCAAAGGGTCCAATAGACAGCCGTAGCCGCCAAGCCTATGAGCAAATAGCCCTGGCCAAGGGTCACTTCGATCAGAAGTGTCCAAACAGACAAGCGCGGCCAGATGAGGAGCGCCCTCTCATGCGTGCGATCAGTCAGAAGGGACCTGCTATGTAGCCAGTCGGCTACGGGTCGCCAGAGTAAGAGAACAATGAAAAGAATCGCAGGGCGAATGACACGCATAATGTCCGAGAAATGTTCAGCACGACTGAGCACGTGATCTGTCGACGTGTTTTCCGCCCAAACTAATATGAGAGCCACGATGACTAGGCATCCGAGAAGCGATGCCAGCATAAAACCGAGGCCTATTCGCGACCTTTTGGCACCGCTCACTGCACTTCTCCGCGCAAGAACACGCCACCGAGATCGTCTCTTGGTGCATCAGAGACACCGGCTGCGTTTGTCGACAAGCGATCACCTTCACGCAGCATGATCGCCGCGGTATCTGAGACCAGTTCCTTTTGGATGCGCGCTTCGAACATGAAGGCGTTGATCTCGCGCTCGAGCTCTTCCAACGCGGAGTCGATCGCAGTGAGAGCGTTGGCGTTTGAGGAGACTTGCGGCACTTTTCGTCCGGAATAAAGAAGGCGACGTACACTAAGTGCCTGCTCCACCGTTCGAGCGGTAGCGATGTCACCAGCAAGCCGGCCTATGAGCACCGCTCGATCCTGAGCGTCTTCCACAAGGCTGAGTGTCGAAATCAATTGCGGAGTCACGGCAACGCTTGCTGCCGAGACGTTCTCCAGCGTCTCGAGATCGACCTGACCGCCTTGCACCAAAATGGCAGCAAGCTCTTCATCAATGACCTGACGTTCCGCAGCATAGCTCGGTGCCAGACCCACACCTGACGTCGTCGTGGATGAGCAGCCTTCACAAACTTGAATGATCTGATCGCCAAGCACGCTGACCGCAAACTCGCCAGCGTCTGCAGGGGTCGGGAACAGCTCTGGCAAGCGAACTCCGGGGGCAACTGGAGGAGCGCCTTCCGACGTTACGGACTGGCCGAGGATCAGATTGTAGCCCGCCTGCACAACCTCTCGAATGACCTCAACAGGCTCTTGATCGATACCTGCCCTTCGTTCGTCATCGATCCAGACGAACCCTTCATTGCCGTTGATCGTCGCAACTTCTTCTTCGGCAGCAACAGCATCCGCATCATCTTCATTGATAAGACGTTGATAAGTCCCGCGCTTTGCAACCGCTACCCAATCTTCGAACGGATTGCGGCCGTTTGCGGAGTCTTCCACGATGCGCTCACAAGACTTTATGGAGATATCGTAGAGCTGCTTGGCACTGGAGAGCGCACCTTGAAAGTGCTCGTAGAGCCCGGGATTGGCGCGCTGCAGAATGATCGCGGGCAATGCGGCGATCGCCTCGGTCGCAGCCAGCACGAGTAATTCGTCCAACTGATCGAACCCATCGGAAATTTGCCCAAGTGTGTTGCCAACCGAGACGACTGGATCCAACGATCCGCAGGCTTTGGGAAGCTGAAGACCAGGCGCACCACCAAATGTGAACGTAGCCGCGTTGATGTTAGGCGCAGGCGAGATCGGCGCAGCGCCGCCCATACTGTAATACCAAGAGCCTGTACCAACGGTCGGCTGCTGACCCAATGCGACGGTCGGGATGATGGAAGCAAGCAGAGCTATGGCGCACGCTAGCCGCCTGTGGTTGGTTCGGTCCGTGATCATGATTCGATCTCAATCGTTCCGATGAGCGCGCCTTTGGTCTCGCAGCAGCGATAAGGGCGCCAAAGCGCGAAGGCGTAATCGCCGCCGATGCTCACGCGATTTGTGGAAAAACCATTGATGATGTTCGCTGTATCATTCGTGCCAAAGACGTCACACGTCGTCTCGGTTACTGGAACGAGCATTTGCCATGTCGAATTCTCAGGATCATTCTCAATAACTGGATCGGGCTCGAAGACATCGAGCCCCGGTGCCGGCTGACCGGGTACACTCCCTACGGGTATGAACACATGCGGCGAGAATTCACGGGTTGCGATGTCTGCAGCGCGCTGCGCCATGACGGCGCCCGCTTTTGGATCTTCCGGTGTGTTGAGAAATCCCTGACGCGGATGAACCGAGCCCCATGTGTTAAACGGGAAATCACCGATCTCACGAAGACCTGGGATGAAGGTCTGCGGAAAGACAATTTCCGTTAGGCCTGATCGCCAAGCAAAGGCATCTGCGCCCGACAAGAAGTAGGGAAAAAAGGGAAACACATCCGTCGGCGGACAGGCGATCGGGAGACCCAAACTTCCTGCAATAGACAAGATATTGCCCGGCGACCCGATAACCTCGGCATCCTTGAAAACTGTATGCTTAGAGCGATCAGGCAGTGAGTCCTCGGATTGCCTTATCTGTGAGTCATCCGACAACTTGCCGCCACCTGCGAGCGATAGAGGATTGACGCCAAGGATCGAAAACTGCCCCTGATTAGCCGCAATTTGAAACGCACCAAACGCTTCTCTCGACTCATCCCAGGGTGACTCTCCGAGCGTATTGTACGACGTAACGATGAGTGACGGGTTGAAGTGTCGAAATTGAATGCTGGTTTCGACAGTACAGCCTGCAGGCGTGCAGACCAGGTAGAGGCAGACACCATTGATGCTGAAGTTCAAGCAGGCGAGTTCGGCCGCCGCTGTGGTCGTCGCCTCAACAATGCCCTCCGTTGAAATCGTCTCGACGAATTGACCTCTTGCGGGCGATCCGATTGTCCATAGCAAGAGAAGAATCAGGGCGGATGATCGTTTCATGGCTTGATCTCATCTTGATAAATCGCGATCGCACGATCGAGATGATCGACGCCATAGAGAACGGACTGTCCTTCATCAAAAACAATCGCCGGGAGTTTTCGAAGTTGATAGGACGTCGCTAATGACAGCCCCTCAAGGGTGTTCTCAACCTTCTCCTGCAGCGCATCCTCTAAGTCGTTCAGGCGCTGGAGGGCGACCGTTTTTGCCTTGTCTGGATCGTTCGGCAAGCCTCGGCCTAACGACTGCTCAAGGGCATTCAATCCATCGAGAAAGTAGACGCTGGCTTGGGCCTGTTCTCCCGTGTGCACAGGGCGATCGGACGTCGTGAAGACGTCGATGCTCCGAGGCATGCGCGGGTTCGCACGAGTCGTTGGCACAGCGACGGCAACAACCAAGGCAGTCATCAGAGCAATTCTCAAAACCGACGACATAGCCGAACCTCCTCCCTGAACGGTTGCGAACAACACATCCAGCATCAGCAGTTCTGACCATCTCTGACAGGTAGAAACGGACCAAGGACATGGGTCGTTTTCCAGATGTCATCGAGCAAAAATAGAGAAGCTTGCCTCGCGAGAGCACATGCAGCCGGCCTTGTTTGATCAATGCCGAGCAGGCTCAGCCAATCGCGTCAATCAACATAGGGAGCCGTCGTCCAAAAAGACTCCCTTGCGGACGACAAGGATTGTTGGCAACGACGAAAATGGTGGTGCCAGCAGACGTTGGCGAACGATGGCCGTGTGGATGACCCGTGATCGACCTACGGCAGTTCCAAAGCGAAGACATGTAGCGACAGGCCTATGATCAGCGCCGCGAACAGATAGACCACCACCACGACAAAGCGACCGCGGATTGCTGTCGGTCTTTCCAAGTTCCTCATCGTCAATCTCAGATCCTCAAGGGCAGCATCAAGGGAGACCGAGAGGATGTCTGGTTCCGAACTCACCGCGGTATGCTGATGTTTCCTTGATATCTGGCCCAAGACAACCTCTATGACGTCGGTCATGTTGCCGCCGATAAGGTCATCAACCGCCGGCAAATGCCAGCGGCTGACTCCCTCCTGATTTGCTCATCAAAGCCCGTAGAACGTCACACGGGCGATAAGAGCGATTGCTGTTACAATCACAGCAGTAAGGATTTTGAGATCCCGTCTCTGCGAGGACGCCATGAATTCATTGGCCATAATCTTCAGGTCCTTTGCAGACCCGTCCATTCTGGCCTCAAAGGCTTCCATACGCAGCAACGTTTTCCCTTCAAAGGCCGTAAACCGTCCTTCGAACTTCTGATCGAGCGCGGAAATCCTTTCGTCGAGTACAGAAATCCGCGCTTCGAACATATCCTTGGTCAAAGGCTCGCCCAAGACATCCTCCATGACCGCAAGCAGCACTTTTGCCTGGTCGTCAGTAAATGAAGTTTGTTTCAGCCGATCCCAATGATCAAGCGTCTTCGACATGGTGCACTCCTCCTAGCCATGAGGCGCACCAGTCCCCCCATAGGATGCCGATGCACCCCATGGGGTTTGGGCCCAGCTTCTGCTGAACCGGTTCGAGTTGGTGGCAAGATCCCTTGGGAATCCGCGGTCCGCCAACACTGCCACCGGTGCGGACCTTCCGTTGTCAGCCAAGGTGTTAGCCGACGACGAAAACGCTTAAGCCGACGTCCCTTGCTCGATCTGCTCAGCCCATAGGTAAGCTGCATCGAGTTCGGTCTCGAGCCCGTGTTCCTTCATGAGTGCTGCCCGTTTTGCCTTCTCATGTTTTTCGGTCATGGCGAGTGCTAAACAAAGCGGTGGAGGTACATTGCGGAAGATCGTTGCGAGCTGATCGCTGAGGACGACACCCTCCACGAATTTTCCCGGTTCCTTCTTTGCGTCGAGAAGAAGTCGCCTCGATTCGTCAGACAGATCTCGAAAGCGCGCAATATTATCGACCTCTTCCTTCGGCATGACCAAACACAACCACCATTCCATCATGTTGAGCATGCGCCGGGCACCATCCGGGAAATCCTCGAGATTCTGCGTTGCCAGCCAATACCAAGCGCCAAGTTTTCGCCACATTTTGGTGATCTTGACGACATACCGAGACAACAGCGGGTTGGTGGTGATGATGTGCCCCTCATCAGTGATCACGATCGTCTGGCGCTGCTCGTGTTGGTGGCGCTCGACCAGATCGTTGATATGGTTGATCAAGGAGATGTACGTGACGGCAAGTTCGGCCTCATAGCCCTCACGGGCGAGTGTTGCCAGATCTACAAGCGTCACGTCTGCCTCAGGCCATGGACGTCCCGGCCGGTTGAACAATTGACCGGCAAGAGAGTTCGTGTCCGTAAAGAGGTCCATGCTATCGGCCATTTCGCGGATGCGATCGCGGCGCGTGCCCGTCAAGTCCTCGGCATTGGATAGGGCGCGCATCGCGGCGACAACATCGCTTGGCAAAACGGTATCGCGCCCAGCCGCCGAGACGGATTCTGCGGCGTTCCGCAATGCCGCGCGAACCACCAAACGATCGGCTGGTTTGAAGGCCTGCGTTTCACGCTCATCGCCCCGGGTAATCATCAGCTGTGCCGTGATCTCCATCTCACCGAGTATGTCTCGCCCCTCCTCCTCGTCGGAAACAGATGCCTGCTTGTCATCGGGAAGATCGGCAATCCCACCCTCGCGATCGAGGAGCTCCAAGGCAGAAGCAAAGGGAGGGAGGGATACATTCGCACCCGCATTCAAATGCATCTGATTCACATGGAGACCATGCCGCTCACAATGATCGGCAAGAAGACCAAAGCTGTTACCAGCTTCCACAATGTAGATCCTGGGGCGGTAGACCGCGAGCATTTGGATAACCAAGTAGACAAGAAGGGCTGACTTGCCTGCTCCCGTGGGTCCGAGGATCAGCGAGTGTCCATTTTTCTTGCGGTCCTTGGCGTTCAAAGGATCGAAGGTCAGTGGTTCGGCGCCACGATTATAAAAAAGCAGTCCTGGATTGCCTGTTCCGCGCGATCGCCCATAAACAGGAAACATCGCGGCGAGATGAGACCCGAACACATAACGTGATCGCCGATTGAACTTGCATTCGTTCGGCCTGAACGCCATCGGTAGGTTTCCGATCCAGCGATCAAACAGCAAGAGTTCGCGGTCGTGCTCCACCGGTTGGATTCCGCTGCTAACCAGTTGCGCTGCCACCTTGTTGCGATTGCGCCGAAGCTCATTCAAGTCCACACCACGGACGTAAAAGGCGAGCTCAGAGGGATAGAGCCGGTCACCCCGCCCCATCTTCAGCTTAACCTCAGATGCTTCATCTGCCGCCATCACGGCTTCGGTTTGATTGCCGACGGACGCATCCTCGATCTTCTGGACATGCGCCGAAACCAGATCCTGGGGCGTAAACACGATCGTCATGGCCATGATCGTGTTCTCCGGCATCTGGTCCGCTAGACAGTGCACCAGATCACCACGACGAAGTTCTCCCGTGAAGTGCCCAATACTTGGTGAACGTCGAAGCCCCTGGGTCGTCACCACTTGGTGGGCCTGGCCGTCCAGGTAGATGACCCCGTGCTCTTCATCAATTTCTGGCGGGGAAAGGCAAAGCATCTCGGAAAAGTCCCGACCAAACGGGATGTCGTCATCGCCGGGATAGGGAGCCTGATCGATCAGCTTGCGGGCATCGCCCTCGACACAAGCAGGGCTGGGATTGAGCCACGACAGCAACCACTCATAGAGATCGCAACCCTCATAGCGTCTTGCGGCAATGCCAGCGTTACGAAGAGCAAGTTCGACCTTGCCGCAAAGCTCATTCAACGCATCGTCAGGGCAACGATCCGTCTTGCTATGCGTCGTCAGCCGTCGATAAAGCACCAAGCGCACGCGACGACGACGCCCTCGCCAAGGACAGTCTGCAGCCGTCTCTTTGAAGATACCACCATTCTTCGTGATCCGGTTGAGATGGCGACTGAGGGTATCGGCATAATGCGCGGCAAAAGCGTCGCTGCCGCTTCGGGCGTAGGTCGTTATCGTCCGAGCGAGATCATCCAAACGGAAATCATCGCTCACAAACACCTGCATGACCCATGGGTCGTGGTCCAGCTCAGGAATGGTATCGCCAATCAGGTTCAACGTCCGATCGCGTAACGCCTCTTTGAATAGCTCGCTACGACCCTCCGTGCCGACTGGTGTCAACTCCCAAGCTGCTGCAACACTCCGCCCATCTTCGAGGAGAAACGCTTTGGTCTCAGGGGCATACTCCATCCAAGGGAGATAGTCAGTGAAACTTGGCGGATCGGCACGACCTCTTGAGAAGAACGACATCGCCTGTGCCAACATGAACGCTCTCCTCAGTGCACACGAATAGCTGAAGACCGTTCATCGCCAGACACGATCCGGATTCGACGCTTTGGTTTTCCAGGAGGTTTGTGTGCCGTCTCGCCGGGCAGCGCAAACTCGGTACGCTCAAACAACGGAAAGCTGGTGCTGTAACCAGGCACGGGCAGACGCTCGTCGCTGGTTAGGTGAGGAAACACGAACATGACGAGGTTCGGATTCTCCAACGTCGGGAAAAGGTTCTCAATCTCATTGGCTGCGGTCCGCGTATAGCTCGAGGCTGATCCCTGACCGACGGCAAGCCCCTGCCCTGACGAACCCATGGGCTCGGAACGATGTTCAGATTGCGCCTGACGGCTGAGGCTCGTTAGATGAGTTTTGTAGACATCCACCATCGTCGGCCCTGATTGAGGAAAGAGCTCCTCGGTGGACGTGGTGCAGCCGCTAATCAAGGCCACGACGAGGGGTAACGCCGCCCTGTGCATGGTCGAGCTTCCTACCGTTGGGGTCATAGTCGATGGTGATTTCTTGTTGGATGAGCAACGCGATTTCTTGGCCCGGCGGGACATAGATCGCATCGAAGGTGTTGCTCAGCCGATTGGCGAGGTATCGCTGCACTTCGGCCGTGGCATCTGAGGCCGCGCGACCTAAGGCGAATTTGGCGACATCACCAACAACAGCGCTAGCGATCGCACCATCTTCGACAACTTGCGCCGTCTGCGCTGCGGAAAAAGCTTCAGCAGCCCCAGCGCCGGCCGCAAGCCCGACCTGCGCCGCCAAATAGCCGGCAGCATTGCTAACGCGCTCGCCAGGGATGCACGGTGTACCGAATTTGTCGGCGATGTAGCCAAGACGCTCCTCCTGCCCACCGCCGTCCTCGACAGTCCGAATCGTGCCATCTTCAAAAACAAACGTCGCTGTTCTCAAGCTCCCTTCGACACAACCAAGCGTCCAATCGCCAATGGCGACGCCTTCGAACACCATTGCCGCAATGTCGTCTGGCACACGAAAGCCGCTCGCCGCTAAGTTCTCCCGGCCGACCAACACACGGAAAGGAACGGGATCGGCAACCTGGCCATCGATGGGCACACGCCCAATCATCGCCGTGAATGCTGTGCTTCCTGCCAACGTAGCCAGATTGTTGATCGTAAAATACGGCCTCGGTTTATCCGATCGGTCATCAACATCTGCCTGCAACGCAGCGACGTCACCAAGAGGTTCGGCAGACCCAATGGGGTTGAAATCGGGAAGCAGGGAGCCAGCATCACCCGTTGCGCCAATTGACGGGTTGCGCAAACCGGCGTCTCCACTGAGCCCAACATGGCTGCCCTGAGCATCCAGGGGGGCGACCCAGATATAGTCCGATTGGATCTCACCCCCATTGGCAATCGGATAGTTGTTCGCCAACACAGGCTCTTCCAAAACGGGCTCCGTTGGTTGGATCGTCAGGGATTGCCGGAGTGAAGCGAGTTCCTCACTAAAAAGACTGGCTGATTCTTGAAGTTCGGTACTCTGTTCAAATTTGGCCGCGGCCAATTCGTCTTTAAGCTGCTCCGTCAACTTAGCTTCAAGACGGGCTTCTCCATCCTGAAGCTTTTGGTTCGATGCAATCAGCTGATTGTTCTGCTCGATGACTTTGGCAAGACGCTCATTGCTCGCCGTCAGCTCAGCGCGCAGTGTCCGTATGGTATCCACCGGCGTATCACCATCAGGGGCCTCTTCTAGAACGGGCAGCTTGGTGCGGGGTTTTGCCACCGTCTCTGATTTCGAAACGACCGACTTTGCTGCCAGACCACCGAGCGTTAGTAGAATGAGGCCAACAGCGACGGGAATAAGTTTATTGCTCGTTAGCCGCGCCATGGCACCAGCGCCTCCAAAAAAGGGCGATCTGAGATCAGATAGAGCGTCGACGTATCGCCAGGCTCGCCAGCCGGCGCCAGACCATGATGGTGGAACGTGGCGGTTAGCCACTGCCCCACGGCAGACCGAGGATCGAGCACCAGGGATTGGGTGCTCCTGTTTCTGACCCTAATCGACGTCACATAAAAACCATTGCGACCCCGCCAACTCGCAACAGGGACGGTATCGACAGGCCCATTCTGCAAAAGACCTTTCACAGGCTCGCCGGCCGAGGGCAGCGGAACGGCATGAATGCCCGGCTCCTGCTTAATCAGACGCTCCGGCGCATAGCTTTGCTGGGCAGCAAAACGTGTCAGCTTCAGATAACCGACGCCGTGATTTGCCTTTTCTTCACCAAGAGCTTTAGCGTCATCGATGAAGGCCTGCTCGTCGTTCCCGGTCACGTTCACGACGCGAACCGGTGTTGTCGGAGCGTTGTCCGATGTCGTGATATCGAACAGATAAAAGTCGCCGTTGGTCAAATCACGCACAGGCAGACGTGTTGTCTCAAACGGCTCGCTTGCCTGGAGATAAATCGTGTCATTGACCGCCTGGACTCTGAGCTTCGAGACAAGGTCAGGCGGCACCCCGGGCTGAACACGACCCGGAAACCAGACATAACGCTCCTGTCCGATCGGTAGATGGATTGATAGCGGCGCCCGGTTCCATCGAAGAATCTCAGTGTTAAACTCGGCAAAGGCCGGCACCGTCGTCATCAGGCCGACGACCATGCCTACTGCTACCCCTGTTAAGAGATGAAGAAGCTTTCGCATCATTTGCTATCCTTTGCATCCCCGTCAGGCAGCCGCTTAGGACTTTCACCGTCTGAAAACCCATCCAACGCCAAACCCCAGGGATTTCTCTCGCGGTCGACATCGAATCGCACCACCCGGAGCGGGTAGCGGAGCCGCACGTCTTTCGTGACGAGATCATTGACCCACTCCTTGATCTCGACATCGAGCCAGACGATCCAAGCGCCATCTCCGATAGGAACGACGCGCGATGGTTCATACTGACGGCCCGCAATCTCCGAGATGCCCCGAACCTTCCCGCGCAGCTCGCCGCGCTTGGCTTTGCTTTGAAAATCCGATTCGAGCCAGTCGTAAAAGCGTGGCGTCAAAAAACTCTGGAGCCTGAACACATTCGCGGGATAATCGTCCTCGCCATTTTCAGGCCATCGATGGATCTGTTGCCAGATATAGGCGGCAAAGGTGTAGACGTTGGGTGCAGGCACGTGATCGACCACCTGCTGGGCGCCACCTTGAAGCTGAGGAGGGATGTGCACGGTGATCTGCTGAGGCGCGGCCGTCCAGCCATAAATTGCACCGGCTAAGAGCAATGCAAGCAAGAGAATGACCACGCGTAGGGTTGCGATATGCGCCTTCGAGACCTCAACTTGCGTCTGAAATTTTTTGGGAAGCGTCGCGTGCATCAGGACCTCCAAGTCCGTCCAATGCCAAGCCTCGGCACGCCAAATGACACAAAGCGCGAACGGCGCAATCCCAAGTGATGCAAGAAGAAATCGACACGCTGTTGGTAGTACCCATCGGGTCTGCCACGCTTGAGTCGCTGGAAGAGGCCACCACCGACATAGACAGTTCCGACAATCATGATCCCTGCGAAGCCGATGGCTACAGCACCGATAAGGAAGGCGAGGATGATGGCGGCCGGCAGCCAAAAAGCCACAGCGCCACTGGCAACCAACAAGAGCTCGGTTGACGAGCAGCCCCGAAGAATCGAGGGCTCCTCGTTCATCCGACTGGCGAGGATATGGTCAAGCTGCTCAGCCATCTCAGCTCAGGCGAAGACGGTATTGGCTTGCGTCAGCAAGAACGTCGCGAAGACGAGAATGACCGCACCGACACCCGCCGTCACAGCAGCCTCCGACCATTCAGCTCGGCCTGCCCGGCATTCGTTGAACTTGGCAATGACGGACCACCCCACCAAAAGAAAGGCCGCAGCACCAACAATGAAGATGAAAATCGTGATGCCCTGCTGAAGCAACGCATCGAGTACACTCAAAAAGTCACCCGGTGCTGCACCTGCAGGCGCTTGCACGTCAGGAAGCTGCTGGGCGTCGGCGTCGCACAACAACCAACTCGACCCCAGAACGAAACCAAATGCGGACGTCCATAGACGGTTCGTCATGGCTCACTACCCTTTCGTTATCGAAGAAAAACACCGGCAATCACCAGAAGCAGTGACGCCCGGATGAGTAAGATCGACATTGCTGATGCTCTGAGCTGGCCCGTGGTCCATCGCTCGTAGGCCGCGTAGGACATGAGGGCCAAGGTAAGGAGGATCACGGTGAAAATAGCTGCCGAAATGAGATCATTAAGATCAACGGCAAGTCTCCCTGCGTTGATCCCAAACGCGGCCTCCTGTTCCTCCGTGAACTGCGCTCCTGCAGGACAGGCGACGAAAGACGTCAGCCCACCTACTATCCACGTCTTGACGTTCCATCTACGACTCATTGGCGGCACAGTCTGGTTATGAATGACACTTGTGAGCTGAAGCTGATCCTCTTTGGCTTTCCTGGCCATGAACAATCGGAACAGCATCGTGGTCCGTTTGTTTGAGACAGCTTTATTGGACGCTTCGGTATCGTGTTTCTTTGCTTTCGCAATCGTCCTGAGCTGACGCGCAGACGACACCTTCCTGGATATTTTGCCAAGCCAAGACCAGATCTTTGATGGCAGAATCCGATTGTGTGAGAAGACGAAGCGTTTCTCGAAGAACGACATCGAGATCATCGTCGACGGACCAATAGGCTTCGAGTAAATCGTCGATCAAAAGCGCATCCTGCCACGTCAATGCTCGACCATGAGCGCGCCGCCTCAATTGTCGAAGCTGAGCCAGGCCTCGAAGGATGGTCGAGCCCTCACATCCGTCACTCAAGTGAATGCGATCATCTTCGACAAGCTTAGCAAAAACCTGCGCTAACGAAGCGTTGCCAAAAACGTGCCCCAACCGCCAACAGGAAGAGTCGCTTACCCTGAGCTGCCTCGGCAATTCTGTGGCGGTCATGTACCTCTCCGAAGGTTGTTTTTTTCGGAGGATCACGTTCGTTCGTGATCTCCATGCCAACCAAGACACCTGAAGCCTCGATTCTATTGCGAACTTTTTTGACTTTTTTTGTGGAATTAGAGAATGCCTCAGTGACCGCTTCATCACGCGACAGCCTATCGGTCGGATCTGGCGACAGATCATACGTCCGCCCCATAGACCTATCTCGGCCATGACGAGACGCGTTCTCACAGGTGGGTTGCGCATGATCTCGATGTCGCCCCTTCATTACGAGGAGCGACCAACCTCCACGCGTCTACCGAGTGAAATGACAAGTGAGTGTATGGCTATCAATGAGTTGATATTGAGACTCAGCTCTGAGAGTTGCGTTGGCGCCAACAAGCTGTGTAAACTCGAACTAGTGAGAATCAAAGAATATCAATTATGGAACACTTGATAGAATTCATTATTGGTACATTCATCGGATATTTAATTATTACAGTATCCGAGTCATTTTTCCATCGATACATCCAACATGCCCCCTATGGCGTCCGTAGACAATATCGATATCTGAGGCATCTCGGAACGTCACTACGCCAAGCTTGGTATTCACATCACGTCGTTCACCATTACAGGACGTTCCGTCATACGTTTACGGTCCAGTTTGATACCGTCGACCAGCAAACGCGACTTGATCATCATCTCAATGAACAAAAGATGATCGAAATTGCCGAGACAGACTATGGCGTACGCATCGGCCGCAAGGCAAAGTACTACATCAAGTACATGGCACCCACCTTACCATTGTTTACGCTGGCTTGTGTAACTGGTGGCGCCGCATTCTCATTAGGCGCCCTCATCCCACTGATCATATGGCCCATGATGGCACAGTTTGTTCACCCCTACTTGCATATGAGACATGACGACATCAAAACCGAGGCGCCTCTATACGCACGACTGGTGTCAAAAACGACGTATTTTAAGTGGCTTGCCATACATCACTGGATGCATCACCGCTACGAGCACTGCAATTACAACCTTCTTCTTGGAGGCGATGTGATCTTGGGGGTTCAGCGCTTCCCAAGAAGCTCTGATTGGGAGGAAATGGGCGAAGCGGGCCTTTGGACGCCAGCTTGGAGCCGATCTGACAAGGAAGTTCACCGATCGTAGCCATTTCGCCCCAGTCCCCGAGGGATCCTTAGAGCGTAGGGTTACACAAAAAACTCCTTGGTCGATCTAGGCTTGCTCTGACCAGCTTACGCCAGTTCTCATGAGGGCCGTGGTTGTTAAGCAAGGGCGCCGTTAAACGCCCCATAACGAAATTTTCAGGACTCCTATGTCAGGCTGACTGCATCCGTCTGAGCATTTCGGGTTAGTCAGCCCGCGCATGGGAACGATATGGCGCCAAGCATGCTGAAATCTGGGGATCCATCGGAGCCCCTTCCGCTCGTCTTGATCGCCGACGACGATGACATGCAACGTCTCCTGATCTCCAAGACGTTGAAAAAAAACGGCTTTCAGGTCCGTGAGGCCGCCGATGGCGAGGCAGCAATCGCCGCCTTCCACGAAGATACCTTCGAACTTGTACTCCTCGATGTCACAATGCCTAAGGCCGACGGCTTCGAAGTTTGTGCTGCGATTCGAGCCACCCTGAAGGGCGCCCATGTTCCGGTCTTGATGATGACAGGGCAAAAGGATCTCAGTTCCATCGACCGAGCCTATGAAGTCGGCGCAACAGATTTCATCGCCAAACCCATCACTTGGAGACTTCTTGGCCACCGGGTCCGCTATTTGCACCGGGCCGGTCTCAGCATGAGCGATCTTCGAGCGAGCCAACATGAGCTTGCGGAGGCCCAGAGAATTGCCAATCTCGGCAGCTGGCGTTGGTATTGCGACCGCAAGCAACTCCGTGTTTCAAGCGAGGTCCAACGTATCTTTGGGATCGAGAACAAAGAGCATGATCTCAATCTCAATGACCTCCTCAACGCAACGCACCCCGATGATCGGTATGTCTTAGCAGAGCTCCATTCGCGGACACTCGAGAAAGGGGAAGAGATTGCGGTCGACATCCGCCTCAATGACCAGACAGCCTCGCGCACCGTGGCCGTCCGGGCGCGCACCGAAGTGGATGAGGGCTGCGGCACGATCCTTAGAGGTACGTTTCAGGATGTCACCGAACGGCGAGCCACCGAGGCGCGGTTGCACCATCTGGCCCATCATGATTCCTTAACCAACCTTCCGAACCGGTCATTGTTGAATGATCGCCTTGAGCAGGCTCTTGCCCGAGCGAGACGTGACGGCACAGAGGTCGCGGTTTTATGCATCGATATCGACCGTTTCAAAGACATCAATGACACCTATGGACATAATATTGGCGATGAACTCCTTATCGAAGTGGCCAACCGACTGCAGGCCGAAGTGCGTGGCTCCGACACAGTTGCGCGACTGGGCGGCGATGAATTCGCAGTTATCCAGTTCGGGCTGAGCCAACCCAGGGGAGCCAACACCCTCTGTCACCGACTTCTTAAGGCTCTTACACAGCCCTATGAGCTTGCAGGCCATAGCATTCCCGCGGGTTCGAGCGTCGGCGTTGCGATGTTTCCGGCAGATGCTGATAAGGCCGAGTCCCTGCTCATCAAGGCCGACATGGCGCTTTACCGTGCGAAGGCAGACGGACGCGGCACAAGCCGGTTCTTTGAAGAAGGTATGGATAAAGTCTTCCGTAACCGCAAACGCATCGAAGAAGATCTGCGGCGTGCCTTAGAGGGAGACTGGTTCGAGCTTCACTATCAGCCCCAAATAGCCGTGCAAAGCGAGGAGATTGTCGGCGTTGAGGCATTGCTCCGGCTGAGACATCCAACAAAAGGCATCGTGCCGCCCCTCGACTTCATGGCCGTCGCCGAAGAGACCGGTCTTATTGTGCCGATCGGTCGCTGGGCTCTCCGCAAAGCCTGCACGGATGCCGCCTCTTGGCGCCGAAAGGACGGGCAGCCGATCCGCGTCGCCGTCAATCTTTCACCCATACAGTTTCGGCAACCCACGCTGGTCCAAGATGTCAAGGACGCGTTACTTGAAGCAAAGCTTGACCCTACTCTCCTCGAGATCGAAATTACTGAAAACGTCTTGCTGCACGACACCGCGCTGGTGCTGAATACGCTCAACCGACTGAAGAGCTTAGGCGTCCTTATCGCCATGGATGACTTTGGTACGGGTTATTCATCACTCTCCTATCTTCAGCGGTTTCCCTTCGATCGCATCAAAATCGACCAGTCCTTCATCCGCGAGCTGTCAAGCAACCCCGATGCAGCTGCGATCGTCCGCGCTGTGGTCGCCCTTGGTCGAAGCCTTAATATCTCGACGACCGCTGAGGGCGTCGAAACAGCGCCGCAATTCGCCTATCTCAAAGGTGAGGTCTGCGATGAGGTGCAGGGATACTACTTTGACAAACCCCTACCCTACGCAACCTTGATGGACAGATTGCAAATGGCGCCACCAGACAAAGCGTCGCCAGAGTATGCCGCCACCTAGAAGACCTTGTTAACCTAAACTGAATGTTTACCAACGTCGCCTAGCATCTCCGCAGGATTATAATCTCCTTGCGGAGCTCACCCTATGCGATTGGCTGTTCTGACGTGGTGTGGTGTCGCCACACTGGGTATTTCGATTGGTGCTCTATCAGCCGCGGAGATCGACGTCGACGAGCTCGCCAATCTGAGCCTCGAAGACCTTATGGATATCGAGATTACCTCTGCCAGCAAGAAGACGCAGCGCGTCGGCAATGTCCCGGCCGCTGTCTATGTCTTGACCCAGGACGAAATTCGACGATCCGGCGCCAATAACTTACCGGAGGCGCTCAGGTTGGTTCCGGGTGTGCATGTCGGCCAGATCGATAACAACAATTGGGCTGTTGGTGTCAGAGGCTTCCAAGGGCTATTCGCCAACAAGCTCTTGGTGTTGATTGATGGACGCAGCGTTTACTCTCCCCTCTTCTCTGGCGTGCATTGGGGACTACGCGACGTTCTGCTCGAGGATGTTGATCGGGTCGAGGTCATCCGTGGACCAGGAGCATCCGTCTGGGGTGCCAACGCCGTTAACGGTGTCATCAACGTCATCACGAAGTCTGCAAACGAAACTAAGGGAAGACTGGCAAAGCTCGGCGTGGGAACGCAAGGTGACGTCATCGGTTCCGCGCGCCAAGGCGGCGAAGCCTCCAGCAACGTGGCCTATCGTGTCTACGCCAAGGCTGAACGACGTGACGCACTGGAGTTCCAAGGTGCTGATGCCAATGATGACCGCCGCAGCGAACGCCTCGGATTTCGCGTCGATGCCAGCCCATCAACCGATGACACCTGGTCGTTGCATGGCGGCCTGTTCGCCAATCGGGTGGGTGAAACAAAATCGGTCTTGAGCTTGACAGCGCCGTTCTCAGGGACGGCTGAATCGAATGCTGCATTCGGCGGAGCCCATCTTCTAGGCAGCTGGACTCGTCGCCTAGCTGATGGCGATGAGGTCACCGTTCAGTCCTATTATGATCGAACGACATGGGACAACGGTGTGTATCTCGGCACCGACTACACCATCGATACGGTCGACCTCGATGTGACCCATCGGATGACCCTCTCCGACACGCATGACCTGGTGTGGGGCGGCGGTTACCGCCTCAACCTTATCGATACCGAAAATGGCGATGACGTGACATTCGATGGCGATCGACAAGATAGTCTCTTCAGCGGTTTTGTTCAGGACGAGGTTTCGCTTTACGAAGATCGCGTACGTCTGACATTCGGGACCAAACTGGAACACAATCCCTTTACCGGCTTCGAAGTACAACCCACGGCTAGGGCCTTGGTGGCTCCTCATCCTGATCATGTCGCATGGGTCGCCGTATCACGTGCTGTACGCACGCCCTCACCCGCGGAGACTGATACCACGACCAGACTGGCGGTCGTGCCACCGAATGGACTGTCGCCGATACCGACGGCCATCGATCTGATCCCCAACGATGACGCCAATGCAGAAGATCTGATCGCCCTCGAAGCTGGGTACAGGGTTCAACCAACGCCAGCACTCAATCTCGATTTAGCCCTATTTTACAATATCTATGACGACATCCTGCAACCAGTCGAGCAAACGACTACGATCAGCGCACTACCACCTGCAGTCTTGACGACCCAACGACTGGAAAACATCGGCGAGGCTTTAGCTTATGGATTTGAGCTCGGCGCTGAATACCAAGTGCAGCCCTGGTGGCACCTCCGCTCGGCGTATGGTCTGACAGTGATCGATGCTGAAGCCGACAGCGATTCGACGGCAGCTATACTGAATGCCGAGGCCCTCGAGGAGGCAACCCCGCGCAATCAGGCACTTGTTCGGTCGTCGATGGACTTGCGCAAAAACGTCGAGCTCGACGTAACCCTACGATATGTCGACAAAGTCGAGCGCTTCGACATACCGTCCTACACAACGGTCGACGTCAGGCTGGGCTGGCAGCCAGCAGATGGCGTTGAACTCTCCCTGACGGGCCAAAACCTCTTTGATGGAGAGCATCCGGAGTATCAATCCGAAGCGAACAGTCCAGTCGCAACAGAAGTTCCGCGTTCCGTGTTTGCACGACTCACACTACGTTTCTAGTCAGCAACGATCGCATTCGATGACAGCTTTCAATTGGCTCAGGCGGCTTTGCGTCGTCACGTTGGCTTTGGTCTTGTCGACCTTGCCGGCGCTCGGGCCATCGCGTTCAGTGAATGCAGTTGAGAGCACAAAAGAATACCAAATCAAGGCCGCGTTTCTTCTTAACTTTGTCAAATTTGTTCGCTGGCCCGACGATGTACTCGAGCCGAAGCAGACGTTTCAACTCTGTATCTTCGGTGATGATTATTTTGGGCCAATCTTAGAACCGATGGCGAGGCGAAGTATTCGAGAACGCCCTGTCACCATTCGACGATTCGACTCGCAAGCCAAGCTTGAAGGATGTCATCTGCTCTTCATTGCACACCAAACGGCAACGCTCGAGGACAACACACTTCCTGACCTTGCCCGTCGTGGTCTTCTCATCGTCGGCGACAGTCCAGGTTTGGCCGAGCGCGGTGCCGCGATCAACTTGATTACGGAAGACAAGAAGATCCGATTTGAAATCAATATTAAGGCCGCGCGATATGCCGATCTGCAAATGGATGGGCAGCTCTTGCGTCTCGGCAAACTGGTCTCATCCCAACCTCATCGGACACCGTTCTAATGTACCGGATAACGTCCTGGCTGCGTGATCTGCCAATAACGCGAAAGCTCATTCTCCTCGGCGCGGCCGTCGCAACGATCGCCGTCCTTTTGTCGGCCGTCGCATCCATCGTTAGTCACACCTATACAAGCCGCGCCGACCTCACAGAGGCCCATACGACGATCGCCGAACTCACCAGCGATCAATTGACTGGTGCGCTCGCCTTCTTCGACCGTCAAACCGCTGCAGAAATACTCAGAACGCTCGTCGCAAGACCAGGCATTATCGCGGCCGTTGTCACGCAGCCGGGAGGTAACGTCTTCGCGAGATCAGGGTCGGTGTCGTCGATCTCAAGGAACGATGAACCCGAGTTCACCGGCTACCGGTTTGAAGAGGGCAAACTCCATGTCACACAACCGATCGTCCTCAAGGGCGAACAATTAGGCGTTCTCCATATCGTTGGGACTCTCGACAAACTCGGCTTTAGACTTGCGCAGATCGGCATTCTGATGGCCCTCGTCATCGCCGCTGCCATGGCGGTCGCCTTCTTCGCTGCAAGTCGCCTGCAGCACTTTATTTCTGACCCGGTCCTCGAACTGGTCTCACTCGTGGAGGGATTCGATAGTGACAAACCGATTGAAAAACTAGCGGTCAAACATGCCAATGACGAAATCGGTCGTCTAACTGATGCCTTCAATGACCTCTTTAAGCGCATTTGGGAACGAGACCGAGCACTCCGCGACCACCGCGACCATCTCGAAGAACAGGTCGCCATACGTACCAGTGAGTTGCGCCGTGTTGCCGAAGAAAGCACGATCGCACGAGAACGTGCCGAAGCCGCCAGCCGCGCAAAGTCGCAGTTTCTGGCCAATATGAGCCACGAAATCCGAACGCCGATGAACGGCGTCCTGGGCATGTGCGAGTTGTTGCGCGACACGTCGCTGGATAAACATCAAGAAGAGTTCGTTGGGCGCTTATCCGACGCTGGTGAAACACTTCTTGCCATCATTAACGACATTCTCGATCTTTCAAAAATCGAGGCTGGAAAACTCGAGCTGGCTAGCGTCACCTTTGATCTCAGAGATCAAATCGAGGAAACCGTTCGCCTCGTCGCCGAACAAGCGTTTGCCAAGGGGCTTGAGCTCACCTGCCTGATGCCGCCAGGCGTTCCGACATATGTCACTGGTGACCCTGTTCGCCTTCGTCAGATCCTTCTTAATCTCCTCAGCAACGCCGTAAAGTTTACAGAGCAAGGCGGTGTCCACGTTCGGGTGACCTACGCCGATGACCCCAGCAACAACATCCGCGTCTTTGTCGATGTCGAAGATACTGGCATCGGCATTGCAGAAGCCCAGCAGGACCATATTTTTGAGAACTTCGCTCAGGCGGATGATACCGATACACGTCGGTTCGGTGGTACGGGACTGGGACTAGCCATCGTTCGGCAGTTGGTCGCCTTGATGCAGGGTTCCATCAATGTCACCAGCACGCCGGGCAAGGGTTCTGTCTTTCGGTTTGACATCACTCTGCACCAAAACCCGAACGCCAATCCAAGCCCCATGCAACGGCCTGCCCCTGAGCAATTGGTGCTCATTATGGCTCAGTCGGCTTTCTTGGTTCCAACGCTGATGGGAAGCCTGGAATTTGATGACCTACAAATCGAACACTGCGCCGAGATCAACGAGGCACTGACATGCCTTCAATCAGCAAAAGCGCAAGAATGTGTACGAAGGACGGTCATCATCGATGTTGGCCATGGATCAGCTGATCATGAACGATTGACACGTACCGCCAGCATCACCGGTCTCGATCGCTTGGTGGTTCTTCACGCAGGCCATCGGGAACCCGCTGTCCAACCGAGAGCCGATATCGATGTCATCTTCTTACGAAAGCCATTCAAACTGGCTGATCTTTACAATGCCCTGGATAACCGCTCATTACCCCTGACAACAGTGGCGTCCTCGACGTCCAAAGGCGACGCGTTGGATTGCGTTCAGCTGGGGCTCCGGGTCCTCTTGGTCGAGGACAATCCCGTGAATGTTGCAGTGGCTATGGGCATGCTCAAAAGTCTCGATTGTGAGGTCGTTCTTGCTAATGACGGCTTGGAAGCCGTTGAACACGCGACGAGCTCTGTCCCCTTCGACATGATCCTCATGGATTGCCAAATGCCCCGCCTTAACGGCTGGGAAGCGGCGAGGCGGATTCGTCAGGCTGAACCAGAAGGTCAACGAATTCCGATCCTGGCACTCACCGCAAATGCCCTCGAAGGATCGCGTGAAACCTGTCTTGATGCTGGTATGGATGCCATGCTGTCCAAACCCTTTCGTCGCCAAGTGCTCGTACAATCCATGCTGAGCCTACTACCAAGGCACTCAGGCTTTGATCGTCACGGGACCATCGACGACGCTTCCGATCGTGATCCAATCGAATCCTGCCTCGATCTCGAAGCGATTGAGGAGCTCCGAATCATTGACGAAGAGGGGGAGGATGGCGCCATCGCGGCAACCATCGAGGTTTTCTTCACGTATGGTGACTCCGCCATGGAAACCATATCCCGCTGCCTCGACTCTGGTGACGTTGTCGAAATCAATCGTGTGGCTCACAGCTTAAAATCGAGCAGTGCCAATGTCGGCGCGAGGGACTTAGCCGCGGTAAGTGAGAGGCTGGAAAGTGCCACGGCCAATGGCCAGCGCGCTGGCGATCTAAGACAAGAGATTAGGCATCTCGAAGATGCCTATGGTGTTGCGAAAGCCGCGCTTAAAGCATACTGCCTCAGCAGCACTCCTTAGGAGGGCAAAGGTGCAGATTTGACTGCCCATTGACGATCGGCATTGATCTCGATCTCGCCGTCATCGCGCGTCCGGCGTGAGCCTCCTTCGTCCAGGGATCCCCGCAGAAGATCCCATGATGTCCCAAATACTGGTTGTGTGCTGATATCACCGCATTAGCCTGCTCTGACTGCTAGCACTGGCCAGTTTGGGCTCAGTCCATCTGGCTGTGAAAAGGAAACATGTTGGCGCACAAGTCAAAATCACGAAGGCACTCCGCAGCTGAGCGAATTGCCATTCTGGAACAAAAGGGTTTCAGCAGAGCCGCTGAGATCTCCAACCTGCCCGATGCACTCCTCATGCGTCACCCAGAGCGCAGTGTGCCAGACTGTCATGTGGACGATGACGGAAAAGCGATCTTTCAAAAGCGTGTCGCCAACCAATCACGGGAGTGGTCATTTCCGCCGGACGACGTCGAAGCGTTTGAAGCTTTTGTGAACCGGTTTCAACCGACGAGCTTATCAGCAAACTTCAAGAAGGCATCAAACAAAGGATTAGAGGTTTTCATCGTTTTCTTTCTTTGCCTTGCACTCCCTGTGTTCGCGATTTGGCTGTTGTTTAGGATCTTTTAGCCGAAACGCTTGATAGCGTTCTCTCTGGTCAAAACTCATAACTTCAGCTGGGCAGCGAGGCATATTCGAACGGCAGTCACGCAATACAGCATGGTATCGAATCCCCGGCCCGTGCATCGGCAAACAGGCTGTCGTCCGTCGACAATTCGCCTCCTCAGGAGGTCGTTTACATGAAGCTACTTTTAAGTCGCCCCTGCTTCCGAACCAGGGTCAGAAGTAAGATCGCGATCGCTAACCCAGCCAAGTCTGTCTGCCAGTCGCCGGCGATCATGCAAATTGAGGCAGTGAGCAGCAGGAGCCGGCTTAACGGTTTTGCAGCCCCCATAAACCAGCCTTGCACGGCTGCGGCGAGTAGATAGACCCCAATGAGGCCCGTCGCAAGGTTACGCAGGATCTCATGCCATGGGCCCTCCATCAAAAGCCCAGGACTGTAGAAGAACATGAAGGGCACGATGAAAGCGGCTAATCCGACCCTGAAGCTCGCAACGGACGTGCGCATGGGGTCAGCACCAGCGATAGCGGCACCGGCATAGGCGGCGAGTGCTACGGGTGGGGTGATCGCCGAGACCACAGCGAAGTAAAAGACAAAAAAATGCGCGACCAAAGGAGCAATGCCGATGTCGATCAGACCAGGCGCAACTACCGATGCTGCAACGGCATAGGCTGCGGTCGTCGGCATGCCCATGCCGAGAATAACGGCAATCAACATCGCGAAAATCAGGGCCACGAGTTGACTCTGCTGCGCGAGATCGAAGAGCAAAGCTGAAAAGCGCGCGCCAACGCCAGTGAGCGAAATGACCCCGACGATCAAACCCGCACAAGCGCAGACCACGATGATTTGGATCGACATACGGCCGCCATGACCAAGGGCTTCATAAATCTGTCGTGGCCCCATGCGATAGGGCGTCAGCCAGCTAACGACTGCGGCGGCAAGAATCGCTAGTGCACCAGCGCGAATGACTGAATACCCAACAAACAGCGCACCAATGAGAATAACGATTGGCAAGAAAAGATAGGTTTGCCGCAGCAAAGCAGCGAGATTAGGCAACTCGTCCGAGCGCATGCCGCGCATCCCGGTCCGGCCGGCTTCGAAATCCACCATGAAGAAGATCGACGCGAAGTAAAGGATCGCGGGAATCAATGCCGCTACCACCAGCTCAGTATAAGGAATACCGGTAATCTCAGCCATAATGAAGGCACCGGCCCCCATGATCGGCGGCATGATCTGACCGCCCGTCGACGCCGCGGCTTCAATCGCGCCGGCTGATCGCGGCCGGTATCCCACTTGTTTCATCAACGGGATCGTAATAGAGCCGGTGGAGACAACATTTCCGGCAGATGTACCGTTGATCATCCCCATAAGACCAGAGGCGAA
Source organism: Geminicoccaceae bacterium (assembly GCA_028285265.1). Classification (GTDB taxonomy): domain Bacteria; phylum Pseudomonadota; class Alphaproteobacteria; order Geminicoccales; family Geminicoccaceae; genus JANQPX01. The sequence goes on from JANQPX010000033.1 coordinate 147,518, forward strand.
GACCGATACCTTCGCGGGACCGCCGCGTGCACGTCCTGCCACCGCAAAAGCAAAATTGACGAAATAGTCGCCAACTTTCGAGGTCTGTAGGAAGGCCGCAAAGATGATAAACAGAATGATATAGGTCGAGGACACCGCCGTTGTGGGACCGAGAACGCCGTTATCGGTGAAGATGTAGGTAAAGAAGCGCTTGGCATCATAACCTCGGTGCTCAAGGAAGCCCGGCAGCCAAGGACCCAAGAAGGCATAACCGATAGCCACCAAAGCAATCACCACGAGGGGCGCGCCTGCGACGCGACGCGTCAATTCCAAAATAAGCAGCACGATCGCAAATGCCGCCCAGGCATTATTGGGGTCGGCAAATGGGGTGCCAGCACGGAGGCGCAAGCCGAATGCCTCAAGGCTAAACAGGATATATCCACAGCTGATCAGGGTTGCGGCAGCAAGGACGAACTCAACCCAAGGCGTGCTGCGCTTGGTGATCGTCGACTGCCAGCCTGCAGCTACACCGATGATCGTTCCAAGGCCAAGCGTCCAGCCAAAATGTGCGACCATCCAGTCAGGTGGTGATGCATCGGGTTCGATCTGATGGAGAACGAGCATGGTGATCAAACAGAAGAATGACCAAGCGATCACGAGCAACGCCGGCAACATCAGCCCAAGCGCGACGGCCAAACGGGCCGGCGGACGAGTCTCGTGCGTTCGCAGCACCGCACTCAGCCCAAGACCGAGCATAAGAGCACCCGCGATATGCAGGATTCGAAATGTCCAGGTTTCAAGCGGGGCAACGTTCAGCACATAGAGGTGCCAAGCGCTGTAAAGTGCGCAAAGCAGCAAAAGGACCTGTCCATGCAGGCCCTCAGGAAGTGCGTCGGGTGCTCGCGCAAGAATGGCGCTCTCGTCCGTCTTCACATGATCAGGCCCTTCATCATCGGGGCGCGCAGTCTTCTGTACCGTCATGAGGCCCCTGCTTCGCGACTGCAAATCGGGTAAGGGGTCCGCCGGAGACCGAAGCCTTGCCGGCGGACCGGGTTCTCTTCTCGTAACGATAGAGCGGCTTTAGCCTTCGAGATCAGCCGGAATATCGAAGCCGTTCTCGCGGAACCACCGGATCGCACCCGGATGCCATGGGATGAACGTGTTCTTGTCGACATTCTCGGGGATGGTCTCAATAGCTGCCTTGTGGATGCCGATCATCTTCTCGTTTTGGTTCATCACCGTATCGACTACAGCGTAGACGAAGCTCTCCGGCAAATCCGCATGGGCGATGGCGAAGTTCCACATGGAGACGCTCGCCTGATCCTCGCCCAATGTGGGATACGTGTCTGCTGGAATGGTGAAGCTCGATACCGGCTGCGTGTCGACCAGCGTAGCGACCATGTCGTCGGTGAAGCTGAAGAAATTCACGTCGTTCTGTGCTTCGACTTGGCTATAGGCCGGAAACGGTAGACCTGCCGCCCAAGCGTAGACGTCAATCAGGCCATCCTGAAGCTGACCGGCGAGATCGGCGGCACCGGCATGCCGTACCTCGACAGATTTGCCGAGCGTCTCAAGGAAACGCGGCCAGTAGGTCCCAGGAGTCCCGCCTTCGGGGCCAACGCCCACAACGGCGCCATCAGGAATGGCCTCAAAACTGTCGATCCCTGAACTCTCAAGCGCCATCATATGGAAGGCCGTCTTGTACATGGGGAAAATCGCGCGGATCTTGTCATGTTTCAAACCCGGGGCAAGCGCACTGTCGCCGTTGATGGCGTCAAAGGCGGGACCCATCGTCACCATGCCAAGATCGAGATCGCCTGTCTGAACGAGCGCCGCATTCTGCACAGGTCCGCCAGTCACCTCGGCTCCGCCGGGCACATCGAGATTGTCGGAAACAAGATTCGTCCAGCCCGAACCGTACACGAAGTACGTTCCACCCTGGCTTGCCGTCCCGACCGAGAAGCTGTCAGGCCAGCCCTCACGATCCTCAGCCATGGCGCCCGACGACGCGAGTGTCACAAAAACGGCAGTCGCAGCGGCCTGCCACGCGTTCATTCTTTTGTTTTGGCGATCGCTCACCAGATCCTCCATTTCTAGGGTTGCCGATTGGCAATCTAGAATTCAAAGCGACGGTGCCCGCATCGCTAACGCAGGTCTCAAAATTTGTTGATCAAAGTTGATCTTGGCCGGCTTGCCGAAGACACGACCGCTCGCTCTTTCGGTCAGTCCGCGTCTTCTCAGTTTCGGCGGCGGTGTGAGAGAGCCGGACCGGATACGATTCCAATTTGGACGACACCTGAGCCCAAAGACCCTTCAACGATTCGAGTTCAGACGCTAGCGGCCGTCCAACGGAGGACTGCTAGGCCTGCTGCAAATCGACTGCCGCCCTCAGTGTCGATTGTAAGTATTCCTTACGCTGCTCGTTGCGCCCATTGGAGCTGTTGCCTATGGTCTTCGGCATAAACTGCGAAAAGGGCCCAGCGATGTCATCCAAGCAGCCTGAAGAAGCCCGGCAAAAACAAGGCAAGGCATTTGCCGACAAACGAAAGTCCAAGGGGCACACGCAAGCAAGCCTAGGCAAAGCGTTCGGTGTTACACGCGAGACTGTCGCTGAATGGGAGCGTGGCAAAAAACAAGAAGTCCCCAAAATGGCTTGGCTCGCGATAGAAGCGGTCGAACCGAGAGAGAAAAAAAGTAAGAAGTAATCTCATCGACCCATTGCGCGACTTGTAAGAAAATCTTACACTAGTAGAGCAGTTGACGGTCCGGAGTAGCCAATGTGATTTGGCCTGCCTAGGGGGTAGACTGATATGAAACATCATTTCAGGATCTTCGATCACAACTACACCTATCTATCGGCGACGATCACGGAAGGTCGCTGGTCAAAGAAAAGTGAGGCTGTCGCCACAATCGACGTCTCCATGAGAGTTCCGAACGCTCGCGCTATCCTCGAAGCAGCAGCGCGAGGTGCCTGCGAAGCCCTTGATCAGGGCATCGATCCTTGGTCTGCGCACTCAACGTAACAGCCGCGAGGGCCACGACGACTTTGGGCCGAAGGCCGTTGCTGTTAATGCAGCCTCAGCGACGTTACTCTGGGTCTGCGATGGCTCGGCTTCGGCGGCAGTTTTCGACAAGAAGATAACGAATTCAGTAAGTTTTGCAGGAGCCGCTCCAGCCGACCCACTTGCCTACCTTGGCCCGACATCGTGGGAGCGCCGAAGTGATTGGCACAACTTATCGGAACTTAATGATCCATACGAATCAACTATTCGTAGACATGTCACTGAGGACAAAAATTACCCAAGCGTTGGCATCTCTTGGTGCAACGCTTGGGCTCTTTTTTGGCAAATTAGCCTCGGCCTAAGGAAAAGGACACGTTCACCCAACGAGCAAGAACCCCATTGCTTCTCTACGGAAGTGCACTGAGACCGATGGACCTTGCGCAGCGCGTCGCTCTGCATGAAGTTCTCTCAGTGCTGCCCACGACTTGTGTCAGGATCAATCAAGCGCAGCGAAAGATGACTCCAACGCCGGGAGATCGATGTGCGCGTTCTCGTGTTGGCCAAGATCTTGATGCTGATGACGATGAGTATGGCCGCATGCAATAAATTCGAAGTGGCTGGCAAAACAGCTGCTGACGTTTTTCCTGATCCTAACGTCGTCGACTTAGCCAGAGCGGCGGCCGTCGGCGACGCCGATGGTATCGATCAAGCCCTAGCAGCTGGCGCTGATATTCACAGTGCCGGTGTTGACGACATCTACCCGCTGATGTGGGCGATGTTTGCGCAGAACAAGGGCGGATTTACACGCCTCCTCGAGCGTGGCGCTAATCCCTATCGAGCACCGAAGGGAACCTATACTGCCCTGGAAATAGCGGCAGGTGCAGAAGATTCAGAGTTTCTAGAGATCCTACTCGATCGCGGGATCGATCCGAACAAACCTGTGGGTGATGATCAAAAGCCACCAATTTTCACAGCGATCACTCAGCACCGATGGCCCCAAGTCGAAACGCTCCTCGCCGCTTGCTACGACATCAACTGGACGAATGAGTTCGGCATAACCGCAGTAACTTATGCTGCGGGCATAGGCGACATGAAAATGGCAGTCTACCTTCTTGAGCAAGGAGCATCCCACAATTTAGTCGATCTTGCATGGGCCGTTGAGACGCGTATCGGAGAGGCGTCCGAGCAATTTGAATGGCAGCAAAGGGCCATCGCGATGCTTAAGGAACGCGGCATCGCCTTTCCACCTGACCGCAGTCGAAGTGAAGAAACCGTCACACCACCACCGCCAAGCCCTCCGGCCTGCGCTGAAAGCTGTGAACAACGCCCGTCCGACTCTAGATTTCCAAGCCTAGGCTATGGTCCAAACAATCGCTGCCCGTCTCTTGGCATAACGCTAGATAGGCAGCGCAGATCTCTGATATCCCAGCGCGGGATCCGTGAGCAAAATCTGGCTGCCGGGTCTGTGCAGAACACTACTAATGCATTCGTCGAGCAGATCCACTGCCCCATCGTTTGCTTTTGTCGACATGACCAGCGATGAACCAAGCCGATGCCTGGCAGCGACACCTGGGACTGAGCCCATCAGTGTCCGCATAACCATGTTTAACGACAACAATTCTCGCCCAATTAGCTGTCAATGACAGCATCCACAGAAATCTCAGATCATGGACGTCTTGGTATGACATAGATCGGGCTCGTCCAAGCCTGATGACCATCTTCGAAGACGACAGCAAGATACAATCTGTGCTCTTTTTCCAAGTCTCGCGTGAGAGAAAAGGACGTGGAGAACATCGGATCGAGTTCGGCATTCGGAAGACGATGAATGCGCACGGCCTTCTTCAAGCCTCCGCATGGAAAGAAAAGATCCCCGTCCTCGATCTCCTTAATCTCAACCTCAAGATCGATTTGGTTACTCTTGAAGCTCACCTTACCGGCATGCGCATCGGCAAGGATCAGATCGACGGCATGGCAGCCGCCAGTCGTCACATGACTCCAGCGAACGCTGTTGCCGTTGACAGAAGGCTGACGTTCCGGGTTCCAAAAATTGATGGGCCGGACATCAAGAAGGTCATTATCGCTTACGAGGAGCTCAACCTCCCAATCTACAAGCCGTCCCCGCCCCCGGGTTTCAGCGCCTTCGCACCAAACGCGGACACGCCTCTCCATCGCTCGGGAGCCGGGCCGCCAATTATGACGTGTCTCAAGACCATCGCGTAGCTCGACCCGCTCGACGCCAGCATCACCGACAACATCGATCTCAATGCTCAAGACATCATTGGCACAGGTGATGATATCGCCCATTCTCGCTTCGGTGATCGAGGTCTCTGAGCCGTCGGGCAGCTCGACCGCACCGTCGAGGAGATCGGGAATCTTGATGTCGACTAAGGCGCGGCAACCACTTGTGGCGAAGTGCCGACGGCGGCGAAACGCGCTGAACAGCTCATCCCGATTGAGCGCCGTCATGAGGTGGCAGGTAAGCCCACCCGTTGCGCCGAACTTGGCAGCACCAGGATAGCTCGCACCGGGCCGTCCTTTGTGCTCGTCCGAGCCGCCGACGATGCCGATACGGTAGCCCTGGTGGAACGCATCATCGACAATCCACTCAAAAGTTCCCCAGGCAGAGTGAATCTCGACCGATGGCTCAAGTCGACCATCGTGGGCATAGGTGATGTCGGCAAAACGACCACCAACATGGGCAACGACAAGGGCATCTTCGTCTTGCAGGCGTGCAAAGAGATCGACCGCTGTCGAGCACTCGTGGCTGGGATGATCCGTCGCCCCGACGAGATAGCCATGGGCACGGTAAATCGGCCGCCCTTCCTCGCGATACCAGACATTGCGGTCGCCGCCGACCGACGTGTTACCTGACCATTCATATCCTGGCACGGTCAAAAAGCGGTCCTCTTCGTTGAACGCGGTGGTGAGTGCGTTTAACTCCCGCCAAAATCTGTCAGTGATCTGAAAGTCGTTGGCCTGATGCGCAGCGATATCTAGGAAGGCAAAGTCACGAGCGAAGGTAAAGTAGTCTTCCGCCGTGTTCGTGCCGATCGTCTCACCGCTTTGACCATGCATATCCGACCAGTAGTGACAAAAGTCCGAATGCTCGACGATACGCAAAGGGTTCGATCTTGCAAGGACACGATCCTCTACGTCGTGCAGCTCAATCCGAAAGTCTCCGGCTTGTGCTGAACTGAGCCCCTCGATCCGATGGCAACACTGGCCCGGCGTGACATCGATCGTTGCCGGCAAACCTGTGATGGGTCCGCTGGCACGGAGCCGAATGCTGGCTTCAATGTGGTCGCTAGGATTGCCCCATCGGTCCTCCACCTTGATACCAAGTGCAAACGGCTGGCCCGTCTTACAAAGCGTCGGAACGACGGCCCGCCAGGTAACGCCTGGCCCTGAAACAAGCTGCACTGAGGGCTGCTGACCTTCGGGCAAGACGACATAATCATAGGTCGCGAACGGGTCTACGTGGACCCGAAACTGGAAGGCCTTCTCGCAAAATGTCTGCAGCCGGAAGCCCCTTGCCCCATCACGTCGGTCACCAAAGCAAACAGTGATCTGATCCCCAGCTGCAAGATACCGGAGACACTGTACATAGAGCGTATGATGCCAGGGACGGAGATTGCGATGACTTTCGTACCAGACCTTTGTGGGACTACCATTGCTACAGACAGCCGTCACGTAACCCGGCGCCTCGGGGTTCTCACATTGAAAGCGCGTCTGGTCCGTCGCCGAGCGAAAGCTGATCTTGATGCTGCCACGATCATCAATGCCGTAAAAACCGGCCGTGTAGGTGAGTGTGATCGAGGTCCAGTCGCCTGCGACTAAGACTGCGCCAGCATCAATCGTCGCATGTCCCATAAGATCGGGGCGAAAGGTGTTATGGGGCATATCGATCTCCTCAAATCACTTGTCCATCAGCGCACCTGAATGGGAACGATGGCCCCTACGCTCTTTTTGAATCGAAAGGCAGCGCAAAACCAACGCGACGGAGCCAAGCAACAAAACGGTAAGCGCAATCGGACGTTCAACAAAAATCATGAGCCCGCGGTCCGACAGGAGTAGAGACTGTCGAAAGGCTTCTTCAGCGCCACCGGCTAGGACGAACGCGATCACAAAAGCTGCTGTGTTGAGCCCCACCCGTTGCATGAGCCAGCCAGCGAAACCCGCCAATACCATGATCAGCACATCAAATAGGCTGCCGCGCGTCGCATAGGCAGCGACAAATGCCGTCAAAAAGATCACGGGATAGAGCAAGTCTGCGGGCAGGTTGCGGATGAGCCGGCCGATCCACCCAGCCGCAAAATAACCGATGAGACCATAAGCGGCGATGCCGAGAAGACCGGCAGCGAACAGACTGTAGATAAGATCACGCGACGTGAGGAATAACGTCGGCCCGATCTGGATCCCGTGAATTAGAAACACCCCGATCAAGATCGCTCCGATCGTCGATCCCGGAATGCCAAGTGTCAGCAAGGGCGCCATCGAGGGGCCGGAAACTGCATTGTTGGCGGCTTCCGGAGCAGCCACTCCCTCGATCGCGCCCTTGCCCCAGCGCCCCGGGTCTTCGGCACGGCGCTTGCCTTCACCGTAAGCGACAAAAGCGGCAACCGTCGAGCCGAGGCCCGGCAGGATGCCAATAGCAGAGCCGATCACCGACGAGCGCAAGACATGCGGTAGACAGCGCCTGCACTCCGCCAATGTAAGCCGATCATCGCCTAAGCGATGCGTGGAGGTGTGGCTTGTCTTCTTGATCTTCGTCTCGAGCTGCGTAAAAACCTCACCGAGCACAAAGATGCCAATCATTAACGGGACCAGACCAATACCGTCGGCAAGCTCAATGATACCGAAAGTAAATCGTTCTTCCGCCGAAATCGGATCGAGACCGACCATGCGTATGAGAACGCCGAGGGCAGCGCTCGCCAGTCCTTTGATGACCGACTGACCGATCACCGATCCAATCACGACAAAGGCGGCGACATAGATCGCAAAGAGCTCCGGTGGGCCGAGCATCAAGGCAACAGCAGCGATCATGCCAACACCAAAAATGAGCAGCAGTTCGCCGAAGGTATCGCCAACGACGGATGAAAGTGTTGCTACCTTGAGGGCTTTGCCGGCCTTGCCCTGGCGCGCAAGAGGATAGCCGTCAATCCGGGTAGCAGCCGAGGCGGCCGTGCCTGGCGTATTGAAGAGAATTGCGGCAATGGAGCCCCCATAGCGCGCCGATTTGCCGATTACATAGAGAAAGGCAAGGGCGAAAAGCGGGTCCATAAAAAAGGTGAGAGGCACCAGCATGGCGATTGCCGCTGATGCCGTTAGCCCTGGGATCGCCCCAACCAACATGCCGATCACAGCCCCTGCCAACACGGCCAGAATCAGACTGGGTTCGGAAAGCACGTTGGCTAGGCCGGCTAGGATCTCCATCCCGCCGCCGATTACCGCCAGAGGTCCTGTAGATCAAACCAGATGCCGTACGGTGGGAAGACACCAAGGCCTACGAAGAAAACAAGATGATAAACGATCGGGCAGAAAAGAGCGGCCGCGAAAAGCTCTAGAGGATGATCGCGACCGAAGAGAAGAAAGATAAGAGGTGCTGCAATGGCTGTCGCCGCCAGGTAACCGATCAATCCGATACTGACGACATAAGAGAGCGCAAGCAGAAACAGGAGCAACACCCGAACCCAGCCGCTAGGAGCAGTGGTGGCTGGCCGGTATGTCGTTAGTGTTTCGAGCGTGCCCAGCAACACCAGGACAGCAGCGCTAATCAACGGGAAGATTCGAGCCCCCTGCCCTCCGTCAGGATCTGGGTCAATAGACAAACTGCCCAACAGTGCCAAGGCACCGATGAGGACTAGACACGGTCCTATGAGACCATATCGCCGTGCAATTGAGGTCACGCGACGTGCTACTTAGTCCTGGAGCCCGTCCACAATGGGAACCACACTGTCTCTCATCGTGCGAAGCTTGGTCTCGGTCGCCGCCTTGTCGAGGAATGCTGGTGCTGCGCCACGCGCTTCGAGAAGCTCAGCAAATGTCGGGCTCGCGGTGATCTCACTGAGCGCAGCCTCCATGCCATCGATGATGGTATCGTCAACATCCTTGGGCGCGAAGACAACGATTGGCGAGCTGACCGCGACAAAGCTGTGGCCGAGCTCGGCTAGAGTAGGCACGTCGGTCATCACCCCGTCTCGCTCGTCAGCATTCAATCCAAGAACCCGGATTTCATTCTCGAAACCACGCGCCTGCTGCACGCCGATCAAACCGAAATCAACCTGGCCCCCGATCACGGCTGCCCTTGTCGCAGCGCCCCCTTTAAACGGGACATCCTGGGCCTCAAGACTATTGGCATTGAGGAATCCCTGGCCGGCGACATGATGGAAACTGCCGCGCCCCGTATGTGCCCAACGGAGCGCGCCAGGGTCGGCAGCAGCTGCATCAATGAGATCCTGCACCGTCTGGTAGGGACTATTCGCAGCCACCATGATCGATGTCGTCAACTCACCGATCTGTCCAATTATTCGAAAGCTCTCAAATGGGTCGAGATCAGTCTCGCGGATGAGCGTGTTCAGCAGAAAGGAACCTGCCGATGTCATCATCATATTGCTGCCGTCGGCTCGAGCGATGGCCGCGGCTTGAGCGCCCACCATGCCTGAAGAGCCCGGTTTGTTTACAACGACAATCGGCGCATCGAAAACATCCTCCGCCGCCGTGGCCATAGCGCGGGCAAACGCATCGGTGCCACCACCAGCACCGTAAGGCACGATCATATTGATCGGACGTTCCGGGGCCCAATCGGCGATCGCCGTATCGGCAATCGGCACCATCACCATCAACCCCATCGCGAGTTGCAGAATATGTCTGCGATCCATCTCAATCTCCTCCGAATGTATGCACTTTATGGGGCCCTACTTCTTGAACTAGCGTGCCTTGCCGCTGAGCCCAGTGACGAGCGTAAATCAAAATGTAATTCGCGCGAATTTGCGTCGGACTGGGTGCGCAGCTCTAGCAAGATGGGCCTGCGACAACAGCCAAAGCGAAGACCTCCGGTTGCTACTCCTTGTGAAGCGCAATCTCGAAACACGACTAGGATCAGCAGCACCGCCCCTGATGTTGCCCGATGATTTCAGTGTCGTCTCGAGGCAATCTCTTCGCCGTTATCGGTTTGGCGATACTATCAAACGGCTGAGCATCGTTTGCTGAATTCTGTCAGCTAGCCCCTCTGGAGCTAACGGTTCCGTTTGACGCTGTGCTGTTGATCATAACGCTCTTTCGCCCGATCAAGAGCGGGAAAGTTCTGCTCGGCCCACGTGTCCAGAATTGTAAGCGTGCGGCTAAGCGATTGGCCGAGCTGGCTCAGCCGGTACTCGACATGAGGCGGCACAGTCTGTCGATCGTCTCGTATGACAAGACCATTTCGTTCGAGGTCCCGAAGCGTTTGGGTCAGCATCTTTTGAGAAATGCCATCGATCCGACGTAAAAGGGCGCCATTTCGCATGGGTGCGCTGGCAAGAGCAGGCAGGATCAACATGGTCCACTTGCTTGCGATGAGCTCAAGGGCATCCCGCGCAGAACAATGCGAGTCGAAAACACTCGGAGCTTCATCGACAGGGGTATCCGGTGTCTGCAAAAGTCGACCTCAATAGTTACCAAAAGGTGCGTACTTGCCGTCTGGGCCTCTCTCGGTATCGTCTCGATCAGATCACCATGTCAAACGGAGGAGCCCAGTGAAAGCGCTGCTTCTTAGCTCGAGTCCGAGATATGATGGCAATTCGACCACATTGGCCAAACATGTTGCAATCGGTCTCGAAGAAGCCGGACATGTCACAGAGTTTCAGCACACGCACGACATCGTCTCGACGTTTCTTCGGGACTGTCGCACTTGCCGACATCCGAATGGCGAGTGTGCCATCACCGACGATTTTCGAGACGTCTTCTTCAACCACTTTCTTCCCGCCGACGGATTGATCGTGGCAACGCCAATTTATTGGTACGGCATGTCGGCACAGCTCAAAGCATTCTTTGATCGTATGTTTTGCTATGTCGCCGCGTCTCATCCCTGGTCGTCGGAGACCATCGAAAGGATGCAGCGAAAGAGGATTGGTCTTGTCCTGAGTTCAGAAGAGACGTTTCCAACGGTTTCGACTGCCATCACGCATCAAATTCAAGAATATAGCCGCTATACGCAATCATGCTTCGTCGGCGTTGTTCACGGATATGGCAACGCTCGAGGTGAGGTCGCGAGAGATCCGAATGATCCCATGGCCGCCGCAAAGAAATTCGGCAGGACATTTTTCGACGCACACGCAACAGACTTCAGGATCGATACACCCAGACCAGCACGGGTCTGGAACCAAGAGCCGGGCGTTTAGATCGAGACCCACAACATAGTGCCTCATCCCGTCACCAACGAACCTTGAACATGACGTCCCCAAACTCAGCTCCGTGTGCGATCAAGCTCGAGCGGTTCAACACAAACGCATTGATGGGGATGACTACGCGTCAAGGATCGGACGACACGGCTCGGATAGAAGGAGGTCAGCAATCTCCAGATCCATATCGTTCCGACTTCAAACATCTCCTTTGCCATCACGTTCGACGGGTTTCCTGCTATCCAAAAAACGTCCATTGTCGCCACGTGCCCTCCAATCTATCGAGAACCTGACCACCAATGAGGTCTTCATTTGAAGGATGGCGACCATGCTGACCATCGAGAACATAGCCGCGGCAGCAAAGCGGCTGGCCCCTCATATTCGTCGTACACCCCTCATGGTCTCGGAGGTTTTATCGGAGACGACGGGCTCGACGCTCGCCATCAAATCCGAACATCAACAAGTGACCGGAAGCTTCAAGATCCGAGGAGCGATCAACAAGGTTCTTGGCCTCCCGCCCGATGTTGCCAAGCACGGCATTGTCGCAGCGTCGTCCGGAAATCATGGCATTGCGACAGCCACTGCTGCTGCCTTGAAAGCCATTCCTTGCCAGGTCTATCTGCCCTCGAAGGCATCACCTGCAAAAGTAGCAGCAATCGGCCGTCTCGGCGCCAACATCATCACCATCGACAGCCCCGATTCCGGAGAAGCTGAACGCATAGCGCGCGCCGCAGCTGAGACCACAGGTGCCGCCTATGTGTCACCATACAATGACGTTGACGTCATAACGGGCCAAGGCACGATTGCCGTTGAAATTGCCGAAGACGCCCTTGAGGCAGGTCTCGACCATGTCGACGCCGTCGTTGTCGCCGTGGGCGGAGGCGGCCTGATTTCAGGAATTGCCTCATGGTTCAAAGTGACGTCGCCATCGACGGTCATCGTTGGCGCGTCGCCAGCCAACGATCAAGCGATGATCGCCTCGATTGCTGCCGGTGAAATCTTCACGCCGGAAAGTCGAGAAACCTTCTCCGATGGTACGGCCGGAGGTATCGAGGCGAATGCCATGACCTTCGACCTGTGTAATTCGCTCGTCGACGTCTGGACGACCGTTGCCGAGGATGACATAGCCATCGAGGTTGCAGCCATGATTGACAATCATCATCAGTTGATCGAAGGGGCTGCCGGTGTCGCACTTGCCGCAGCCAGGCGTTACGCAAGCGACCACCCCGGGGCATCGATCGTTGCAGTCTCCTGCGGTGCGAATGTTTCTTCGATAGCCCTTAGCCAGATGTTGCAGATCACCGCCGAGGCTAAGGGCGCCAGGTAGCGTCGAGCCCGAGATGGCTCGTACCCACGAAGCGGCGAGTTTGGCTTTTCTCGTTATCGGCGCCCTGCGCGAGTTGCTATAGCTGAAAACACGAGATTGGCCTGTGACCGCAGCCGATGGCCAAGGCGTAGCCTATGTAACGCTCGCATGGCCCAGCTGCGGTCAACCAGCCGCTGAGAGGATCGACGTCGCCTCTTAGCTTTCTTTTTCGCTGGATGAAGCCTGCGTCAGAGAACCAGGACGCGCCTGATGCCAACCCGCATGATAGATCATATCCGCCATTGTGTAGTTCGACGTACCTGTCAGCGGCGACACAAAGTTCTTGTTCATGATTGAACCTGGGTCGGCACGCATCAGCCCAATCATGACCTCGGCAACGATACGACCACCGACAGCCCCAAGCTTTTCACCGCCACCTTGGAGGCGAGATTCCTCAAGAATGTACAAAAACAGAGGCGCTTCGTTGCTGCCGTCTTGCCACTTGTAGCCCCACTCGGAGCAAGATTGCATGTCGGCACAAAGGCCCATGTCTTCATTGCTGAGCGGTTTCTCCCCCATCCGAGCAGCGACCGCCTGCCCGCTCGGCAGGCGCAATGCCTTGCCACGTTGCAGGTTTAACGAGGCCAGGCTCAAGACATCGCGATCGGGTATTAGCTGCTCCTTTAACAGACGCTCGGGCACGGGCCGACCAAGCATCAGAAACTCAGGTATGCGCAGCATGGGCCGTGCGAGAAATCGATCGATCTTGCGAGAGACTTGCAACCCGCGAAACTGATCCTCATCGTCATCAAGATCGCCTTGTATCGAGGTCTCGAAATCAAAAAAGCGATCCCAGTCGATTTGCCGTTCCTTGGGAATGGCGCGATGGCCGATGAGGCTTCGTTCTAGCTCCTTCGGACTCAATGGGAACAATCGGACACGATCGGAGCCCTCGTTGTCATTGAGGGTGTAGCGTCCGCGAACGATGGAGTGCCCAAAGCGGAACGCCGCAGCTGAGAATTCGACGGGCACCATGCCTGCATTGGCCATGTCATCAGTGTAGACTTTCGGACCGTTCTTGATGATGTCATCGATCAAGTCTTCCTCAACGAACATCGGCAGAAACTCAGTCAGCGCAATCGCCTGCCAATGCGCGATCGTCAGGTCACGAGCCTGGTCGAACAACGCCTCGTTGTCATCCGTACTCGCCTCTTGCCTCAGGCGATCCACCTGCGCGTTATGAAACTGCATCACGACGGCGGTGAGTTGGGCTATGTTGTTGTTCTGATCATTGCGTTGATCGGAAATTAGTGCTCGGCCCTTTGCATCGCGCGCAAAGTCGCGCTCATTGCCGATATCGTTCCCGAGCAGCAGTTTCGCTGGATCCGCCGGGTCCTTTTCAGCAGGCTGGCCAGCATAGTTGTAGATGATGTCGAGATCGATCCAGGGCGTCGAGTGGTTCTTGATGGCGCTCGGCGTAAACTGTCGATCCAACTTGGTGTCTTTGTCCTGAGACATATCGTGGGTCAGGAGCTGACCAACATAGGTATGTCCCACGGGGATGCGGGAATTGTTGTCCGTGCCCCGAAACTGCGAGTCCTCCATGTAGGCGGGATTGTCCTTGTCATAGGACGAGAGACCGACATCAAGCAGCGTACCATCGGCGATCTCTTGTTCACCGAGCTCGCTAAAGAGACTGCCGAAACGAAAGTCCGCATCCGACGATACCGTGTCGGCGTGTGCCGATGGGCCGATGAACGGCGCACAAATAAGACAGAGCAAAGACGCCGCACCAACGTCGAACCTTTCGATCATCATCACCTCCATGCTGGGCTCGCAAAAAGGTCCCTGCCAGCCCCCTTCACGTCGGGACAAGCGGCAGCGCTCAGATGACGCGCCCAGGTTTTTCTGAAGTCCAAGAGCTCGGTATCTACAATTGATTTACTCAAAAAAATCTCAGCACTGTCAATCAAATAAAATAACACGGAATTTCTTGTTTATTTATAGACCAAAACAAAGTCGTAATAGAAGCTTTTCATATTGATTTTTACAATTCAATTATTTAGCCACTATTTCATTACTGGGAATTTATCTTTAGAAGTTTCGCCGGAAGACAGTCTATCGCCTATTGCTTTAGCGATATCTGCGCAAGCGCCCTCGCTCACACCACACAGCTCAACGCGATAGCCTGTGATTGCCGATGCGCTGCGGCAGTTCTGCTCGGACAAATCTATGATTGCTGAGGTCGGCAGTGACGCGACACTGAGATGCTTTGTTGGCCAAGAGGTGCGTTGATCACGCTGGGCTTTGAAAGATGTCGTCAGCCTTTGGCGTCGTCAAGCCGTCGAAAATCTCGAGGTGTTAACCCTGTTTGTTGCTTAAACGCATGTGAAAAGTGCTGAATATTGGAGAAGCCGTTTTTAAAGGCAATTTCAGTGATCGACAGCGACGCAAACCGGCGATCCCGAAGGTCAGACTTGATCGCATTCAATCGAGCGGAGCGGATGAATTGGCTAATCGAGCCATCAGCTCTAGCAAAAATCTCGTTCAGACGACGCGTTGACATGCCGGTCGTCTCAGCCACCAGCGTTCGATCAAGATCCGGGTTACCAATATTGTTCTGAATGAACGACTTGGCCCTGATGAGAATGTTTCGCTCTGATGAGGAAAGGTCTGCCCTAACCTCGTCGAGTGACGCGAGCCCCGTCGCAATGAGATCGACAAGCGTATCCTGAATCAACGAACCAACCACCGGATTGTCGTGGTCGATATGTTGGGAGAATGCGATGATGGTGGCACCCACCAGCCTGCCAATTGCTGACTGGCCGTCAACCTTCTGCGCGGTCAGTAAATGCGCGCCAGGCAATCGCTGAAGAAGAGCATCGGAGGGTACCTGGACCACGACCTGACTGAAGCCATCATCAAGTTGAAGCGTGTAGGGATCCGTACTTGCGTAGAGTGCCATATCGCCTGGCTCTAAAAGCGATGAATGGCCGAATTGCGAAATTCGAGATTTAGAGGCTGTTTGAAGGCTTAAGAGAAAATACGCATCGGATGCGGCACCGATATCACGCTTCCGTCGCTCGACAGCATGGGCCCTGCCGCGAACCTTGGAAATCGACAGTAACGTATGCCTGCCGATGTCGATTCGGCCGTCAAAGTCGCGCTTGCTCTCGGCTTCGCATCCGAGCTGGACATAGCTCTCACAGACCGCCTCTCGCCAAAAGGCGAACCGATCGTTGGGCGATACCGTAGCGGTATCATAGACCTCAGGACGTCTCTCTTTCGTCATCGACGGTGTCCCTTACCTGCAGGGATCAAGCAAGCGTAGCACAAATTCTGAAGTTTTTCCGCCCAAGATCGAAAGCCCGAGGCCGGGGTCGGGCCTATGCTGACGCTTAAAGTTCCTGGCACTCGACCACTCGGGAGGCATACATCATGTCGACGGCATTCAAAGTCGCTGCCGTACAGGCGGCCCCATCGTTTCTAGACCTCGAAAACGGCGTGAAACGAGCGGTGGGCTATATTGAAGAAGCTGCCAACGCCGGATGCAAGCTCATCGTCTTTCCCGAGACCTGGCTCCCAGGCTATCCCAACCATATCTGGCTTGGACCGGTTGCTTGGTCCATGCAATTCGTTGGCCGCTATTTCGACCATAGTGTCGAAGTCGGCAGTCCGGAAGACAAGGCCATCGCAGAGGCAGCGAGGAAGAACAATATTCAGGTTTCGCTCGGCTTATCCGAGCGTGATGGTGGCAGCCTCTATATCGCACAATGGCACTACAATGAGCATGGCGAGGCCGTCCAGCGCCGCCGCAAGCTGAAACCCACACATGTCGAGCGTACGGTCTTCGGCGAAGGCGATGGCTCCGATCTCGCGGTCCATGAAACGTCAATCGGCCGTATCGGTCAGTTGTCCTGTTGGGAACATCTGCAGCCACTCTCCAAATACGCCATGTATAGCCAAAACGAGCAGATTCACTGCGCTGCCTGGCCCAATCTGGCGCTCTATGAAGGTGGCGCCTATGCACTCGGTCATCAGGTCAATAATGGCGCAAGCATGGTCTACGCTGTTGAGGGCGGCTGTTACGTCATCGCCGCCTGTGCCCTGGTCAGCAAAGAGCAGCAGGATATCCTCTGTCAAGGCGACAAAGAAAAGGAAGCGCTTTGCCCCGTTGGCGGCGGCTATACGCGGATTTATGCGCCGGATGGCCAGGACATCGGGTCCAACTTGCCCCACACGGAGGAGGGGCTCGTGATGGCCGATATCGATCTCGGCATGATCGCCTTTGCCAAAGCCGCCGCTGATCCCGCCGGCCACTACGCGCGTCGCGACGTCACCAGGCTCTTATTGAACAACAAGCGCCAGCGACCGGTCGTAGCCTTCGATGAGGCGCCGGGTCTATCCGTTGTCGCACCGAATGACCCCGAGCCAACAGCCGATGGCCAAGATCATGCAGCCGAATAACACCATTCCGACCGAGCGGACCCATCCCCTTCGCATGCCGAAGGGATGGGAACCACCCGTCCCTGCATGGAGTTCGACGTTCCCTGACACCCAGGAGAGCGTCGCCATGGCCGTCGTCGGCTTTCAGCATGCGGAGGCACTATCTGTCACGCAACATCTTCCAGCTTTGGATGCGGCCCTAGGCGGTGCGGACTATCGGGATCTGGTGACAAGCGACGCCGGTGGAGGGCTTCGGGAAACGGTCTGCATCGCGTACTGGCGACGCCCCGAAGCTGCTGAGAAAACCCTCCAGTCAGATGCGTTCAATGCATTTTGGACGAAACACAGTGCCGAAGGTCTGGGCTACGGTCTGTTTAAGGAGTGTATGAACATTCCGTTTGAGCGATCAGAAACCCTGTTCTCTGGTCCTGAGCATAACCATGGCTACAGCCAGGTTCGGGAGGGAATTGTCGGGCCAGTACCCCATCACATGTATTGGGGCGGGATGCGCGATCGCATCCCTCATTCAGCCCACGACCGATTGGAGGCTCCCGGCCCGGTTCGCGTGATTGAGCGATCTGAACGGCATACCGTCGTCGAAGCGCACGAGAATCTCTGCATCATCCGTTCCGGACAGGACTGGGGGCATTGCGACAACTCGCAACGGGATGAGTATCTCGGCCTTATGGAACCGGTCCTTGAAGCAGGTATGACGTTCCTGCGTGACCGGGGCGACGAGGTAAATTGCTATGCTTGCCGCTACATGAAAGACATCGCGCTGGATGGGAGCGATCCAAAACGTTCATGTGGCCTCGCTTATTTTCGAACGATGGCAGACCTCGAGCACTGGGCCGAGCATCATCCAACCCATCTTGAGATCTTCAACACCTTCCTCTCAATCGCGCCTAAACATGGCCCAAACCTGCAACTTCGCCTTTGGCATGAAGTCTCCGTACTGCCTGCTGCCGGCCAACGAGCTGAATACATCAATTGTCGGGAGGGTACCGGACTTGTGGGCGGTTTATGAGCCTGCTCTAGAGATGCCCGCAACAGACTCTGCAGACGAGATCCTGTCGCGACAACCTATCTGCATCCGCGACCTGTCCCTCGATAGAGAACGGCCTCATTTCGTTTTATGATGGCTGCATCTTGTTTCAGAGCCGGTTCATCAAGATCGCGGACCGGCGGCCTCTCGTGCTCAAAATTGTTCTCGGTACCCGTCCCGCGCACCAAGACAGCGCTATCCTTCTCGCCAATCAACTGGCGCACATAGGTCGGGACATAACGGATCGCGAAACCGATCCGACGTTGATCGGCTCGATTGGGTTTGGAGCCGTGGACCAGCTTGACGTGATGAAGCGACATCTCACTTGGCTGTAACACGATATCGACCGCCTCATTTTCGTCCACATCGACGTCAATTTCCTGACCTCGAGAGAGCAGATTGTCCGAAGCAAACGCGTCCCTGTGCGGTACGACGTCCATCCTGTTGGAGCGCGGCACGAAGCGCATACAACCGCTTTCGATCGTCGCCGGGCTAAGAGCGACCCAGGCGGATACAAACCCCAATAGGTAAGATCTTGGTACCAGCTGAAGTAACCCGTGGTCTTCGGTCTCTTGATAAAGAAATGCGTAGCCCAGCAAGGAATGTTCGGCCCGATCACGCCCCCGCCGCATCTAAGACTTTTGGATGTCGGATCAACGAATCGAAACATGTGAAAAGAAGATTTGGTTTGAAACGAAGATGGCACATGCCCTCGGAGCCTGCTGCTTCAATCGCTTCGAGCTTCACTCGAACATCAGCCGTCTTAGCATCGCTTAGGACGCGAATGGGTGAAATGAAACCGACGTCCCGATAGGATTTGATCTGTTCAGAAGAACGCGTTGTCAACACCATTTTCCAATCAGACGCTTCGTCAACGGTCAGTCCAACCTTGGAACCCAGACAGCGTCCATCCGCCAGTCGGCCCCGGCATTCAGCATCACCCATTGTGCCGATCGCCGGTACCATCAACATGCATGGCTAATCGTGGCTCATTGCCGCGATGTCTTGTATTTTTTTAGGCTCGCCAATGCGACAGCTGGAACGAGCTATCACGTCATTAAGTGCTACCTACAGATCTCAACGAAGCGTATCGATACCCTGCCGGTTCCGTCAAACGAGCCCTAGTGACCATTTGGCGATCTGATACGATCTGCCAACATCAAACATATCGATTAACGACGTTCTCCAAATACTCCTGGCGACCTGATGTCGGTGCGGGGTTGATGTCGTTCAGCTCAACCCTTTGAGCGATGGCTTCAAGCGAGCTGCTACCACCTAGCATGTCCTGCGCTGCCGAGGACGTCCAGCCAGCATAACGTTCTTCGAGAGGGTTCGACAAAGCACCATCTTCAACCATCCGAGCCGCAGCTTTGAGGCCGCGGGCGCAGACGTCCATACCGCCGACATGGGCATAGAGGAGATCGGCTGGATCAAGAGACTGTCGACGCAACTTGGCATCAAAGTTGGTGCCTCCGGTCGTGAAGCCACCACCTGAGAGGATGTAATAATACGCAAGCGCCACCTCGGGCACGTTATTGGGAAATTGGTCCGTATCCCATCCCGATTGATAATCGTTCCGGTTCATGTCGATCGAACCAAAAATCCCGAGGGCTTGGGCGAGCGCGAGCTCATGTTCGAACGAATGGCCGGCGAGGATCGCGTGCCCCTGTTCGATATTGACCTTGATCTCTCGCTCAAGACCATGCCGCCTCAGGAATCCATAGACCGTAGCGACATCATAGTCATATTGGTGCTTGGTCGGTTCCTGAGGCTTAGGCTCGATGAGGACTGTCCCCTCGAACCCGATCTTATGCTTATAGTCGACGACCAGGTTCAAAAACCGACCGAGTTGCTGATCCTCGCGTTTGAGGTCGGTATTCAAAAGGCTCTCATAACCTTCGCGCCCGCCCCAGAGCACATAGTTCTCGCCACCGAGACGATGGGTAGCATCGAGACATGTCTTCACGGTTGCCGCCGCAAAGGCAAAGACATCGGGATCCGGGTTGGTGGCCGCACCGGCCATATATCGCCGGTTCGAGAAGAGATTAGCCGTTCCCCAGAGCAGTTTCATGCCGCTTGCCGCCTGCTTCTCTTCGAAGTAGTCGACGATTTCGTTCAGGTTCTCCGTATTCTCCTTGAAGTTCGCGCCCTCGGGTCGGACGTCGGCATCGTGGAATGTGTAAAAGGGCACGCCCAAGAGGCCAAACATCTCGAAAGCAACATCCGCCTTCAGTTTGGCAGCTGCCATCTCGTCGCTCATACGATCAGCAAACCAGGGTCGATCAAATGTCTGACCGCCGAAGGGATCACCACCTGGCCAAACAAAACTATGCCAATAGCAAACGGCGAAGCGGAGATGATCCTCCATGCGCTTGCCCAAGACCAGCTCGTCCGGGTTGTAGTGTCGAAAGGCAAGCGGATTGTCACTGTCTGGTCCCTCGAACGACAGGCTCTCCGTAGTCTCAAAAAATCCCGTGGTCATGACATCGCTCCTGAAACGGCGGGGTAAAGGGCGCGATAACGGCGATACGCCTCGGCATAGGCACTTTCAAGGGACCTCTCGGGCTCAAATGTTCGTTCGACCGCAGGCGGGGTACAGATGGTCTTGGGGTCAGCCGATGTCGCCGCGATCAGACCCAGCCTTGCTGCACCAAAAGCCGCACCAAAATCGCCGTCATGAGGCAGATCCACAGGAAGGCCGAGCGTCGTCGCAAGAGCTGAGAGCCAGTAGGGCGACTTACTGCCACCGCCGACGGCCATGATCCGATCAAGCTTGGTGCCGGCCGCACCTAGAGCTTCCAGACTGTCACGAAGGGCAAAGGCGACACCCTCAAGAATGGCCTGAGTCATGGCAGCCCGCTCATCCATTCGGTCAAGACCAGCGAACACGCCACGAATACCGGCATCATTATGGGGCGTGCGCTCGCCGGATAGATAAGGAAGAAACGTGGTGTTCGACGGAGCGCGCAGACGGTCACCGAGTTCTGCCGTAAGCGTTCCTGCATCGGCGCCGACAATGGTTGCAAACCAGTTCAAGGCGTCGGTGGCCGACAGAATGACACCCATCTGATGCCACGTGCCAGGCAACGCATGACAAAATGTATGGACGGCACTCGCGGCATTCGGACGGTAGCCGCCATTGGCCGCAAACAGCACACCCGACGTGCCAAGTGATGCGAAGGCTGAGCCCTCCGCAATAGCGCCGAGACCAGCCGCCGCCGCCGCGTTATCACCGGCACCACCCGCAACGACAACTTTGCTGCCCATACCCCACGTCGTGGCAAGGCTATCTCGGACTTCACCGGATATCTCGGAACCTTCGACCAAGCGCGGCATGCTGGCTTCGGTAAGACCCGTCGATTCTAGAAGAGCGGATGACCAGCATCGGCCGCCGACATCGAGCCAGCTTGTGCCCGCCGCATCAGACATCTCCGAAACGCACTCACCGGTAAGCCAAAGCCGGAGATAATCCTTGGGAAGCAGAACCCTATCCAGCTTCTCAAAAATGGCGGGCTCGTTCTCTTTGACCCAAGCGACTTTGGGCGCGGTGAAGCCTGGAAAAACGATATTGCCGGAGACATCCCGAAAGCGTGGATCGGCATCCATCGTAGCTGCCTCTTGATGGGCGCGCGTGTCGTTCCAAAGAATGCAGGGTCGAAGCGGTTCCTCAGCTTTGTCGATAAGGGTCGCACCATGCATCTGACCAGAGAGCCCGATACCACGCACCGCGGAAAGCGCTTTGGCATGCTCGGACTTCAGACCGAGGATGGCCTTCTCACAAGCCTTGATCCAGTCGGCAGGTTGTTGCTCCGACCAACCAGATGCTGGCCGTGAAACCTCGAGATCAGCGCTTGCTGAGCCAACAATCTGCTGGTTATCGTCGATCAAAAGCGCCTTAAGCGCCGACGTGCCGAGATCAAGTCCAAGATACATGGCCTTCCTGCCCTCCCCGAGCGTTTGCTTCACCTGGCTCTAATGGGCAATAGCACCAGGACCGGGCTCAGCGCCAGATGGACATTTGCCCAAGATGATCATTCCAAGTACCTCATCCTTGGTGACATCCTCTGTTCGCGCCGTGCCAACAATCTGGCCGTTCTTCATAACAGCAAGGCGATCAGCAAGCTCGAAGACATCCTCAATATCATGGCTGATGAGGAAGATGCCGATGCCCTCTCGCTTCAACTGTATGATCAGATCAGCAACCTGAGCGGTTTCCTCAGGTCCAAGGGCGGCGGTCGGCTCATCCATGATCAGGATGCGCGCGTTGAACAAAATCGCGCGGGCGATAGCGACGGACTGACGTTGCCCACCAGAAAGCGCCTTGACAGGCTCCTTGAACCGCTCGAAACGCGGGTTGAGACGCCCCATGACGTCCCGCGCCTTCGACTCCATCGCCACGTCATCGAGTGTGCCCCACGGCGTGCGAAGCTCACGGCCCAAGTACAGATTGGCAGCACAGTCAACATTATCGGCCAGCGCCAATGTCTGGTAGATCGTCTCGATACCGTAGGCCTTGGCATCCCGCGGATTATGGATTTGCGCTACTTCGCCATTGATCAAGATGGTCCCAGAATCACGCTTGTAGGCACCGGAAAGAATCTTGATCAACGTCGACTTGCCGGCACCATTGTGCCCTAAAAGGGCAACCACTTCGCCACCATACAGATCGACCGACGCATCATCGACGGCATGGATGCCGCCGAAAGAAATCGACATATTGCGAAGCTCAGCAAGCGGCGTGGTCAGCTTGTTCATCACATTACATCCTTCATCACGTCTGGGCTCGGCGATAGAGCCCGTCGAGATAGACCGCAACGACAAGAACCGCACCGACGACGACGTTTTGCAGCGGCGCATCGATACCGAGGAGAACCATCCCCGATTGCAGTGACTGCATCACCAGAGCACCGAGCATGGCGCCGGCGATGGTACCAATACCCCCGCCAAGCGAGGTGCCGCCAATGACGGCAGCCGCAATGACCAAAAGCTCATCGAGTGTCCCTTGGGCATTGGTCGCCGCGTTTAATCGTGCCGTCGAGATCGCCGCCGAAATGGCGCAAAGCATCCCCATCAGGATGAAGATTTTCATCGTTACCCAACGGGTTTTGATACCGGCGAGTTCGGCGGCTTCGGGGTTGCCTCCCATGGCGTAGATATAGCGGCCAAACCGGGTGCGGGTCGCTAAGAAGGTCATGACCACGCCGGCTCCAAGTGCAATCAGAACCGGGATGGCTAGACCATGGGAGATGAAGATTTCGTCGATGGGGGTCGTGATGCCATTGGCTTCAGCGTAGCGTTTCACCACACCGCGCGGCCAGTAGTAGGCATTGGCCACAGCGACAACACCGAGCACAACGGCAAAACCCAAAAGGCCGATGAAGACTTCTGCCCAGACAGGCCGCTGTGGAAAGCCAAAGCGGCCGCGCTGCCGTCGGTTGTTGAGAATCAAGACCGCGATCGCCAAGCAGACA
Source organism: Geminicoccaceae bacterium (assembly GCA_028285265.1). Classification (GTDB taxonomy): domain Bacteria; phylum Pseudomonadota; class Alphaproteobacteria; order Geminicoccales; family Geminicoccaceae; genus JANQPX01. Next base: position 171,145 of record JANQPX010000033.1, read on the forward strand.
ATGATCCCGACGACCCAACTCCACGTCTCGCCGATCGAGCCCGCCGGGCCACCGCCCATCAATCGGAAGGTTGGATCCAGAGGGGAGATGGTCTGGCCTGAATTCAGCCACCACGCAAGGCCGCGCCAGGCTAACAGGCCGCCGAGGGTCACGATAAAGGCGGGAACGCCAAGATAGGCAATGATGAAACCATGAAAGCCGCCGATCAAACCACCGACAACAACGCCAATGACGAGCGTAATCGCCCAAAGCATCGGATGCCCAAGACCCAAATAATGCGGCAGGATATCCACCTGTAACACGCCCATGAACACAGCGACGAAGCCCAAGACCGAGCCCACCGAAAGATCGATGTGACGCGTAATGATGACAAGCACCATGCCGGTGGCCATAACCGCAACGGATGCGGTCTGGACCGAGAGGTTCCAAAGGTTTCTCGGTGTTATGAAGCGCTCACCGGAGAGATAGTGGAAGCCGATCCAAATGAGCAGCAGGGCCGCCAGCATGCCGAGCATGCGTGTGTCCAGCTCGGTTGACCGAAAAAAGCGGGAAACGACACTCGCTTCCGACGCTCTGGCCTTATGTGGATTGATTGTTTCTTCACTCATCGACACCGCTCCGTTCGCCATGTCGCTTCACACCAGTCAAGACCAGGTGAGCCGCTAACCCACCAGTCGCCACACGCGTAAAAGGCTTGACGATCAGTCCAAGCTTGCGGGGATGAAGCGCCGCGGCACACAGGCCGCGGCGCCATCGCCATGTCGACTATTTGCAGACGTCGACAGCCCCGGCATCAACGCCAGCACAGAGCTTGTCCTTGGCAATCCAGCCCGCATCCAAGACCACGCCAAGATTGTCGCGCGTGATCGGAACAGGCGCCAAAAAGACCGCATTCATCTCAACGCCATTCGGTCCATCGGCCCAAGTCACCGCATCCGGCACCGACGTCAGGTCACCGCCATTCGCCAGCATGGAGGCGATATTGGCCGCCGACTTGCCGAGCTCACGCGCATCCTTCCAGACCGAGACAGTCTGGGTACCAAGAGCGACGCGGTTAAGCGCAGCATGATCCCCGTCCTGACCGGAAACCGGAACCGTGCCGTCCATGCCCTGGGCCGAGAGTGCGGCGACCACGCCACCTGCCGTGCCGTCATTCGAAGCCACCACGGCATCAATATTATTATCATTGGCCGTCAGGATCTGCTCCATGTTGCGCTGAGCATTCTCCGGCTTCCAGCCGTCGGTATACGCCTCGCCAACATTGGTGATTTTGCCAGCATCGACCGCCTGTTGCAGAATTTCCATCTGTCCACCGAAGAGGAAATCGGCGTTAGGATCGGCAGAGCTACCCTTGATGAACGCATAATTGCCTTCTGGCATGGCTTCAAAGACCGCACGCGCTTGCATGCGACCGACTTCCACGTTGTCGAAGGTGATATAAAAGGCACGGGCATCCTCGATGAGACGGTCATAGCCAACCACAGGAATGCCTTCGGCGTCAGCTATGTCGACGGCAGGCCCGATCGCGCCGGCATCCTGAGCAAGGATGATCAGCGCGTTAGCACCCTGAGCGATTAGCGCTTCGACGTCGGTCAATTGTTTGTCCGCCGAAGACTGGGCATCGGCAGAAATGTAGCTATCACCATTGGCCTCAATGGCCGCCTTCATAGCGGCCTCATCTGTCTTCCAACGTTCTTCCTGAAAATTGGACCAGGACACACCAATCACCTTGCCATCAGCATGGGCGACACCCGCGGTGATGGCGACGATAGCTGCACTTTTTAACAGAGTTTCCATGGTCTTACGCATGGCCGTAGCTCCCTTTGATGGTCTTGGATAAGCCGTCGCCCAGGCATCCGATGAAGCCAACCTGGTTGACGGTCTGATTTATTTCGAGTCTCTTAATTTGAGACCTAAAATAAGTCGCACGTCAATAGAAAATCTGTCAAGACTGTTGATCTGCGGGCTCAGGTACGGTCTGGATGGCCGGCGAGCAGACTTTGGAAAGGATCAAAACGACATGACGACGATCACGCGATCCGATGACCTTCGGGTGCGCAACCGGCATCGGGTGATCCAAGCCGTCCGAAGCAAGGGGGCACTTTCAAGGATCGACATCGCCCGCGAGGCTGGGTTAAGCGCCGCGACCGTCACCGCGATCGCGGCGGAACTGGTTGAGAATGAGATCTTGATTGCCGTTGACGGAGACGATCGACCGCGCATCGGCCGTGGTCGTCCCAAAACGGCACTGGCCATCAATCCTGATTTGGCCATCGTCATCACCACGGTCTTCAAACGAAATACCGTGGCAAGCGCCGCTTTCGACTATGCCGGAACCATGATCTGCGAGCAGGCTTTAGAGGCCAACACATCGACCCTTAGCATCGATCAACTTCGTGCCTTGCTGGAGCGTAGTATCGCCGGCGTTCTCAAATCCACGGCCAATGCTGGTCAGCTACGGAGGATCGTCGTCGGTGTTCAAGGATCGACGGACATCGATGGGAACACGTTACTTTGGTCGCCCATCATCGATCACCGTGATTTGCCCGTCGCGACCTGGTTGAACGAGCGATTTGGTGTGCCCGTCAAGGTCAGGAACGACTGCGATATGATAGCCCAATCCCTTCACTGGCACGAACCCGAGCAGTTCGGTTCCGACTTCGCTGCAGTGCTCTTGTCCTACGGTGTTGGCATGGCCCTCTTTCGGGGCGGTCGTCCAGCCCATGGCAGGCGGAGCTCCGCTATGGAGTTTGGCCATATGACCTACTTGCCCGGTGGTTCTGTCTGCCGCTGCGGCAAGAGCGGTTGCATCGAAGCCTATGCCGGCGATTACGCGATTAGCCAGCGTGCGATGGGCCAGGCGCCGGCAGACCATCCTATCGACGACCCCGACCTCGATAAGATCGTCGCATCCGCCCAAGCTGGCGACGCCGATGCGCGCAGCGCCATCGAGCTTGCGGGCGCAGCGTTGGGTACGGGACTTGCCAATTTATTTGCCCTCACCGATCCGCTTCCGGTCGCCCTCGTGGGAGCCGGAACCAAGGCATTCGTTTTTCTGGAACAGCCGCTTCGAAAAGCCCTCGAAAACGGTCGATCAGGTGATCAAGGAGAACAGGTCCAGATCAAATGTTTTGTCGACGAAATGCCGATCATCCAGCAAGGCTGTGCGATCCATGCTCTTTTGGTCGTTGATCAAGACATCGTCATGTTCGAGGCGGGACGGAATGGTTTGCCAAACCAAGTCCCAAACGCCTCTTAATAGAACACACCAAAAAAGGCTCCAGACACAAACGTTTGGGCATCATTGGGAGCTCAAGGATCCGAGACTTGCTCTGGCCAAATATGCTGATGTCGACAAGAATGATCATCAGCCTGCCGGACGAAGCGACCATGGAGGGCAGCCAGTTTGACGGCCATTTCCGAACTTCCAGAAATTGACTTCAATACTGCTCTCTACCAGGAACACCCCTTTCCGATTCTTGCCGCACTAGCCAAAAAATGGCGGGTCGCAAGAAGTCAAAGAGGCGTTGAGATTTTGGACTACGATTTGTGTCGACAAATGATCGTCGACACAAAGTTGGGCACAGGTCACCCCCGGCTCATGAAGGTCCTGGATTTACCCGATGGCCCCGTGCTGCAGTACAAACAAGGATCCATCTCATATTTCAATCGTGGCGAGGAACGGCGTAAACTCAGACAACCGATAACCCGCCTTTTGAGCCCCAAAGGATCAGAGCGATTCCGTCGGGACGTCCAAGCGATCGTCGCAGATGTCGTCAGCCGTGCCCCGAGCACAACGTCGGTCGATTTGATCCACCACATCTGCGATCCCATCCCATCACGCGTCTACTGCCAGTGGATGGACGCCCCCAAAGACGATGCCGCCTATATCGCCAAGACGTCCCACCTCGTCCAGCAGGTGCACACGCGCGACCCTGCGCGCACCGGAGACATCGTTACGGCGTTCGAAGGTTTTCTCGACTATGCCGATGAACGGATCGCCGAAGCGCGGAAAACCCCTAGCGATTCGCTGATTTCTGATTTGATCAACGTCTGCGACGCCGGAGAGTTGACAACGGCAGACTTGCGCAACTGGGTGATCAAGCTGGCAGAAGCGAACACGGACAATTCCTCGCATCAGATCGCAAGTGTGATCATCGAATTGGCCTCGCGTCCGGACGTCTGGATGCAATTGAGATCGGAACCCAACCTGATTCCGGTGGCCATTGACGAAGTGATGCGTCTGCGTCCCCGTTCCATTTCCACGTCACGCGAAGCCCTCGAGGACCTGGAAATTGACGGAGTCGCCATTCCCAAAGGCACACCGGTCTTTGCGAATATCGGGGCGGCGCATTGGGACGAACGCTACTATCCCAATCCCAGTGTCTTTTCGCTTCAGCGAGAGGGCCAACCCGGACATTTGAATTTTGGCGGCGGTATTTTCTCCTGCATTGGCCGCCACATCATCACCATCGAAATCGAAGAAGTGATTGCTCGTCTTACCCAGGATTTCCCAAACCTGCGTCTCGACAGCGCCCGTTTTGAGCATACACCGATGTTCACCAACGTGATCGTGCTGGAAGCCACGCTGAGGCCCTAAGTTCGCCCAACAAAGCTTGATCGAGGATACCCGGCGATGTCGCCACAACGCACCGGCACCGAACTGACGTTGCTGGCTTTAGCGACGTTTGTGCAGGGAACAAGCGCCCTCGATAGGGCGCTTGTGATGAGAGCTGACCCTGCCGAGTTTCAGTCGCAGACCCACTTCATCGTGTGGAAATTAAATTCGAAACTCTGCATGGGAACCCAGGTAAAGCCCTGCAGGCACTCGTGGAAGGCTTGCTGACTCCGCTGTGTCAAAAGGAAAACACCGACCTGATCGTCGACCAATTTGCGTTGCAACGTCTTATAGATCTCATTCTGTTTCGTAACGTCTGACGTCGCCCGCGCCTCGTCGATCATGGCATCGATCTCATCATTCTGGACCCATTCCATCGATGCCCAGGTACCAGCCGCACGGCTGTGATACTGGGTGAAGAAATAGGTATCCGGCGATGGATAGGTGGCGCCATAAAAGACCTGATTGATGGCCGGGGTGGTGGCAACATCACCAGCGAGCTCTGTCATGCGGTTCCAGGGTTCTGGCTTCAAGATCGTGTTGAAGCCGATCGTGTCGAGCGTCGATTTCATCAAGAGACCGATCTCTTCCTCGAAGGCCAAGCCGGCGACATACATAATTTCGATATCGATCGGTCCCTGCCCCGCATATTGCGAAGCCTCGACGAATTCCTGGGCCTTGGCTAAATCGAAGACGGGTGCTCCGATATCGTCGGGATATGCATCGGCAAAGATTGGCGGCATGGGACCGGTCAGAGGCTCACCGGGCAGGATCACCTCACGAATCGTGTCATAATCGGTGGCATAGGCGATGGCCTTTCGAATGTTGACGTCATCCGTCGGCGCCCGGCTATTATTGAGCTTAAAGTAGAAGTTGGTCGCCGTCGGATAGACCTCGATTCGGTAGCTTTCGAGTGCCCCGATGCTGTCATAGGTTTCTTGTGCCTGCGCATCCGAGGACATCGACAATTCACCTGATGCGGCCAGCGCCTTGACCGTCGCTTCCTCGTTGGTGACGACGAAGCGCACCTCGTCAATGCTGTCGTCGCTCCATCCGAGATGATAGCCGTCATAGGCCTTGATCGTCATACTTGCACCGCGCTCCCAGCTATCCAGCATGAAGGCACCGGCACCGACGGACGTATTGGCCACAAAGTCCTGAGCCCAGGGATCACCGTCGCTGGCGTTCTCCATGGCAAGATCCGAGTTCACGACAAACAGAATTGGCGTCGTCGTCAAAAACGGTGCGTAGGTCGTTTCCAGTTGAAACTGAACGGTTCGGGCGTCGACCTCCGTGACGGAGCCTTCTGAAAGTACCCCTTCGAATAGGTAGGCCGGCCCCTCATTGATCGCCAGCAGGCGGTTCACCGACCAGACCACGTCCTTCGCCTCAAGCGGCGAACCATCCTGGAAGGTCACGCCTTCCTTCAGGGTAAATGTCCAGGTCAGCCCGTCTTCGGACGCCGTCCAGCTTTCGGCGAGCAGTGGTTGGATCGCCCCGCTGCCATCGAGAGTCGTCAGGGCCTCATAGAGATTCACGCCCGCCATGTATTCGGTATAGTCGTTGATCTTTGCGGGATCGATCGTACCGAAAATCTGAACCGCATTGACGGTAATCGCATTGTTCGCCCAAGCCGCACTCGTACCCAACAAGAGGGCGCTCGATGCGACAGCGCCGAAGGCCATTGTCCTTAAGTGTTTCATGGGTCGTACCTCCACTCCGTTAGGGATTTGTTGTTAGTGTTTCAATCGGTTGATAGCTGTGCTCGTAACCAAAATATTGGGGGCCGACGAGTTCGAGCCCATGCTCTGAGCGCCATTTGGGATCGCAAGGCAAGCCAAAGACGATCACCCGATAGCCATAGGCCATCTGCTCGGTGGTGATCGGCTGCCCCGTATCAAGATCCAACAAACAAATCAGATCGGGGGTCATGGCCAGTGGCCGGCCATCCGATGTCTCTGCAATCAGGAACTCATTTTGGAATTTCAGGGTGAGGGTCTGGTCAACATCGTCGTTGAGCCCCTCGATTTTGGCCTGACCGCGAGCAAAGCCACCTTCGGTCCGACGCTCGACGTCGGTGACACGCCCCTCGAACAACCGGATGCCGTCCAAATCCGCAGCGAGGCGGTCAGCGGGATTGCGGTTGGCGGCCTGCTCGCTCCGGATGACCCGACCGATCGTGGCAATGAGCGACAGCGAATCGCGTAACATCGCGCGCTTAGCTTCAGCACCGGTCATGGGATAGAGGGCGATCATCCCGGCTCCGCCCATTTCCACGGTAATCACGCGAGCAAACTTTTCGGTGGAGAGATTGTCCACCGTATTTAGGACCAGCGCATTCCCCTTCTCGTCCGACATGACCATCGGACAAGCATGGACGTCATACATCGTCATCGAAACCATTTGCAGCTCGGGGAAAGCACGCCCCATGCCATCCCCGTCAACAATCGGCAGGCCGGCAGCAGCCGCAACGGCAATGGGAATCGTCGAATTCAACCCGCCTGCCTCAATGCAGAAGATCGCCGATGCCTTTCGGCCCAAAAACGCCTCAAGTGCTCGAAGGGCAGCAATGGCCTCATCACCACGCGGAAGCTTCTCAAGCATGACCGTCGGAGCACCCATCATGGCCACGGGGACGATCAGGCTATCGTCATCGATCTGGTCGGCGGCCAGGACATCGACGGGTCGGTTTGCCGTGATTGCCTGCTCGGCCATCAGACGACCAATATAAGGATCTCCGCCACCACCTGTTCCGAGAAACGCGCCGCCAAGAGCAATGTCGATCATATCCTTTCGGGCGATTTGCGTGATCCTATCCATCAAGCATCCCCCATGGGCTTGTACATGATGTCATCGTAGCCGAAGGCCGCCGGTCCCACGACGTTGAGCGCCGCCGGCGTTTTCATCAACGCATGAGCCGGCAAGCCGAGAACAGCGATGCGCTGACCGTAGCGAAGCATCTCGGTGGTGATCGGCAAACCCGTATCGCTGTCCAACACGACGATCAAATCCGGTACGCAGACCTCGACGACATCGTTTCGGCGGAAAATCAAAAACTCATTCTGTAAATCAATCCGCCCCCTGTCCCCAGCAAACGCGCCGAAACCCTCCAACGACAGGTGGCCGATCGCAAAGCCCCCTTTAAGATGCCGCTCTAGGTCGACGATCTTCGCTGTCATCAAGAGACAGCCTTTTTCATGCGCAATGATCGTCTGGATCGGATCGGCGTTGGTCTCATGCGCCTCTAAGACCGCGCGGCCGAGATTGAGCGCCTGCGTGATGGTATTCGGTATCGCAGCACGCTTGACGAAGTCACCGCGCATGGGCTGGGTAGCGAGACCGGCCGCAGCCCCCATCGCGACGACGACGGAACGGGCAATCCGCTCCAGCCACAGATCATCGGGCGTATCACGGATGACCACAATCGACCCTTTCTCATCAGCCATGGCGCCTGGCGCTTCGCGATGTCCATAGATCGACCAGGTGCACATCTGCATCTCGGGAAAGGCGCGCCCCATGCCGTCACCGTCAACGACGGGTAGCCCCGCTTGGGCGGCAGTCAGCATCGGCTCCATGGAATTAGCGCCACCGATCTCGACTGAAATCAGCGCATCGACGGTGACATCAAGTTCCTTCTCAATAGCCCGCAAGGCCCGGAGGCATTCCTCGCCTTCTTCGATCTTTTCCACCCCAACAACGGGTGCGCCTATGCCCCCGAGGGAGACGACCAGCGCATCGTCTGGAAGCTCATCCAGCGGGATAACGGGAATGCGTCGTCCCTTCTTCAATTCCTCGCGGCAGCGCAGCTTGCCGATATAGGGATTGCCACCGCCACCCGTGCCCAGGATGGCGGCACCGATCTCAATCGCATCGAGATCGGCATCCGTGACTTCTCGAAGCACTTCAACCATCCATGTCGCCTACAACTTTGAGGCGGATACGGGTGGCATTGCCAGGCAGGTAGGCCAGCGGCACATCTTCCTGATCCAGAAGCTCGATACTGTCGGGATGAGCCCCTGCAGCTATGGCTTTGTCGGTTGCCTCCTTGCGTGCTTCTGCCAGCGCCTCGTCGCGGGTCTTGGCTTCGAGTGAGAAAATTCTATCCACCTCGCCTGAGACTTGACCAATCGCCGCCCCTACGGCGTTGGCAACGGAGAAATGCTCCGGCCGAATCACCGGCAAGTCCCCGACATTTTCCGGCACAAGGATCGAGCCGCCACCAACGGCAAGAACAGGAATGGGGTCAGGCGACACACGCATCCGTTCTACGGCGTTGAACAGCATGTCATCGGTGCGGTCCTTAATGGCAGCAAGATGATCCCGATCCACATCAACAAGGGCTGAAGCATTGCCGAAGTCCGCGAGGCCAAGGCCAACCGCGACGTCGGATAGGGTCAGAGCTTCGCCACCAAAGATCCGTGCCTCTTGGGTCAATCGATAACCAACCGATTGCGGACCAACCGTCAGATCGTCGCCTGATCCACGGACAATCGTGCCGCCGCCGAGCCCAATGGCAAAAACGTCGGGCATTCGAAAATTGGTGCGCACACCGCCAACGTCCACCGTCGTGCTGGCAGGCCTAGGAAATCCTTTGACCAAGGCACCAACGTCTGTGGTGGTGCCACCCACGTCGACAACGATGGCATCGGATCTGCCCGATAAGAAGGCCGCACCCCGCATGGAATTGGTCGGGCCGGAGGCAAAGGTGAGTACCGGGTAGGACTGCACAAAATCCCGGTTCATCAACGTCCCATCATTCTGGGTAATATAATAGGTGCAGGCTAAGCCGACCTTGGCCAAAGCCCGTCCGTAAGCGTCGACAGTGCGCTCGGATAAGGCACGCAGCGACGCATTCATGATCGCCGCATTTTCCCGCTCCAGAATCCCAAGGCGCCCGATCTCGCTGGACAACGTAAAGTCGGCGTCGGGAAGACGCTCGCGCATGCGCGCCATGGCTGCGCGTTCCATATGATCGTTGACCGGTGAGAAGACCGACGTGATCGCGACCGTATCGATACCCGCAGCACCAATTTCGGCGGCAATGCCGTCTAGTTCGTCCAGGTCGAGCCCGGAAATCTCGCGACCGTCGAATTCGTTGCCCCCCTTAGCCATCCAGAACCGGCCACCCACAGCGTCTCGGATGTCATCAGGCCAGTCGACCATCGGCGGCAAGCATTGCGCAGCGGGCAGACAAAGGCGAACGGCAGCTGTGCGTGCCAGATGCCGCCGCTCCACGACCGCATTCGTGAAGTGGGTGGTGCCGATCATCACCGCGGCAACCGCTGCCTTGTCGATGGCAGCATCCGTGATGGCACGGTCGACAGCATCGACAACGCCCCCCATCACATCCTCCGTCGTCGGTGACTTCGTGCCAGAGAGGATGCGATCGCCTTGCATCACCACTGCGTCGGTATTTGTGCCGCCAACATCGACGCCAATTCGAAACATGACCTATCCCCCCAAAGCGGTTGAGGTTGCCAACACTCGCTCCCGCTCGTCTTTGCTTACTTTCGGTTTCAGCGCCTCTTCCTTGGATGAAATGACAGGGATCGCCGCAAGAAGAGCGCGCGTATAAGGATGGCTCGGCGCGTCGAAAATTTCGGCAACGTGCCCCTCCTCAACGACCCGACCGCGCAGCATGATCGCAACGCGGTTACAAAAATTTCGCATTAAGCTGAGGTCGTGGCTTATGAAGACATATGTCAGATCGAACTCACGGCGCAGCCGGTGAAGAAGATCGATGACCGTGGACTGCACCAGCACATCGAGCGCCGACGTCGGCTCGTCCAACACCAAAATCTGAGGACTGACCGACAAGGCGCGGGCAATGGCAACACGCTGCTTTTGACCACCTGACAGCTCATGGGGATACATGCTGGCATAGCTGGTCGGCAAATCCACCAATGTCAAAAGCTCATCGATGCGCGCGTTGATCGCGCTGCGATCATGCCCGGTGAACTTCAGAGGGACAGCGAGTTGGTCGGCCACAGTCCGTCTCGGGTTCAGCGACGAACCGGGGTTCTGATAGACGATCTGAATCGACTTACGAAAGTCCTGGCTGCCAGCGAAGTCGGCAACGGGGCGACCGCCAATGGCAATCGTCCCGTCATTTGGTGACGTCAGTCCTAGAACCATCTTCGCGAGCGTCGTCTTCCCGGATCCGCTCTCACCCGCCACTCCGAAGATATCACCCTGATTGATCGTCAACGATACGTCATCCACAGCCCGTACGCTCGCGGTCACGCGGCCGAACCAACCGCTTCGCAACGCGAACGTCTTGCTGACATGATTGATGTCGATCATCGGGTTCGGCCCGTCATAGGCCAACGTCTTGACGTGATCACCATAAAGGGGCGGCACGGCGGCCATAAGCTTCTTGGTATAGGGGTGCTTTGGCGTATCGAAGATGGCATCACGCGTGCCTGATTCCACGATATGTCCGCGCTCCATCACATAGACCCGATCGGCCATTTCGCGGACCACGCCGAGATTGTGGGTGATCAAGAGCAGCGACAGGCCTTCCTCGGCAACCAGCATATTCAGAAGAGCCAGAATCTCGTCCTGAGTCGTAACGTCGAGCGCTGTGCCGGGTTCGTCCGCAATCAAAAGCCGCGGATTGTTTAAGAGCGCCATACCGATCAGGACGCGCTGGCGCATGCCACCTGAGAGCATCATCGGGAAGCTGTCGAGAACGCGGGGCCCCTCCTCCAACCGCACCTTCTCGAGAGTCTCGAGCATATGTCCTTCGCGTTCCGCTTTCGATCGCGACCGCCCGAGTCGACGATCGGCGTAACGTAAGATGTCATCCATCTGGCGGCGGATGGTCAGGACCGGATTGAAGGACAGCATCGGATCCTGAAGGACGATGGATATCCCTGTCCCCTTAAGCCGGTTACGCTCGATCAGGTCGAGATCGAGCAACGATTGTCCTCCGTAGTGGATACTGCCTTTTTCAATCACGCCTGGCGGCATCGGCAGCGTACCGATAATTGCCCGCATGGTGACCGTCTTGCCCGATCCGGATTGTCCAATGAGCGAAACCCGCTCACCCTCGTCGACATGCATCGATACATCATGCAAGACTCGACGATGCTGCCCGTAAGCTTTGAAACCGATGCAAAGATCGCGAATGTCTAACAGCGCGCTCATTGTTCGACATCCAGCATGTCGCGGAGACCGTCGCCAAGAAGGTTAAAGCCTAAGATGGCGTAGAGAATCGCAAAGCCCGGCATGACCGCCTGCCACCACATTTCCGGCAGATACTCCGAACCCGTCGCAACCATGGTGCCAAGGTCGGGCGTCGGCGGCTGCACGCCAAGCCCAAGAAACGACAAGGCGGCACCAAACAGGATCACGAAACCTGCATCGAGCGAGACCTTAACCGCGACAGCAGACACGCAATTGGGAAGAAGCTCACGAAAGAGGATATGTGTATGTGAGGCCCCTGCGACCCGGGCTGCCTCCACATAGTCCTCGTTCATCTGCGCTCGGACAATCCGGTAGATAAGACGGGTGTGCCAAGTCCACCAAAGAAGGGTGATGGCGATCATGGCGTTGATCAGATTGGGCGATAAGACGGCGGTGATAGCCAATGCCATGGCCAAAGGAGGAAGTGCCAACATGACGTCAGTAAAGCGCATGATCAGCGTTTCGATCCAACCGCCGAAGTAACCTGCGATCAAACCAAGCACGACGCCAAAGGGGACGGCGATCCCCAGGACACCAACGACGAGGCCGAGCGACACACGGTAACCGTAGATGACCCGGCTAAAGACATCACGTCCGACATTATCCGTGCCCATGGGATGGTCCAGGCTCGGCGGCGCATGACGGTTGCGAAAGTCGACAAAGGCCCCTGCACTCTCGGGCGACGGAGCAATCCAGGGCGCAAAGATCGCCATGAGAACGACGCTGAGCACGATGAACGCACCAAGCAGCGCCAACGGATTGTAGCGAAAACGGAAAAACGCCATCTGACGTGCACTGAGATTACGGACGGGCGCATCAGGATCGACGACGATGCTCATGCATCCCTCCTGGCACGCAGGCGATGACGCGGATCGAGAACGCCGAGCAGCATGTCGATGGTCAGATTGGCGACAACGAAAAACACACCCGAGACCAAAACGACGCCAATCACCGCGTTGAGGTCCTTTTGCAAAATTGTGCGTACACCATAACTGGCGATGCCAGGCCAGGAGAAGACGAACTCGACGATGAAGGCATTGCCAATCAACGATGCGAACTCAAGCCCAAGAATCGTCAGCGGTGCCACTGATGCAACGCGCAGCATATAGCGAAAGGTTACGACACGCTCGGGTATGCCATAGGCCCGCGATGCCTCCACGAAATCGCGGGAGGCGACTTCGATCATCGCAGTCCGTGTAATGCGCATGACCTGACCGATTCCTGCGGCTGCCAAAGCGATGGATGGCAAGAAGAGATGCCTAATCGCATCCAAGACCACATCGAATCGTCCAGCTAGCGCACCATCAATCAACAAAAGGCCGGTGATGTCCGCCTGGAAATTCAACCCACCGTCAAGCCGCCCCGTTACCGGGAAGAAGCCGAAATAATGCGCAGCCGTTAACTGCAGCAAGATGGCCAAGACAAAACCAGGCGTCACCACCCCGATTAGGGAAATGACGCGCAGTCCGTTGTCGATCCAAGTGTTGCGATAGACAGCAGCCATGACGCCAAGCGGTATGGAGACGGCGATCTGCAGAATGATGGTGAACAGAACCAGCTCAAACGTTGCTGGGAGAGCGGCAAGGATGTCATCCATGACCGGGCGCGATGTCAGAAGCGACTTACCCAGATCACCTTGGACCAAACCCGAAAGATACGTCCAAAGTTGTACAAGAAAGGGATCATCCAGGCCCATCTCCGCGCGCAGCTCTTGCACCTGCTCCGCCGTGGCCAATGGGCCAAGGGCTATTCGTGCCGGATCGCCGGGCACCACCCTGGCAATCACGAAGATCAAAATAGCCAACCCCAGCAGAACCAAGAACAACGTCATTGCGCGTCGAAAGAGATATGCCGGCATTCAGACGCCCCCTTACCGGCAAGCTTGGCAGAGAATTGCAGCTGGCGTAACGGAAACTTGGTTCAATTGACGAGAAAAATACACTTTGGCGGCTGATGCCTAAAGATCACCCATGGATGCTCAAAGATCGTACAAAGAATCGCGAGATCAGCGACTTGGGTTGATCCGGCCTCCTTCAGGGATCAAGAATTCTCGTGCTCAGGCTGGCGCGCCCTGCCCGCTTCGCCGCGCATACCTGCCTTAAGTCCGTCCACAAATGATAGTCGAAAACCGTCGCCGATGGTGGCGGAGGCCGCTGACATGGTCGGCGTTTTATGTGATCGAGAGAAGCAGTTTCCCGGCAACCTGGCGCGATGCCAGGCGATCAAACATCGCGTTGGCATCGTTCATCGAAAAGACCCCTTCTATTGGTGCCTTAATCGTCCCATCACGGAGATGGTTGAGCATCGCTTCGGCGCCCTTGTTCCATGCATCCGACTGGCAGTCGATATGGCCGACATGAAGGCGGGTAAACGTGAGCGAACCTCGGACCAAACGTTCCCAAAGATTGGCATAGGGCTTGCCCTCTGCCTCGCCGTAGCTGACCACATGGCCGAGTGGACGAATCAAGGCGAAGCTCCGATCGAGGATACTGGCGCCGGTGGAATCGACAATCTTGTCAACGGGTTTGCCCGCCGTGAACGCGAGTACCGCATCTTCGAAACTCTGCTCGGCGCGATTGATGACGTGATCGGCCCCGAACTCGAGCGCGCGTTTCTCCTTACCGGCCGTGCCAGCCGTACCGATGACCGTGGCACCAGCGAGCTTAGCGATCTGGGTCAGATAGAGGCCAACGCCGCCACCGATAGCGTGGATCAGAACAACGTCGCCCGCCTGGGTCGAACTCACGGTGTGAAGGAGATGCCAAGCGGTAAGGCCTTGCACAAAGAAGGCAGCACCGGTCTCAAAGCTCACGTCGTCGGGCAGCGGCAGCAAACGCTCTGCTGGCACCGCGCAGTATTCCGCGAAGGCACCGGCATTCTCGCTGAAGGCCGCGACTCGCATACCAATGGCGACATTCTCGACAGCAGACCCCACCTTGGCGACGGTACCGGCAAGCTCGATCCCAGCAATGAGCGGATAGCCTTTAGGATGCGGGTAGACACCGGCTCTCATCATGAGATCGGCAAAGTTCAAGCCGGCATGGGACACGTCCACAATCACCTCGTCCGCCGCAGGCTCGGGCTCCGAGACGTCTCGTAGAAACATCGTTTCGCGGCTATCGTCTGGCTGCTCAAAGATGATCGCACGCATCACTAACCCCTGGTCTTCGCGCCGGTAGGATCGCGCTCGTCTGGAGCGTTCTCCATCCGGCAGCGCTTGGTCGACGTCCTATCGATATCACCATTCTGGATCACGACCCCATAGTCGCGCTTTGCCGAGCCATCGGAAATCAGACCGTCCTCCCAGTCCGACAACACGGCGCTCGGGTCCCTGAGGAATGGCTCGTCATAACCACCGCCACAGGGACCAAGGGCAACCAGTTGGTCGCCAGCCTGAACCTTGTGGTAGGGTACCTTTGAGGGAAGCGATAGGGACGTGCCATCCCGTCTAACCAACGTCAGTTCAGCGGTCGTGCCCTCGTCACCACCTCGAAATCCCCACGGACGATAGCTGTGGCCCTCGCCCTCAATCGAAAAGCCGCCATCGGCCAGATAGGTAAAGCATCGCTCGGTACCAATCCCGCCCCGCCAGCGTCCGGCCGCAGCGACATCATCTCTCAATTGATATCGATCGATCCGAAGCGGCAGGTGGGACTCCATGTCTTCAATCGGGTTATTGCGGGTATTGGCATAAAGAGTATCGACCGCATCCATGCCGTCCAAACCATGGCGGCCGCCATAGCTGCCCTCGAGAATTTCCATGTGAACCCAATGCTGCCCCGCCTCCAGGCCTGAAAAGGCCACAACCCGAAGATTGCCAATCCCGGCAGACACCTGTTCCGGCACGGCTTTGGCTAAGGCCTTCATGACGGTATCGGCGAGTTGATTGCCCGGACAAAATCGGGCGATGACAGGGGCAGGAAAGCGAGGGTTGGCGAGCGTGCCGAGAGGAGCCACGATCTCGATCGGGCGAGTCAGGCCAGCATTCTGCGGGACGTTGCCATAGACCTCGCTATCCAGAAGGATGGAGCGCAGGGTCAGCCAAATTGCACAATCCACGGTGCCAACCAGCGGCATATTGATCGGTTTGTCCGGAATCTCCGGAGCTGTACCGGTGAGATCGACAATCATCCGATCGCCCCTGACCTTGAGCGTCACGGCAATTGGCAAGTCGCGCCTTTCCGGCAAAGGATCATCGAGATAGCCGTCGATCGTTGTGGTCGCAGCGTAGTCACCGTCGGGCAAAGCCTGAATGGCGTCGCGCATCAACCGCTCGGCGTAGTCCATCAGATCCTCATAGGCTGCCTGAACGGTATCGATTCCATACTGCCTTACCAGTGACTTGAAGCGCTCAGCACCGATTTCAGCGGCCTTGATCTGCGCCTCCATGTCGCCGACCACCAGATCGGACGCACGAATATTATCGCGAAGGATACTCCAGACAGCGTCGTTGCGACGTCCCGCCGAGACCACTTTGATCGCTTTGAATTGCAGGCCTTCAGCATAAGTGTCGACCGCATCGACAATGCCGCAGCTGCCGGGCGTCAGCGCGCCGATGTCGAGGTGATGAGCCGTCGTAACAGCAAAGCCAATCAGATCATCACCCTGAAAGACCGGAATACAAAAGGCAACGTCCGGTCCATGGCTGGCACCGCCATACGGATCATTGTGCATGATCACATCACCTGGCTCGATCACCTCGCCACGCGCGTCCATTGTTGAAAGAATCCCCTGAATGTAGCCAGGGATCGGGCCGGACTGCAGCGGGGTCGACATCTTGCATTCGCAAAGCTGCCGGCCATCGGCGTCGGTGAGGGCGGCACCAAAATCCTCCGACTCGCGGATGATCGAGGAATAGCTCATGCGCATGAGCTTGTGCCCCATTTCAATGGCGATGTTTTCGAGCGCGCCTTGGATGACGGCACCCGTCACAGGATCGACCCGCGTCTTTCCGCTGGCGTGAGCTCCAGTCATCGGCCGGTCTCCGTTGTGATGATTACGCTTCCGGAATCATGAACGAGAAATCTGTTGTTCGGCGGCACGACGGTGGTCGAGTCGTCCTGTAAGAGGATCGCCGGCCCCTCGACGGATTGACCGACCGGCAACAATCGCCGCTCGAAGAACGACGTTTCAACGCTGGTGAGCTGTCCGTCGATTCGAAAGACTGATGGCCGCTTTCGAATGAGCGCTTGATCAAGTGACCCACCTTCTGTCGCGTTGGTTGGGTCTAACTTTTGGATCTTGCCGATACCGCTGACACGCAGATTGACAACTTCGATTGGGTTCGCGGCGAACGCATGGCCATATTCGGCGGCATGGGCCGCATGAAAGGCGCGCCAAAGCTCGGCGACTGAGGCCTCCGTTATTACGTCATTCGCGATCGGCACCTTGAGCTCATAGCCTTGGCCAACGTAACGAAGCTCAGCAAAGCGTTGGAAGACGATCGACGATGGCAAGATTTTGTCCGCTTCGAACTGCGTCATGATCTCTGTTTCCATCGACTGAAAGGCACCGTTCAGACCGACGAGATCGATCGCCGCCGACGTCTGGAACTGGGTGCGGATCGCATCGTATTTGAGATCAGTGGTGAGCAGTCCCATGGCTGAAGTGATGCCCGGAAAAGGCGGCACGATCACTTCAGGTATATCAAGAAGGGTCGCGACTTCGGCGCCATGCAACGGCCCGGCGCCGCCGAATGCCACCAAAGCAAAACCGCGCGGATCAATGCCCTTTTGCACCGTACGCGAACGGATGGCATTGGCCATGTTGGCATTGATGATCGTCAGCACACCGGCAGCAGCGTCGTGCAATGAGATATCAAGTTGATCCGCCAGCTGCTGAATTGCGGCTTCGGCAGCTTCTGCATCAAGATGCATACCGCCGGCGAGATCATCGCCCGGATCCAAACGCCCGAGAACGACATGAGCGTCCGTCACCGTGGGCTCATGCCCACCTCGTCCATAGGCAGCGGGGCCAGGCACAGCGCCGGCGCTTCGCGGCCCAACCCGAAACGCACCACCCTGATCCCGAAAAGCGATCGACCCACCGCCTGCACCGATGGTGTGGATGTCGAGCATGGGCATGAGCAATGGAAAGCCAGCGATGGAAGCAGACCGTGCATCGGTTTCGGCAAAGACGCCATCGACAACAATGCCGATATCCGCGCTGGTTCCCCCGATATCAAAACTGATCAGTCGCTTTCGCCCGGCAAGTTCACCGACCCAGGCTCCCCCAAGAACACCAGCAACCAGACCAGAGAGCAACGTAAGGGTTGGCTTCTCACTGGTCATCTTGGGCGTGGCAACGCCGCCATTGGAAGCCATGATCCGAAGGTCGCCAGCAATCCCAGCAGCCTTCAGAGACCGATCGAGCTCCCGGATGTAGCGGTCAACTTTGGGACCAATGAAGGCCGCCATCGAGGCCGTCGTAAAACGCTCGAATTCACGGAATTGTGGTGCCACGAAGGACGAGGTCGTCACGAATGCGTCCGGCATCACCGTCTCAACAATCGCCTTGGCGCGGCGTTCGTGATCGGGATTGAGATAGGAGAAAAGAAAGGCGATGACGACAGCATCCACCCCCGCACGCCGAAGCTCCTCCGCGGCAACGCGGACGGCATCTTCGTCGAGCGGCTGAACCTCTTCACCATGAGGCGGCGCTAGACGGCCGACCACCGTTTTTCGATGGCGACGCTTAACCAGTGGCCGTTGCTGCCAAGGCAGCGTCTGCATGATCGAGTAATGCTCGACCCGCTGGTGCCGACCGATGTGGATGATATCGCGAAAGCCGTCATTGGTGATCATCCCGGCTTTGGCACCTTTGTGTTCCAGCATCGCATTGGTGGCGATGGTGGTGCCATGAAACACGTGGTCAATGCTTCCGGGATCGATCGCATGGTCGGCCAAGATCGCATTGATCCCAGCCATGACACCCTTTGCCGGTTGTTCGGGCGTGGTCGGTACTTTGTGCACGGCGAGCTGGCAGCTCTCAGAATCGGAAAAAACCAAATCGGTAAAGGTTCCCCCGACATCAACGCCGATCGTTTTCATTGTTCCCTCCGGCACCGGTTCGTCGCTCCAGTGCTCGTGATTCGCTCCAACGATGAGGCCCGGATGGATCGATCATTGAGACTATCAACCTCGACTCCTCGGCCACTTCTCTTCGTTCAGCCGGACGTGCATGCGGCGAACCTTTGTTCATGATGGTGAAAATCACCAATCTTTGGAATGGGGAACGCAGTCTAGGACCCCTCAAAAACGTCTGACGTTATGAGCATCGCATATCATCAGGAGACGAACGTCGGCGTAGCCATAGTCCCGATCATCGTCTGAATGCCTTCATCAGAAGTAATAGCAGCCTGACGAAAGGCATCGACGCAGCTCGAAAACGTCAAAACGATCGTTTGAGCTTTCCAAAGCGAGAGGTCATCGCAGTGGCACAAAGGACCGAGACACATCGCTGGATCTCCGGCAACAGAGGAGTCCGTGCGCTCATCACCTCAACGATTGGAAATGGTGACTTCGCCAAGTGCCGGCTCGACGATAAGTTGGTCACCCGTATCGATCAATGACGTGACGTCACCTGCCTCAAAGCGATCACAAAGCGCCATCTCAGCGAGCGCGGCACCTTGGGCCAAAATTGTGTTAGCAGCATTGAACAATAGAGCTTTCGGCGCCATGCCTCGAGACGCCATCTCGTAGAGCATCCATGCCGATGCCACACCGCCTTTTGCTGTATTGAGAACAATGATCTTATCGACATATGTCTGCCCGGCGAGCGCATGCGCAGGCCTCGAAAAGATCCCCTTTAGCCGATCGAGATCATAGCGCGCCGAAAAGTTGTCCTTAGCAACTAAGGCCTGACCTTCGACCCGTGGTCCGATACCGACATGACATTTGAGAACGATCGGCATTAAACGACCTCCCCAGCAACAGCAGCGTCGACGCACGCTTCCATCGATGCCAACGCGGGCTTGTAACCATAGCCGCCGAGGATGTTGACAATCTTGGTCGAGTTGGAGAGCAAGCGCGTCCAGCCGTTAGCTTCACCAATCTCACGGGCATACTGCTGATAAAAACACGTGCCCTGAAGGACGCGGCCGCCAAAAGCCTCAATGTCGTCGATAAACCCGGCAGCTCGTGCGTCCACGTAAACACTCGCTGCCGTGCATACCAAGAGGGCCGTGTCAGGATGACGTCTCCGGCCTCGACAAAGCTCCGCGACGCGCTGCATTTCGACAATGGAGAGCTGGGGTGCGGCGAAGACCACCACGTCGACCTTCTCTCCAGAGGCCCCAAACGACCCACGGAGCGCCGCCACATCCTCTTTGCTGACGGTTTCGGCGGGCAGATCAGCGCCATCGACATCAGCAAGACGGTCGCATTCGGGCGTGATGTTGACGATGTGAAAGAGTGGGGTCGAGCCATAGCTCGCCATCGCAGCACCCATATGCTTGGCTTCATCAGACGTTGGGACACGCTCAATCCCTTCGATCACGGGCACCTCCCAATAGGAGCCGGAGCGCCGACCAATAACGGCACCGAGAACCCCCCAGTCGGTTAGCTCTTCCGGCTGCGCCTCGACCGAAAAGCGTCGCGTCGCCCGTCGGTTTTTATCGAGGTGAAGGCCATAGCGCGGTGTCTGCCCGGTAAGGCCAGCGGCAAGCGCTGAGGGACCACCCTCGAAATTCGAGCGCGCACCGCAAAAGCTGTTCGAATAAATCACGACGCCTGTATCGCCGTAAGCGACGTGCTCACCGCGCACCGGCGGCATCACCGTTTGGTAATTGATACAGGTGTTGGTCATGACAATGCCGATAGCCCGGCACGCTTTGATGAAGCGACGCTCGATGTCAGCCATCGCTTCGGTTTGACCCAGCGGATCGTAATAATCGAGATCAACGCCGCGCGGGTCGGTGATCATCGGAATGGCGACCCGCCGTTGGTCGAGAGGCAGGGCCGCAAATCCCTCCACCAACTCTAGGCCGGCGAGCCCAATGGATTCCGGATCAGCCATCATGTGAGCCTGGCTCACCTCGACCATATCCTCGGCATCAAACATGCGCCCGACCTGGAGCTGGTGCTCAACGGCCCAGCGCCGCGCCGGCCCAAGCTCTCCGGCCAACATGGCTTCAGCGTGAGCAGAGAGCTTCATGGCAAACGGTCCTCCAAAGGCGTTGATCAAAAGTGCGTCGCGTTCAGTCGCTTGGTTTGCGGACGTCGACCGTGTCGAGCCCAGATTGTCACGAGGCCAATCAGATCAATTTGCGTTAGCGTAATCCGTACATGACCAACCGAAAACCCCGATATGACCTTGTGCTATGGCATGTCCTGGCAGTGGGCGCCATGAAGCGATCATCACGGCCCTATCCGAATGCCAATCAACAGAGCCGCCTGCGATCCCCTGGCTGCCTTCCCCTCACCCCACCTCCTATTGGGTCGCCAAGATCCAAGGCGTTCCAGCGCTATTCGATCCCACTTGGACAATACAGTCTAAGATTTTGACTGGGACAAACGGCCTAAAAGTGGCTCGGCTTAGTCCCAAACTCCTGCTTGAAAAGGCGAGAGAATTCGCTCGAACTTGAAAAACCGCAGGCCATCGCGATCGACGTCATCGATAAGTCTTTGCGCCGAAGCTCGATCAGCCTGCGTGCGGCTTCCAGTCGGCGACGTCGAAGGAGGTCCATGATGGACGGCCCTTCAGAGAAGACCTTGTAGAGATAGCTGCGTGAGATGCCACATTCATGAGCAATGGTCTTCGGATCGAGCGATGCGTCTTGAAAATGGGCGTCCAAAAATGCCAAAACCCGAGCCCGAACAGATTGGACCGCCAAGGTATCCTCGGACGACTCACATCCTGCAGCCAGAAAAAACGCCATCATGTCAAGCAACTGATTGGCTAAGAAATCCTCCGAGCCCTTATCCAACTTGTCGGCGCTACCGATCATCTCGCTGATGAGGCACTGCATCATGTGATAGATGGCGTCAGATTGGATAATGCCGCGCGGTGCGATCTTCACACGTCGACCAAGCCGGTGTTCCATAGCGGAACTTGGAATCTGGATGTTGAACGTCGAGTAGTCCTTTTCGACGCGAAGTTTCGCTGAAAGATCGACGTTGATCAGATAACAATGATTAGGAACCAGGTGCATGTGGCAGTCGCCGACGAAGCAGTCCGCAGCACCAGCCTGAGGAAACGTCAGCGAATAAAAGGGCTCATTGCGATGGGCTGCATTGCCTTTGAGGCATTCAAAGAGCTGGTTGCCAAAGTGGATACGATTGAACGTCAGATCGCCCACATGCCGGCTTCGTAGACTTCCGGCGATGGTGCCGCCACCAATTTCCGTGAGCTCGACTGGACCCCAGATCCCGCCAAAAATACACCGCCAATGCTCGAGACTGTCCGAGCCGTTTAGATCGACCGTGCTGCCAACGAGAGGTAGTGCATCACCGGCGTGCATGGGTTTGTTCTTCAGTTTCCCCCTTAAGCTCTTCTCTACACTTTAGGCCAGAGTAGACGGATTCACAAATATCCGTGTGCCCACTCACAAGAAAGAGGAGATTTTTCAAGGGAATATAGAGCCTAGCCGACGTCTTCCCCATCCCACTCGGAGGCATCGTAGGGTTTTGGTGACGTGATGAGATGAACGCTCAAACCGCCATCTCTTTCGATCCAAGTCAAACGCGACACTGGATTGAGCGCGAACTGAAAGCCGAACGGATCTTCGGCTGCGGCTTGGAAGTCGTGATGCAGGGCCAACCGGTCTTCAAAGAGGCGTTTGGAGCAACGGCACCGAATGGCGACGATCCCGTCACCGCCGATACACGGTTTTGGATCGCTTCCATGACCAAGCCCGTGGTTTCGGTGATGGCCCTTCGATTGGTCGAAGACGGTAAGCTTTCCTTCCAAGATCCCGTCACCGACTTTGTACCAGGCTTTGGTCATGCCGGCGTCGTAACCGCGACAGGCGATTTGGAGCCTATTCGGCGGCCACCTACCATCCTGGATCTGTTCACACATCTCTCAGGCTTAACTTACGGCCAGTTCGGCAGCGACAAGATCCACAAACAGTATGCCAAAGCAAACGTCTACGACTTCACGTCAAGCAACGCCGAGATGGCAGCTCGTCTCGCCACCCTGCCTCTCCACTATCAGCCAGGGTCAGTGTTCGAATATGGCATGTCTGCCGATCTCCTCGGCCGTGTGATCGAGGTTGTAACGGGGCAATCTCTCGATAGCGCATTGGAAGATGCCCTGCTCCAGCCTTTGAGCATGGGTAGTACGGGCTTCCGTCCCGTTCAGGACCAGCTGGCAGAACTGCCCCCTTCAGCCGTCCAGGCCAACATTGCCCCGGATTTCGCAAAAGCACCTTCCTGGCATTCAGGTGGTGCTGGATTGTTCTCTACCGTCTCGGATTACATGCGATTCGCACGCATGCTGCGCGGCCGTGGAAAGCTGGACAACGTCCAGATCCTCCGGCCCGAGACCGTTGACCTGATGTGTCAGCAGCACCTGCCTCCCGGCGTTGGCTACGGCGACTACACCGGGGAGTTGGGCATCTCGGCTCCGTGGCCAAAAAACGGCTTGAGTTTTGGGCTCGGCGTGGCGGTACGTGTTCGAGACCATGACGACATCCCAGGCGGATTGGGTGAATTCTCTTGGCCCGGCGTCTCCGGCTGTAATTTCTGGGTGGATCCGACGAACGATCTCAGCGTGGTCTTTTTGACTCATGCACCCGCTCACCGAACAACCCATCGGGTCGAACTTCGAGAGGCCATCTATGGGGGAATGCAAAAGGAGCATGTCCAACCGAGAGCCCCGCCGACATCCAATGCCTCGGACCCAACTCGTTAATAGAGCCCATCGATCCAATCAAAACAAACGATTCACTAAGGGCACAGGGAGAAAACACATGCCTGATCTCGTCGACGTCAAGAAACTGAAAATGGCTGAGGACTTGGAGTTCGAAACGCCGATTCCGACGCAGATGATCTCCAATGGCGAGTTCACACCGATGCCGCAGACCAAGCAGCAAAAGCAGGTCGAAGAGCGGATCAAAGAACTGGCTGATACCCATGGGAAAAAGCAAGGTCTCGACCGTCGCCGTTTCCTGAGTTCGGCTTCAGGTCTGGCCGCAGGCTTTGTTGCCATGAACGAGGTGTTCGGTCCGATCTTCAGTGTCAATGATGCGGAAGCCGCCGACAGTGACATGGCGGAAGAACGAGCCAAGCATCTCGCAGGCCAGTTCATCTTCGATGACCAGACCCACATGGTGCATGACGGTTTCGACCAGGAAGGCTTGCTGGGGCTTGGCCTCTTCGCGGCGGAGAATTGGAATCCGACACTGCAGGAAGAAGAGCTAACGCTGGCTTACTATAAGTTCGACAACTACATGCGCCAGATCTTCGTGAACTCGGACACCAAGATCGCGCTCCTGTCCGGCGCCCCGTTCGATGACCCGTCCTGGAACTTCATGTCGAACGACGCCATCGTCGATACGGTTGAGATGGTGAATAAGCTTGCCGGCACACGCCGTATGCTCGGTCACCATGTCATCACGCCAGGCCAGCCTGGCTGGATGGAGGAAGTCGATAAGGCGCTGGAGAATGGCGCGCGGATGGATGGCTGGAAGGCTTACACGATCGGTGATCCACTATCCGCCAAAACCGAACACCCTTATCGCCTGGATGACGAAGAGCTGATGTACCCCTTCTTTGAGAAGGCGTTGAAATATGGCAAGGTGAACTTCGCTTGTCATAAGGGCCTCATGCCCGCCGACTACGAAACCTCCTGGGCGGATAAGTGGCAGTACAACACCGTTTGGGATGTCGCTAAGGCGGCCAAGGATTGGCCGGACATCAACTTTATTATCTATCATTCCGGCATGCGGCCGTTTCTTGAAGATCCCTCTGCCGTGCTGGACGAATTCGAGGCCACTGGCGAGTTGAAGTGGGCCAGTGACCTCGCGCGTATTCCAGCTGAACATGGTGTCACAAATGTCTATGGCGAACTCGGCACGACATTCGCCAACTCCTGTGTCACCCACCCGCGTTTGGCAGCAGCCGTGCTCGGCACGCTGATCAAAGGCCTTGGTGTCGACAAGATCGTCTGGGGCACCGACTCCGTTTTCTACGGCTCGCCGCAATGGCAAATCGAGGCACTTCGCCGGCTCGAGATTCCAGAGGACATGCAGGAAAAGCATGGCTTCGCACCACTGGGCGATGCCGATGGTTTCGTCAAGAACACGATCTTCGGGCTGAATTCGGCACGTCTCTTCAAAGTCAACCTTCGGGCCGATCTTGATGCCATGGAGAACGACGGCATTCAGAAGCTGAAGACCGACTTCGCACTTCTGGACGGTATCCGCGACAACGTCCGTTACGGTTACGTTTCGCCGACCTAAGCGGCGAAATCTGGATCATCGAGGACGGGCAGATCGCCTGTCCTCGATGCACGGAAAGAAGGACATGCCCATGACCAAGCTACCCCGCTACCTTCTTCGCATCGTCGGACTAGGTAGCCAGATCGTCATCATGCTGGGTCTGACCTTGGTCTCTGCTGCGGCCAAGGATGGCCGTGACGTCTATGATGACACCTGTGTGCGCTGCCACGGCCTTCTTCAGGAGCAGACATCCTGGCACCAGTTTATCCCGGCGGATGGTACCACCGTCGACCTGGCCGTCGTCACACCTCAAGGCCCGACGCTGAATGGTATCGTCGGTCGCCCGGCAGGGATCATCGAAGGCTACACATACTCGAAGGGCATGCGCGCGTTCGCAGAAACCGACGCCGTTTGGGATCGTGCGACATTGGATCTGTTTTTGACCGACTCACGAAAATTCGTGAAGGGTACGTTCATGATCCTGAAGCTTGGCGACGACGATCGTGCTCTGGTTCTGGACTACTTGGAGCGTGTCGCCGTCTACCGTCCGTAAAGATCAGCCATCGCCAACGGAAAGGACAGAAACCAAGCGCTGGGCGATCCGGCAGTGAAGCCAGGCCCCGATACAACAATCCATCATAGGTTTTCGACTAAGCAAAATACGAATACACTGCTCATGGAGGCACGTCATGAAAATGACCAAAAAAGTAAAGATTGGAGGCGACGTAATGAAATATAGGGAACGACGAGTCCGTTTCGGAACATTCGGATCTTGTCTCTTGGCGACAGCCGCAGCGATCGGCGTCGTGAGCAGCGCAGCCAATGCGCAAGAAACATTTAAGCTTGGTGTCGTCACGTTCCTCTCTGGAGGTGCAGCGGAGAGCTTTGGGGTGCCGGCTTGGAATGGCGGCAAGCTTCTGATCGATATGCTGAATGAAGGCGGCAAACTGCCAGCGCCCTACGATCAACAAGGCTTCGGCGGCATGACGATCGAAGCGATTCCTGTGGACGAAGCTGGCGGTGCCACCAAACAGGTTCAGGAATTCAGAAACCTCGTCCAACGCGAAGAGGTCGATGCCGTTCTGGGTTATGTCAGTTCCGGCGATTGTCTTGCGATCGCACCGGTCGCTGACGAGTTGAAAGCCTTCACAATTCTCTATGACTGCGGCACGCCTCGGGTGTTCGAGGAAGGCAGTTACGAGTACGTCTTCCGAACGGCTGCCCACGCCGCCATGGACAATATCTCGCTTGCAAAATATCTGGATTCACGCGGGATCGAGGTCTCCAGCTACGCCGGCATTAATCAGGACTATGCTTGGGGTCAGGACAGCTGGGCGGACTTCGCGGCGTCCATGTCCGTCATCCAGCCCGACTCTGCAGCCGGGGCAACGTTGTTCCCCAAGATCTATGCCGGACAGTACGGCACCGAGATCTCGGCCTTGACCCGAGAAGGGGCTGATGTTGTTCACTCCAGTCTTTGGGGTGGCGATCTTCAAGCCTTTGTTCTCCAGGCAGCACCTCGCGGCCTGTTCGAGCGCAGCCAAGTGGTTCTTGCCGCCGGCGACCACGTCATTCCACAGCTTGGCAATAAGATGCCGGATGGAACGATCATCGGTGCCCGCGGTGTGAACGGCCTTGCAGCCAAGCCCGACGCGAGCGAACTCACCACCATTCTCTGGGAAGCCTATGAGGCAGAGCATGGTGCCTTTCCCGTCCAAGCGCCGTTCCGCATGTGGCAAGGCCTGCTCGGCTTAAAAACCGCGATCGAAAAGGCCATGGCTGAGAATGGCGGAAACAAGCCCAATGATGAGGAGCTAGCCGCCGCCATGAAAGGCCTGGAATGGGAAGCCCCTTCCGGCACCATCCAAATGGTTCTCGGTGGCGGTCATCAGGCGATCCAGCCCAACGCGATTGGCACCACCCAATGGGACGAGGCCAGCGGCCAGATGACCCTGGTCGACATCGAGTATTACGCCGCTGAGTGCGTAAATCCGCCCGATGGCGTGAAGGCCGTCGAATGGATCAAAGATGGGTTTCCAGGAGCGACCTGCGAGTAGCAGCTGCATATCGGCGGCATGAGTGGCGAATCCGCCTGTCGGGAACGACGGGCGGATTCAACGCAACGTCCAAAGCGG
This sequence comes from Geminicoccaceae bacterium, assembly GCA_028285265.1. GTDB lineage: Bacteria > Pseudomonadota > Alphaproteobacteria > Geminicoccales > Geminicoccaceae > JANQPX01. The sequence continues at coordinate 198,467 of JANQPX010000033.1, forward strand.
TAGAGAAGAGATGGAGCTGCTCGCTTTTATTCTAGTCGATGGCCTGATCTATGGCGCTTGGCTATTTATCGTGTCGGTCGGTTTGACGCTCGTCTTCGGCGTTCTCAACATCTTGAACCTTGCCCACGGCAGCCTGTACGCAATCGGCGCCTATACTACCGCAAGCGCTGTTGGTGCTTACTTCGCCCTCGGCGGTGATGCGTTTCCTATGGGCAGCTACATCGCAATGATTCTAGGGGCCCTCCTCGTCGCACTGGTGCTTGGCCCGCTCTTGGAACGTGGTCTTCTTCGTCACTTCTATGATCGAGACCACGTTATCGTCGTCCTGGTCACCTACGGCGTATTTCTCGTCCTCGAGGACGTGATGAAGCTCATCTGGGGCGTGACACCTCTCTTTGTCTCCGAGCCCTATTCGCTTCTCGGCAATGTTGAGCTCGGCCCCCTCTTCTACGTGGCCTATGATTTCTTGGTCATTGCGGTTGCGATCATCGTCGGCATCACCGTTTGGTATGTCTTGAACCGCACACGCCGTGGCAAGGTGGTGCTCGCGGTGATCCATGACCGCGAGATGAGCCAGACCATGGGGGTCAATGTCGATCGCGTCTTCATGATCTCGTTTGCGATCGGCGTGTTTCTTGCCGCCCTTGGTGGTGCTCTTACCGCTCCCATGATTTCGGTCTCCCCCGGCATCGGCGTCAATGTCATCATCATCGCCTTTGCTGTGGTCATCATCGGCGGCCTCGGTTCGATCGAAGGCGCTGCAATCGGCGCACTCTTCGTCGGCATCGCTCGCGCGGCATCCGTGCATCTTCTGCCGGAAGCCGAACTCTTCATCATCTACCTGGTCATGGCCGCTGTGTTGGTCTTTCGACCCGAAGGCCTGTTCCAGAAAACGGAGGCGAGGAAGATTTGACCCTTTTGCGATCCATCCCCGCTGCCTGCCTCTTAGCTCTGGTCCTTCTCCTTGCCGTTGGCGTGATGCTGCCGGAATGGGCGATGTTCTTAACCACCATGGCCTTTGCTAAAGGCATGGTGGCACTCGGCATCGTCTGCATGATGCGCGCCGGCCTCGTCTCCTTTGGGCAGGGTCTCTATTTCTGCATCGGCGCTTACGTATCAGGCCTCATGGCAAACTGGACCGGCATCACCGATATCTTCCTGCTTTGCGCGCTCGGCATCGCTGCAGCTGCCGCGGTCGCCGCCCTCTTTGGCCCACTACTCGCCACCTATCGCGGCATCTTCTTCGCCATGCTGACCCTATCGTTATCGATGATCCTTTATGGTTTTCTCTCGAAGATGACCGCACTCGGAGGCACCGACGGTCTCAACGTCATGGCCCCCACATTCTTGGGCTATGCGCCGGAGGGACGCGCACTCGGTCTCTCCCTCTATATCTTCACCTGTACTGTCGTCGTCATCGCTGGCGGCCTCATTCGGGTCTTCTTCGATAGTGAGCACGGGCTCATCGCCCTTGCGATTCGGGACAACGAACTCCGGGTCGAATATCTAGGCGCGTCCGTCAGGAATGAAATCGCCTTCAGCTATGGTATCGCCGCCATCCTCGGAAGTCTGGGCGGTGTGATTGCAGGGTTGGCGATTGGCCATGTGGATCCGGAATTCTCCTATTGGACGACCTCGGGCGAATTCGTCTTCGTCGCGATCTTGAGCGGCTATTTCTCGATCGGCGCTGTGTTTGTCGGCTCCATACTCCTCGAGGTCGTTCGCTCCTTTTCGAACCTCTACTTTCCCAATACTTGGCAGTTGGCGCTGGGCATCTTTCTCATTGCCGTCATCCTGCTTTTGCCGAATGGCCTCGGTTCGATCCTCACCCGCATCAAGCGCGTTAAGGAACCATCATGAGCGGCGATGTGCTGATCACCGAGGACGTCAACAAGACGTTCGATGCCGTCACCGCCGCGAACGACGTCTCCGTCAGCGTGCCCCGTGGTGCGATCTGGAGCCTCATCGGTTCGAACGGCGCCGGCAAAACCACCTTCGTCAACATGGTCACCGGCTATGTGAAACCGGACACCGGTCGTATCCTGTTCGAGAATGCAGATATCACGAGCCGATCGCCGCGTGAGATCACCAGGCTTGGCATTCGGCGCTCCTTTCAGATCCCACAACTCTGTGCTGAATTATCTGTTCTTGAAAACATGCTGGTCGCGCAAAGTCTGAATGCAGCGGAACCGCCATCCTTTTGGCGGCAAGCCCGATCCCAATCGGATGTCGATCGGGCGATGGCCACGTTGGAAAAATTCAAGATCGTCGATAATAGCGATCGGCTGATGGGTGAGATTTCCGCCGGTGTTCGAAAATTGCTCGATATTGCCATGGCGATCGCGGGCAATCCCAAGGTCATGCTGCTGGACGAACCTACCAGCGGTGTGGCTGCCGAGGAGAAATTTCCGATTATGGACCTCGTCATGGAGGTATTGACCGCTTCCGATGTCACCATCCTTTTCGTCGAGCATGATATGGACATTGTCACGCGTTACTCCCAACGCGTACTCGCTTTCTACGACGGCAGGATCGTCGCCAACGATGCACCCGACGAGGTGCTCGCGGATGAAGTCGTCCAGCGCTATGTGACGGGGACCGCCCGATGATCCTCACGATCGACAAGATCGATGTTCGCCTTCAATCCGTTCCGATCCTTCGGGGTCTAAGCCTCGCTGTCGATGAGGGCGAAATCGTCGGCCTCGTCGGACGAAATGGCGCTGGCAAGACCACGACACTGCGGACGATCATGGGTCTCACAAAGCCGGCATCCGGAACGATCTATATCGATGGCAACGACGTCACCAAGCTGGACGCCTATCGCCGTCCCATGCTCGGGCTCGGCTATATGCCTGAAGATAGACGGCTGGTACCGGAGCTGACCGTCGAAGAAAACATGCTGTTGCCTGCATGGGTCAACGAGCGTCTCGATCAAACGGAAGGCCTAAAGTTTATCTATAACCTCATGCCCGAGCTTCATGAGATGCGCGAGCGCAAAGCCATGCTGCTCTCCGGCGGACAGCAAAAGATGGTGGCGCTTGGTCGAGCCCTTATCGCCGGCACCCGTTTGCTCTTGCTTGACGAACCCTTTGAAGGCGTGGCACCCGCCCTGGCGCAACGACTATCGGAGGTGATTGCGACTCTTAAGAATGAAAAGCGCTCGGCATTGATCGCGCAATCGGAGCTGACCCACGCTGTCTCCCTGCTCGATCGCGACTATGTCATCGAGCGGGGCGAGATCGTCGACAAGCCAACACCGATGCATCAGGAGACGCAGGCGACCCCGGCTTAGCCATCGCCTTCAAGGATTGATCCTTCGATGTCCTGGGAAATCGACAAGAAACGACGGTTGCAAACCGAGTGCTTGTTCGGCGATCGATTGGTTCGATGTTTCGCCGAGCGCCCCCGTAGCCTTGATCAGTTGCTCCGAGATGCCGTTCTGCAAAACCCCACCGGCGATGCGATTATCGATGGCCATGACCGCATTTCGTATCAAGGCTTGAACAAGATCGTCGATCAGATCGCTGCCAATCTTGTCCATCGGGGAGTCGCCCGAGGTGACCGGGTTGCGATTCTGCTTCGAAACTCGGCCGCCTTCATTCAAGTGCTCCTGGCGACTGCACGGATTGGCGCGATCGCGGTGCCGATCAATGTTCGCGAGCAAAAACCGGAGCTCGCCTATGTGCTCAATCATTCCGCGGCCAAGGTCCTCATTCATGAAAAGGACCTGCACGAGCGCTTACCGGTCGCCAAGGGCATTCGATATCGCTTTTCCGTTGGCGGCACTGATGATGCGGCGGCCCCCTTCGAAGACCTCCTGAACCATGCGAATGCCCCACCTCACGTCGAGGTCAACGAGGAGGACGTCGCCGTCATCCTCTATACCTCCGGTACGACCGGTAAGCCCAAGGGTGCTATGCTTACGCATGTGAACATTGCGCACTCTGTGATGCATTTCGAATTCTGCATGGGCCTCGCCAAGTCGGAACGCTCGATCATTGCCGTACCAGCCAGCCATATCACCGGTCTTATCGCCAATATTTTGACGATGATCAGAACTGCTGGCTGTTCGCTCATTCTGCGCGAGTTCGACGTCGAGGCCTTCCTCAATCTCGCTGCGCGTGAACGGATGACACACACCTTGATGGTGCCAGCGATGTACAACCTTTGCCTGCTGCGGGCTGACCTCAGTGACTATGATCTCAAAGCGTGGAGGATCGGTGGCTATGGTGGTGCGCCCATGCCAGAAGCAACCATCGCGACGCTCGCGAACAAACTCCCTGGCCTCGTCCTTATGAATGCTTACGGCTCGACCGAAACCTGTTCGCCGTCAACCATCATGCCGCCGGGCAAAACAGCGGGCCACCCCGATAGTGTCGGCAAAGCCGTTCCCTGTGCCGAGATCAAGATCGTGGATCAAGAAGCAGACGAGGTTCCGAATGGTGAAGTGGGTGAGATCTGGATCAAAGGACCCATGGTCGTGCCCGGCTATTGGAATGACCCGGAAAAAACCAAGGCTGGCTTTCAAGAGGGTTATTGGCGATCTGGCGATGTTGGCTCGATCGATGATGAAGGCTTCGTCCGCCTTCACGACCGCATCAAAGACATGATTATCCGTGGTGGCTACAACGTCTACAGTGCCGAACTCGAAAACGTGTTGAACTTCCACCCCGATGTCATCGAGTGCGCAGCCGTTGCCCAGCCGGACGAGATTCTCGGTGAGAAGATCCATGTCTTCGCACGAACCCGAGTGCAGGCAGCCACCCCCGAGCAGCTGCGTGCGTTCTGCCGTGACCACCTGGCGGACTACAAAGTACCAGACTTCGTGACAATCATGGAGGAACCCCTGCCGCGCAATGCCAACGGTAAAGTCCTAAAAGAGACCCTCAGAGCCAGCATTGCTGATAGCATGTAATGAAGGTGGGATCATGGGAAGGCCAGAATCCACGCCCCCATCTCATAAAAAAACAGCCACGTCGACGATCGGACGCTAGCCAAAACTAATGCGTTGTTGTTGGGCCAGGTGACGAACCATTCCGGGCCGTAAGGCGAGCGACCGCCTGCTCTGCCGCCACGAGCGCTCCCTCAATCAAGCCAGGGCTTTGTTCAGCCGTTTCAGAGCCAGCGAACCACAAGCGGCCGCCAAACTGTGCCTCCCGGATAACGGCAGGACCGGGTTTGGGATGGTCGATCGGATCGGCTAGGTCACGTTGAACGGCGACCAATGGGTCCTTGGCCCAATCTTTGATGTGAACCGACGTTGGGACATCACCAGCCTTCCCAAAGCAACGCTGCAGCTGATCACGGACATGGAGCTCCAAGTCTCCACCCAATTTGTTGCGCACGTCACTGGGCCACCCGACGAACCCGAACAAAGCGGCAGGCTTGCCGTCGGGTCCGCTGTGGTCATGAACCTCGACGAGCGGTCCAACACGGCTCAAAATCCGTCCACTCTGGCCGCGTTCGCGCCAAAATGCCCGATCAAAGAAAGCGACCACCTTCGCGTGCTGCGCCATCCAAGTCGGCATCGCCCCCAGTGCTTGGCTCAATGCCTGCGGCAGGGCCGGTCGCCAGGCCATGCCCGTCAACGCAAGACGCGGTGGAAGAGCGACGATCAGGTCATCGACTGTAAAAACACCGGGCGAAACCTCGCCGCCGACCTTGAGTGCGATCCGATCACCAACGAAGTCCACTTCGACAACAGGTGAACCTGTCCTCAGGCTGGACGCAGGCAAGCGGGCTCTCAAACGGTCAACCATCGCCTGCGGGCCACCTAAGAGACGCTGATGACCGGATTGACCAGTCGAAAGAAGGCGTGGCTCCACCGGATGGTCTGGTCCATGATCAAGAAGAGTCTCGCCCAGCTCGAACTGCTCGAAGGTCGCGAGGTCAAGCTTCTCCAGCCATCGCGTAATCGTCGGCTGAAACGCTGGCCATATCCAGGTTGGGCCAAGATCTGCCAGATAGCGACCCGTCCTATCGGTTACCGACTGGATGCGTCCGCCCGGGCGATCTCGCGCTTCAAACACGTGAACCGAGTATCCCATGTCTGCCAACAGGACACCGGTCGCGAGGCCTGACAAACCCGCCCCGATAATGCCGATTTCGGCCCCCGAAGATCGGGACGTCATCGTCGCTGCTTCATTTGGGCCAAATGCGCCATCCCAACAAACCTCCACAGGTGTCGGCGGGCCATCATTAGATCAGCCGTGTCGACCATAGCGAACCATCTCATTGACGATCGTTTCATTGTCGTAATATATCTATCGATAGATAGATATCGTCAAGACCTGCCATGTCGTCGGTGATGTGACCTTCGTGCGTTAGATCGGACATGGATCAAAGAAGAGCAACGCCAACGCCCTCGCAACACCGGCAGCATCACGATGTCGGCGGGATCGGATGACTATCACCCCTTAGGCCGCGGTGGCGGGCTCAGCGTCGGGTTGGCTTTCCAGTTTCGGAATCGTAATGGTGATGATCGTCCCTTCGCCTACGGTACTTTTGACGTCGATCTTACCATCATGAAGATCGACGAACGCTCTGACCAGATGGAGACCAATGCCGCTACCCGGGATACCTGTCGACGTGGTGCCGCGAAAGAACTTGTCGAACAATCGGGAATGCTCAGCCTCAGGAATGCCAGGACCGTTATCGCGGACAGAGAGCTGAAGGTGGCCAGCGTCCTGGATGTGAGCGCTGACTTGAGTAACCGAGCCTTCAGGCGAATATTTGAGCGCATTTGATAGGAGATTGGAGATGATCTGCCGCAGCAGATTGCCGTCAACAATGACTTGTTCCATTGATCCGCCCATGACAACCTCGATCGCATGTCGAGGAAAGGCCTCCTGATAGCCTGCTGCGATCTCGTTCACGGCGGCAGCGATATCGCAGTTCTCTGGTTCGAATGTGATCCGCCCCTCTTCGAGGTGCGCAGCATTGAGTACAGTCTCGATCAACGCGATCAGTCGTTCGACCGAGCCGCGCATAGTCGTGAGAATGCTGCATAACCGATCTGGCGCAATCGTATCAGCGCGCTTCAGGATTCGCTGCGCATTGCCATCGATAATCGAAAGCGGCGTTCGGAATTCATGACAAACCATGGAAACGAACTGGCGCTGTAATGCTGTCAGCTCCTGTTCCCTCTTGAAGGCTTCTTCGAGGTGAATGGTCTTATCTTGGAGGTCGCTAAAGAGCCGCGCATTCTGCAGAGCGATCGCTGCCTGCGTCGCGAGAAATCCAAGGACATCGAGACGCTCGTCACTGAACACACCGGAAGCGAGGCTGTTCTCGAGATAGACGACAGCAATCAACTCACCTTGGTTCAAAGCGGGAATGACCAAACGGCTGGCACGATCAACGCCCGCCTCATCGTCACGATCAAGGGCAATCGGTGGCGGTCTGTCTCTATCGACAATGATCTGTTCGCAGCTGCGCACGGCATAACGCACCAGAGTCTGTTCGAGACTATCCGGCATCGATGTCGCACTGGAATCGGAAGCAGGCCCACCCTCGCCCAGATCACAAGACGCTGCTCGAGACCATTCCTCGTCCTTCAGCACATAGAGATAGCCGCGATCAGCGCCGGCATTTTCAGAAATAACGCCAATGATCCGATCTAGAAGCTGCTCAAGTTTCTGATGTTGGATCAGCGCATGAGCGGCCTTGAGAATAGACGATAGATCCAGGGTCTCTCCGAATGATGCACGAGAGCTTTCCGAACCATGCGTGCTGGTGGCAAGACTGCGTCTGCTGCGAACGCACGCCTCCTCGGACTCAACCCATGACGTTAGAAACTGGGTTTGAATAACCTCTGCCTTGGCTGTCGCGCCCCAGTTCAAATAACCATCATGCGCATCGCGGAGGTAAGGTTGGGCAAGCCGCGTCTTGCCCCAGGAAAGCAAAAAGCGACCAGCATGCTCATTAGCAAGCGCCAACTCATGCCAACAACCCGCCGTACGAGCCGCATTGATCGCCTCGTCATACAGATCAAGAGCCTTCGCCTTGTCGCCATCGAGCCTGGCCACTTCGGCATCGAGCAGGAGTCGTTTATGTCGGACATTCGATGGACAGGCTTCGGCCCAACTTACTAGTCGATCAAGCAGGCTGAGGGCGAGACTACGATAGCGCGCGCGCCTTTCGGGATCAGCAGTTTCCGCGAGGGCCACGGCCATAAGGCCGGCATGAAAGATACTTGCTGGAACTTTGTTCGCGTGGCTCGGCACCTTGGCCTCGATAAAGGCGTGCTTGTCGACCAAAGCTTCGTAGCGATCGCGCTGCTGCCAGAGGATCGCAAGCCGCATGCAGCTGGCATGATACCAGGCGAGATAGTAGGGCTTATCGGCATAAGCCTCGAGAAATGCTGCTTCACTGAACTGATCATCGTCCAGAACGGCGCAGTCGGTGGTTTGCCCCTGCAGACTTCTTATGGGCTGCAGAACGGCAATCCGCAGCGCGCTCAAATTGTCGACATTGCCGATCTGCTGCAGAAACGCTGCATGGTCATTGGCGATCGCTAAGAGATCATGCAGATTTCGACCGTAAGCCAAGCGCTCGGCACCGCTCTGCTGCATCATGAACCCAACGGTCAGATGATTCCCGGCTTCAAGCCCCGAACGATATGCTGCTTCATAATAAGGTTCAGTCTCGCGAAGAGGTCGGCTCCAACCAAGCACGTCAGCAGCGAAGATGTAATTGGTCATGCCCGTAACATCGGGGTCGTCAAAGCGCTCACAGAGGCCGACGGCAATCTCACCAAAACGAAAGGCGAGATCGTAGTCCTTCAATCGAACCGTGGCGACCAGGCCGAAGCCGACAAAGCCGAACGGCGATAAGTCGGCGACACCACGTTCAATCGAGAGAGTCGTCATTTTCGTCAGTGCGAGAAGCGCGAGCGGCGTTTCACCGGCACGCCAAGCTGCATAAAAGGCGATCTGCAAAAGACGAAGCATTTCATCTGAAAGGCTATCCTCCGCCGACCGGTAATCGCCAAGGCATCCGACACCCTGCTCGTCGACAAATCGCCGAACGACACCAATTTCGCGATCAAGGAACTGCTCGCTTGCCGCCGAGTCACTCGGGATGTCCCAGCCCAACTCCGCCAAGCATGTCCTCAAGACATCCAACGCCTCGTGATTTCTGCCTTGGAGCTGAAATTGTGTCGCTTGAACACGAAAGATCTTCGCCCTATCCAGAACTCCATCAGCATGCGCCAAGGCTCTGGGGTAGAGATCTTCCGCCAAGGCGAAGTCACCATTCAAGAAGGCGACTTCCGAACCATTCAAATAAAGGCCGTACATTATGGCATAGTGATCTGACCAGGCGTCGTCAGAGGCCAGATCGCGGCCCTTTTGGAAGAACTTTGTGGCAGCACTGAACGCGGTTGCCTCCTTGGCCTTCAATCCAGCGCGTCGATTGAGGTCGATCACACGCCAGCGCCAGGTTGCACCCTCGACATCCTGCGAAAAGTCCCGTTTATGATTGAGCTGTGCTGTGAGCTCAAACACCCTCATGTCGCGTTGAGCCTCGTCCCAAGCGCACCACCATCTTTCGCCGATCAGCCAATGGTTTTGCGCTCGCGTGCCTGCTGGAATCAATTCATAGGCAGCTTGCTGAACCCGATCGTGCAGGAAACGAAATCCGACGTCAGCTTGCTGCATCAAATCGACCAGATCGGGACGGCCACAACCGTCACACTCCGGAAAAATGAGGCCTTCGCGCAAGGCTGGCCAAAGGGCGTTTGAAAGCTCTTCAGGCCCTAGAGCAGACGCTGTGGCAAGGTCCGTCAGTTTGAAGCGGTTCCCAAGACAAGCGGCGAGACCAAGGCTTTGCTGGGTTTCCGATGGCTGATCGCTCAGGCGACCCATCATGAATTCGACAACATCGTCCGTCAGAACGGTGGCTTGGATATGATCTATGTCGTAGCTGACATGTCCCGCCTCGGTTCCGATCAGTCCTTGCCGATGGATGTCACTCAGCATTTGGGCAACGAAGAAAGGATTGCCACCCGTGCGTTGCTGCAGCAATCCTGCAAGTGGTGCAGCGACTTCCGGCGAATCATCCAGCGCGTCAGCGACGAGCTCAATCAAATCGCTCTCTTTGAGGGCCCCCAACGTTAACCTGATAAGCGGGCACCCATTTCGTTCTATGGCTTGGAGGCTTCCAAGCAGAGGATGGCCTCGGTCAACCTCGTTGGCGCGATAGGCACCAATGAAAAGCAAGCCCGTGATCTGACCAGAGACCGTTTCCAACAACTCGAGCGTGGGCTGATCAGCCCATTGCAGGTCATCGAGGAAGAGGACCAGGGGCTGACCATCTTGCCGGAGCGCGGTCAGGACACGAAGGAACAAACCCTTCAGTCGCTGTTTAGCGGCAGCAGCCGAAAGCGTCGGCAGCCGAGGCTGCTCACCAACGATCGGCGCTAAAGCGGGCGCCATCTCCAAAATTAAGCGCCCCTCGGATCCCAACGCGCTATCAAGGCGGCTTCGCCAGCCATCGAGTGTCGCGTCATCGAGCACAAGCCACTGCCGTGCCAGGGCGTCCAATGCCTGGCCGAGAGCGCTGAACGGTACATTTCGATTGAACTGATCGAACTTGCCACGGAGAAAGAGACCACGCTGACGCAGGATGAGCTTTTGCAGCTCATTGACCAAAGCCGTTTTGCCGATGCCGGATCGTCCAGCAATGAGCACGGCCTCACTCCCCTTGGCCGCGACGCGCTCGAAAGCTTGAGTGAGGGTCTGACGTTCGCCATCGCGACCATAGAGCTTCTCAGGCATGCGAAATTGCCGACTACGATCGCCGACGGCGATCGAGAAGCTCTCAATCTGACGATCACGCGTCAATCTTGCCTGGCACGTCATCAGATCTGCCAACAGTGTCGAAGCGGTCTGATAGCGATCCTCGGCATTTTTCTCCAGAAGTCGCGCCACAATATCCGCTAACACCGGCGGCAGATCCGCCCGCACTTCATCGAGACGGGCCGGTCTTTGCGCGACGTGAGCGTAGACCATGGCCAAGGGATCCGTCGCCTCGAAAGGCAGACGACCGGTCAAAAGCTGGTAGAGCGTGACTCCCACAGAATAGAGATCAGTGCGCTCATCGAGACCGCGGTTGGTTCGACCCGTCTGTTCCGGCGACATGTAGGCCGCCGTCCCGGAAACTTGTCCTCCGATCACAGGTGGGACGGTTTCGCGCGGCAGCATGGTCGCAGCTGCGAAGTCGATCAGAGCCAACCGCTCCGACGTTAGGTCCACAACGATGTTCGCGGGTTTGATGTCCTTATGCACGATATGGGCTTCGTGCAGTTCCACAAGGGCGGCTGCCAACTGCACACCGATCGATAAGGCCTGAGCGAGGGTAACTGGCGTCGCCTGTATCAGCGTCTCAAGATCGGACCCAGGCATCTCTTCCATAATGAGCGCCGTACCGACATCAAGGCTTTCGCAGCCGATGGCTCTGGGAGCAAAATCGCTTGTTACCGTCCGCAGAATCTTGAATTCATTCTGCGCGCGCCGGCGATCGTCCGCCGTTTGACAGGCCTCAAGACGCGCCTTGATGACAACGGGAAGACCATCTGAATTCCGACAGCCTCGAACGACCAACCGCTCGGGTCTGTGATGAAGCACATCGCCTAAAGCATAGCCTGACAGACTGGTGTCAAGAAGACGTCGTGGATCATCCCGCGCATAACGCTCGCTTCGACCGCTTTTGGTTGAAAGGCCTGTCAAGCCACCAACTCCCACAAGGCGTCTAGCTCGCGATTTGCGCAAGCCCTGCACCGAACGCCGTCACATCGTGGCAGCTGCCAAAGCCAGCCCACCACATGGCAGACTAGGTCGACGGGGTTTCAAAGTGGTTAACATCTATCAACCAACATTGGCGGATAAAGATCCATGAAGAACAGCAATTGTTCGATGCCAAAGCCGACCCCGAACGGACGATGATTTTGCGGCGAGCGTCCCGTTTTTTTGTTCATTTTTTATTGTCGCCGTGTACAAGTCGACAGCTCCAAGCTTCATAGCCACCTGGGCAAACGGGACCTGCATGGCGATCGCAGACACTGAGCATTATGACGATCAATCCGTTACAAAAGCCGAGATTCGGACTGAGCGCTTTCTCGTTCAAGGCGTGCGTTGTGGTTCATGCGTCAACAAAATCGAAACCGCTCTCGTTTCAGAACCCCACATCAAGAGCGCCAGCTTTGACAGCGATCGGCAGAACCTGACACTAATCCATAACCTCGACGCCCCTCTGGCCGATCTCAATGCCTTTCTAGCCTCACTTGGCGCATATCGCGCCGAAGAAAGGAGCCTGACCCGGCTCTTTCAGGCCAGGATTATCCATTATCGGCCGCTGATCGTGATGACGTGTTTTGTCATCATCTTCGGCTCGGTGATGCAGGGCCTTCAAGGCTGGCAGGGACATGGCTTCATGGGTGATCTCATGGCAGGTTATTTCTTGCTTTTTGGTATGCTCAAGGTCGCTAATCGTAGAGCCTTCGCATCGGCCTATGCCCGCTATGATGCTCTTGCCAGCAGAAGCGCTGCCTATGCAGCCACCTACCCATTTCTTGAGGTCAGTATCGGCGTCATCTACTTAATTTGGCCCGAATCGCTGCTACTCAATCTGCTTGTTGGTGTCCTTATGCTCGAAAAAGCCTGGAGCGTTCACCAAGCTCTTGCTCGTGGACAGAGCCTTCAATGCGCCTGCCTCGGAGGCTACTTCAGCATCCCAATCTCTAAAGTTACGATCCTCGAAGACCTTCTGATGGCGTGCATGGCGGGCGCGATGATTGTCGGGCTGAGCTGAAGAACATCGAGCCCGGTTCAAACCGGGCTCGACTAAGGCCTCTCAACGCTAGCGCCTTCACTTCGCAACGGCACTCAGCGGCAAATAAATCGAGACGATGTTGCCGTTCTTGTCGATCGCAATCAAATTGCAGCCACCACAACCACATCCCGCAACGATATAGTAGCTCATCGATTTCTCCCTCTTAACCGACGCACCAGTTACAAAAGAATGGCGCGTCGGGACTGATGAAGGCTTGCCAATAGACGTAGCCGATCCCTCTGGTGAGCACGCAGTCCTGGCCGGTCGCCTGAAGCATGACGACGTGCGTGATCGTCGCCATGACACAAGCGGCGGCGGGAAACTGAAGCAGCCGCAGAGGGTGACGGTTCCTTAGAACATGGAGGAGTTGCGCACCCAAAAACACCCATGTTATCAGCACAATGAAACTTGCGACATTCGCAACAGGCTGAAGCACTACGAGTGATGATGCGAATAAAATTAGAAGTGTTACAAAACAACACCAGGGCACATAAGGAAGATATGCTGTCAATCTTCGCTGTTGATCCATATGAACACTCCACTGAGTGTTGATCAACCTTCGTTCGAACAAGTAATGAAGATAGAATGAACAACTATTAGTGACAAGTCTCTGCGTTCATTTTGTCGCGTTGCAGAATCCGGCACTCTTGCTACAGTAGCGATCTTGTGGTTTTGGAGCTGGCATGCGGTCTTCGACGACATATCGCAGCATTGTTGGGTTGATCATCATGGCGCTTTTGGTGCAGCCATGGCTCAGCCAATATGCTGTTGCAAAAGCGTCGGATTCGCTAGATTCTCTGGTGATCTGCACCGCAACAGGCTTCAAGGTGATTGAAGCGCCTTCGGGCGATTGGGGTTCGGATCAACCAACTGAACCACCAGCGCACCATGGAGAGGCAGCACTCAACTGTGCCGCGTGTCTCATCCAGGCGCTCGGCAAGCTGGATGGCACAAGCAGAGCCGATCCACCTAGCCTTCATGGCTATTCGTCCGCTGAGATAAGCGCCGTCGATCTCTGGATCGCTGAGCCGTGTTGCCATCGGCGTCTAGGCAGCCGAGGACCGCCACAGATCTAATCGTTCCCCGACGACGACGTTGTACGCTCGGCAGCGACTTATGCGCTCGTCGCCCGTACGACGCTAAGCCATGCAACACTTTATAACGACGGCAAAGGACGGCATGCCCTGCCCCTTTGCCCGTGGAGACGATGATGAACCACCGCCTTGTAACAACCTTGGCATCCCTTTTCCTGACGACCCAGGCCTTCGCTGGCGACGCCGGTATGGCTAAAGTCGGCGATGTCATGATCCACGACGGTTGGGCCCGAGCGTCTATCGGTAGCGCGCCCAATAGCGCGGCCTATATGACGCTAATGACCAAAGGCAGCGAGACCGACAAGCTTCTAAGCGCGTCCTCGCCAGCCGCCGAGACTGTCGAACTGCATACCCATCTGATGGAGGATGGCATCGCCAAGATGCGTCCTGTCGAGGCGATTGAGATCGCCCCTGGCGAAGCAACCGTCCTTGAACCAGGCAACCTGCATGTGATGCTCATGGGGCTGAAAGGAAAGCTCGAAGAGGGTGCCGCGATGCCACTTACGCTTACCTTCGAGAAAGCGGGTGAGATCACCTTGGATCTACCGATTCGAGGCATCAAGGGTGGTATGAAGCACGGTGAAGGCCATAAGCATACCCACTAAACCTATACCCGAACAACACGCATCGAGGTAACCGCAGGACAGCTCGCCTTGCCCTCGAACCTCACGTGGGAGTCATCATGCCATGAGCGCGTTTTCTTCAAAGCGAGGACTTCTGGTCACGTTCAGCGTTCTCATCCTCTTGGGATTTGGCGGTGTTCTAGCGACGCTAATGTTTTCCGGTCATCAGAATCAGGTTTCGGCCGGCAAGCCGTTGATCGGTGGACCTTTTGAGCTGATCGATCATCGGGGTGAGACCGTAACGGAGGCGACCTATGCCGGTCGCTATATGCTGGTCTACTTCGGCTACAGCTATTGCCCCGACCTTTGCCCGTTGAGCCTGCAGACAATGACAGCCGCGTATGACCTATTGTCGGCTGAGGAACAAGCCAAAGTCGAGCCGATCTTCATCACCGTCGATCCAGAACGAGATACGGTGGCGGCGATCGCTGACTATGTTTCGCTGTTCCATGACGACCTTATCGGGCTCACTGGGTCAGTGGACCAAGTGAACGTCGCGTCCAAAGCCTATCGTGTCTATCATGCCAAAGCTGTCGATGCGGCAAGCTCAGCAGAGTATCTGGTCGACCATTCATCCTTTTACTACCTGATGGGACCCGATGGGGATTATGTCCAGCATTTTGGCCATGACACCGTCGAGGAAGACATGGCGACGCGACTCCGTGAGATCATCGGCTAACAACACCAACCCGTCGAGAACAGTCTTCTCGACAGAACGCCCGGATCAACCAGTGAAGCACCGCACGAGCTGACAGCGCGGTGCTATCACTCGGCGTCAATCGAATTGGTCGGTCTGACCTACCTTTTGAGGCCGCGTTTTCGTCGGCAGAGGCAGCGTCGAGCCTCTCCTCAATACGGTCACCCTTCGACCGGTGGAGCCTCGGGGAAGAAGTTCATGTCGCCCTTAGGATTGCTCAGCGGCACCTGCCATTGGCGACCGCGGATAATAAAAGGCGTATGTTCGCCCGAGACGCCGTCATCCATGCGGAAGGTCTGATTGCGGGTGACGTCCCGATGGTGGTGCCTGCTAAGGAGAACCAGGAGGAAGCCCAGGCCATGGGCCGGCGTCACTAAGATCAAGAGCAGCGACGGCTATGAACCGGCCCGCCATCACGTGCAGTTCGAGCTGATGAAGGTGAGTTTCGGCGGTCGCGACGAACGCCGCGCCAACCCCGACCTGTCTATTTCTTCGATCAGATCAACGATCCACGTGAGACGATCATCCTCATCTATGAACCCGCCTACGCCGATATTTAGGAAAGCTCGACGCGCGCGTTGTTCACGACATGACAGCGACCGGAGACGATTGAGATCTGCGAATGGACGTCTCGCTGCCCAACTATTTGACCCATTAAGAGGCGGGCCGCTATTTTAAAGACGTTTTAGAACCCCGAGCCATTACCGTGCCGTAGCGCTTAGAGACGAATGAACAAATCTAGCTGTTGCCTCATGACACCGGACGCCAGACGATCATCGTCTGGCGCTGTACCTGTTGTCCCACGTGCAAAAGGCTCGTCGATGTTCGACACGGTCGACATTCCGGGTGGCAAGGGGCTGATCGGAACGGACGACGTGCGGATCCCACTAGACGCGGAAGGCCCTTGCCGCTCGGTAAAGTTGAAACCCTTTCGAATGACGACGACGGCGGTCACCAACGACCACTTCGCTGCCTTTATCGAGGATACGGGCTATGCGACAGAAGCCGAACGCTACGGCTGGTCCTTCGTGTTTCATGCCCACATCCCTAACACGATCGGTGATACCCAAGCCGTCCCCTCGCACGAATGGTGGCGGCGGGTCGATGGTGCGAGCTGGCGTCTCGTTAACGGCCCTGGCTCGGCAGCCGACGTCCATGGCGATCATCCCGTCGTTCACGTCTCCTGGGCCGATGCCAGAGCCTTTGCCGGCTGGGCTGGAGGGCGCCTTCCGACCGAAGCCGAATGGGAACACGCTGCGCGGGGCGGTCTTGGCGACGCCACCTATCCCTGGGGGGATCGCCACCCCAACGATGACGACTTCTTTCCCTGCAACATCTGGCAGGGGCGCTTTCCAAACGGGAACACTAGCGCCGACGGCTATGCGGCGACCGCCCCTTCGAGATCCTTCGATCCAAATGGCTACGGCCTCTATAACATGTGTGGCAATGTCTGGGAGTGGACGTCCGAGCCTTACAAGGTACGCTCGCTCAGTAAGGTGGCACGAAAGCACGCCGCGCAGATGAAGGGAGCCAAGGTGCTCAAGGGTGGCTCCTATCTCTGTCATATCAGCTATTGCTACCGCTATCGCATCGCCGCCCGTACTGGCACAACGCCTGACACTACGACGTCGCATCAGGGTTTTCGGCTGGTGTTTGAGGCCAAGTAAACGACATGATCGGTGACTGCCGAGGGAGATGAAGACGTGGATGATCAGAGACCAAATGTACTGTTGATTTGCGCTGATCATTGGGCCGCTGAGCATCTCGGATTTGCAGGAAACCCAGCGATACTAACGCCGGGTTTAAACGAAATTTCAGCCTCTGGAGTGCGCTATACAAACGCCTACTCCGAATGTCCGGTGTGCATCCCGGCAAGGCGCACATTGATGACCGGGATGAGCCCAAAGTCCCACGGCGATCGCGTCTTCAACGATCAGCTCAGCATGCCCGATGCCGTCACCATGGCGCAGGCCTTTCGCAATGCTGGCTACCAGGCAGATGCCGTAGGCAAGCTGCATGTGCAGCCACAAAGGAATCGTATCGGTTTTGACAGCGTCCTATTGGATGATGAAGGCCGATCGCAGTGGGGAACCCTTGACGACTACGACATCTATCTCGGCGATCAAGGCTATGCTGGACGCCAATTCGATCATGGCATGTCCAACAATCAGTATCACTGGCGGCCCTGGCACTTGCCGGAAGAACATCACGCTACAGCATGGGCAGGACGCAGCATGGCGCGCGTCATCAAGCGGCGCGACCCGACCAAACCCGCCTTCTGGTATCTGGGCTTTCGCCATCCACACCCGCCCCTCGTGCCGCCCCAAACCTACATGGAACTCTATCGAAATATCGAGATCGATGAGCCCTATGTCGGCGACTGGGCGAAAGATCCAGATCAGTTACCCTATGCGATCTCCGCTCTTCTAAGTCGCACGCGCCTCTACACAAGAGAACAAATGCTAGAAGCCAAGCGTGCGTTTTACGCACTGGCTACCCAGATCGACCATCAGATCCGTTATCTCATCGGCACGCTCCGGATGGAGGGCATTCTCGATGACACCATCATCCTGTTCACCAGCGACCATGGCGACATGCTGGGCAATCACGATATGGCAGCGAAACGCATCTTCTATGAGAGCTCGGCGAACATTCCGATGATCCTCATGCCAAACAAGGACAATCCGAAGGTGACGGAAGGGACGGTCGATGACCGGTTGGTGACCTTTGCCGATGTGATGCCCACATTGCTTGATCTCTGCGACATACCGATCCCAGACACCGTCGACGGCATATCGATGCTGGGCGGGGCTGCACATACGCACATCTATGGCGAATGCGGAGAAGATGATCATGCCACGCGCATGATCCGGGATGAGCGATTCAAGCTCATCTACTATCCTGTCGGCAACCACGTTCAACTCTTCGACATGATCGACGATCCCCGCGAGATGACGAACCTTGCGAAGGATCCCGCCTATGCAGACACCGTCGCACGCTTGAAGGCGGCCTTGGTATCTGAGCTCTATGGCAGCGATCTCGCGTGGCTTGACGACGGTGAACTCACCGGCAAGCCTGATATCCCCTATCGTTGGGCCGCGCAGCGTCATCTCAACTCGCAGCGAGGCGATGGATGGCCCCCTTCGCCAAAGGTCGATATCCCGCAAGTTGAGTGGACGAGAGAGCGGGTGGCTGACTGGCCATCAAACACGTAGTGGCAAGGAGCTTTGGCGCTTAACCTTGTACTGATGCAGATATACGTCCTCGCCCCAAAGCTGCGTCAGCGGCCCGATCAGACCTGGATGACGGCCGAGCACATCGAAAGCCTCACGCAGACGCGTGAACAGCAAGGGCGCTTCGGGGCGTGCCGTCCTTCTAGAGGAAGACTTCGTCGCGCCTCATCTGGAAGACCTGGTCAGAGGCCTGCTTCAACACGTTGACTTCCTTCTGACTGAAGTCGTCCGGGAGGAAGATCTTCGCATGGCTGGGCAAGTTGCGTGTCATTGAGTTTCGTGCCGCCTCTGCGAACGGAGCAACTCACCAATCATGACAGAATACCTAAAGTCTGAACACGGATTAGGATTTCAACCGCGGCATCCGATTATTGCGCCTGGCCGGGTTTCAAAGAAGCGTCATACCGGTGCGTAACGGTGTCATGGTGACGTGAGGCTATTTACCCGACACCTGCCGCTACGGCGAATGTTTGCTTGAGACAGTCGGCGATGTTCTAAATCTACCTTAAGTTGATAAAATGAGAAGTGCCAAGCCCAGTCGCTTCCTAACTATCTCCGGCTCAAGCGGTGCTGCAGAGCTTTTGGCGGCCTTATTCCTGTAGTCCCGACTGATCATTGTCCCAGGCATGTTGTCAGCGTGAAAGCACCGACCACCCACTACTGACCCAACATCGTTAGCAAAATATTATCCAAACAAGCCTAGAGTTCCGAGCTTCAGTTTTTCGGATTGGAAGCAAGGGTAATGCTAACGTCAACAAACCCTCTGGACTTGGTCGCTGTGCGAAGAGCAGTGATTGCCATGCTAATTGTCGGGCCTACGCTGACGCTGATCAATCAATGGGATGCTTTAACCGGCTCGGCGACACTTCACTGGTCGAAGGCGGCCCTTACATTCACCGTTCCATTTTGTGTCTCATTGGTTACTGGTATCATCGCCGGCCGGCAACTGAACCGTATTGTTGAGAGTTTCGGGGCAAACTATAGGAAGCAGATTTCGGACCTGAAGCGCTCGATTGACGATGGGCGCCAGGACCTAGAGAACCTTAAACGTCAGCTGAGGCATGCAACGGACGCTACACAGGCACTTCCTGAGGAGCCTGAGACCAAGCGCTCAAAGGGTGCCCCTCATCAACAGATCACCTTCAATGCTTCACGTATCGAGTTGGCTACCGCAAAGGTCGAAACAATCATGTCGAACGCGCGAAACGTCAATTCGTCATCGGTTGAACGGGTGAAATTCATCCAGGATCTGATCGATCGTTTCGAGAAAGTGGAGCAATCGATCAAACAACTCTGTGCCGAAGCCGAGAAAAGCGGTTCCTGCGTCAAGCGAATCGACGAAGACATAAAGAAGATATCGGGAGGTGTGGAGGCTCTCGTGAAAGGCATTTCAGAAACCGCCGCAGAGGTTTCCGGAATGACTGCAACCGGGAAAGCGTTTCGAGATCGCTTCGATGCAGTCAAGGAGGCAACGGATCGGATGGAGGCACTTGCTCTACAGATCAGGCTTCTCGCGCTCAACGCCTCGATTGAAGCCGCGAGAGCCGGTGAAGCTGGCAAAGGCTTTGCCGTGGTTGCGCAGGAAGTTCGTGGCTTAGCCGACCGTTCGAAATCCGATGTGACGGACATTTCCGACCAAGTCAGGCAGCTTGAACTGTCGCTAGTCGGCCTCCTTGATCGTTTCGAGACTGCCGACAAAACGCTCGCAGGCACTGTCGAGACAAGTCAGTCGTTCGTAGCGCTGTCGAATGATGTTAGCGTCGACGTTAACAATTTAACCCAATTGATTCTCGGTGCGAGCCGGGAGACGGCAACGCAGCTTCCGATGGTCTTGGACTTGCTTGACGGCGTTCGGCAGATAAAAGGCAACACGGAGGCCGCTGTTTCGGGTTCGGCAAAGAACATGAAGCTTTGTCAACAAGCCTTGGGAGATCTAAGCGAAGCATCCCGTCGCCCGTGCGCCGAGCACGCGCTCCACACGACCAGACTTTAAACCACCAACGTTTTTGGATACTGGCAATGGCCACCTAAAGTGGCCGCTCCGTCATGATTACACGGTAACGCGGACATCGCGTCGGCACCTCACCTTCCAGCGCGGGGAAGGCGCCGCAAGATGCCTTCGGGGCAGGTATTCTCTCCACAATGGTGCTTTCGGCCAGTTCTTTTGCGCTAGGTTTCGGTTCCGTTCCGCGCCGAAGCTGGACACCAGCGCGGTAAGTGTATCGGCAGCAATACGAACAAATGCGCTTTCGCGTTATCTGTTCAATCGTCACCTCACTGCCGCTCATGCAATCGAGTAGATCATCGGCAATGACAAGATGAGGCGCGGTCTGATGGCCAAGCCTGCAAATGCTGATCTGGACACCGCTCAGAGGTGGGACTCATATGTGCTGGTCGCCAAAGGCAAGTGCACAGACCGCGCCAAAACCTTCCCTCAGTGCATCAAGCCGCTGCCACCAACGGCAACAACATTGTAGGGCAAACCCTCGAGCGTGATCCTGTCGAGTTCGACGAAGTCTGCCGTTCCAACGATCCGCAGGCTCGCATCCAGCGGATCGGTCAGGATCAGCCGATCGTCTGCAACCGCCATGCGCGGCCGCGGGTCGCGCCAGTGGCCGTCCATCGAATAAGGCTGTGTGATCTGTACACTTTGCTCAATTTCCGCGGAGAGCATGTTCAACCGATGCAACGACCCGTCCTCGGTGAGGATGTAGGCGAATTGGGGTTTTGCGGGATCGAGGACGAAATGAACCCGGCGGAAAGGTAGTTCAACGCGGGTGAAGTAGGGATCTGCGGTGGGATCGACGATGACGACCGAGTCCCTGCCATAGTTGCCCAGAAAGACCTGCATCGCAGTCGATCCAAGTAAGGTGCCGGTTTTGTCCTCGGGAAACTCCGCAGGATAGGGCAGCATAGTGAAGGCATCGGAACCGCCCGTCGTGTCGTGAGCGATTACACCTTCACCGCATCCCGCCAGAAGAAAACTGCCGGAGAATGCCTCACCATGAAGATCCGTACAGGCGTGCATATCGCCCAACGGCGTTCCGTCCGACGTGAACGCGCCGATGCCGAGTCGCGGAGGCAACTTGTCCTTAGCGACGGGTTCTTCAGACGCGATCGAGCTCAAGAAGTAATCCCCCATGGCTGCAACGAAACCGTGATGTGCGACGTTCATCGGAAATCTATTCTCGTCGAACTCTCCTCGAAGGATCGCGCCCTCTTCGAGGACAGCAGCGTAGCCTCCCTTGTCGAAGGCTATCGCCACCTTGCCCGCATGATTGACGACATGGAAGGGGCGCGGCCCCGCTATCGAACCGATTGGCTCAGGTTCGGAAACTTCGATGTCGGTGTGGTCGCCGTGGGATTCGAGCTCTATACCGCTCCGGAGGAAATCGACTTTATTGTGATCGGACTGCACCGCGATGACGAAAGCATCGTCAGACGAGGCATAGAGCCTCGCCGATCCAGTAACCTCGAGGCTCCAGCGCTTGTCTGGAGCGTCGAGATCAATGACGGTGATCGTTGGGTCGGTGTGATCGGCTACGAAAAGCCGCCATGCAGTTGCATCCTCATCAGCCCAGGCAGAGTGCCCAAGTGCCAGCACCACCCCGAAGACGGTGGCGGATAGTCTTGATGACGTCATCTCTCTTACCTTCTTCTCTGGTTGCTTGATCAGCGCCCGTAACTCGCTGTCGGCGGCGGCTTTGGATTGGCTTCGCCCGCCTTTTGGAGCACGTCATAGGCGCATGGCCTGCTAGGGCGCCGGGCCGGCCAACACTTGCGCTTGCATCTTCTTTTGCCGCCCAGTTGTCAGATGCTCTATGGAGCGCTCCTGTATTTGTTATGTTATAACATTACACATATAACTTGCAATCTCAGCGCCTTGAAAATTTTGACTTCGAGCAGCGCCTCCCAAAGCCTGATTCCACGTCACGGCATAGTCGCGTTCGCCGAGTCGTCCAGCAAGCACGCCGTTTTTCCCGGCTGAGGGCGCTGGAAACCCGCAGCTCAGCACGGCGAAGGTCTGGCAAAGCTGTCTGTTCAAAGTTTCGGGGATGCCCATTCCTGGCTAGCTGAAACATCCCAAGTATCGGGGCGTCTTATTGAACGGGTGGCGGAAGGCACCTTCGACGTACATCAGAGGCGCCTAATGACAGTGGTCCAACGGCGACAACTCGCCGGCTGCGGTAGGGCCACTGCTTAGGCAGCTCAACTGTCTCCGCTACCCCTCCCCTTTCTGACCACCAATGCGCTCTGGGATTATGATAGGTCAGGGTCAATTGTGAGCTTGGGCTGCCCGGTTTGAATGCCGCATTTCAGTCAATGAACGGCCATTCGGCATCATTCACACTTCGAACTTTTCCAACTGAAATGCGAGAGCTACTCCCCCCCGCAAACCGGCAACGGCGGGGTGTCATTTCGCTTTGGTGTGACTGCGAAAGAACCGAACCCACCAGGCTGGTTTCTGCTCCTGCTCCGCGAGGCGACGATCAAATATGACTGCGTTGATATAGGGTGACATGTTTTGTTGCGCCCAAGCCTCAGCAATTAGCTCAAGCACCAGCTTGGCTCGCCTCCCATCTCTATCGATAACGGGGTCAAGATAGTCGACAACTGTTGTCGACAATATGATCCCACCGTAACCGCCATCGTAATGGAATCGATCGTCAGTTCGATGAGACAAAGTAAGTCTACTGCCCAGCCTGGGGCACAAGAATGGCAAGGTCTCCATGCGTGATATTCGGCACTCCAGCCAGATGAGTGTAGAGGCAGTTTTCAGCGTAAGCGCGGCGATTGGTTGCCTAAAAAAGTATCAAAATCTCACACATTATCAACCCTGTGGTTTGCTCTCGCCAAAACTTTATCCAAAGATGTCTTCAGGTCACAAGCGTTTGACTAACGTCCTCGCAGAATAGCGGTTTCCTACTCTATCTGAGCTGTACATAACTTACCGGCGCATGGCCGCCTGGTGTCAAAAGGGTGACTTAGTACCACGTCGAGCCACGTCCGCTTTGCCATGGCAGAAGGCAGTCTTATGAATGTCTTGAGGCGACACATGCCAGCCTCTAGCACTCGAGAGCATTATGTCTTTGTATGGTCAACAGCTCACGTTAGCGCCTTCCGGCAAGGGGGCCGCTATGGAGTATCGAGTCGCCAGAAGGCTCACGACGGCTTAGTCTCAAAGCCCACCTAAGCCTTCTCATCAAAATGAGCAGTGTGCCGATTTGTTTTATATTAGTCTCGATCTACATCATCATTTCCCAGAGCCCGTCAATGCAAATAAGACATGAAAGGCCCAGCGATCACGAGACTATCTTCGACCTCACCAAAGCGGCATTTGAGCCAATGTCGTTTAGCGATGGTACCGAAGCACAATGTGTGAGCCGTCTGCGTGAGGATGGCGATCTCACGATATCTTTGGTGGCAACCGAAGACGACGAAGTTATTGGCCATATAGCGTTCTCGCCAGCATCTATTGACGGTGTTTCGGACGGCTGGTTCGGCTTGGGGCCCGTTTCCGTGTGGCCTAGTCGGCAAGGCGAAGGCATAGGCGGCAACTTGATTCGACGTGGCCTCGACGAACTGAGAGCGATCAATGCAAAGGGCTGTGTGTTGATTGGCAACCCCCTCCTCTACCAGCGATTCGGTTTTGTATCAGATGGATGTCTCGTCTATCGCGACCTGCCAACCGAATACGTTCAGTGGGCCTCATTTGGAAAATACAAACCATCGGGGATACTGAGATTCAGCAACGGGCTGGAGTGACGCCTCGGGTTCACAATGAACCTCAGGCGACTGCCATTGAATAACGACATTCGGGCTAGTTTCAACCGAAAGTCCTTTCTCGGTTCGCTGCCTGGAAAAGACCCACGCAATATTGACCTTTCCGGCTGGGCTGCGACCGAAAAGGATGTCAGGCAGGCGTCAATGCGATCCCGCTTTGTCTCACAAAAAAAGGTGGTCTGAAGTTACCAAGATGTTGCGGCCTAACGCTCAGCGCTCGATTTGGCGAAGGTCAAAATTGGATGATCGAGTTCTCTTACAAGAGTATGGCGGACCGTAACCTCAAAAACCGGCTCAACCACCTCAGGCACCAAGACCTCCTTAGGTGTTCCGAACGCAACCAACTTACCAACGTTCAGCACCGCCACTTGATCACAGGCAAAGGCGTGATTCAGCTCATGGAGCGCCAACACTATAGTGGACCTTTGCTGGACGACCCAGTCGATGATGGCGATTTGATGACGAATATCCAAATGATTGGTGGGTTCATCCAGAAGGAAAACCTGCGGCGTTTGAGCGAGAACGCGAGCTATATGCACCCTTTGTTTCTCGCCACCGGACAGCGTGTTGAATGGATTCGAGCGATAGCTGGCGATTGCCATTTCGTGCATGGCCTTGTCGACGATGCGATCATCCTCTTCGCCGAAGGGCGATGCAAAGGAAAGCCAAGGTGTACGCCCCAGTTTCACGGCATCATGCACGGCGATTGCGTCTGTGGTGCTGGCTTCTTGCGATACAAACCCCATCCGCTGAGCGAGTTTTCGAGGAGAAAGGCTGTCGACCGTATCGCCGCCAATTGACACTTGCCCATGATCGGGGCGCAGAAGCCCTGCCATTACCCTGAGCAACGTCGACTTTCCCGAGCCGTTGGGGCCGATCAGCGCTAAGGACTGGCCGGACGAAAGACTGAGCGAGATATCGCTCAGGATCGGTTTGCCTTGGATGGATTTCGAAACGGAATCAACCTGAATGCGCACGTGAGCTCCGAACCAAAATGATGGCAAAAGCCGGTGCGCCAACCAGAGCGGTCACCACCCCGATGGGGAGCGTTTGGCCTGGTATGAGAATGCGTGCGACAATGTCGGCGAGGATCAAGAACACGCCCCCGGCCAAAGCCGTCGCAGGGATCAAAAGAAAGTGACGCACGCCAACGAGGAACCGCATCGCGTGGGGCACGACAAGACCGACAAAGCCTATGGCCCCCGAGAGAGAGACCATCACGGCCGTCAGGAGGGCCGCTGTGCCAATGAGTATCGTCATGACCAACCCGGTGCGAATCCCCATCGACTGCGCGGCTTCACGGCCAAAGGTCATAGCATCGAGTGCGCGAAAATGGGCAAAGATGACACCAGCGCCGACCATTGCTATGGGAACCGCCAGATAGACGTCCGGCCATCTGCTGCCAGATAGATTGCCCATCATCCAGAACATGATGCCGCGTGCCTGATTGGCGTCTGCGGACTTTGCGATGATCAGCGCCGTCAAGGCATGAAAGAGCTGCGCTCCGGCGACGCCGGCCAGCAAAAGCGCCAGGCTTGATGTTGCGCCCGGACTGTTACCACTTGCCAGACGAGCGAGCCAGGCGACAAAGCCAAAGGCCAATAGAGCGCCGATAAAGGCGCCACCTGACAGCGTCAGAGCGCCAGCACCAAGCCCGAGGATCGCAACAGCGACCGCGCCGGTTGAGGCACCGGCCGACAGGCCCAGGATGTACGGATCAGCCAAGGGGTTTCGCAAAAGTGCTTGCAAAATGATGCCGCTCAGAGCGAGCGACGTCCCACAGGCCATCGCCAAGATCGCTCGTGGAAGGCGGTAGCTCCAGAGGATACCGTGATCGATTGGATTGACTTCTGGCGCTGGATATCCCGCCTCCAATTTCAGGACGTTCCAGATTGTGCTAAAGGGGATAGACGTTTCACCGATAACTAGAGCCGAGCCGACGGCCGCGATCAAGATTGCTGCGCCACCGATAATCGAAACGGCGGGAGTGAACCCGCCGAACCGAGTTCTTGTCACTGTGACGCGGCCTGCTTCTCCATAGCATCAGCCATCAGTTCCAGTCCCGAAACTGTGCGGATCGTGGCGTCCATCGCGTGGGCATCTAGAATGATGATCCGACCTTCTTTAACGGCTTCCATTTGACTGGCGACGGGATCCGACTTCAAGAATTCCATTTTGGCCTCGATTGAGTCCGCCGGAAACTTCCGCCGCTGCAAATCGGCCAAAACGATGTAGGTGGGATTGGCCTTTGCGAGGCTTTCCCAGCCAACGGTTGGCCATTCCTCGCTCGAGGACACAACATTCTCGATGCCGAGCTGGGTCATGATGTAGGCTGGTGCTCCTTTGGCACCCGCGACATAGGGGTCGGCGTCCAAATCGGAACTGGAGAACCAGAACATCGCAGAGGTACCCTCGAGGTTCAGAGATTTCGCGCGCTCAATAGCTGCGGTCTCTCGTGCCTGGAGCTCGGCGACCGCAGCTTCACCCGCATCAGGCACACCAAATATTTGCGCGAGTTCGATGAGGCCCCGATGAATGATGTCAGTCGACATCAGGTTCTCGCGCGTCCCATCAACACCAACGGAGTTGTCTTTACCAACGCAATCTGCAGGCCAAACATAGGTGGGAACGCTAAGATCGTGAAATTGCTCGCGCGTACCGACGGCGCCCTTCGGACCCACATACCATTCATATTGCGTCGCAACGAGACCAGGACGCTTGTTCACGACGGCTTCAAAGCTTGGCGTATTGTCGGCGAGCCGTTCGATTTTCGCGTTGGCCTCCGCGAACTCCGGTAGAACATCAGTGAACCAGACGGCTGTTCCGCTGACCTTGTCGGCAAGCCCAAGCAGATACATCGCTTCAGTGGTGGCTTGCCCGATGCTGACGACGCTGCCTGGTGCACCTTCGAATGTCACGTCGTGCCCGCAGTTCTCAAGGGTGACGGGATAGTCCTGCGCAACGGCGCCGCTTGCGGTGATTGCAGCAAAAGCCAGTCCAAAAGGAAGGTATTTCATCGTTTGGGTTCCGCTTCAGTGAGTTTCCTGTGGTTTGGTCGGGTCGGGCACAAGAGCGAGCCAATCCTTCTTAAGAGATGTTATAACATCACGTTTTTGTCCACACTGAATTGGCCCAATCTGGTTGATACCAAGGAACGATGTCCAAGCCGGATTTCGCCCATGCACTTGCAGTATTCTCCTGCTAAACATGCAACGATAGAATCGACGGCACAGGTCCCTGCAAGGCACGGCCGATACTCTGACCATAACTGTTGGGTTCGAATGCGACTTGTTTTAGCTACGGAATGTCTTGCTCGTCAGAAAAGAATGGCGACACCGAATGTGGTCGGCTTCACGCATGCCTTGGTGCGCAAGTTGAGACACAAATTAGCCGAAACGGACTCCCGATCTTTAAGCCAATTCGGGTCACGATCCGCCGGAAGGTCCTTCTATGTGATCGGGGATACTAAGCTATTCCCCTACCAAAAGGCTCTCCGTTAAGACAAGGTCACTGCGCTTGTTGCAACGCCGTCCCGCCACTGAGGAAGACAAAGCCTTCCTGAAGAAGCTCAACAGGGATGTCTACGAATCTGTCGTCATTGAGCAATTCGGTGCTTGGGACGATGCCTTCCAAGATGAACACTTCGAACGAAAATGGGCTGTTCAAGAGTATCAGATCGTCGAACATGACGGCTTGCGAGTCGGTGCAATTTGGATCTCCAAGGAGATCGACCATCTTTGGCTGCGAGAGCTACAGATCTCGCCTTGCCATCAAAATCAAGGCCTTGGAACGAAACTCCTCACAACGACGATCGATGAGGCAGCAAGATCTAGCTTGCCTCTTCAACTTCGGGTGCTTATCGCAAACCGCGCAAAGGCCCTCTACGAACGCCTCGGCTTCAGCGTAATTGGCATGCATGAGAATACCCACTATTGGATGCAGCACCGCAGTTCGCCGCGACGCTCGAAAGGCGGGAAAGATCAAAAGTGTGAATAAGAGCAGGTGCATCTAGCGTCGGCTTCAGGCTGCAAATCATCCTGATTTACTGTAGGCTGGAAAAGTTCTGAGGGCCTATCAAAGACCACAGCCGAGATCGACCGTCACTGATCTGGCTAGCGCGAAAAGCGATCCCTAATGGAGGCTAGGCAATCCATGCTCAGCCAGCTTGTTGTCGATTTGAGAATGGACGTCGGTCATGTTGAAGCTTTCACTGCTAGAATACTCTCATGAGGGAAATCAACAGCATACCATGTTGAGCATTCAATGGGCCCGGGATTTGAGTACTCCGCAATCATGAAATGAAACGACAGCTTCCCAGTTAGGGACAGGTCGCTAAGGCCCTGCTTCATGGCATTTGTCTTCTGAACTTCGGGCTCACTTGTGGATCGAGATACCGCTAAATTCGAACCAGGCCCGGTGCCACGAAGCGATTGGAGGAACTCTCGCACGGGCGGCGTTCGTCGACGGTTGGGGATTGGCTTAAGGGACATATCAACTCCCAAAGATCGAAGAGCGTCATGAGATCGATGGGAGAGCTAGTCCTTAGACCATTTCACGACTCCTCCACTTTCGGAGCGAAATTTGACAGAAGCTTGCTTTCTGCAATGTGCCGGTCATCGACGAAGAGAAGTCATCCCTGGTTAGGATCGGCAGGTAGATACATCGGAATGGCGCTAGCGATTTCAGAAAGCGTTATCAATCGCGCCATCACCGCAACCGACCGTTGATCTGATGGTTTCACCGGTTGCTTTGCACTAAACCGCTCTCGATGACATAGCGCGTCAAGCCCGCTGTGGTGCCGATGCCAAGCTTACGCTTCAGGTTCTTCCGGTGGGTCTCGACCGTGCGCACGGAAATGTCGAGTTCGCGCGCGACCTCTTTGTTGCTCTTGCCGTCGGCGAGAAGCAGGAGAATGGTCTGTTCCCGGGTGGTCAGCGCGTTGCTGCCGACAGGGTCCGACTGCAGGTTCATCAGGAGTTCAGAGACGCCGGCGCTGAAATAGGTGCCACCATGATGGATCGCGACGATGGCGTTCACGATTTCCCGGGTCGACACGTCTTTCAGGACATAACCGCGCGCACCGTGCAGGAGGGCGGTCGATACATACTCCTTGTTGTCATGCATGCTGAGGATCAGGAGCTTGATCTCCGGCATCTGCTCCTTAAAAAGTTCTGTCGCATCCAGGCCGTTCAGCTCTGGCATGTTGATGTCGAGAACAACGATGTCCGGTTGATGCTCGCGCGCCAGGGCAAGCGCATCCTTGCCGTTGGTCGCGGTGGCGACGACGTCGATATGGGCAAAGGCTTCGAGGCAGGCGCGAAATCCCTCCATGACCAAGGGATGGTCGTCGGCGAGCAGGATGCGGATGCGTTCCCGATCGATCATGCCGCTTGATCCGCAGGTGCGATGCCGGTGGACCTGGTGTCCTCCTTCGGACTCTGGAGGACGCTGTGTGGCAACTTCGCCTCGATGACCGTGCCGGCTGGCGAGGACTCGATTATCAAGGCGCCATTCAGCCGCTCAAGGCGCTCCTTCATGTTCTTGAGCCCGATGCCGAATTTAGCGGCGCCCCTGCTCAGTCGCTGCAGGTCGAAGCCCTGACCGTCATCAGCGATGCGCAGGGTGACGTCGTTCCGATTGCGCAACAGCCCGAGCTCCACCTTCGATGCACCGGCATGGCGTTCCACATTGGTGAGCGACTCTTGGGCGATACGGTAAAGCGCCGTCTTCACCTCATCGCGCAAAAGGTTTTTGAAGCCTGTGGTCCTGACCGCCACCTCGATGCCAGTGCGGCTGGAAAAGTCCTCGGCAAGGTTTTCCAGCGCCTTGGAGAGGCCGAGATCGTCCAGGATGCCGGGCCTGAGATCATGGGAGATTCGCCTGACCTCGCGGATGGCGAGGTTGAGATTGTCGTTCGCGCGGTCGATCGCCGCCGAGGCCGGGCTCAGGCGCTCGCCGATGGTCATGGTCGCCTGTTCGAGCGCGAATTTCACCGAGACCAGGATTTGGCTGATGCTGTCATGCAGCTCGCGCGCAACCCGGCCCCGCTCCTCCTCCTGCGTGGCGACAATCTTCTCAGTGAGCGCCTGCAGCTTGCCGTCGGCGAGGCGAGTCTCGTGGATATTGATCGCGATGCCGGCGCCGAAGACCACGACGACCGCGCCGAAAGCAATCAGCGAAATCAGCCAGAACGTCTCCCTAATCTGGCTGTCGAACTCCTCCTTGGCGAGATTGACCTGGGTGATCACGTCGTCGATGTAGATGCCTGTGCCGAGCATCCAATTCCAGCGATCCAGGAACACGGCGTAGCCGATCTTATCAGTAACCTCGCCGGTGGAAGGCTGCTCCCAGGCATAGCGAACATAACCGCCGCCGGCGCGGCCTTCCTCGATCAAGCGCTGGATAACCTTCAGACCGTTTTCGTCCTCCAGCTCCCAATAGTTCTTGCCGACCCGCCAGGTCTGCTTCGGGTGCACCAGGTTATTGCCGCGCTCGTCATAGACGAAGAAGTAACCATCCGTGCCGTAGGTCAGCCGATCCAGCACCTGCTTCACCAGGCGCTGCGCTTCCGCTTCGTCCTCCGCCGATCGCGTTTCCTCGACGTTGTAGAGATGATCGATCGAGGTCAGTGCTAGCGCGACGTAATTCAAGAGCTCGGCCTGCTTGGCCTTGATCATCGTCTTTTCAAAGACGTCGATCTCGTGGCGCGCGAGCTTCGCTGACTGATAGGTCGCGATATAGGCCACCGCACCCAAGGCCAACACCAAGGGAATAATCGCCAGGAGAAGAACTTTCAGCCTGAGATTCATGGTCGCCATGTACTTCTTAGTTGTCTCATCGTGCAATCCGCCCTGATCGGCCAATCATAGCACGCATCTACCAAGATATTCTTTCAGTATGATTGGGTAGATGCGTGCGTAGTCTTACGCATCACCGATACCAAATCACCGCCTAGTCTACCCAGTCCTGCGAATTTACCAAAGCATCACCGGCTCGGCAGCATATCCCGATCACGGATCAACGCTTCGTCACATCGGGAGGTATCGATGCAGAGACGCCAATTCTTACGCAAGAGCGGTAGTATCGGGACAGCAACAGCGGCTGGAGCGGCCGCGACTGCAGGGGCGATCGCCCTTGGAACGCCGGCGATTGCCCAGGAGACCGTGGAGTGGACCGCGGTTTCCGCCTTCGGCAAGGCGGGCCTTCTCGGCCAGGCGCTCGAAGAGTTCGCAGCTTATGTCGAGGCCGCTTCTGAGGGCCAGATGGTCATTCAGGTCTACCATGCAGGCGAGCTCGTGAAGCCGTTCGAGGCACTCGATGCGGTTCAGACCGGCACCGCGCAGATGGGTTTCGGCGCGCCGTATTACTGGGCCGGCAAGTCCGATTCGATCTCGTTCGTCGCCGCCATGCCCTATGGCCTGACCGCGCAGGAACAGAATGCCTGGCTGTACTATGGTGACGGCATCGCCATGGCGGATAAGCATGCCTACAACCCGCTCGGTCTGAAATTCCTGCCGCTCGGCAATACCGGCAACCAGATGGGCGGCTGGTACGCCAAGGAGATCAACACGGTCGACGATCTGAACGGCCTCAAATTCCGCATGCCCGGCATCGGGGGTGAGATCCTGAAAACCTTCGGCGTGAACGTCGTACTGCTGCCGGGTTCCGAGGTGCTGCCGGCGCTAACCTCGGGTGCGATCGACGGTACCGAGTGGATTGGCCCCGCCGCTGACCTCGGCAAGGGCCTCTTTAAGGTCGTCGATAATTACTATTATCCCGGCTGGCATGAGCCCGCGACTGTGCTCGACGGATTCTTTGATATTCAGGCCTGGACGGATCTTCCGGATAATCTGAAGGAGATCGTCACCCGCGGTGCTGCTGCTACCAACCTCGCCATCCTGTCGAAGTTCCAGGCGGTTAACAACGAGGCCATGGCCAAGCTCCTGGACGAGCACAACGTGCAGCTCCGCCAGTATTCCGATGAGCTGATCGAGGCGATCGGCATGCGCGCGACCGAGGTCATCCCCGAACTTGCATCGAAGGCCGCGGACGCAAAGGCGCTCTTCAATCACCTGATCAGCTTCAGGGACGGCATGGTCAACTGGTCGGCGCTCTCTGAAGGCGCCTTCATGCAGGCGCGGGTCGCCGCCGCTTTCAAGACGGTCTGACTTCTTTCCTAGCTGGGTTTGAGGCGCCTGGTCTTGTGCACTAGAGGAACGGCGTCCGTCGTCGTTCACCAAAGGGAGCGGCTCATACACTCATTGTGAGCCGCTCCTGACCAATAAGAAACGCCGGTTTCAGGGAGCGCTTCGATGCTTTTCCTTGTACGACAGCTCGAACGGATCAACGAGATGCTCGGCCAGATCACGGCTGTCCTGGCGATCCTCCTGGTCCTGAACGTGTTCCTGGTTGTCGTCCTTCGCTATGCCTTCGGCTATGGCGAGATCTGGATGCAGGAACTCTATGTTTGGATCCATGCCGCCATCTTTCTCGCCGGCGCCGGCTACACCCTTCGCCATGACGGCCATGTGCGTATCGATCTCTTCTATGCTTCGGCGCGGGCCCGTTACCGAGCCTGGGTCAACATTCTGGGCTGCCTCTTTCTAGGGCTGCCTTTGGTCTACGTGCTCGGCACCAGGGCCTGGCCGATGGTCGTCCGTTCCTGGCAGACGCTGGAAAAATCCGCTGAAGCCGGCGGCATGCCAGCACTTTACATCTTTAAGTCCCTAATCATCGTCTTCGCTGTATGCCTCGGCATCCAGCTAGTCGCGCTTCTGGTTCGCTCCGTCATGACGCTTGTCTGCGAGACGGACATTGGACACCGCACCGGCGAAGGAGAGGCGTCATGACGCCTGAAATCCTCGCCTTCATCATGTTTGGGACGACGCTTCTCCTGCTGCTGTTCGGCTTTCCCGTAGCGCTGACGCTTGGCGGCTCCGCACTTCTCTTTGCCTTTCTCGGCGACTATCTAGATCTCTTCCGCATGGCCATGCTGAATGCCTATCCCCTCCGCCTCTTGGGCGTGATGAAGAGCGAGCCGCTGGTGGCCGTGCCACTCTTCATCTTCATGGGTGTGATGCTGGAGCAATCCCAGCTCGCCGGCCGTCTCTTAGAGACGATGGGTCGTCTGTTCGGCCGCCTTCACGGGGGGCTCGGCATCTCGGTGGTGGTGGTCGGCGCACTGCTCGCCGCCTCCACCGGAATCGCCGGCGCCACCGTGGTCACTATGGGTCTGATTTCGCTGCCGGCCATGCTGCGCGCAGGCTATAGCCCAGCACTCGCCTCCGGCCTGATCTGCTCCTCCGGCACGCTCGGTCAGATCATCCCGCCTTCGATCGTACTGGTACTGCTCGCCGACATTCTGCAAGGAGCCAACGAACAGGCGGCGGAAATCTCCGGGACCTTGGTGCCGGAGCCGGTGACCGCCATTGACCTTTTTGCGGGTGCCCTTCTCCCCGGCCTGATGCTTGTCGGTCTCTATCTCGCCTGGGTTGTTGTGATGGCGATCGTCAATCCATCGAGCTGCCCGTCGCTCGCACCTGAAGATTCCGAGGAAGATAATCAGCCCGGTTTTGGCGAGGTCGCCCTGGTGATTGCACCGCCGCTGATCCTGATCGTCCTGGTGCTGGGCTCGATCCTGCTTGGCATCGCGACGCCAACCGAATCGGCAAGCGTCGGCGCGATCGGTGCAACGCTGCTCGCCCTTCAGGCCGGCTCGCTGAACTGGCAAGTAATCAGAAAGGTCGGCTTGGACACGACTAAGATCAGCTCAATGGTGTTCGTGATCCTGATCGGCGCTTCGATGTTCTCGCTGGTGTTTCGTGGCTTAGGCGGCGACGAGGTAATCGAGCAATTCCTTGCCAATCTCCCGGGCGGACCGCTCGCCGCCCTGCTGCTGGTGATGGCGGTGATGTTCTTTCTCGGCTTTTTCCTGGATTTCATCGAGATCATTTTCGTGATCGTGCCGATCGTTGGTCCGATCCTGATCGCCCTCGGTTTCGATCCGCTCTGGCTCGGCGTGATGATCGGCATCAACTTGCAGACCAGCTTCCTGACCCCACCTTTCGGCTTCGCTCTCTTCTATCTGCGCGGCGTTGCCCCCGAAACGGTCCAGACCCTTCAGATTTACAAGGGCGTGATCCCATTCATCGGCATCCAGCTCCTCGCCCTCGCCCTCATCTGGACCTTTCCGGACATCGTCCTCTGGCTGCCGAGCCTGATCTTTGGATAGTATCAGGGGAACATTCTTGCCCTAGGAAAACTTGCCAAACCTAGGCTTCTCCACGCCTTCATCGAGTCTGTTTGGATCAACTCCGCAATCTAGCTCTTCTGGCATGAAGGCTGCTATGCGGCGCCAATCTGCCGCTCAGGCAGAAATTTGCGCGAGATGGCCGGCAACTGCACCCCGGAAGGGAAAGTTTGTTGTTTGTTAGAAATTTCTGAAGGAAGGCAAAGAGTGGAGTGATCGTCACAAACTATTTCGAAGATAACACTCACCACGAATTTCAATCATACACGAATGTGAACAATACTCGACCGGCTTTCACGTTGGCACCCAAATAGCCGATGACGCATTTGAGCATTGATTTATGGGAAGTCATTCCGAAAGCGCCAGCTTAATTTGCGAAGAAGTGCATCGATAAGCGAGCCTCCTAGCATGGCGATTCCGCTTTTAGGCCACTTTTCGCCGGAAGCCTGGATACGCGTTTGTGCCAAAAGGGGCCAAATAGAACCGCATATCCGCCACGTAATTCCTCAACTTATTGAGGGTTTGTTAAGCTGACCGGTGTAAAGAATGCAGTAGCGTGACTCGCTCTGCGTTCTTTTTCGAGAGCGTGAGGACCGTTTTAAGGAAGACGAGATGCACCTTTCCGGTCACCACTCACCATCTAGAACAAAGTTGGCGGGTGTGGCCCAATTCCTAAAAATTCTGCTTCTTCAAGCCACGGGGGCACGACCTGGGACATGTGCCTATTGTGGATCGATTGTTGCCATCGGTGATGCGCGTTGCCACAGTTGCGGCGCTAATGCCCTAATTGAAAAAGCCCAGAGAACCGGCGGCGCAACGAACGAGTGCGTTGGAACCGTCCCCATTGTTTTGTGCTTTCTCTTTCCGCCCGCTCTGGCTTTCGTGTTACCGCTGCTGTTCTGGAGATGGCTTCGCCGTACCGATCGCGGCTGGGTCGTCCCGCTTCTGATCTGTTTCTTCTTCCCGCCTGCCACGCTTATGGTCGCCCCGGCACTGCTTCTCGGGGCCCGTGCTCGGTCCGCATCATCGACGGGCCGCCGAGCTTTCGGCAAACTCTAAGGCCATTTCGAGGCTCTTGGGCTTTTCCCATGACTTACGCATCAACGATGGTTCAGTCTGGGCACGATGTGCCTGCAGTCTTTCGTCTCGGCCGAATGAGGAGCGAAGGTACTTTACAAGACTAAGCCTATGGCCAGTCAGGGCACAGAAAAGAGCGAGGTACGTCGTTACTTCAGGCCTTTGGAAGTGCTGCGAGGAGATCGACGCCTAACTGCTTGAAGGTGTCGATGTGATCGACCATCACAAAGTTCTCCTTGAGTTTGCCGTCGACTACCAGCCAGAAATCCGAAAAGCGCATCTTCACCGGCTTTCCTGTTGCGGCAAGACCGAGATAGGGGCCGTGGTGGGTTCCGCGGAGATAGCCGGTCCCCGCGACCCAGGTGTCGTTGGCGAGCTCGATGTCGTGGGAGACGTGGTAGTCGGGAAACGCTCTATAGAAGGGCGCTAGGACATCGTATTTGAACCCTTCCAGGCCATGGACCGTGCCGAAGCCAGGCGGTCCGTGCCAGATCATGTCCTCATGCCAAAACTTGCCCTGGGCTTCGAGGTCCTGGGCATTGAGCGCGTCGTACATATCTTGAACAAGCTTCAGATTGGCTGTCGCTGACATAGTGTTCTCCCCACGATTCAGCCTTTGACCGCGCCTGCGGTCATGCCGGCAACGATCTGTTTTTGGAAAGCATATACCAGGATGATGATCGGAATGGTGATCGAGACGGCACCTGCCACCCCATGCATCAGCCGCGCTACGCTCTGGTTCTGGCCCATATAGTTGGCGAGCGCGGCTGTCATGGTGGACATGTCGCCATTCATCAGCTGGCTGGATATAAGAAAGTCGTTATAGGCGAGGAGGAAGGAGAACAACCCCGCGGTGACAATGCCTGGCCACATGACCGGGATGATCACGCGTCGGAAGGCACCGAAGCGGGTGCAACCGTCCACCATGGCGGCCTCGTCCAGCTCGGTCGGGATGCTCATGAAAAAGGCGCGAAGCATCCAGATGGTGAAGGGCTGGTTGATCGCGACCAGCACGATGATCAGCGTCTCGTAACGGCTCCAGATACCGAGCTCGAAGAAGGCTGGACGGTAGGCCGTCAGCAAGACCACATGGGGCATGGCGCGGAAGATCAGAGCGGCGATCAGAAGCCAGAAGCCAACCGAGCCGCGATAGCGAGAGAGCGCGTAGGCAGCGAGGCAGCCGATCGTGAGTGAGACCGCCATGGTCAGCGCCGTGACAATCGTGGTGTTCAGCGCGTAGAGCCAAAAACCGTCCTCGATCCAGATGTAGCGAAAATTCTCGAGCGTGAAGGGAGCGATCAGCTTCGGCGGCGTGGAAAAAGCGTCCACCGGTTTTCGAAACGAGATCAAGATCATCCAGAGAAACGGAAAGAGCGCCACGAACAGCCAGGCAGAAAGACCAAGGCCAGCGAAGGTGCTCGTGATCGCTGACAGCCGTACCTGTTTCAAAAGCCCGCCCTCTGCTCGCGGTAGGTTCGAATGATCACCGGGATCAGGAGGATGACGACGCCGATAACGGTTAGGATCGAGTAGGCTGCCGCTTTGTGGACATTGTCCTCGAAGACCAGGGTGTAATAGGTAAGATATTGCACCGAGTTCGCGAACACGCGGGAGCCAAACACCAAGATCGGCTCGAACACACGGTAGCTGTCCATTACGTGGATCAGCGTGATCACCGCTAAGAGCGGTGAGAGATGGGGAATGATTACGTAGCGGAGGCGTTGCCAGGCGGTAGCACCATCGATGATCGCGGCTTCGATCGCGCTTTCCGGCACCGTCTGCAGTCCGGCATAGAGGATAATGAAGGCGAAGGGTGTCGCGAACCAAACACCATAGGCGATGATCACGCTTCGTATCGTGATCTGATCGGCGAGGAAGTAAAATCGGCCGAAGCCTGTGGATTCGAGAAAGGCCGCAATCACGCCGCCGTCGAGGAAGAGCCAGTAGACCGCAAGCGAGGAGACGACCGGCGTGACGATCATCGGTAAGAGCGTGACGAAGACGACCGAACCTCGAAGTTTCGGCGTGATGCGATTGACCGCAAGGGCAAGCGCTAGGCCAAGGACCAAAATGATTGGCGTGGTGCCGAAGGTGTAGAGGAGTGTGAACTCCAGCGCCGACCAGAAATCGACATTACTAATCTCGCGGTAGAACTGCGCAATCAGATCACCTGGCGAGGTGAAGCTGCGCTCGTTCGTGAGAACGTCGCTGAGCCCGTCGATGTCGACGGCATTTTCTAGGTTCTGTCCGCCGACATAGTTCCAGACCGTGATGGCGTTGCCGTCTTCGTCGAGCACCGGCTGGGGGACGGTGCGGGTGACCTCACGGGTCTGATTGCCGAAGAGCGGGACCTCTGTCGTGACCTCCTTCAGCTCCATCTGGACGAAGGACTGGTGGACCGCCAAGTAGGCGATGGCTACCAGCGGAAGCGCAATCAGGAGCACCATCGAGGTGACCGACGGGGCCACGAACAGAAAGAAGCTCGATCGCGTCATCCGCGGATCGCCGGAAAGCGGCCCGGCCGGCGCAGACCTAAGGAACGCCCGCGCCGGCTCTGTAAACGCACCGGTACGTTACCGCCTACTTTAGGAAGCCTTGATCGCGCGCGGCAGTTCGATAGGCTTCTGCGGCGTCGGTAAGGGATTGTTCAGCACTCTCTTTGCCAACGATGAAGTCCGAGATGTTGTCACCGAGGGCCGAGTGGGCGAGCGAGGCCTGCGGGTCCATCGGATAGGGTGGAGCTCCCTGAACGACGGTGTCGGTGATGGCGCCCGTGTAGTCCGTCGGCTGATAGGCGGACCGGATCCAGAGGGTGGTGTCGTTGTTCTCCGTCACGGTCTGCTCCGAGAGCGCATGCATGATCACCTGAAAGGTCAGATCGGGGTCGCCATCCAGGTTCTTGGGGATCACATAGCCGTCCCACCAGAAGGTCGAGGCAGGCGCGCCGCCCTCCTGCATGGCGGGAGCTGCCGCAAAGCCGATCTTGCCGACAACCGTGCTCTCTTCTTCATTGTCCATGGTCGGCGCTTGATCGCCCCAAAGGATCGCCATGGCGACGTCACCCTGTTGGAGTTGACGCTTCACGTCGCCGAAGTCCATCGACATGGCGTTGGGCGACATGTAAGCGAACATTGCGCCGAGCGTTTCTAACGCCTCGATGGCTTCCGGCCCCTCGAAGGCGGCATCGGAGGTCGCGGGATCGAACAGAGCGCCGCCATTGGCGAGCAGCAGGTTTATATATTCGTTCGCGAGCTCCCAACTATTGCCGAAGGCTGCACCAAAGGGGTGCTCGATGCCGGCGGCTTTCAGTTGCTCGGCAGCGGCAAGCAACTCGTCATAGGTGACCGGAACCTCGACCCCATGCTCCTCGAAAATATCCTTTCGATAGAAGAGATGCTGGGCGTTGACCATGAAGGCGACGGCGGCAATGTCCTCGCCAAAGCGAATCAGCATCTGGTCTTCGATGTTGTACTGATCGCGATACTTGTCGACGAGATCGTTCAGCGGGCGGAGCTGCCCTTTGGCCTGGAGGAGCGTGATCGAACTATTGGCAACGGCCGCAGCATCAAAGGGTGAAGTTCCTGCAGCAAAAGCCTTTTCCGTCTCCTGGCGATGCTCGGTGGTGAGCTTGGCGTCGACCGTTACGCCACCCGCCTCGCACTCCTTCATCTTTTCAGCGAGAAGCTCGAGAGTCTCAAAAAAATTCGAGATCACATTGACCTCGCCCGAACCCTCGACGCTGCAGGCAGCCCATGCACCTGACGGCATCAGTGCAATCGCAGCCGCCGCCAGTGTCAGCTTCACTTTCATCCCATCCTCCCTCATTATATGCCTATTGAGGTATCACGCCGTCAGCGTTCGCCCAGGATCTGCATCAAGACTCCGAACTCGTTGAAGACGGTCCATTCCTTCTGCACCTGGTTGTCCTTGATCAGCCATTGGGTGATGCCCCAGAGATATGCCTCCCGGCCGGTCGGCTCGCCATAGGGGCCATAGCCGCGATGGGCACCGATACCGCCCCAGCGGATCGCGACCAGGTAGCCATCTCGCGCATTGCCCATCCAATAGAGATCGTCGACGGTAACAAACATATTCGGGAACATCGCGATCATTGAGAGGATGTGCGACCGCAGCTGGCCGACACCCCGATAGACCCGGTTGGTCGAGCCCTCGAACAGAACGCCGGGCGCGTAGACTCGATCCATCGCCGCAAAATTCCGCCGGTTCCAGATGGTCTCAAACGCGGCGTGGACAAACTCCCTGATGCTGCCATCGACAATATCTGGAATCGAACGCCTGGCCGGCACCGCCTGCCCGATCATGCGTCTGGGATCGCTCGCCTCGAAGTTCGGCGCGAATGGCCCCTCCGGTCTTGTCGCCGCGACGCGCTTCGCTGTTTCGACGATGTCCAGTCCCATCTGCTGCACCAGCGCTGCCGTGTCATAGGCGACATGCTCGTCGTAGATCTCGTTGTCCCGCGCGATACAATTGGCGACGCAGAGCAGGCGAAGCGGCTTACCCGTCGGCGGGCCGAAGCGGGAGAAACCGGTATTGGTGCCGAGGATCATCGTCCGGTGCGAGGTGTGAAAGCTCACATTCTCGTTGCCGCCCCAGATGATCTCGTCGGCGACCAAGCGCACATCCGGGATCGCGTTGTTGGTGTGCACCGTATCGGCAACGATTTTGTCCCGGCCATATTGCAGGCCAACATCGTCCCAGACCCGACAATCATGGCTATAGGTGTCGTAGATATAGCCGATGTCCTTCTCTTCCCAAATCCGGTGCGTGATGCGGACGATGTAGTCGATGATGTTCTTGTAACCGGGTTCGAAGCCGCGCATGGGCTGGCTAGCAACGTGATCGGGCGCCTGGTCTAGAAACTCCTTCGTGCCGCCGCGGCGATAGGCTTCGAG
Organism: Geminicoccaceae bacterium; assembly: GCA_028285265.1. Lineage (GTDB taxonomy): Bacteria > Pseudomonadota > Alphaproteobacteria > Geminicoccales > Geminicoccaceae > JANQPX01. Next base: position 238,968 of record JANQPX010000033.1, read on the forward strand.
CGAGATCGTGAAATCCTGGGGCATATGCTCGTCTCCGAGCGGGACGAAGCGAAGCTGGTTTTTTTCACCATCGAAGGTTGATGTCTCGCCCTTGGTCTTCGATGCGTACGTTCTTTTGGTTTCTTTCTTAGCGTTCACGGCAGTTCCCAGACTGTGGTTACGCATGACCAGTCTTCGCCAGACCTACGGCGGAGGCAAGGGAAATCCGGATCCGCATTGTGTGTTTCGTCAAGTCGCGCATAGTGTCCTTAAAGAAATGTTCGTCGACGGAGGCTCGCCACAATGTCCGATCTCCAACACGTCAAAGCAGTGGTGCTGAACTTCTACCGCGATCTCGACAGCGCGGCTCCCGAGGCGGCCGTCGATGTGCTGAAGCGCTACACCGCATCGGACTTTCTCTGGCGCGGCTCGTATCCCTTCAACGAGCAAAACAGTGCCGTCGCCGTCGCAGAAAAATTCTGGGCGCCCTTCAAGGCGGCCTTCTCACCAATTCAACGCCGCCAGAACATCTTCTTTGCCGGTCTCAATCGTGTTGATGGCGAGGACACGGCCTGGGTCTGTTCCATGGGCCATCTACTCGGCCACTTTCACGAACCCTGGCTGACGCTCGAGCCGAACCACAAGATGAACTTCTTGCGTTACGCCGAATTTCATCGCGTTGAGGGCGATAGGATCGCCGAGAGCGCGCTCCATCTCGACATCATGAACGTGATGATCCAGGCAGGAAGCCGGGTCATCCCGGAGGCGACCGGCGTCGTCACCATCACCCCTGGCCCACAGACCCAGGACGGCCTTCTCTTCGATCCCCACCCGCCTGAGGAAGGCAAGGCAACGTTGGATCTGATCATCCGCATGATCGACCGGCTAGTCGCGACAGGCGTGCGCACCACGGTCGAGGATCTCAGGCTCGATTGGCATGACGACATGCTCTGGTGGGGTCCAGCTGGAATCGGCGCCTCCTACACATTCGAGGGCTATCTCAAGGGCCACACAAGGCCCTTCGAGGCCGGGCTCGAATTCATCAAGCATAACGGCCACGTTACGCGCATCGCGGAGGGACACTATGGTGGCTTCTTTGGTTATCCCAGCCTTACCATGCGTTCGACCGGCGGCTACCTTGGCCTGCTCTCAGCAAGCGACAAACCTGCCGAGATGCGCATCGTCGACCTCTATCGCCGGGACGGTGATAAGCTCGCGGAGAACTGGATCTTCATCGACCACCTCTATTTCCTGAAGCAGTTGGGCGTCGACCTGCTGGAGCGGCATAAGCGGATGCATGCGCCAACGCCTACATAAATCTGGCGTAAGAAAGTACCGGCAAGAACCTCTCCACCGGCGCAACGTCTGCTTCACACTTAGGAATTGCCGAATACCTCACTTCCGAGATGTGCCCGGAATCTAGCTCTTCTGGCGTGATGTCTGCTACGCGCCGCTAAGCCGCCACTCCGGTAGAAAATCATGCGGGATGACCGCTTCCGGGCGCATTTCCGCCGGAAGCTGCATGACTGGGAAGTGCCGATTTTGATGAAAACGGCGGTTGTGGACTGTTGTTAGGTGACGTGATTCGTTCTGCTCAACGAAGTGAGTAGGAGGACGTTTCGATGATGGGCAGGCAGGCGGAGCCTGAGCAGTTATTTTACGACTTTCGTCTCGACGACCATGTGCCTGCCGATCACCTTCTTCGCAAGATCGATGTCTTTGTTGACCTTGAGCGTATTCGTCAGGATCTGAAGCCGTTTTACAGTCAGATCGGCCGTCCTTCCATAGATCCTGAGCTGATGATCCGCATGCTGATCGTTGGTTATTGCTACGGCATCCGCTCCGAGCGTCGGCTTTGTGAG
>JANQPX010000023.1 GCA_028285265.1 Geminicoccaceae bacterium
TCGTCTTGCAAGATCAGCTCTTCACCAGGTGTCGGCTCTGCCTACATTTCGGACGGTTCGTTCTAAAATCCTTAGGTCCATATCTGGCATACTTTCCCCTTAAGGTTTCCAGTGACCAACCACTCCATAGCCGACCTTTTCGATGGCTCAAAGAACACTTTGGATAATAGAGCTAACGATCGATGATCTCTGGCAGGCCATTGTCACTCCTTTGCCGAAGCCGTTGAGGCAGGAATCGAGAGCAAAGCGACCACGAAGAGCCGATACCGAGCAGACGAGCTTGAAGCCGAGTCGCTGCGGTCCTCAAGTCGACACCTGTCGAGGAACGGAGAGGTCTGGCAGAGATGCCTCAGAAGCTGAAAATATCTCCGACATTCTCGATAATCGTGACAAGGAGAAGAACCCCACAGATCAGCAACGCTAGCCACCATAAATACTGGAAGACAATCGCTGTCGCGCCGAGACTGACCCCATATACCGAATAACGCCAATTTTCACGTAAAACACCGGAAATCAGCGATAGCACGACAGCGATAAGTCCGAGTATTGGAGCGGCTATGGCGAGGTAGCTCCATACGGAGGCGGAGCGAGGCTCCATTTCCGGCGCCGTCAGGCCTAGGAACGTTCGCCAAGCAGAACGCTTGATCTCGCCTGCGATTTGGCCAATCTGCTCGGTCGCAGAAGGTTGGGACTCGAAGGTGGGCCCAACCAGCTGAACGAAGACGAGTCCTAGCGCTAGCGCGCCGATTAACACAGACCAAAAACCCCACGTTCGCAAAGGCTTTATCGAAACCCTTACCGACACCTGAGTTTGTTGCTCCATAGCCCCTTACCCTATCGTCAAAGCTCTAAGGACTATGAAGCGCAAATCTCTAGAAACTGCTTAAAAGGCCAATTCTACGGAGAGCTGCTAGTAGTTTATGTTCTCCAGCATGTTTGTGTCAGGTCTGGCACATTATCTTCGGAAGCGTCGCGGCTGGAATGTGGCGCTTATCGGCCGCTAGGCACAGCTCTCGATCGGCAAAGGTTGGCCCCTTCCTGCCTTAAAGCCCAATGAGTACCTTGAGCTTTATGAACGAGCAAGGGACATGACGGACCCAAACGATCACTACAACATTGAACTTGCTGTAACCGCCTACGACCTTTTTGCTGGAGGCGATGCGCTCGCTGGTGATGTCCAGTTTTACCTTGACTGCGCCGCTCGTTTTGGAGGCCCAATCCTCGAGATCGGTGTAGGTTCCTGACGCGTCCTGCTTCATCTCATAAATGCAGGCTACGAAGTCGTTGGCTTAGACCTCTCTCCCAAGATGCTGAAAGTTGCCGCGGAGAAGATTCTGGCACATCCGGAAGCTGCCACCCGGGCACAGCTCGTCGAAGCCGATATGACGAATTTCGATCTTGGACGACGGTTCTCCCTGGTCATGATCACGGCGCGTAGCTTTCAGCACGTTGTAACGCCGAAGGAACAGCGAACAACGCTGTCGTGCGTGCGTCGACACATGGCTGCTGGAGACCATCTGGTCCTTGATCTGTTTGATCCGTCGTTCGAGGTCCTGTTTGGACAAAGTGCCAAGGCTCCGCCTACTCGTACGGCTCATGATCCGAAGTCAGGTCAAAGAATACGCAGAAGCAGGGTGTCGATCGAAGTTGATCCAATGCGACAGACGGTGCGGGAGACTCTCCTATTCGAAGCAATTGATGAGAGAGGCGACGTCGTAGCAACGGAGAATACTTCCTGGACGCTTCGTTGGAGTCTGCGGCAGGAAATTGCCTACTTGCTCGAGTTGACTGGATTCGAGGTAGTGGGCGAATTTTCAGACTTCAGCCGTTCGCCTCCAGCCTATGCGCGCGAACAACTTTGGATAGCCCGAGCTGTTTGATTTCCCAACGCACTTAGCGACTTGAGTGCTGACCGGAAAAGCGCACCCGGCGCTCGTTTCATCCCACTGTCATCCCCGTACGCTCGATGAGTCTTACGGGCAGAGGTTTTTGTGTGGAGGTTCCCGAAAGCACGAATTGATCAGGGCGGATAAACGAGACGAGCGTGCAGCGATGTCTTGGAGTCCAGGCCCGAGATCAGCGGGCTTTCAGGAATCCCCACACAAAAACCGAATTCTCAAGCAAAATCGCTCTAAACCAGGCACTTGCTGGGCCAACGAGGGCTCCTGCCAACCAAAAGACCGACGTCAGCGCTCTGCGCTAGCTTCTTGTTAAGGAATCGAGACATGCTCGATGGGTGGGGGTCAGTTGACGTCAGATCCAGAGGACAATGAAAAAAGATCGTGCCGTGGAAATGAGGCCACCCGTGTAGACGGCCCCGCCCTGCCCTACTCCTGCCAAAGCGTCTCGATGCTCTTGCTCATCGAGCACGCCAAGCGGCGAACAGGATCAAGCCAGGCTAATGGTTGCTAACACGCGACAACCCTCTTTAGCTGTTCCGCTTCATGTCGGGATCTGCAGGCCGTCTCGGCTTGCGGCGATCAAGCCGACCAAGAAACGTTTTCTTAACCAAATGTCACGATGCTATGTCTGGATGTTACGATCGAGAAGTCAGCCCGAATGCGTGCGCCCAACACCGTTCGGGCTGGCCTTCACTCCCTGTAGCAGGGAGATTCTCATCGTTTGGTGGCGCTAGGTTTTTTTGACCACCCGCTTGCGCGGTGCCTTCGCCGGTTTGGCGGGTTCAGGCTTTCTGCCAAGGCCGATCTTTTTGGCCAGTTCGCTGCGATGCGCCGCATAGCCCGGTGCGACCATGGGGTAGTCGTCCTTCAAGCCCCAACGACGACGATAGTCTTCGGGTGTCATGTCGTAGTGGGTCTTGAGATGGCGTTTCAGCATCTTGAGCTTCTTGCCGTCCTCGAGACAGATGATGTGATCGGGCGTCACCGACTTTTTGACCGGGACCGCTGGCGTGGGCTTTTCTACTTTTGGCTCAGCCAAAGCTTGGCCAAGCCCTGCGAGTTCCTTGCCGACTGTTGCGATCAGAGCCGGCAGGTCGGTCGCTGCGACCGTGTGGTGCCCGACATAGGCACCGACAATGTCAGCGGTGAGAATGGTGATGTCATGATGGCTCACTTGTTCTTGTTCGGGATTCGTCATGGATATGGGCGTCCTTAGATACGGGCCGAGTTGAGCCCTACCATATTGGGTGTCGATCAGCAAAAGCCAGCGACGAACCAAACGGACGGAAGCATCTCCTGAAGCGTGGAGCCACGCCGTTGCTTTTTCTCGGCAAGCTTGATCAGAGCGACATGAACTGACGTCAACTCACGGCCAGATCGTGCCTTGGGCATGAGGCCGCCCTTATCGGCGGCCTCGCCCTTTCCTACTCCCGCCAGAGCATCTCGATGCTCTTGCTGATCGAGCATGCCAAGCGTCGAACAGGATCAGCCCAAGCCATATCCTTCAAAAGTTCCACTTGAACCAGCACGCCGGTCTTGTCGGTCGGGGGTATGTTGATCAGCTGATCGCGAAGCGTGGCAATCTGCTGCTAATGCTCGCCCATTCGTCGCCTTGAAATTCTCAAGATCGGTTGTCATACCAGATACCATAACGGCGATATGGCTAGCGTTGCCGATATCGCCGTGGGCCACCACGATCTGTCCGTCCACTTTGGGATCGAAGTGCAAAATTTCTGGGGTCATGCCGGTAGCAAGATCGGTTCGTGCGACTGTTTCAAGCAACTCCCGTCTTTCGGCGAGGTCCTTTAACTGCTGATCAATGTCTCTCATTTGTTGGGCTGCAGCTGAAGACGGGTGCCCTGGGAACCCAATCTGCTCTTTCTGATATTCTAGCCCTCGCTGCTGTAAACGAAGATCGGCTTGGTAAAGGCTGAGCTGTTCTCTCGGAGTCATCGGTGCCGGCGTTACAACACCGTCGATGACGGCTTTCGCGCGCATTTCTGACAGAAGCCGCATGGCGAGGTTGTGCCAGATGCCGGCATTCAACTTCGACCTCAATTGTTGATATGAGATCCAGAATTTGCCTGTTCAGCAGTTCGAGCAAATGGATGCAAGTCTAGTCCGGCTTGCGGCGAAGCCTACCCTTCATCTTCAGTCCGTCTCGCATACTTAGTCCGAGCAATGTGAAATTCGCCGCGCCCGCCAGGAGTTCGAGGCCCTGCACCAAGTAGAAGCTGGCATCGAAGGCACCAGCTTGCGCCTTACGCGCCAGGAAGAATGCGCAAGGGATAAGCACGAGAATGCCATTGAGGGCGATAAGAGGCATGCGCTTCGCTTTGCCGCCGACCAGGCCGGCACGACGCCCGCGGGCGAGCTTGAAGCCCGTTCCTCCCGCTGCGGCCAGCGCCGGAACCAGGATCAGAAAGCCCCAAGGGATCATGGTCTTGACGGCAACGACGAGCGCCTGTGAGCCGAACAGTTCGCTGGCAGCAGTCGAGATCCAAAATGTGGCGATCGTGACGATCGCGAGCGCTCCAGCGATTGGATGGATCAACTTGATCATGACTGATGCCGCCCCCTGGCGACCACGTTCAAGCCACGCAGATGCCCGGTACTGCCACTTTCTCGAATAGGTGCGGCGCCGTGATGACGGACGATGGGTAATGGGAGAGCTTTGCCTGAAAATCCGGGTGCTCAAATGCGGCACGGAATGCGGCGTTTGACTCCCAGATGGCGTAGTTCAAATAGGCGCAGCCCTCTCCGATGGCGCGGTGGAGCTGGGTCGAGATGAAGCCAGGCTGGCGTTGCATGAATTGAGCGTCTTCGGTCCAGGCTTCGAGCATTGCAGCTTCGTCGGCCTTGTCGAACGTAAACAGATTGACGAGGACAACCGGCCCTTTCTCGATGCCTAACTGACGTTCGATCGGGAAGGCCGGATCCATGGCTCTGAGTTGAAGCATGACATGTCTCCAAATTAGATGCATGATGTCAAAGTGACATGATGAGTACATATCGATTTGACATTATGATGTCAAGATGGAGGCATGTTGACACATGCAAAGTGAGACTCGAACCCCGGCCGGCGAGACGCTGACGAACTTGATGCTCGATCTCTTTCGGCTGAACAGCCTGATATTGAGAGCTGGCGATCGTTTGGTGGCACCTCTTGGACTAACGAGCGCGCGGTGGCAGATCCTCGGCGCCATAGTGGCTGCCGAACTTCCGCAACCCGTGGCCTGGCTTGCCCGAGATCTCGGTGCAAACCGGCAGAATGTTCAAAGGATAGTCAACGACCTTCAGAAAGAGGGGCTGATCGCTCTCGAACCCAATCCGCATCACCGTCGAGCGCAGCTGGTGGTCCTCACCCAAAAGGGGCGAGACGCTTACGACGCGGCCATGGAATTGCAGACGCCTTGGATCAATCAATTGTCGGAGGGGCTGTCTGCCAATGAGCTACAGACGATGCACCGCGCAATCATCGCATTGCGAGAAAGGCTGGAGGGCGATGAGGCGAATGACCGACGCTAGCAAGACGAGATGATGTTGTCGCTCGATAACCTCCGGACTGGGTCAACTTCTTCCGGTAGTCGTCATTCTGCGACTGATCCTATAAACCGGAAAGCAGCCATAAAGGCGCCTAGAGGAGCTACCAATTCGCTGGGGCCACGAACATTGTCGGATCAACATGGCAGCAGGACTCATTGAACGCACAAGCTTTGGATCCGGCGGCTACTCGATCGACGTCTGGGTGATGCGGCCCCGGAAATCCGGAAAGCTTCCGGTGGTTATCTACAATCATGGATCAAGAATGCTGGCAGACGGTCGTATAGACTCGTCGTGTTCGACACTGGGTTTTGACACTCCCATTTGGAGCGGTGTGAGTGCTGGGCATTGCGCCGTCATTTTTCCGGAGGGGCGCGGATATGGGGAATCAACCGGCCCAAGGCTTGAAAACTGCAAAAGCTGGAGAGATGTCTGGAGCTTCTTGCATGGGCGTGCCCAGGACGTCGTTGCTGGAGTCGCCTGGCTGCAAAGCCAGTCCTGGGCAGATAGCTCAAGGATATTGTTATGCGGATGCTCTCATGGAGGTATCGTTAGCTTTCTTGCGCAGGCTAATCTCACTGTGTCTGGAACCGTGATGCAAGCACCTGCTGTCGGAGACCAATCCCAGGACGTTTCGCATCCCGAACTGACGCGTGCGCTCCACCGGTTGACTGCACCGGTCCTGCTTCAGCACGCCCACCATGATCTGCATGCGCCCATAGAGTTTTCCAGGTCGCTTCACCGAAGTGGCAGCCATACTGCAAAGGACATTCGCCTTCGCGAGTATCCGTTCAAGCCCTCTCTTTCCAGCCATGACCAGTTCGCTTGGCACAACCGGGATATCTGGGGACCAGATTTCGACATGTTCGTATGCGAGACACTCGGCGTGAATGGCCATTTGGTCTGCGATCCCTTGTGATCGCGCGAAATGAGGCGTTCTCTGTGAAATCGGAAAAATCCGCTCGTGGCCATCCCATTCTTGCCCGAACAGCTAAGCTGCCTAGCGTCCATGTTAGGTCAACTTCCACCTCTAGGGCATCTTCCTCAACGCTCGCTCAGCCCCCGAAATCCGCTAAGGGCATCACGATCATGGATACAGAGGATCGGGTTTGTTGAGGGGGCGATATCTGCTGGTTTGCGAACGTTGGCCTCTCAGATCAACTCAATTTTGATACTGCGTCCAACAATGCCTGCTGCGCGATGCAACAAGGTGAACGGAATCACATCGCCGCCACAAGCTAAAAATGCCTCGAAGTCAGCGTCGGTCATATTCATGCGACTGGCCATTTCGGCTTTGCTTATGCCTTCCTGGCTCATTGCCAGCTTGAGCTGTGAGATCAAAGCACGCCATTGGGCCTTCGCAGCAAGGTATTCGTTATGACGGTCTGCGCTGAGTAGATCATCGATTAATGAGAAAGAAGCCTTCATCCTACGATACCTAGCCCGCTTTTCTCACAGGGTGGTTAGATCAAGTTTCATTTGTGCCTGGTTTTGGTAGCGACGGCGCGAGCGAGGATCTTGGTCTGATGGTTTTGCT
>JANQPX010000024.1 GCA_028285265.1 Geminicoccaceae bacterium
TCGTCTTGCAAGATCAGCTCTTCACCAGGTGTCGGCTCTGCCTACATTTCGGACGGTTCGTTCTAAAATCCTTAGGTCCATATCTGGCATACTTTCCCCGTAAGGTTTCCAGTGACCAACCACTCCATAGCCGACCTTTTCGATGGCTCAAAGAACACTATGACTAATTAGGCTGACAAATGACCTAACGCTGCCCCAATCGCCCGCCGGACCGAATCGTCAAAAATACTCTCTTTCTTCTGCGATCCATCGGTAACCTTCACCGGCACGTTCAATCCGCCCCGCGCCAGGAAAGGGCATGTGCATGCCGATGATGCGCTCACCGTCCGTTGCTATGCGGTCCAGGGTTTTGATGCGCGTCTTGCGCGCTTCATTCTGGTCGACATCGAATGCGACCGACACTTCCGGATGCTTCAATTGGATCACGGACTGGTGGACGATGTCGCTCACAACAAAGACGTGATCCCCGTCGCTCTCAATAACGCAACCGACATGTCCGGGTGTGTGTCCGAAGAGCGGCACGGCCGTGATGCCAGGCAGGCCGATGTCTTCACCAGAGAACAGGACCAGACGATCGCCGGAGACCTCGGCCGCGGCCTTGGCCAGCTGGAACTGGACTTCCATGTCCGGGCGTCCTCGAGAGACCGGATCGCCGTTCACCCAGTAGTCGTATTCGAGCTCATGAACCAGAACCCGCGCACCAGGATAAAGCGCGCTTCCATCTTCACTGATAAGTCCCGCTGAATGGTCGGGATGCATGTGCGTGATGACGATGTCGGTGATGTCCTCGGGACGGTGGCCGGCGGCAACAAGCGCGTCCTGGGTACGGCCAAGCGTGGGGATGAACCCCTTGTTTGTTCCGGCGTCAATCAGGATCTTCCGATCAATCATCTCGACGAGATAAGCATTGACATCTGTCTGTCGCGCGCCCGCACCCCGGCCCGAGGTAGCGATCGTCTGCTCATAGGCCTCGGCGTCGATCCCCTGGAGGACCTGTGCCTGTGGGGTGATGATGTCGACATAGCCATCGGACAACGCAGTCACCGTGGCGCTCCCCACCCGCAGACGCTGGATGTTTTCGATCGACCCGGCGAACGCCATAGTCCCCTGGGCGATTTTCACTTGAGGAATCGATAGAGCGAGCCCGCTGGCTGCACCCTTCATGAGGGTCCTGCGTTTCATCGTTGTCTCCTTGGATTTGCGATGGTGTCGTTCGACCTTGGCCCCATGCCTTCCGAGAGCATGTTTGGCCCAAATCAGATCAACGTCAGTTTGGCGAAGCAGGCATGACGATCATGGTCCAAAGCCGATCGAGCGCGAGGGCGCGCAGATAGCCGTTCTCCTGGAACTCCCGTGAGGCGAAGATCGCGTCACGCGCTTCGCGCCCGGCTTCCCATCGAAGAAGAGCAAGCCGTCCCGGCACTTCAGCGTAGTGCGAACCGGTTTCGACGACGGACATTTGCGCCTGCGGCTGCACTTGCGCCGCCTGGACAAGTGCTCCCATCCTCTCGAAATACTGAGTCATGAGTCCGCCATTCTGCTGATTCATCCAGAATGCGGCGATCTCATAGAGCCCGTCGGGTTCGAAGGTGATCGTCGTTGTTTCAGGAACTTCAAAATAGATGTCGGCGAGCCTGCGGAAGCTTCGATCTCGTTCAGCCAAAGCCTGCTGCCATCGTGTATCGTTTTGAAAGGCCTGCCAGGCGTCGAGCGTCGGCCACTGATAGACGATGACCGCGCTCGCCTGGATGTCGGCATGTTCCGCCTCAACCACATCGAGCGTGATCAGGTGCTTCAGCCCATGCGCTTCGGCGACCTCATGAGCTGCGCCGAAATAGATCTGGTCCACGGCTTCGCTATTAGTGTCTGCAGGGTGCACAAAGGCGAATTGCAGCAATGTCGCCGCGGTAAGGGTTAATTCGACGGCAGCAGATCCCAAGCTCATGTTCAGGTCTCCTTGGCGCTGGCGGGCAAGGTGCCGTCGACATTCGGTTCGGCGCCGATCAAACAGCTGGAATCGTCGTCTGGCAGACGCACGGCGATCTGATTGCTTACGCACAGATGCAACATCGGGTTCCTCTCTCGAAAAATGCGATCGAGGCCTATTTTGTCCACTTGTGCACAAAACGCAAGTTTTTTTAGACACATGTGTACAAAAAATGGCTTTGATGCTATGCGACTTCGGAAAGCAAACCCAATGCCTTCAAAGAGGTCCTTGCCGACCGCCAAAGCTCGCTCGCGTCGACAACGAACTTGCTTTGAAGGTTCAGCCCCATGATCATGCCGTGGATTGCGAGCGCGAGGTCCCGAGAGACGGCCGTCTGGTCGACTTCACCTCGGTCCTTGGCCCATTCCACCAGTTTTTCCAGATGACTTAGCGTTGCGAGTGCAAGCTCTCGGACCACCTCGCCGGCTGCGTCTTCCGTCGGAAGGATCTCGGCAATCGCATTGGCTGCGAGACAGCCTCGTCGTTCAGGATCGTTGCCTCGAACTTGGCAAGCCTTGCGAACGACGCGCGTCAAAGCTGGAGAAAGGGGATCGTCCTTTGAGAGGGCAAAAAGCTCGGCCTCCGGAATCACCGTGATATATCGTTCCAGTACCAGCTTGAACAACGCCTCACGCGAGCCGAATGCATTATAGAAACTCGACCGAGTAATGCCGAGCGTCGCGGACAGGGACTTAACCGACGCCTCGCCGTAGCCGTCCCGCCATATCGTCTGGAGCGCAGTATCGATCGCTGCGTTACGATCGAACTTCATCGGCCTAACCATGACTCGCCTTCAGCCATCAGGTTCATGGTAAACTCTTCTATTTTGTGCACATATGAACAATTCATCAAGAGGGCTCCGAGATGAATGACTGCGGTCAAGCGAGCTTAAAAGAAATGCGCATCTGTCGAGCGAAACTCTGTAAATCACAACTGAACGGTAGGCTCACTCGCTCAGTATCGCCTCTAAAGAATTCAACGCTGGAGGCCAAAGCTGGCAGAAGGTCTGCTTTCGGGCTCATGTTGCAACCATTCAGAAATGTCACCGTTTTAGCAAAGCAGAAATGTCACTTGGCACCGGCCTGAGCGCGGCCCGTCAGGTTGCAGACCTCACCCATCGGAGACCTGACGGGCCGCGCGGTTGATCTGTCTCTGACGGTCGAGTTGGGGCTGGAAGTTGGCTGTTCGCACCGCCATGGTATGGGCGATGTCGGATTCTTCACCGGCAGCAGCATGGGCATCACCCCAGCTGTTCGCGCAGGCGTGAAGAAAAGCTTTGCCCTCATCGGACTCCAGCCACGTGTTGCGAGCGTTTCTGTCGATCGCCTGACCGCCACCCTCAATATGCAGTCCCATGTCAAGAAACGCGAGATCCCAGCCAACGCCAGTTG
>JANQPX010000052.1 GCA_028285265.1 Geminicoccaceae bacterium
TCGACGGCAATGATTTGCCAGGCGCACTTGAGCGCGCGATCGCGATTGCGACAACAGAAAGAAGACAGGTCCTGTTGAATATTGCGATCGAGCGTACCAGTCCCCATTGAAGCCAGTTGGTGGATCACGAACCAAATCAGGGAGAAAGATATGTCACTTTTTAGAACGCTGCTCGGCAGTGCCGCGGCACTCGCTCTCTCAACGACGGTCTACGCCGGAGAGCTGAAACTCGCGCATTTTGCTTCCACCAAATACCATCTACACAATGAAATGTTTCTTCCGCTTTCCGAGAAGATAGCGGACGCTACCGGTGGTGCGACAACGATCCGCGTCTATCCCGGTGGTGAACTCGGCAAAGGACCAGCGAAGCAATATGATCGCGTGATCGATGGTGTTGCCGATATCGTCTATGCGTTGCCGGGATACACAGCGTCGCAGTTCAAGCAGACGCTGTTGGTCGAAGTCCCTGGTATTGTTAAACCCGGCGTCAACAAGACCGAGGCGATCTGGAACAATATTTCCATGATCGACGGTGAGTTCAAGCGGACTAAGCTACTTGGGCTTTGGACTGCTGCTGATGCCATGCTGCTGATGCACGATAAAAAAATCGAGAAACTCTCTGATCTAAGCGGTTTGAAAATTCGCGTGCCGTCGAAAAACACCGGCCGTTTGGTTGAGGCCTGGGGTGCAACGGCCGTCTCCATGCCGATCACTCAGGTCTATCAGTCGATGGAAACCGGCGTCGTTGACGGCACTCTTGTGGATGCGTCTGTTCTCAAGAGCTTCAAGCTGGGCGAAGTCACCAAGTATGTGACAACAGGTATGAATGCAACGAACTCCATGTTCATGTTGGTAATGAATCGCGATAGTTGGGATGAGCTTGATGCCGAAGCACAAACCAACCTAACAGAGTTGACCGGTGCAGTGATGTCGGAAGGTGGTCGTGTCACCATGACCAACGCGGCAGACCAGGCCCTCGCTGCTTGGACCGAAGCGGGTGGCGAAGTTGTCTCCTTGTCGGAAGAAGCTGCGGCTGAGTTTAATGCAGCCAGCGACGCACTCGCTGAGGCTGTTATCAAGGAACTTGACGACGAAGGCATCGATGCGTCGGCTTGGGCAGCGGCTCTTCGGAATTGATGTCGAAGGTTCAAGGCATGCAAAACGGCGCTCGGATTGCCTCCGAGCGCCTCTTAAAGGCAGTCGCTCTCATGGGCGGCTTTGCCCTCTTTGGCATCATGATGTTGGTGAGTATTTCCGTTTTTTTTCGATACGCGCTCAATCGCCCCATTTTAGGGGATCAGGAGCTTGTCGAGATTGGCATGGCGTTGGTCGTCATGATGGCCATGCCTTTCGCAACGCTTAAAGGTGAGCATATTCGCGTTGACATTCTGGATGATCGATTAGGCGAAGTCGGCCGGTTTGCGGGAGACGTCTTTGCCCGCTGCATTTCCTGCTTTGTTCTGTTTCTCCTGATCGGAAAAACCTGGGACAAAATGCTGGATGCCTACGAATATGATGATGTTACGAACATGATCGAAATTCCGATTTGGATTGCTTATGGCGCTATCACTCTCGGTATGGGTTTGGTTGCGGTCGTGATGGCTGTCCAGCTGTTCGTGCAATTGTCTCATGGTGTTAAGGGCTATGAGTGAGACGCTTATCGGCGTTTTGGGAATCGCTGCACTGTTTTTCTGCCTTATCGCCAGATTGCCGGTAGGCATGGCGCTATTGGTCGTTGGATTTGGCGGCATCTGGATCATCGACGGACAACGCGCCGCCATTGCGACGATGTCATCGGAGACTTATTCGTCTGTAACGGCATACAGCCTCTCCATCATTCCGCTCTTCGTTTTGATGGGTAATGTCGCGGGTGCTGCCGGCTATTCTCAGCGCTTGTACGAAGCGGCCTACGTCTGGATCGGGCGCTTGAAGGGTGGGCTGGCGTCGGCAACAGTTTTGGGATGCGCCGCGTTTGCAGCTGTTTCAGGATCGTCCGTGGCCACGGCAGTGACCATTGGCAAGGTAGCCCTGCCCGAGATGAAACGGTTTGGCTATGCTGACGGCCTCGCGACAGGTTCTGTTGCGGCAGGGGGAACGCTTGGCATTCTCATTCCGCCGTCGACAGGTTTTGTTCTCTACGCGATTCTGACCGAAGAGAGCATTGGGAAACTTTTTATCGCCGGCATACTGCCCGGCATTTTGTTGTCGCTGCTATTTGTTGCGATCATTACGGTTGTAACCGCTATTCGTCCTGCAGATGGTCCGTCGGGGCCCAGTTCATCTTGCAATGAGAAGCTCTGGGCGACACTTGGCTCGATGCCGCTTATTGGTGTCATTCTCGTTTCTATCGGCGGTATCTATTTGGGCGTTTTTACGCCTGTTGAGGCGGCGGGTGTGGGGGCTACGATGGTAACGGCGCTAGCATTGGCGACGGGCGCACTTCGTGTAAGCCGGTTGCCGGATATCCTTTTAGAGACCGTGGCCATGACGGCGATGTTATATTTGATCATCATCGGCGCTCATGTCTTTGGCCCTTTCCTTGCGCTTACGCATATCCCCGAATCACTCGCGTTATCTCTTCAGGAGATGGGCCTCGGGCCGTATTCGACTCTGCTCCTGATTCTGGTCGGCTACGTCATACTTGGCATGTTTTTCGATGGTCTCGCGATGCTGGTTGTCACCCTGCCCGTGGTTTATCCCATCGTTACCGGACTAGGGTTCGATCCTATCTGGTTCGGTGTCATCGCTGTGATCGTTATCGAGATGGGGCTGATTACGCCGCCCGTTGGCATCAACGTCTTCGTTGTCAAAGGTGTCGCTGCCAACGTGCCGATGAGTACGATTTTCCGAGGCGTCCTGCCATTCTGGTTTGCGATGGCGATCTGCCTAGTCTTGCTGATCATATTTCCGGAAATTGCGCTTTATTTGCCAGGCCAAATGAAGTGAGAGCAAGCTTCTCGAGTGGCTGGATCTATCGACGATGACACGGAGAAAGCTCTCTCGAGAGGAAAAGTGCATAGCGGATGTAACATTCTGCTCCTTTGTGACAACAGAGCTGAGTTGATCGATCAACTGGATGTATCAGAGCAAGAGACTTTATGGTCTTTCAGTTGGTCATCAGTAGGCTTTCAATCGTGCCAAGAGAGGTCTTTCGGACGGGAACATACTTTTGTGTATCTGCGTCTCGTAGAGACTCGCCCTGTGCGGCCTCGATAAGACAATATCGTCAAGTGTATCGATGCGCGTTCGTCCCATAACATCGCGTCGATTGCGGTTGGGCACGTTCGACACGCTGACATGGAAAGTAATTCAGGTAATGATCTGAAAAGAAAGTGCCAGAAATTAGTCTCCGACGTTGTTCCTCAGCGATGGACCCTTCCGCATAAGATCGGCGATGCGTTCAGCGAGCATCATGATCGGTGCTTGAATGTTGGCGGTCGGAATACTCGGGAGGGTCGACCCATCAATGACGCGAAGGCCCTCAATATCGTGGACGCGACCGTGCGCGTCCGTCACAGCGAACGGGTCGCTTCCCATACGGCAAGTGCCAACGGGATGATGCTCGGTATTGGCATTGGCGCGAAGCCAGGATTCGATGTCACCATCGTTCGCGCCGTCTAGTGCACTATCCAAAGCTTCATCCCGGAATTCATCCCAGGGCCTTTGCGCTGCCATTTCCCGGGTGCGTTTGATTGCCGCGACCATCTCCCTTACGTCTCGTTCGTCGTCCAGGTAGTTAAAGAGGATCGAGGGATACTGATAGGGGTCGGCTGACTTCAGGCGAATGGAGCCGCGGCTGAAGGGGCGCATCTGGCTAACGAAGTACTGAAAGCCGTCGCCTAGCTTCACGTTGCCATCCTGAAAGTCGGCGAGAAAAGGCAGAAACTCGTGCTGGATGTTGAGGTAGTCAGCGCCAGTTCCGCTGTCGAAGAAAGCGCCCACTTCAAAGAAATTCGACGCCCCGAGGCCGCGTTTTAGCAGGAGCCACTCGAGTCCGAGTTTGGCGCGTCCGATGAGGTTTAATTGCGCTTTGACGGAGACAGGTTGGTTGCAGCGATAGCGAAGGGGGGCGACGACGTGGTCCTGAAGATTTTTGCCGACACCGGGGAGGTGAGTGATAGGCGCGATCTCGTGGTCGCGCAGGTCATCGGCCGGTCCGATGCCCGAGACCATTAGAAGCTGCGGTGAGGCGATTGTACCGGCTGATAGAATGACCTCACGGGCGGCCATCACGTGCTCGAAACCCCGCTTGGTTCTGCAGGCAACACCGGTTGCGCGTTTGCCCTCGAACAGAACGCGTTCGATGAAAGCACCTGTTCGAACGGTTAAGTTTGCACGATCCTGGATCGGATCGAGATAGGCTGCCGCAGCGCTGCAGCGCACGCCGTCTCGGATCGTTGCTTGAACTCGGTGGGTGCCCTCGAGATCCTCGGCGTTGTAGTCCGCTGCCTCGGGCAGCCCCCAAGCTGTGCCGGCTTCCAGGAATCGCTGATAGAAAACGTGCTCGGCACGGCTTTCGATGACGCTGACAGGTCCATCTTGGCCGCGGAGGGGGTGTGGGCGACCATTATAGGTTTCAAGCTTCTTGAAGTAGGGGAGGCATTCGGCGAATGACCAGCCATCGATCCCGAAATCGGTCCAGCCGTCGTAGTCTTTGGGATGGCCTCGGACAAAGACCATGCCGTTGATCGCCGAGCTGCCACCGAGCCCGCGGCCGCGCGCTTGGCCGATGCTGCGGCCGTTCAGATTGGGCTCGGGCTCGCTCGCATACATCCAATTGTAGGTCTTGCTCTCAATGGGAAAGGTGAGCGCTGCCGGCATGCGGATAATGATCGATTCGGCACGCGGTCCTGCCTCAATCAAGCAGACGGAGATGGCGGGATCGGCGGACAGGCGATTGGCAAGAACGCAACCGGCCGACCCGGCTCCGACGATCACATAGTCGAACTCATCACCGGCTTGTCTTGCCACGTGACCCGCTCCCGATTCTTTTTATTTGGGCGCATGCCGCTTCCAAACTGAAGCATGGCGGAAACATCACAGCACGGTCAATCAGGAGGGATCTGACATCGCCGTGCGCGTGCATCTAAGGCCTATCCGGTGGCGCCCGCCGATTGTAGTATTCTGTCAAACAACAACAGCAGGGATGGGTCGGATGAGGGGAATTTTAACCATTGCAATTCTTGCGGCCGCTTTGAATGGCGCGGCGCAAGCAAGAGATCTGAGCCTTGCCTATTTCATGGGACCAAAGCATCCGATGAACGCCGGGCTGATGGCGCCATTCGGAGAACAGTTGGCTAGTGCAACCGGGGGTGCCCTCTCGGTTCAGCAATTTCCAGGTGGGGCTCTGAATTCGACACCGCCCAAGCAGTATTCGATCTTGTTGGATGGTGTTGCAGACATCGTTTTTGCCCTTCCGGGCTACACGGCGGATGCCTTTCCGAAGACCAATGTCGTCGGTCTACCTGGCGTCTGTGACAGCGCGTTGGAATGCTCCGAAGCGTTGCAACGGGCAAGGCCTGAGCTTGAGAAGGAATATAACGCCAAGGTCTTAGCGCTGTGGGCCAACGCACCACCTGTGCTGATTACCAAAGACAAGCCGGTGACCAAGTTATCAGATCTTGAGGGGCTGAAGGTTCGGGTGACCTCAAAGGGTGATGTCCCCTTTGTCGAGGCACTCGGCGCATCCGCTGTCGCGCAGCCGGTCAATGTCATCAATCAAAACCTCGCTAACGGTGTCATCGACGCCATTATGATCGATCCGTCGGCGATCGGTTCGTTTAAGCTCTACGAACCCGCGAACTATGTGACCTCCTGGTTCCCAGGCTCGGGCTCTGCCTTTGTTTTGCTGATGAACAGGGACGTCTATGACGGCCTTTCTGACGGGGAGAGGGCTGCGGTCGATCAGATATCAAGCGCCGAACTCTCGCTGAATGCGGGGAGCGCTTATGATGCCGTGGCGGCCAAGGGCCTTAGCGTGGCTGAAGCGAATGGGGTTGAGATCGTCGATTGGGATGACGGTGAACGGGACAACGTTCAGGCCGTGATCGATGCAGCCATGGACGAAATGGCTGGCAACAGTGTTGGAGACAGCACGATTGGTTAGGTGATGGCGCTGATGAAGGGTGAATAGCCCGCTCACCTTTTTGATGCGGTTGGAGACGTTGCTTGGTCGCCTAACCAGCCTTTTGGCGCTCCTTGGATCGATCGGCGTCGCGGCTTTGTTGGGGGTCACAGTCATCGCCGTCGTCTGGCGGTACTGGCTCAAGGATCCCATCTTTGGCGTCGGCGACCTATCAGTCCTGTTGTTAAGCGTCGTTGCTGCGGGAGCTGTCGCCTATGGAACAGGCACCGGCGCTCATGTCAGTGTGAACGTCATCAAGAGGGTGGCCGGGCGAGGGGTTACGCGTTGGACCGATGCGTTGATGCGCGTGTTGGCGGCATCAATCTGCGCCCTTGCCGCTTATGCACTGATTGATCGCGCCTGCGGGATCGAGAAGGCTTGTATCACCGAAAATCTGAGCGTTGAGCATGAACCCTTCTATGTCATCTTGGGTGTTGCCATGGGGATCATGGCCTTGACCTACGCGCTCCAGTTTATCCTTGGTCTCGTACATTGGTCGGATGTCGATCCTAACGAGATCGTCGACTGATGGACGGTGCTTCAATTGCGGCGTTGGGCTTCGTAACCCTCTTTGTCCTCCTCTTTATCAGGATGCCTGTCGGTCTCGCCATGATGTTGGTGGGTACGGTCGGCATATTTTTGATTCGTCCCCAAGCGGCGCTGCCAAAGCTCGCGGGAGAGATTTTTAGCGAAGCCACGAGCTACCCGCTCACGATCATTCCGCTTTTTGTGCTGATGGGCAATTTGGCGGGCGTATCCGGGATGAGCCGCGACCTTTACAGCGCCGCCCATGCTTGGCTGGGTCATCTCAAAGGCGGCCTTGCCTCGACGACGGTGGTCGGTTGTGCAGGTTTCTCGGCCCTTTCGGGCTCGTCCCTTGCGGCGGCGCTGACCATGGGACGGGTTAGTTTGCCGGAGATGAAACGTTTCAACTATGATGATGGACTGGCGACGGGTGCGGTGGCAGCGGGCGGCACACTCGGCATTCTCATTCCCCCGTCTGCCGGCTTTGTCATTTATGCGATCCTGACAGAGCAAAGCATCGGGCAGCTGTTCCTGGCGGGCGTCATGCCTGGCCTACTGCTCACTCTTCACTTTGTCGTTGCAATCTGGCTGGTCGTGAGCCGCGATCCTGACAAAGCACCGATGACGGCTACCATCATTCCCCTCGCTGACCGGCTACGCGCGCTAGGCCGCGCTGGCTGGATCATCGGGATTATCGTGCTTACGATCGGCGGCATCTACGGCGGCGTGTTCTCCGCTGTCGAGGCAGCAGGTATTGGAGCAGCCCTCGCATTCCTGGTCGCGCTGATCCGGCGGAGTCTCAACGTTCAAAACCTCACTGATGTCTTTCTCTCAACACTGAGTTCCTCTGGTACACTCTTTCTTATTCTCTTCGGTGCCTTTGTCTTTAAGTCTTTTGTGGGCTTCACCGGCATCGCGTTCGCCATGTCACAGTGGGTCGAAGCCCAAGGATTTGGCGGCATGCAGATCGTGCTTGCATTCCTCGCCATGTTCATCGTGCTTGGCACCTTTATGGAAGGATTTGCAATTTTGGTGCTGACGGTGCCGCTGATCCAGCCGATCATTGAGCCGCTTGGTATCGATCTTATCTGGTTCGGGGTCCTCACCGTGATCGCTCTCGAAATGGGCCTGATCTCGCCGCCAGTCGGCATCAATGTTTTTGTGGTGAAGGGCATTGCAAGCGATGTGCCACTTGGGACCATCTTCCGTGGCATTTGGCCGTTCTGGTTCGCGATGCTGGCGACCCTGATCCTGATTTTACTGATCCCCAAGATCGCGCTTTTTCTGCCGACGACCATGTTCGGATAAGAAACTGATCTGCAGTGACCTGATCAAATAGGATACGAAAGCTAATCGATCTTGGACGCGTCTTTGTACATCACCCGGTGGCGTCGTGTCTTAATCCAATCATCGAGTTCGTCATCGGTCATCATGTGCTTGGGATCGAACCTGTCCCTATTCATGATTTCATCGAGTGGCTTTCGCCAGCGCTTGTAAGGCGTTTGCGCCGGTGGTCCAAAGAGGAAAATATCAAGGACCGAGAGTTGATCTGAGATGCCGAGCATCGGTTTGATGGCTGCCTGAGCCTTCTCCTGACCGATCGCCGTGACCCACCAGACGTTGTAGCCGAGTGCTGCGGCAGCGAGGTGTGCCGACATGGTTGATGCGGCGACAGATTGCAGCAAAATGCGTTCTGCATTCTCCTTGTACATGCGATCGAGCTCGCTTCCGTCGTTCAACACCGGAAACGCATTAACCCAGCGCATGTCCGAGCAAACAACGATGAAGCCAGGTGCTGTGGCCAGTCCACGATAGTCAGGTGTGGGGAATTTCATCTTAGCCTTTGCGCGGAAGCGCTGCTCGTCGACGAAATAGTTTGCGATCTGATCCTTGATCCCTTGGTCGCGGACAATGATGAAATGCCAGGGCTGGGCATTAGCGCCGGACGGGGCATGCCGCGCGGCTTCCAAAATCAGGTCGTAATGGTCGTCTGGTACATCAAACGTTGAATCGAATTTGCGTACGGTGACACGGTTGCGCACGACATCCATCAGAGCGTCGTAGCGATCACGTGCACCGATTTCTGGTAGATCAACTTCGGCTTCTGCCTTTGCCAATTCGACGAGTGGCTCAGTGTCCTGCTTTTCGACCGTCATGTCGCTCTACCTCACCAGTGTCGTTGCGTGGTCGGATCAGGCTGTGTGTGCGGCTCTGCTCGACGGTGTCGTTGAGCCATGACGCCGCGCCGAGCGCTTATCGCCGGTTTGCGCTTCACAATGTTGCCCCCATCATCATCCGCACGATCTCCTCATCGTTTGTCTCCGATGGCTTGCGCTCGCCTGCGACCACGCCTCGAGCGAGGACAATGATCCGATCGCCGGCGGCGAAGATATCCGGAAGGTTGTGAGAGATCAGAATGATTCCGACGCCTTGGGATTTGAGCCGCTCGATCAGCGCCATGACCTCGCGCTGCTCGGGAACGCCAAGCGCTGCTGTCGGTTCGTCCATAATGACCAGCTTGGCCTTCCAGTGAATGGCCCGGGCGATGGCGATCGCCTGACGCTGGCCTCCGGATAGATCGCGCACCGGCGCGCTCGGATCGGGTATGACGATACCAAGCCCTTCGAGAACCTCTTGTGCTCGTTCGCGCATCGCCCGTCTCGCGACAAAGGAGATGCCGAAGATACGGCGTGTCGCCTCCCGGCCGAGATAGAGGTTCAGTCCTGGGTCAAGATTGTCTGCCAGCGCCAAGTCTTGGTAGATCGTCTCGATCCCAGACTGGCGAACGGCATTGGGGCTCTGACCGGTCAGAAGCTGGTCGTTGAAGAACACCTCTCCGGCGGTGGGTACATACACGCCCGAGATCATTTTGATGACCGTTGATTTGCCCGCCCCGTTGTCGCCGGCCAAGACAACGCATTCACCTTCATTGACGTCAAACGAAACATCTTTGACCGCTTCATTGCCGCCAAACCGTTTCTTCAGGCCACGGGCTTTGAGAAGGGGAGTCATGAGCGTGCGCCTGTCAGTCTATCGCGCGACTGGTCCACCAAGACGGCGACGATGATCACAAGACCGACGGCCACAAATTGCCAATAGGGGGGCAGGCCGGAAAACACGAGTCCGAACTGAATGACCGCGATAATGAAGGCACCGATGATCGTGCCGACGACTGTTCCTTGTCCTCCCGTGAGCGACGCGCCACCGATGAACACGGCCGCCACCGCATAAAGCAAGATCGGCTCGCCAGCATTGGCGGCTCCTGCTGAAAATCGCCCGGTGTAGACCAGCCCACCAACCCCGGCCGTGATGGCAGAAATCACGAACAGCCAGATGAGATGGCGTTTCACGTTGACACCCGCCCGCTCGACCGAGGCACGATTGGCGCCAAGGGCGTAGGTGTGCACGCCAAATTTGGTGTGCGCCAAAATGTAATGGCAAAGCAACGCCAGCATCGCCGCCAGGACAACGGGAATGGGGAAACCCAGTATGTCGCCATTCCCAAAGGTGCGCGCCTCATCACTCCTGATGGACACCGTAGCACCACCCGCCACGATCAGCGCCACGCCACGGGCAACACCGTAGGTGCCGAGCGTGCCGATAAAGCTGGGCACGTCGAGCATGGCAACTAACCAGCCGTTCACCAGCCCCACGATGACCGCCGCGAAAAGACCGACGATCATTGCAAAGATCACAACGCTCCAGCCCGTATCGGGCCCCATCGCTTTGATGACCAACGCCATCACGACTGCCGATAGCCCCGTCGTGAAACCGATCGATAGATCAATATGGCCGGCGACGACGACAAGCGTCAGACCGAGAGCTAACAGCAGAATCTGTGACGCGGCGATGGCGATTGACTGGATATTGTAGACTCTGAACAGGAAGGTCTGGCCCGTTTCCATTCGGGCATAGATTTCAAAGAAAGCCAGAATGACGATGAGAAACAGCCAGGACCAGGCGGACAACAGGGGCTTCAGGATTGAAGCCCCTGTGATTGTTGGCATTCGTGCGGTGCCTATTCGGAGTAGATGAACTTGGCGATGTCGGGATCATCGACATTGTCGGCATTGATCACCGTAAAGCCAGTACCGATCGAAGTTGGCACGGACTGACCGGTGAGCACGGCATAGGCTGCCATCACACCAAAATAGCCGATCTCAGCCGGGTGTTGCGCAATCGCGGCGTCGACGAGACCGCTCGAGATGTTATCGACGATGCTTTGCGGCGCATCAAATGCGATGACGGTGACGTCACCCGCCTTGCCTGCACCTTCGACCCCGTTGCCGGCACCGAGTGCTGAAAATAGATTGGCGCCGAAGACACCTTTGATGTCTGGATTTCGTGCCAAGACGGCGTTGAATTGCGATGCTGCCAGGGATGCGTCGTTCTCATTGAACTGCGTATCGAGCACCTCGACATTGGGGTAGTTCTCAGCCATCTCGGCTTTGAAGCCCTCTTCGCGTTGATCCGTTGTCGAGATGCCTGGTCGCACATTCGAGACGTAGACCTGACCCTCGCCGCCGATCGCATCAGCCATAAAGCGGGCTGCCATTCTGCCGCCACCGACATTATCTGAAGCGATATAGCTCTTGGGGAAATCACCGTCGCCGGCCCCGTCTTGATACCGGCCGTCGTCGATGAACGTATCGACTGTAATGACGGTGATTCCGGCCTCACTAGCGCGGCGAAGAGGTTCGATCATTTGCGTGGTATCGGTGGGTGCGATCAGGATCGCATCCGGCCCGCGCGCGATAACGGCATCCAAAACCGGTGTTTGCAAAACCGGATCGAACTCCTCAGCGCCCTGGAAATCAACGGTAATCCCTAGCGCCTCCGCTGCCGCTTGAGCACCGCGATTCATCGTGATGTAGAACGCGTCCGTTGTGAGACCTGGCACGAGCGTAATGCTGATGTCCTCTTGAGCTTGGGCCGCTCCTGCTGTGGCCATGACGGCCGCAAAAGCTGCAGATTTCATGAAACTGTGCATGGGCAAATCCTCCCCGGGTTTCGACTTTTGTTGATCGTTGCATCGTCAGGTCCGGAGATGTCGTTCTGTCTTCTGGAAACATGCACCGGCCCCAATGGAAAAATCGTATTTGAAATTTAGAGATTGTACAGAGATGATTCTGATTCCATGGCTAGCATGCTGCTTTGTGCGGCCTTAACAGACTTGATAGCTGGGCTCGATAAGCGATGCCGCTCGATGTTGGCCCGTCGACGATCGGTCCAAAATTGCCGAAGTGTTGTGACGTCACGAGGTATAACCGCCACCAGCATCCATGCAGCCCATCGCAACGATCGACATGCGATGGGCGTAGCATCACCCAATCCAGTCTCGGGAAGCATTTAGGTATGACTGTCTCATTTTCGACAAGGAAATCCCTTGTCGATGATCTCAAGTCCCTTGGTTTATCCGAAGGCGATGGGGTCTTTGTCCATGCGTCGATGCGGTCGGTCGGCACTATTGTCGGCGGGCCGCGTACGATCATCGAGGCTCTTTTTTCGGTGGTTGGCGACACCGGGTTGATCGCCATGCCGGGTTTCTCGACAGATGCGTACTTTCCGCCAGAAATCGATCGAAGCCAATGTTCACCGGCGGAGATAGTTGAGATCGAAGCATCGGTTCCTGGGTATGATACTCAGACATCGCCGACGACAGGCATGGGCGCGATTGCCGAAGCCTTTCGGACTTGGCCGGGGACGGTCCGTAGCCCACATCCGGCGGTTTCGGTTTGCCTCAACGGGACGGATGCAAAGGCCTTTGCATCCAAGCACTCGCTCGCTTGGGCAACAGGTGTCGAGACACCTTTCGGGTGGCTACGCGATCGGCCGAATATGAACATGTTGCTGGTCGGTGTTGGGTGGAACAGGTGTACAGCCCTTCATACGGCTGAGACCATTGCAGAACCGAGGCGCACTAAAGTTCGGCGTGTAAAAACGTCGTCCCAACCTTCCGAATGGGCGGACATTCCTGATGTGGCCGACGACTTGGATCGCCTATTTCCACGTGTAGGCCGGGCCTTTGAAGAGGCGGGTGGGGTCACGTTGGGAAAGCTTGGCCAAGCTGAGACGCGAACGTGCAACTACGGATCGTTGATTTCCTTTGCTGCCGATTGGATCGGGCGTGCCAATCTCGAAAGTGGTGATCGGTCCTAGGTTTTCCTACTTCTTGATGTCTATGGACCATCAACGGGAAAGCTGCCGTTTCCTTGGATTGAAGATCTGTTTAAGCCTTGATGACACTTATTTGGGATCGCTGATAAACACGATTCGATGACACCAATATTGGTTCGTCGACCCTTCGATCACATCATTGTTGTCCATGTGTGCAGCCTTATTGTGCTCGGAGCCAATGTCCGCCTGACACCTACTGAACCGACATGCACCTGACGCACACAGGATCGTGGTCTCTCCATAAGTTTGGTGGAATTTTCTGGGGGGCCATCAGTTAGCTTTACATCAATCAATGCAATAGAAATGCCAGGTCTGGGGTAACGAAGAGTCATGCGGTCAATTGGGGACGTTGCGTGGGTTGCGTGTTTAGTGTTCGTCGCATTCTGTGTTGGTATTGTTTATCAATGGTACTTTTCTTGGCGACCTAGTTTTCCCTTTAGCTTACCGGGTATTGCGCTTGATGGCGCACGCGAGCAAGCCGCCGATGTCTTGCGGTCTGCTGGTTTCAAAAAGCCGGATTACTATTATTCGACGGACCAAAGTCCTGAGGGCATTCTCTATAAGCCGGACTTAGCCCAGCCTGGATTGACTCTTGTCACAGGTGTCGGTGATGAAGATCGGCTTTCAGCGCGCGTTATGGAATTGGATGGCACCGAAATTCATCAGTGGGACATCGATTGGTTCGAGATTTGGCCCGATGCAGACCATTTGCCGACACGCTTTTTGCCGAAGCAACCGCCCGGCGCCAACATGCATGGTGTTGCTGTTTTGGGTGAGGGCGACCTTGTCTTTAACTTCGACTATCTAGGCCTTGTAAGACTCGATATCTGCGGCGACGTCGTTTGGCGTTTGCCCTATCAGACCCATCACTCCCTTCATGTTGACGAAGCGACAGGCCATCTCTGGGTGTCGGGGCTTCGATTTCACGAGCGCGCCGTACCGGATCTGCCTAATCACATCCCGCCATTTTATGAACCAACAGTGCTTGAGGTATCTCCTGAAGGCGAGATCTTACAGGAGATCTCGGTCTTCGATGTTCTCCTGCAGAATGACCTTCAGGGCCTTTTGTATATGCAGAACTTCAACGATGTTCTCATCGGTCGAGCGGATACGACCGGCGACACACTGCATCTCAATGATGTTGAGACATTCCCGACGGATATGGAGGAGGGCGTTTTCTCGGCGGGTGATATCATGATCTCGCTTCGCAACATCCACTCCGTGTTTGTGTTTGATCCGCAAAGCAAGGCGATCATCTATTCAAATATCGGCGGGTTCAGTGCCCAGCATGATCCTGACTTTATCGACGGCAACACGATTTCAGTTTTCGACAATAATTTTGTAAGCGGTGATCATGCGCCGCAGGAGAGTAAAGTCGTGATCTTCGATGCGTTGGCTGAGCAAAGCGAGGTCTACTATCGTGGCACTGAGGAGAATCCCTTTTACACCTACAAAATGGGCAAGAACCAATGGCTGCCCAATGGGAACCTGCTACTGACCGAATCGACAAAAGGGCGTGCGTTCGAGGTCGATCCATCCGGCGACGTCGTTTGGCAGTTCGTCAATCTCGTCGAAGAGCCGGGTTGGGTAGGATTGATTGACGAGGCGCAGCGCCTTCCAGCGCCTTATGATCGATCGTTCTTCGAAGGCAAGCGGGCCAAATGTCAGGTTTCCTGATCATGACTTTATGAGGCTTCGTTTTTGCGCTGCCCTTGCATGATCGATCACTCCTTAAAAGATCAAGCGGTTCGCCAGAAGTTTTGACGAAGGTCTCGCAGAGATGTCCGTGCCCTAGCACGACGATCGTGTTGACCTTCAGTCGCCGAGTAATGCCGCGATACCCTGCATTCCGGACGAGTCGCCATAGTCGAAGCGGCCCTCGTCGAGCATCTGCCGTGAGGCCTTGATCATCGCGCTATATGCCACCCAAGTGAGCGCACCACCAACACTAATGCGTTTGACGCCAGCATCGGCAAGAGCTTTGACGGTCATGTTAGTCGTGCTGCCGATCAGAACGTTCACCGGCTTCGAGACCGCTCCCGTTACCGATCTTATCTGGTTGAGATCGCGTAGGCCCGGCGCATAGAGCACGTCGGCACCCAGCGCATCATATGCTTGCAAGCGCTCGATTGTGTCGTCCATATCCTGGCGGCCGCGGATCAGATTCTCAGCACGGGCAGTTAGCATGAAGTCCTCTGGCAGCCCTCTTGCAGCCTCGACCGCGGCGGCAACGCGTTCCTTGGCGAGGCCGATGTCGTAGATGGAGGCGCCAGAATAGTCTTCGATCGAGCAGCCGGCGAGGCCCGCTCTAGCGGCCAAGCGGACAGTTTCGGCCGCGTCTTCTGGTCGGTCGCCATACCCTTTCTCTAAGTCACCGTTAACGGGCAGGGGCGTTGCAGTGGCGATGGCCCTACAGTTAGCCAATGCTTCCTCACGAGTTGTCGCGCCATCGCCCTTGCCAATCGCTGCAGCGAAGCCCGAGCTTGTCGTTGCCAACGCTTTGAAGCCGAGGTTCGCCAACATCTTGGCCGATCCGGCATCCCACGGATTTGGTATGAGAAAAACGCCGTCCGCCTCGTGCATGGCGCGGAACGTCGTGCCGATACTCGTCGTCATCTGTTACACCTCCGTCACCGTCAACAGCCTACCTGGGCACTTGCCCCTAGGCCCCTTCAGGTGACTGTGCTGCGCGAGACAGCCATGATCAAGATGAACTTCATCATCGCGGTCTTTATGTTCCGCTTTTGACAGTCGAAGGCTGTGGCAACGTCCAAGATCGGATCTGGCTGGTCACATTCTTGAACGACGATCTAGGCTTCTTCCATTGAGAAGTAGGGTGCTTCGAACACGCGACCAATCGGCTTACACCGGGGAAACATGTAAACGATGCCTAGAACGGGTACTTGTAGGTTCAAATCGAGGGATCGATACCCACTCGAGTCGTCTGAGGTCGCGGCAATAGGCAAAGTGGACCTACGTACCCAAGACTACTTTGGTTACTGCCAATGTGCATAGCGACATGAAGGCGTCGATCGGCTTCGACCAAGAGCGCTGATGTTGCTCGCTAATCCTGAACCAAGCGACTGATGCGCCCAATCGCCTGGCCACTTATCGCTGCTGAGCGACAGCTCAGCGCTTACCCGCCACGATTCGATCGAGGATCAGGGCGCAGAACAGAATGGCAAGCCCGGCAAGGATGCCTTGTCCTGCAGCAGCATATTGGAGCGCTTCCAGAACATCTTCACCCAGCCCCTTGGCGCCGATCAGTGACGCGACCACCACCATAGCAAGTGACAGGAGGATGGTCTGGTTGACGCCGGCCATGATGGTTCGTGCAGCCAAGGGAAGATCCACGCGCCACAGGAGGTATCTCGGGGTCGCGCCGAAGGCTAGTGCTGCCTCACGGACAGTTTCCGGAACCTGCTGGAGACCCAGAACCGTGAAACGGATGACCGGTGGACTACCGAAGATCATGGTTGCCACGACGCCGGCCGGTTTGCCTGATCCGATGAAGGCCACCACCGGAATCAGGTAGACGAAGCTGGGCATGGACTGCATGAAGTCAAGGATTGGACGGACGATCGCAAAGGCTTTGGGTCGCCGAGCACAATAGATGCCAAGCGGGATGCCGAGGGTGATCGAGATCAACGCTGCGGCACCCAGCAGGGCGATAGTGGTCATCGCTTTTTCCCAAAAGTCCAGCAGGCCCAGATAGGCGAGCGCGGCACCGGTGAAGATGGCGACACTTGCCCCGGCACTCAGATAGGCCAGCAGGACAATCACCAAGGCCACCACCGGCCAGGGCGTTTGCACCAGCACCACCTCGATCCAGTCCAGGAGCGTGCGCATGCCGAATGTAAGGGCATCGAAGAATCCTCGTCCCGACGTTTTGGTCCAGTCGAAGACTGCCTGCACGCCATCACCAACATTCAGCCGCCATTCGCGATCGGTCGGGAACGTTTTGAGAAGCGCAAAGGCGTCGGGCTGCGCAAATTTGATCATCGACAATAAGGCGACGCCGACGAACAGAACCGCCGCGAGCGCCAGACGCGACATCGACCATCCATGGGCTGCCGACCGATCAGAGCGCCAGCGTGCGAACTGCCCTTCCAGCGTCCAATTGGCGGTGCCGGCCGCGATGCCTTTGAAGATCAACAGCAGGACAATGCCAACGGCGATGTAGGTCAGGCCGGTGGCATCGGCCTGCGCCGCTGCTTCCTGCGCGCCTGCCAGCGCGTTTTCCAAGGATTCCGCAGCCCTCTGCAATGATTCCAGCGATGATGAGCCAGACTGCTGCGCCGTCTCGATTTGCTGCTGGCGTAAATCGAGCGTTTCCTGAATTTTTTCAGCACGAACACGGGCTTCTCGGCTGAGATCGCCAAACAGGCCTTTGCCGATTTGAATATAGGCAAAGGTCTCAACGACGAGAAATCCGAGGAACCATGACCACAATCCGCGAGCGCCGAACCAGATCGGACCCAGCAACCCCGCGGCGATATTGAAGGTAAACCGGTAACCGGGCGCCTCCATCATGTAGGCAAAGGTTTTCCGATAATAGTCTCGACCGCTTTCGACAAACTCCTCGACCAGCGAACCAAGACGCTCTGCGGTTTCAGGTTTGATATCTGACATGGCGATCTTCTCAGCCCTGGTTTTGCTGGATGGCGCGGATGAGCCCGGTGCGGTTGATGACACCAACGGTTTTGCCATTGTCCACGACGGCGACGACGCCATGCCCCTCGACGCAGAGATCCATCAGCGAACTTAGATCCATATCGGGATGGGCTTCCTGCATGTTGTCGGGCAGGGGACCGTGCTTTGCCTCGTGTTCCGGCACCGGAGTCATGACCGAATGCGCGAAGATCATGTGCAGCTTGGAGATGCCGGCGACGAAGTCGGAGACATAGTCGTCCGCTGGGTTCAGGATGATATGTTCGGGTGTT
Organism: Geminicoccaceae bacterium; assembly: GCA_028285265.1. Taxonomy (GTDB): domain Bacteria; phylum Pseudomonadota; class Alphaproteobacteria; order Geminicoccales; family Geminicoccaceae; genus JANQPX01. The sequence continues at coordinate 17,770 of JANQPX010000052.1, forward strand.
CCAACCTGAACGATACGGCCGTCCTTCATGATGGCGATGCGGTTGCCAATACGGATCGCTTCATCAAGATCGTGGGTAATGAACATCGTCGTCTTTTTGAGCTCGCTGCTGAGCTCCATGAATTGATCCTGCAGCTGTTTTCGGATCAACGGATCGAGCGCTGAGAAGGGTTCGTCCATCAACAGGATCTCCGGATCGGAGGCGATGGCCCGTGCCAGCCCGACTCGCTGCTGCATGCCGCCTGAAAGTTCGTGGGCGTATTTGTCTTCCCAGCCCGTGAGTTCGACGAGGCTGAGAACGCGATCAGCTTCCTCCCAGCGTCTCGCCTTCCCGGTGCCGCGAATTTCGAGGGGCATTGCCACATTGTCGCGCACGGTCCGGTGGGGCATCAGGCCGAAATTCTGAAACACCATGGCAACCCGCCGGTTGCGGAGATCGCGCAGACCGTCGGGATCGAGGCTCATCACGTCTTCTCCGCCGATCAGGATGGATCCTGCGGTTGGCTCCAAAAGCCGATTGACGTGCCGGACCAAAGTCGATTTGCCGGATCCGGAAAGGCCCATGACGCAAAAGAGCTCGCCTCGTTCTATCTCGAAGCTGGCATCAGCCACGCCGACCACGCAGTCGAAGCGTTCAAGCACTTCAGGTTTGCCCAGCCCCTCAGCGTGGATTGCCGCTAAAGCCTCCTCCGAACGTTCGCCAAAGACTTTCCAGACTCCTCTGGCATCAATTGCGATATCCCGTTCCATTCCGCGCCCTTCTTATGTCTTTGGCCCCCCGGCGACGTCGTCGCCGGGGGGATGAAATTGGCGGCGGCTAATTGAGCCCTAACCAGCCGTCCACGACATCGCTGTTTTCGTCGATCCACGCCGCGACGACTTCTGAAATATCGCCGCCCTGAACGACCACATCGTAGGTCAGTTGAGACAAAGCGTCGGAGTCCATGTCGATTTTGGCGAGGAAGGATGCGGCTGCCGGATTCCGCTCGTTCAGCGAACTGGAGTAGGCCACCGTCACGGTCTTGACGACATCGCCGCTGGTTATCTTCGATTTGGCGTACCAATCGGCGTCGTCGCTCGGCTGAATGATCGTGTATTCGTCTGGATTGTGCGGTGGCTCTTCGATCATGGTCATGTCGTAAAGTGCATGCACGTAGTGGGGCTTGTAGCAATAGAAGACGACGCCTTTCTCCTCGGCCACGGCGTCTTTGAGGCGCGAATAGAAGACGGTTTCGTCTTCGGTGCCGGGCTCGAGAAATGTCTCGATGCCATAGTCCCGCACTTTAACCTTGTGCACATTGGTCGAAGCCCAACCGGAGGCACCGACCCAGATTTCGCCCATGCCATCGCCATTCGAGTCGAAGAGCTCCTGCGCATCAGGCGTCGCCAAATCGTAGATCGACCTGATGTTGTGCTTCTCGGCCATATAGGTCGGCGTGCAAAATCCGGCGCGTCCTTCATAAGACCCTGATGACAGCGAGACCGTGCCCTTTTGGGTTACGTACTCATCCGTGAACGAGGCTTGGTTCGGCAGCCAAACGTCCGGATGCACGTCGATGTCGCCGCGTCCACCATCCATAGCGGCGAAGATCACGGCATTGGCGCCAGGCGCGTAACCGACCTCGCCGCCGAGGCGACCCTCGATGATCTGTCCAATGACATTCGCCATGATCTTGGCACCTGGCCAGCTGGGTTCGCCGACCGTCACCTTCTCTTGCGCCATGGCTCCGGATGAGAGCAAGCCCGCAGCCAGTGCGACGGTGAGTGTTGTATGAGGTTTCATTCTCGTCTCCTTTCAGTGAGGCTCATTGCTACGCCCGCGCTCGTTGTCTTTCGGGGTCGATGAACGGCACGTTCGCTACCGTTGCGCCGAGACGCTTCATCCGCCCGTCGAGCTGACCGATCTCCACTCTGTTGCTATTTTCCGCAAATTCGATGGACAGCCGCGCAATAGCGATGCCGCGCTCCAACATCGGCGACTGGGTGGCTGAGGTCACCAAGCCGATCTGACGCTCACCCACAAGGACCGGTGACCCATGGGCTGGTACATCGTCACTGTCGATCAGCAGACCTTTCAACACCCGACGCGGGTCACGGCCATTGCGCTCGAGCGCCTCTTTGCCGATGAAGCTCTCCTTGGTCAGATCGACCGCGAAGCCCAGTCCTGCCTCAAAAGCGTCGATGCCGGGTGCAAACTCCGCATTGGCCGCAGCAAGGCCGGCTTCGATTCGGATCATCTCCAGCGCCGCCGATCCCATGGGCGTGATCCCGAACTCCTCGCCGGCATCCATCAAGGCATCCCAGATATCAATTGCGTCGGCCTTCGCGCAAAAGAGCTCGTAGCCAAGCTCGCCGGTATAGCCGGAGCGCGAGAGCATGAACGGCGCGCCGTCTCGATCCTTGATCCTCGCGACAGTGCAGCCGAACCACTTCAGCTGATCGACGGTGGGAACGTGCGGCTGCGTAAAGACGATTTTGCGAAGCAGATCCCGTGACTTCGGACCCTGCAAAGCGAGATTCGGCAACGCATTGCGCATCGCATGGATGCGCACGTGATATCCTTGTTCTGTGGCAAGTGCCTTGAGCGCGCGGCCACTTTCTTCGCTGCCACAACACCAACGAAACAGCTTGTCGGAAAGCCTGAATAAAGTACCGTCATCGATGACGGCTCCGGTCTCATCGCACATGAGCGTATAGAAGCCCCGCCAAACCGGCAGCTTCGAAACATTGCGCGTGGTGGCATGCTGAAGCAACCGCTCGGCGTCAGGACCGATCACATCAAATTTGCGTAGCCCGCTCATGTCCTGAACCGTCACTTTTTGACGGCAGGCCCAATACTCTCCCAATGTTCCATAGGATGGATAGCTGACCGGTGCCCACAAATCCCGGGCGGGCGCAAAATGCTGGGTAAGCTCAGCCAGTCGTTCATGAAACGCCGATTCATGGCTGATGCTCATCGGCGCGTCTTCCTTTTCGCGATAGCCGACGGCACGATGTATCTGGACGTTCGGCTTGTAGATTCGGACGTGAACGTCCGTCGGATTCCATCCATTGATGGGATCGATATCGTCTGGGCAAGCCGTCGAAGCACAAATCAAGTCTTCCAGTGCCCGCATGGCGACATAGTCGCCCGGCCGCGAATAACTGTCTTCGGAAACGATGTTCTGCGAGGTCGAATCGACCCAGGTGCTCCAAAAGAAATTGATGGCGGGCCAGGCCGAGCGCCTCTGGACGCCGAATGGCGCCAATGCATGCGAAATGTTGTCGGAACAATTGACATGACCTGGAAATCCACGCTCCTCATATCCTCGCGCATTGCAAGCGAGTCCAAAGGTGTCGTGCCTTCCACATGTGTCCTGCACCAGATTGAGGAGAGGTCGCATCTCGCGGTCATAAAACTTGTCGAGCATTCCCGGCTGCGGATAAGCCCGTCGCACCATCGACCGCGTTGCCGTGCTGCTTATCGTCCATTCCTCGCCTCGATCGAGACCGTCCATGCGCATGGCGACGAAGTCGGAACATTGCTGCCCCTGGATGTCGATGATCTGGACGATTTCTCCCTTTCTAACCTCGTAGGCCATGCCTGTGCCGCGGGCGACGGTGAACTCATCGCGCACATCGCCAAGGGGCGGGGGCAGCATGGGGACGGTCCTATCAGCGGTCTGAAGGGACACCAAGATCGAACCGCCGGCTTCGCCTAGCACCAGGCTTTCCCGGTCGGCGGGGTTCGCGATCCAGGCCGTGACCCTGGCGGTCGCTTTGACAACCAGCGTTTCGTCCTCGCCAGCCAGAACGGCTGCCGGAATCTCCTTTGTCGAGTCCCCGCCGTTGGAAACGATCCAGCCCAGGAGGGGCGTGCAATCCAACGATGCGACATCCAAAACGCTCGTCGCGGTTGCACCCAGTGACGTGAGTCCCGGGCTGCCTTTATTGTCGAAGGCCGCCAGAAGAAGTTCTTCCCCAGATCGAAGACCTGCAACAGAAAGCAAGTCGCCAGCCATCATCTCGACTTGCACAACGTCGCGCGGCGAGACCAATCGGGGCAGATTTTTTTGGCTATTTGGAAAGCCCGCAAACGAACGTGCGGGCGACATGAACCCTATATTACTGAAGTCATGTATGACCTGGTAGTTGAGCACTGTTTTTCCGGGCGCATGACAATGTAACTAGTTACATGGTTGATGAAACTAGTTACATATGTCAAGGATATTTTAGGAACATTCCTGAAATTCGGAGGGTGCTGGAACGGGATGGTCGATAGGAGGTCGAACAAGCGGTCGAATTTGCGTGACGTTGCCAAGGCTGCCGGCGTTTCCATCGCTACCGTCTCTCGCGTTCTGAACTCACCTGATATCGTGTCCGCTGAAACGCGAAGACGCGTCATGGAGACTATCGAAGACCTGCACTTTGTGCCGAGTGCTGCAGCCCGGGCCATTAACTCCGGACGAACCAAGATGGTCGGCGCATTGATCCCAACCTTGGACAACGCCATTTTTGCTAAGTTTCTAGCAGCGCTCGAAGCGAGGTTGGGAGAAAGCGGGCTCTCATTGATCGTTGCAACGACCGATGGCGATCCGGATATCGAAGCCCGAAAGGCCCAGGGACTGGTCGATATTGGCGCGGAAGCGCTCATTGTTTCGGGTGTCACGCATAGTCACGCATTCGATGAACTGATCCGGCGGGCTCGGATTCCCGCCATCGCCACCTCCTATTATGATGAGCATTACAGTCTGCCAACAATCGGTTATGACAATGCCGCGGCGTCGTTGACCGCCCTTGAATTTCTTCGCTCAGAGGGTCACCGGAAAGTTGGTATCGTTCACGGGCCTGTCTCCAACAATGACAGGACCCGGGCCCGATTGTCGGGGCTCGAAAAACTAGCCGCGGACGTTACGATACAGTCCTTCGAGACGACGTTATCGATCGAGGGAGGCGCAGCAGCGGCGAGAGAGTTCCTGAAAGCACAGACGTCATGCACGGCAATACTTTGTTTGTCCGACGTCTTGGCGATGGGGGCCATCCTTGAACTGCAAAGAAACAACGTTCGATTGCCCGACGAAATCTCACTGATGGGTATCGATGACTTGCCATATTCGTCGTTTTCGAACCCACAGATCACAACGATCCACCTTCCTGTCTCCAGGATGGGTACTTATACTGCCGATGCAGTCATTCAGTGGTTGGACAACGACATCGTCCCCAAATCGAAATTGATCGAGGCGCAACTCATTGTTAGACAATCAACAAAAACATATCGTAGCCAAGAATAATGATTACTTACCATTGTTGAAGCAAATGAGCGTTCGAGCTTGAGCCCCAGTGTATCGTCCATGCTCGACGATAACGGCTTAACCCAGCTCTCAGGCATGCTGCTTGGTGGTGATGTGGGCTTCTCCTTTTTCGAACCGGATCAGAAGGCGAGTTGGAGCGGGCGATCAACCCATTCCTCACCCTTCTATGCAAAGGCTCCTGTGTGATCCGATCGTGCGACTCTCACCGTCATCTCACGAGGGTTGACTTGATCGACAATCGGCATTCTATCGATGAAGTTGATCGGTAGGATTGAAGTAAGCCATGGCTCAACATGCTGTTCTTCCGCCTTCGTGGCATCAAGCACACGATCCCGGGAGGCGCCATTTCCCGATCGGTAGGATTGTTGGGTACATGACGGGGACTGGCGAACTGAGTCCGGTGACCTGCGGCATTGGTGACCTTTGCCTGGCGTTGGTGGAGGCGGTGTGATGAAGATCGCTATGTGGTCTGGGCCGCGGAATCTGTCCACAGCAATGATGTACAGCTTTGGCAACCGGACTGATCTGCGGGTTTGGGATGAGCCGTTCTATGCTGCCTATTTGCATACCACCGGCCTGATCCACCCAATGCGTGACGCTGTTTTAGAAGCTGGTCCGCGCGATTCCTTAGAGGTCGCTCGACAGATCACGGCCATGGGCGATGGTGTGATGCTCAAACTCATGAGCTTTCACATGCTGAAGGGTTTTCCGATGGATTGGGCCGCAAGGTTCACCCATATCCACTTGCTGCGCCACCCAGCACGGGTGATTGCAAGCTATGCCGCCAAGCGCGAGAATCCGTCCCTGGACGACATTGGGTTTGAGCAGCAGCTGGCGCTCTATCGGCGTTTTCCCGGCCCTGTGGTTTCGGCCTTTGACATTCGTTTGAACCCCGAGACCATGTTGCGAAAGCTCTGCGATGAAATTGGTCTGCCCTGGGATGACGCTATGCTGTCCTGGCCCCGAGGGCCGAAGACCTTTGATGGCATCTGGGCGCCGCATTGGTATGACGCGGTGCACCGCTCAACCGGGTTTGCTGCACCCGAAGGCGACTTGCCCCACCTGACCGACGACCAGACCCGATTGATGCAAGCCGCCATGCCAGCCTATGAGGAGTTGGCGCACGCCAAGCTCTAGGGTCGTCAAGTTTAATGACTTCGGACTGGACCTATGTGTTCGGGCCGGACGCTATGTGAATCCTGAGAGATCGTTCGCGCTGGCAAGGCCTAGATTACGGACATGCTCTGAGCCCGGGTAGAGCTAGGCGAGCGCTGTGACCAATCTCGGAGGCAGATTCTGATTAAAGAGCAGCTTCAGGAGATCGATGCCGTTGCCAGCTTCTTTTCACGATCAGCAGCGAAAGTAAGACACGCCCGGATGTCCGCCCGCTCAAGATCCGGGAAATCCGAGAGAATCTCATCCTCAGACATGCCGGATGCCAAGTACTCCAGAATATCGTAAACGGTGATACGCAGCCCCCGAATGCATGGCTTGCCATCGCGCTTTCCTGTTTTGATTGTGATCCGATCGCCGTAGCTCATGGCCTCACCAGCAAGAAAGGTTGAATAAGAAGGTTGCAACAAACATCAAAATCGTAGTGCCACCTGGCCGACCAGCAAGCGGCCTCTTATCCTTTGCCCTAACGGCGTACATTGGTAGAGCCTGTGGAAGATGTAGTAGCGGTGACTTACGCCTTATCCGGATGAAGAATGACAGAGGGTGTTGTCAACTTGAGGCGTGAGTGCGTTGTCTAGCGTCTATCGGGTGATTATGAATCGACCCATGACGACATCGAATCAAATCACCCAGGCAGGCCCAACAATTCCTCGCCATTCATGAACGCGTCGCCAACCTCTTCCCCCTCCAACGCCATCAAAAGTCCGCCTCCGACTTCCGTGCTGATCGAGACCAAGCATTCTCGATCTGGCTAGAGGTCACCAAGTCGGAACAATCAGCCTGACCGACCGCCTGCAGCACTCAACTCTCCCGATCTTCAGGCCTCAAGTTGACAACACCTCGCTGATTAAGAGCTAGACCAGATGTTTGCCTTGGGGCGTTGAGCCATCAATAGCGGTGGTCCGCCCCGACGTGTTGGATAAGGTCGTTGAGACCTGAACGAGGGTTACGCC
>JANQPX010000001.1 GCA_028285265.1 Geminicoccaceae bacterium
GGAACAGAAAACCCTGCAAACAATCGACAACCCGTTCGGCTCGAGGTTGTCACCTATGTCTTAGGAACGTTCTGTTACCTATGTGTCCGGGCTGGACACACGGAGAGATTGGTGGGCGCACAAGGACTCGAACCTTGGACCCGCTGATTAAGAGTTATCGTGACGAACGTTCCTCTATGTTCCTATCCATGCTTTTGGGCACCATAACTCCTTGTAATTCATCATCACATGATTCCACCGCGTTCTGTTACATGCTATGAATTTCCTCTCTCGTGGCGACATGGTGGCGATACCAAGAGGGAATCATGCCAGCAATCAATAAACGCTTTGTCGACTCAGCTGCTCTCGGGCGGCACTACGATGACAAGCTCCCAGGTTTTGGCCTCTATGTCGGCAAGAGCGGCACCCGTAGCTATTTCCTCGAATACCGCCCCGGTTACGGGCGTGCGGTCGCCAAGCGGCGGATCACAATTGGCCGCCACGGCGCGCCCTGGACACCAACACGGGCGCGCGAAAAGGCGCTGGAGCTATTGGCGGCCGTCAAGGCGGGCAACGATCCCCTAGACGCACGCATGCGCGCCACAAGACGAACCGTGGCGGCTGTGGTCGAGGAATGGCTGAAACGCGATCAGGCCAAGAACCGGTCGCGCAAGGAAGTCGAGCGGATCATGGGACATGACGTGCTGCCAGCTTGGGGCAAGCGCTCCATCGATGAGATCCGAAAGCGAGATGTAATCCTTCTGATCGACAGTATCGCTGACCGTGGCGCGCCGATCATGGCCAACCGTGTGCTAGCCCACGTCAAGCGGTTGCTCAAATGGGCGGCAAGCCGCGACATTATCGAAAATGACCCGGCGGCCCATGTCGAGAAGGTCGTACCCGAGACCAAACGAGAGCGCGTGTTAAGTAACGAGGAGCTGGCCTCGGTGTGGCAGGCCGCCGAACAGACTGGCTATCCCTTCGGCAGCGCAGTGCAGATGCTCATCCTGACCGGAGCTCGTCGTGAAGAGATCTTCAGCCTATCATGGTCCGAGATCGACGGCGACGTGATCCGCCTGCCAGCCGAACGGTCGAAGGCAAACGAAGGGCGGACCATTCCCCTATCGCCACAAGCGCTAGATCTGCTGGACTCCCTTCCCCGGTTCGAGGATGGCGACGTGGTTTTCAGCTTCACTGGCGAGAAGCGCTTCGACAATGTGGGGCGTGCCAAGCCGCGATTGGACAAGGTCATCGCGTTTGCCCATGGCGAGCCTGTGCCCGCTTGGCGGCTTCATGATATCCGACGCACGGTCGCCACTGGTCTGCAGCGGCTCGGCGTCCGCCTGGAGGTTATTGAGACCGTGCTGGGGCATGTATCCGGCTCGCGCGCCGGTATCGTCGGCAACTATCAACGGTATCGCTTCGAAGCCGAAGCGAAGGTTGCGCTCGTGGCGTGGGGTGAGCATGTCATGACGGCAATCGAGCCGAGCAAGAAGGCAAGCGTCGTGCCCTTTTCGCAAAATGGATAGCGCTGAGCTCTCATCGGCTCAGATCGGAGTCGCGGGGATGTCGCGCTGGAGTAGCGTTATGTCAACTCGTCGCGAGAAAAGCGGCAACAACCAAACGAAAGGCAGCCGTCAGGGTCGTGCCATTTTAGAAATTCTAGTGAGCCGACTTGCGTAGTTCTGCACTATTTCGACAGCATCTTTTTGTTAGCGGGCTTTGACAACAAACTGTTCGCATCACGCGAAGCCTATTGCCAATGACACTAAAAGCGTACACGAACTTCGAAGCGAGGCTTTCCGCTATCGAGTCGATTGTGAATGGCGCAGAGGAAAGGTGCCAATATCTTGGCCACGCGGATCTATAATCACCGCGGTCAAAAGCCCAAAGGTAGCCCGACATTTAGGGTCAGGCATTACCCTCCCTCGCCTCTCTCATTGAAAGTCTACGGGCCATAAGTAGTCTCTATAACGTCGTCAGAGATTAATTCACAATGCTGTTCTTGTATTTCTGCCGATAAATCTCAAATAAAACGAGTTGCATCTGCAAAAAATATCCTGAGTTGCATTCATAGTTCACCTAAAAAACTCTCGAGGCTGCTGATAAGAGATTTATTATCGAATGACATAGGAGGGCATGCGATGGGATCGACTGATATGGACGATCTATATCAGAATCCCAGTGACGAGGAATCAAAAGACATTGAAGGGCATGGGATCACAAGAACGATGCAAATTATTCTTGTTGCGATGCCTATAGCAATATGGACCTCAAGGACGCCATCGTTGAACAGAGTTTTCGATGTTCAGGTTACTAGGAACGAGCACTGCCCCATCGAGGATTTCTGCCAGGCCTTTCTGAGATCGAACTTGCCTGAAGGGACGGCGTTCTTTGCAAGCTCTGAAGGACAGGTGTTCAGATAGCTAAATCGACCAGCTTAAAACATCGAGCGGAACTCGATGGCACGCCGCCTGGGTCTATGACGTTCGCTTGAAGCGTTTGCAGCACTGCAAGTTTTAACTGAGGCAACCGACTAAAGGGATAAGGGGATGGCGAACGATCCAATCGAGCTTGATGGGCATCGAGGCATGGCTGCGCAGCAGGCTACGGAACTACGGCGACAGCGCCTTCTGCAATTTCAGGCCAAGCGGATCATATTGCTGCGTCGCGAGGAAGATATGGAACGATTGCTCCTGGCGGCGCCATCCAAGAATTGGCCGGCGGCAGCTGCAAAGGCACAGCATTTGATTCAGCTGCTGGCCACCACGCCATATGGGCAAAGCCCTCGTTGCAAGGAGCTCATATCCCGCACGCTTGACGATCTGCGCAGGCTGAGCAAGCAGGCGGAGGTGCTTACATGATTGACATGCCGCGATACACTTCGAGGTTAGATTTAACTCCAGCGGGGATTGGACGCCCATCTCGATCATCGCCTGAGGGCCTCATTTATGCTTGTCACGGCTCATATCGTGGGCAAATTCCGTGATCCATCGCGAACGCTCCGTCGCTGAGACGGCCATGAACGCTTGGGCGGAAACGACCCGTGCGCCAGCGCTGGCTCTAATTCAGGATCAGGAAGATGAAACCTTCGAGATTCTCGAAGCTAGTGAAGATGGAAGAATCACACTGCGTCGACAGCAGTCTTGTATTGATAGTGTCTGGACCATGCACAGCGGCCGAATTGAACGACTTCGTTTAACGAACGCCTATAGTGTCGCTTGTTGCTATGGAGAGATCCGATTACGTGAGCTAACGATACAGGTTCAACATGGCACAGTCGATCTTGCGCCTGCGCTCGAGCAGGCAATCGCTCATGCTCACGACGTCGCCGACTGGCAGACGACTGATATCATCACTCGAACATTCATCGACGCAATGTCCGAAGGGCAGGATGTTGACCCATGGGAACGTCAGTTTGCGGTTCGTGTGCCTGATGACTTTTCGAATGAGTGACTCTCTGTCAGAAATACCGACGGGACAACATTAGCGATCGTCGGTTTGGTTCGTACCGCGATCATCTGAAAGTGTACCGCATCTTTAAAGGACACCGGGTGTAGTCAAAGTCGATCGCTAGACGCCCCGTCATAGGACAAGTGGAGTGGATCATTCCGGATCGCTGGAACTCGACGGTTCGATTGGCCGCCCAGTAAATTGCAGATTGGCAATTATCAGCCTGATCTGATCAATTAGAAGCCTCAGGAAAGGAAGTATGCAAGCACGATTACACCGATTAGAAACATAACGGCAACTCCAAGCGCTATATTGTAAGGGCTGGGTTCCGGAAAGAATTTCATGGACTTTGCTGCCTTAGCTAGACTTGCAATCGGCGCAACTGCGGCGCCGGGAGATTAAGCGCGTGGTGGCTTTCGTCAGAAAAAACGCTCTTCGATGTTGAGGATGTCGCCCGGCAGGACCGTGCTCGCGAGCCCCATGCTACGTTGTTCATTCTCGCCGCGCCGCTGCACGCTCATGCTCGACTGCCTTGCGCGATAGGTAAATCCGCCAGCCATAGCCACCGCCGTAATTCCCGTCATACCGGTGACATAGGGATAGCTTCCAGGCTGGTTGACCTCGCCCAAAATGTAGAATGGTCGATAGCTCAACACTTCGACGCTGACCTGGGGATTGACTAGAAAGCCCCCCTCAGCAAACGCGATCTCGATCTGACTCTCGAGGTCTCGCAGCGTCCGGCCTCCCCCTTGGACCTCCCCGATCAATGGCAGGGCGAGATTGCCGTTGCCGTCTAGGACGAACTCGCCAGAGAGATCGACATGGCGAAAGACGTTGATACGCAGCCGATCGCCACTATCAAGGTGGTAAGCCTCAGCGAGTGACTCGACCGACGCCGTGCTGGCGACGCTGTCTTTCGAGTTTGATTCGGGCGCACAGCCGAGAAGTAAGCCGATCAAAGCAATGGAAACCAGTTGAGATCGTCGAACTCGCGTAGGCGACGCCACTTGGACCACCTCCGGCCTGCATCTAACCACGTTGCATTGGGCCGTCTTTTGAATCGACTATATCGACCTCAGACCGTTGCTGGGAACGCGCTGACTTCTTCCCGGATGGATTGACCGCTCGCTCGATGGCAACAAGCTTCTCAGCTTTAATCCGTTCCGAGCGTTCCTTGTCGTCGGCTTCTTTGGCTAGGCGAAGTGCACGAAGACGTGCCGTATTTTTTTCACGCGCCTTTTGCTCTTTCTCGATCTCCTGCATCACCGTGAGATCCCGCGTAGCATTGCCTGACGCCCGTCGTTGGGGCCTCGATTTGGTAGAACGCATTATCCATTCCTTCCATATCCGCCAGCATCTCGCGGTGATGAAGTAGCTGCGATCAACCTAAGAATGACGAGCAGGGCCGACGAACGACCTCCACGTCACGAAGCTGTTGTGCTCGACCGTGTAGTGCCTCAAGGCTGTCGGTATGGACGGACTGCCGGTGGTTTTTATCAAAGTACACTGGCCACGCAGCCAGTTGGCCCTTCAAAGGCCGCCAACGATATTTTCGTTGTCCACACACGGCAGTTGAAATTGGAGCAGAACACATTCCGAGACGGATAGCAAACGATTTCATAGGAACTCACCACGAAATGATAGTTTAAAGTTCACAAGTCTTTGTTTTTGCCATACAAAATACCGAGTGAATCTTGCAATGAAAAAATCGAAATAATTATCGGGAATAATAAGAAACTTATTTTGTCACATCTCACAGAGATAAAACTTACGAGAAAAAAATACTGTGTTAGTATTTTTGACGATGCGCAGGATTGCCGTTCCTGCGTCCGATCGAAAGGACGTCCTCATGATAAGTTATGAACAGGCAAAGCCCATCGTTATGGGCGCAATTGGTGGTGCCGTGGCGCTGGCGATTGTTGGATTTGGCTGGGCTGGCTGGGTAACCGGTGGTACTGCCGAAGAGATGGCGAGCGATCGTGCAGCTTCGGCTGTGGTTGGCGCCCTAGCGCCGATCTGCGTAGCCCAATTCCAGCAGCAGTCCGACTCCGACAGCAGGCTCAGCGAACTGAATGACATTAGATCGTTCCAACGCGCCGCCTACATCGAAGAAGGTGGGTGGGCGACGATGCCCGGAAGCGACGCCGGCAGCAAAGACGTGGCAAAGGCCTGTGCTGAGATGATCTCCGAGCTCGGCTAATCGTGATCGTTGGCGGGTAGATCTATCAGGAGGCGGGCATCACCGCGTTCGTTTTTGGGTGTCCGCCTCAATCTATCATCACGAATTGGAGCTTGGCTGGCACTGACTGCGAAGACAACCATAGATAACAATGCGCTTCTAGCTGCGAAGCAATTTTACCAAAAGTCGTTCCTCGTCTTGCTTAATCTCACCGATCAGTTACGGTCCAGACGGTCCCAAGAGCACATCCGCGGCAATCTTTTCGCAATCCAGCCAAGCTTGCCCCGTGCAGACATAATGCGAAGGAGCAAGTTATGGCCGCAGGTACAGTCAAATGGTTCAACGCCACTAAAGGTTTCGGCTTCATCCAACCAGAAGATGGCTCGAAGGACGTCTTCGTCCATATCACCGCTGTCGAGCGTGCGGGCCTTCAAGGTCTTTCGGAGGGTCAGCAGATCGAATACGAACTCGTGCCGGGCCGCAACGGCAAGTCGTCAGCGGAAAACCTCAGCATTCCAAACTGAACTTGTAGGGATTAGGAAGGATGAGGCGCTGTCGGGTCAACAGGTAGCGCCTCTTCCTGCACTGAAATTGTTAAGTTGATTCGAAGGCATTGGGGTGCGAGCCAAACGTCCGCTTTGGCTTGAGAACGCGAGCAGACTATGGCTGCCAGGAGGGCCGGAAACGGAGCTCCGTTGGTGACGGCTGACACCGCAGATGCCTATAGGTCACTCCTTCAATTCCACGAGATCTTGGCAAGACGCTGCAGAGCAGAAGGGACAGGGTTCAGGTCATCATGTCTCCCCGCCCATCAGAGCAACGTTCGATCCTATAGAAGGAGAACAAAGTTTAGCGATACCAGTATCGAATTCTGGGAGTGGAGAGTCGAACAACTGATAGTCCAACCTCATCATTCATCGCGCTGAGGCTTATCGGTAGCTGCACGGACTCCGGAACCTAAGATACGCTCTTGATCCAAATCCGCCAAAAACAAGACGCTACTTCGCTTTTGAACGTCCAGAGCTAGACATATACTCATCACTAAGACAGCATCAAATAATAGCCAAATCAGCGCAGGCTCACGATATCTCTGGCCCGCTGCTCTCCACAGCACTCAATCCCGATGGCTCAGGGCTCGCGCCAAATAACAAATGGCTTCTTGATGCTTGCGACTCTTAACCAACGTGAAGTTGCGCGCTAGCTCCAGTAGCAGCCGCTGTTGTGGTATTAGTCGCTGCTCATGGGAATTCGAATCGTCGCCAGGTTCAGCCCCTTGGAAGAAATAGCTTATCCCAACGCCGAGCGCGAGCGCGATCTGATGCAGGCGCCCTGCCGATACCCTATTGACTGCTTTTTCGTACTTGTGGGCTTGTTGGTAGGTCACACCAATCAAATCGGCCATCTCCTGTTGAGTGATTCCCAGCATGATGCGCCGTTGACGAATTCGGGAACTGACATATCGATCGATGTCTTGCAGCCTGCCCCTGCGGCCGCCATCTGTAACTGCAATCGGTGCATCAATGGCCAAGCGATTCACGCAATCCTCCGTAGCGACTCTGCATTGTTTGGAAGCCGAATTAATATCTACCAAAAATAAATTTTAAATGCAATAATTATCTATTTTTACGATAACTCTTCCGTCGGCTCCCAACCGCGTGGGCATGCATCAAGATTGCTGAGGTATGTTTACGATTACGCTAGCTACTCTGGACGTTTAGTCCGGGTGTTCTGGTCAGTGGGGGACATGTTTTTGGTAGAAAAATCATCGACGCCCTCGTTCCCAGTGGCATGCATGACAAAGGAACTCCGCCTGGCTCAGGATTCGCAGCAACGCCGACCATCTGCAAAACGCTCAGCGCTTCGTATTGAGTTGCGTCACATTTAGTAAGCACCCTTCAGGTGACGTAACCGCATTACCCGTTGAGGAAGCCTCGGAGTTTTCTGGAACGAGAGGTGTTCTTTAGCTTTCTGAGCGCCTTAGCTTCGATCTGACGAATCCGCTCGCGGGTCACAGAGAATTGAAGGCCCACCTGTTCCAAAGTGTGGTGTGTAACTGAGCCTATTCCAAAGCGCATACGCAGGATCCGCTCCTCGCGCGGCGTCAACGTCGCTAACATCTCGGCCGTTGCGTCTCGAAGGTTCGACAACGTTGCCGCCTCTTCGGGCACGACCGCACTATCGTCCTCGATGAGCTCACCTAGATGCCCGCTCCCATCATCGTTGCCGATTGGGGTCTCCAGGGAGATTGGTTCTTTGGCAATCTCCATAATCTTCTTGATTTTGTAGAGTGGTAGGTTGAGTTCGACTGCTAACTCTTCTGGTGTCGGCTCGCGGCCAAACTCTAGGTGAGATTGGTGTGACGCTTGGGCCAGTCTTCTGGTCGCCTCGACCATATGAGTAGGGATACGAATGGTTCTTGACTGATCAGCATTCGCACGGGTGATCGCCTGACGGATCCACCAGGTAGCATAAGTCGCGAACTTGTAGCCTCGGCGATAGTCGAATTTATCAACCGCCCGCATCAGCCCGATATTGCCCTCCTGAACAAGATCTGGGAATTGCAGGCCGCGATTGGTGTATTTTTTCGCTATCGAAATCACAAGACGGAGATTGGCCTCTACCATCTCCTTTTTGGCAAGGCCTGCTTCTCGTTCGCCGCGCTGAACTAGATTAACGATCCGCCGAAAGTCCCAGATATGTAGGCCGTTGTCGCTTGCGATCTGGCCAATCTCACGGCGGATCTTGATGATCTCTTCTGGATACTGTTCCGTGAACCGCTTCCAAGCTGGATCGGGCAGCCGTGCCACATCGGCCAGCCAGTCCGGATCCAGTTCGCCGCCTCGATATGCGTTGAGAAAGCACTTGCGGTCGACTTGGCTGCTCTCGGCCAGGCGCAGAAGCTCTCCCTCCAGGCCGTTCAGTCGGCGATTCACTTGATAGAGATGTTTAACCAAGCTATCGATACGAGCGGGCCTCAGCTGTAGCTGATTGACCAGCCTCACCACGTCGCAAACTGCTTTTTCGTACTTGGCGTTGAGCTCGCGGGGTGCAGCCATGTCGCTCAGCGCCTCATCAAACCGCTGCAGCTTCTGAAGCCGATCGTATGCGTCGGCGATCTTGTCGAAAGCAGCGATCACGCCATCCTTGACTGAGGCTTCCATCGCCCTGAGCGATAGGGCACCGTCGTCGAACTCATCGTCCTCTTCACCCGATGCTTCGCTGTCGCTCTCTATCGCAGGGCCGTCCTTGTGGTTGTCAAGACTTGCCTTGGCGTCCCTTGGCCTAGTGCCCTCTTTCTCCGAAGAGTCACTACCGTAGGTAGCGTCGAGATCGATCACATTGCGAAGCAATACCTTGCCTTCACCAATTGCTTCGCGCCAGCTGATAATTGCCTGCATGGCAAGCGGGCTTTGGCAAAGAGCTTCGAGCATCGTATTTCGGCCAGCTTCGATGCGCTTGGCGATCGCGATCTCGCCTTCACGGGACAGCAGTCCAATGCTACCCATCTCGCGCAGGTACAGACGTACCGGATCATCCGTGCGACCGAGTTCCTTGACATCAACCGGACCACGAACACTCGCTTCTTTAGCTTCGCCCTTCTCGCTCTCGTTGTCGCCAAGCACCTTGATGCCTAACTCACTGAAGGCATCCATCAACTTGTCAAGAATGTCCGACGAGTTATCGTAATCAAGCAGCGCTGTGTTTATCTGATCCAGGGTTGTCGAGCCGCATTCACGCGCCTCCAGCACAAGCTGCCTAAGATTGGCCGATTTCTCTAATAGCTCTTGAGCCGAAGCTCCCAAGTTATCTTTTTGAAAAGGTACCTTGACCTTAGTTGCCAATCATTTGATCCTGTGCGGCAATGGCTTGTCCGATTGAGGCAACAAAGCAATACCCTTCTGTTGTTGTCCTGGATAAATAGCATCTTCGGACAACAATCCAACAATTCATTTTCAAAACAGTGAGGTGGCCGGAGTCGGTTGGACGGCTCGAGCGCGTCGCGCTGGAATGAGAGAGCCCACTTGCGCAGTTAGGAGGTTCTAAATTCGTGCCGGAGCCGATCCTTCCGGACCCGTTTGATAATTGCATTCTAGTTCAGCAGCGGTGCTCATTGTGGTCATGACGAAAATGGCTGCGCGGATGGAGCGCCTTCAGACTGCCAGGCCAATGTTTCCGGGGGAATGATCAAGATGAGCCGTTGCAAGCACCACCTTTATCTGCTTGAGCGCTGCATACCCCTCATACGCTGGCCAGTCTAGTTCCCTACCCCGGTCATTACACCACATAGCGTCAAGCCAATCGAACCAGCGGCCATCACCGAGAAGGTGGATCGTTGGACCATGGCGCCGGCGACACTATTCGCAACGACCGCCAACGCGATCAAAACGCACCGACGCGCTGAGTTCGGGCCAGCCGATCGAATAGAGATATCGATAGGCGGGTTTGATCGGCATCAATCCACATCCTTAAAGCCAACTCAGCCTCTTTCTTGCCGCTGGCGTGGCATAGAGGACCGTGTTGGTCAGCTGGGCATGTCCAGCCACTTTTGTAGAATGTTCGGGGGCACTCCTCCACGGTTCGCGTTGATGCCAATAGCGCTTGGCTTTCCTTTACCACCGCTCTTGCTTGCTCCCCCGCAGCGTAGCAATGATTTAACCTATCAATTCGATTAATCGGACTTAATCATTTTAACTGATGTCTCCGGGCAGCGTTGCAAGCCATCCTTCGAGTGTGTCGTACTGGCTGCGCTCTTCTTTCATGCTTGCTTTGATGAAGTCTAGAGCAGAAGGGTATCCACGCGCGTTGGCCGCTGCATTGAGCTGCATTTGGATATCGTCAGGCGAATTATCCAGCACAGCCCTCGCGCAGGCGTGAAGGATTTCTGCCTCACTCATATCCTCAGTGATTCTTAGAAATGCACCGCTTTTCATCTCGCACATAAACCTCGCGTCGACTCCCACGGCACATGTCTTTGTCAAAATCCGGCCAAAACTGCAAAAGCTTTGGCCGGAGGCTTTGAACTTCGAAACATTCTGTTTGTCAAATTTTAGTTGAGCCTATCCGAACCGGACAGAAAGAATACCATCTTCGATTTGCACTGGCTTGTCGAGCATCCGTCCGTCGCGCCTTCGATGGACACCGATCATCTGGGCCGCAATTCCTTCTTTGGCAGCGATCACCTTCGTGCTTGCAGACGGAGTCAGCATGGTCGCCGGCAGCCATCTTGCGGAAACACAGCAGCAGACCAAGCGTCATCCGAGTCAAAGAGATCAACGAATTTGCTCTGATCTGTGACTGGGTAGCCGGCATCCATACCTGTGATGTGATAGCACTTGCCATCAGATTCGAACCCACAAACACCATGACGGTTCCAAGTGGCGAAGTATAGCATCGATTGATTTGGATCTAAGCCAGACATTCGAAAGGCCTTCCAATTCCAGTCTAAGGTAGGCCTTCTTATACTACTGGACAGTGCTGTGAATGTGCCTCTTTTAGTTTTGGGAGACAACGCCTAGAGGCTCCCTTGGGTCTAAATATTGAGCGAGGTCGCGATGCGCACCGTGGCACTCTCTGCAGGCCAAGGGCCATTTGGCAAATCAGCAGTCGGCAATCACATATCGGACCTGAACCGTGCGAAGTCGGCAAAGGTTGCTGCTTACATATAGTGCTCATTGCATACACGCTTGCATGTGACTACAGAGCTAAGGTGATGCAGGGATTTCCTGACCAGAACTGGAAGAGCCTGTCTGCTTGCTCTGGCATGTCGGTATCTCTATCGGGCTGTTCTCCGGGAGCGCTCATATGTCGAATAATCAACCCAGGCAGCGAGCCAGCCGCCGCGCTCGCTACCACATGGCGAGCGCTGCCGGTCTCGTGCAATTCCTTCAGCCGGTCGATGCCGAAGAGATCTGCTCAGGCAATCTGTTAGGCGCACGGAACATTTTGCCTTTGCTTAATGCAGCTGAACGGGCCGAGGTTGAGACGATCCTCAAAGCAGCAAACAAGGGCATCAACCAAGATAGCGCTTTGAAAATCAAAGCCATCGTCAATATCTGCATCGACGATCACTGGCATCGCTTAGCGACCGCCTGGCGTGTGACATTTTCCGAAGCTCAGCGGTGCAGCATCAAGACGATCGTCGATCACTATTTTGACCGTGAGCCCTTCGAGCGTGGCGCTCCTTTCGTCTTGGATGTCGAGAAACACCTCGTACCACTTGAGCAAACCGCCCATCGATTTCAAAACGCGCTGATCAAGTCGTTCGACAATCCAGAAGATGACGCGGCATTTCAGGCGCGAAGGCTGATCGTCTCCCATCTTCCAGAAGGTGATGACCGGACCGATTGGCAGACATATCGAGCCTTGCTCGATAGCCTAGGTGATTTCATCTCCGCGTGCGAACGAGCAAGAATGGAACTAAAGGAGCCTCGGGACAGGCTGAGTCATAGGGAGGGCCGCGCATGGCAAGATATGATTTTCTTACTTAGCGAACTTGGCAGGCTGCACCACTTTCCTGTGACCATTTCCAAAGGACGGAAGAAGTGGCGCGATGACGGCCCGCCATCGCGCTTCGTTGAGTTTGTCTGGGCTCTGCAGGATGCATTTCCACCGTGTTTTCGACGTCCTACCCAATCCAAAGACGCTCTCGCCACCGCCATGTCCAAAGCTATAAGAGAGCGACGCAATCCGCGGGCCCTAATCGAAGAAAAAGCTCGCTCTTAAAAACCCGCCCTGCCCCGCCATAGCTCTGAAAGTTTCATTGTCATTCCATTCTGTTCACCGGAGTGACAATCATGGACAAGCGCATGTTGCCCCCCGCTCAGGCGGCTCGTTATCTTGGTGTGACCGTGGGTTGGCTGGCCAAGCGGCGCGTCTATGGCGATGGCCCGCCCTACACCAAGTTGCTCGGGCGTGTTCTCTACGACCGCGTTGATCTTGACACCTTAATTGAGCAGAACAAGCGACACAGCACCAGCGACCATCATCACCAGACCAAGAGTGCCTGATGATGACGCTCGAGACAGACTTGGAGCTCAGTCATTGGATTGGACCGGTTGCAAGACGACTCCTCGGCGAACCAAACCATCGTCTATCAGCTGCGCAAGACCTTCGCTTTGGTCGGAAAGGCTCGCTGTCGGTCAATCTCTCCAACGGCACCTTCTTTGATCATGAGGTTGGTAGAGGTGGCGGTGTGTTGGATCTTATCCGGCATGAAACCGGATTGACTGGACGTGCGGCCATCGGCTGGCTGAAACGAGGTTCAAATGCCGATGTTGAAGCGGTACCGCGCTCGGAACAGTCCAATCGGTCGATACCCGATCGGAAGCCTGGCAGCGGTGAAAAATCGCTTGATGACCATGGGCGTAAACTTTGGAAAGCGGCTCGGCCCATCGAGACCTTTGATCCTGCAGGATCCTATCTTCGAGCACGAGGGTGCACACTGCCGCCGGTCGATGGAGATCTAAGGTGGCATTCTTCAATGCAGCACCCATCGGGCTGGATCGGCCCGGCACTGGTTGCGCTGATCACCGACATTCGAAGCTGCAAACCTTTAAGCCTTCATCGGACCTGGATCGGTGCGTCTCACCCTGGAAGCAAAGCACCGATCGACAGGCCACGCTTGCTCCTCAAAGGACATCGCAAACGAGATGGCGTGATCAGGCTTTGGCCAGACGAGGAGGTCATCTCGGGCCTTGCCCTAGGCGAGGGTATCGAAACCATGCTTGCTGCCGCACGCGGCTTTAGGCCAGCTTGGGCGACCATTGATGCCGGCAATCTCGCGGCTTTCCCAGTACTGCCAGGCATCGACGCCATCACCATCTTTGCTGATCACGATCAGCGTAACCCGCGGACTGGAAAGAGGCCAGGCATCGAAGCGGCACTGGCTTTGGCGCGTCGCTACGTTGAAGCCGGTCTCGACCCGGCGCGCTCGGTGCGGATATGGACCGCCGAAAGGGAAGGTACAGATTTTGCCGATATGGCGGCCGAGGACATCAGCTCATGACGATGTTGCGCCGCCGAAGCGATGCCGACTTGAGATCCGCAATCGACCATGCTGCCTCATTCAATGAGTTCCCACGTCAACAGGGTTCATCTCACGCTGACCATTGTGGCCTCAACGACGAACGGTCAGGCGAGCCTCAGAAGCGGCGAAATCAGCTAAGGCTTCTCCCGCCAAGTGCATGGACATGGCAAGGTGCTCAGCTCGACATGGTCGAGGGGATCATGGGGCGGGGCATGTTCGTCCTCCTTTATGGCGCCAGCGGCTCGTCCAAAACACTCATCGGCGTCGATCTCGGCATGCACATTGCCCATGGCCATTCTTGGCATGGCCGGCAGACGAAACCCGGATTCGTCGTCTACCTAGCCCCTGAAGGCGGCCATAGTGTTCATTTGCGCCTTCTGGCATGGGCACAAAATCATGGGATCAATCTCGCCGATGACCTACCCTTTCGCACGATCCCCATGCGCATTGACCTTTGCCACGCGGACGAAGATGTCGAGGCGATTATCGCGAATATCCAAGCAGCCTCAGAAAAGTTGGGTCCTTGTTGCCTGATCGAAGTCGATACCGTGTCGCGCGCCCTTGCCGGTGGTGACGAGAACGGACCGCGTGACATGGGGGCCTTCGTCACCCGCTGCGATCGGCTGCGCGAGGCGACGGGTGCGAGCGTTTTAGCAACACATCACACCCCGAAGGACGGTAATCTGCCGCGAGGACATGGCTCACTCATGAATGCCGCTGATGTTCGCCTTCATGCCGAAAGAGTCGCCGATGGTCTATTCTCTCTAGAGCTCGCTCACCTGAAGGACGGTAAGGCAGGCGACATTCTGACATTTCAGCTCGAAACCGTGGTAGTCGGCGCGAATGACGAAGGGAACGAGGTGAAGGGTGCCTTGGTCATGCCGGGTGAGACGAAGCCAGTCGGTCAAGCAGGCAGGCCGAGGGCTGGAACGCTCAACGCACGGCAATCTTCGCTGATGCAGACCCTCCATGCCGAATGCCTTTCAACCAAGCGCTGGACGATCAGCTTCGCCGAGTTCAGCAACCTTGCGGTCAAGAGTGGCGCCATCGACGTCGATCATCCTTCGAAGCGACAGCGTGTTTCAGATCTGAGGCAGCAGCTGGCTGCCAAAGGGCTGATTGCGGTCGATGGGTGCGCTGAGACGGTCACCTATCTCAACACCGATTTATTCGCCCAGGGGTAGCAAAGGAAACCCGGACACCCAACCATGCTCGAAGAACCCGGACATCCAAGCGGACATCGCCCGCATGGCCCCGGAAAACCTCAGCATTTCTGTGCTTTCATGTTCTCCAGAAACCCGGACAGCGTCCGCGCGGACAGGTGTTTCTAGACGTCCGTCCGCCTCTCTCTTCTTAGAGAGGCGGACAGGCGGACAGGCGGACACGACGGCCGAACACGGACACCGAGCCCACCTCCCGGTGTCGTGCTGACCATTGGCGAGGTCCGAGCCATATCGAACTTGGTCTGGCTGGCTGGACCAGGATTAAGTCAGACAGAACGAAAGCATAAGCCTAATAACTTCAACGAAGGAGCCATCGATCATGAGGAAGGGAAAACAGGCTGTGACAGCCCACCTTGAAGCTGCCGCCAAGAAGCCTCGAAAGCTCGGCGACTATGAAATGTCTCCAGCCGAAGAAAAGGCAGCGGACCAATGGGTCAAGCGAGGCTTGCAACATCCTCCTGCACCCAAGGTCAGAATTGTTCAGGAAGCAAATGGCAGAGCAGAGGTAAGCCATGACCATGTCTCGCAAGCCATGTGGTATATGAACTTTCAGAATGTCTTCGGCACAACAAGTGGCCAGTTCGCCGACATGCTCCTTGGCCAACTTCTGAATTCAGTCAGGCTTTCCGATGGCGAGAGCCTTGACGGCGCAGCGAATGGCGTCATAGCCGCCATGCATGGCATCGCGCCTCGAGACGAGACGGAAGCGATGCTTGCGGCCCAAATGGTGGCGAGCCATCAAGCCGCCATGGAATGCTATCGCCGTGCCATGCTCAAGGACCAGACCTTCGAAGGACGCCAGGCATCACTTAACCACGCCGGCAAGCTCAGCCGCACCCATGCCCAGCTACTCGAGGCGCTCAATCGCTACCGCGGCAAGGGGCAGCAGAAGGTGACGGTTGAGCATGTTCACGTGCACCAAGGCGGACAAGCCATCGTCGGTTCCGTGCATCACGAAAAGGGCGGGAAGGCTGAAAACCATAAGGAACAATCCCATGCCACCGGTCGACCGATTGAATAAAACGCCGCGATGCGGTGCGAAGACGAGATCAGGGCATCCATGTCGGCAGCCGGCGGTTCGAGGGAAACGTCGCTGCCGAATGCATGGCGGCACCAACCCTGGTGCACCTAAAGGTAATCGTAATGCCTGGAAACACGGTCATTGGGGCGCTGAGGCGATCGCCTTTAGGTGTGCGATGCGCCTCCTCATTAGAAATGGCCACAAACTCATCGATGAAATCTAGCTGGAGGCAAACTGCGGAATCGAACCTCGTGGCGACATGGTGGCGACACCATTACTTTCTAAGTTCGGACGTATCCACCTAACCGTTTGAAAAGATTGGTGGGCGCACAAGGACTCGAACCTTGGACCCGCTGATTAAGAGTCAGCTGCTCTACCAACTGAGCTATGCGCCCGCACGGGTTGAGATTAGCTAAGGGGTATTCTTGTAGCCGTCAAGTCATTCAGTGGGAAATCCTTCTGCATGCTTCGAGTCATTGCCACTTTAGATATCACGCAAGTCATTACGTGGGTTGTAAGGATGTTCGGCAGACCAGCGCTCAAGGAACTTCTCTAGCTCGCTGTCCGGTGAAGGTGGCAGCGAAACGGTAAGACGGACATATTGGTTGCCTCGAGCACCGCCCTTCGGACCAGCAATACCTCTCTCCTTCAAGCGGAGAACACTGCCACTGTTCGAGCCCTTTGGTACACTCATCGTGACTGGACCATCGATGGTCGGCACATCGATCCTGGCCCCAAGCACAGCTTCTCCTAAGGAAATTGGAAGCTCGATATGGATATCTCGGCCCTTGCGCTCAAACAGAGGGTGTGAGCGGATTTGTATTTCGACCATGGCATCACCAGAAGGTCCACCGCGAACGCCCGGCCTACCCTTGCCCCGCAGCCGGAGCGTTTGCCCTTCTTCGATACCGGGAGGAATTGCGATGTCGAGGACCTGCCCATCGCCCATCGCCACGCGTTTCTTTGCTCCTTTGGCAGCCTCGAGAAAGTCAACCTTCAAGCTATAGGCGGCATCGCTGCCGCGCTCAGCGGCGCGAAAGCCTTGGCCGGCACCGCGACCGAACATTTCCGTGAAAAGGCCTTCGAGGATCGAATCGTCAAAACCCGCGCCCCCGCCGGCACTGCCGCCGAAGTCTCGGTATTGGCCATATCGCTGACGCGCTTGCCCTTCATCATCAATCTCACCAAGGTCGTAACTTGCACGCTTCTTTGGATCAGACAGGATGGCATGCGCGGCGCTCACTTTCTTAAAGCGTTCGGCAATCGCTTCGTCGCCTGGGTTTAGATCAGGATGCAATTCCTTCGCGAGCTTCCGGTATTGGCGCTTGATATCGTCTTGGCTCGCCTGCCGCGAAACCCCAAGCACGCTGTATAGATCGTCAGCCATGTCAGCGCGTTTTCTCCTCCCAATGGCGTTCGCCACTCATCTCCTTGACACGATAACCGAGGGGGCCTTTCGCCAGCACAAAACGTCGTTCTGCGATACCGCCGCACGGCTGGCTCAAATACACGAGCTTATCCCAGGCCTTGTCCATGTCAGCGTGCCGATCGTAATAGCTATAGCGAACGAGCATCACCTCATCGCCATCAACGGAAGTCTCCAGCGCTTGATGCTCCTGAATGGTATCAATTTTCGGACTTCGGCAAGCACCTTGCTCCTCAGTTGCGTGTGCTGCGTAGTGCTCTCGGATGGCCGACTTCAAACCCTCGTCCTCAACCGATCCCATGACACAAGCTGAAAGACCGAGCAAGGCGATGAAAGATGATAGCTGACTCCAACGGATACCCCCGAGTCGCATGAAAGACTTCCTTTCGTAGAATGTTCAGCTTAGTGGTTCCGAGAACGTGGGCTTGGACGCCAGTCTGGCGGTGCCAGTTCAAACCCTTCAAATGTAAAGGCCGGAGCAACAATGCAGCTCACTAGGGTCCAACGGCCAACGGTCTCCGCCGTTTGCCAACAGTGAGGCGGAAGGATAATCTGTGGGCACTGGCCGGCTCTAAGATCGGCGCCGAGATGACGTGCCTCGCAATCGTGACCATTCTGGGACAATGTTAGGACTAAAGGGTCTCCCGCTGCGAAGTGCCAAATCTCGGTCGCGTCAATGCGATGCCATGCAGAGACTTCGCCAGCCTGCAACAAGAAGTGGATACAGGTAACGGCACCTCGATCACCGCTTGCTGGTGCGTCGCGAAAGGTCTCAACATAGTGACCACCTTCAGGATGCGGCTGCATACCCAGGTGATCGATGAGCCAGGCAGGTGACATCGTCATAGAGATATAGCCCGTTTCAGTTTAACATGTTGGTCTTTAGGCAGTTTTCATATGAACCATCGGCCTTCTCCAACTGTCGCATCAACGATCGCTTGGTTGACGGAAGGCGCACGAACGGCCTCGCAACCACAAGACGTTCTTGAGCAGCTATGTAATCAGCTCCATGCTGCCGGTCTAGATATCGATCGATGCGCGGTTTTTGTTCGGACACTCCATCCCAACATTATGGGACGCCGATTTCTCTGGAACCACAATGAGGGAGTCCAGGTCAATGAGGCATCTTATGAAGTGCTGGAACGTGATACGTTCTTGAAGAGCCCCGTCGCCGCTGTCCAACGAACCGGTGGTGTCATTCGGCTCCACCTCGAACGTCAGGATTGCCAGACCGACTACAATGTTGTCGAGAGTTTTCGAGCTGAGGGCTTCACTGACTACATCATTTATTCACTCGACTTCCTAAATGGCCAGCATCATGCCATCAGTTGGAGTACACGACGAGCGGGTGGGTTTGATAAGGATGATATAACATCGCTCATGGCCGTACGCGAACCGCTTGCACGCATCGCTGAGATCTACGCGCTCACCAGAACCGCTGGAACGTTGCTCGATGCCTATGTCGGCCATGGTACGGGCCTTCGCATTCTCGATGGTCAAATTAGACGTGGTGATATTGAGACCATTTACGCTGCCATTCTCATGGCTGACCTGCGTGGATTCACAGCGATGAGTAATGAGCGCCATCCTTCAGACGTAATCGGCACACTGAACAGCTATTTCGATAGTCTTGTTCCAGCTATCGAAGCTCAAGGAGGCGAAATTCTCAAGTTTATCGGAGATGGATTGCTCGCGATCTTTCCCATTACCGATGACCCTAGAACAACATGCGATGCGGCACTACAAGCAGCAAACGAGGCGCAACATCAGCTTCACGTCGACCTCGAAGGCACCCTCCGCTGTGGTATGGCCCTTCATCTAGGTGACGTCCTCTACGGCAACATTGGTAGTCAAAGCAGACTGGACTTCACGGCAATTGGTCCTGCCATCAATTTGACGGCTCGATTGGAACCGCTCACCCGTGACCTCGGTTACCCAATCTTAACATCTGCCGCGTTCGCTGAGGCTTGCCAACGTTCTCTCAAAGCTTGTGGAAGCTTCCAATTACGCGGATTCGATAGCGCGATTGACGTCTTCTCGCCGGTGTAAAACGGACATCAACTGTCAGTCCCCAATCACATGCAATGTGATCCGCCGCCGATGGGGCTGATAACGATGTTCCATCAGATAGACGCCCTGCCAGGTGCCAAGATCCAGTGCACCATCACTGATCGGGATGCTCAGCTGCACTGTTGTTAGGGCACTCTTGATATGCGCAGGCATGTCGTCCGGACCTTCATAGCCATGCCGATATGAACATCCGTCCTCGGGAACAAGGCGCTGGAAGAACGCCAGGAAGTCCTCTTGCACGGTAGGATCCGCGTTCTCCTGGATCATAAGAGACGCAGACGTGTGATGAAGAAAGACAGTTAGCACGCCAATGCCAAATCGCTGAGAGCTGACAAAGGTCGCCACGCGATCGGTAATGTCGTAGAAGCCCTGCCCTTTGGTTTCAACGTGTAGCTGAAAGCGCGCTTGCCGCATGGTCATGTGTCAACACATCCAACCGTAAGTTCAGATTGCGATGGCAGAAGCGCAGCAGTTTGGCACTAGTTTTGCAAGTCGGAATTGCTGTAGAAAGCCAAGAACTCCAACATGTTGCATGGAAGATTCTTTTCATGTCCAAACGCGTCCTGATCGTCGTCCACCAAGAGCATTCAACGCCGGGTAAAGTGGGCGAGTGTTTGACTGATCGCGGCTATAGCCTGGACCGGCGCTGCCCCAATCTCGGCGACCCGCTTCCGGCAGATCTTAGCGATTACGCTGCAGCCATTGTCTTTGGTGGTCCCATGAGCGCCAATGACGATCACCTCGAAGGCATCAGGGCCGAATTGAACTGGCTTGAGCGCTCTGCTCTTCCCAGTGATTGTCCGCTCGTCGGTATATGCCTTGGCGCTCAAGAGATCGCCCGGGTGCTCGGTGCAAAGGTTGGCAAGCATGACGATGGTTTAGTTGAGATTGGCTATTTCGACGTTCGGCCGACAGGGGCCTGTGCAAGCTTTCTCAAAGAACCAACTGTCTTTTATCAGTGGCACACTGAAACCTTTGAAATCCCAAAGGAGGCCGTCCATCTCGCTGAAAATGATGCTTTTCCGGGTCAAGCCTTTCGCTATGGCGACAACGTCTACGCCATCGAATACCATGCGGAGATGACACTCGAAATGGTCGATCGCTGGTCAACCTCAGAACGCGGAGCACAGCGACTGATCGAATTTCAAGATAAAGGAGCCCAACCGCGCGATGCGCATTTTTCAGGCTACGAACTCCATGCCTCGCGTTCGGATCGTTGGTTGAATCACTTTCTCGACAATCATGTACTCATGCGCCAAGACAAGAAGGTTCAAGCCGTCGTTTAGCGAGGACTTCGTTGCGACTACCGACTGATACACTGCTCAGAGATCTTGTCGCTCCCATTGGCCTTCGTGCAGATTGGTCAGATAAGAATGGATAAGGGGGGACTGACATTTGGACGTTTTGATCAAAGGTGGTCGGGTTCTCGATCCAGGCCAGGATATCGATCGAACAGCTGACGTTGCCTTTGCCGATGGCAAGGTCTTGCACATCGACGATAATATTGTCCCCGACAACGCAAAAACACTGATCGATGCGACTGGCAAGATTGTCACGCCAGGTCTCATAGACCTTCACACCCACGTCTATTGGGGCGGTACATCAATCGGAATCGAAGCTGATGATATAGCGCGTCGGGCGGGGACCACGACCTTTGTTGATGCCGGCACAGCGGGACCTGCTAATTTTTTAGGATTTCGCCGTCACGTCATCGAACATTCTCGAGCCAAGATCCTAGCTTTTCTCAACATTTCTTTCGCCGGTATCTATGCATTCAGCGCCAAGGTAATGGTTGGTGAATGTGATGACATCCGGCTTTGTGATCCGGCTGAGGTCGTCCGCGTGGCGCGCGATCACCTCGACCTGGCCGTCGGCGTAAAAGTCAGGGTCGGGAAGATTGCAAGCGGCGCAGATGCTGCTCCTTATGGCCTTGCTCGGATCGCCGCCGACGAGCTCTCCCTTCCAGTGATGACCCATTTGGACCTGCCGCCACCAACCCATGCAGATGTCGTTCCCACCATGAAACGTGGCGACATCCTGACCCACTGCTTTCGTCCATTCCCCAATGCACCAATTATCTCAGAGCGTCAGATCAAAACGGAAGTCCTGGCCGCACGTCAACGCGGTGTCATCTTCGATATCGGCCATGGGATGGGCTCATTCAGCTATAAGACGGCAGAGGCGATGATGAACGAAGGCTTCATGCCCGATGTGATATCGAGCGACGTGCATAGCCTTTGCGTCCATGGTCCTGCCTATGATTTGCTGACTACACTCTCCAAATTTGTCTGCTTGGGTTTGCCAATTGCCGATGTTATTCGTGCCGCAACCGTCGCGCCGGCAGCCGCCATCAATCACCCCGAACTCGGAACGCTCACACCGGGGACTGTCGGCGACGCCAGTATCTTGGCCTGCAGCGAAGGAAGGTTCGACTATGTCGATTCCGAAGGTCAATCCATGACAGGCCATCAAAAGCTAACATGTGATGGGGTCGTCATCGATGGCATCTGGTGGCCAAACGACGACTGAACCTGCTCGCTGCGCGCGGAAGCTCAAGCCAAAGGCGGATTAGGCTGCCGCCTTTCGGGTTTCCAGTCCTAACTCCTGCCAGACTTCATGCAACGACTGCATCAATTGATCCATCAAGCCATCATGATGCAGTGGAGTCGGTGTGATGCGGAGACGCTCCGTGCCCTTCGGCACCGTTGGATAGTTGATCGGCTGGATGTAAATCCCGTGGCGCTCCAGCAACCTGTCTGAGGCCTGTTTACAGAGTACAGGGTCACCGACCCAAACCGGCACGATATGAGACGGGTTGTCCATCACCGGTAGACCTGCAGCTTTGAGCCGATGCTTCAAGGTGGAAGCGCGCTCCTGGTGCCGTTCACGGACCATTTGTCCCTCGTCACGTAGATGCGTCACACTCGCAAGCGCGCCTCCGACGACCGCTGGTGCAAGCGAGGTTGTGAAGATGAAGCTGGACGCAATGGAGCGTATCGCATCAACGATGTCGGCTTTGGCAGCGATATATCCACCCATGCAGCCATAAGCCTTAGCAAGAGTGCCTTGGATTACCGTCGGCCGGTGCATCACACCGCGCTGCTCAGCAACGCCCGCTCCATTCGGACCATACATCCCAACAGCATGAACCTCGTCGAGGTAGGTAAGCGCCTGATGCGCGTCAGCAAGATCACAGATTTCTTCGATCAGCCCGAAGTCACCGTCCATAGAGTAGACCGACTCAAAGGCAATCAATTTCGGACGTCCAGAGTCTGCCGACTTCAAGAGTTGCTCTAAATGATCCAAATCGTTGTGACGGAAAATCACTTTTTCGCATCGACTATCACGGATGCCGTGAATCATCGAAGCATGGTTCTTTTCGTCTGATAAGATAAGGCATCCGGGTAAAAGTTTAGCAATGGTCGAGATCGCCGCTTCGTTGGCGACATAGCCCGATGTCATAACAAGAGCTGACTCCCGCTGATGGAGCGCAGCCAATTCTCGTTCTAGCAGCACATGCAGATGGGTCGTCCCGGAAATATTGCGGGTTCCGCCGGCGCCAGTGCCATAGCCTTCCAGCGCCTCAGTTGCAGCCTTAACGACCACCGGATGCTGACCCATGCCAAGATAATCGTTGGAACACCAAATCGTTACAGACCTTGGCTGACCGTGTGCATCAAAATACTGTGCGTGCGGAAAGCGGCCGCATTCGCGGGCCAGATCGGCAAAAACACGGTAACGACCCTCATCTCGGATCTTCGCCACCGCGTCCTTGAAAAACCGATCATAATCCATCCCTGTCCCTTTCCGCCGTGAGCCAACGAACCAGCAGAATCCAATTGCTGGAAGTAGACGACTTAGGCTCGGTCTTGGTAGTGCAAACAGATCTAGGTTGCGATAGACATCGCATGAACATTGAGCGCTGCCAACATGTTAAAGATTACTTCTTATCCATAATCATAAAGGGTTAACAGTTCCCTTAACGCAAAGAGAAGCCATGCGCTATCTTTGCAACTTTGGTTCCTCCTGACTGTGGTCTACTTCACATGACATCCATGTTTGATGATTCGGCGAAGCCGTTATCGGACTTGACATCAAGTCTTCGCAATAACGGCCTGGAATTGCTCGGTTCTTTTGAACTCGACCAACGGGATCGTTGGCTTCATGAAGGAACACGTCAGCCGCGAGCGATCGCCCTTGTCGGAAATGTGGGCTCTGACATCTGGCCGCATTTCGACGCTGCTCGGCAAGGACGGAGTGGCCTCACACTTGACCAATGGACCGAAGACACCATCGATGGAATCGCGTCAAACTTCGGCTTTGATGCTGTCTATCCCTTCAAGGGTCCCCCCTATTATCCCTTCATCGAATGGGCCAAACGCACGGGTTCGTTGTTCTCCTCACCGATTGGCTTAACCATTCATCCAATCTACGGCCTTTGGATCGCCTTTCGCGCAGCATTGCTGATAAGCCAAGATCACCCGATTGATGTGAAAGGATCGTCGGCACAACATCCTTGTGATAGCTGCCGCAGCCGCCCCTGCCTCACCACCTGCCCCGTCAATGCCTTTACAGAAACCGGTTATCACTTCGAAGCCTGCCTTGATCACATAGCGACACCGGACAATGCCTGTAGAGAAGGCGGATGCCTCGCACGGCGTTCCTGCCCCGTCGGGTCAGCCCACCGTTATAAAAATCCACATGCCGCCTTCCATATGGCCCAGTTGTTGAGGGCCCATAGCAAGACATAGCGACCACCTCACGGGCTGCTTGACAGAGGTTAGTCCGCCTGGGCACCTTGGGGCCAATCAGGAGCTCAGCTGGGGAGCAAGGGATGAAACTCTACGATTTTTCGCTCGCACCCAACCCGAGGCGAGTGCGCATGTTTCTAGCCGAGAAGGGCGTATCGATCCCCTCGGTTCAGATTAACACGCGTGAACGCGAGCAGTTCAGCGAGGACTTCAAAAGGGTCAGTCCTCGCTGCATCGTGCCTGTACTGGAACTGGATGATGGCACCTGCATCGCTGAGTCCGTCTCGATTTGTCGTTATATCGAGGAGATCCATCCCGAGCCCAAGCTCTTCGGCCGGGATGCCAAAGAGAAAGCCATTGTTGATATGTGGAATCGGCACGCCGAGACAGATTGCTACGGTGCTGCCGCCGAAATGGTACGCAACGGTGCACCGATGTTTTCGGATCGAGGGTTACCAGGCCAGCCATCAGGCGTACCCCAAATTCCAGAACTGGTCGAACGCGGACGACGGACAGTCGATCGTTTCATGCGCTATCTCGATCAGCAACTTGCCAACAATCCCTTCGTCGCCGGCGATGTCTTCTCGATGGCCGATATCACCGTATTCATCACGATTGATTTCAGCCAACGTGCAAACTACCAAGTGCCTGCAGACTGCAAAAACGTGCAGCGTTGGCGGGATGAGGTAGCCAGCCGACCGAGCGCATCAGCCTAACGACCAGGAGTGCCCAATGAGCGCCTCGATCAATCGTCGCTTTGTTCTTGCCAAGCGCCCCGTCGGGCTTCCGACTGAGGACGTCTTTCGCCTCGAGGAAACCACCATTCCCGATCCGGCGGACGGCGAGATCGTCGCACGAACGCTCTATCTATCGCTTGATCCCTATATGCGCGGCCGCATGAATGATGCCCCGTCCTACGTGCCACCGCTCCAGCTTGGCGACGTCATTACCGGCGGCACTGTTGGCCAGGTCGTTGCGTCGCGCCACGATGGGATTGCTGAAGGCGATATCGTCGAGGGCTATGGCGGCTGGCAAGAATTCTTTCGACTTAGCGCCGACGAGTGTCGAAAGGTTGACCCCACGATTGCCCCCGTTTCCACGGCTCTAGGCGTCCTCGGCATGCCGGGGCATACGGCGTATGGAGGGTTGACGGAGATTGGAAAGCCAAAGGCTGGTGAGACCCTTGTGGTCGCTGCCGCGTCGGGGGCCGTTGGCGCAATTGTTGGCCAAATTGCCAAGATACACGGCTGCCGTGTCGTCGGCATTGCTGGCGGCGAAGACAAGTGCGCCTATGTTCGAGACGAACTCGGTTTCGATGCAGCTCTAAACTACCGAGACGGCGAATTTGCTAATCAGCTTGCTGAAGCCTGTCCCAACGGAATCGACATCTACTGGGAAAATGTTGGCGGACCGATCTTCGATACCGTCCTCCCACACCTGAACAACTTTGCACGCATTCCGGTATGTGGCCTGATCCACTGGTACAACGTTACGGAGATTCCAACGGTTCCCGACCCGACACCAAAACTAATGCGCAGTGTTCTGGTTAAGCGTTTGACCATACGCGGCTTCATTGTGTTCGATTTTGCCCACCTTCAAACTGAGTTTCTCAAGGAAGTCGGCACTTGGGTCCGTGATGGAAAGATCCGCTATCGCGAGGATATCCGTGACGGCTTCGAAAATGCTCCTTCTGCCCTGATTGACCTTCTACAAGGCGGAAATTTTGGCAAGATGCTCATCAAGGCCTAATCCGCGGGCTTAACGTTCCCAAGGACAAATGCCATGCAGGTGACTTTTTACTACGACTATGGCAGCCCTGCTTCCTATCTTGCTTGGACACAACTCCCGGCACTTTGTGTCCGCTATGGTGCAGAGCTCGACTACCGCCCAATTCTAATTGGGGGCGTATTTAAACTTACCGGCAATCGATCACCAGTCGCAGTCGATGCAAAAAGCAACTGGTTTTTCAAGGATATGGAGCGTTTTGCACAGCGTTACGGCGTGGAGTTCGAGAAGAATCCGCATTTCATCATTAACTCATTGCCATTGATGCGCAGTGCTCTTTGGGCTGCAGAGCAGGGAAGAATCGAAGACCATAATCATCTGATGTTTAACGCATGCTGGGTTGAAGGGCGCGACCTTAATGATCCCGCGGTGATAGTGCAGACCCTGCATGAAGGCGGCTTCGATGCAGACGTCGCAGTCACTGCGACCCAAACTGATCGGATCAAAAAACGGCTCGTCGACGCCACGCAAGACGCCGTCGATCAAGGCATCTTCGGCGTTCCGTCGATGGTCGTAGATGGCGAGTTGCATTTTGGCCAAGATCGCCTGGACTGGGTCGAAGCCATACTCAAGCAGCGCTAGGCTGCGTAGCGTCGCTCCAAATGCGCGAGATAGGGATCAAGCGTCAGCTGCTGCCCGGTTGCGTCACTCAAGAGCGACTGCATGTCGGTCTTGGAACCCTTCTCATGGATGGATGATCGAAGCCAGCTGATGAGTTCGGAGAAGTCGCCGCGAGCAATGCTCTCGTCCAAGCTGGGCGTTGTCTTGCTGATTGCTTCAAATAACTGGCCTGCTGCGATAGCACCCAGGGTATAGCAGGGAAAGTAACCGATCGCCCCCCCTGGCCAATGAATATCCTGAAGGCAGCCCTTTGCATCGTCAGGAGGCGCGATTCCAAGTAGCTCCTGCATGCCATCATTCCAGGCACCGGGCATATCCTTCAGCGCAAGGTCGCCGGAAAGGAGCGCCTGTTCCAACCGATAGCGAAGGATGATGTGAAGCGGGTAAGTTACTTCATCAGCATCGACGCGGATGAAACCGCGTTCGACCCAGATGGCGTCGCGATAAAGATTGTCAGCATCGAACGCTGCACGTGGGCCGAATGTCTCGGTCAGGTGAGGCGACAGAAAGCCAAGAAACCCGCGAGAACGACAGACCTGCATTTCGATCAGAAGTGACTGGCTCTCATGCACGACCATGCCGAGGGATGAGCCGACGGGCTGGCTCCTCCATCCCTTGGGCAAACCCGCCTCGTAAAGCGCGTGTCCAGTCTCGTGCAAGACGCCCATCAGCGCCGACGTGACCTCCGCCTCGTCGTAACGCGTGGTAATACGGACGTCATCAGGAAGACCTCCACAAAAGGGATGCTGGCTCTCATCGAGCCGGCCATGCTCGAAGTCAAAGCCCAGAGCTGCCATAAGCTTTTTCCCAAGCGCTTTCTGCTGTGCAGCCGGGAAGGGTCCTACAATAGGCAAAGGCTTTACTTGTGCTGCGAGTACGCGTTCCAGAAGATCCGGAAGCCCCTCGGCGAGACGCTGAAAGAGCGGGTCTATCGTTGCCCTGCGGAGCCCAAGCTCGAAGGTATCAAGGAGCGCATCATACGGCTCTAGCTCGAAAGTTGAGGCGAGGCATTCAGCTTTGTCGCGTGTCAGGTCGATCACTTCATCAAGATCCGACTGCAACATACTAAAATCTGCGTTTGCCCGCGCTTCTCGCCAGATCATTTCCGCACGATTGGTCGCTTTGGCCATGGAGCTCACCAAAGCGGGGTCAATCGCTGACGCTCGTCGTTGGGCGAGACGCATCTTTTTGAGGTTTGCCGCCTGCCACGCATCGAGCGACGACGCGCCCGCCTCCGCTTCATCAAGCAAGTCAGAAAGATCATCGGCCGTGGCAATCTCGTGAGCCATCGCCGATAATGTCGCGACCTGTTCGCCACGCGCCTCACTGCCGCCTTTGGGCATCATCGTCTGCGCGTCCCAGCTCAGGATCGCGAGCGCGCCATGAATGTCATTGATCCGTTTTGCGCGGGACTCGAGGGTTTGATAAGCGCGGGTCATGGAAGTTCCATTAAGGAGTGGATGAGGCTGGCAAAGCGCTTGTCTTGGCGGACGGTCGGTGCGACGCCTCGGGGACACAACCCTGTAGGATCCGCGCAACCAGCCAACTCACCTTGGCAAATAGCAAAATGCCATTGGCCTGATGGAGCAAGGCCAGCCAAAGTGGGAGCTCGTAGTAAACCGTGAGCATACCGAGAACGATCTGGATGATCAGCAATAGACCGATCATGCGGTCCAAACCACGCAGCTGGCTCGTCTGTCGCACCCGAATTCCAAGAAGAGCCAACACAAACAACGTCGAAAATGCGAGAAGACGATGCGTCATATGCATGGTCTCATAGGGATCATCGAAGTCGGGAAGGAAGCTGTCATTGCACAAAAACGGCGATGAACATGCAAGCGACGCACCACTCTTGCTCATTACCGCGGCCGCAGCAATCGCTCCAAGCAACAGGATCCAGCCAAACGAGGCGTGCAGTTTCAATGACCGGGCAGGCAACTGCACCCGCTGATCTGTTGTCCGCTCAAAGATCATCCACAAAACGGCAAATAGCACGAGCGCATTAGCCTTATGGACCGCAACCGACCAAGGACTATTCTGATCAAAGACGGTGATCGCCCCAAGGCTGACCTGCACCAAAAGTAGAATGACCAACACCATGCCATAAATCGGCAATTCACCGGCCATCGCTCGCGTACGCCAGCAGAAGAAGGCAACAACAAATACCAAGGGGCCGACCAAAACCCCAGCGATCAGCCGATGCACCCACTCCAGCATGACCTGGTAATAGTAGTAGCCGGCGTCGACAGGGATGTCGGATGGTAGTGGCAACCAATAGCCATAACATGTCGGCCAATCGGGACAAGAAAGGCCCGAATTCGTTGCTCGCACCCAGGCACCGAGCAAGATGAGCGAAAACGTAAGAATAATGGTCACGAGCGTGGTGCTGCGAAGTCGGCGCATTGGCCCCTCAAGCATCGTCAGGTTAAGGTAAAGGCTTCTGTTGTCGTCGAAAAACGATATAGACTCCGATCAGGCAGGCGGCCAGTCCGTACCAGGTCACCGCATATTGGAGATGGTTGTTCGTAAGCGTCAAACGAGTGCCGCCGCCGATTGGCAGGCCTCCTGGGTTTGGTGTGTCATCCGCCTCGACGACGATTGGTGAAAGCTCCATGCCCAGGGCCTCCGACATCGCGTCAAGGTCGTAGTGATACCAGCGATTGTGCACTGGATCGTTGTCGGGTGTGAACAAACCTGGACGATCAGCCGCACGATGGCGCGCAATACCTCCTACGGTGACGTCCCCCACCAACTGGGCGTGAGGCCTTGAAGCTGGATGGGCCTTATCGGCCGGCACCCATCCTCTGTCCACTAGAACGGCCGATCCATCCTCCCGGATCAATGGGGTAAGAATCTGCTGACCGATAACGCTTTGCCTAGCCTTTGCACCATAGAGCATCTCCAAGTCGTGGCGGAAGACACCCGTCAAAGTTACACGTCGAAAATCAAATGCTGTCGGATCAGTCAGCTGACTGGGCAATGGTGTCGGAGCCACAGCAAGTCCTGCGTCACGCTGGGCGATGAGGCTCTCCTTCCAGGCAAGACGTTGCATCTGCCAGGTACCGAGCCCGAGCAAAAGAAGCGTCCCCAGGCCAACGCAAAGAGGGAGGAATATCTGGCGCATTCTAACGGCCACCACGAGAGTGAACACTGGGTGATCGGTTATCAGACGTCGAAGTTGGAGGCCAGCACGCTATCTGTCCCTGAAACATCAAGTCGCAAGGAGCTTCGGTCTTGAGTGAGGCCAACAAGAAGCCAAGTCCACGCTGCTTTACGCCAGACACCTTTTGATGACAGAGCCCCTGATAGCGACTGCCCGTCACGATGCATAGCGTCAAGAAAGTAACCAACGCCTGCGCGTTGAGTTTTGGCGGCATTTTAGAAGCGTTCAGGGCTTCCCCTTGTCCGACAGCTTGCTATTTTCTCGGATTTAACGAGGTACTTCCATCATGACCGTTCTTGTAACAGGGTCTGCTGGCCACCTAGGTGAAGCGCTCGTGCGCCAACTGAGGGCTCAAAATCGCGATGTGCGAGGGCTCGATAGAACCTCGTCTCCGTTTACCGATCATGTCGGGTCGATAAGCGATTCAGCATTGGTTCGCGATGCCATGTCAGGCATCGAAGCCATCATCCACACTGCGACGTTGCACAAGCCGCATGTCGTAACCCACAGCCGTCAGGCTTTCATCGATAGCAATATAACTGGCACCCTCAATCTGCTGGAAGCTGCCTACACGACCGGCGTCGGCACCTTCGTATTCACCAGCACCACCAGCGTCTTTGGTGACGCCCTACGTCCAGCACCGGGCGAACCGGCCGCCTGGATTACAGAGCAGACTCGTCCTATTCCTAAGAACATCTATGGCATCACCAAATTAGCGGCCGAGGATCTCTGCGCACTCTTCCACAGGCTCTATGATCTGAACGCAATCGTTCTCCGGACCTCACGCTTCTTTCTCGAAGCCGATGACCATCACGAGGTTCGCGATGCGTATGCAGATGCCAATGCCAAAACCAACGAGTTTCTCTATCGGCGTGTCGACATCGAGGACGTCGTCGATGCCCACCTGCTCGCATTGGAGAAAGCTCCAGTGCTTGGCTTCGATCGATTGATCATCAGTTCAACCTCTCCATTCGAGAAAGATGACCTTAGCGATTTGCGTTTCGATGCAGCATCGGTGGTTCGGCGGAGGTGCCCCGAATTTGAAGGTGAATACGCCAGGCGGAGCTGGTCAATGTTTCCAACGATCGATCGCGTCTATGTCAATGCTTGTGCACGAGAGCGTTTAGGCTGGCGCCCTCGTCACGACTTCCGAACGGTGATCGATCGCCTCGCTAGAGATCAGAACCCGTTGAGCCCCCTTGCCCAGAAAATTGGCATTAAAGGCTATCACGATCGCAGCTTTAGCGATGGTCCCTATCCAATCGCCGAAACGCCCATTCGACGAACGTGAGCAAAACCAGCCTACTGACTTATTAATTTCACGAGTGAGCCGCTGTCCGGCTCTTCACCCTCTGATAGACCATTAAGGACCTGAAACTGCAACTCAGGTAGATCGTCAACAGCCATCCGCCGGGCGAACGCTGCCGTGTCATCTCGCGCGCCTGCGCGCACGATATCGATCCTCTTTGGTTGATATCGTGCTGCTTGTGCATCACTTAGAACGCGAAAGCTTTCCACCGTTTTCTTGGCGCCGCGGGACTCGGCTTCACTCGCCCCGCCAGGGCTGATGAACATAAAGCGATAGACCTGATTATCGGCAATCTCAATGGCCGCAAGCCCGACGTCGACGGATGTGCCATCCTTCGTCTTACCATTCGTACCTGCGCTGACCGCCGGCAGTCCATCGAGTTCGAAGCTGTTGATTCGTTTCAAGCTCTGAATCTTCAGCTCCTTTGCCCACTCTTTCGCCATATAGTCTCGCATGCTGCTGGAACGCTTCTTCGCTCCGTCGAACCTAATGACGTTACCTGCCTTGTTCCGCCCAATCACAGCCTTGGGCGTGTTTTGCAAGCGGTAACCGTCCGGCGCCTTGAAGGCGAAGCGAAGTTCGGGATGCACGAAGGTCGTCCCACGCACGAAACCTTGTGCTGGATCGTCTCCATAGATCATGCCGTCAATCTTCTGGAGATACTCATTCCTTCCGATACGCCCTGCGCTCGGCGCAGCATTCGCTGCATTCTCTGCGGCACGACGCACGCGATCTGGTGTCCGCGGATGCGTGGCAAACATGCTGGTCGAAGGATCAGGCGCATCTTCTTTGCCGGCAAGCTTTCTAGCTAGGTGGCTTTGCTCGCCGAGCTTCTCTAAGAATGTAGCCATCGCGGTGGCATCATATCCGGCACGAGTCAGGTACCGCACGCCAAGTTCATCAGACTGAAACTCTTGTTCGCGCGAATAGCCAGCAAGATAGGCCTGTGCCCCTGTTCCTAACGCCTGTTGCGTAGCTTTCGCCGCTTCGCCTCCGAGAAGTATGCCCGCTGCGATCGTCCCGAGTGCTGCCCCACCTTGCGCTAACACACCCCGACTATAACGCTGTGCTGAATGCCTTGCTGTCACATGGCCGATCTCATGGGCCATCACACCAGCAAGCTCCGCCTCATTCTCAGCCAGCGCCAAAAGCCCTCGTGAGACGTAGACATAGCCGCCTGGTAAGGCAAACGCATTAACAACGTCGCTATTGAGGAGTGTAAAGGTGAAATCGAGCTCGGGGAGCTCCGATACCACCTGAAGCCGCTCACCAATTTGGGTAACGTAGGCCTGCAATTCTGGATCGTCATATTCGCCACCGAATTGCTGCAGAATCTTCGGATGCTCCGACTTGCCGACCGACTTCTCCTGTTCAGGACTCATTGCTGTATATTCAGTTTGTCCGGTTGCTGGATTGACGACCTGCGTGCAGGCGCTTGTCATCGCAAGCGATGAGAGTAGCGTCAGCCCGGCGAATGTTTTCAGCATCGGTTTCATGACAAGTATCCGAATTTCGTGATAGGGGACAAAGAGGCCAACGGCCCGCAGGGTTCCTGCAAAAAACACCGACTGTGCGCGACGTGCCCTCGACAAGGATTGAGGGCGGCGCAAAGCCTATTGCTTGTTGTCTGTGCTGGGCCGGTAGTCATGCCGAACCTTTGATCGCCGGACAAGCTACCGGACGACGCGTGCTTAGAGCGTGTTGAAGCCGTGCCGCACTCGGCTCTAATGAACAGCATTTATCATCGAGCAGGTGAGCAGACACGAATCGAACAGTCTTGGCGGCCAGCAGCGTCGGGGAGTACCCAGCTGCAAGTCTGACCAACCAGATCCGTCTCAATAGCAAAGCCACATTGCGCTTCTTCATAGGAGCATCTGTTTGTACCGTTATCGACGCCCCAACGCCGAATTTTTCCAACGCCCCCGCAACAGTATCATAAGGCTATTTCGATTGAACAACAACAACGTCGCCACTGACCACATCTTCGATCTGGGCTCGACATCACGCTGCAGCTGAACGCCTAGGCGCTGTGTAAGACATGACGATCTCCGTCGATAGGTTCACCAGCTCATTAGATGATGTCGGTGCATTGGTGCGCCGCTCGGTCTTATTGGAATTGCCTATAGACGATCTTGGCGCGTCCCGCCTTGACGTCGTCTCGGCATAGCTTCAGCCATGTCTTCCCTGTCTGTCGACAATGCAATCGAGCTGGTTCATAAATCCGGCTTCGATCGTCGTAACCCAGGGTTCGCCGAACGTGCGTAAGAGCCCGAGCCGTGGGTGGGGGTTCCGAGCAAACCTGAATGAATGACCTATAGCATGGCAATGGCTGCTTTTGCAGAACAAGCATTGATTGAGCCACAAGCATCTGTCTGGGCTGACCGTCGTGTTGCACTGGTCATGGGTGCAAATGCTGCTGGTAGCCGCGAAAGAGTCATGTTCCAACTGGCGAAACGCCTAATCGGTGCGCGTGCTGCCGTCGATATCGTCGCCCCGGCGCCCAGCACGTCTTGGCTGCAGGAGCTACCCGAGGGTGTGCGCGTGGTCAATCTTGCCGGCCCACTAACGCGGACACTTCCCAATCTTGCCAGAATCATGCTCAGCCCTCCTGCTCTTTCGCGTTACTTTCGGCGAACACGCCCCGACATCGCGATGACCCTGTCAATTCCAACGGCACTGGCAGCACTAGCCGCGGCGAGTCGGATCGAGTCCGGACCGAAGATCGTCGTAAGGCAAAGCAACGTTGTCCAGATTAAAAACGTTCCGCGCTACAGCGGTGTTGATCGCCGTTGGCGTGATCCCTTAGTTGCCAGGCTCTATCCAAAGGCCGCCGCAATTATTGCCGTCTCAGAGGGTGTTGCAGACAATCTGACCCATATCTGCGGGATTGACCCAAACCGTGTGTACCCCGTCGCCAACGGCATCCTCTTGGAAGAAGTCGAGCGCCTTTCAGCAGAGCCGGTCAACCACCCCTGGCTCAAAGACGGGCAGACGCACCCGGTTATCACCGCCGTCGGCCGCCTCGTACCAAAGAAGGATTATGAGACGCTCCTTCGTGCTTTTGTCCCGGCGAAAAACAAGTTCCAAGCTCGGCTCTTGGTGCTGGGTGAAGGCAAAGAACGGCGACGCCTAGAAGCCATGGCACGTGATCTCGACATTGTAGAAGCTGTCGACTTCGTTGGCCGCGTCCCGAATCCCTTTGCCTACCTTGCCCGTTCTTCACTCTATGTACTTTCTTCAACCTATGAAGGCATGCCGAGTGCTTTGATCGAAGCCCTCGCTTGTGGCTGCCCAGCCGTGAGTACGGACTGTCCGAGCGGCCCCTCCGAAATTCTGGATAATGGACGCTTCGGCCGCCTGGTCACAATCGGTGACGTTGACGGTCTTGCCCATGCTATGCTCGACACGCTGACGAACCCGCCGCCGCGTGAGCAACAACGCGCGCGCGGCCGTCAATTTAGCGCAGAGCGCACGGTTAATGGCTATTTAGATGTCCTCAAAGCTGTCCTTACATCTCAAAACTAGATAACCAGCGGCCAACCCAGGATGATCAAAAAGGCTTACAGCAGCTCTTAGAAAAGTCCTGAGTTGTTAAGAGTTCATTCATCCGCATCGCTTACGATTTGCTTACTGGCACGCTTCGCCCATCACGGGGATAGCGTTCTGGCATCGGATCCAAACGTGTTGTTACGGATCATGTCATCTGGGATCTTTTTCGCAATTGAAACACCCTTGTTCCTTCGCCGATCACCACACAACGAGACATGATGGGAAGAACACCTTGGAAAAACAGCATCCACTTGCAACGGCACCACAACGCATCGGTAAATCTTTGGTAGTGATGGTGAAATCGTTCGCAGCAAGTATGTTGGCCGGTGTCGCCCTTACAGGCCAAGCACTGGAAGACTAGCGAGCAAACTGGAAAGCGAATTTCAGGCGGAACTTATACGGTCATTCTTTCAACGTTATCAACGTCACCGTCACTTTCGTCACGAGCGGAAGAGGATTGGTGGCACTCACGACGGCTTGAGGATCAACGACCACCCGACCGCCATATCAGGAGACATGAAGGCGCGATGTGCACCCCTTTTGACGGAAGCCAGTGGCGCCTCGTCGCGATCTCAACCATCCGTTCTGGATGTAAGGAAGCACGAGGTGAGGTGCCCGTCGTCTGACGGACGGATTACCATTATTCGACGGCTGTTAGGCCACCCACAATCGCCCCCCCACGCCATAGTCTTCAGCCAACCTGGCAGATCGTAGTAGGGCAGCCTCAATCACGGACGGGAAACGCTCATCCCGAACCACCTGGATCGGAAGACTCTGGATGGTTCGTGTTGCATGGCGCGTAACGTAACGCGCATCTTCGGGACTGTCGCAGAGAACAATGGTGGGACGTGCCTTCGCGGCTGCGTCGACAAGTCGACAGCTGATGCCTGAACAAATGTCCGATCGTTGGAGATGGATCAACAGAACATCCGTCTTGGCCATAGACGTATAATGTGTCGCACTGTCCGCCATGCTCATGCGTAGGACCGTGGTGTCATCTTGAGCCAGCGCCGCTTGGATTTGGCGAAAGAGATGATGGTCCTCTGTCAGAACCCCGATGGTCGTTTGTGATCTGGGCTTGGTTTGGCCGGTCTCACGGTTGGAACGCTTGGATTTAAAAACTGTCGGCGCGTCGTGACATTCCATCGT
This sequence comes from Geminicoccaceae bacterium, assembly GCA_028285265.1. Taxonomy (GTDB): domain Bacteria; phylum Pseudomonadota; class Alphaproteobacteria; order Geminicoccales; family Geminicoccaceae; genus JANQPX01. Next base: position 35,705 of record JANQPX010000001.1, read on the forward strand.
CGTCATGTCCTAAGCTACAGCAGAGCCGCAAGCCTACCTGCCCATCAAAATACGATCAACCTTTAGTTGAAAAAATTTGAAAAAAATCCACATCACTTCTGAAAGATTGCTCAAAATGCACAGCTCATTTGACGTTATGAGGCTTCAAGCCGGGAAATGCGCTTAGCGGTCTTTCAAGGTTATCTGAGCAGGCGACCGCGTGCCTTTCCTAGCCAGTCCAACCAAGACCTGTCGCAATGCAGCTCATGGACATAATTAGCGGCACCGTCAAACGCTCCTTCTCGGGCGAATTGCCTGGTAACTGGCGAAAGCGTCGAAGTAGACTGATTTGGAGGCGATTGGTCCGATCAATGAGCTTCCGGGCGCGGTCATTGCGCCGGCGTAGAGCAGGAAATCGTTCCGCCAACTTATCACACTGCGTGACCAATCCAATCTGATCCTTTGTTTTTCCGTATTCATGGCGGACAAGCCCGAGGATGTTTTCGCGTGTTACCGGGTCCTCAACCAAATCAGCATAAGCCGCACCGATATCGAGGTCGGTTACGTAGAGAGATTTTTCAACCTCATCGATCACCAACCGAAACAATCGCGAGCTTTGATACATATGCCGCAGCAAAGAAAGCCCGCTTGCGCCACGGACGTTGTTAAACGATTGCAGTGCACTGCCAAGGCCATACCAACCCGTGATCAGATGGCGGTTTTGGCTCCAGGCAAAGACCCAGGGTATCGCGCGCAGATCGGAGAGGTCTTTCGCGCCGAAACGGCGTGCCGGCCGGGACCCAATCTTCAAAAGAGCAAGCTCCTCAACAGGACTTGCTGCTTGGAAGTAATCGATGAAGTCGGGGCGTTCGACGAGACTTGCATAAGCTGCCTGAGACATACCAGCAAGCGCATCCAGTGCCTCATCAACCTCGGGCGAGCTGAGGTTTTCATCAACGATCGGTGACTTCAGCGAGTGGGCAAGCACACTAGCGCTCAGGAGTTCGAGCTGATAGAGAGCCGTGCCGCGGTTCGCAAACTTCGACGACACAACTTCGCCCTGCTCAGTTAAGCGCATCTGCCCATTAATTGTCCCGGGCGGCTGCGCCGCGATCGCTCGCCCCGTTGGCGCGCCCCCCCTACTCACCGATCCGCCTCGGCCATGAAAGAAACGGATTTGGATACCTAGCTCCTCCGCCGTCAACGCTAGCTTCTCTTGTGCTTTCGCGAGTTCCCACGTCGATGCGAGAAAACCACCGTCCTTGTTACTGTCGGAGTAACCGAGCATGACTTCGAGAACATTGTTCTGATGACGAATGGATCGCCGGGCGACTGGCGTTGCGAGGAGAGATTTGAGAATGGCTGGAGCTCGTCGTAAGTCGTCGATGGTCTCAAACAGTGGCACCACATTTAAGGCAATCGGACCACTGCCATCATGCCCGGGATGAAGTCCGACATATTTACCGAGGAGATAAACAGCGAGGATGTCGTCCGCCGATCCAGTCATACTCAGTATGAAGGCCCCGAGGGCTTTGGGGTCTGGCGACTGCTGAATCTCGGCAAAGAGCGACAGGAGTTCGATTGTTTCGCATGTCGCTTCAGAAAGGCCAGATACTGGCAGCGAAACCTGATGTTGGGCGTGCAACTCCGATCGAAGCCGCTCACACCAAGCTTTACTGCCGAGGTTTGCTACGCCAGCAGTGCTTGTCGCCCAGATCTCCTGAAGAGCCGCATTAATCACGGTCGAGTTCTGGCGGATGTCGAGGGCCACGGTCCGAAAGCCAAATGTTTCGACCTCGAAACGAAGCGGACGCAATCGAGAGATGGCCAAGGAGGGCGCATTGATGTCGATTAGGGCGGTTTCCGCCGCCTTAAGATCGTCTATCAGACTGGAAGGCCGGCTATATGGTAGGCCTGCTATCGCGTCTGAATCGCACGCATTCGTCGCCCGAAGGCGCCGATCGATGGCACAAAAATATTGCCGAAAGAGCTCAGCCGGATTGCGTAACGCCAGCGCTTCACCTTTACCTGACTTTGCAAGGGCTTCTTCAACCCGTTGACAAAACGCTGCTGGCAACTCGATGACATTCGAACTGATGCTGAGACCGATCGTGAGGTCGTTCAGCCGTTTACGATAATGTTCGATCGCCGTGGCCCGATGGGCGATGAGTGCTTCCCGTGTCACGTCCACGGTAACATTTGGATTACCGTCACGATCACCCCCAATCCATGATGAAAAGGACACGAAGGGTTCCACGTCAATCAGGCTTTCGGGATAGTGACGCTCCAAAGCATCGCTAAGGCTTCGATAGAGTTCAGAGGCTGAATCGAACAAGCTGTCCCGAAAGAAATGCAGACCCCAGGCGACTTCTTGCTCAACCAATGGCCTCTCGAGGCGAATTTCGCCGGTCATCCAAAGAAGATCAATCTCATCGTGAAGCTCGCGTTCGACATCCGCTCGCTCTTTGGGCGTCAAGCGATGATTCTCAAGATCGAGCAGTCTTCGATAGATGCGACGGTGGATTTCGAGGACAGTCACACGTTTCGCTTCAGTCGGATGAGCTGTTAGCGTGGGGCCGACATTGAAACGACGAAGGACATCTTTGATGACGTGCTCACTGATGCCTTCGGCAGCAAAATCACCAATGATGCGGGAAAACGAACCCTCGATACTGTCTGGACCAGCAGTACGCTCTAGTTGTCGCCTAGTCCGGATTACGGCTTGCTCTTCGGCAATGCGCAATAGGTGAAACCAGATACTGGTAGCCTGTAGGCCATCGATCTGGGAAGCAATCGGCAGATGATCGAGATCGGCTCCACTATCAAGAAGGATGGAACCAAGATCCGTGCGTCGTCGGACGACCGCGGTGTAGTCCCCTTCCAAGAGATCGATCACACTTTCGGATTCGCTGAAGTGGCTTTCTCGAGCCTCGCTCGCTTCGCCCGACGGCAGATCGCTCATCACGCACTCCAAACAGTCGATCTTTTGCTCAGGAGGCTAAGCGCGTCGACAAGCCGCCATGGAGAAGTCGACGACATTGTCCGGCATCGACACGGCCGGGTGACGAACCTCACTTATCGCCTTCTCGACTGGATGGCCCAGGATGGTCGCCTTATCACTGGCCTCAAAGTCTCGTAGCCTCGAGAGTGTGCGTGTCGGGGCAGAAAGGCCAACACCGCCAATCGTCTCGAACCACAATGCATGAACGACGGCTGTCTCATCCATGAGTTCGCCATGAGATCCGTTGATTAAGAGGGCATCGCATTCCATTTGGTTGAGGCGTTCGGCGGTTATGGTCCGTGCGCGGTCGCCGGGGTGTCCATGCAGCGAAACGACATCCGAGGTGCGTAACACGTGGTCGATCGAAGGCGTCCACTCCGCACCAACCTTCGCAGCGATCGGCCGATCAACAACAGTTTCAGTATGGATCATCACCCGCATCCCAAAGCCCATGGAAGCGCGTCGAGCGACCGACTGACCGACCGAGTCCAAGCCCACAAGGCCCAAACACTTGCCAGCAAGGCTCCAGCTTGTGCCAGCGTCCCCGCCCTCGCCCACCTGGCGCGCTAGCAACAGCATGAGGGTCATTACTGTATCAGCGGCTTCTTGAGGATACATGTCGGCTGCGAGTGTCATCTGCATCTCTTTCCTCAAGCCGCTTTTGACAATGTTTCGGCAACCGTCTGGCCAATTTCAGCCGGTGTTGGCGCAATTTTGGCGCCAACTTCCCGCAAAATTTCAACCTTCTCACTGGCACTTTCACCAAAGGCCGAAATAATCGCTCCCGCATGGCCCATTCGCTTGCCCTTGGGCGCACTTAACCCTGCAACGTAGGCAATCACTGGCTTCTTCATATGGTCGCGAATAAAATCTGCAGCGGCCGCCTCTTGGGGACCGCCGATCTCGCCAATCATCACCACTGCGTCAGTCTTCTCGTCTTCCTCGAACAAAGCGAGGATGTCCTTAAATGAGCTTCCGTTGATCGGATCACCACCAATACCGACACTCGTCGAAACACCAATGCCAAGCTCTTGCATCTGAGCAGCGGCTTCATAACCAAGTGTACCGGATCGACCGACAATGCCGATCCTCCCAGGCATGTAAATGTGACCCGGCATGATCCCGAGGAGCGCTTCACCTGGTGTAATGATGCCGGCGCAGTTGGGGCCAATGAGACGCATGCGCCGCTCGCGCGGATAGCGCCACATATAGCGCTTCACCGCCATCATGTCCTGAGCGGGGATGCCGTCGGTAATCGCGACGCAAAACGCTATGCCGCTATCAGCTGCTTCCATGATCGAGTCCGCAGCGAAAGGCGGTGGTACCAAGACAATGCTCGCACTGGCATGCGTCGCATCGACAGCTTCCTTCATCGTGTCAAAGACCGGCCGGTCGTGTACGCTGGTGCCGCCCTTACCAGGCACGACACCGCCGACAATGTTGGTGCCGTATTCGATCATTTCCTTTGTGTGAAAGGCGCCAATCCTTCCGGAGATACCTTGCACCAGAACAGGTGTTGTTTTGTCCAATAGAACACTCATGCCGACACCTCCAGACCAACGTCTTGCTCTTGGCTCTTCTGCCAGGCACCCACCGCACGCCCCGCAGCTTCAGACAAACTGGCCGCGCGAATGATCGGCAAACCACTCTTCGCAAGGATCTTTCGGCCGGCTTCGACATGGGTTCCCGCGAGGCGGACGATCACTGGGACATCGATGGGATTGGCCTCGAGCGCCTGCACGATTCCCTCCGCGACCCAGTCGCAGCGGTTAATGCCGGCGAAGATGTTGACCAAGATCGCTTGCACCTTGTCGTCGGATCGAACAAGGCGAAATGCTTTGGCGACTCGTTCAGGGCTGGCACCGCCACCGATATCGAGAAAATTGGCGGGATTACCACCTGCGAGACGGATCATATCCATGGTTGCCATGGCGAGGCCTGCGCCATTGACGATGCAGCCGATCTCGCCGTCCAGACCAACGTAGGACAGACCACGATCCATAGCGTTCGATTCGCGCGGATCCTCTTGGGATTTGTCCCGCAGTTCGGCAATGTCAGGTCGTCGAAAGAGCGCGTTGTCGTCAAATGACATCTTCGCATCTAGCGCCAAAATCGCGCCGTCAGTCGTCACCACTAATGGATTGATTTCAACCATAGTGGCATCGAGATCGCGAAACGCACGATAGCACCCCTTGATATTCGTGACGGCTTCCTGGACATGGGCAGCATCAATGCCGAGGCTAAAGGCGATTTCACGTGCTTGAAAGTCGCGCATACCGACTGCCGGCTCGATCGTCGTGCGGATGATGGATTCAGGCTTGGTCTGGGCTATCTCCTCGATATCCATACCGCCTTCAGCCGAAGCGACCACCATGATGCGCTCACTGGACCGGTCTAAGACAAAACCGAGATAAAGCTCGCGATCGATCGAGGTCGCGCCCTCGACATAAACTCGATAGACGATCTTGCCATCAGGCCCTGTTTGATGCGTCACCAAGCGTCGGCCGAACAGATCATTGGCTGCATCAAACACATCATGCTCATTCGCACAAATCTTCACACCTCCCGCCTTGCCGCGGCCGCCGGTGTGTACTTGCGCCTTAACGACCCATTTTCCGCCGCCAATTTCGCGGGCCCGATAAGCCGCTTGTTCCGGACTGTAGGCGAGACCGCCTACAGGCGTTTGAACACCGAATCCAGAAAGGATTTCCTTCGCTTGATATTCGTGGATATCCATTGATGTGCCTCCCGTCCGTGATGCTGCCGACGTTGATTTCTCGGCATGAGCTCCGCTAAGCCGCGAACAAGCCCATCAACGATTGGTGGATTGATTGGAGCGCGTTTACAGCGACGCAACAACACCCAAACTACTACTTTCGAGCTATCTTATAGGTGGGTAATTTCCCATCCTTTCAGATGGTTTCAGCCATGTATTTTGAGCTATGCTGTCTTACAGGGTAGGAAATGATACGTTTGTGGTGCCATGATCGATTCTCAACAATCTGGCGTGGGCATCGAGGTAGGTTTGGCCAACGCCAACCCATTGATGCTCGGAGCACTCTCAGAGTTTTTCGATGAGGATTCGCGGTTTAGCCTGGTGTTCACCACAAGCACCGCTGAGGGCTTTCTCGAAGTAGCGAAGACCACTGAGATCTCAGTGGGAGTGATCGATTGGAGCCTTCCATCACTCGGCGGTCGGCGATTAATTGAGATCATGCGTGCAAGAGAACTACCGACAAAGCTCATTGTCTATGCAGACGGAGACCAAAGCGATGTACCGCGAGCGGCGATGTCGGCTGGCGCTGCGGGCTTCTGTGCTCGCAGTGAACCACCCGAACGCCTTTTGAACATTGTTACCGAGGTTGCCAACGGCCAAATGGTCTTCCCATTTTTGGATGTGCGGGAACTAAGCCGCGATCCGCTCGAAGCCTTGACCGGGCGCGAACGATTGTTGCTCCAACGCCTGGCCACCGGACTTAGCAATAAAGACCTCGCTAAAGATCTCGACATCTCCATCAACACGATCAAGTTTCATCTTCGCAATCTCTATGAAAAGCTCGACGTCACAAGCCGAACACAAGCTATCGCGTTGTACTTTTCGCAAAACCGCAATCATCACACCAATGAATTTGAATAATTATTGAATGTTTGTTTGATCTTTTTGGACTTTTATTTATTTCTTTCAGAAGAAATTACATTCAAATATTTATTTGTAGCAATAAACACGTGACATGAAGCAAAGGAGGATCTTAGATGAGCTTTCACACCATCGAAGCTGCGCCAGCACGAATCAATCGAAGCGAACTCGCCGTGCCGGGGAGCCAGCCCCAGCTCTTTGAAAAGGCCTCGCGTTCATCTGCCGATGTCATTTTTTTGGACCTTGAAGACGCCGTGGCGCCAGATGACAAGGAGCAGGCACGAAAAAATGTCATCGAGGCCCTGAACGATCTCGATTGGGGTCAAAAGTCGATGTCCGTGCGCATCAATGGTCTTGATACTCACTACATGTACCGTGATGTCGTCGACGTCGTCGAACAGGCGGGCAACCGACTGGACCTGATGATGATCCCGAAGGTCGGCACGGCAGCCGATGTCTACGCGCTCGACATGCTTGTCACCCAGATCGAAGTTGCCAAAGCCTACAAGACGCGCATCGGCTTCGAACATATTATCGAAACAGCACTCGGCATGCAGAACGTCGCAGAAATTGCTGCTGCCTCGAAACGAAACGAGTCCCTCCATTTTGGAGTGGCCGACTACGCCGCTTCAACTCGGGCTCGCACAACCAATATTGGCGGTGCCAATCCAGACTACTCGGTTCTCACTGACTCCGACCCTGACAATGGCGATCGCACGATCCATTGGGGGGATATGTGGCATTACCCGCTCGCGCGGATGGTGGTAGCCGCACGTTCCAATGGCCTTCGGCCGGTCGACGGGCCGTTCGGTGATTTTTCGGATCCTGACGGCTATCGCGCCGCTGCCAAGCGTGCCGCAGTTTTAGGTTGCGAAGGCAAGTGGGCTATCCACCCAAGCCAGATCGATCTTGCCAATGACGTGATGAGCCCAAGCCCTGAAGATGTTGAGCGCGCAAGACGAATTCTGATGGCCATGGAGGATGCTGCTAATGCTGGGAAAGGCGCAGTTTCGCTGGATGGCCGGCTGATCGATTATGCATCGATCCGTCAAGCCGAGGTGCTGGTTCAAAAGGCCGATCAGATTGCGATGCTCGAAGCAGGATAAAGAGGCCTTTCCCAGCCGCGTCGGCATGCCTTGTTCACACAACTACGTGCATGTCGAACCGAGATCCGCTATCGGTTGATGACTTGACACTGCGCCGCGAGGTGATGGCGGCCTTTTCAAGTCGTCAACGATTAGAGCGGCACGGTTCGATGGGGTCGGCGATGACACAATTGACGGCCTCTGGTAGCCGCGTGGGTGCTGGCATTGCCTGCGCACTGACTGGCCTGTTCGGCATGTCTGTCATGGATGCCTGCGCCAAGTTTCTCGGCGAAGGCTATGCCATCAGTCAGATCATTCTCTTCCGGAATGCTGTCGGTGCGCTGGTCGTGTTGCTCTTTGTGCTTGTCAGCGATCGAGGCTTGCGACGACTTCGCCCTCGTCGTTTCGGACTCCTGGCGATGCGCACAATTTTCAGCCTCGCGGCCGGTTTTTTATTCTTCACTGGCCTTCGCTATTTGCCCCTCGCCGATGCCTTCGCCATCGCGTTTACCGCCCCGCTCTTTATCACCGCGCTTTCTGTACCCCTTCTCAAAGAGCAGGTCGGGGCTCGACGCTGGGGCGCAGTTTTCATTGGCTTCATCGGCGTTCTCATTGTCATCCAGCCCGGTACGTCGAGCTTTCGCCTCGAGGCTTTGCTTCCTCTCGGCGCAGCCCTCTCTTATGCGCTTACAATGCTCGTCAGTCGTCGGTTGACCTGGGAAATGTCCACGTCGGCGATCATGTTCTGGCCAAGTCTTGGAGCGACATTCGCAGCACTCTTGTTCATGCCACTCCAATGGCAGACACCATCACCGACCGACCTCGGCATTTTCCTCTTTATGGGGCTAATCGGAACGCTCGGCATGACCCTGATCATTCAAGGTTATCGTTTTGCGCCAGCGTCGGTCATTGCTCCCTTCGACTATTCAGCGCTGCTTTGGGCGATCATTCTAGGCTGGCTGATCTGGGGCGATTTGCCCGGACCCGAAACCTGGCTTGGCTCGTCTGTTCTGATTATGAGCGGCCTCTATATTCTCCACCGAGAAACGAGCCTTCGCAAGAAGCCCGAACTTCCAAAGGACAACGCGTGACGACACACATGCATGCCGTTCGGATCGACAATTGCAGAGGCCCTCTTGTAGGGTCAATGGACGTCATTGTCAGCCAGTTGCATAGCGGAGCCGCTCTTCATGCCGACATTCGCCATCAGGAAAGTCCTACTTCAACTCGAAGAGATCCGTCATGATGGCGGCCCGGCGCCCGAATTGCCGAGACGCATCGGCGCCGTCCTTGCCTGTGTCGCCAACCCGTTCGCCGGACGCTATGAGCCCGACTTACAGCCAGCTATGGAGGACTTGAAGCCCCTAGGAAAGATGATGAGCGAGAGACTGATCGAGGCACTAGGCGGTGCCGCATTGATTGATGGCTATGGGAAAGGGGCAATTGTTGGCGAGTCAGGCGAGCTCGAGCATGGCGCGCTTTGGCATGTACCGGGCGGTTATGCTATGCGCGAATTGCTCGGACAATCAAATGCCATCGTGCCCTCCTGCATGAAGAGAGGCGGTGTAGGTGCCTCCCTTGATGTGCCACTCGGCCATATCAATGCTGCCTATGTTCGAAGCCATTTCGACGGCATCGAAGTCAGGTTGACCGATGGGCCCAAGGCTGATGAGATTGTCTTTGCACTAGCGATGTCCTGTGGTGGACGGGTCCACAGCCGGATGGGCGGTCTCGAAGTTTGGAATGTCAAAGGCGAAGACGGACTTCGCTGAACGATGAACAGGCAGCTGTCCCGATTGATTTGACGGAGATCAAGGCCGCCGCTCGCAAGTCCTGACATGGAAACAACATCAGCACTCTCGAACGGGTGGAGAGATTCCATGTCCCTGCACAAGATCCGACTCGTACTCGCACGCAACGCAGACTTTCCAGAAGGCAGTGCCTTGCATGGTTATGAGTTTACCGCCCCCCTTAAATCCGACGGCTCACTTGATGGTCAAGAATGGCAATCGGTACGCCCGTCTTGCCGCGTCCATCGCTTTTGGCTAGGCGAGGACGATGAATATGGTCAGCTGGTACACCACCGGGGCCATCATTGGGCCTTCCATTATGACGACATGGATGAACAGGATGAGGAACCGATTTTTCGCTTTGACCGACATCGTTTCGTACCGGGCGAGTATGTCTCCATTACCGAGCATGACGAGGTACAACGGACCTTTGTCATAACCGAGGTCGTTCCCGTCTATTGAACGAATGTCACGAAAAACTTCGGGGCCACACGCTTCAAATTCATGTGGTTGTCCATATATCTAAAGTGTCCGCCAGACCTTGGCTGAATGCGGGGGCGCATCGCGAAGGAGGGTTTGATGACTGACACCACAGCCGATTCCGGACTTGGTGGCGATTCCGAGGTCAAAAGCCATGTGCAAAAACGAAGCACGTGGATTAGGTTGCTTTACATGCTCATTCTAGCAGCGGCTTGGACGATAGCTGAAATCGTCCTCGTTGCAGTGGCTGTGCTCCAATTCTTGATGTTGCTGTTTACGGGCAAGACGCTCAATAACCTGATGAGCTTTAGCCGCAATCTTGCGTTGTACATGGCGCAAATCGTGCGCTTTCAGACGTTCGTCACGGACGATCTTGCTTTCCCCTTTGCACCTTGGCCTTCAGAGCCTGATAAGCAGATCTAGCCATCACTGATGATCGATCCGACCGTCAACGATCCGGATCTGGCGGTCGGTTCTTGCCGCGAGATCAAGATCATGCGTCACCATAACAATCGCGCGGCCTGTCTCATCGACCAACTCGCGGAAGATCTCTAGAACTTGATCGCTCGATGCGCTGTCCAAATTACCAGTGGGCTCGTCGGCGAGTAGGACCATAGGCTCATTCGCGAGAGCACGCGCTATAGCAACCCGCTGCCTTTGTCCGCCAGAGAGCTGCCCTGGCACTTTGTGGAGCTGGTCTTCAAGACCGAGCGATACGAGCAGTCGGCGTGCTCGCGATTCCATCGCTTGGTCAGTAAGCTTGCCAAGCGCACGCATAGGTAGCATGACATTCGCTAGTGCCGTAAACTCTGGGAGCAAGAAGTGGAACTGGAATACGAAGCCAAGCAGCGCTAGGCGTAGATGCGCTCGCGCGGCTTCATCTAGATTGTTGGCGTTCTCACCCTGAATCCACACGTCCCCCTCTGTCGGCGCATCCAATAGCCCAAGGAGGTAGAGCAGCGAACTTTTACCTGATCCAGATGGACCGATGATCGCCGCGAATTCCCCCCCTCGAATATCGAGATCGATGTTCTTGACCAAGGTGGTCACGACACCATCACCGATGGTACGTGTTACCTTGTTCAACCGAATTAGAGGCAGCATGCTATCTTGATCCATTGTCCGACTATGAAGCGCCTCGGATGATATCGACCGGATGCACGCGTGACGCTTTCTTCGCGGGCAGATAGCCGGCGATTGCTGATGCAAAAAGGGCAACCGCCGTTGCGATCAGGTAGTGTGCGATGTCATAATCGATGGGGATGCTAGTTGAGTCGACAAAGGGACTTTTGAACTCAATCGAGCCGAGCGCCCGGCTTAAGCTATAGCCCAACACCCAACCAATGACCGTGCCAGCAAGCCCAATGAAGATCGCTTCAATAAGAAAGATTTGCTGCACCATCCGCTCCGTAAAACCGAGCGACTTTAAGATGGCGATATCCCGGGTTTTCTCATGGGTGATGGTGGAGATGATATTAAAGGTGCCGAAGGATGCTACGAGCAGGATGGCTCCGACAACTGTGTACATAATGACATTGCGAATTTCGAACGCAGATAGAAGGTCTTCATTCGCTTCCTGCCAGGAGACAGTCTTGTAGCCAGTCTGCGCTTCGACCCGCGCTGCTGTCGTGCGTGCTTCCAGGATCCGATCGACCCGGATGCGGATCGCGTTAACGAGGCCAGTCTGGTTCGCGAGAATCTGTGCCGTCTTAATGAGCGTATAGGCTTGCGTCTCGTCGATCGCCGTTACACCCGCGTGCAGAAGGCCAACAACGGTGCAGGAGAGGCTCCTGCCCGTGCCCGAGACCAAGGTGATGGTGTTCCCAACCCGCGCACCGATGGTCGCGGCGAGCCGATCGCCCAGAATGATCGCGTTTGACGATGAATAGAGAGACTCAAGCGAGCCTTCACGAATTTGGGTTGGCAATTTTGAGACATGGAATTCCCGTCCCGGATCAATGCCAGTCACGTTTGCCGCTGTATCGCGCCCGGCATAGCGGATGACAGCACGAGCTTCGACAGACGGCGCAACACTGCCAAGAGCCTGACTCTCAAGCGCCGCGACAATGGCATAGGGGTTCTTGATGCCGGGCCGCGTTACCGGCGTACGCAGGCCGGAAAAGGCGACGGCTTGATACAGTGACTGAACAGGTTGTGTTGATGGATCACGACGCTCGTCCTTCACAGTGATGTGCGGCAAGCTATCCACGAGCTGACGAATAAAATCGCTTTGTGAACCAACCATCAGAGCCGCCATCATGATTGAAAAACCGACTCCCATCGCCACACCGAGCATCCCTACAAGGGTTTGGCGAAGGCGCGACACCACATGGGTCCACGCGATATCGAGGATAAGCTTCATCCCGATTCGGCAGCTTCGATGCGAATGCGCGATCCATCTTCGAGATCGTCACGAAACGGCGAAACAATCTGATCGCCGGAAGCAACACCGCCCTTTAGCTCGACCATAACTGATCCACGTATGCCAACGAAGACGGGTTGCAGGGCGATGCGTGCCTTGTCTATCCGTTGCACCTTGTTGTCGACAATCGCCTCCGCGGGCACCAAAACCACATTTTTGGCCTCATGGACAACGATGTTCGCTTCAACGCTCATGCCGATCATCAAAGGCGTATCGTTCGGCAAAATCAGATAAGCGCGAAACGTCTTGGTCTCTGGATCACCCTTCGGTGTCAGCCGCTCGACAATGGCTTCAAGAGGCTGACCTTGGTGTCCATCGTGGCGTAGGAGCACACGCTGACGCGGCTTGACCTTGGTAATGTCCTCCTCGTTGATTTCTGCGACAATGCGAAGAGGTCGTGCCTGCCCCACCCAAAGCAATTCTTCATTGGCAGTTGTTCCGGCGATCTCACCGACCTCACCGTCACGACGGAGGACGACACCATCCATCGGTGACTTGAGCGCCAGATCCTCGATGCGATCATGTTGAGCTGCAACCCTTGCCTCGTACTCACGAACTTGGGTCAGCGCTTCTTCGTAGGCGATACGGGATGTGACATTGCTTGCGACAAGTTTTGCCAGCCGCGCCGCGTCGTCGCGTAGCCGCTCAAGACGCGCTTCAATCTCGGTAAGAACAGCACGTTCTTCGGTGTCGTCAAGCCGCGCCAAAACATCGCCCTTCTTGACCGGTTCCCCCTCGCAGCGACAGAGCTCAACAATCCGCTTTCGCTGCAGAGCGGTGATCTTTGCCCAATGAACAGGTTCAACCACCCCAGTCGCGTAAACAACTTCTGCCGCGTCACCTCTAACAGCAAGAACGGCACGCACCGCCGGTCCTTGTGAGAATGCGAAGATCGCAAGGCCGGCGGCCAACAGAAGTGTCACCGTGACAGCGGCAACGCGCAGAGCGCGAAATCCGAGGGGCTTGCTCACTTTTCGTTCCGACATAAGTGCTAAGAACGTCCTTGATACGATGGTTTGTTCTAGGACTGGTTCTCCGTCTCAGCGAAGTCATGGAGATGGACGTCGGTAGCGGCATGCTCCTTCAGCAGTCGAAACGCAACGCCCTGTTTCTCCACCGTTGGCGCATTCACCCAAAGCAGGAGACCACCATGTTCCAGTTGCTCCTGCAGATGCTCAGCATGCGCCTTGTCGATCCAACGTGCCAAGACTGTACTGAGAACTGCGCCGCTGATCGCGGTGCCGGCGATAGCAGCGGCGACGACGCCAGTCGATGCGACCACGGTCCCGGCTGCAATGATCGCTGGTAGGTAGGTGAGGACATTTGCAATCGTGCGCTCGGTTTCGGCGAACTCATCAAGGGAGCGATAGGCGACGCGTGGCGCTTCGGCGCTATCCTCTAACTCTTCGATGCGTTCATAGCGATGACCCAGCTTATCCTCCACTGTGGCTTCGCTCGCGAGCAAGCTCACGTCATCCCTGTCGAATCCAGCCTCAACCAATGACGCAACGGCAGCGTCCAGATTAGCGGCGTCTTGAAACACCGCGACGGCTTGGATCATGGACACTTTTGCCTTGAAAGGAGCATCATTCATGCGCATTGCTCCTGGAGCATGGCAAACATTTCGTCCTTCAAAAGCAAACGCTTTCGCTTCAGTTCTTCATGGTGCTCGTCGCTGATGTTGACGCCCGCCGCTTCAGCTCGATGGATCTCGCGATTCAACTCGTGATACTCGTCGAACAATCGAGCAAAATGGGCATTGCTGGTTTTTAGCTCGTGAATGCGCTCCTTATGCTCCGGCAGCTCATCGGCGAGTTCATGTGGTACATGTGACATAGCCCATTTCCCTTGATCATGATGATGGCTTGTGATGGCCCAAGCTCTACACGCTGCTGGCTCTAATCCATTGATCTGGCTCAAGAGAGGCCGTTCCACACGAACGTCGCCTGCATTAAGCCAGGAACAGATCAAACAACAGGATTCCCAAACTCGCGACAGCACCCGTTATCGGCACCCAAAGGCCCACAGAGAGATGGTGAGGTGATGGGTCGGTATCACGCAACTTGATCCGAACCAAGGCGAGATTCACGATCGTGAAGACGGTAAGGACCAGGTAACTGGTCATTTCTGCAAGGCGCAAAATCGGTAATGTCAATGCGAGAAGAACGACGGCAACTGCAACTGCAGCGGTCGCAACGACGGGTGTCCTTGTGACAGGATACACATAAGCGAAAGCTGACGGAATCCAGTTTTCGCGCGCGATTCCATAGAGAATGCGCGAGGACATAATCATTTGAATCATGACACCGTTCAGCACCGCGAAAATAGCAATCAGGCTGATCATCTCCGTTGATCGTCCCGTCGCCGTTTCAAAAACGAGGGCAAGGGGTGCTTCGCTGAGACCGAGCTGATCAAGAGGAACGACTGCAACAGCAACTAAGGCCACAAGAAAGTAGAGGCTGCTTGAAACAACAAGCGTAATGATCGTTGCACGCGGCACCGTGCGGACTGGGTCTTTGGCTTCTTCGGCAACGTTGATTATGTCCTCAAATCCAACAAAGGCGAAGAAGGCAAGGACGGCGCCCGAAAGGATCGCTGACCAATCGTTCCAGCCGACAGGCGCGATGACATCGGGCACTGCTTCAACAATCTGTCCGCCTGTCATGAGACCCGCCCCGATGACGAGGAGCAGTCCGGCGATCTCGACCAACGTTACGATGGCAGCAAGCATGACCGACTCGCCAATTCCCCAGGCCGCAATTCCTGCCAGTAGAGCGACCACGAAGACGATGGTGATCGGCGCCGGCAGCTGCACGAGCTGCTGCAGATATCCGACGAAGCCGATAACGATCGCGCCACTCGACACGATACCGGTTGTCATCACCATGAAGCCGATGAGCGTCGCGAACGCAGGAATCCGGAACGCAGATTGCACGAACATGGCCTCACCAGCACTCTTCGGCACCCGCGCGCCAAGCTCGGCGTAGGAAAATGCCGTAAAGCCTGCAAGCACCGCGGCGATGACGAAGGACAACGGCGCATGCATGCCCGTGTCCACCGCAACTTTGCCCACCAAGACATAGATACCGGCGCCGATCGTGACCCCAATGCCGTAGAGACTGAGGAGAGGCAATGAGAGCCGACGTCGAAGCTGGCTTGGCGTTTTGGCCTTGCGCTCGGTCGTCTTGAGCGCACCAGAATCAAGAGCGGCCATATCAAACACACTCCTTTTCCTGCAAGAAGCGCAAACAAGATCACGTTGCGAGGACGATAAACACCGTTGGCCTTTTCCCGTTTGCGCCAGATCAAAGCACCGCACTCGCGGACCTGTTGTCTTACAAGACCGCATCTCTCCACCCACGAAAATGGAGTCACCGTAATGGAACGCCTTCTTGTCGCGCTCGATGGTTCACCACACAGCGACAAGGCTCTCGACGTCGGCGCTGACCTTGCTGAGACCTACGGCGCTGAGCTTTTCCTGGTCCATGTCATGTCGTCGGCCCCGCTCAGTCTTGCAGAGCGGGAGCTAGCAGCAGCTGAATATGCTGATGAGCTTGCGAGTTGGGCGACCGAGCGCCAGCGCACTGGATCACCAACAGGTGAAGATGGTGGCCACGATCTTCTATTGCACTATAGCGACCTCACCCACCACTTTCGGAGAACGATGGGCAACCATTTGATTGCTGCAGCGAAGAAGAAGCTGAGTCGTCGAAACATCGATTCAGTTCATGTGATGCTCGCAGACGGAGATCCTGCAGAGACAATCGTGCAACTCGCCAAAGAAAAATTGGTCGACGCAGTCGTCATCGGCAGTCGTGGAATGAGCGACCTAAAGAGTCTCTTCCTCGGCAGCGTTTCGCATAAGATCAATCACCTCGCGCCCTGTACCTGCATCACCGTGAAGTAATTGGGCCGAGCAGCGCTCACTCTCTAGTCCGCTTTTAAGCTCTCGATGTAGGCCAGCAAGTCGTCGATCTCGCGACGCGTTAGATTAAAATTCGGCATCGGTGGATGTGGATCAGCCAGCCACGCACTTAAATCGTCACTGCGATCAGCAGCACTCTCGGCGATAAGGGGAAATGGTGGCGCAGCATCGCCGCCGCTTGCCTGGTCGGTGCTTGTCAGATGGCAGCTGGTGCACCACTGCTTGGCCAAGTGTTCGCCCTGGTTTCTGTCGCCGGCATGAGCGTCAAGCGAGGTTGTCGCAAGCAGCGTTATTGTGGCTAGCATCGCGCTGAACTTCATCGTCTTCACCTCAGTTGTAGTCGAGGGGCAAGCCGTTTTCGTGATATTCCTGCTCAAAACTCTCTGGCCATCCCTCGCCCATCCAATAAGGCTTGTCGATGATCCAACTTTGCATGGCATCGGGAACGGCCTGCATAGTGAGACGGCGCTGGGCTTCTGGGCTAGCAGCAAAAGCGGCGAGATGGCCGATCTCCTCGCCTGTTAGGTCAATTTGATAACCGAGTTCGAAGGCTTGGAGCTCGATCATCGCTTGTGCCCCATTCCACATACGCACCACGAAGCCCAAGAGATCGAGCTGACCATTACCGCCTTCGGTATCCAACGCAGGCGCCGCAATCCCGCCCACACCGTTGACCGCATGGCAAAGGACACAGCCTTTCGTGACAAAGAGCCGCCGACCACGTTCAGGGTCGACCATCGGCATGATGACGCTGGTTGGCTCAATGGCCTCCGCCGCTTCCGCTTGTCCAGCGAGCGTCGGCGTGGAAATGGCGACCATGAATGCTGACGCTAAGCCTAAGGTCATTGGCATGTTGGCATACATCGATCCGATCAACAGTTGTCTCCTCGCATTGGGCTCTCTTCTCGTTCATTGCCTGAACCTTGATCCAACCGGATTGACCTCGATCAAGTCATGAGAATTTCCCGTCGCTTGACGTTCGATTAGGCCGCCACTCGTCGAGTTTTCGGGGTGTTGTTTCGGCAAAGTGGCATTGGCGAAGCTCGCGCATATGCGCGAACTATCGTATGCATACCTCTTTACGACGATAGAGCACCACCTATCTCGTGGGGTGATGACACGCCATCGATCCGATCGGCTATCGACACTATCATTCGGCTCGATGTGGAACACACGATGGGGCTTTAATCTTACAAGAGAGAACATGGCTAAGGGAAATATCTCAAAGAGCCAAGCACGGTCAGGGTCTGATGAGAATGGTGCCAAAGAGCGCGATGCGCTCCTGCAGTCCATTATCGAAACATCGCCTGACGGTCTCATCACGATTGACAAGAATGGCTTGATTCTCTCCTTCAATCCAGCAGCGGAGACAATGTTCGGCTACCACGCCGACGAGGTTATCGGCGTCAACATCAAAGCGCTGATGCCCTCTCCCTATCGAGAGGAGCATGATGGCTATATGGAGCGCTACCTCAGGACTGGAGAGCGGCGCATCATCGGCATCGGCCGCGAAGTCATGGCCGAACGGAAGAACGGCGATGTGTTTCCGATCGAGCTCGCTGTTGGTGAAATCTCACTGAAGCACAAACGACAGTTTGCGGGTTTCATCCGGGATGCATCTGCCCGCCATGCTGCCGAACGTAGTGTCGACGAGCTCAGAAACGAGCTGCTCCATGTTTCTCGTCTTTCAGAACTTGGCGAAATGGCATCAGCACTGGCCCATGAACTCAACCAGCCTCTGACGGCCATTATCAATTATCTTGAAGCATGCCGACGCCTCCTCGAGCGCTCGGATGGCTCCGGTCAGGCACAGTCGGAGCGGCTCATGCAGAAGGCCTCCGAACAGGCCCATCGCGCTGGACAGATCATCCAGCAGCTGCGCAAGTTCGTCGCCAAAGGGGAGACGGATCATCAATTCGAAGAGATCAACACTGTGGTACGAGAAGCTGCCGACCTCGCCCTTGTCGGCAGCCGTCATCAGTCCATCGACGTGACATTCGACTTCTCCGACAATCTACCTCAAGTCATGATCGACCGAGTTCAGATCCAACAGGTCGTGATGAACCTGGTTCGTAACAGCGTCGAAGCGCTGGACGGCGTCGACCATCGCTCGCTAACGCTGCGGACGACAGATGCAGGAGCCAAAGGCCTCCAGGTCGATGTCACCGATACCGGTCCCGGACTTCCGAAGGAGATCGCTGATCGTCTGTTCCAGCCGTTTCTCACAACCAAAGCCGGTGGCATTGGCATCGGCCTCTCTATTTGCAAGACTATTGTCGATGCACATGGCGGGCAGTTGTGGACAACTGTCAATCCAGGAGGCGGCACCGCTTTTCATATGACACTCCCCATTGATCGAGACCAAGTGAGCTCTCATGGCTGATCCCAACCTTGTCTATGTCGTTGACGACGACGATGCGGTCCGCGATTCGCTTGAAGCACTTCTGCTCGCTGAAGGTTATGACGTCGTCGGTTTCAGCTCGGCCGAGGAGTTTCTGAACGGCCGCGACGTGGGTGCAAAAGGCTGCTGCCTTCTCGATGTTCGGATGCCTGGCATGGATGGCATCACCCTACTGCGAGAGATTGGTGACGAAACGGCGACACTTCCTGTGGTTGTGATGACCGGACATGGCGATGTGCCGATGGCCGTCAAGGCGATGAAACTTGGTGCCGTGGATTTCATTGAGAAACCCTTTGACACCAACTTGATGATCGAGGCCGTCCGATCCGCACTTCGATCCGTTCATGCTGCGGTGAATGCAAAGGTCGATCCAACACTGGCAGCGCATATCAAACGTCTCACTGCGCGAGAGCATGACGTTCTTCAGCACCTTGTCGCCGGCCGATCCAATAAGGAAGTCGGCCTCGAACTCGGCATCAGTCCGCGAACCGTCGAGATCCATCGCGCCCGGCTCATGGAGAAGATGGCAGCTCAAAGTCTCGCGCAGCTCGTGCGCATGGCGATTGAAGCAGGCGTCGAGCCAGCCGACTAATTGAGCCGCTGTGCGTGTCTCATAGACCAATGATGGCGAGGGCTTATACGTAGCTCTACGTAAGTAGTCACTCTAATATCGAAGGGCAGCAGCAAGCGCTAGGCTGGTGGAGGCTAAGTGTTTTCTCCAACTGCGTGGCTGCAATGCCTTTGCCTACTCTTGTACTGACCCAAACCGACAACCTGCTCTGCGTCGCGGATCGGTCCGGATTGATCACCAAACCACCGACGGTGTTCGTGGTCGATCATGATGCAGCGGTACGCGACTCACTCTCGGTGACATTGACGTTTAGTGGCCTTGATGTTTGTAGTTTCAGCTCTGGAGGCGCCTTTATTCAAAGCCTTCCGCTCAAACGAGATGGCTGTTTACTCGTAGAGTTCGATCTCAAAGATATGACCGGCATCGAATTGATTGCACGCTTGAGTGCTGAACGCGTGACAATTCCAATCGTCATTATGAGTGCACGGTTGCGGCTTCCCATATCGAAGCATGACCTTCCGAAAGACATCGTCATCTTACAAAAGCCATTTGGACGAGACCAACTCTTGGACGTCCTACAGCAAGCATTCGCTAAAGGACGGCCTGGGTCGGATATCAGGAACCTTACGTAGGGGTAAAACCTTAGGTATTCGTCCGAATTTACCCCACGAAGCCAGATCCATAGGATTCCTCATGTCATCAGACGATACCAATGGCATGAAGTTGGGAGATTGGGTATGGCAACGTCGATGGTCGTTGAGAACACCTATGGTCAAGCCTGGCAAAGGCCATGCGTCGACCTTGTGCGCGAATCAGGACTCGGCGTTACGATCAATCTCGCCGCTGGACAGACAATTGTCGTTGAAGGCGATCCGATCGACAACGTGTATCTCATCGTCTCCGGCTCCCTTCGTCTTTACAAGGCAGTGGCTGACGGACGGCGGCAGATCATTGACTTTCTCGGCCCGAAGGATTGCCTGGGCCTCACCGGTCTCGGCCACCATGCCTACAGTGCAGAAGCTATCACCGACGTTGTCATGATTCGCTACCCACATCGTCGGCTCGAGTCCCTTATCGAAGCGAACCCCGAATTCGGCCATAGCCTGTTCCGCCTGGCATGTTCCGAACTCGGCCGCGCTCAGCAACGGATGCTGGCGCTGGGTCGAAAAAGTGCTGAAGAGCGTGTTGCGTCGTTCCTTTTGGATCTTGCTAATCGGCAATGGGACGCCGGTACAAACGGCACTGACATCCATCTTGCTATGTCACGTCAGGACATCGCCGATCATCTCGGTCTCACCATCGAAACCGTGAGCCGGATCTTTACACGCTTCAAGGTCGCTGGAATGATCCGTCTACCTGATCGCCATGCGGTCGTCCTTAGCGATGTCGAACGGCTCTCCAATCTGGCCGATGGCGATGAATTCGCTGCGTGTTGAGATCTAGTCTCAATCCTCGTCGAACAAAACCCGCTCGGCTGCGCCGTCAAGATCCTCGAACTGACCGTTCCTCAGAGACCAGAGGAAGGCAGCAAGGCCGAGCAAGCCCAAGAAAAGAGCGATGGGGATGAGGTAGATCAGGACATCCATGACGCCGTTACCTTTCGAGCCGTAGGGCGTTGCCAACCACGATCAGCGATGAAGCTGACATGCAAATTGCCGCAACCAGCGGAGTCACCAGACCTAAGACCGCTAGCGGGATGGTCAATGCATTGTAGCCGAGCGCCAGAGCGAGGTTCTGCTTGACCTTGCTAGAGGCAAGTTTTGCCGTCTGCAGTACATCCTCAACTGGCCCGAGATGCCGACCTTGGAAAACAGCGTCAGCAGCGGCTTGACTGATGTCGATTGCTGATGCTGGCGACAGCGAAACATGAGCTGCGGCAAGCGCAGCGGCATCATTCAGCCCGTCGCCGACCATAAGTACATGTCGGCCATCTTTAGACAACTGCTCAAGCCTGGCAACTTTATCCGACGGCGTGCAGGCCGCTAGCCATCGTCCGATACCGATCGAATGAGCGACTGTTTCGACTGCAACCGGTCGATCACCCGACAAGATTGATAGGCTATAACCTTTCTTTTGCAAATCGCCTGAGACACGTGCCGCATCGCCCCGAATCTTGTCATCGAACACGAAACGCAGCGTGTTGCCATCGGGCTTAGCAAGCCAGAGCTCGGATCCTCCCAACTCATTGTCTTCAACGTCGATCCCACACCATCGTCGGTTGCCGAGACGAACTTCACCTCGCTCAGTCGAACACCGGAGCCCCATGCCGGGAACTTCCTCGACACCGTCAGCTGCGTGCGCTAAGGGCGCGGCCGCAACGACCGCCTTAGCGAGCGGATGGCGGCTGGCCTTGGCAAGTGAGGCGGCGAGGTGAAGATCGGATGGTGAGATCGTTGTCCCGCCACGAAGCGTTGGCCTTCCTTCGGTAAGGGTGCCCGTCTTATCAAAAACAACCATGTCGATCTCGGCGAGCCGCTCAAGAGCCGTCGCTGATTTGAGGAGAATTCCCCCTCGCAACAGTTGGCCACTCGCGATGACCTGGACGACCGGTACAGCAAGACCAAGCGCGCAAGGGCATGTGATAATGAGGACCGACACGGCATAGAGAAGAGCTGTCTGCCAGGCCGCATCGAAGAGTAGTGTCCAGCCGAGAAATGTCGCTAGCGCTAGGCCATGAACGACCGGGGCATACCAGCCAGCGATACGGTCTGCCAACACCACATATCGGCCGCGGCGTTGTTCAGCAACTTCCATCATCCTGACAATCTCAGCGAGCAACGTGTCATCACCGAGTGCTGTGATCTCGACCTCGATTGGTGCTCCCATGTTGAGCGTACCAGCAAAAACACGATCATTGCGGGTAAGCGGAACTGGTTCACTCTCCCCGGTGATGAGACTGGTGTCGGCTTCCGATTGACCATTGACGACCTTGCCATCCACGCCAATACGCTGACCCGCAGCCACCAATACCCGCATACCGATTGCCGATTGGGTTACCGGTATCGAGCTAGTCCGGCCATCAGATTGGATGACCGTGATCACCGATTGATCCAGACTCAGCAGGCTCTCGGCCGCATGGCGAGCCTTGCCCCGAGCGCGACGGTCAAGGTAGCGGCCGAGCAACAGGAAAAACAACAACATTACCGCGCTCTCAAAGTAAACATGCTCGCCGCCGCGGATTGTCTCGAAGAGACTCATACCACTCGCAAGGATGATCGCCAGCGAAATGGGCACGTCCATATTGGTACGACGATTGGTAAGCGCATCGATTGCTGATGCGAAGAACGGACGTCCAGCATAAACAACAGCCGGAAGCACGATGAGCGCCGAGAACCAATGAAGCAGTGATCGGGTGGCCTCACCCATATCAATGCCAGCCCAAACCGATACAGAAAGCAACATGACATTGGCTGCTGCAAAGCCTGCGACCGACATGGCGCGGAGTAGACTTCTCTCCGCTTTTGCATCCGCTGATCCGAGGACCTCTGGATCGAAGGCACGGGCGGGATAACCGAGTTCTCGGAGCTTTGCCAAGACCTTGTAGGCAACGGCATCGCCGCCACTCCAATGCAGAGCCAATCGACGCGTCGTCAGGTTTAGACGCGCGCGCTCAACACCTGGAACGGCTCCGATCTCGCGCTCGATCTTACGAAGGCAGCCACCACAATGGACATTTTCGACCATAAGGTAGAGCAATGTCAGGCCATCTCCAGCAGGTTTGACATAGGGTTTCAGGTCAACGTCGAGCTCTGGCTCACCTGTTGCGTACTCAGCAGGCTCCGCAACATCGTTCATCCCGCCGGCGATGCTCAATGCCATGCCAAAGCCCCTCTTCCCAGTCGAACCACGAGCGAACACATGACTTTGCGTCGCCTGTGGGCAATAGTCTTTCTACGCGTAGAAGCGACGGAACGCGGCAGGCAACTACAGTGTAGCTTCATCGCCTCAGCGCACCCGTATACGCTCGGTCAGCTGGTAAAGACGTCCGCGAACGTCGGCGGTAAGTTGGATTTTCCATTGCCCCTTGAGCGGTAGCGTAACCGATGCAGCATAGCGACCACTGCCAAGCTCTTTGAAAGTGATCAATTGATCGAAGCCTTGCTGTAGCGGGCGATCCAAACGGGCTTGCACGTCAGCGCCGGTAATGGGATTGCCCTTCTGATCATGCAATTCAAAGATGACGTTCGTCGATGCTGCATGATCGGATTCAGCGTCCAGGGAGGCCGTCCATCCCAAGGATTCCTGTTGTGCGGCTGCAGCTAAACGTTTGTTGTAATCAATGCCCTTCTTGTAAGGGCTCGTCGTCTCCATACCCGTGAAGGTGGAAAGTGCGACCGTGATCATCGTTCCATTCGCAATCAGCACGACCCCGAAGAGGCCGACAAAGATCCATGGAATCCAACGTGATGTCCTTTGCGGGGCAGGCTTGTCCTCAGCGACAGCAGGCATCGTCATCATCACTCTGGCCCTCGGAAAATCGTGTCAAAGCTATAGACGTCTCCCCCGTCCCGGTCCGTGAGGATGACCTGAAGATCCGCGACCGGGTCGTCGATCGTCTGCTTCGGTACCGAGACAAAGAGACGGTAAGTCGAGACTTGATCAGGCTTCGCTGCGAGTGAGGCCGAACGACCGTCCCCTTCGTCCAGTCCAAGCACAGAGAGCGTTGCACCCTCGAGGCCGGCAAGCGTCAGTGCATACGTCCTAGGCTCTCGCACCCGGTTCAGAACTTTCACCGTGTAGCCATTCCGGATGCTGCCGTCAGCGAGCTTTACAAAGAGCGGATTTCGATCAGGAAGCACGTTAAGATCGAGCGATGCACGCTCGGTCAAGCCAAATAGAACACCGATACCGAGCACACCTAGGATGATCATGTAGATAATGGTACGTGGGCGAACTAATCGGCTCTCCGTTGGCTTTTCAGCCATACGGTTGAATTGGTTGCGCTCAGTATCGAGCGTAATCAGGTTCAGGGGACGGCCAACTCTCTCCATCACCCCATTGCAGGCATCGACGCAAAGCCCGCAACCGATGCACTCGAGCTGCAATCCATCTCTTATGTCAATGCCCATAGGGCAGACCGCCACACATTGATTGCAAGCGACGCAGTCTCCTCTACCCTCCCAACTCGTCCCCTTTTTGTGTGGGCCTCTTGGCTCACCTCGCCACTTTTCATAGGTGACGACGTAGCTATCTTGATCGAGCAGAGCTGCTTGGATTCGAGGCCATGGGCACATGTAGGTACAGACTTGCTCACGCGCCCATCCCGCGAGCAGATAGGTGGTAAAGGTAAACAGACCAAAGAAGAAGTAGACTGCAAGACTGGCTTGACCAGTCAGGATCTCATAGCTAACGGTCGGCGCGTCATTGAAGTACATGATCCATGCGCCGCCGGTCGCAGCTGCAATCAGGACCCAGGCTACATGGGTGGTTGCTTTCTTCCAGAGTTTCTCTGCACGCCAGGGCTGTTTATCCAGTCGGATGCGTGCAGCGCGATCGCCTTGGATCTTCCTTTCAACCCACATAAAGAGATCGGTCCACACGGTCTGGGGACAGGTAAAGCCACACCAAACCCTGCCACCGATCGATGTCGCTAAAAACAGGCCGAATGCCGCCGCCATTAAGATAAAGGTCAAGTAATAGATTTCCTGGGGCCAAATCTCGATAAAGAAAAAGTACAGACGACGCCCAGGCATATCGACCAAGACCGCCTGATCGGGAGCTAATGGCCCGCGATCCCATCTTATCCACGGGACGACATAGTAGAGACCAAGGAGCAGGATTAACGCCGCCCATTTGATTTGCCGAAAGAGACCTGTCACCGCCTTTGGGTAAATCTTGACCCTTTCAGCATAGAGCGGCGTCTCTTTGACTTCCTTGAAGGAGCGCGCGTCCTCAGTCTGTATGTCCTCGATTTTAGCCGATGCATCCATCCTACGGTCCGATCTGGACTACTGACCACCGCCGAGGGTGTGGACATAAACCGTTAGATTCTTAATGGCCTCCTGATCCAACCGTCCAATCCAAGGCGGCATGACACCTTGCTGCGGTGCGTAGATCTGTTGCGCGACTTCTTCGAGACTGTCACCGTAGAGCCAGATCTGGTCTGCCAGATTGGGCGCACCCAACTCCTGGACGCCTTCACCTTGCTCACCGTGACACGCAGCACACTGTTCTTCAAACAGGACGGAACCCTCTCCCGCCAGCACGGAGTCATGGTCACGCCCCGAAAGGGAAAGTACGTAGTTGGCGACAGTGTTAATCTCCTCTCGGGAGAGGATCTGATCACGGCCGTAGGCTGGCATATCGTTGATCCGGCTATCCTCATGCTCGTTTCGGATGCCGTAGTTGATGGTGTATTGGATATCCTCCAACGAGCCTCCCCAAATCCAGTCATCATCGGCGAGCGTCGGATAGGGCCCTTGCCCGGCTCCGCCAAGCGCATGGCAAGGTGCGCAATTGTCGGCAAAGGCAGCTTGGCCGCCAGCAACCGCAAAACTCAGGAGTTCGGGATCCGCCATGATCTCGTCGGCCGATGCAGCCTCAATGCGGTCCAGATACTGCGCTTGACTCGCTCTCGCTTCAGCCAAACGTTGATCCAACTCTAATCGCTGGTTACTTCCGAGGGTTCCGCCAAAATATCCATTGATGAATGGCCAACTGGGGTAAAGCACCCACCAAACAACGGCAAAGAGAATACAGGCATAGAATGAATAGACCCACCATGTCGGCAGCGGAGTGTTGAGTTCCTTGATGCCATCCCACTCATGGCCGGTTGTATCCTGGCCAGTAATTGCATCTTTTTCGACTTTTGTCGGCATGGCTCAATTCGCCTTCCTGTCATCGAGTGTGTCGTCGTCGAGAGGGATTTGACCGTAGCTCTCAAACTTCTTTTTGTTGCTTGGCCAGAAAGCCCAGGCGACGATACCTAAAAAGAGAATCATGCCCCAAACTGGCCAGAGCGCATTGGCGAGATGATAGATTTGCTCAAGCATTGCCCCGCCCCCTATTGCAGGATGTCTTCGGTCTGGATGTCGGTGAAGTCGACCATGCGACCCAGGATCTGGAGATAGGCAACCAGCGCATCCATCTCGCTCAGTTTGCTAGGATCGCCGTCGAAATCACCAACCGCAGCCTTTGGATAGCGAGCGAGCAACGCGTCGTGGTCGCCATCGGGATCCGCCTGCGCAACAAGGTCGTCTCTTGCAGACTCGATCATCTCAGCACTGTAGGGCACACCAACAGCGACGTTAGCCTTAAGATGATCTGCAATGTAAGTACCATCGATACTGCGGGCGAGTAGATGGGGATAGGGTGGCATGATGGATTCGGGGACGACATCTTGCGGCTTGATCAGATGCGCCACATGCCATTCATCAGAATACTTGCCGCCAACGCGTGCTAAATCGGGCCCCGTACGCTTCGAACCCCACTGAAATGGGTGATCGTACATACTTTCCGCAGCAAGACTGTAGTGGCCATAGCGTTCGACCTCGTCCCGAAATGGACGGACCATTTGGCTATGACAATTGTAGCATCCTTCACGGATATAAATGTTGCGCCCCTCGAGCTCGAGTGGGGTATAGGGTCTAACACCATCGACCTCTTCGATCGTGGTCTCGATTGTGAACAACGGCACAATCTCAACTAACCCGCCGATAGAAACGGTGATGAGGGTCAAAACCGCCATCAAGACGACATTGGTTTCGATCTTTTCGTGTTTCTTCCACATGCTTGCTACTCCGCGGGGGTGGCGGCGGCCACCGGCGCGCCAAGTCGTTCTTCGACCCGGATATCGCCCTTCACGGTGCGCCAGATATTGTAGACCATCACCAGAGCGCCAGCGAGAAAGAGAACCCCACCGAAGGCACGGATGACATAGAATGGATGCATCGCCTCGACCGTTTCAATGAAAGCGTATTGCAAAAAGCCAAGCTCATCATAGGAACGCCACATCAAGCCCTGCATGATGCCTGACACCCACATGGCGGTGATGTAGAGAACGATACCCAGGGTCGCGATCCAGAAGTGAACCTCGACCAGCTTCAGTGAGTAGAGCTGCGCCCTTCCCCAAAGCCGAGGCACTAGGAAGTAGATCGCACCGAATGAAACGAACGCGACCCAGCCTAATGCGCCGGAGTGAACGTGGCCAACTGTCCAGTCTGTATAGTGACTAAGTGCGTTTACTTGACGGATGGACATGAGCGGACCTTCAAAGGTGCTCATTCCGTAGAACGCGACCGAAACGACGAGCATGCGGAGTACCGGATCCGTCCTAAGCTTGTCCCAGGCCCCGGCCAACGTCATCAGACCATTAATCATACCACCCCAGGAAGGCATCCAAAGCATGATGGAGAAGGTCATACCAAGCACCTGTGCCCAATCAGGCAGCGCCGTGTAATGGAGGTGATGCGGGCCTGCCCAGATGTAGAGGAAGATCAGCGCCCAAAAGTGGATGATTGAAAGCCGGTAGGAATAGACGGGTCGTTCCGCTTGCTTCGGCACGAAGTAATACATCATGCCTAGAAAGCCGGCAGTTAGAAAAAAGCCAACGGCATTATGGCCATACCACCATTGGGTCAATGCATCCTGTACGCCAGCGAAAAGCGAGTAACTTTTATAACCGAAAAATGACACAGGTACGGCGAGGTTATTGACGATATGCAGCATGGCTACGGTAATGATGAAGGCAAGGTAGAACCAATTCGCTACGTAAATATGAGGTTCTTCCCGCTTCATGATCGTGCCAACGAAAATGACGAGATATACGACCCAAACGACGGTCAACCAGAGATCGACATACCATTCAGGTTCGGCATATTCACGGCCTTGCGTGACGCCGAGAACATAGCCACTAGCTGCCAAGACAATAAAAAGCTGATAGCCCCAAAACAAAAAGTTCGCGAGCGCTGGGCCGCCGAACAAGCTAGCACGACAAGTGCGTTGCACCACATAAAGTGACGTGGCAAGCAGCGCGTTGCCACCAAAAGCAAAGATCGCTGCTGACGTGTGGACCGGGCGCAGGCGACCGAAAGTGGTCCATTCCAAACCAAGGTTAAGCACAGGAAAGGCCAACTGAAACGCAATAAAGGTCCCCATCGCGAAAGCCACAACACCCCAGAATGTGGCAGCGATTGTAAAAAGACGCACAACGTCTTCGTTATAGACCGTTGTTCTGCTTTCTTGGTTGATCTCGTCGCCACTCGGGGCTGCTGCCGTCGCACTTGCCGTCACGATGCTCTCCGCTCGATCGGTCGCTCTTGTTCTGCACCGCAGCATAAACAACGAGATCGTCGCGGTTTTTGATTTGGGTCAAAGGAGATCAATTCCTTCTCGGAGAAGATGCGACATGATGAGCCGTAAGGATTGAGCCAGCAAATGCAGCAAGTTCAATCAAGAATACCCGTTATGAAAGAATGAAAAGCGAGTAACCATGGCCGAAGCCGCAATCTCAACAGAGTCAACGACGACGACCATCAAAAGGGTCCCGCTCGATCGCCCCTGGTCATGGCTTGCTAAGGGATTTAGCGATCTGCGCCAAGCACCCTTCATCAGTCTCGGCTACGGCATTCTCTTTACGCTTGCCGGTTATCTCCTGGTCGCGAGCCTTTGGGCGCTAGGCTGGATTTACCTCACTTTACCGCTCGCCGCCGGGTTCCTCATCGTCGGGCCGCTGTTTGCGGTTGGATTGTATGAGGTCAGCCGACGTCTCCAAGCAGGCGAACCTGTCACCTTCCGTGAAACACTTGGAGCTTGGAAGCGTAATGGCGGGCAGATCGGTCTGATGGGTGTTGCCCTCCTGCTCCTGATGTTTGCCTGGCTTCGACTTGCTGCAATGATCTTCATGCTGTTTTTCGGCCTTGAACCACCGTCGCTAGAGACTTTGGTTCAGCAGACCGTTTTAAGCCCGGATGCCCTGCCATTTCTCGTGACCGGTACGGCGGTCGGGGCTGTGCTTGCACTGATCGCATTTTCGATAAGCGCAATCTCCATTCCCCTTTTGCTGGATCATCCCGAGGCGAATGTGATCACCGCGATCACCACAAGTATCGAGGCGGTTAGGGCCAATCCTGCTACGATGTTATTTTGGGGCGCGTTGATTGTTCTCTTTGTCGGTGCTGGCCTCGCCACCTTTCTTCTAGGCTTGATCATAACCTTGCCACTTATTGGACACGCTAGCTGGCATGCCTACCAGGACCTGACGACGAAAAAGGACTGACACAATGAACACAACGACTGGAAGCGCTTGGGTTCTTGGTATCCTGATGGGGCTGCTTGCGCTGCTTGGCCTGATTATGGCGAGCGCCGCTGTTGATCCAATCTTCTATGGAACAGGATTAGCCCTTACCGCCTTTGGCATTTTGTTTGTGTTTTCTCTAATCAAAAAACATGTCGGCTGAGAGCGAATCACCGAGTCGTTCCCTCTAACTGGACAAATGTCATGTATAGAGACCTCCTCGTTGAAGTCGATGGCAGCGATGCAGCAATACACCGTATCGATTACTCCATGCGTCTTGCGCGACGATTCGATGCCCATCTGACCGGTCTTTGCCTGATCAGGGCACTGGCGCTGCCGCCGGCCGTCGGCACCTATATGACGGCGGAATTGGAGGCGCAAATCCTTGATGATGAGAACAAGCGGGCCGAAGCTGCGCTGGAGCGCTTCCGGAAGGCAGCATCATCCGAAGACATTGAGTTCGACACGAGAACCGATCGGGGAACCCCTCAAGAGCACGCGGACATCGTTAGTCTGCATGGGCGCTATGCTGATCTTACGGTCATCGGCCAGCCCGATCCTGAAGCGATCACGACAAGTCTCGATCCAGGCGACGTTGTCATGGCAGCCGGCGGACCGGTGATGATCGTTCCTCATATCGGGACACCGAAAACGACGGCTGAGAACGTCATGATCGCCTGGAATGCCAGCCGCGAATCAGCGCGTGCTGTGCGGGATTCAATGCCACTCCTCGAGGGCGCCAAGAGCGTCGAGGTGGTCTGCTTTAGGCCTGAAACAACAGGCAGCCATGGTGACCTCCCCGGTGCCGATATCGGGTTGCATCTAAGCCGTCACGGCATTGACGTTGACGTTCAGATCATCGAAGGGCGCGGCATCGATGTCGGTAATGCTCTCCTTTCTCATGTTGCAGATCGCGGGAGCGACTTGCTGGTCATGGGATGCTATGGACATTCGCGCCTTCGAGAAGCCGTGCTCGGTGGTGCAACACGTACAATCTTAAGCACGATGACCGTACCAGTGCTCACCGTGCACTGATTTCGCTGAGCCTCTCAGCCGATGCTTTGCGACGTGTTGCGCTACAAATTGCGCCCGTCCCAATCGCTGGTCATTGTCGAGCTTTGGGATGAGCAGAGTTTACTTTCATGTTGCAGTTCGACAATTGCGTCGACATCAATAGTCTACTGCAAGCCGAACGATGTTGAGGACATCAGCGCCTTCTCTCTGCCTTCATCGCAAAAACGAGGCGGGGTCTCCCCATGTACCTTAGCGAGATATTTGAGGTGACGACGATGACAGGGTGTCAGCGACACGGCGCATAAGCTGCGTATGGTGTCAGAGAAGATTCTCTTGACGTCACAGCGTCGCGATTGCCGATGGTAAATGCGTAGAGCTCGCCTACGCCGCCTAGTCTGGTCTTCGGCGACACGACAAATGTCACGAGAGTGCCAACATAGTACCGTTCGCACGAAGCTCACCGGCATTCTTATCCCTCACATCGTCCCACCTAGACCAAACGGCCCGAAGCGCTGTTGCCTCGGTAAGCGGAACCGCTGGTGGACGTTGATTGGCAATGACCTTCGACCGACCAGTCGGCGACGAAGCGGTATCCGATGGAGGCTGTGCGTCCATATTGAACGATGACTATAGTCCAAAAGCTACCGGTAAGCGTACCGACCAAACGCCTTTCGTCGCTTCGAAAGCTTGGCCGCTTGAGATCGTTTGAACCGTGAAGAAGAACATCATGTCGATTGTCATAGTCCTTGGCGCAAGTCGCGGAATTGGGCTCGAAACTGTCAATCAAGCACTTGATTCAGATCATCAAGTGAAGGCATTCGCTCGATCAGCCAACGATATCGCCATCACCCATCCTGCCTTGACCAAAATTGCAGGAGATGCCCTAGACGAGCAGGCACTGACCAGTGCCCTTCAAGGCGTCGACGTTGTTATCCAAACACTTGGCCTCAAACCTGGTGCGGGGATGATCTTCGACAAAGTCGATTTGTTTTCCAAAGCGACGCGCGCTCTTTTGTCGGCAATGGGTCGGGCTAAGGTAAAGCGCCTGATTGCCGTCACCGGCTTCGGCGCCGGCAATAGCCGCAACTCCGGCGGGCCGCTATACGAGATCGGCTTCAACATATTCTTGCGGCGAGCCTACAGTGATAAGGATGTGCAAGAATCGTTAATCCGACAAAGTGATCTCGATTGGACGATCGTCCGCCCTGTGATCCTCTATGATGGTGCTCATACCGGTCGCTATCACGTGTTGATCGAGCCAAGGCGATGGCGCATTGGCTTTGTTTCCCGAGCGAACGTCGCAGACTTTTTGGTCAAGCAGATCGACGACCGAGCTTGTCTTGGCAAAACACCGGTCATCACAGGATAGAATAGGGTCGAGGCGAAACAGTCATCCGATATCGCCTTGCAAACGTAATGCCGACATCAGCATAAGAACGTTCTTCAGACGTCCAGGCCATTGGGATCCTGGTGGAATCCTATCGATGGAGCGTGCTGTGCAACGAAGAATGGCGTCGGCTCATTTCGCAACAAAGTTGATTGGTTAATGATGTTTTGCCTTCCTGACGATCTCGGCGAACGATGCCGTCCCCTTGGCGGAACAGAACCGGCACGTCATGGCGAGTTTGTGCTGTACTGGATGCACTCGGCCTGCCGGGCTCATGAAAATCCAGCGCTTGACACGGCACTCTTGGTAAGTCGGGCCGTCGACCTGCCTGTGTTAGTCTATCATGCGCTCGCCGAGACCTATCCTTATGCCTCAGATCGCCACCACACCTTCATCCTCGAAGGCGCACGCGACGTGCAGGCAGAGATGGCGACACGTAATATTGAATATGTCTTTCACCTGGTGAGACCAGGTCATCGTGCTCCCTTTTTGCGCATGCTCGCGGAACGTGCTGCCGTCGTCGTCACCGAAGACATGCCAGTTGAGCCGCTTCGAGGATGGACAGAGCGCCTGGCAAAAATAACGCCAGCACCAGTCTTTGCTGTCGATACTGCCTGTGTTGTGCCCATGGCTTTAACCAAGCGAGCCTATGATCGGGCGTTTGCTTTCAGAAAAGCGACCGAAGGTTTGCGCACGGAGCGACTGACGCGGCCTTATAACGACCTTCAACCCGTTCATTCGTGCTCTCCTCGTGCTGCTCTGCCGTTTGAACCCGTCGATTTGCAGACTGTGTCGATCCGCGATCTAGTTGCTTCTTGCGCGATCGACCATTCGGTTGGACCCGTTCCACATACTCGTGGCGGAACCAACGCGGGGTATGAACGCTGGCACGCCTTTCGCGATCAGCGCCTCAAGCGTTATGCGCGGGATCGCAACGATGCTCTCCGTCCGAATGCAGTAAGCCGAATGTCTGCCTATCTTCATTTCGGGCAGGTGTCTCCCTTTCGGCTTGCACGCGAGGCGAACAAATTAGGTGGTGATGGTGCAGCAAAATTCCTCGACGAGCTGCTGATTTGGCGAGAACTGAGCTATGCTTGGTGTTTCCATCGGCGCGACCATAGTGACCTCACCGCTCTGCCAAAGTGGGCTATCGAAACCCTGAACGAGCA
The DNA here is from genome assembly GCA_028285265.1 of Geminicoccaceae bacterium. Classification (GTDB taxonomy): domain Bacteria; phylum Pseudomonadota; class Alphaproteobacteria; order Geminicoccales; family Geminicoccaceae; genus JANQPX01. The sequence goes on from JANQPX010000001.1 coordinate 68,800, forward strand.
CCGAGGCGATGCACGGGCAGAGCATTTCAGCTGGGAAAAGCTGGCTCGCGCAAGAACTGGCGAGCCTCTTTGGGATGCAGCGCAGCAATCGCTCGTGATTCACGGCGAGTTGCACAACAATGTGCGCATGACTTGGGGCAAGGCGCTCCTGCACTGGACCGAGGGGCCCGATGACTGTTGGCAAAAGCTGGTCGATCTCAATCACCGTTATGCTCTGGACGGACGCGACCCAAACTCCTACGGCGGGCTGCTGTGGTGTCTTGGCTTGTTTGATCGACCGTTCAGCCCGCCAACCTCTGTCACCGGCCATGTTCGCGCCCGTTCGCTGAGCGGGCATGCTCGACGTCTTGATGTTGACGCTTATGCCGAATGGACCTCGCGCCCTGCCATCGCCAAGCCGCCAACCATTGCTGTTGTTGGTGCCGGTCTCGCAGGTTTGGTTTGCGCTCGCGTGTTACAGGATCACGGCTTGAACGTAAGTTTGATTGACAAAGGCCGTGCACCTGGAGGCCGCATGTCCAGGCGACGCGCCGAACCATTTGCATTCGATCATGGCGCTCAATACTTCACCGCACGTAAGCCGGTGTTTCGGCGATATATCGAAAGCTGGCGAAGCGACGGCATCATTGATGTCTGGCATGGCAAGACCGTTACAATCGGGCCAGACGGACTTCGTCCGCTAGACAGTAAGGACGAACGCTACGTCGGCATACCCGGCATGAACGCACTCGCAAGGCACTTGGCCGCAGATCTTGAAATTCATCTCGGCACCGAAGTTTCCGGCCTGATACCGGCAGAGGCTGGTTGGCGGATCGATGCTCCCAACATGGCCGAATCCAAACGGGCCGACCTAGTCTTGCTTGCAACTCCACCACGACAGGCGGCTTCGCTGTTGAGCAGGGCGCCAACATTGGCCGATCGCCTAAGTGGGGTCGATATGCATCCTTGCTGGGCTGTAATGCTTGGTTTCGATGAACGACTTGATCTGCCATTCGATGCAGCCAAAGTTAGTGAGGGGCCTTTGGCTTGGCTGGCCAGGAATAGCAGTAAGCCGATGCGCGAAGGCGCAGAAAGCTGGGTGCTGCACGCCGACCCTGGTTGGAGTCGAAGCCAATTGGAACTTGAGGCTGACGATGTGCTGCCGCACATCAAGAGGGCCTTCAGCGAATTAACCGGTGTTTCGATCGCACCTACCTTTGCCAAGGCTCATCGCTGGCGTTACGCCCTCGCCAGCCAGCCCCTAGGCGAAGCATGTCTTTTCGATGAAGATCTTCAACTCGGCGTTTGTGGTGATTGGTGCCTGGCAGGACGCGTGGAGGCCGCCTTTCACTCCGGAATGGCCCTCGCAGGTCGTGTCCTCGGATCCCTCGGCTAGTGGGCACACGAGTCTGACACGTCACATCGAACATCAATTGGACGGAGAAAAGCTACCCGATCCTCGGCTTGCTCAAAGCTGCCAAGATTTCGGCCAGGCCCCCCCGGCGTCATCTCTGTGCCAGCCAAACCACTCAGACTGCTTTTCAACCTACGACAACCATGCGGTCAAAGCTGCATGCTGCAGCCCAGTTCCACGTCAATACGCCGTACTCGGCCAAGGTTGTTGATCGACCAAAGTGTTTGGTGAGGTCGGTCGAGGTAGAACGCCACCGAAAAAAATAGCCCAGTAAAATCTGAAGTGCTTGTCCTTCCGTAAAGCGTCAGGGAGTGTCCATTGCAACATTCGGCATGATGCCGGGTGAGGTGATCATGTCCTTTGATAAAGCGACATCAACAGACGGTGGAGGTTCGACCAGGCATCGACCTACAAAGACTATCCATGCCGTTCGAATCGACTTCGATCATTGTGGTTTCAGGGCTAACTTAGCGTGACTGTTCCGACAGCTCATCGATATCAGGTCGTCTGGTTTAAACGGGACTTGCGCGTTGACGATCACGATCCACTGATGCGCGCCGCCGAGCGGGGGCCGGTAATACCGCTTTTCATCATTGAGCCAGATCTATGGCAGCAACCGGACATGTCAGGCCGGCAATTTTCTTTCTTGAGCGAGTCTCTTCTGGAGCTACGTGAGCAACTCAGTGACGTCGGCCAGCCTCTCATTGTCCGAACGTCCGATGCTATCTCATGCCTCAATGATCTCCACTGTACCTATGGGATTGATGCACTCTGGTCGCATGAAGAGACGGGTAATGACTGGACCTTTACACGTGATCGCGCCGTCGCAGCTTGGTGCCAAGAACAACGGATTGAGTGGCATCAGATCCCGCAATTCGGCGTGATTAGACGGCTGAAAAGCCGTCGAGGCTGGGCCGGTCGCTGGGATCGCCTTATGTCCGCCCCGATGATACAGCGTCCAAAAGGCCTGATGCCCTTATCCGAGATCGAGCCCGGACCTTTGCCGCAAGCTCAAGACGTCGGCATTGCGAATGATGAAGCCCCAAAGCGCTTTCGGGGCGGCCGAAGTGTTGGTCTCAGTGACCTTGAGAGCTTTCTCCAAGATCGAGGCGAACCCTATCAAAAGGCCATGTCGAGCCCGTTAACTGCGTTTGATGGCTGTTCTCGGCTGTCAGCCCACCTGGCCTTCGGCACCGTGTCCATGCGCGAAACCTATCAAGCAGCATGCCGGCGACAGGATGATCTTCGCGCACTACACATGGACCATCGGGGTCGTTGGCCGGGGGCGGTACGTTCATTTCTCGCGCGGCTGCATTGGCATTGCCATTTCATACAGAAGTTAGAAGATGAACCAGCTATAGAATTTCGGTGCTTTCATCCCGCCTATGAGGGGCTTCGGGAGCACAATGCCGAAGCCATCGAGCGATGGTCGACTGGGCAAACCGGCCTTCCGTTCGTCGACGCGTGTATGCGTGCGCTCAACGCGCATGGATGGATCAATTTTCGCATGCGCGCAATGTTGGTGTCATTCGCCAGCTACCATCTATGGCTGCCGTGGCGTTCCACCGGCGAGCCGCTGGCCCGCCTCTTTATAGACTACGAGCCAGGTATTCATTGGTCACAAATGCAAATGCAGTCGTCGACCACGGGGATCAATCTGCCACGTATCTACAACCCCATAAAACAGGGGCGTGACTTTGACCCCAATGGTTCGTTCATCCGCCATTGGATCCCTGAGCTTAGCGAGGTGCCGAACGTTTACATCCATGAACCCTGGCTTTGGCCAGAGATGCGGGCAACCATTGATGGGCACTATCCTCCGCCAATTGTTGACGAGCGAGCGGCTCGTAAGGTGGCGCGAGATAAGATTTGGGCAGTTCGCCGCGAACCCGGCTATCGTGCAATCGCGGACCAGATACAGGTGCGGCATGGCAGCCGCAAAAGTGGCATGCCGCAACATGATAAACGTATCAAGATCGCGCGTCGTAAACAGAAGGCAGAGCCAGCCACACAGCTTTCATTTCTGACGTCGGAGTGACTGATGACTCGCGCGCGCAAGAAAAGTGACCTGCCGACAAAGACATGCCTTCAATGTGGTCGGCCGTTTGCATGGCGCAAGAAGTGGGAACGATCATGGGAAGAGGTCCGCTACTGTTCTAAGCGCTGCAGCCGATCACGGCACCTTGGCAAGAAAGCAGCTCCGCCTAAGAGAGACGGCCGGTTGCTGTCAATCAACCAGCCGTCTTGCCCCTAAGGTGCATAAAGATGAGCTACGCTCAATATTGAGGCTGCAACGTCGGTTTGATGTTCTCGGATCCCTTCGATCGATCGGGTTCAGTCGGCGGCACCGATGCACGGGAGGCAGGGGGCCTTGGCGGCGCATCGGCTTTATGTTCAATCGATTTACCGTCGAGTATATCCTGAACCTCTTTTCCGCTGAGCGTTTCGTAATCGAGTAAGGCTCGTGCAACTGCGTGTAAACCATCCATCCTCGCCGAAAGGGTCGCGCGAGCGCGCGCTTCCGCCTCCTCGACAATCCTACGTACCTCGCTATCAATAAGCATTGCAGTATCGTCCGACACATTTCGGGCTTGCCCGATCGAGCGACCGAGAAAAACCTGCTCATCATTGTCTGTATAGCGAAGCCTGCCGAGCTTATCACTCATGCCCCATTCGGTAACCATACGGCGAGCGAGCCCGGTTGCTTGCTGGATATCATTGCTGGCCCCAGTGGTAACTTCCTCTTCGCCAAAGATGAGCTCTTCAGCGATACGCCCGCCGAAAATCATTGCAAGTTTGGCTTCGATTTCGCTCTTCCGCATGGCAAGGCGATCACGCTCCGGTAAGTTCATCGTTACGCCGAGCGCACGCCCTCTCGGGATAATTGTAACTTTATGAAGGGGATCGTTGCCTGGCACCAAGAGGCCAACCAGGGCATGCCCAGCTTCGTGATATGCGGTTAGCGTTTTCTCATCTTCTGTCATGACCATCGAACGGCGCTCTGCGCCCATCATAACTTTGTCCTTCGCAGCCTCGACATCAGACATCATCACCGCACGCCGAAGGGCACGAGCTGCAATCAAAGCGGCTTCATTGACCAAATTGGCAAGATCGGCTCCGGAAAAGCCTGGCGTGCCACGCGCCACGATCTTGGCATCAACGTCAGGTCCTATTTTGACCTTACGCAAATGCACATTCAGGATCTGCTCGCGGCCCAGCACGTCTGGGTTCGGGACCACCACCTGGCGATCAAAGCGCCCGGGTCGCAAAAGTGCTGGATCCAGCACGTCCGGCCTGTTGGTTGCAGCAATCAAAATGACGCCTTCGGCAGCATCAAATCCGTCCATCTCTACAAGCAGCTGGTTGAGTGTCTGCTCACGCTCATCATGGCCACCGCCAAGGCCTGCGCCACGACTACGCCCGACCGCATCGATCTCGTCTATGAAGATAATGCACGGTGCGTTTTTCTTAGCTTGCTCGAACATATCGCGGACGCGACTCGCGCCCACACCAACAAACATCTCAACAAAGTCAGAACCAGAAATGGTAAAGAATGGAACACTCGCTTCACCGGCAATAGCTCGCGCTAACAGCGTCTTACCCGTCCCAGGCGGTCCAACGAGCAGCACACCTTTTGGGATGCGGCCTCCAAGGCTTGAGAACTGCTGTGGATTGCGAAGGAAATCCACAATCTCCTCAAGCTCATTCTTCGCCTCGTCAATTCCTGCCACATCAGCGAAGGTTACCTGCTGCTGTTCCGGTGTCAGCATCTTCGCCTTACTGCGGGAAAAACCCATAATACCACCGGGACCGCCGCCTTGCATGCGACGCATAAAGTAAATCCAGACACCGATCAAAAGCAGGATCGGGAATGCAGAGATCAAGAGAGAGCTCAGAAAACTGGGTCTTGGCTCAGGCACGGCGTTGACGCGAACGTCGTTTTGCCGAAGGGTGTCAATGACGTCAGCGCCGGCTGGGATGTAACTTTGGAACTGGCCGCCACCGGCAAAGCTGCCGGCAATCTCCTGGCCCTGGATTGTCACATCAGCCACACGACCATCTTCGACACTGCTTAAGAGATCGGAGAAGGGAAGTTGCTCATAGCGCGACGACGGTGGTGACTGCATTGACATCGCGACGGCTAAGAACAAGAACCCAGCAGCTACCCAAAGCCACAGGCCATTACCCTGGCCTCCGCCATTGTTCTGACCGCTATTGCCCGACTTGCCGCTTTCCCTTTTCATCCCTCGTATCCTCAATGCGGCGCCTATCGAACGAGCGTAGACGCCAGGTTCGTCAATTTGGATTACGCACCGAGACCTTAAGGGGATCAGAGATGGCGAAAAGTTAATCTAAGCTTAAAAGTATGAGGGTCTTTTGAGGTCAGTAAGGTCGGGCGCCATGCATCCTGACCTTCAGTCCTCACCCGGCAATGGCCCTCATTAATCGACGATTGGGCGATCTGACGTTAGGCTCCATAGGTGTCGTTTAGGTAAGCGCGGATGTCAGCTGACTCGAACATTTCCTGACCAGTATTTGGATCGATCATATAGGGCACCATCACCCTGCCAGTCCGCTCCATCAGTGCTCTACGGTTCTCACTTGTTGGCCTGACATCAACTCGGAAAAGTGTGCGCGCTGCCGGCGGTAAGGTCTCCATGAGCTGGGTTCGCCCAACATTACGAAGCACATAGGGCAGTTCGAGCTCGCAAAGCGTCTCGCGAACGCGCCTCGCAAACGGGCTGCTCTCGAAACTATAGAGCTCGAGCAACTCTTGAGGCGCTTTCGACGGACGCGCCCAAAGGCCCGCACCCGCACGATAGCCGCTTGCGAGAACCGAAGATGCGATATTCAACCCATTTGAGGGCCATCGACCACGGTGAGATGCGCCTTGTCCATAAGTCGTTGTTAGATGCGCAATAATGTCTGACGACTCGTAGAGCTGCTCATCTGTGTTGGGATTGACCAAGAACGGAAATTGGACCCTGCCGCCGAGCTCGATGACACGCGGCCGAAAACGCTGTCCTCCCTTAGGACATGGATAGATGATCGCATCTAGGTCAAGCTCGGTAAGGACTTCGCGCACAAACCGGCAATAGGGACAGTTTTCGAACTCAAAGAGCTCGAGAAGTTTCGCAGGTTTGTTTCCATCAATCGTCGTGAACGTCCCCCGACCAAGCCGGGTGAGCGAGGCTAGTCCCGAGGCAGCGATATTCAAACGCGACATGATTATCTCCTCAAAGCCAGCGGAATACGGTCGCTCAAGCACCTCGTACCGCCGGCCGTCGTCTTCGATAAGCTACTCCGCCGGGGTCACAGCGGCGCCTTCCTCATTCCGTCGACGAGCACCTGACGGCCACAATGGGAACGGCAGAAAGCGAATCTCGCCTCGCCGCTTCATGTCTTCGAACTCATGAATGTCATTCGGTAACCGTTTCGGCTTTTCGTATTTGCCGACCAGAGGCGCAAGGATCAAGAGATAGATGAACCAGTAAGCAGTTCCGACTTGAGCGATAAGAACATAAATGCCCTCCGCAGGTTTGGCACCGACCCACATCAACACGAAAAAGTCGACGACGAATGCAAGCGTGAGCCACCTCCAAACGGGCCGAAAGACGCAGCTTCTGACCTTTGATCGATCGAGCCACGGCAGTGCAGCCAAGAGCCCAATAGAGGCAACCATGGCCACAACGCCCAAAAGCTTATCGGGAACTGCTCTTAGAATCGCATAGAACGGAAGGAAGTACCACTCTGGCACGATATGCGCTGGTGTCACCAAGGGGTCTGCTGGAATATAGTTGTCGGGATGGCCGAGATAGTTAGGTGCCAAGAACAAAACTAATGCAAAGAGTCCAAAGAAGACAAAGGCGCCGAATAAGTCCTTTGTCGTCATAAAGGGATTGAAGGTGACCGTTTCGCTTTCCTTCCTGGGCTCAATGCCAGATGGATTGTTCGAACCGGTGATATGTAGTGCTGTCACATGAAGAAGGACGACGGCGACGATGCCGAAAGCGATCACCCAATGCAGCACAAAAAAGCGATTGAGGGTCTGATCGTCAACGGAGTACCCACCCCAAAGCCACGTAACGATGCTATCCCCAAAGATCGGTATAGCGCTGAAGAGGTTGGTAATGACCGTGGCGCCCCAAAAGCTCATCTGCCCCCAGGGCAGTGTGTAGCCGAGAAAGGCAGTGGCAATCATTAAGAAGAAAATGATGACGCCCAAAATCCATAGCAATTCTCGAGGGTTCTTGTAGGAACCAAAGTAAAGGCCGCGAAAGATATGAAGGTAAACGGCAATAAAGAAAAAGCTCGCCGCGTTCATATGCATGTAGCGCATCAGCCATCCGAAATTCACGTCACGCATGATGTGCTCTACCGAAGCAAATGCTTCATCGGCCGATGGTTTATAGTGCATGGCAAGCACGAGACCAGTTACGATGAGCAACATGAGTGACATCATCAAAATGCCACCAAAGCTCCAGAAATAGTTCAGATTGCGCGGCACACGAAACTTGAGGTATTCGCGGTCAAGTAAGCGTGGGATCGGTAACCTCGCATCGATCCAGCCAAGGATGCCACCATAAGGTGACTGTAATGGTGACTGCGCCATTTGATCCTCCAATCGGCGATTCCGAGAGCATTACGCCAGGATTTCGGCGCCGGATCGCCCATTGGTGCTTCGGACACAGGTCAAGCTGTCGCAGCCTCGTCGCAACCGCCTTGGCATTTTGAGGTCGACCGATGCCAGCACTCTTGAATCCCGAATATACCCCTCTATTTTAATTTCAGAAATTCCTGAAACAACAGAAACTCCATTGGTTGGTACGATGAAGCTTTCGATTTTGCAGCAAGAGTTTGTCCTACACTTCGGCGAGATGGGGTCACGTTGGGGAATCAACCGGACGGTTGGTCAAATTTACGCGCTTCTTTTTCTGAGTGATCGGCCATTGAACGCTGAAGACATGACGGATCAACTCGGCTTTTCGCGTTCCAATGTTTCGATGGGGCTGAAGGAACTGCAATCTTGGAACCTGGTGCGGCTACAGCATCTACCTGATGACCGCCGCGACTATTTTGTCACGCCCGATAATCTTTGGGAAATCGTGCGTATCTTGATCGAAGAGCGAAAGAAACGGGAAATCGATCCTACGCTCACCAAGCTCCGCGCGCTCGAAATGGAGCGCCCTTCAAACCCAGCAGATGAGCATGCCCACGGGCGCATTGCCGAGCTGCGCGAACTGATTGAACTCCTGACCGGTTGGTATGACGACGTCAATCGTTTGGAAACAGAGCGCTTAGTTCAGCTCTTGAAGCTCGGGAGCAAAATCCAGTCATTCGTGCAAAAGACGGGACGGGTCGTTCCCATTCCCCGCTCAGCGTCGCGTTCGGTCTTGAGCTCTGGTGATCAAGCCAAAGCTACAAAATCTAAGGAGTAGCCGATGGACGCATTACTCCTCTCACGCATCCAATTTGGCGCAAATATCTCGTTTCACATTCTGTTTCCGACAATCACCATCGCGCTCGGTTGGGTCTTGCTATTTTTCAAGCTCCGCTTTGCCCGCTCCGGTGATGGTCGCTGGATGCAGGCCTATCAGTTCTGGGTTAAAATTTTTGCGCTTTCCTTTGCGCTCGGTGTTGTTTCTGGCATCACCATGAGCTTTCAATTCGGCACGAACTGGCCGGGATTCATGGAGACGGTCGGCAATATTGCTGGGCCACTACTCGCTTATGAAATCCTGACAGCCTTCTTCTTGGAGGCTGTCTTTCTTGGGATCATGTTGTTCGGAGTCTCACGCGTGCCAGGTTGGCTGCACACCCTTGCAACCTTTCTCGTCGCCTTTGGCACCACGATGAGCGCGTTTTGGATCCTGGTGTTGAATTCCTGGATGCATACGCCGGCGGGTTTCGAATTGCGCGACGGTGTCGCGCACGCAACCGATTGGTTGGCGATCATCTTCAATCCGTCCATGCCATATCGCCTGACGCACATGTTGTTGGCATCCGGCTTAACCGTGGCCTTTCTTGTTGCCGGTATTTCTGCTTTTCGACTGTTGGTTGGCGACCGAACAGATTCGACGCGATTAACGCTGAAGGTCGGCCTGGTTTTGGCAGCGGGCCTCATCCCTCTTCAAATTTTCGCTGGTGATTTGCACGGATTAAACACCCTCACCCACCAGCCACAAAAGGTCGCGGCGATGGAGGGTAACTGGGAGACAAAAGGCCATGTGCCTCTCCTCCTCTTTGCCCTACCCGATGACGAAGCGCGCCGGAACGATCTGGAGCTTGGCATCCCGAGTGGCGCAAGCCTAATTTTGAAGCATGATCCCGCAGGGGTCGTGCCTGGTTTGAATGACTTCGTGACCGAAGAAGGGGAGATTCTTCATCCACCGGTAGCACCTGTCTTTTGGTCCTTCCGCATCATGGTTGGCACGGGACTGGTGATGCTATTGACGTCCTGGATCGGTATGGTCTGGCTTTGGCGTCAGCGATCAGATGGCCTCCCTCGCTGGCTGCTCGGCGTTCTTGTGCTTATGACCTTCTCCGGCTGGCTCGCGACACTTGCTGGCTGGTATACGACCGAAATCGGGCGTCAACCCTGGTTGGTACAGGGCGTGATGACCACGGCCGACGCGCTTGGATCGGTTCCCCCAGGAATGGTCGCCACCACACTGTTGGCCTACCTCTTCCTCTACGCCGCCTTGATCGTCGCTTACGTCAGCGTCGTTTTCTATCTTGCGCGGAAGGCCGCTACCGGTGAGCCCGCCCAAAGAGCCGAACCTCGATCCGGCGCCGCAAGCGCGGATCTGGTACCAGCGGAGTAGTTGCTATGGCGATCTTCGGCGATCCATCGGTCTGGTTACCTGTCGCATTTGCAACATTGATGGGGCTTTCCATCCTTATCTATGTCGTGCTTGACGGTTTCGATCTGGGCGTAGGCATACTATTTCCAATGGCCGATGCTGCGGAGAAGGATCGCATGATCGCCTCGATCGGGCCTTTCTGGGATGCCAATGAGACTTGGTTGGTTCTCGCGGTTGGACTGCTTTTGGTCGCCTTTCCCGAAGCTCATGGAGTGATCCTAAGCTCTCTTTATTTACCAGTCGCTATCATGCTGATCGGCCTGATTCTTCGCGGAGTCGCGTTTGAGTTTCGGGCCAAGGCTGATGCGGCGCGAAAGGAGGTTTGGAACAGGCTCTTCTTCATCGGATCGCTGATGACCGCGCTTGCCCAAGGCACAATGCTTGGCCTCTATGTGATGGGTCTGGAGGCGACCGCTCTGACGGTTTCCTTTGCCGCTCTCACCGCACTTTGCTTGACGGCAGGCTATGGCTTCATCGGCGCCACTTGGCTTATTGGAAAGACTGACGGCGCCCTCCAGCGCAAGGCGATTCGATTAGCAAAACGCACGCTTTTCGGCGTCGTCGGCGGTCTTCTCGCGATATCACTGGCGAGTCCGCTGGTAAGTCCGCGCATCTTTGAGAAGTGGTTCGCCGTTCCTGAATTTCTGCTCTTAGCACCCCTGCCCCTCATGTCAGCCGGGCTCATTCTTGTTACGTGGATCACCCTTCGCCACTTACCCGACCGTCAGGACCGATGGTGTTGGCTACCTTTCTTCGCGACGACCGCCCTTTTCGCCCTCGCCTTCGCCGGCCTTGCCTATTCGTTCTACCCCTATGTGGTCCCGGAAAAACTCACGATCTACGATGCCGCTAGTGCACCAGAAAGCCTGTTCATAATCCTAATAGGCACCCTCTTCGTGCTGCCGGCAATCTTGGCCTATACTGCTCTCGCCTACACCGTCTTTCGCGGCAAGGCGACCGAGCTGCGTTATGACTGACAGTGACCAGGGCGGAGGAAGGCCCTGGTCAGCGGCGCATTTTTCAGCAATTGCCGATCGATCAATCTCGCAATCGATCGACGCGGCTTTAGGAGAAACCACTCAACCCCGAACTGCTTTCACCGCGATGTCGAGGAAGAACGTTGCTGGCAAACTGCCCATCTCTGCGACCATCGCAGCCCTGAGATCGTCAGCAGTCTTTGTTTCGTCGAGAGCCTTTTGCCAAGCTCTTAGAAGCTTTCGGTTATGCGCGATCCCGCTTGCGTCATTCTTGGCATCCTCCGCTCGGTGTCCGGGCACAATGATCTCAGCCCCAAGCGCCTCAAGCTCGTCCAGGGACGCAAGCCATGCATCTGCAGCGCCGGCATCTGGCGTCTCCTTCAACCATGCCCAGGTCCCGTTATAGATAAGATCTGCGGCAATCACGGCATTGAACTGCGGTAAGACCACAGGCGTGATTTCCTTGGTGTCACCGATCATGGGATCCAGGATGTCAAAGCTTTCGCCCTCTAGGTTGAGGGGTCCGGAAAGCGCCTGCGGCACCAGCCATTGACCCGGCAGTGCATCACCCATCTCCTCCCTTCTCTGATCAAACATGGCCTGACCCATCTCCGCGAGCATTCCGGCAACGACCGGATGGGCCACAACGCTGGCATCAGGCCAAGCTTCCTTCAGCACGGCGACTCCAAAATGATGATCAGGATGGAAATGTGTAATGAAGATTGTCTCGAGCGTGCGACCTGTATCGCGAATTACATCGCGAAGTCGCTCAGCATTCGGCTTCGTGAACTGGCTATCGATCAGCAGTGCCCGGCTTTCGCCCAAAACGAGAGTCGAATCCACAAGCGCCCCGGTTGGATCGGCGGTGAAAATGGAAAATGATTCGTTGTCCCCACCGTGGGCGAGCCTTGGAAATGCGGAGCTGAATGCGGACGCCCCTGCAGCAGCGCCTGCCGCTGCCAGGATTGAGCGACGAGACAAAAGAAACATGTTTGCCCTCCCGAGCCAACTGGTTGATGACCACGAAGCTCAGTCTGCATTGGGATTGACATGCACACTATCGAATGGTTTTCAATTAACTAATGAAAACTCTGCATCTATGGGAACTCGATGGTCGGGCCCTAGCGCTGTTAGTCGCTATCTATGAGACGGGATCAGTGACAGGCGCTGCTCCGCAGCTCGGATTGAGCCCATCGGCTGTGAGCCATGCGCTTGATCGTCTTCGCCACATCTTGGGTGATCCACTATTTGTTCGCGAAGGCCGAGGTATTACACCAACGGCCCATATGACCGAAATCGTCGATCATGCCCGCAACCTATTAGCCGGGCTCGAACAGCTCGGCAGGCAGACAGACTTCGACCCTGCTTCTGCCGATGGCGAGTTCGTCATTGCAGCCAACGACTATCAGCGTGACCTTCTCCTGCCCGAAACATTCCGCATTCTCCGAAGCGAAACACCACGGCTGAACCTTCGGGTAATCTTCTCAGGCTTCGAAAACGTCGACCTGCTGCGCAACCGTCGCTGTGACCTGATGCTGACACCGAACCCGCCTGATGGCACTGAATTCATGCAACGTCTGATTTTGAATGATGAATTCGCTTGTTTCTATGATCCTACTGTAACCAAACCACCGATCGATCTTGATGATTATATGGCGCGCACTCATGCCAAAGTCGTCTTTACCGAAGATGACGAATCGTCTTTAGATCGGGCACTCCTCGCCATTCACGGCCGGCGCAAGATCGGCCTCAGGGTTGCTAGCTTTGCTGCTATCGCGAGCATGCTGCCCGGCACCGATATCATCGCAACATTGCCATCGAGACTCCATCAAACAACGTTGCGCCACCTCGCTTGTGAGCCGTGTCCGGCGCCGCCACTACCCTTATCTCTCTATCTTGTCTGGCATCAGCGTGATCAGGAGCGCCCCCTCAACCGATATATTCAATCGATTCTGCAAAAGGTCGCCACGAGTTATGCATGAGCATCGAAGAACACCGACATCGCAATCCAAAACCGCATGAGCTCAAGCCTGCAGAGCACGCCGCATCCATTGATGCAGCGCTAATAGCGAATGCTCCGAATTGACACCATGCCTCGGATCAACAACTAGCGGACCAGGCCTATAGCCTTTGCTTCGAAGGCCGCGCTGGACGGACTCGACCAAATGGATGTCTTCCTCAACCGTGGTCGCGCGATCCTGAACAGCGAGACGACGAATGGCCTCATTGTCAACGCCGTCAGGTGTGTACCATCCCCGCCAAACCGTAACATGGTCGACATCGAGGGGTCGCCACAGATAGGTGTTAAGCACATTGCCCGGATAGACCTGAAAGGAAAATGTGGGCCAAAGGAACCATGACGAGTAGTCAGCGGCATGGGCATTTGCATTGGTATCGATCGAATAGCTCATGCGATCGAGGTTCTGGCATTCTGTAGTATGGCGAAGGCAATGCCCTTTGGGTTGGATGTCATAGGTCTCGGGTTTAACAACACCCTTGGCAAAAGTCGGATGATTCAGCTGGCAATGGTAACACTCGGAATAATTCTCGACCGACACCTTCCAATTGCAATGTTCCAAAATCTCGATCCATTCCAGGGGCTGGAGTTGATCGATATTGGGAACAAAGGCGCGTAGTTCATCCTCCACACCTGGATACCAAACGCTCATGTCATCTGCGTCATCATCGAGATTGATGAAGATAAAGCCGCAGAGCACCTCGGTTCGCACCTCGGTCAAACAGATTGTGCTTCGGTCGAATCCGGGCACCGATCGTACATTCGGTCCAGAACGGAGAGATCCCGTCAGCTCGTAAGTCCAGGCGTGATAGGGGCAGACCAGAAGCTTACAATTGCCGTCGCCTTGAACCAGCTCATGCGCACGATGCTGACAGACATTATAGAATGTCCGGATCTTGTGATCGCGTCCACAGATGCAAAAGAGCCCCTGCCCAGCGATCTCAAAGGTGAAGTAGTCCCCAGGGTTTACGACCTGAGAGACATGACCTGCATACTGCCAAGTGCGAGCGAATAGGCCACTCTGCTCCGCTTTGAAGATGCTGGGATCGGTATAAAAATGGGCATCTAGAGTTCGAGCCGGGTCAGGGTCGACGGACGTCTTGGGCAGATTGGCGGATCCGCTCATCTCTTCGTTCTCCAATCGTCGAGATAGATGCCTAATCTGTGTCGGCGCTCGTGGAAACGTTCGATGCTGGCAATGACTGTCGGCCGGGCATCGGCGATAACAAAGGCCATGAGCGTCTCCAAAAGGGCAACGGTCGCGACAGTTGACGGGAAAAATTGCGGCGTCTCGCTTTGCACGACGAATCCGTGCGCGCTGTTGGCAACGATAGGCGACGCCGGACTGTCTGAAATGCCGATAATCCTCAACCCCTGATCGCGCGCCAGATCGACGGCTTCGACAACTTCTCGACGATACGGTTTAAAGGTCATCGCAATCAGCACGTCACGCTTGCCAGCACGGGCGAGATCATCAACAGCGACACTGCCAGAGCGCGGAATCGCTTCAACACGATCCATCGCCATACCAGCGAGGTAAGAGAAGTTCTGAGCAAGGGCGTGGTTGATGCCGACGCCCAGCACGTAGACATAGTCGGAGTCAACGATGGTATCGGCTGCAGCTTTGAGCTGCTCAGCATCCGCCGCGGCGAAACTTTGCTCAATGTTGTCGATTGCTGCCGCCGCCATGTCGGCATAGAGAGAGCCAAGCTTTCCGCCTTTGGCCAGCGACTGGAGCCAGCGCGCCCGATCAGGAAAGGGGGAAACACCTTGCCGTATGCTTTCTCGGAATGGTTCGCGGAAATCGTCGTAGCCGTCAAAGCCGATCGCACGCGCCATGCGCATGAAGCTGCCTGGCTTGACCTCTGCAGCATCTGAGATCTCACGGATCGAGCTCACCCCGACATCGTTGGGGTTTTCGAGAACATAGGCCGCTGCCTTTCTGAGCTCGGGCGTAAGCACATCCAGATGTTGGATTAGCGCTTCGAGCACCGCCTCAGGCGGTGCCTTCGCCGATAATGGCACATTTGTATCATTCATAGTTGACGATCGTACATTTGTGCGATTTTCTTGTCTAATCATTTTCAAGCCTACAGGGGTATTGTCGATGGCACCGGAGTCCTCACGACAGTTACCGAACCATGCAAGAGTTGTAATTGTTGGTGGAGGGATCATGGGCTGCGGTGTTGCTTATCACCTCGCCCACGAAGGCTGGTCGGATGTTGTCCTCCTGGAAAAGGCCGAATTGACATCAGGCTCAACATGGCATGCGGCAGGGCAGATTACCCACTCCACCTCGAGCTTCAGTCTTGGCAGATGTGTCGATTACAATATCGGGCTTTATTCCGGTGGACTCGAAGCCGAGACGGGTCAGTCCGTGACCTGGCATGGCTGTGGTTCATTTCGTCTTGCCTATACAGAGGATGAAGTTGATTGGCTGAAACATACGCTGTCGGTCGGTCGTGCCCTCGGTTTCAATATCGAATTGGTCCCTTCAACTCGGGTCCGGGAGCTACATCCCTTCTACAATCTCGACGGCGTACTCGGCGCCCTCTACACGCCCAATGATGGCCATGTCGATCCATCCGGCGTAACCCAGGCGCTGGCGGCTGGTGCGCGTCGACTCGGCGTCAGGATCGTCCGCCGCTGCCGGGCAACAGATATCAAATGTCAGCGGAACGGCGAATGGCTGGTGACAACTGAGCATGGCAGCATTGTTTGTGACCATGTCGTTAATGCCGGCGGCACCTATGCGCGACAGATGGGTGAATGGTCTGGCCACAATCTACCCATGACCTCGATGACACATCACTATTTCGTCACCGAGACCGTGCCGGAGTTCTTGGACCTCAACGTCGAACTACCCGTCATCCGGGACGATCGCCATGTTTCGGGCTACATCCGAATGGAGCAGAAATCAGGCCTGATCGGCATCTATGAAAAGGAAAATCCGAACGCCGTGTGGATCGACGGGTGCCCCTGGGAAGCTGAAAATGAACTGTTCGAGGCCGACTATGAGCGCATCATGCCGTGGCTCGAAGCGGCAATGGAGCGCATGCCTATCTTCTCGGACCTAGGCATTCGGCGTGAGGTTCACGGTGCAATCTCACACCCACCAGATGGCAACCCGCTGATCGGACCGGCGCCGGGAGTGACTAACTATTGGTGTGCTTGTGGGACTCAGATCGGCATCGGCTGGGGTCCCGGACTGACGCGGGAACTTGCCCGCTGGATGGTCCACGGCGCGGCCGATATTTCCATGCGCGATTTCGATCCACGCCGCTTTGGCGACTATGCCACTCAAGAATGGCAGGTCGTCAAGGCACGGGAAGACTATTGCCTCCGGCACGAAATTCCATTCCCACATTTCAATCGGCTCGCCGGAAGGCCGATCAAACCGAGCCCATTGTATCACCGCCTCGAGGCCAAGGGAGCAGTCTTCGAAGAGGTGTACGGCCATGAAAGACCAAGATGGTTTGCCCAAAACGGCATTCCCGCCATTGATCAATATTCGTTTCGACGGACGGATATTCACGACCTTGTTGCCAAGGAGGTTGAGGCGGTACGCAAGCGAGTGGGTATCATGGATATCTCCGCCTTCGCCAAGGTCGAAGTTCAAGGACCTGATGCTGCGCCCTTTCTCGATCGGTTGATCGCCAACCGCCTGCCAAAGACAGACGGCGCGATCATATTAACCCACCTTCTGAACGAACGTGGCCGCATCGAGGTCGAACTGACGATCGCGCGCATGACGGATGACGCTTACTACCTTACTTGCGCTGCGTTCTTTGAGCAGCGATTGATCGATCATCTTCATCGCTATCGTCGAGACGAGCAGATTGAACTGATTAATCGTTCGAATGATTGGGCAGCGCTTGCACTGCAGGGGCCGAAGTCTCGCGATGTCCTCGCCGCATGCACGGACACAGCACTGAACAATGCAGCCTTTCCGTGGCTGCGCGCGCATGAGATGACAATTGTCGACCAACCAATCCTGGCAATGCGTCTTTCCTATGCAGGTGAGCTCGGTTGGGAGTTCCACGGACCGCGAGAGGCCATGCCGGCGATCTACGATGCTCTTTGGGCAGCGGGTGAGGCATACGACATTGCCGATTACGGCTCGTTCGCGATGAACGTCATGCGCCTCGAGAAAGGCTTCAAAGGTGCAGGTGAACTGACCAACGAGGTGACACTTCCGGAGGCCGACGTCATGCGATTCGTCAAGCTGGAGAAGGGCGACTTTGTTGGGCGCGAAGCAACCATCGCTTCAAGCGATAACCCTTTGCCTTGGGTATGCGTTTACCTCGGAATTGAATCCGATGGTGACATCGACGGCCATGGAGGCGAGGCAGTCATGTTGAAGGATGAGGTCGTTGGCGCGACGAGTTCAATCGCCTACGGTCACTCCATCGGCAGAATACTGGCCTTTGCATATGTTCAACCTAAGGCAGCCGAACCGGGCACAGCATTGGAAGTGATTGTCATGGGACAACCGCGAGCTGCAGAAGTTCTTGCTGAGGCGGCATATGATCCAGAGAGTCTCCGCCCGAGAATGGAGCCTTGATGCCGACGACCACCGACGTCGCCGAGATGATCCTGCGCAGACTTTGTGATCAGGTCGCGGCAGGCCGTCGTGGTGATTGGTTCCTATGAGAGATCAGACGCGTAGCGTGACATATGCCAGGCGCCCTTATAAGGCCAGGATCAAGGATCCTATAATGGCGGTTATCAAAAAGGACGCAGGGTGCAGCTGCAGAAAGCGCGTTTTGAGCGTCGGCAAGACCAAGCCCGCTGACACGACCGAGCCGGTCTTCGTCGACCTTGTCAGTTCAGCTAAACATGGAAAACGAGTGTTGAGAACACGCGGGCCGACCATATGTTTTCCATAAAGAGCCCCAATTGACGGAGGTGAGTCATGGAGAGGCATCGTCAAGTTGCCTGGACCGAACGAGCTGCAGGTGTCATGCCGGCAGGGGGATTTGGGAACTTCGATCCAAGTCTAGTTATCCGCGAAGGGCACGGCGCGCGCGTTTGGGATGAGGATGGTCACGATTACGTCGATTATCTGATTGGCTCCGGCCCCATGCTGCTTGGCCATGGTCATCCCGAAGTCGTCGATGCGGTGCAGGGCCAGCTCTCCAAGGGAATGACGTTCTTTGCCAATAATGCCGCCGGCATCGAACTCGCTGAGGTGATCTGCGACGCAGTCACGTGCGCGGAACAACTCCGCTTTGTCAGTACGGGCGGTGAGGCTGATATGTATGCGATGCGCCTCGCTCGCGCGCATACCGGACGAGAAAAGATCATCAAGTTTGAGGGTGGCTATCATGGTATGTCCGCTGAAAGCTTAATGAGCCTCGCCCCGACCCGTCTGCAGAATTTCCCGCTTGCAGTGCCTGATAGCGCTGGCATTCCTGAAAGTGTGCGCGATCTGATGCTCATTGCACCGTTTAACGACGCCGAGTTCGTCAAGGGATTGCTCGACGAGCATGCCGATGAGATCGCTGCCATCATCGTTGAACCCCTACAGCGTTTGATACCTCCGGCACCTGGCTTTCTTGAAGCACTCAGAGAGGAGACAGAAAAGCGCGGCATCGTCTTGATTTTTGACGAAGTGGTCACCGGCTTTCGTCTCGCCTATGGCGGAGCTCAAGAGCATTATGGCGTCATCCCGGACCTCTGCACGCTCGGTAAAATCATCGGTGGCGGCCTGCCGCTTGCCGCCGTCGCAGGCAAAGCAGATATCATGGCGCATTTTGATGCGAACAAGGCAGGCGACGCTGGATTCACGTATCAGGTCGGCACACTCAGTGGCAATCCGTTAGCGGCCATCGCCGGGCTTAAGACATTAGAAATCCTGAGGCGAGATGGAGCCTATGAACAGCTCCGTCAGAATGGCAAGACAGTCATGACGGCGCTGGAAAACCACCTGACGAACGGTGACATTCCCCATCAAATTGTCGGCGATCCCGTGTTATTCGACGTCGTCTTCACAGCGTCACCGGTGATCGACTACCGGTGTGTGCTTCATGCGAACGCCGATCTCGCGCGGTGTTTTAATCAGACCCTCCGCGAACAAGGTGTCCTCAAGCCGCCTAGCAAGTTCTATGTGTCTCTTGCACTGACCGATGATGATCTCGCTCACACGGAGCGAGCGATTGCCGAAGCTGCCAACGCACTGAATCATAACTAAGTGCACTGGTTGCATCCAACCCATGCCTTGTTCTTGCGCTTGGCGCCGGCTTCATGACCTTATGAAACAGACAGAGACCTGACACTCGGCCAGCGAGGACATGCTGATGTCGATGAGCGACGACGAAACACATCGATCCTATCCACGGCTTTTTTCACCAGTAGACATCAGAGGACATCGGCTGCGCAATCGCATCGTTTTCGGTGCACATACAGCGAACATGGCACTGGATGGTCTGCCGACCGAGCAACACCGCGCCTACTACGTCGAGCGAGCTATCGGCGGCGCCGCAATGCTCGTCATCGAGCCCATGCCTGTCCATGCCGCTGCCGTGCTGACAAGGGGGAACTTCCGCCATGGCGACGACGCCGTCATTCCTCACTTTCGATCCATCACCGACGCCGTCCATGCTGAAGGCGCGGTGATTCTTCAGCAGCTCTACCATGTTGGCCAACATGGCGATGCGGACAACGCTTTTCATGCCGCCTGGTCCCCTTCTGGCATGCCCAGCTATCACGATAGCGATGGGAGCCATGCCATGACCGAAGGTGAGATCGAAGACACCATTGAAGCCTTTGTTCAGGCAGCCAGGCGCTGCAAAGGGGCCGGTTTTGATGGCGTGGAAGTATGGGCTGCCTATCACGGCCTCGTCGATCAGTTCTGGACACCTTGGTCCAATCGCCGTGACGATCGTTGGGGCGGTAGTCTTCAAAATAGAACTCGGATTTCCCGTGAAATTCTCACACGAATCCGACGGCTATGCGGCGAAGACTTTATCATCGGGCTTGCTGTTAACGACGAACCAGATGTGAGCATCGCTCTCCAGCGGGAGGCATTGGCCGAAATCGTTGCACTTCACGATAGAGATTCGCTTTTTGACTATGTCACATGCGGCTCGGGCAGCTACTTCGACTTCCACAAGCTCATGCCCACCTTCCTATATCCAGAAAAACTCGGTGTCGACCTTGCCAATGAACTGAAAGCAGTGGTCAAGCACGCGCTGGTGACCGCTGAGAGCCACATCCGAACGCCGGATAATGCTGAGGCCGTGCTCGGCTCAGGTGCTGCCGATCTCGTCTCAATCGTACGCGGCCAGATCGCCGATCCTCATCTCGCCAAAAAGGCAATGGAGGGAAGAAGCGGCGATATCCGTGGATGTCTTTCGTGTAACCAGATGTGTTGGGGACGCCGTTCTCGCGATTATTGGATTTCCTGTCTGGTCAACCCCTCAGTGGGCCGAGAGTGGGCGTGGCAGGGTGACCGATTTACACCGTCCGGCACACCAAAGCGTGTCCTCGTGGTCGGTGGCGGACCCGCAGGTTTAGAGGCCGCAAGGGTTGCAGCAGAGAAAGGTCACCAAGTGACATTGAAGGAAGCTGCTCCAGAACTAGGTGGTCAGTTTCGATTGGCGGGTTTACAGCCAAGGCGCGGCCAGATCCTGGACCTTCTAGCTTGGTATGAGCGCCAGCTCGCCCAACTCCAAGTAAGGATCGAGCGCAACGTCTATATCGAGTGCGAGGACCTTACGCCGGACACGACCGATGTTGTGATCCTGGCCACCGGTTCCCAACCAGACCCAGATGGATTTCAGCGTGCCCTGCCCCATCTTGATCAACTGCCAGGAATCGAGCGAGGACAGGTCTGGTCACCTGAAGACGTGATGGGACGAGCAGCCCGCCTTGGTGAGCGCGTAATTGTTCTGGATGAAGGTGGAAATTGGCGTGGTTGTGGTACCGCTTGGCATCTCGCCGAGCAAGGCAAGCGGGTCATTCTGGTGACGCCAGATCCCATGATCGGCAAGGAGTTGCAGCGCACCGCAGCTGACTTACCACTTAGGCAACGCCTCGCTTTGCTTAGTGTCGAGTTTGTCGTTGAAAGCGCGATTTTGGACTGGTCCGAAGCTGGTGCACGAGTCGTCTCCCTTCTTGATCGTTCCGAGCGCGTGATCGCTGCCGACAGTCTCGTACTGGCAACAGCCAACCGTGCTGAGGATCACCTCGTTCGAACGATTAAGCACGACAGACTGGTCGTCCACAGTATCGGCGATTGTGTCGCGCCCCGACAAGCGCCTTACGCCATCTACGAAGGGCGCAAGATCGCGCTCGAACTCTGACGATCATCCAAGCCAGTCAACAATCGCATCGCATGCGAGACTTTAGGCCTGTACGCTTCGGCCCGTTGCGGAAAAGACATCTCTCGCCTGCCTCAGTGGAATGATCGATGTTCAGATCTTGAACTATCGACGCCCACTAGATTTCTTAGTAAATCTCAACCCCCTTACGGCTCATGCGAGGGCGCATTGTGACAATTATTGATTCTTGGGACGATATCACCCTGGGTATTGTCGGTCTCGGTTATGTAGGACTTCCACTTGCCGTCGAGTTCGGCAAGAAGCTGAAGACGGTCGGCTTTGATATCAGCTCTCCGCGGATTGAGGCGCTCAGTGCCGGGCACGACGCAACGCGGGAAGTCTCAGACGATATGCTGCGGGATGCTAAGCATCTGTCCTTTACGTCGGACGCCGAACGCCTCGCCACCTGCGATGTCTTTATCGTCACGGTACCGACACCGATCGACGACTACAAACGTCCGGATTTCCGTCCCCTTGAGATGGCAAGCAAAACGATCGGTGCTCAGATGAGAAAGGGCGCCATCGTCATCTACGAATCCACGGTTTACCCAGGTGCAACCGAGGAGGTTTGCGTACCCCTCTTGGAAGACAGCTCAGGATTAACATTCAACCAAGACTTCTTTGTCGGTTATAGCCCCGAACGCATCAATCCAGGCGATATGAAACATCGGCTCATCGACATCGTCAAAGTGACATCCGGCTCGACGCCAGCCACCGCGGACTTCGTCGACAAATTATACAAGTCTATCATACGTGCTGGGACCTATAGGACGACTTCAATCAAAGTCGCTGAAGCGGCCAAGGTCATTGAGAATACCCAACGGGATCTCAATATCGCACTTGTCAACGAATTAGCGCTCATTTTCAATCGCATCGACCTCGACACCGAGGAGGTTCTGAAAGCTGCAGGCACCAAGTGGAACTTCTTGCCGTTCCGTCCCGGCCTCGTTGGGGGACACTGTATCAGTGTCGACCCTTATTATCTCACCCACAAAGCGCAGCATGTTGGCTATCATCCCGACGTAATTCTTGCCGGACGACGGATTAATGATGGCATGGGGACATTCATTGCTGAGCGTGTCGTGAAGCTCATGACCAAAAAAGGCCTGAATGTCGTCGGCGCCAATATCCTGGTGCTTGGCCTGAGCTTCAAAGAAAACTGCCCCGACATCAGAAATACGGGCGTCATCGACATCATCAGTGAACTCAGAGGCTACAATGCCGACGTCGATGTTTATGACCCCTGGGTGTCGACGTACGAAGCCAAAAACGAATATGGCCTGACGTTGATCGATCAACCCGAACAAGGGCGCTATGACGCCATTATTCTTGCCGTCGGTCACGACACTTTCAAGGAACTCGGCGCCAAGCGCATCCGAGAATTTGGAAGGAATCAAGCAGTCTTGTTTGACGTCAAAGCACTCTTCGCCATCGATGACTCAGACGCCCGGCTCTAGCAGAGGAACGTGGCCATCCTTCGAAGGCGAGGATGGCCGACGCATGGTGTCAGCCGACGAACAAATATTTAGGCCTGTGCGAGTTCCCTCGCGGACTCTGTCCAAGCCCGCACTTTTGCAGGCGAAATCGGCTGAGACCCCTTGAGCCTCTCGGTCAAGGTTTCAGGGTCTGCTGCGGCAAGATCACCGAAGGTTAGAATATTGAGGGCTGCCAATTTGCGCTGAAGAGCCGGCCCGATCCCCTTGATGACCGTGAGATCGGCAGGAGGGCTGAGATGCTCTCCTTCTTGTGCGGGCTCCTCACCGACAGTGATTTCGCTCGACACGACGCTCGCTTCGTCTGCACCGAAGGGCTGCCGTTCCTTGGGTACCCACCAAAACATGAGGTCGATCCAAAGATCGGACAATTGCTTATACATAGGCGTCACCTTTCAAACCATGTGTATGGGCAAAGCTACCCGATCGTTTAGCCCATCAAAATGAATGCTTCCAGAGCCATTTATGACGCAAGCATGTTCCTTTTTGAGCACACAACAAGCCTCATCGTCAGGTCGTCCCAAATGGCCGAAGCGCGCATAGCAGAGTCGGTGACCACGATCGCTCAATCCGCTGTCTCGTTATTCACCCAGGTCTCGTAGGGCTCAGACACAAATGTCGGAACCGTCCCGAGGATGCTTGGCGTCTCATAGGGATGCAGCCCGCTAATCCGCTCAGCAAGCTTGTCAAACAGTGATCGGCGTGTCTTGAGAAGAAGTGGAGTCTCGCGAGCGAGACGGATTTCGCCTTGCCAACGGTAAAGGCTATTGATGGGCGGCAAGATATTCGCAGCCGCAGCGAGCCGTTCGAGAACGGTGACCTCGGCAATCATCGACGCAGTCTGCTCGTCTGGACAGTTTACCCTCACCTCGATGATGGTTTCTCGTTGTCCTCTTAGCTCCGAAGCCATCGTCCTATCACCGTCAGTCGCTTGGATACAGACCGGTCCTTGCGCTCAAACCCAACCTCAAATGGCGCTTGCGCCGCTATCCATGGGTAAGATTGCACCTGTCACACGGTGGGCAGCATCCGAGGCCAGAAAAAGCGCCATTTCGGCGACATCCACTGGATCACTCGGGCCAAGCAGGGACTTTTTGAGGATCGGATCATCATCGGACAGCATGGTTCTGACACGCTCAGAGAGGATAACCCCAGGAGCAATCGCATTCACACGGATGCCCTTATCGGCCCATTGAAGAGCCAATGCTTTGGTCAGTGTTAGAACACCGCCCTTCGCTGATGTGTAGGCATCGGCGCCGGCAGTGCCAACCATCGCGCGAATAGACGTCGTGTTAATAATCGATCCTCCGCCTTGTTTGGCCATGTGCGGTATTACGAAGCGACAGCCGAGAAAGGTACCGAACAGATCGACACTGATCGTTCGCCAGAATTCGTCCAAAGGCACCTCAGTCACCTGCCCGTCCATCGCCGTGGCGCCTCCAGCATTGTTGTAGAGAACATCGATATGACCAAAGCCCGCTAGGACTGCTGCAACAAGATGCTCTACATCATCGGGCTCTGCGACATCCACTTTAAAGCTCTTCGCCGTTCCGCCCTTATTTCGAATGTCATCGGCCGTCTCGGCAGCCGTTTCGGCACACCGGTCGACAACCACGACTTTCGCGCCTTCAGCTGCAAACAAAGAGCAGGCAGCCCGACCGATGCCAGCACCGCCGCCAGTTACAATCGCGACCTTACCCTCTAGCCTTGCCACGTGAGTCCTCCCGCACCATCAATGACGATAGAGCCAAGCCTAAAGAAATCCATCTCGGCCTACACGCTGATCTCGAACCCAATCGATCACGCCAAGTCACCTCACGGTAACGGTAGGCTGTGCGTCACCTCGCCGGCAATCCAGGTCGTTCGAATATTTGTCCGCGTTGCATTCATCACGATCTTTTGCAGGGTATCGTCCAAAGATTCCTCATTGGACGACAAACACGTGATGGCAGAAGACGGTGCTTTCAAATCAATCAACACCGCATCGAACTGATATCCGCGCTCGAGTCGACCGATCGGTAAATCGAGCACATCACCCCCGCCAGACGTCGCGATATAGAAAGCATGGCGAAAATCAATGCGGCTTTGCTCCACGCCACGATCGCCGACGGCGAGGCGCGGGTTGACGCCATCCTCCAGGAGCCGCGATGACGAAATGGCACTTCGACACGAGTCAAGGAGCGAAGCGCTGGGTCCGCCTGCGATGTCTGTGCCGAGACCGATACGGAGGCCTTTTTCGAGCGCACGTCTCAGTGGAAATACTGCATTCGAGAAATACACATTCGACAGAGGACAGTGAGCAATGCCGGCACCGCGCTCCTTAATGAGGCCCATATCATCGGTCGTAATGAAATTGCTGTGGGCGAGAACCGTATGGCGCGTAAGAAGTCCGAGGTCATCAAGGGCTTGGCTATCCGTCTTTCCGTAGCGCTCGAGCACGAAGCCATGCTCCCAGTCACTCTCGGAGCAATGGGTCTGGACATGACAAGAGGTTTCGCGCGTGAGCTCGCCAAGGCCTTCGAGCAGTGCATGGGTGCAGCTTGGAATAAACCGGGGTGTTATCACAGGCCGTACCAAGCGCTTCTCATTTCCTGGCATGGCCTGAACAGCTTCGATGAACTGCCTCGTTCCCGAAAGGGCGGATGCAGCATCCGCGTCGCGGTAGTAGTCAGGGCATTGATCGGGGTCGTCCATCGCCACTTTCCCAATCAATGCGCGTTGCCCCTTTTCGAGACAGATATCAGCGAGAATGGTCGTCGCTTCGAGATGGGTCGTTCCGAAGTACACGGCCGTCGTCGTACCGTTGGCAAGCAGTGTATCGACCAAACGTTCATAGACGGCCCGGGCATAGCCCGCATCCGAATAACGCGCCTCAAGCGGGAAGGTGTAGGTTTGCAACCAAACTTCGAGAGGAACATCAAGCGCCTTGCCCAACTGCGGGAACTGCGGTGCATGAATATGCAGATCAACGAATCCAGGCAGCACATATTGATGCTGCCCGGTTTCGATCAGTCGGTGCGTTTCGCGCGCCGAGGCCAACGTTTGATCGTAGACCGCATCACCCGGTTTCGACAGCGCCGCGATGACACCATCGTCGTCGATCGTGATAAGTGCATCGTCGACCGCTTCGATGTCGCCCGGCGCCGGCGCTTGAAACAGCGTGGCTTTTAGCACCTTGCCGCGAAGTCCAGTCATCCGGGCTCCCATCAAGTCAAAGCTGAGATTCGATCCGCCTAGTTAGGGATCCGGGTTTCCACACCCTTGACCAACCAATTGATACCGAGCATCGCACCATCATCAATGACGTCACCGCCAGCCAATTGCTCTTTGCCATCCTGGTCGATAATCGGCCCGGTCATTGGGTGAAGTTCACCGGCACTGATCTCTTCGACGACCGCGTTGATCTCGTCAACTTGCTCCTTCGTCAGATCGGAAGAGAGCGACGCAACGCCAACCGCCCCATCAGCCATGCCGCCCCAATAAGGAGCCCCTTGAAAGCTGCCGTTGAGTGTCGCCTCGACCTGTTCAGTGAAATAAGGACCCCAGTCAATGGTCATGGAGGCAAGCAGCTTCGTCGGTGCGTAGGCCTTCATGTCAGAGGAGGTGTTGACGACATATACTCCCTCTTCCTCAGCGACAGTGACCACAGATGGTGTATCTTGATAGAGGGAGAAGATCACATCTGCTTCTTGCGCAATCAATGAGCGTGCCGACTCCTGCGCTTTGGAAGGATTAAACCAAGAATTCAACCAGACGACCTTGACACCGATGTCAGGGTTAGTGCGTTGCGCACCGAGGGTGAACGTATTGATGATCCCCACCACTTCAGGAATCGAATAGGCTGCGACGATGCCGAGCGTGTCCGATTGTGTGACAAAACCCGCCGCCATGCCGGCGACATAAGCGCTCTCGTAATTACGTGTTTGGAAGTTGCCGAAGTTTTCGAGCGTCTTGTAGCCACTTGCGTGGATAAACGTTAGGTCAGGCTTTTGCTGCGCGAGCTTGAGGCCATCATTCATGTAGCCAAACGATCCGAGCATGATCATGCCAGCACCGGTCGACGCCATTTGGTTCATGATACGTGCTGCATCCGGGCCTTCGGGAACATTCTCGACGACAACCGTCTCCACTTTGTCACCGAAGGCGCTCTCAATGGCAGCACGGCCATTGTCCAATTCCTTCGCCCAACCAACATCACCGATCGGTGACGGGTAGACAAAGCCGATTTTGAGCTTATCAGCAGCTGCGCCCGTTGCGGTGCCTAGGGCGATTGCTACGGTCACCGCGACTGCGGTAAAGGCGTTTGGGATCTTAGCCATGGACGTCTCCTTTGGTAGTGTATTCCAGCTATTGGTTTTTGAAGGTCTGACCGAGGCTCATCGGGCTATTGAGCCGTATCTTCACTGGATCGCGCGAGATCAGCGCCAAAATGATGATGGTCACGATATACGGCGATGCTGACAGAAGCTGAGAGGGAATGTTCAGTCCCAAGGCCTGTACCGAGAGCTCCATGAGCGAGATCGCGCCGAAGAGATAAGCGCCAAATGCAATCCGCGGCACCATCCAGGAACCGAATACAATGAGCGCGACAACGATCCACCCGCGGCCGGCCACCATACCTTCCGCCCAGAGTGGCGTGTAGGCAGTCGAGAGATACGCACCACCAATTCCGGCCATAGCGCCACCGAACAGAACACATCCCGCACGGATCAACATGACATGATAACCGAGCATATGAGCCGATAGCGGTGACTCGCCGAGGGCGCGGATGATGAGACCGAGCTTAGTCCGACCAAGCACGTACCAAACACCGATCGCCAGCAAAACCGACAAGTAGACCATGTAGTCCTGCTGAAACAGTGAAGGGCCCAGGATCGGCAGATCGCTCATCGGGCCGAAGTCAAGCTTCGACAAGGCAGCTACCGTAGTGCCTTCGTGGGCTTTACCGATTGCTGATGAGGCTCCCAACCCGAGAATGCCGATCGCAAGTCCGGACGCGACCTGGTTTGCCGCGAAAGGCAGAGTTAGACAGGCAAACACCGCCGAAAGCGCCATGGCTGCGACGCCACCCGCAACAAAGCCCAGGACATGGGAACCTGTCGCGACAACAGTCACGAAGCCGGTTGCGGCCCCGATCGCCATCATGCCCTCGACACCGAGATTAAGCATGCCGGCTTTTTCTGCGACCAGTTCCCCCATTGCCGCCAGCATAAGCGGGACCGCCGCAGCAAGTGTGCCGCCGATGATGAATATCAAAGTCGCACTCATGTCTCGGCCACTGCATCGTGTCGCCGCGCGCCCTTTTCGATGCGCAGGCGCGATGTCAGCAAAACGGCACTCAGCAGATAAAAGGTCAGCAACATACCTTGGAAGATCATAGTAACGGCGTTCGGAAGACCGACCGAAAGTCGTGCGAAATCGCCACCGACATAGATGAGCGCCATCAGGGCACTTGAAAACAGAATGCCGATCGGGTGCAAACCGCCAAGAAAGGCGACGATGATCGCCGCGAAACCATATCCGGGTGAGATGTTTCGCTGTAGCATACCAAGAGGTCCGGCAACCTCCCCTACACCGGCAATTCCTGCCGCAGCGCCACCGATCAAAAGAGCTGCCCACACAGCACGGTTTGCGGAAAAGCCAGCATAGCTTGCCGCAGGCGGAGCAAGGCCGCCAACCACCAACTTATAGCCAGCGAGCGAACGCTCAACAAAGAGCCAGGCGAGCGCTGTGGCAACCAGGGCAAGCAGGAATGACGTGTTGGCGCGAGTGCCTTCGATCAGAAGCGTAAAGGTCGCTGAGGCGCCAAAGGTAATCGATTGCGGAAAATTGAAGCCAGCTGGATCCTTTAAGGGTCCAGTAACGAGATAATAGAGAAGCTGCAGCGCAATGCTGGATAGCATGAAGGTGACAAGAATTTCGTTGGCATTGAAACGGGTCCGGAGGAAAGCGGCAATCGCTGCCCAACTCATTCCTGCCAAGGCACCGGCTAACACCATAGCGGGAAGAAGCATCGGCGACGATGAACCATCAAACAGGATGGCAAGCCATGCCCCTGCGATTGCCCCAAGAATGAGCTGACCTTCGGCACCGATATTCCAAACGCGTGCTCGGAAGCCGACAGCAAGGCCCTGCGCGATCAGGAGGAGTGGGCCCATCTTCAAAAGGACTTCACCAATGCCGTATCGACTTTGGAGCGGTTCGATAAAAAAGGCGTGGAGTCCTGCTGCCGGTGATTTTCCGTAGAAGAGGAACAACAGCGAGCCAGCGATTAATGTCAGCAAAATCGCGAGGCCGCTCACCAAAAAAGGGGCGAAAACCGAGGGCTCAGTGCGTGGTTCCAACCTCAGCTTCACGACGCCGAAATCTCCTCCCGTACGTGCACGGTCTGAAGATGGCCGAAGTCTCCCGCCATGGCGAGGCCGATATGGTCAAGATCGGTCGTCGCTCGATCAACTGACGGCGAGAGCAAGCCGCGAAACATGACATGAAGACGGTCGGCAATCTCGAACAGCTCATCAATCTCTTCGGAGATGATGAGGACGGCTGTTCCTTGATTCCGCAGGGCAACCAGGCGCTGACGGAT
Source organism: Geminicoccaceae bacterium (assembly GCA_028285265.1). Classification (GTDB taxonomy): domain Bacteria; phylum Pseudomonadota; class Alphaproteobacteria; order Geminicoccales; family Geminicoccaceae; genus JANQPX01. Next base: position 98,454 of record JANQPX010000001.1, read on the forward strand.
CGCAGCGGTCGCACCGACATCGAGACCCCACGTCGGTTGAGAGATGATGAGGACCTTGGGCGCCTGCGCGATTTCCCTACCAACAATGAACTTTTGAAGGTTCCCTCCTGAAAGGCTTCTCGCCTCGGCTTCCGTACCGCCACATCGGACATCGAAGTCTTCGATCGTCCGATGTGCGACATTTCGTAGATCGCGACGCTTGATCAGCCCGAGCTGCGTCAGGCCCCGTTCAAAGGTAGTTAAGAGACTATTCTTAGAGAGACTGTGCGCCGGCACAGCTCCCCGCCCGAGTCGTTCTTCAGGCACAAAATTGAGGCCGAGACGCCGCCTGACGCCTGGCCCAAGATGGCCAATTCCCTCGCCATTCAGGCGAACGCTATTCGCGTCCGACGGGAGTAAGGTGGTCTCGCCTGAGAGCAGTCGGGTGAACACGTCCTGCCCGTTGCCCGAAATACCAGCAATACCGACGATCTCCCCCGCTCGCACGGATAGCGTCACGCCTTTCAAGGTCGCTGCAAAAGGATCGTCGGGACGAAAGGAGAGATTGGCGACCTCGAGAAACGCGTCTCCCGACACCGTTGGTGGCGTTATCTGGATGGGCGGCAAATCGCGGCCGATCATCATCCGCGCCAAACTTTGCCTCGTCTCCTCGCGCGGTGACACACGCCCCGTGACCCTGCCTGCACGGAGAATGGTTGCCACATCGCAAAGCTCACGAATCTCATCGAGCTTATGCGAAATAAACAGAATTCCAATGCCCTCAGCTGCAAGCGCTCTTAACGTGACGAAGAGCTGTGCGATACCCGCTGGCGGCAGCACTGAGGTAGGCTCGTCCATAATGAGGAGCTTTGGCCTTTGTAGGATGCATCTCAAAATCTCAACCCGCTGGCGCTGTCCCACCGTGAGAGACTGAACTCGAGCATCCGGCTGAATATCGAGGCCGAACTGCTGAGCTGCATCTCTGATTTTTTGAGACAGCAATGACAGCGAACCAGGTACCGCAAGTGCAATATTTTCGACGACCGTTAAGGTTTCAAACAGTGAGAAATGCTGAAAGACCATGCCAACGCCGAGGGCCCGTGCATGAGCAGGATTCTTGATCTGTATCGGATCCCCCTGCCATTCGATGCGCCCCTCATCCGGGGCCGTCACGCCATAAATGATCTTCATGAGGGTCGATTTGCCGGCACCGTTCTCGCCCAGTACCGCATGGATCTGACCGGGAAGAACCTCAAGGTCAACACCGTCATTCGCAGTGATCGATGGATAGACTTTGCGAATGCCTGTGAGCCTTAACAGCGGCGTCATGATCACGCCGCTCCCGTCTGGACTTGGCGCCGTTCATGCAGGACATGAATACCTGGCATGGTGATGAAACGATCCAAGCTCTTGATCGCATAGAGCCAAGCCTTAATGGCGGGAAAATCATCATGATCAATACCACCATCAGGCGAGAGCGCCACATAAGGAAAGCAGGCAATGTCCGCAATGGTTGGGTGATCGGAGACGAGAAAGATCCCACCGTGGAAACGTCGCTCAGTCAGATGTGCTTCGAGCTCACGAAATACATCGATAGCGCCTCGTCGTGCGGCTTCCACGTCAAGTGTCCGATTCAGCATATCATGAAGGCGCGCTCGACCCGCTGTATCCGTCAAACGGCCGGAAAAGGCGAGCCATTGCATGACATTGGCAAGCGCCGAAGGATCGTCCAAGGGCAGCCAACGCCGGGACGGATCATGGACCGCAGCGAGATAGGTGAGAATGGCTTGCGTCTCTGTGAGAACGAGCTCGCCAGCCGAAAACGCCGGCAAGGTCCCTGCCGGATTAATCGCCAAAAAATCTGGCTGCTTGTGTTCTCCGCCGGGATAATAGTCAATCGGCACCGTCTCATACTCAACGTTGAGCAACGCCGCGAGCAGCCGCACCTTGTAGCAGTTCCCCGAGAGGACGTAATCGTAAAGGCGAAGGCTCATAATGGTAGCGTCAGCGCGCCATAGGTATGGCCACGTTGCCGAAGCCAACGGCGGTATGTAACGGACGTTAGATCGGCGCGCGTTGGAATCTCCATCTTTGGATCGAGCGGCAGACGCTTTGGAACTTGGTTCTCCAAGATAGAGCGGTCTTGTAAGAAGATCATTTGTTGAAACTGGATGAGATCCGCTTTCTGCGTCTCGTCATCAAACAGTGCCATCCAAGCCCAAACGTCGGAGAGATCCTCTGAGAGTGGCTGCACAAAGATCGCAATGACATCCCACTCGCCTGGCCTCGGTGGGCAGGTCTTATAAAGGATTGCCGTCGTCGGCACCGGCACCCGATACATGTAGTGAGTCGTAATACCTCCTGCCGCTGACTTCGCCGCCTGTGGCTGAAAGAAACGCACATCAGTCGCCCAGACCTCATCAGTCTCTTCTCTTATTTCGACCCTATAGCGTTCGACTTCAGTATGCGGTTCCGATCCCAAAATGTCCGTATGGACATAAGGAAAATGAGCAATATCCAAAAAATTCTCGACAGCGCGAAGAGGCGAACAGCGAACGCGCACAGCTCCACAATCCACTAGCGTGCGTCCTGGCTGAGATGCCTCAGGAATATCGAAAAGGTCTGCCCTAGGACTATCTAGACATGCCCAGACATGACCATACCGGACCTGCGCCGTACACGGCCGCCCTTCCAATGTCTCTATCTGGATGTCACCGTCGGCGTCACGCCCTAGTCTGATGCCAGTTTCGAGCAACGTCGTTTCGATGACGCTGTTCAGTTCTAGGCTATCGGCGATAGCAACAGCGTACCAATCCTTTCGCGCTTGTTCGATGCTCATGTCATTCTCCGACCGTGCCGCCGATTGGATGCCGATCACCTATCGTGATGGGCGACTGTTCGGCGAACCAGCGAAGCCGCTCCAGCCAACGCGAGAACGTCGTCTTCAGTTTCGGACTGGCTGCAGGGGATGTCAGAATATGGGCAGCGGTCCGATCCCCCGGTAAAGCCTGCAAGGCGGCAACCATCAGTCTCCGCTGGTCACCCAACTGGCCCTCACGGACGATCAGACCATGGTTGATAGAGATGGAGCGGAATTCACCAATGTCCGGGGCCGTATCGTCCGCGATCGGAAACCGCACAGTCGCGAACATCTCGTTCAGGGCGGTGGCAGGTCGATCGACTGTCAGGCTACGGATTGGCTGTATGTCCTCGATCCCAATCTGCGGCTGGCGATCCCTTTGCGAAAGGCTTGCCCAAACCAAACTGCTGTTTTCAACACAGCCAAACGCCCTCACGCAGAGGGTTGTCGGCGGAGTCAGGTCCGGATGAGCAGGGATAGCGTGGCAAACACCGTCCGTCCCATACTGCCAACCATGATAAATGCATGTAAGGCTTTCGCCACGGACGAAGCCGTAAGACAGGCGCATGCCGCGATGTGGACAGCGGTTCTCCCATGCACGTACAGCGCCTGCAGCACTTCGCCATATGGCAAGATCCTGGTCCTCGACAACGGTTCTAAGTACACCACCGTTCGATAGATCGGTCGAGAGCGCAACGGGCGTCCAACCACCGAGATCAACATTCATTGCGGCCAAATTCCACGGCGAGGGCGACCAAGATTGCTGATCATCTCGATACCTGGATAGCGTCTTCCTTCAGAGTTCATACGCCAAATAAAGCGGAACTGACAACATAACTGCAACAAAAATATGCAACATCAAAACTGTGTTTCTATTTTGGGCAAGCTTTCATTCAGCCGCCTGAAATATAGGCAAAAGGTTGATCAACAACATCAATGTCTGCAGCAGCTCGATCGATCCGCTCAACTTGAACGCTTATTGGCCCAAGACTGCATCCTACTTCCATCGCATCGACCAGATCGGCTGGGCCAACCACGAGCGTTTCGATCAACTCGTCACCGATGCTGACGATCCTCCCGCCGAGACCTAGTCGCCGTGCACGATGAACGATCCAGTCTGGAAAATCGGATGCGCCGAGCCTGCCATAGATGGTCAATTTTTCCTTGATCATGCAGCGTTTGGCTCCCTGGATTTTGGGGAAGAAACGCTGGCTCGCCACGCAACTTAAAACGCAGCCAGCCTCGGATCTTCGATCATAGCTCTCAGCCAGACTAATGACCACGGCTTGATCTCTGACGCAACGTGGATCTCGACACCCGACATGACACCGCCGAACTGACCAAGACCACCACTTCCCGCTACGACGATGAGATTTGCCGATTGTCGAGGTGGCCAGGCTTCAGGCATTCGCTGCAGCTCCTCACCGCTTGGGCAGAGGCCTCCAAAAGAGGCAGGCATAAGCACCAAGTTTCACCGTACCGGCGCTCATGTGAGTCATCGCCTGCTGGCACCAGCCGGTCTCCTGGACAGCATCGGGAAAGCTCGATGCATCGAGGAGCGCAGCATTTCCATCCGCTGGCAAGGCAAGGGATTCCACGTCATCCGTGAGATTGGCAATCACCACCATGATCTCGTCATCCATCGACACTGCGACTCCCGCAAAGGGACGTGGTAATCCCGTAACGGCGTAGCGTTTGTCCGCACCTGAGAGGCTCCTCAACACATGAAAGATCGGATGCAACGTCGCGTCGACGTGATCGTCGTACCAAGGACGTGCGACTTTGGCCTCGCTCGCGAGGACTCCAAACGGCCCTGCAGGGCTGGCAAGTGCCAGAGCTGACACCCCTTGCCCCTCCGTCGAGGCAAGAACGCCGACGGCGAAGGCCGCGCCATATAAGGCCCTGGCGCGTGGGTCCCAAGTCGCCATGGTCAGGCGCCCTTGTGCCGCGTTGTCGGAGATCGTGTCGCCATAGGGATTGGTCCGCATACCGATAGCGATCAGACCTAAGCGATAAGGGCGATCGCCGCCAATCACGCGGGCACTTTTGAAAATATGCGGCAACGTCTCGAGGGTTTGCATGACGCTCCCATCATCTGCCGCGTGCACGATGGCGGTATTGCTGTGAGAGATATAGTCGATGGCAGTCTTGTCGGGCCGACAACGGTTGAATTCGGTGAAGTTGGTCAGCATGCCTCCACCGACACAGGCCTTCGGAAAGGCCGCCCTCGCTGCAACGGCGGCATGTTCCGGCGACAGTCCTTTGGGCCAATCGCTCGTTGGTTGGTAGCTTCTGAGGTAGGCCGCCGGCAGAGCCATGACATAGCGTGGCGAGAGCTTCTGTTGAGCACAGAGTGAGGCAACGGCATCAAGCTGCAGCTCTGCTGGCCGGTCGTCATCGAGCACGACTTCGAGGTCCAGCGCTCCAGAAACGATGTCGATAACGCTCTTCGCCTTTGCCAATAGCGCAGCCGCATTGGCAGGTGTCACACGCAAGAGAAGGACTTTCAGGCCGCTCTCGGCTAATCGGGAAAGTGCGTTCTTGTCCGGAAACCAATCCTCGTCTCCGGCAAGTAACAGCTCTGGCAAGGGCTCCTCTAAAACCGAACCGAGAGCAAAGGTTTTGCTTTGCGCAGATGTCAGCGTTTTCGGCTGACCCGATACCGTCACTGTGATGGACTGTTGCAGTTTGTCGCCCGCTTCAATTCGATAAGCGAAGGGTTCGACCAAGGGCCGACAATATGTCTTAAAGGAAGCGTCGGACCAGTTCCGCTGATCCTCCATCTCGAAAGTCTCGCCGTCGAATGCGATATCGAGCTTTGCTCCGCCCAGGTCAAAGGCAAGACCGGCAATATCCATCATGGGCTGCGCAGGCGAGATATGTTCGGGCATCATCCGGTTTTCGCGACCGCCGCTGACCGTTCGTAGTTCGACAGGCTGGCCAGCAAATCCGTTGATCGGATGGAGGACTGTGAACCCAGTCCGGTTCGTGATGAAGTCTCTCCTGGCCTCGGCCACACCCTCCGCCTTGAGCGTACCATTCGACGAGGCGCTGTAGACAGTCCGACAGAGAAGCGCGCCGTCTCCAACCTCGAACTGGTACTCGTAACGAAACCCGTCAGCCGTCTCCTCAACATCCTCAAAGACAACATGCGGCAGAAGGCTCGCCCAATTTTGATCCCTTACGGGGAAGTCGATTTGCCGAATGAGTTCAAGGTCGCCTAATGAAATCGCGCGCAGCGCTCCAGCTTCGATAATCGCCGAGATCCGACCAGCCCTGACCACTCTACTGGACCCGGCCGGCTCCGTCGTACCGGTCTCAAAGATCCGACGCTCCAGGATACTGTGGTTCATTCTCCCCCCTCCTCTTCTTGGTCACCAGCGCCTTATGATGTTGCGATCGACATGGACACCAGTTCACCGGGACGCGCGGCCCGAAGAGCATCGAACTCGACAAGCGCCAAGGCTCCGGCCGACCATCAGAAAGGCAATTCCAGCCAGCCATGTCGCGTCATCGATGATGTTGACCTCCCGGGCATGATCAGGATGCCGCTGCACCGCTTGAACGGCTTTTGCCGGCATGTTTTTTCAGATCAGCGTATCTGATCTGACCCATCGATAGAATGCCAAAATTATGCCAATGATCTCACGGATCCCGGCGCGAAGACAGCTTGCGCTCGGCCGCTGTGCAGCAACCGCTTAAAGAAAAGTCATAACACCATCGTCGATCGGACCTCTGCTGAGCGACCGTTTATCCTGGGCATAGGACTGCGGGTTGATCCAGGGATCGCGGTCGCCTTGATGAGGCAGCGTTGGCAGGGCCCGTTGTATATAGCCGGACGAAAAATTCTCGATGAGCGGACGCTTTGGCATCCCCTCATCCGACAACCGAAGCCGAGGCGTGCAGCTGACCGTACCGGTCGCGCGCATGTGGTTTAAGAGGCGACAGACATAGGCACAGACCAAATCAACCCTGAGCGTCCATGATTGATTAATATAGCCAAAGATCGAGACGAGATTGGGGACGTCGGAAAAGGCAATCCCTTTATAAGCCCAATGATTCGGTAGTGCGACCGGCTGGTCATCGATCGTGATGTCAATTCCCCCAACCGGGCGGACCAGGAGACCGGTTGCAGTAATGACGACATCGGCATCCAGGGACTCGCCGGACCTGAGCTTGAGTCCCGACGCCGTAAACGTTTCGATCTCATCTGTAACGACCGATGCCTTCCCACTCCTCAAAACCTTGAATAGATCGCCGTTCGGAATCAGACACAAGCGCTGATCCCAGGGATCGTAGCTGGGGTTAAAGTGTCGATCGACATCAATCGTAGAGCCAAGAGTCTTATGAGCTTTGTTGAGGATCCAGCGACGGACCTTGTCTGGCTTTCTCCGCGTGCGTCGATAAAAGAACTCGGCAATCGTCACGTTCTTCCAGCGAATCAAACTTGAGGCGACCGTCTTCGGCAGAATTCGCCTCAGTCCATTGGCGATCTTATCCTCGTCCGGCATGGCCACGACGTACGTCGGCGAACGCTGTAGCATGGTAACATGAGCGGCTTGATCTGCCATCGCTGGCACCAACGTCACCGCCGTTGCTCCCGATCCGATAACCAACACTCGTTTCCCCGCGTAGTCGAGGTCGTCCGGCCAAGCCTGTGGGTGAACAACTGTCCCCTGATAGGAGTCAAAATTCGGAAAATTCGGCGTGTAGCCCCGGTCGTAATTGTAATAGCCGGCGCAGATCAAGAGAAAGGCGCAGGTATAAGTAATTAGATCCGCCTCGTCGCTTCGGGCGACTTCAAGTGTCCAGCGGTTGGCAACGCTGGACCAAGAAGCTGACCTGACATGATGCTGAAACCGGATATGCTGACCAAGATTGTGGTCAGCGGCCGTTTGCTCGAGGTAGGTCAGGATCGAAGCCCCATCGGTGATCGACTTCGCGCCATCCCATGGCCGGAAGCTATAACCGAGCGTGTGCATATCGCTATCGGAGCGAACTCCGGGATAGCGAAAGAGATCCCAAGTACCACCGAGTACGTTTCGACCCTCTAGGATGAGAAAGCGACGGTCTGGACACTTATCCTGAAGATGGCAGCCAGCGCCAATGCCAGAAATTCCGGCACCGACAATGATAACGTCGACATGATCTATCGGCTCACCCATGTGGCCATGGAACATGGCGGCATCACGCGCCATTGTCGATAGCTAGCATTGCTTGGTCTCTTGCCGAACGGGACCATCATCTGAAAAGATAACAATTGAGAATGCAATTTAGCCTTGACCGAACGGCCTGACAGCGTGGCGGCAACCAAGTCGGCAGGAGCCCGCATCTGCCGGAGCAGCGTCGGCAAAGGGAGGCATGATGTACGACTATATCATCGTCGGCGGCGGTTCTGCAGGCTGCGTTATAGCCGCGCGGCTGAGCGAAATGGCAGACGCACGCCTTTTGCTGATCGAAGCCGGTCCGCGTGATGACAATCCAGATATCCACCGTCCGGTGGCCTTCTATAAGATGACATCGGGGCCATTGACCTGGGGCTATCAGACGGCCCCTTCAAAGCAACGCAATGGCCATGTCATGCTTTTGCCGCAAGCCCGGGTTCTAGGTGGAGGCAGCTCGATCAATGCGATGGTGTTCACCCGCGGCAATCCCAAAGACTATGACGAATGGGCCGACGAGGAAGGCTGTGATGGTTGGGCCTTCAAGGATGTGCTGCCTTATTTCCGCCGTGCCGAGGACAATAATCGCCTAGCTGACGACTATCACGGCACCGGCGGCCCTCTTGGCGCGTCCGACTTGGTCAGTCCACATCCGCTAAGCCGAGCTTTTGTGCTCGCTGCCCAAGAAGCTGGGCTGCCACCCAATGCCGATTTCAATGGCGCCAACCAAGAAGGGGCCGGAATCTATCAGGTCACCCAACGAAATGCTAAGCGCTGCAGCACTGCCGTCGGCTATCTGCATCCAGCCTTGAAACGGGGAAATATCGATCTCGCAACCGATGCCCATGTAACTAAAGTGTTGATTGAAAAGGGCCGCGCTGTCGGCGTTGAGTATTTCGCAAACGGTCAGACACAGATTGCTAGGGCCGAGAGCGAGGTGATTATCGCTTCTGGCGCGATAGGTTCGCCAAAGTTGCTATTGCTGTCCGGGATTGGCCCGGCTGACGAACTGCGAGCGCTCGGCATCGATCCGGTGCATGATCTACCCGGCGTCGGCAAGAATCTGCAGGATCATATCGACGTTTACAGCATTCACGAGCTCAATGGTCCCCATAGCTACGACAAGCATACTCGGCCGCATAAAATGCTCTGGGCCGCCCTCGAATACCTCCTCTTCAAGAGCGGGCCCGTGACCTCGAATTTGGCTGAAGCCGGCGGCTTTTGGTTCGCCGATGGCGATGAACGGAGTCCAGACATCCAGTTCCACTTCTTGCCTGGCGCAGGACTGGAGGCCGGCGTCCCGCCCGTGCCAAGTGGCTATGGCTGTACCATCAACTCCTGTCACCTTCGCCCACGATCACGCGGCTCCGTCACGCTGCAAAGCGCTGACCCGATTGTCCCGCCAGTGATCGATCCCAACTACTGGGCCGAAACCTACGATTTTGAAATGTCGCTTCGCGGGCTCGAAAAAACCCGAGAAATCGCGCGCCAGCCTGCCTTGGCAAAATTCATTAGAAAGGAACATACGCCTGGTCCAGATGTGATGACCCGAAAGGACCTTGAAGCTTACGCTAAACGATTTGGAAAGACCGACTATCATCCCGTCGGCACCTGCAAGATGGGGATCGACGACCTCGCGGTGGTCGATCCGCAATGCCGCGTTCGCGGCATCGATGGTCTGCGCATCGCTGACAGTTCGATCATGCCGCGACTGATCAGCTCGAACACCAATGCTGCCTCAATCATGATCGGCGAGAAGGCTAGCGACATGATCCGCGGCAACCGGTCTACGGGAGAAAGCTCCTAACCGTGCTTGTACAGCTTATGCTCGTCGAGTAACGTTTTTGCGAAGACAAACGCAGGCTGAACCGTTGATCATGTTGGCGCGGCTCGGCCTGAACGAAATCATGAGCGAATGTTGGAGGCTTCACGCGATGAGAGGACCTATTTTTGCGGCGGCACTGCTTGGCGGAGCGGCCCTAATTGCCATGACAGCGCCGTCGGCGGAGGCGCAAAAGGCTTATGAGGGTGTTGAAATCAATCTCCTGACGCGGCCTGGTCCGGTGATCGCAGGAAGGCTTGAGGAACGCGGAAAAGAGTATGAGGCCATGACAGGGGCCAAGGTCAATGTCGCAAGTGTGCCTTTTGCCGACCTCTTTCAAAAGCTTTTGACGGACTGGGCAACGGGCACCAATTCAATCGACGTTGGCGTCTTTGCATCGGGATGGGCCGTTGAAATGCAAGATGCCGGCTTGCTCGCCGACCTCTCTGATTATGTCGCAGCGGACGACAAACTCAAGATCGACGACATCGCGCCCTACTTCCGTGACTTCAATCAAAAAATTGACGGCAAGACCTATCTGATCACGATCGATGGCGACTTTCAGATGGTCTATTACAGGACCGACGTCTTGGCCGAACTTGGCCTCGAACCGCCGCGTACTTGGGACGAATATCTTGAAGTTGCGGCTGCCGCCCACGGCAAAGACATGAATGGTGACGGCGAACCCGATTATGGCTCGTGCATGTTTAAGAAGCGGAATGCTCAAGGCTATTACGCGATCATGTCGATCGCCGCTCAATATGTGCAAAGCCAAGGCACCGGCCAGGGTGTTTTCTTCAACACCGATGATATGACCCCGATGGTCAATAACGAGGCATGGAAAGCAGCGCTGAACTTCTACAAAGACACGGGCCAGTATGGTCCACCGGAAGAGCTCAATCACGATATCGGCGACACACGCGCGTTGGTCACCTCTGGTCGTTGTGCTGTCATGATCGACTGGGGCGATATCGGCCCCCTCTCCATCGATGAGGAAACATCGAAGATCAAGGATCTGGTTGGCGCCGTGCCGCTGCCAGGTTCGAGCCGCGTCCTTGACTGGGATTCAGGTGAACTCGTCGACTGCTCTGACGAGACTTGCCCGCATGCCATTGACGGCGTCAATCACGCTCCCTTTGCTGCATTCGGTGGTTGGTCCGGCGCGATCAACACCAATGCTGATCCAAAGGTGATCGAGGCGGCCTATGGTTTCCTGTCCTACATGAACCAGCCTGAGCAATCGAACTATGACGTCACACAAGGCTGGACGGGCTATAATCCCTATCGCATCTCACAGTTCGAAAACATCGATCCTTGGGTTGATGCTGGCTTTAGCCGTGAAGCAGCCGAGAACTATCTGGGTGCCATCGGCGACAGCCTCAACAACCCCAACATGGCATCGGACCTACGCATTCCTGGGACCCAGCAATATCAGGGACTGGTACTCGACCGAGAAGTCGCCCGCTTCCTCGCCGACGAGATCAGCGCAGAAGAGGCTCTAGCCAATATCGAGGCTGGCTGGGAAGAGATCACCGAGGACTTTGGCCGCGAGGATCAACTCAGCATGTATCGGGCATCTCTCGGCATCAGCAACTGACCAGGTGCCTCTGGTAACGTGACGGCGAGTAATGCCAATCTAGGTGAGCGGTCGAGGCCAAGCGCCTCGGCCGTCATCGCCCCTCAGCCGCCTACTGCCAGCGGCGTCAGCGCGTGGTTGGATCGCCAGTCCCGGCATCTCTTTATTATGCCGGCTGTGATCATGATCCTGATCTTTTCGATCTTTCCGCTCATTGCTTCAGCGATCCTGGCACTTTCGCGCGTTCGTCTAAAAGCCGGCGGCTATAACATCCGTTTCGTCGGTTTCCAAAACTTCGAAAAGCAGATCTTCGGCTCCGAGCAGTTTCATTTCCTCGGAACCTTCAAAGGGATGAGCCTGCTCGGCTGGAGTGTCTCGATCATTGTCGGAGCACTCTTGGTCTGGTGGTTGATCACCTATTGCCGCGGCAAAGTCTGGATACCAGGCTTGATTGGTCGCATGATCACGGCAGGTGTGCTGTTCGGCATCACCCTGTTATATGCCGCAACCCTGTTTAGTGGGACCCAATTCGGTACGCTCGGGGTCACGCTCTTCTATGTCTTCGTCGGCTGCACAATCCAGTTCCTGATCGGCCTTGGCCTCGCGTTTCTTTGCGCTCAACCGATAAAGGGACGTACTTTTTTTCGCGTGGTCTTCTTTCTTCCCCTCATGATCACGCCCATTGGTATCGGCTACGCGTTCCGGATGCTTGCTGACACCACCAAAGGGCCCTTCTCGCCGGTATGGCAATGGTTTGGATTGGGTGACTTTGCTTGGGCGTCCGATCCATGGGCGGCACGCATCTTCATCGTCGTCGGCGACAGCTGGCAATGGATCCCGTTCATTTTCGTTGTGCTGCTCGCCGCCCTCGAAAACGTTTCTAAAGATCAGGTAGAGGCCGGATATGTCGATGGCGCAAGCGGCTGGCAAATCTTTCGGGAGATCACTTGGCCGCAAATAGCGCCAGTTGCTGCCACCGTGATGCTGATTCGCGTCATCGAAGCGTTCAAACTTGTGGATTTACCGAACATCATGACTGCAGGTGGCCCCGGCATTGCCACTGAGTCCATGACTCTCCATGCCTTCTTCGCCTGGCGAGCGCCGGATCTCGCGCAATCAGCAGCGATCTCCTATTTGCTGCTGTTTGTCACCGTGGTGCTTTGCGTTTCCTTCTTCAATCTTGTGGTCCTGAAGAGGCGGGCGGCGATGGCATCATGAGCAGCAATGTCAGTTCTCCTCCCAAACGGGGGAGCATCTTCGAACCGAGACGAATCGGTGAGATGTCGGTCGGTGGCAAGGTAATTGTCTACGGCCTTCTTCTACTTTGGACCGCATTCGTTCTCTTTCCGCTATACTGGGTCTTCGTGACCTCTTTCAAGCTGCCAATCGACGTGAACAGCGGGCCCTTTTATCTTCCATTCGTCGACTTTCAGCCAAACCTGCATGCTTGGCATGACCTCTTGGTCACCGGTCTTGGCGATACGGCAAAACCTTACATCAACTCCATCATTATCGCGCTTTCATCGACCGTTCTTTGCATGCTGATTGGGAGTATGGCCGCTTATGCCCTGGCGCGCATGACCTACAAGCCGAAGCTGGGCACGATTTTCTTGTTCGTCTTGCTCATGATCGGCATGGCCGTCGCCGTCGGTATTGCCGGTGTCGATTGGCGGATCGCAGCCGCCGTTGCGGTTGCGCTCTTTGTTCTGCTGGCACGTGCTTTGGCCAACCGATTCAAACATGCAGTCGGCAATGGCGACATCCTTTTTTGGATCATCTCACAACGCATTTTGCCACCAGTTGTGACCGTCATTCCGATCTACATGATGTTTCAAAACCTTCGCCTTCTCGATACGCATATCGGAATCATCCTCTGCTACACCGTCGTCAATCTGCCGATCGTCGTTTGGCTCATGTACGATTTCTTCGAAAGCATTCCGATTGACCTGGAGGAGAGTGCAGAACTGGATGGTGCATCCCGGTTTTTCATCTTCTTCGACATCGTCCTACCTCTCGCACGCGCTGGCCTTGCAGCGACAACGCTCCTGGTCCTCATCCTCTCTTGGAACGAATATGTGCTGGCGCTCTTCCTTTCGACGACCAAGGCGCAAACAATGCCAATCCTGGTCGCGGCAATGAATGCTGGTGAGAAAGGCATCCTTTGGTGGACCATGTCTGTGGTGATCATCATCATGATCTTACCCGTGATATTGATGGCGCTGATTCTGCAGCGGTTCATCGCAAAGGGCGTGTTACTTGGTGCGGTGAAGGGTTAGGAAGCTTATGGACCAGCAGACCGATATTCGATCCCGTGCCCAGCGCCTACAGATTAGAGAGCTCAACAAATGGTTTGGCAGCAACCACGTCGTCAAAGATTTGGCGATTGATGTTGCCCCTGGGGAATTCCTGGTTCTACTCGGCCCCTCTGGCTGCGGCAAGACAACAGCTCTTCGCATGGTCGCCGGCCTAGAGATTGCTGACAGCGGAGAGATCCTGATTGGCGATACCGACGTTACCGAGGTACTCCCCAAATATCGTGACGTTGCCATGGTCTTCCAGTCTTACGCGCTCTATCCGCACAAGACTGTAGCGGAGAATATCGGGTTTCCGCTGAAGGTACGTGGCCTCGCGCAAGCTGAGCGAGACCGGGCAGTCCGAGACGCCGCAGCGCAGGTTCATATGGATAACCTGCTCGATCGTTATCCCCGACAGCTTTCGGGAGGTCAGCGTCAGCGCGTCGCCTTGGCACGCGCCATCATTCGTCGGCCAGCTGTATTTTTGATGGACGAGCCGCTGTCGAATCTCGATGCCAAACTCCGTGGTCATATGCGAGCTGAGTTAAAGCATATGCAGCATGAGCTAGGCGTCACCACGATCTATGTTACCCATGATCAAGTGGAGGCGATGACGCTCGCGCACCGGGTCGCTGTCATGGATCATGGTGTGCTCCAGCAGATCGGAACGCCACGCGAGGTCTATGACAATCCATCTAACCTATTTGTCGCGGGCTTCATGGGCTCGCCTCCGATGAACTTTCTAAATGGCAAGATCGAGAATGATTGCTTCGTCAGTGAAGACGTCTCACTCCCGCTTGCCAGTCATTCCGAGGATCGGGATGCAGTTCTCGGCTTTCGGCCAGAGGATGCGACCATCACTGAGCCGGGAACCGGGCTCTTTGATGCCACCGTGTTTGCAGCCGAACTGACTGGTGATGTCACGTTGGTTACACTCAAAATTGGCGAAGCGAGTGCGTCGGTCAAAATGCCAAAAGAGTATGATGTCGACTTCGACAGCCGCATTGCGGTCACCTTTCCGTCATCAAAGGGGTTCTTTTTCGATGCTGCGTCCGGTGATCGGCTCATGGTCGGCCTTGCCGAGGGATAACATCAGGCATGAGGGATAACAAACCCAACCTAGAAGACGGTCACTGGCTTAACCCGCCTCCTGATTGGTCAATCACTCAAGGCTCTCTTCGTGCGACCACCGGTGCGAAAACCGATTTTTGGCAAAAGACGTTCTATGGTTTCGAACGTGATGATGGACATTTTCTAGCGATCCGCGCGCCGGACGCGTTCACTGCTTCGTTGCATGTCAGCGGTCGATTCGACAGCCTCTATGACCAAGCCGGGCTCATGCTCAGGGTGGACCCAACAACCTGGATCAAAACTGGCGTCGAGTTCACGGATGGCGCGCTCCAACTGAGCGCCGTCGTGACCAATGGCGCCTCCGATTGGTCGGTCACCCCACCGACGAAGCCGATTACCGACTTTTGGCTCCGTCTGACCGCACGCGATAACGCCGTTCGCATACAATACTCACTCGATGCAAGCGTTTGGCCTCTCCTTCGCCTTGCCCCGTTCCCGACCAATCGCGATATGGAAATCGGTCCGATGCTTTGCTCACCGGAGCGTTCGGGCCTCGAGGTCGTCTTTGACCAGTTCCAATTGGGGCCCCCCATCGAAACGGATCTTCACGATCTGAGTTAGCGGTCCGTGCAGAGACGCTGCATAGGTCCTAATGGATCGAGGCCCTGAACTGCATAAGATCCTGCGCATCACTCCGTGGACGGTTTCTCGGTCGATGCCTGCCGTCTTGACGGCGTCGGATTGAACGCCAACCATCGCGTCCCGTCTCCAATTGATGCAATCGAGGAATTTCATCGGGGCTGCCCGTCGCGTGTCGGCCAGCAGCGATGCTTCTCGTCGATGATTAGACGTGGCAGTAGATCTGCCAGACAGTGCCGATAAAAGGCAGGAGAAGGGTGATGGCAGCACGAACCCCGTCCATCCCGGCCAGATCCCACTCTCGCGACAGGCTTTGGAAGATCGCCATGCCAATTGGGGTGAGCGCAACATAGGCGACCATCTTGATCGCGGGGGCCATCCCAAGCACGACCGTAGCTTGCTCCTCCACAAGAATATAAGCCGAATGGCCAAGCACAATCGTTGGGAGAGACGTACCTGTTAGGGTCACGATCTGGGCTGCGAAGAGCCTTGCAAATGCTGTCTGTCCCAAGACACGACTGCTACCGAGAGCCTCACGCCGACCGTCCAACACGCTTTCTTGCGCAAATGTTGAATTTTAGCCTATCGGGAAGGGACGGCAGAAGGCTAGACATTCCGTGACGCTGGCCTGGAACGCGTGACGGTGCAGGACTCGACTCTCCCTTTTGAAGGATATTGTTATGACAAAACTGAGGTGGGGTATGATTGGCGGCGGGCGGGGCAGCCAGATCGGCCCAGCACACCGGCTTGGCGCCTCGATCGGCGGTGGATTCTACCTCGCGGCCGGCTCTCTTGACCACCGGCCCGACGAGGGACGAGCCTACGCCAAATCGCTCGGTATCAACGACGACCGCGCTTATGGCGACTGGAGGGAGATGCTAGCCGGTGAGAGCAACCGTACTGATCGAATCGACCTCGTCACCGTTGCTACCCCTAATGCTACCCATTTTGAGATCACCAAGGCCTTTCTTGAAGGCGGCTTCCATGTGCTCTGTGAAAAGCCGATGACAATGACCGTCGAAGAAGGCGAGGAGATCGTTAGACTCGCCGAGGAGACGGGCCGCATTTGCGCCGTCAACTATGGCTACACCGGCTATCCACTGGTCCGGCATATGCGGGCGATGGTCGCGCGCGGCGACCTTGGCAAACTCCGGGTGATCGTCGCTGAATTCGCGCATGGGCATCACGCCGACGCAGCTGATGCCGACAACCCACGTGTTCGATGGCGTTATGATCCTGCCCAGGCAGGCGTCTCTGCCCAGTTCGCTGACTGCGGTATTCATGCCTTGCACATGGCCAGCTTCGTCGCCGGCGACGAGGTGGAGCGCCTATCTGCAGATTTCGCATCGACCCTGCCGAGCCGAGAGCTCGAAGATGATGCCATGGTCGTCTTCCGCATGGAGAGCGGCACGGTGGGAAGGCTGTGGACCTCCTCCATCGCCGTCGGCCGCATGCATGGATTAACTCTGCAGGTCTTCGGAGAAAAGGGCGGGCTGAGATGGGCGCAGGAGCAACCGAACCAACTCCTCTGGACACCGACCGGCGGCCGCAGCCAGACGATCGAGCGCGGTGAAGCCGGCCTTTCGCCAGAGGCAGATCGCGCCAATCGGGTCACGATAGGTCACCCCGAGGGCATGCCACTCGCTTTTTCAAACATCTATGCCGATCTTGCAGAAATCATCGGTGCAAAGAGGGACAATCGTTCACCGGATCCCGCTGCGACCCTATTCCCGACGGCAAAGGACGGCCTGCGTTCTATGGCGGCGGTCCACGCTGCTGTCGCCTCAGCGAAGAACCATGGCGGTTGGGTCGATGCGCGTGCGCCTATGTTCCGAGTCTAAGGACCGTTTGCCGACAGATGTGAACAACACCGCAGAGGTGGATCTGCAGACCGAACCTATTGGAATCATGTCTAGGCGAGACCTCCGGTGGAGACGTTGCCTAACAGGCAATCGTGTCACGCGAACGAACAAATTCGTGTAATCGATTGGGGCACGGTTACGTTCTATTTTACACCTTGGACCATCAGCAGGGAGCCTTCCGGGCTCAATCATAACCCCGACTCCGTGGGCAGAGATCAGCGTCAAATCGATGATCGTCCCAAAGCGTCAAAGAAGCGGGAAACAGCGATCACCAAAAAACGAGAGTTTGCCAACAATTCTCGCAAAATCCGCACGATATGAGACCTAGCTCACAGATTCGTAAATTCGCACGGGTATAGACTGTTAGCTGCAGGAACCTTTAGTCCGCCAGCTCGACAAGTCGTCGTGCGGGTTTGAATTCTTTGTCAAGAGAGAATTGTGGCTTTCTTCAATTTTCGCTATCTTTCAATTTACCAGCCGGGGAGAGACGCGTTTTGCGAGCCACGAGTTTGCTAATTGCCCTAGGCCTTACCATACTTCTGGTTTGGCCAGGGAGTTCTAGTCTAGCGCAAGAGCGGATTGCTCTGATCATTGGCAATTCAGGGTATGAATATGCTGATGTACTGCCCAATCCGACGAACGACGCTACCGCGATCGGTGCAGCGCTTGAAGCGGTCAACTTTGATGTCGACGTCAGGACCGACCTTGATCAACGCGACATGCAAGCGGCTCTTCGTGACTTTGGGCTCAAGGCGGAGACGGCCGAAGTCGCCATCGTCTATTTTGCCGGCCACGGCATCCAGGTGGCTGACAACAATTATATTTTGCCTGTGGATGCACAGCTCCGTCGAGAACGCGATCTGATCTATGAGGCGACGCCGCTCGACGTTTTGATGGCTGAGGTTGCCCAGGCAAGGCAGCTGGGCATGGTCATTCTTGATGCCTGTCGCAATAACCCGCTTGCCGATAATCTCCGTCAATCCCTTGGGCCGGTCAGGTCGAAACTCGTCGGTCTCGGCATGGCGCGGGTTGAGGATGTGCCCCCGGATACGCTCGTTGCATTTTCAACGCGCTTCAATCAGCTCGCTTATGACGGTTGGGCAGACCTAAGCCCATTTACCGAAGCATTGGTCAAACACATTGAGGAACCCGGTCTCGAACTCAATCTCTTCTTCCGCAAGGTTCGCGATTCGGTCATGGAACTTACGGCTGATCGCCAAGAACCACGGACGATGGATGCATTGGGCGCGACCCCCTTCTATTTTCGTCCGCCGAAGAGCAACCAGGTTCCTGTTGTCGCAAAACAGGAAACCCTGACGGTCACCGATGCCGATGGCGCCGTGCCCATGAATATCCAAAGGCCGGTTGATCCCGACGACGATCGGCTGAGCATTGAGGTCATGGGTCTTCCGACCATGGGCAGCGTCGAAGGCCCTGAAGGCGCGATTGCCTTCGGTGACCAGCTTACGGTCGATCAGCTAAGCGCTCTTACCTATCGGCCTGTGGAGGGAGAAATTGGTTCGGCTGGCGCCTTCCTCTTTGTTGCACGTGATGGCCAAGGTGGCGTGACGGCAGGACGCCTGCCAGTTGAAGTTCTTCGATCGAACAAAGCGCCAGTGGTTGCTGAGCTCCAGGAGATCGTCTGGCCGATGATCCCACTGGGGATCGAAGAGCCAATTGATCCCGACGGCGACTCTTTGGCGATAACGGTTGTCGCCATACCGACCTATGGTGAGATCAAGGATGGTGATCGTACAGTTGTTGTCGGCGATGAGCTCACCATCGAAGCCCTTGCTAACCTTAAGTTGGACCCGAGCGACGGCGCCGCAGGAACATTCGTCTATGAAGTCAGTGACGGTTTGGGCGGTGTGACTGAAGGGAAGGTCCAGTTGGGACGTCCGTTAAGTGGTGAAGTTCAGACCGCCCTTGCCCCGAGAGCGACACAAGCCGAACGGAGCGTTACAGAAAGCACAGACGCCAAAAGTTCAACCCAAGCATCGACACCAACGGCAACCCTGCCCTCGTCGACCCAAGCGACTGTCGATGCAGACGATGCGGGGCAGCCCACCGAACAAGCTCCGACACGGCTTGACGATGTACAAGTTGCGATTCTGGAAACGATCACGGGGTCCAACATCCGCAATGGACCATCAGCGACTGCGGCGTGGGTTGCGGCCGTACCTAACGGCACGCCCTTGAAGTTCGTGAACAAGGCTGAAGGTGTCGACTGGTACGAGATTGAAACCCCTGATGGAAAACAAGGCTTTATCTCTGGACGCTTGGTCCGTCCCATCGAGGGCACATCGCAACCCGAACCGACTGCTGTGCGACGGGCCGATCCGATTACACCAGCAACGATCGAGCCAGAACCTGAAGGAACCAATGAGACGGAGGTAGCTGCTCTGGACATAGGATCGCCAGAAAAAATTGCCGATCTGTCCACGTTCAAAGAGTGCGATGTCTGTCCGACCATGGTTGCACTGCCGGAAGGGCGCTTCAGTATGGGCTCAGCAAGTGGTGACAGTACGCAGCGACCGGTTCGCGACGTCACCATTGGACAACCCTTTGCGCTCGGTAAGTTTGAGGTCACAGTCGCCGAATGGAAGGCTTGTGCCAAAGGCGGTGGCTGTCGCGATATTGGCGACCTCGAGCCAGGTGATACTGAACGCCCCATGCAGAATGTCAGCTGGCCAGATGCTCAGGCTTTTGTAACCTGGCTTAGCAATACCACAGGGCGAGACTATCGCCTGCCAAGCGAGTCGGAATGGGAGTACGCTGCAAGAGCCGGCAAATCAACCAGGTTCTGGTGGGGTGACGATGTCGTCACTGGCCTGGCCAATTGCTCAGAATGTCAAGACGATTGGGATAGGAAGCAACCATCGTCTGTCGGCGTTTTCGATGCCAACCCGTTTGGTTTGCACGATATGAATGGCGGTGTTGCGGAATGGGTCGCTGACTGTTGGAGTGCCAACTACAGAGGTGCGCCAACTGACTCGTCTGCTCGCGCATCAGGCAACTGTCCGCAGCGTGTCTTACGAGGTGGATCTTGGCGCAGCAAGCTTGGCGATATTACGTCGTCGAGCCGGTTTCGATATGATGCCCAAGTGCGCTATTATACCAATGGTTTCCGCGTTGCTCGCGATTTGAAGGACTAAGCGCGGTCGCGAGAGCACTAACCTACCAGAACCGATGGGGCCGATCTTTTCTCAAGCGGCGGTCCGTTCCGTCAATCTCTCTCGACATTGAGGAGACGAACCGCGCTCGTGAGATCGTCCTAGCGACCCGCAAATGACGCTCGCAACAGCACGAACCTTCATCGTGGCGCCTATTGGACGGTAATCGTAATCTTGTTTGAAATAACAGGTGGGTTATGGGGCACGTGGGCGTGATCACCCATAATCAACTGAAGCGTATGGGTACCACGCGGAAGCGTTAGTTGTGTCTGGGTTTGTCCCCGCCCGAAATGGAGATGGTTTTCATCTGCAGGGATTGGTTCGTCGAGTGGTGGGACTTCGGTATTGATCAGCAGATGGTGGTGGCCGGTATTTGGAACATCAACCCCGGCAGGTGCCACGCCCATATGCCGAAGACCAAACCAAACACGGAACGGTTTGCCGCCGCCCGTCTGTAGGACTTCACCGTCGTTCGGCCAACCGATATAGAGATAGGCGTTCTCGGGCGCCGGCGTATCACCGGCCTGAGCTGCCCATGGCAGCAACATTGCTGATAGCAAAAAAACGAACTTACGACGCACGTTATGTCTCCCTTCCCGGCTCGCTTTCACATCATGCCGCACCTTGCCAGCCGACATCCTCAATAAGGCAACACATTGATGGTGATCTTTTTGGAAACCACAGGGGGTACATGAGGATAATGCTCATGATCACCCAGCATCAGCTGCAATGTGTGCTCGCCAGGTTCGAGATCGGTTAATCTGGCTTCAGTCTGTCCGGCACCAAAATGGATGTGGTTGGCGTCAGCCGGAATCGGCTCATCAAGCGGCGGCAAGTCGGTGTCAATGAGGAAGTGATGATGTCCGGTACCTTCCATGTTGATACCTGCTGGGGCAACACCCATACCTTTAAGGCCCATCCTCACCCAGAGCTTTCCACCACGAATGACCTGACCGTCAGGCGGCCAGATGATCATGAGCTCTGCATCAGGTGGCGATGGCATATTCTGAGCCGCAGCCGAAAAACCAGGCAGCAGTGCTGCGATGACCAGCGCTCGAGCCCAAAAGCGCATGACTTTTTCCTCCCGTCATTTGAACTCCAAGAACAGGGTAAAACACCTGAGCCATTCTTTCGAGAGGCTTTCTCAATTCGAGGCTCACTTAATTGTCAGAACGGAGAGCGAGACTAACCGCTTATCGGCGTTGATGATCGACTGCGGTCACATGCATCAGCTTGCCTGGAAGGATGAGGCCTCACTGACAGCCACTGGAACACGGACCACAAGTCGGTCGTTCTTAGCGCACGAGTGCACTGACGTCGGGCGACACTTGATCAACCACCTTTGCCGACGACACAACACCGGGCAAGCCCGCACCGGGATGGGTGCCGGCGCCCACCAAATACAGCCCATCAACGTCTTCGCTCTTATTGTGCGGCCGAAACCAAGCACTTTGAAAGAGCTGAGGCTCTAGGGCAAACGCGGCTCCGTTCAACGAAAGAAGACGTTCTTGGAAGTCCTGGGGCGTCATCATGCGCGAAGTGACGATCGCTTGGCCAAGGCCCGGCAGCACCGTATCCTCAAGGCGCTTTTGAATAGCTGCGCGATAGGGCTCAGCATGCGTTGCCCAATCCGTACCACTAGCGAGGTGCGGGACAGGCGATAGAACGTAAAAGCTGTCGCACCCCTCGGGTGCAAGGGACGGATCGCTCGCTGTCGGGCGATGAAGATAAAGGCTAAAATCGGATGCAAGACGCTTTGCCGAGAAGATGTCTTGCAGCAGCCCCCGATAGCGGGGTCCTAAGATCATCATGTGGTGGTAGACGTCGTCAAAACGTCGATTCGTCCCGAAGTACCAGACGAATAAGCTCATGGAGTAGCGAGCTCGGTCCAGCTTGGAGTCGGTCCAACGCGCACGCTGGTGATTGCGGAGAAGGTGCTTATAGGTCCAGCCGACATCAGCATTGGAGATGACAATATCGGCCGGGATGACCTCTCCATTCCCTAGACGAACGCCACTTGCCCGTCCTTGATCGACGATGATTTCGTCAACTTCGGTATCAAAGCGAAGCGCACCACCTTGCCCTTCGATCAAACCGACCAGCCCCCGCACGATCACTCCTGTACCGCCCATGGCATAATGGACGCCAAAGCGTCGTTCCAAATGCGCGATGAGGCAGTAGTAGCTGGTGGTCGTGAAGGGATTGCCGCCAATCAGGAGGGGGTGAAAACTGAATGCTAGACGTAATTTCTCGTTCTTAAAAAATTGGCTTACCTTGCTATAGACTGTACGAAACCCGCCTAATCGGATGAGGTCCGGTGCTGAGCGGATCAGTGTCGAAAGCTTATGAAACGGTTGATCGGCAAGGTCTTCAAACGCGGTTTTATAGATGCGCGCGCTCTCTGCCATGAAGCGATCGAAACTCTCCACCTCATCAGGCGCGATCTGCGCGACCTCGGTCCGCATGGCCTGGTCATCGCCGCTACAGCGCATGACATGTCCGTCATCGAAGCGAATTTCGTAGAATGGATCAATCGCACGAAGGTCGACATCATCGGCCAAATTCTTGCCGCAAAGTGCCCATAGCTCCTCAAACAACCATGGTGCCGTAATGATCGTGGGTCCAGCATCGAAGGTGAAACCATCTTGCTGAAAGGTATAGGCCCGTCCTCCTGGACCATCGAGCTTTTCCAAAACGGAAACCCGATATCCTTTGGCACCCAGGCGAATAGCAGCTGCAAGACCACCAAAGCCTGCGCCGATCACGATCGCATGCGGACGGTTACTGACGGGTCGATCAAGCATGAGAACCCGTTTCCTTCCGAACGAACTGAGCGATGATCTTCGATTTCCGCCCCATCCGAGCTCCTGCGCGCCCCAACGAGCCAGAATCTCGCAACGCACGGACATGTCGTGCGTCAGGCTGGCTATCTCCACGCCATGCAAAAGCCAGCCGAGTTAGTCGGTGAATCGTAGGCTTGTGAGTTACCGATCGGAATCGGTGAGATGACCAAGCCAACGCCAGCTGTAATCGGGATTGGCTAATTTGGCCGGCAGGTCGCTGACCACGATCCGGGACGTTCCCCACGGGCGAAGGACATCGTTTCTGCAATGGGGCTCGATGCCATCGTCTGTCGTTACAAATGGAAAACAGAAAGACACCTCGACGCTCCGCCCGCAGACATTCTCCAATGTAGCTGCGGCACCGAAACTGCTGTCGCCGTTTGAGGCTTGATAGGTCTGCAGGATGACGCAGGGCGTGTCGCCCATGCCGGGGTTGTCGTAGGCTTCGCTGGCCTTCGCCGACGGCGCCAGACTGATCATCAGCACCACACCAAGAAGATATCGACAAGCCTGCATGGAGCCCTCCCTCTAATCGATACAAAGCCTTTATCGAGGCAACTCCAAATGACTTATCATTCTTCGTGAAAAGAAAAGGGGCACGACGGCGGTCGCACCCCTCTTTCTTTTGTTCCGTGGCGCTGGCGTACGCCATTACTCGCTGGACGTCAGCAACGACGGATAGTCCTTGGCCATTTGCGCGCCATAGAGAGGCTTATTGACACCGGCGTGACATGTGGCGCAACTCGCCTTTGGTGCATCACCAAGTGGTCCGAGGCGATTATCCGGGTATTCGGGCCCAAGCGGTGTGAGATAGCTCTCATTCAAGTCACGGGCCATTTGGATACCATGCCAAGCCACCGTGCGCGCCGGCGTACTTTGATCCCAGTCGTAGAAGGACCGCGTATTGTGGCAATAGGTGCAGTTCACACCGAGCGACGTCGACATATGCATCATCAAACCATATGTCCACTCAGCCTGTTTGATCGACTTCCTGTGGTCGGGGCTGGGGAATGTCTCCAGCGAGATCACCCGGATCTCATTATCATAGTTCATGAGAAACGGCGTTAACGGGTCTGTAGGTAGCGAGGATAGACCAACCTCGGTTCCGGCAATGTTTTGCCCGCCACGATTACCAAGGGTTTTGGCCATCTGGCCACCTTCAGGATCGGTGAACCAGATGTTTGCGGGGACCGGTTGACCACGGTGGCATGTATAGCAGGTCACCCCGGTTGCGCCGACGTGATCGGACCAACCGTCATTGATGTATTGGGTCATCTGCAACATACGTCTTGAGACGATCTTCGTATAGAGATTGTCGTCGGCGTAGTTCTCCTCATTATGGCAATAGGCACAACCTTGATCAGGCGAAACCCATTCCGTGATCGCTGTCATCAGCCGATTGAACTGATCATCGGAGAGATCGCCCAATACCTGGACATTCTCATAGAGATCGCCTGCCTTATCACCGGAGGTATCGAGTTCCCACGGCGGTTCAGGTAACGAGGCCTGGGTTGCAGCAAGATCTGCGCCGCGTACACGCGGATTAATGTTCTGCTCCATACCAAGGCCACGATAGCCAGTTTGCACCGATTCGATGGGTGGTGCCTCCCAGCCAGCATTCACGAACATGGTGATGGTTAGGGCGCCGCCAACGGCTGCGGTAAGGTAGCCACCGATACTCATTGTGCTCCTCCCGAAGCTGCTGGGTCGGCCACACCCTCAAAGGCCGGGTAAGGTGGCGCAACGCCATGGTCGACAGACCAAAGATACCAGTTATCGACGGCAGTGCCGGTTAAAAGGATGCCAATACCGCCGGTCAGCGGCGTCAGCACGGCAAACCACCAAGCCCAACGGTGGATGCTTTCCATGGTGGCATTGAAGCCCATGGTCCAGCGCCAGAACAACGCCGCACGCTCCGTCGCTGTCCCTCGATCGGTGATCTGTTCGAGTTCACGATCACCACCCAAGCGGCTTACCGCCAGGATGGTCGCACCATGCATCGCAAACAGAAGGACAGAGCCATAAAAGAACACGATCGAGAGCGCATGGAACGGATTATAGAAGAGGTTGCCGTGGCGAATTGAGACAGCCGCAACCCAGTCAAGATGAGGAAAGATCCCAAACGGAACCGCTTCGCCCCAACTCCCCATGGCGAGCGGGCGAAAGAAGCCACAAACCAAGAAGAGCCAGATTGCGGCCGCGAAGGCCCAAGCTACATGGGTACCGAGGCCCAGTTGGCGGGCACGGCGATACATTCTCGCCCACCAAAGAAGCAGCGAAATGGTGAGACAAAGACCAGCTAGCAGCCACCAGCCGCCTTCAGCAAGGGTTGGAAAGGCGAGACCGTTCTCCGGTGGTGGCGGCTCAAGCGCAAGCCAGGCAAGTTGGCGAACGAACTCGATAGGATCCCAGCCGACCGATGCCCACATGTTGAGACCGACGATCTCGAAGGCAATGAAGAAAAACACGATGGATAATGTGCCGAGATAGCCGAGATAGATTGGGCCAATTTGGGCATTGCCGATCCAACCCAGCCAACGATTGAAGGTACTCCCGCCACTCCTTGGGACATCGCCCGGTGGTAGCGCGATCCCGGCCTCAGCTGGTCCCTGGACCTGAACTTGGGTGAAGATGTTTTGATATGTGGCCATGACGATCTCCGCCCCCCTTTACGGCCAGATTGCCAGATTGAGCCACCAGCCCCACCATTCGGGCCAGCCGCGGGTCCAAAATGGACCACTGATAATGATGCAGATCGCTGCCCAGACACCGCTGTTTACGGCAAGGATGACACCGAGCCTGTGGATGCCAAGCGTTCCGATCGAATAGCCAATCGTGTCCCGAAAGAAAGTATCCTCATACTCAGGCGTCTTGACTTTCTCGCCGTTGCCAGGATTGGCAGCGGACAGGATCAGTGAACCGTGAAGCGAAAGCGCAAGCACCGTCGTGAAGAAGAAAGTTGCCGCGATGATGTGGGCTGGATTGTAGTGAAAGTGTAAATACTGATAGGCAACGTTCGAGACCCAATCGAGGTGGCTGTAGATGCCGTAGGGGAAGCCATGTCCCCAAGCGCCCAGCAGCACGGGTCGGATCACCACCAAGCTCGCATAGGCGAAGATTGCAGAGCCGAAGACGATCGGGACATGATAGCCGATGCCAAGCTTTCGGCAGATCTCAACTTCTCGAAGCGCCCAGGAAATGAATGAGACCAGGGCGCAGATGGTAACGATCTGCCAAATCCCCCCCTCGCGAAGCGGGGCAAGACCGAGACCGTATTTCAGGTCCGGCGGTGCGATACTAATCTGCCAGAGATTCCAAGTCGGGCCTATCGCGGCACCGTAGAGGATCATACCGATACCAAGAATCGTAAAGAAGGTCCCAACTACCCCGAAGAAACCGACGTAGAAGGGGCCGAACCAAAAATCGAACAAATCGCCGCCGAGCAGCGTGCCTCCGCGGACGCGGTATTTTCTCTCAAAGCTTAACATCGCCATTGTCTTAACTCCGCAGGCTCGGCGTCGTTTAGGCTGTCTTGATCAGGTGTCGGCGGCAGGCTCGGTGTTCGAAATGAGCAACCTCCCCCGCCGCCAAACGCCTAGATTTACGAGGACTGCTCGGCCGGAATTTCGGACATCTGCGACATGGTCGCAGCGCCGCCACCCCATCCGAGGAAGCCGCCGTAGTACGGACTGCTGCTGAGCACGATGAAGTGCAGCAGCATCACCATCGCAAAGGTAAAGATCGCGGTTGCGACCAATGCCCGTCTCGGATCGAAGAGTAACCAGATCTTCCACATGCTCCGTTACTCCCCTATGCCGAGAATTGCAGCGCGTACTGGCTGAGCTGCGTGGCGTTATCAAGGATCCAGGCTTCAGCCGATGCCATCGACTCAGCACCCGGGAACCAGGGACGCCAGAACCAAACCAAAACGTGCGCAATGAAGCAGATGACGATCCATCCGATGAAGCCTTGCACGAAGAGCGAATGAAACTCTTGTGCTTCGGCGTGTGTGAGCCCTGTTAGAGAGCTCTTTCCATCAGCCATCGTTCACCTCCAGCTGATTGGCCTTGCGGCCGTTACCGCGCAAACCCCTCGCGGCAAGGGATTCTCCACCAGTGACTGTCTCGACCGGCCAAGGCCGGTGAAGCATTATCGCTGGTAGACGAATGGGAGAATGGTGTTGGCCGAAGCCAGGGCTTCGGCAACGACGTTGTGGCGCCTATTGCCGTTCTCGACCGCGCGCTTCCAAGCGCCCGGCAACACGCGCCTGACCACAGCGGCGATCAGGAAAAAGGCAAAACAGACCGCGAATAGCAAACTGAACTCGCGCCTTTTCTGACGGAGCAATCGCATCGAACTCGAGATGGTCTTCGCCATATCAGTCTCCCTTGCCTCCGCGCCTTAACCGGTGCGGTCCAAAAAAATCCCTCGGCTCACGCCATCGCTCTCTGCTTCGCGCTCTTCAGTATGCGCTTGACGTGATCAGCCGAAATCGTTCTGTCGCCCTTCATCCTCGCCTGCTGTTCGACTTGATCGCGAAGTTGTTTCGCTGCCGAAATACGGATGAGGAAAGGTTGCTCCTCGAGGTGTGCCTCCAGCAGCGTCTGGGCTTCTTCATCCCAATCGAAGCGATCGGCTTCGAGCCTGGTGGGCGTTGCGTCGACTTTGTCGAGGTCCGACGAGAGCGGCAGGATGTGGAAGAGGGCATCGAAGAGCTGGTTGCAGAATTCCTGGATAATATAAGTCGCGCCGGCATAGCCCATGAACGGCGTGCCGGTGGCGCGCCGGACGATTGCGCCAGGAAATGACGCCGGAACATACATGGCGCGGCTGCCGAGCTCGGCCGCATACATGCGCTCGTTGTAGGAGCCGAACAGCACGAGCGGCGGTCGCGTTCTAAGCGCCTCGCGCACCTCGGCATTGTCGGGTTTCACGCCGGCTTTTCTCGAGAAAGAAAAGGTACATGGAATGCCCATCTCCTCTTCCAGAAAACGTTTCATACCGCGCACATACGTGTCGGTCGCGACGATCGCAAAGCTAGCGGTCGAGAAGAAATCTTGGGTGACGCTTCGCCAGAGATCCCAAATTGGCTTGATCGTCGTTTCCTTTTCCTTTTCGATAAAGGGCTCAGGATCGACGCCAGTCAGCTCGCCGAGCTTTCGAAGGAAGTTGGTCGTCGCGAACAGGCCAATCGGCGCTTGCAAATAAGGCCGATCCAGCTCCTCGCAGAGCTCGCGTCCAAACTCTCGATACATGCAAATATTAACATCGGCATCAGCGAGTTTGGCGATGTCATCAACATGCGTTCCAAGCGGAAACGTCATGTTGACATCAAGCCCGATACCTTCGACTAAACGGCGGATCTCGGCCAAATCCGACGGCATGTTGAACGTGCCGTAGATCGGTCCAATGATATTGACACTGGGCTTGGCGCCCTCCCGCTTGGCCTTCTTTTGGCGTGCCTTGCCCTTTCGTGCTCCAAATTCGTTCCAAAGCCAGTAGATGGCACGATCAGCACTTTGCCATTGATCCTCATCGATCGTACGCGGGAGAAAGCGGCGCAGGTTTGAGCCTTCAGGTGTCACGCCGCCACCGATCATCTCAGCGATGGAGCCGGTGACAACAACCGCCGGCATTTCTTGATCCTGAGTATCACTTGCCCGCTTCAGGGCCTTTTCGGTACCGGCCATCGAGAGCTCGTCTTCAGAAAGACCTGTGACGGCAATCGGTAGTTCGTGCGGTGGCAAAGCGTCGGTGTAATGTAGGACCGCCGTCACCGGCAGATTTTCACAACCCACCGGCCCGTCGATCACAACGCGCAGACCCTCAACAGCGGTGAATGCGTAGACAGCCCCCCAATACCCTCCGGCGCGATCATGATCGAGCACGAGCATCGTTTAGCTCCCTACCGGCACGGTCGAATTCGTGCCTGCATCCGAGAGAACCTTCGATTCGAAGACGCGGCGCGCCTTCTTCGTCGCGGACTTGGTCGGCTCGGGCGCTTTGGCACCAACTGTTTCGCTCGCGACAGGAGGCTCAGCTTCGGGTTTCGAGAAAAACTGCACCATGTTCTGGAAGCGCTCTTTGCCGCGTGCCTGACTGGAGACGATGGCCGAAAGCGCTCCAGCACCCGCTGGCCCGAACAGCGGTCGGGCCGACACGATATTCGTAAAGTAGACGGCGGGCCGGCCCTCTTCTTTAGCTGCTTGAACAAGCGGTGTTGTACCCAGAGCCAAATCTGGATTGACGTCGCGCATGGCCGCCAGGTCTTGCTCTAAGGAGGCGCGGTATTGGACATGGCATCCGTGAGTCTCGAGCCAATCGCGATCGTCGGCACTCCAGTCGGTCTTTGGACAAGCAGTGCCGACATAGGGCACGGTGGCCCCCGCTTCGATCAGAAGCCGTGCGACCAGAAGCTCCGAACCTTCATAGCCAGAGACCGTTACGGTGGCGTTGATAGGACTCTTCTGCAACGAACCTTGAATGGCCGGCAAAACTGCTGCCTTTGCTGCGTCAATCCTATCGCTGGCTACATTGGCCGCCTTGCCGACGGATTCGAGCCAAGCGCTCGTCCCTTCGACACCAACGGGACCTGACCCGACAATTGGCCTCCCGGCATGGCGCAATTCTCGGACCACCGAAGTATAGAAAGGATGGACCGCAGCACCGACGACGCAATCAAGGGCCGCATAAAGATCCCGCCATTCACGGCAAGGCGTTTGCGGCGCAATCGTCAGGCCCATCGGCTTCAGCATGCCGGCTACACCAACGGGATCCGCTGGAAAAAACTCACCGATCAACGCGACCATTGGCAGATCGTCAACGAGGTTCCGTGGCCGCGGCACCGGCCCCTGTTCCGCCTCCTCGCGGGCGTAACGCAACATGGCTCCGGCGAGCACATCTTTCGCTTCTGCATGTGTGGGCACGCCGAATCCAGGAACGTCGATACCGATAATGCGCACACCATCAATCGATTTCGGAAGGCGATCCAACGGCACACCGGATGCGGTGGGCACACAGAGGTTGGTCACGACAATGGCGTCGTATTTGCCAGGATCAGCCATCTCATGAACGGCGTTTCGGATGTCTTCAAAGAGCTGGCCGGTTACCAGCGTCTCGCTATCAAACGGCACATAGCCGACCGTGCGGCGCGCGCCGTAGAAATGCGAGGTAAAGGTCAGCCCATAAACGCAGCAAGCCGAACCCGAAAGGATTGTGGCCGTCCGCCGCATACGAAGACCCACGCGCAGGCTGCCAAAGGCTGGGCACATGGATTGCGGCTGATCGTGCGGACCTTGTGGGTAATCTTTGGCGAGTTTCTTCAGAACGTCGCTCTTACCGGATGCCGCTGCCGCTTGTTTCATCACGTCGGCACCGCCATGGCAGCCCTTTTGGGCCTTGGCCGCTATCGGGTCTAGCGCTGGCTCTTGACGAGACACTGTCACACGCCCTCGTAAATGACTTCGAGGGACGGCTTCGTCAAAAGGGCCGTGCCACACATATCGTCGAGAGTCGCCGGCTCTAACGCGACACCGCGGCCAACCTGCTCGCCTTTAAAGAGGCCCAAAAGGCCCTCATGATCGAGCGGAGCCGGTAAAATTGGCGGCGCATCCGCAACCTGCTGACCTAGCTGATCGAATATCGGTGCCCACTCACCACCGGGTTTTCCGATGATTTCGTAGTTGGCGCTCTTCTTCCGAATATCGTCATGGGCGGGGATAGAGGCGAGGACAGGAATTCCCACAGCCTCAGCGAAGGCCTGGGCTTCGCCTGTACCATCATCCTTGTTGATGACAAGCCCGGCTACACCAACATTGCCACCCAATTTTCTGAAGTACTCGACGGCAGAACAGACATTATTCGCGACATAGAGAGACTGCAGGTCATTTGAACCAACCACGATGACCTTTTGACACATGTCGCGAGCGATCGGCAAACCGAAACCACCGCAGACAACGTCGCCTAGAAAATCCAGGAGAACGTAGTCGAAGTCCCAATCATGGAAGCCAAGTTTTTCGAGAAGCTCGAAGCCGTGAATGATTCCTCGGCCTCCGCAACCGCGCCCCACCTCAGGGCCGCCCAACTCCATTGCATAGACACCATCCCGCTTAAAGCAGACATCGCCGATCTTCACTTTTTCGCCGGCCTGCTTCTTTTTGGAGGAGGTCTCGATGATTGTCGGACATGAGCGACCTGCGAAAAGAAGCGATGTGGTATCGCTCTTAGGGTCGCAGCCGATTAGCAGCACGCGCTTTCCCTGCTGCGCCATCATGTAAGAGAGGTTAGAAAGCGTGAAGCTCTTACCAATGCCGCCTTTCCCGTAGATCGCAATGACTTGAGTCTGCTTGGCGGGCACATCAGCGTCGGGGTCGAGGTTCTCGTCAGAGTACGACTCCGCGCGCTGCGCAGTTTCGAGAAGCGTCGCGGTCATGCGGCTCTCCAATCAAGGGTCATCTTGAGACAGGAGGGATCGTTAAAGGCGAGGCTATAGGCATCCACAGCACGACCTGCGGGGTATTCATGCGTCAGCAGGCCATCAAGGGTCAGCGCGCCTTGATTGATCAATGCCATCACCGCCGTGAGATCATCAGGCTTCCACTCCGCAGCAACACGGATCCGCGCTTCACGCATGAATGCGGGCGGGAAAGCAAAACTCAGGGATTGGCTATAAAAGCCGGCAAGAACGATTTCTCCGCCGGGCGCCAAGCGCTGGATAAGACGGTCGAGGATCGTGGGATCACCACTCACGTCGACGATCGTCTGATAATCATGACGATCGTCGTCTGAAGGCCGAATGACTTCGTAGCCAATCGCACCATCCGTCCGCGCAGAATCGGTCTCCCAGACGACCGGGGCCGGGCCATGCATCTCCCGAGCCAATCTCGCCAGAAGTCGACCGAGAACACCGTGACCGACTATGAGCTCAGGCGCAGCGGCGTTAACACTTGCGATCGCATGGCGAGCGGTGGCTGCCAACGCCAAAAGCACGGCCTCTGCCCCGAGCTCGCTATCGACCTTGGCAATCCTCGTGGCGGGAACCACCAGTTTGGATGCAGCGCCGCCGAAGAGCCCCCGGACCTCACCAAAGCAATTGGCTCCTGGGACAAAGACACGATCGCCAACCGAAAAACGATCAGTCACTGTCTCGACGACTCGACCAACCGACTCATAGCCAGGAACTAGAGGATATCCCATGCCGGGAAAATGCGGCATGCGACCGGAACAGAGCAGCCGCTCCGTGCCCGTACTGATTCCGGAATGCTCGATGTCGACAACAACATCGCCATCATCCATCGGTGCCAATGGCAACCTGCCGAGCGTTAGACGCTCCGGCTCTTGGACAATGACTGCAGTGGCTTCCATGCCTGAGATGAACCCCCTGAAAAGGCATGATTTTGAACGTTCTCGGCCTTCTGTCTGTCAGCTTAACTTTACATTAATTATTGTCAATGATTCATTACAACCTAAAGTGTCAACTTTAATTTACAGTCGCTTTGATGACACTCACCAAAAGGGGAATTTGTGTCGGAAGAGGCTCTGCCGACGCGAAACCAGCGCTGCGCAGCATCGCCAAGAGCTCATCAACACGTCGCGCACGGCCGCGTCCCATGGCCAAGAAATAGAAGCCGAAGTAAGCGGCCCCCATCGCCTCGGCACCCGGCGTTTCCGCCATAGGTTCGGCGAGCAAAAGAACGCCGCCTGGCGGCAATGCCGCACGGACAGCCTTCAAAAGATGCAAGGCTTCATCATCGTCATGATCGTGGACAATGCGCACCAAACTGATGAGATCGGCACCAGTGGGAATTGGATCCTTGTAAAAATCACCACCATCGACGACGAGGCGATGGGCCAAGCCGTTCATGTCAAAACGCCGCTTTGCACGTTCAACAACGATAGGAAGGTCGAATAGACGAAGGTTGAGATCCGGCGCACGCGCTGCAACTGCTTCGAGAAAGGCGCCCTCACCACCACCGATATCCATCAGGCAGCTATGGTTACGAACCGGGTACGCATCGAGAATATGAGAGGCGATCATCGGCTGGGTCGCCGCCATCAGGTGACTGTAGTCAGCGACAGCCTCGTCATTGAAGTCGGCTTTGTTGTCCGTGCCGGAATACGGCCAATAGCGCGACAGAGCGGTCTCGCTTTGCTCTCCACGCAGAAGCGCAACCGGGTCTTGGAGGTCCTTGTAGAAATGGGCGTGATGCTCGACCATTGCATCAAGCCCAGGATTGCCAAGGAACGCCGCACCGAGCTCTCCTAGACCAAAACGACCCCCTCCTCTTCTGGACAATAGCCCAAGTGAACAAGCCGCCTGGAGCAACCGTTCTGTTGACGCTCGCGGCAAATCGAGACGCTCGGTCAAGTCATCGATCGTTGCCGGCGCATCCTGCAGGTGCTCGAAAAGCTTCAATTGCACGCAGGCGAGCAGAACCTGGCTATGAACGAATCCAGTGCAAAGATCGAATAGCGTCTTTGCTTTACGACGCGCAATCGGCCGCGTTAATGGAAATCTTGCGGCAAACCGCTGAAAGGCGTGACTCGCGAGCAATCGGTCACGGATCGCGATAAGACGATCCCTCCAGGAACTCGGCGTCCTGACGCTTTGCACTGCTCCGATCGACTCGGATGCAAGCGGCATCAGGCGGCGCCGACAGCCTGGCTCTTCGGCAAGAAACGGTCGGTTTCAGCGAGGATGAGAGTCCGCAGTGTGTCGCGGCCTGGGCAAGCCGGCATGGAATCGAGACCCTCAGCGATAAGGAAGTTGAAACGGTCAATCGCGCCCGCCATGCCGAGCTCATCGACGGCATTGGGCCGGCCCAGCGCCGCATCTTGCCCCGTTGGTTTGCCAAGTGTTTTGGCGTCACCAGTAACATCACGAATATCGTCGACAACTTGATAGGCTGCGCCCAAACGCATGCCAAGGGTCTCCCAGTGATCAGGATCGTGGCCTGCAGCGGCCGCACCCGCCATCGTCGCTCCTGCGAAAAGTGCACCGCTCTTGGCCGCATGGTACCGGGCTAAATCCGGTTCGGGCTCGCCTTCCCAGGCTTGGCCCGCAACGATGCCGCGTGGCATGCCAACAGCTTCGCTGACAACGCGGAGCATAGCCGGTAAACGATCCTGTGCATCGCAGCTAGCGAGCGTTTGAAAGGCGAGCACAATCAACGCATCACCAGCAAGCAATGCCAGCGGTTCGTCGAAGGCAACATGCAAAGTAGGCTTGCCCCGTCGCGTTGCTGCGTCGTCGAAACAAGGCATGTCGTCGTGAATCAATGATGCACAATGCAGCATCTCGATCGCGGAGGAAGCCGCGTCTGTAAGGTGCGGGCGATCGTCACCGCAAGCGCCGGCAACGCCAAGACAAAGACGCGGGCGAAGACGTGCGCCTGGCGGGAACATGGCATAGCGGATTGCGGCCGTCAGTCTCGGTGGATTTCCCACGGTCACAGCAGCATCGACCGCCCCGGCCAAGGCCGTTTCAATCCGCGCCTTGATATCCATGCCGGACCTCCCCTGAAAAGACTGTCAACTATATTTGTCATATATTAGTGTCATGAATTATGGACAACATCAAGTCAGCTCGAACTATGACCCTCCTGCCCCTCGCCAATGCGATGGACTTCACCGCTGACGTCGCGCCCAACGGCTATGTCTGGTGGTATATCGATGCGCTTAGCGATGACGGCGAAAGCGGGCTCACGATTATCGCATTTATCGGTAGCGTGTTTTCACCGTATTATGCCTCAGCTAGACGCAAGGGGTTGGCTGATCCGGAAAATCACGTTGCCCTCAACGTCGCGCTCTACGGCAAAGGCGGCAAGCGGTGGGCCATGACGGAGCGGGGACGGCAGGCGCTCTCTCGCACACACCTTAGCTGGAGGGCTGGTCCAAGCGGCATATCTATCGACAGGGAGGGCTTGTCCATAGAGATCGATGAGTGGACGGTTCCTCTGCCCTCGCGTCTACGCGGTCACGTGAGAGTCACTCCGCTGGTGCAAACACAAGAGACGTTTCCGCTTGATGCAGCCGGACGGCATGTTTGGTCGCCACTTGCACCACGCTGCAGGGTCGACGTGGAGATGGATACGCCATCAAGACGTTGGCAAGGCGAAGGCTATCTTGACCGCAATCGTGGCGAACGACCACTCGAAGTCGATTTTTCCTACTGGGATTGGTCATGCATGAGCGTCGGCGATCATCGGGCGATCCTCTATGATGTGATCAGACGAGACGGCAGTGAACAAAGCCTAGGGCTACTGGTCGATCAGGCTGGAGAGGTCACGCAGATCGACCTACCGCCACGCGTCACCCTCGCGCCGAATAGCTGGCGCGTACCACGTCGCACTCAGTCATTGGATTCTGCTCAAATTTTGAAAACATTCGAGGACACCCCTTTTTACAGCCGATCGTTGATCCAAACCCGAATTTTGGACGAATCTGTCTCGGGTATGCATGAAAGTCTTTCGCTCGATCGCTTTCAGAGCAGAGTTGTGCAAAGCATGCTCTCATTTCGTATGCCAAGACGCTCATGGTGACCATTCTCGTCCATGTCTAGCCGAAAACTCGTTCTCATCCTTGGTGATCAACTCACACCCGCGATCTCCTCGCTTGGTGTCGCAGACAAGGCCACGGACCGCATCCTCATTGTTGAGGCCGTGGAAGAGGCCACCTATGTCAGGCACCACAAGAAGAAGATCGTGTTCTTGTTTTCAGCCATGCGCCACTTTGCCGACTCACTTCGAAAAGATGGATGGGCGGTTGACTATGTGACGCTTCAAGATCCTGATAACTCTGGAAGCCTCACCAGCGAAGTTGGGCGCGCGATTGAATGTTTTGCACCGAACCGGTTGGTTATCACCGAGCCAGGTGAGTGGCGGCTTCAAAACGAAA
Source organism: Geminicoccaceae bacterium (assembly GCA_028285265.1). Lineage (GTDB taxonomy): Bacteria > Pseudomonadota > Alphaproteobacteria > Geminicoccales > Geminicoccaceae > JANQPX01. The sequence continues at coordinate 134,629 of JANQPX010000001.1, forward strand.
TGGAAGGCTGGTCAAAACAATTTGGCCTATCCGTCGACATCCTCGATGACACCCGTTTTCTCTGTTCAAAACGCACGTTCGCGGCGTGGGCTGAGGGCCGAAAACAGCTCAGAATGGAGTTCTTCTATCGCGAAATGCGCAAACAGACCGGTCTTTTGATGGATGGCGCGACTCCGATAGGTGGAAAATGGAACTTCGACACGGAAAACCGAAAGCCAGCCAAGTCCGATCTCTTTCTACCCCAACCAAAAGGCTTTGAGCCGGATGAGATAACACGCGAAGTGCTTGATCTGGTCGACACAGAGTTTGCCGACCATTTCGGCGATGCTGAACCATTCTGGTTCGGCGTTACACCGGCGCAGGCTAACAAGGCGCTAGATGCCTTTATCAAGGAGGCATTGCCCGGATTCGGTGACTACCAGGACGCGATGCTAACAGGAGAACGCTTCCTCTATCACTCCGTTCTATCGCTTTATATCAATGCCGGCCTTCTGGATCCATTGGACGTTTGCAAGCGCATCCAGACCGCCTACGAATCCGGTCATGCCCCCCTCAATGCAACCGAGGGATTCATCCGCCAGATTATCGGCTGGCGTGAGTATGTTCGCGGCATCTATTGGTTAAAAATGCCGACCTATGTCGAGGAGAATGCACTCGATGCGCAACGTGCCCTGCCCGACTTCTACTGGACGGGCGAAACTGAGATGGCGTGCCTTCGCGAAGCGATCACACAAACCAAGGAAGAAGCGTACGCCCATCACATACAGCGGCTCATGGTGACCGGCAACTTTGCGATGCTAGCCGGTGTTGCCCCCAAAGATGTCCATGAGTGGTATCTGGCCGTTTATGCCGACGCTTATGAGTGGGTCGAACTTCCTAACACACTAGGCATGAGCCAGTTTGCTGATGGCGGCCTCCTCGCTTCCAAACCCTATGCCTCGAGCGGCAATTATATCAACAAAATGTCCGATTATTGCCGTCATTGCAGCTTTGATGTGAAACAGAAGACTGGCGAAGCGGCATGTCCATTCAATGCCCTTTATTGGGATTTTCTTGCGCGGAATGATGACGTGCTTCGCGGCAATCCTCGTCTCGGGCAAGTCTATAGAACCTGGGATCGGATGGACCTGGCTAAGCAAAAATCCTACCGCGAAAGCGCAAAAGCTTTCCTGGAAAAATTGTCTTGAAGCTCAGTTGCTTGGTGGCTGTTCACTATCAGCTCTTTGTCTTGCCGCCTCGTCTTCGGCCGTCTTCCGTTGCGCTTTCTTCACGGAATAAAGTTGCTGAATGGCCAGTCCCAAGACAACGGCGAAAAAGAGAAGTTCCGCCCACATCATGCACGTTCTCCATGGCTGGTCGCATGCATAACCTCAGTGACGGCTCCGCTGTAGCCGCTCTTCCAGCGCCAACCGGGTAAACAATTCAATGGTCCAGGCGAGTCGCTGGTGAAACGCCCACCAAGCTAGATCGGGTGTTGTAGCGTCCAAGGCAAGGTCGGCTGTATTCGAGGTAACCGCATCGACCAAAAAACGGGTCTCAGGTAGGGGCGGCAGATCTAAGGGCGACATATGATGGGTCCGCCCAACCACTATCGAAGCCTTGAAGGCTGATGCCAAAAGCCGAAGCTTTCTTCCAGTGCTGACAATAGCGCGCCGGTTAAAGGAATCGAAGCCATGCCGCTCGACCTCTTTGCCAATCTCAGCATAAATCAGGCGGGCTGCATGGATGCCTGTCCTGCAATCCCGAGGCAGATGTGCGATGCCCGGAATCGAACGTTGATAAAGTTCTTCGGCATGCTGCAACAAGCGGTCGACGACGCTTCCAAGTCGATCGTCAAACACTGGATCGCCAAGCCATGCCTCCGGACAAATCCCGGCATGACGCATCCAATTCGTTGGCAGATAGAGCCGCCCGGCACGCGCATCTTCACCAACATCGCGGGCAATATTTGTGAGCTGCATCGCAACACCTAGGTCGGCGGCACGGGCAAGAGTCTCGGGTTTACGGATCCCCATGATCAACGTGCTAATCACGCCCACGGTACTGGCGACCCGCGCACTGTAGGCGCGGAGCGCAGCGATATCGTGGTAGCGACGCCCCATGTCATCCCACGCCAGACCTTCGATCAGCGCGTCCAAGAGCTCTCTTGGAATAGCGAAGTCTGAGACGACATCCGACAGCGCCCGTTCGACAGGATCGTCAGCGGGTCTCGAGCCATAGACCCGGTCCAAACGCACTGCGAGCAAAGCTAAAGCAGCCTGCCCCCCTTCCCTCAAATCAATGGCATCATCAGCCTGACGGCAAAACGCATAGAGAGCAGAAGCCGGCTTGCGCACACGCTGAGGCAGCAGCTTCGATGCGAGATGAAAGCTCTTCGAGCCGTGTCGAAGAAGACGGCAACAAGCGTCGAAGTCTGCATTTGTTGCGTGCGTATTTTTGTTCCAGATTGACGTCATGCTGTTCCAGAACCTGAAAGCTCTTCCGTCCTTCAATGGACGGTGTTACGCACCAGTCTCTTGGACCTGCCAGGCCGTGTCAACAAAGCTTTACATTTGGACCGTAACATCCGTCAACCAGCATCAGCGCAAGCATTACGCTGGCTTGTCTAGATCCAAATTCACTGCAAAAGAGTATCACTGTCGACGATACGACATGATATTGGACGATGGACGGCTTTGATTATTTTGCCATTGGCCATAAGGAGCGAGAATTGATGTGGGGATCGTTGGCGGTTTTCATCGTGGCTGTGATCATGGTCGCAATGACGGGCGCAATCTTCAAACCCGGGCCATGGTATGAGACCCTTGAAAAGCCATCCTGGACGCCACCAGATTGGGCCTTTCCGGTCGTGTGGTCGATCCTCTATCTCTTTATCGCTATCGCTGGATGGCTCGTCTGGCAAACATCGGGTTGGTCATTAGCCCTCGCTTTATGGATCTTGCAGCTGTTGCTTAATGGCGCTTGGTCCTGGCTCTTCTTCGGGCTGAAACGCATGGATCTTGCCTTTGTCGATGTTAGCCTTCTTTGGCTCTGCATTGCCGGATTTATCGTCATCGCTTGGCCTATCTCGACGACCGCAGCGTTGCTGTTCTTACCCTACTTGGTGTGGGTCAGCATTGCTGCAGCCCTCAATTTGACGGTTTGGCGCATGAATCCTATCGCGGTGCAATCCCCATGAAGATTGGCAAACATCTCTTGGCCATCACGATGCTCAGCTGGCTTGTCGGTTGCATAGGCGCTGGATCCAATACCGAGGTGCTTCCTCTTGATCCAGAGCAATTCCCTAAGGTCAAGGGGATCAGCCTCTACGGCGACGAACTGACGTTGCCGGAGGCTTTTGATGGTCAACTCAATCTCGTGTCGATGGGATTTGTTCACCGGCATCAGGACGACATCGACACATGGATCGCCATTGTCCCCGATTTGACGACGGCATACCCCTCGCTTCGCTTCTACGAGGTGCCGGTTATTTATGAAGCGGGCCCATTGTTCCGCTGGTGGCTCAATAATGGGATGCGGATTGGTGTAGTTGATGAAGAAGCACGGCGACGAACAATCACGGTCTATACGGATCGCGATCGTTTCAGTGAGTTGGTCTCACTGCCCAATCTTCAAGACATTCATACGCTTCTCCTGGACGCCAAGGGGCATATTGTGTGGCGTCAGACGGGGCCTGTCTCTGAACCGACCATGGAAGACTTGGTTCAAGCGATTGAGCGGCAGCTGTGAGCTTGAGAGGATCATCAAGGCCCAGGCTTGATCTATTTCCTCTTGGTTGATTGGCAGAAGACGTCAATGATCTCTCAGCGCACTAATGCATGCCAGCAGCGCCATTATGATGTGAAATAGGGTGCTCATCTCTTTTTTTCTCGCATAAGCTTCCCAAATAAGGGCAAAATCCCTGTTTATTCTGTGTTGGGTAAGTCTCGGCCTGGATCCTAACTGACAATGACAATGCCGCATTCACATCAGCCTGACATCCTGCTGCGCCTTGATAATCAAGGCGTGATCAAGGATGTCACGATGTCGGACGGCTTGTCAGAGGGAGCGGTTGACGAACTCATCGGCAAGTCTTGGGAGGACACGGTCGGCGACGTTGGTGGTCAGAAAGTCCGTTCCATGTTGCAGCAGGCCCGCGTTGATGGGGTGTCGGCATTCCGTCAAGTTAATCAGCATTTTCCAAGCGGCGCCGCGTTACCAATTGAGTTTACTACGGTTCGCCTCGACTATCAGGCGGGCATGCTGGCCATCGGCAAGAATTTGCAAACCGTCGCTGAGCTGCAATCGCGTCTGGTAGCCGCACAACAGGCGATCGAACGCGATTACTGGAAATTTCGTGAAATCGAGACCCGCTATCGCATGTTGTTCGATACGTCCGGCGAGGCGGTTTTGTTGGTCCGCGGCTCCGGCTTTGCCATCATCGAAGCCAATCCTGCTGCCATTCGGGCATTGGGCACCGCAACGGTCGAGCATGATTTTCTCGCCTTGCTTCCCGCCGACGATCGCGAGTCCGTTCGAGCGATGCTGGGCCGCGTGCGCGAGCGCGGTCGCGCGCCGGGTGTGATCGTCCATCTGGGACATCGTGCCGAACCATGGATGCTTCGCGCATCGCCGATGAATGCTGAGAGTGGCCCTGCCTTCTTACTACAGATGTCCCCCGTCGGCGCGGCGGCGAGCATCAACCCCGCGAAGGCGTTGCTCGACTTCGAGGCGCTGGTTGATTGTATTCCCGATGGCTTTGTCGTCATGAATAATGAAGGCGTGATCGTACGAGCGAATCAGGCCTTTCTAGACCTCGCACAAATTGGCAGCAAAAGCCTGCTCATTGGCGAGAGGCTGAGCAGATGGCTTGGAAGGCCGGGCGCTGATCTCACTGTGCTCCTTGCGAATCTCGCGCATTATGGCGTCATTCGTCTTTTCTCGACCACGATCCATGGTGAACTTGGCGCTGAAGCGGACGTTGAGATCTCGGCGGCCAGCCAGACTGAGCGCGAACAACGCTATCATCTCGTACTGATGCGTGATGTCGGCACACGTTTGCTGTCCACAAAGCCGAATTCGATGGTACAGGCAGCAACGATCCAACCGGTTGGCAGTGCACCGCTTCGCGACCTCGTTACAGACACAACAGCGTTGATCGAGCGCCACTATATCGAGGCTGCGCTTGACCTGACGAAGGGCAATCGGAAGGCAGCGGCCGAGTTGCTTGGCCTTAGCCGTCAGGCTCTCTATTCAAAGTTGGATCGTTATGGGCTAGGTGGAGATGATCCAAAGTCCAATTTTTGACGTAACCAGAGTACCGATTAGACTTACGTGGTTTCCATGCCTGCATCGTCACCTGCTTTCGGGGAAGCGGATCTATCCAATTGTGAACGCGAGCAAATCCATCTCGCGGGCTCGATCCAGCCTCATGGTATCTTACTCAGACTAGAGGAACCATCGCTCGTCGTCGTGCAAGCAAGTGCCAATGCGGGCGAACTGTTTGAGAATGGCGAAATCGTCGGCCGCTCTCTTCGGTCGCTGGAGGGCGATATCGAAGAGAGGATCCGTCCTTATCTCAGGGAAGCTCTCGACGTTCTGCCGGTTGCGGTTCGCTGTCACCTAGGCGCGAATCGCGCTCCGTTTGATGGCCTACTTCATCGACCACCTGGCGGTGGCCTGGTTGTCGAACTCGAGCCTGCAGGGCCGACGGTAGACCTTTCACAGGACGTCGAAAGAGCGCTTCAGACACTCGTTTCGGCGCCATCACTTCGTCGCCTTGCCGACGACACAGTGTCCATCGTTAAGACGTTGACCGGCTACGACCGAGTTATGGTATACCGCTTCGATCAGGAAGGGCATGGCGAAGTTTATGCTGAAATGCGTGAGCCTCAGCTCGAAGCCTTCCTCGGGAACCGCTACCCGGCGTCCGACATTCCACAGATCGCACGGCAACTTTACGAACGAAATCGTGTTCGGGTGCTTGTCGATGTCGACTATGAACCTGTGCCCATTTATCCCGCATCTGGTGTCGATGAAGATCAAGAACTCGACATGTCGTTGTGCTTCTTGCGCAGCATGTCGCCACTCCATATCCAATATCTGAAGAATATGGGCGTAGGAGCCACCTTGGTGATTTCATTGATGGCTGGCGGTCGCCTTTGGGGTTTGATCGCTTGTCATCATTATGGGCCACGCTTCGTACACTATGAAACACGCGCTGTCTGCGAGGTTCTGGCGGAGGCGATCGGCGTACGCATCGCAGCGCTTGAAAGCGTCCAAAAGAACCAAATCGAACTCTCAATCCGTCGCCTAGAGCAACGGGTCATCGAGATCATCGCGCAAGAGGGTGATTGGCGATCAGCCCTATTTGACAGCTCGAATCTCCTGCTCACGCCCCTGTCGGCAACGGGGGCTGCTATGGTATTCGAAGGTCAAATCATGATCATGGGCGATGTACCTGGCACCCAGGACATCCGCGCGATTAGCGCATGGCTGGACCAGCAACCACGGTCCCCGGTCGTCGCAACCAAGTCCCTCGGCCAAGATCATACAAGCTTCGACCATTTAAGCCATGTGGCAGCAGGCGTCATCGCAACACCACTGTCTCGGTCGGCGGGTGACTACCTCATTTGGTTTCGTCCCGAACGGGTTAAAACGATCACGTGGGGAGGAAACCCGTTTAAGCCCGTCGAGATCGGAAACGACCCTGCTGACCTTTCTCCAAGGCGCTCCTTTTCTCAATGGCATCAACAGGTCGAAGGAACATCAGACTCCTGGACAGAAGCCGATCAGGCGGCCGCACGCCTGATTGGTGATGCTGTCGCCGATTTCGCTCTACAGTTCCGTTCTGTGCGCATGCTCATTGCGAAGGCCCAATTGGAACAGGTGAGCCAAGAAGTTGCGCATGCCGAGCAGCCGCTCCTTATATCCGACAGAAACGGACGAACTATCCTCACGAATGCAGCTTTCGATCAGCTACTCGGTGAGGACACGCCGTTAACGAGCATCGATCAGTTGCCGGCACGCTTCGAACCTCATGGTGATCTCGCCGACTGTATCGAAGGGCTGCGATATGGCCGCACGTCCTGGCAAGGTGAGGTTCGACGAGGCCATGGGGCCGCTGAGGACCGGACCTTTCTTCTTCGCATTGAGGCTGTTTCGTCGACACCTGATAGCAGCAGTCTGATGGGTTTTGTCCTGTTATTTGGCGACTTAACGGAACAACGCTTGGCTGAGCGGGCCAGACGCGATTTCCAAGAGGAAGTCATTGCGCACCATCGCATGCCACCGACTCCCCTTAATTCTAAGGATGATTTGCTCTATCGAAACATCCTGACATCGGTGATCGGCAATGCGCAGCTTGCCGCACTCGAAGTCGCCGACAGTATGGACGTGACCCGAATGCCCAAAATGCTCGAAAGTATAAGTCAATCCGTTGATCGCACCGCAGGCCTTCTGGAGCATCTGATCGTGCATGCTGCCAAAGGCGATCGCGATCACTAACCCGACGTCATTTGGGCATCGACCGCAAGTGACAAATCAATATTGTGCTGAAAAGCGATCAAGGCTTCATCGATAATATCGTCAGACTTTGCGGTATTTTCGCCGATACGATCGAGGCCTTCACGGAAACTCGCCTTAAAGGTGTCGGCATCATCGATGCCTTCGAAATCATAAAACTTCAGCATCCCTGCAGACAGACCAGGCGCTTGACCAAGGATGGCCTTCACGATCTGGCCACCACTCAGGTCACCGATGTAGCGGACATAGGCATGACCGAGAAGACGATGCGGTGCTTCTTCCTGAATGTGCGTAATACGCTTAGCATAGCGCTCCGCTTCAGGAAGGAGTGCAAATACTGTCAGCCAATCGTTGTTGGCGAGCGCTGAAAGATCGCCGAGAATGGTCGTGTGGCGGGCGAGTGCAACCCAGTCGAATCGCAAAAGATCGTCATGCCGCCCCTGCTTGACCAAAGCCTGCTCCAAGGCAGCATACGCAGGTTCGAGGCTCCGCAAAAAGAGACCGTAGCCCTCGCGACTTGCCTGCTTGCGTAAGATTTTTCGTATGTAACCCGAACGTTCAGCTTGAAGATGTAGGGCCTCGGTCGATTGACGCAAACGCTCAGAAAGGCCCAATGCATTGATCATCTTCTCTTGACGCTCCATGATTCAACGTAGATTGACACATCCAGCGGATTTAGCCAGGTTCTCGGCAGTTACTTGGATAGCTACAACGTGATGCCCGATCGGGAAGAAGAAGGCAATCGATGCGCGTGGAGGATGGACAGGGCATGAAAAGCGCATTTCCTTTTTCGGCGATCGTAGGCCAGGACGCACTCAAGCAAGCACTCCTAGCAGCCGCCGTCGAACCTTTGATCGGCGGCGTGATGGTTTTCGGCGATCGTGGCACCGGCAAGTCCACCGCCATCCGAGCGCTTGCGGCGCTCCTTCCCCCTATGCAGGAACGGCGAGGCTGCCCCTATCATTGCGATCCTCATGACCCCGGTCCCTTCCGATGCGCGCGATGTGAGGATGCAGAAGACCGGAATGATTTGGAGGTGGTCGACGTTCCGATTCCTGTTGTTGATCTGCCGCTCGGGGCGACTGAAGACCGCGTTGTCGGCGCGCTCGATCTGGAAAAGGCGCTCGCTCTCGGTGAGAAAGCCTTCGAACCAGGCCTCCTGGCACGTGCACATCGGGGCTTTCTCTATATCGATGAAGTCAATCTTCTCGAAGATCACCTGGTTGATCTGCTCCTGGATGTTGCCGCCTCGGGTGAAAATGTTGTGGAACGGGAAGGATTAAGCGTTCGTCACCCCGCACGCTTTGTTCTTGTCGGTAGCGGCAATCCTGAAGAGGGAGAACTTCGCCCTCAACTCTTAGATCGCTTCGGCCTTAGCATCGAGGTGACGACACCAAGCGATTTGGAAAGTCGGGTGGAAGTCATCAAGAGACGGGATAGTTTTGAACGTGATCCACAAGCGTTCATGGAAATGTGGTCAAAGTCCGAGGCCAGCATTCGCGAGCAGATCTTAACAGCGAGGACCCGCCTTCACGACATTGCCATGCCCGAAGCAATGGTCGCTAAGGCCGCCGAACTTTGCATGGCCCTTGGCACCGATGGCCTTCGTGGTGAACTGACCTTGATCCGAACAGCGCGTGCAATGGCAGCACTTGATGGCCACTGCGAGATAAGCGAAGCGCATCTGAAGACGGTTGCGCCATCGGCCCTTCGCCATCGCCTCAGGCGCGATCCATTGGACGATTCTGGATCGACCGCGCGGATTGAGCGCGTGCTCGCAGAACTCTTCTAAGTATGTATCTCAGCGACGGCGACGCCATGCGCGAACGTTGGCAGGATGCCGTTCTGACCGCCGCCCTCTTCGCGATCAGTCCATTCTGCCTTGGTGGCGTTGTTCTGCGTGATCAACCTGGACCAGTACGTGAACATTGGCTGTCCTTGGCGAAAAGCTATTTAGCTGAGGGGACGCCCCTTCGTCGCGTGCCACTCCATGCTGGTCCCGATCGACTGCTTGGCGGTCTAAATCTGAGCGCTACGCTCTCGGCTGGCCGACCTGTAAAGGAAACCGGCATCCTCAGTTCCGCCGATGGGGGTGTTCTGATACTAGCTATGGCCGAACGATTGCCGGCCCAAACAGCTGCCATCATGGCTTCAGCGCTCGACTGTGGCGACGTGCGGGTGGAGCGAGACGGTTTTGCTGCCGTCGACAAGGCGCATGTTGGTTTCATTGCGTTGGACGAGTCCCTCGATGAGGACGAGCGGCCGAGCGATACGCTACGGGATCGTCTGGCATTCGAGGTCGCCCTGCACGGCTTAAGTCATCGAGCCACGGATCGGACAGACATTACGAAAAGCCAGGTCGACTTGGCGAGACAGCGCTTTGCTGATGTCGTCATCAGTGACGACCACCTCAGGGCGTTGACCGGCCTCGCCGATGCGCTCGGCATTGTTTCGCTTCGTGCGCTTATCCTTGCACGTCACGCTGCCGTTGCTTCGGCAGCACTCTTTGACCGTTCAACCGTGAGCGATGACGACGCCAAAACCGCCGTTCGTCTGGTTTTGGCCCATCGCGCCACTCGCTTTCCTCAGGAAGAACCAGACCAAGACGACCAAACGGACGATCACGAAGAACAGCAACAGCATTCACATGACAACGAAGGCGAGGGAGACCCCTCTGATCAGCCTTTAGAGGATCAGCTCTTGGCAGCAGCCCTCGCCTCTTTACCTCCTGGATTATTGGATCGTTTGCGCCACGAACCCATACCTCGCGGCAGCAAAGCATCGTCCCCCGGGAAGACCGGCCTCGAAAAGAAGGGAACGCAACGCGGTCGTCCCGCAGGCGTCCACCCCGGAGGATTGCACCAGGGCAAACGACTGAGTGTCATCGACACACTACGCGCTGCGGCCCCATGGCAACCGCTCAGGCGGCGTGAGCAGCCTCGAGAGCCAGACGGCCGATTGCATGTGCGTCCGGAGGATTTTCGCTTGATCCGACGAAAGGAGCCGGACCGAACCACAACAATCTTCGTGGTCGATGCATCCGGATCAAGCGCTCTTCAGCGCCTGGCCGAAGCAAAGGGTGCCGTCGAACTCCTGCTCGCCGAATGCTACGCCAGACGCGATCAAGTCGCCGTCATCGCATTTCGAGGTGACAAAGCTGACATCTTGCTCTCACCAACACGTTCCCTCGTTCGCGCCAAGCGTTCGCTTGCCACCTTACCAGGCGGCGGCGGCACGCCCTTGGCATCGGGCTTGCAAATGGCATTTCAACTTGCCGATACCGTTCGCAGACGCGGCGAGACGCCCCTCTTGGTTTTCCTCACCGACGGCCGCGGTAACATCGCATTGGACGGCACACGCGGTCGTTTGCGTGCAATTGCAGATGCCGAGGCGAGCGCCAGCCTCATCGCCAACGCGGGATATGCAACGCTGGTCATTGATATCTCGGCAAGACCTGGACCGGAAGCGGAGGGCCTTTCCAGAGCTCTTCGTGCCCAGTATCTACCGCTACCGAGAGCGGACGCCAAACAGGTTTCTGATCGGGTGAAGGCAGCGAGGCAACGTTGAGCGGCAAGCTGGACTGGAATCGGGACGGCGATGGCTGGCCAAACCGCGACTTCAGCCAATTCATCGACGTGAATGGGCTGCGCTTTCATGTGCAGTGTCTAGGTGATGGCGATCCTGTCCTTCTTGTCCATGGCACAGGTGCATCGACCCATTCCTTTGCGGAACTTGCGACGCTGCTGTCAAAGCGTTTCAAAGTGATTGTTCCCGATCTCCCCGGTCACGGGTTCACCGACATGCCCGCCTACAAGGATTTGACCCTACCTATGATGGCCAAAATGCTAGCGGGTCTACTCGAAAGCCTTGAGGCCCGGCCAGCCCTTGCCATTGGTCATTCTGCAGGCGCAGCAATTCTGATCCGTATGATCCTGAACGATCTCATTGCACCCAGACTTCTCGTGAGCCTTAACGGGGCTATCCTTCCCCTTCACGGCGTTCCAGGCCACATCTTCGCGCCCCTCGCCAACCTGTTCATCAAAAGTGGGTTTATGTCCCGATTCTTTGCCTGGCGCGCACGGCATACGGGGCTCGTTTCGAACTTGATGCGGCAAACTGGCTCCACGATCCCAGATGCCCAACTCACCCATTATGAGACGCTTGCGCGCAGTTCAGCTCATGTAGATGCTGCAATTGGCATGATGGCAAATTGGGATCTTGAAACGCTCGAACCTGAATTGGTCCGGCTCGACACGGACGTTCTCCTGATATCCGGCGGCAATGACCGAATGATCGCACCAAGTCAGAGCCTAAGGCTGCGCCGCATACTGCCGAACGCTCAGCTCGAACTCCTATCAGATCTCGGTCACCTCGCGCACGAGGAGGATCCTAAGACAATCGATGCGATTATCTTGGATAGATGGGAAAAACAATCAGCAAAAGGGGCGTGTAAAGTCCAGCATGAACACTGAGCTCGCAGCGCAGGCCACGTCAGGAAAAGGCTCTACGTTGATCTCTGTGCTTTGTCCCCATCCCCCATATACTCATGCTGCAAGAAATCGAAGTCACAGCCATCGGGCGCCTGCAACACCGTCCTAGCATAAAGCGCTCTGTAACCACGTGCTGGCTGTTGCCTCGGCACGAACGCCGCCATGCGCCGTGCGATCTCCGCCTCATCGACCAAAAGGTCAATCCGCCTGTCGGCAACTGAAAGACGCAGTCGATCGCCGGTCTGAACGGCAGCAAGTGGCCCACCAATTGCGGCTTCCGGGGATACATGAAGAATGATTGTGCCGAAGGCAGTGCCTGACATGCGCGCATCCGAAATCCGGACGATGTCCTGAACACCCTTTTTCGCAAGCTTTTTCGGTATCGGCAGATAGCCTGCCTCGGGCATACCGGCTGCGACTGGGCCTGCATTCTGGAGCACCATGATGTCACCTGCGGCGATGTCCAAATCAGGATCGTCAACGCGTGCTGCAAGATCCGCCAGATCCTTAAACACGACAGCGCGCCCCTCTGTCTCGAAGAGTTCCGGCGTCGCCGCCGCGCGCTTAAAGATCGCACCATCGGGTGCGATATTCCCTTCCAACGCAATTAAGCCGCCAAGAGGCGATACTGGATCCTCAAACGGCCGAATCACGCGACGATCAATCCAGTCTTGGGGCTGCTCCAACCGTTCGCCAAGCGTTATCCCCTCGACATCGATCGTGTCGAGATGCAGGAGCGGTTTGAGCTCGCGCAGCACTGCACCAACACCGCCGGCAGCATGGAAATCCTCCATATACCCCTCGCCAACGGGCTTGAGATCGACCAATACCGGCGTCTGATCAGAGATCTCGTTCAAACGCTTTCCACTCATGCGAATACCAAGGCGACCGGCGATGGCAGCAAGATGCACCACGGCATTTGTAGAGCCGGAGACCGCCATCAGGATGCGTATCGCATTCTCGACCGATTTCTCGGTCATGACCTGGCTCGGTGTAATCGGCTTCTGGATCAATGCGACTGCAGCTGCCCCCGTCGCCTCGGCGGCGACCAGTCGATCTGCATGGACGGCAGGTATCGCAGAAGTACCAGGCAGTGACATGCCAAGTACCTCGGCAATCACGGCCATTGTGCTCGCTGTTCCCATAACGGCACAGGTGCCAGCTGTCGTCGCAAGTCGCCCCTCAACATCATCAATCTCGTTGCGCTCTAGCTCACCAGCCCGAAACCGAGCCCAAAAACGCCGGCAGTCAGTACAGGCACCAAGACGCTCACCTCTGTAGCGTCCTGTCGACATCGGTCCGGTCACCAACTGGATCGCAGGGACATCAGCGGAGGCTGCGCCCATAAGCTGGGCCGGTACGGTCTTGTCACAGCCGCCGATGAGCACCACCGCGTCCATCGGCTGAGCGCGAATCATCTCTTCGGTATCCATGGCCATCAGGTTGCGGTAGACCATACTTGTCGGATTCAAAAACACTTCACCAAGTGAGGTGGTTGGAAATGGCCGCGGCAAAGCGCCCGAAGCAAGAACACCTCGAGACACCGCTTCGACTAGTTCCGGCATGGTCCTATGGCAATTATTGAAACCAGACGGCGTCATGGCGATGCCTACAATCGGCTTTTGTAGCATTGCCTTTGAAAGACCCATCGAGCGGGCAAAGGACCGGCGAAGGTAAATCGCGAAATCCTGGTCACCATAGTTAGTCAGCCCGCTAGCGAGGCCCTGCCTTTTGGTCATCAATAACCTCTAGATTTTCCGTGCATCCACATCACAGCCCCCACACCGAGCAACAACGGGACGGGGCGATCGACTCCGATTTTGGATGTCAGACGTCGGCAACCAAGGTTTCAGGCCGTACCCAAACACCGCCACGCCGGCTTGATTCAATGGCAGCGGCAATGAAAGCCATGCCGTCAAATCCATCCCGAACTGTTGGGACAAGCAAAGCGTCGCTCTCGGGCTCACGATCTTCAGCGATTGAGGCCATGAGTTCGGCAGCGTCAGCGTAGATATTAGCGAACCCTTCGAGATATCCCTCGGGATGACCCGGCGGTACTCGCGTAACACGACCAGCGCTTGTGCCTGCTCCGGAACCACCGCGGGTGATCAGTCTCGGAGGTTCCCCAAGAGGCGTGAAATCGAGGTGGTTCGGTTGTTCTTGATGCCAAGATAAGCCAGCTTTGGTGCCATAAATGCGAATCTTCAGGCCATTCTCGTTACCGGGCGAAACTTGACTAGACCAAAGCATGCCGCGGGCCCCGCCTTCATAGCGGAGAAGTACGTGACAATTGTCATCAAGCCGTCGACCCTCGACGAACGTCTGCATGTCTGCGCAGAGGCTCTCCAATTTAAGGCCCGTCGTAAAGGCTGCCAGATTATTAGCATGCGTACCGATATCACCGATACAGCCGCCAGCACCCGACTGGGCCGGATCAGTTCGCCAGGCAGCCTGCTTTTGGCCGGTTTCTTCCAGCTTCGTTGAGAGCCAGTCCTGCACATACTCCACCTGGACCACACGAATATCACCTAGGTCCCCTGACGCAATCATCTCTCGCATCTGTCGCACCATTGGATAGCCGGTGTAGTTATGCGTGAGCACGAACACTTTGCCAGATCGGTCAACCCGATCGACAAGATCCCGAGCATCATCGAGTGAGGTGCAAAGCGGCTTGTCGCAAATCACATGGACACCGGCTTCTAGGAAAGCTCTCACCGGTCCATAATGCAGATGGTTTGGCGTGACGATTGCAACGACGTCAATGCCGTCATCTCGTCTTCCTTCCGCTTCTGCCATCTCTTGATAGGTCGCATAAGCGCGGTCGCTAGCAACACCAAGCTCAGCGGCAGACTTGCTTGACCGGTCCGGTTCCGACGAAAAAGCACCAGCGACCAGTTCGTAACGATCATCCATGCGCGCTGCGATCCGGTGCACCGCCCCGATGAATGCCCCCTGCCCTCCACCGACCATACCGAGACGGAGGCGGTCAGGCCTCGCTGACCTCGGCTGAGCCTTGTCCTCGATTGTCATGACTTCTCTCCGACGGATCTTAAGAAATTCCAAGCATACGACGGTTTGCGTCTTGGTCGGTGTCACCTGCCGCGAAGTCGTCAAATGCACTTTGTGCCGGACGTATCAAATGTTCGGCGATGAATGCAGCACCTTCGCGCGCGCCATCTTCTGGATGCTTTAGGCAGCATTCCCATTCGAGAACAGCCCAGCTGTCGTAACCGTAGGCCTGAAGCTTCGAGAAGATCCCCTTGAAGTCCACTTGCCCGTCACCCAGGGAACGGAATCGGCCCGCACGGTTCGTCCAGGACTGAAAACCGGAATAGACCCCTTGCTTGGGGCTTGAGTTAAATTCAGCGTCTTTCACATGGAAGGCGTTGATGCGTTCGTGATAGACGTCAATGAAGCCAAGATAGTCGAGCTGCTGCAAAAGGAAGTGGCTCGGATCGTAGTTGATTTGACAACGGGGATGTTGATCCAGGCGCTCCAAGAACATCTCGAAGGTGATACCGTCATGAAGATCTTCGCCCGGATGAATCTCGTAGCCCACATTGACGCCATGCTCATCAAAGACATCGAGAATAGGTTTCCAACGCGCCGCTAGCTCGTCAAATGCCGTATCGATCAAACCCGCAGGACGTGGTGGCCAGGGGTAGACGTAGGGCCATGCAAGAGCGCCAGAAAAGGAAACATGATTGTCGAGCCCCAATCGACGCGAAGCCTTGGCGGCAAGCTTCATTTGCTCAACGGCCCATGCCTGACGCACTTTGGGGTTGCCACGCACCTGCGGGGCAGCGAAAGCATCGAAGCCTTCGTCGAAGGCAGGATGCACTGCTACAAGCTGCCCTTGAAGGTGGGATGAAAGCTCCGTTATGTCGACACCAGCTTCTGCGCAGATACCTTTGACCTCATCGCAATAGGCATCGCTCTCAGCAGCCTTAGCAAGATCGAACAGTCGGCTGTCCCAGCTTGGGATCTGTATGCCCTTATATCCAAGTTTCGACGCCCAGAGGGCGATCGAGCGCAAATCGTTAAAGGGCGCTTCGTCGCTTGCAAACTGCGCCAGAAAAATCGCTGGCCCCTTTATCTGCCCCATGTCACAAACCTCCCCGTCTCGATCTCATCTTGTTGCATCACTCGTTCGAACGTTTCGATCCCCGGACCAAAAAGTCAATGAAACGAGAAACCCTAAGGCCCGGTCCGATGGGCTGCCCACAGCATGCCACGTTTCATGATCAAGGCCATTTCTGGTACGTCGAACTCGGCAGCGATATGGCCAAGTGAGGAATAAAAGACACGCCCTTTTCCATGTCGGCGTTTCCAGACCACCGGCATCACAACACCGTCGATCCAGTGAGCATGCTCGCCGGAGAAGGTCGTCGTTGCCAGTACTTCATTTGAGGGGTCAACATGCAGGTAGTACTGCTCTGATCGATAGGCGAAGCTCCCAATACCTGCCATGACAGGATCATCGGGACGCGTAATATCGACTTGATAGTCAATAATGTCGCCGGGATGAGCAACCCATTGGCCACCACACATGAACTGATAGCGAGGTTCACTTCGAAACGCATCACCCATGCCACCGTGGTATCCCGCAAGACCTACGCCTCCGAGAACCGCCATCTCCAGCGCTTCCAACTCCTCTTTCTCGATCGTTGCCATTGTATAGATTGGTACGATTAAAGAGAGCTCCGGCAACGAAGGGTCGAGAAAAGCCGATGTTTCCGAGTGAGCCTCGACGACGAACCCTTCATCTCTCAACATGCCGGAAAGAATCTTGGCCCCGGCCTCGGGTTCATGGCCCTCCCAGCCCCCCCAAACGATCAATGCGCGTTTGGTCATGGATGCTCCCAATCCATTCAGAGAAAAACACGCTCACCATCGCCTTCTGGCAGAGCCGCGGGGCGATCTGGACAGCTTCTAATCTCTATATGGCGTTGTTCGATCGATGATCGCCTAAGCGCATCCATGACCTCGAGTACATGGAAGGCCAGGTGGCCATTCGCCCGGTGAGGACGCCCTGATCGAATGGCGGCCGCCATGTCAAGAAGGCCAATAATTCGATAGTCAGCCACGCCGGAACCGCTTTTAGAGGGCCGGTTCGGAATGCCGAATGCAAAGGCGGAGATATCTTGCTCTTCCCAAGCTCCTTTTTCGATCGCGACCTGCGGTTCTCCACCAAAAAAATTCGGATCGGGCACGAGCATCGAGCCCCTTTCGCCATAAATTTCGATCGGACGACGATCATGATTCCAAACGTCCCAAGTGGTGGTCAGCGTGACCGCAGCACCATTTTGAAATGCGAGAACGCCGTTCATCGTTGTTGGAACCTCAACGTCGATCACCTTTCCAGTCATGGGGCCTTTGCTGGTGACGGTTCTGCCGGTGAAAGCCGTTGTGGTCATCGAGGTTACGTGTCCTACCGGACCGATCATGTTGATCAACGCCGTCAAATAATAGGGCGCCATATCGAGAATAGGGCCGCCACCAGGCTTAAAGAAAAAAGTTGGATTTGGATGCCAGTCCTCCATGCCGTGGGTTAAGAAGCTCGCGGCACCGCCGACGACTCTTCCTATGTCTCCTTGGTCGACCACTCGCCGGCAAGCTTGGTGGCCGGCGCCAAGGAACGTATCCGGCGCACAGCCAATCCTAAGACCGTTACTCTCGGCTAATTCGACAACAGCCCGTCCATTATCTAGCGTCGCAGCGAGTGGCTTTTCCGAATAGACGTGCTTACCGGCTGATAGAATGACCTGGCTAACCTTAGCATGAGCCAGTGGCACAGTAATATTGATGACGATCTCGATGTCGGGATCAGCGAGGAGACGATCCACCGACATCGCTTCAACGCCAAAGGTCTTCGCCTTTTCTGACGCGGCATCGGCGTTGATATCGGCTACCGCCTTCACCTTGATGAGATCGGAACGCCCTGCGCCTTGCAAATAGGCGTCACTGATGTTGCCGCAACCGATGATACCGATCGTCGAACTCTGCATAGGCATCTCACATGATCATATTAACGAGAAAGTCATAGCTCCGACGGGCACAGCCCGCCGGATCAGCGGGCTTATCGTGCTCGACGACCATCCAACCCGCACCGTTGGCCCGACAAACTTGCCAAAGATCAGGCCAATTCAGCGTGCCGTCTCCGACAGCAGCCCAGCCGTCTTGATCTTGGTTTGCACCTTCCGGCGCGATGTCCTTGACGTGAGCCGAACGCAGCCTATCGGCATAGCGCGAAATCCATACCTTGGGATCGACGCCCCCTCGGACCAACCAAGCGACATCAGCTTGCCACGTTAGAGGACTTGCACCAGCTGCTTCAAAAACCAGATCGAGGGCCGTCTGCTGACCTTCCTTAGGAGCTAATTCCCAGTCATGGTTGTGATAGCCCAGTCGAACACCCTGGACATGAAAGTCCTCAGCGATGTTACCGAGCTCTGCGCCGAGAGCGCGCCAGCCAGTGGCGTCCATGTCCCGTTCCTCAGGTGGTACTGCTGGCATGTAGAGTTCATCAATCCCGAGCATCGCTGCAGCGGCCATGATAGCTTCCGGCGCCTCCCGGAGTTGGGGCAGTCCGACATGGCTTGATGATGCCCGCAGTCCGTGGGATTCGAGCCGGCGCAGCGTTCTCGCTGGGTCGTCGAGGTGAGAGCCGATCATCTCGACATGGCGAAACCCTGCATGGGCAACAGCTTCCAAGATTCGATCGAGGTCACCAAGTTCTCGAAGCGTATAGAGCTGAATCGACAAGACATCCGCGTTGTGCATGGTCCTTTCCTCTGGCTCCTTTATAAGCGTGCACCAGTTTCCTTTGAGAAGATGGAGAGTTGATCGACAGGCAATGTCAATGGCGTGGCGTCCCCCTCCTTTAGCACGCTTTCTCCCGAAAGACGCACACCGAGTGACACCGAGTCGTCTCGGCACCAAACGAGACTGTCTGCCCCCATTGGCTCTACCATATCAACGAGAAGGCCATCGATACGGCACGGCCCATCGTTGCCCAGACGCAAGTGCTCGGGGCGCACGCCTAGGGCGACCGGCATGTCGGGCGAGGGCGGCCGTAGAAATGGATAACCGTTGATCGACAGGCGCCGTTGGCCGGCGACGAAGACGATGTTCCCAGCTTCCTGTGTGAGCCGCCCGTCAAGAAAATTCATCCGCGGCGAGCCGACAAAGCCAGCGACAAAACGATTTGCTGGACGGTTATAGATCTCACCTGGCGTGCCGAGCTGCTGGATGGCTTGGTCCTGCATGACCGCAATACGATCGGCGAGAGTGAGTGCTTCGATCTGATCGTGGGTCACATAGATCATTGTGGCGTCAAGGCGCTGATGGAGACGCTTAATCTCAACGCGCAGTTCGTTTCGAAGCTGAGCGTCAAGGTTTGAGAGTGGTTCATCAAAGAGAAATACCTGAGCGTCTCGAACCAGCGCTCTCCCAATCGCAACGCGCTGCCGCTGCCCGCCGGAGAGCTGATCAGGGCGTCGATCCAACAAATGGTCTATCTGTAGCGTGGCCGCCGCCGATCTGACACGTCGATCAATTTCATCCCTCGATGTTCTTGCCATTTCGAGCCCGAAAGAAAGATTGCGACGAACAGTCATCCGTGGATAGAGCGCGTAGGACTGAAACACCATGGCAATGCCGCGATCCTTTGGCTCCTCCCAGGTCACATTTTTTTCACCGATCCAAATCTGACCAGCCTCCACTTCTAAAAGGCCGGCGATTGCATTGAGAAGCGTGGACTTGCCGCAGCCAGAGGGACCGAGCAACACGATGAATTCGCCACTTTTTACGTCGAGATCAAGACCGTCGAAAATCCGAGTCGTACCAAAGGCTACACCGATTTCGCGAACAGAAACTTCGGCCATCGCTAGCCCTCTCTTCCTGCCATCAACTCGTCACTCCCCTTTCATTAAGCCTTTCGCCCGAGACCTCTCCGGGACAAAACCCTTGGATCCTTATGGTCGTCATCCAACTAGCCCTTGACGGCACCGGCGGCGATTCCGCGAACAAACCAACGGCCCGATATGAAATACACGAAGAGGGGGACAAGGCCGGTCAAGAGTGTTGCGGCCATGTCGACATTGTATAGTCGCTCGCCTTGCTGCGAATTGACGATGTTGTTGAGCTGCACCGTCATTGGTAGGTTGTCCCGACCGGCAAACACAAGGCCGAGGATAAAGTCATTCCAGATGCCAGTGACTTGAAGAATGACTGCCACGATCAACATGGGCGTCGACATTGGCAACAGCACTTTAATGAAGATGCTCCAGAACCCGCCGCCATCGACCCTAGCCGCTTTGAATAACTCCTCCGGCAAAGACGCGTAAAAGTTACGAAAGAGGAGCGTCATGATCGGCATGCCGAAGATGGTGTGAATCGCAACAATGCCGAGCAGCGAGTTGTAGATGCCAATGATCGAAAACAAGCGCACCAGAGGGTATAGAAAAACTTGATACGGAATAAAGGCGCCGATCAAAAGGATGGCAAACATGAGATCGGCACCCTTTACCCGCCAGTAGGTCAGCGCATAGCCATTCACGGCGCCTAACAGGATCGAGACAATCACCGATGGGATCAGGATCCTAATCGAATTCCAAAAGCCGACGCTGATCCCGTCGCATTCCAGACCAGTGCAAGCCGAAGACCAAGCAGCAATCCACGGTTCGAGAGTAAGTGTTGTTGGCCAGGCAAGAATGTTGCCCAACCGAATCTCCTCCATCGGCTTTAGTGAGGTGACGATCATGATCCAAAGAGGCAGAAGAAAAAATAGGGCGATACTGATCA
Organism: Geminicoccaceae bacterium; assembly: GCA_028285265.1. Taxonomy (GTDB): domain Bacteria; phylum Pseudomonadota; class Alphaproteobacteria; order Geminicoccales; family Geminicoccaceae; genus JANQPX01. The sequence continues at coordinate 155,427 of JANQPX010000001.1, forward strand.
TAAAGACATAAAGCCCAATCCTGCCCCAAGTAACATGCCGCGGCCGTCGGCCTCGCGGACTCAATGTCGGCGATGTCGCCAAACCGTTCATCAGCGTCGGTCCCGACTATTGGGTCCGTATTGAGCATAAAGCCAGGGCGTCAGAACAACGATGACGGTGATCAGCATAAAGGTTGCGCAAGCCATTGCGAGACCGACATTCTGGCGTTCAAACAAGTGGTCCATGACGAATTTGGCAGGCACTTCCGTCGCCCGCCCCGGTCCACCACGGGTCATCGCAACCACAAGGTCGTAGACTTTAACCACATTGATCGCCAGCAACACAGTTGCTGTGATCACCATGGGTTTAATGATTGGGAGAACGATCGAGAGATAGTAACGCCAAGTTGGAATGCCGTCGACGCGGGCCGCCTTATAGATCTCGTTGTCGACCCCCCTTAACCCCGCGAGTAGGATCGCCATGACCAAACCTGCGGATTGCCAAATTGCCGCGATCACCACCGTGTAGATCGCCATATCTCGGTTAACCAGCCAGTCGAAGGTGAAGCTTTCAAAACCGAAGTCACGGCCGATCTTCTGAAGTCCAAAAGTCGGGTTAAGGAACCACTGCCAGACAAGGCCTGTTACGATGAACGACAGCGCGTAAGGATAGAGATAGATCGTCCGAAAGACTCCCTCTGCACGCACCCGCTGATCAATAAAAACTGCAAGCAGAAAGCCAAGAACCAGGCATCCGATCAGGAACAACGTGCCGAACACGACGAGGTTCTCGAGCGAGATCAAAAAACGGCTATTGGAAAACAGACGATCATATTGCGCAAATCCAACGAAATCGAATTTGGGCAAGAGCTTTGAGCTTGTAAATGAAAGGCGCACGGTCCAAAGCATACAACCGAGATAAACGACAATGACGACAAGCGCGGCGGGAATCAGCGCAACAGTCGCCGGGATTTGCCGTCTTATCGACTTACTGCGGCCGCTGGCCTCGGCCTTTGTTGGGATGGCAACCGCCATTTTCCCCCTATGACCTGATATTGAGGGCGGGCGGCAATACCCGCCCGCCATTCAAGACACTAGCCTGCACTCTCCATCGCAGAAACAGTATTCTCAATGAAACTGTCGACGGACATATCGGGGTCGTTCCAGAATTCGGTGACAACGTCAGTAAGTGCACCTGTCAGATCAGGTGTCGCCAGGAAATTTACGGATGGAATCTGTTTCGCCTCATCTTGCAGGATCGCCATACCTTGCTGCGCGCAGCTGTCCATCGCCGAAACATCGACATTCAACAGCACCGGCACCGAACCCTTCTTCTCGTTAAAAGCGACTTGTGTATCCTGGGACATCATCTGTCGCGCCAGAGATTCTTGACCAGCGAGGTGGGCCTCATCGTCCACCTCAGGGAAGACAAAAACGTCACCACCGATGATATAACCATTGTCTGATTGAATGACGGAGCAGCCATATTCATCGCCTGGAGTCATGCCGGCTGCGATGAACTCACCTTTAGCCCAATCACCCATGATCTGAATCGCGGCTTTACCGGTGATCACCATGGAGGTTGCATCGTTCCAATTACGACCCGGACTACCCTCATCGACGAGATCGCGAAGGGCTGCAAATGTCTCGACCACTTGGCGATAGGATTCGCTCTGAACAGAGGCGGTGTCATTATCGCCAAGCACGGACCTATAGAGATCAGGGCCGCCCTCTGCCAAAAGTACGGTAAGGAATGTGAGCCGCTCCTGCCAGGCTTGTCCGCCCAATGCAAGCGGTATGACACCCGACTCTCTCAATGCAGGACCGGCTGCTATGAGGTCGGCAAAGTTCGAGGGGGCCTCAACGCCAGCGTCGGCCAAAACCTGGTTGTTATACCAGAACCAGTTTTCACCATGAATATTGACCGGCGCTGCGAAGATCTTGCCATTGCGCTCGATGGCTGACGTGATCACCGATGGAAGATTGTCCCGCCACGCGCCCTCTGCAGCGATATCATCAAGGTCGCGCAGCACGCCGGCTTCCACCAATTCATCAAACTGCTTACCCGTATTGAACTGCATAGCCGTCGGCGGTTCACCACCAACGATCCGATTGACGCCGGCAGCCCGTGCCTGCTCACCACCGGCGATCGCCGTGTCGATCCACTCGCCGCCAGATTCCGCAAAAGCGTCAGCGAAAACTTTGATCGCTGCCGACTCGCCACCTGACGTCCACCAGTGCAACACCTCCGCTTTCATATCATCAGCATGCGCAACACCAGCAAGCATCGCTGAGAGGGCCACCGACGACCCGAGCAAACGCAATGAATACATTGCTGTCACCTCCCTGTTTATTTGATTCAACCGTAACGAGCAGCCTGTTCAGAGGCAAGCTTAAGATCGCGAATTCAGCGACGGGCTGGTATCGGCCAAACCGCAGGAGATCAGGCGACGAGTGGCAGCTCTGCTACGCGAGCGAGAACCTCCATTGCCAAGCGATCTATCTCCCCTGCTGCGACGCTCACAGGCACCACTTCGGCAACACTAAGACCAACGCCCATCGTTGCGGCAAAGGCTTGACGATTACCGATATATTGCTGCGCCATTGGCCAAGCGAGCTTCTCAACTTGATGCCTCACCAATGCAGCGGCTTTACCTCGAGGCGGCATACGATTGAGCACAACCATGGCCTTGTCTCGAAGGTCTGCATTGTCCATCAAAAGTGCTTTCGTCGCCCAAAGGTCGAGACCAGTTGGCTGACAGGGAATGAGAACAAGGTCGGCCACCCTCGTCATAGCCGAGAAATCACTGTCCTGACCTGACCCTCCATCGATGAAGATGAGATCAGCTTCGCGAGACAGGCGTTGCGTGATATAGGGCAGCCGCCAGCCTGACCCTGGCTCAACGTCGATGTCCTTCGCTACATCATTGGCATGTTGGCTGCGAACTGCGGCCCAAGCCGTCAATGTACCTTGCTTGTCGACATCGACAATCTTGGATCTGTATCCCCGCTGGGAACAAGCGGCGGCGAGCTGGGCCGCGAGCGTTGACTTGCCTACCCCACCCTTGCTCTGCGCCAAGCTAATGATGAAAGCTGCCATCCTCTCGCTCTCAATTGCAATTTATGATTGATAACTTATGCCGATTTAGCAACTTTTAAAGAATGATCAACCAATTCGGAATTGGGCGAGCTTTTGGGATATCCATGCAGCCAACAAGCTGGATGATCCATGCGATCGGCAGCAAACCGCTAAACGGCAGCAGCAGCCTTCGATGGGTTCCACTGTTGACCTGGGACGGCGGCTAGAAGTTCTTTGGTATAGGCGTGCTTCGGCCTCGCAAATAGTTCCGTGGTCACGCCGGTCTCGACAACCAAGCCGTTACGCATGACGGCAATGCGATCGCAGACCTGCGCAGCGACCCGAAGATCGTGAGTAATGAAGATCATCGAGAGCGACATGCGTTCCCTAATCTCGTCAAGCAGCTCAAGGATCTGAGCCTGGATCGAGACATCAAGGGCCGAGACGGGCTCGTCGGCAACGAGGACTTCCGGATCAAGTGCGAGGGCACGCGCCACGCCGATTCGCTGCCTTTGACCGCCAGAGAATTCGTGAGGGAAGCGGTCATAGGCACGCTCATCCAGGCCAACAATGCTAAGCAACTCGCGTGCACGTAACTCAGCCTCACTTGGGGCCGCGCCTTGAAGGATTGGCCCTTGTGCGATGATCTTGCCAACTTTGGTTCTCGGATTGAGCGAAGCGAAAGGATCTTGAAAGACCATCTGAATCTTGGCGCGATGAGGACGCATAGCCGCGCGCCCAAGTGGCCGGAGGTCGACACCGTCGAGAAGAATTTCGCCGCTTTCGGCATCGTTCAGCCGGACGATACAACGCGCGACAGTCGACTTACCTGAGCCACTCTCACCAACAATACCCAATGTTTCGCCACGCTGGAGTTCAAGCTCAACATTGTTTGCAGCGTGCACAAGCCGCTCTTTGCCGCCCAACCCCAAGAATCCGCCACCACTACGATAGACCTTGTTCAATCCTTTGACCGACAAAATAGGCTTTGCCGATTGGTGCCTAGGTGGACGAGGGATTAAGCTGGGCACTGCTGCGATCAACGATTGGGTATAGGGATGCTCTGGGGCGTTTAGAATACGATCTGCCGGCCCGGCTTCGACAAGCCGTCCATGTTGCATAACCGCGACTCGATCGGCTATGTCCGCGACCACGCCAAAATCATGGGTAATGAAGAGCACGCCGGTATTTTGCTCTGACTGAAGTTCCTTGATGAGTCTTAGAATCTGAGCCTGAGTGGTCACATCCAGAGCGGTCGTCGGTTCGTCTGCAATCAGAATTTTGGGGCCGAGTGCTAAGGCCATCGCGATCATGGCGCGTTGTCGCTGGCCGCCCGAGAGTTCGTGGGGATAGCTATCAACGATTTGCCCGGGTTGCGGCAAATGGACATCGTTAAAGAGACCAACCGCTCGATCACGACGCTCGCGTCTCTTGAGGCCTGTGTGGAAGCGAAATACCTCGTCGATCTGACTACCGATCGTCATGACCGGATTGAGTGCCGTCATCGGTTCTTGGAAGATCATCGAGATCTCACTGCCGCGGATCGCTCGAAGACGGCTCTCGCTAACCTTGACCAAATCCTCTTTGACGAACTGGATCGTACCGCTCTCAACCCGAACATGCGGCTGCGGCAAGAGCCCCATCACCGCTCGTGCGGTTAAGGATTTACCGGATCCACTCTCTCCAACGACGCACAGGACTTCGTTAGGAGCAAGATCGAGATCGACAGCCTCGACAGCATAAGGCCGTTCCGACCCTTGCGGTAAGGTCACGTGCAGGTTTCGGATTTCGAGCAAGTTGTCGCTCATCGTCGCTCCCGGAGACGCGGATTGAGCGCGTCGTTCAGGCCTTCTCCGACCAGATTGATGGCGAGCACAGTCAGGAGAATGGCGACCCCGGGGAACGTGCAGACCCACCAGGCCGTGCGCAGAACAGTGCGTCCCGCCCCGATCAAAAAGCCCCAACTCATGATGTTTGGGTCGCCCAAACCGAGAAACGAAAGTCCCGATTCGATGAGGATGGCGGTTGCCACCATGAGCGACCCGGTGACGATGATTGGGGATAAGCAGTTCGGCAAGATTTCGCCCAGCATGATCCGGACATCACTCATGCCGACGGTGTGGCAGGCCTGCACAAACTCACGATTTCGTAGGGACAAGAACTCGCCGCGCACCAGGCGAGCGACTGCAGGCCAAGAGACCACGGCGATCGCGATAACAATGCTTTCGATCGAGGGCTTCATGATGGCTACCAGCAAGATTGCAAAGACGAATGACGGAATCGTCTGAAACATCTCGGTGACGCGCATCAGGACATCGTCGGTCCAACCACCATAGTAGCCTGCCAGTGCGCCCATCACGGCCCCAAAGCAGACGGCAACCATAGTGGCGAGAAGCCCAATCAGAAGCGACGTTTTCGCACCATGGGCGATGCCGGCAGCAACGTCTCTGCCAAGGCTATCGCTGCCGAGTAGGAAGCCCTCCACGCCAGGCGGCGACATCGGCTTGCCGGCCAACTTGAACGGATCGTCGGGATAGAAGAGGTGGGCGGTAGCTGCAAGAAAGATGACCGTAGCGAGAATTGTGAGACCGACAACAGCTGACCGGTTACGACGAAAAAGACGCCAGAACTCAATCATGCGACCTCAATCCTGGGATCAAGCAATGAATAGATAATATCGACCACAAGGTTCACCGCCACGACCAGGAGTGCAGACAACAAGAAAATACCGAGTAGCAGGTTCAGATCGCGCGCGAATAACGCTTCAAAGGCCAGCATGCCAAGACCTGGCCAAGCAAAGACAGATTCGACGATCACCGAACCACCGATCAATGCACCGACCTGAACACCTGCCATGGTGACCACAGGGAGGAGCGCATTGCGCAAGACATGTACGAACATGATGCGGCGCTCTGTAAGGCCTTTGGCACGCGCCGTGGTCACATAGTCCATGCCGGCTTGCTCGAGCATGGAGGCGCGCATGAGTCGCGTGTAAAGCGCCAAGTAAAAGAGCGAAAGCGTGATGGTCGGCAACACAAGGTGGTGGGCAATGTCGACGACCCTATCCCAGCCCTCATGGAAGGCTGCAATGTTCTCCATGCCGCTGGTTGGGAACCAGCCCAAATTAAGTGCAAAGACGACGATCATCATTAACCCGACCCAGAAAAGCGGGGTTGCGTAAGTCACGAGGGCAAATATCGATATCAGATTGTCGCGCCAGGTATTGAGCCCGATTGCCGCCAACAACCCCAAGAGAATGCCAACACCGACCGCAAGAATGATCGTGCTAACCATCAAGAGTAGCGTTGGAACAAAACGGTCCAAGACGAGTTGTGATACCGGCATCTCATGGCGAAACGAGTAGCCTAAATCAAAGGCGAGAACGTTCTTCAGATAGATGCCGAGCTGGACAATAAGCGGCTTATCCAGACCGAATTTCTCTCGCAGCTGCGCCATATATTCAGGCGTTGCAGAACCGGCTTCGCCCGCCAACACATCGACAGCGTCGCCTTCGGCCATGTGCAACAAAAAGAAGTTGACGATAACGATCGCCAAAATAATCGGAACAGCCTGCAAGAGCCGCTTTAAGACATAGCGCAGACGCTTGACGGTGTGGTTCATGTTTCAGATGCAGCGCAACGACACCGGCGGCGAACGTCGCCGCCGGTGATGGTGATGCAATAACTCACTCGTCGAGCCAAGCGTCGGCAAACGAGCCATAGGCGCCCAGCGCCGAGGTATCATGATCCTTAAGCTTGTTATTGAAGACCGTCAGAAACTCCATTTCAAACAGGTTCACGACTGGAAGATCGTCGGCAAGAATGGATTGGACGCCTTGATAAATCTCAGTCCGTTTTGCCGCATCCGCTTCGACCGTTCCCGCAGCCAGCAACTCATCAAGGTCAGGGTTGCTATAGCGAGATGAGTTGACGAAGTGTGTGCCCTGGCGGATTTGGTCCGTGCCGTAGTGACGATGAACGCCCAATACTGGATCGGGAAGCTGATAGAAGTAATTCACGTTCATCGCGAAGTCATAGTCAGAATAGATTCGCTTGAGCCAAGTTGGCACGTCCTCATAGCGAAGTTCGAGCTCGATTCCGATGTCGGCAAGCGCCTGCTTCATATACTCGCCGGCACGTCTCCAATCCTCACCATAAGGAATTAGGTCGAGCACGGCAGATGCACGCACACCGTTGCTATCGGCTGCAACACCAGCCTCATCGAGCAGTTTGTTTGCTGCTTCGACATCGGCATTTGAAGGATAGTTCGGCATGCCCTCAGCATAGAGCCCAGTGGCCGAGAAATTTGAGGAGAGCGCTGACGTTGCGGGTTTGCCATAACCGAACCAAATGTTGTCGATCAAAAACTGCCGATCCAAGGCCAAAGAAATCGCCTGGCGGATAGCTGGCTGATCGAAGGGCGGCTCCGTCGTGTCGAACTCGATAAGGGAGACCGGATTGATCATTGCGTAGCCGTCAGTCGTAACGCCGATCTGGTCCATTTCGCGGAGGCGCACCACATCGACATTAGGAATGGCACCATAGGCACCGTAGTGAACTTCGCCGTTCTCCATCGCTGCTGTACGCGTCGACGCATCGGGAATGAAACGTGCCACCGCACGATCGAGATAGGGCTTGCCCTCCTGCCAATAGTTCTCGTTCTTGTCGAGACGGATATATTGGCCTTTTTTCCACTCGACGAACTTGAAGGGACCGGTCCCGACGGGATTATTGGCCAAATCTGCGTCTCGGGGGTCCTGGCCTTCCAGCAAATGCTTGGGCACCATTGGCGATTCATAGCCTGAAAGTGCGCGAGTCATGTAGGGTGCCGGATTATTCAGTTTGAAGACGGCGGTATGCTCGTCAGGTGTTTCGATTGCAGCGACCTCCTTGAAGGAGTTCGGACCACGCGGATGGATCTTTCTCAGCACCTCCATGACCGCGAACTGAACATCGGCCGAGGTAAAGGGCTCGCCATCATGCCATGTAACGCCCTTTCGGAGATTGAACGTAACCGTCTTGCCGTCCTCGCTTACTTCGAAACTTTCTGCGAGTGCAGGAACCGCATTCAAGTCCTTGTCGTAGTCAAGTAGGCCCTCATAGATCTTTGGGGCGACTAGGCCAATTGGTCCAGACGTCGACAGATAAGACGCAAGAGATGGTGGCTCCGGTTGCGCAATAAATACCATCGTGCCGCCTGCTTTTTGGGCATGAGCCACTCCCGGCATCACCATCGATGCTGAGAGCAAAGCAGCGCTGAGCCAAGTCTTGATCGTCATCAAGTAAATCCTCCCATTGTTTAGAGCCAAACTTTGACAACCGTCATGCCAGAGATCAGCAAGAAAGAGGCCAGATTTCTTGAACGCCGTCAGCATGGCCTCTCTTTTTCTTCTTCATCGTCGACAACCTTGCCTGTCTTTTCGCAAAGGCTCAAGTTCTGTGGAGGGCCTTTGACAAAACGAACGGGATCACGCTCTGGCTAACCGACATCGAAACATTGTTATCGAGACAAAATCTTCCAAAGCCAACAGCAGTCGTCCCGATCATACTCAGATATGACTAAAAGAGCTGCGACAATAGAAACCGAATATTTTGCTTATCGGCTTTGTACTTCAACCATTGCTATGCTAAGCAGGTGGACTTGATAATCATAAGGGATGAAGGACCCCATGGTTGAAGCGGAGCAAAACCAGGCCGACCAACACGAGATCACCACGCTGACAGCGGAAATTGTCGGCGCGTATGTCTCCCACCACACTGTCGCCGCTGCCGATCTTCCTGATTTAATCGCGACTGTCGGTAAAGAGCTCGTTAGCCTTGGCCAACAGCCAGCTGAACCCGTCGTCGAAAAGCCAAAGCCAGCCGTGTCGATCAAACGATCAATCACGCACGACTACTTGATCTGTCTTGAAGACGGCAAAAAGCTGAAGATGCTCAAGCGCCATCTGATGACACGTTACGGCATGACGCCCGACGAGTATCGGCAGCGCTGGGGCCTGAAAGACGACTATCCGATGGTCGCTCCTGCTTACGCCGAAACGCGCTCCGCGCTCGCAAAGAAAATCGGCCTTGGTCGCAAGCCAGAACCGAAGAAAGCGCCGCGCAAGACAACGAGAAAGAAGGCCCCTGCCAAGAAATCCAAATAGTCCTAGGACCCTGTTTGACGATCGGCGCTAGACCGATCGTCGCGTTGCCTCACACCTCAGCGCGTTGACGATCACCTGGCCAAAAGGTTGGGTCGAGCAGCTTAGCAGCCACAGAGCGCGCTGCGGTGTCGAGCAATAGCCGCCCTTTGTCTGCCGATGAGACACGCGGATCACCGAGAGCACCTGATGGCGTTTTGTCGGCGAAGCTGATCCAGCGATAGGAGCCATCCATATCCACATCGGCTTCGTCTCTTGGATCTGGGCATGCCGCTTCATCAAAGCGTCCAGGATCGACAAGATCCGGGGCGATGGCCATCATCATAGAGGTCTCAGCTTCGCAAGCGTGGCGAATTCCCTTTTGCCGTTCGAGATGGGCGCCGAGCGCCCTTGCGCCAAGAGTCCAATAGGTTGCCGTGACCAGACGCATGCCAAATTCTCGCGTCAGCTCTTCAACAACTGTTTGGAGAGCAGCGATATTGCCGCCATGGGCATTCATCAAGAAGACGCGCTCGAATCCCTGACGCTGTAATGACTGCACAACGCCCCTTATCACCGCAAGAAAGGTTGTGAAGTCGAGGGTGAACGTTCCTCCAATCATCATATGATGCTCTGAAAGTCCTGTCCAAATACACTCGGTAACCAAGACGGGTGTTTTCTCGATCACGATCTCAGCCGCGCACTTCGCGACCTCTCGCGCGAGCATCGTATCGGTGATGACGGGAAGATGGGGCCCATGTTGTTCGATCGAAGCAACGGGAACGATGACAATCGTTTCAGGGGTCGCCAACTCCTTGAGCTCAGGCCATCGAAGATCAGACCAGAGAACAGATCGCTGCTCCATCAGTTTCTCCCGCATTCCTTGTCATTCTATCATTGAGATCATGGTAAGCGCAGCCGCCCCAAATGCCCGATAAGACCTGTCATCTCGTGTTTCAGCTTGTCAAAGCCTGCGGTCTTCGAGAGCGTGGTCTCATCCATGTATAGCGCGCGATTGATTTCGATCTGTAAGGAATGACGACCATTGTCAGGACAACCGTGCCGGCGGACAATTTCTGCCCCCTTGAACAGCGTATTGACCTCAACAGAGTATCCAAGATTAACCAAATATTCCTCCACCGCTCCGACCATCTTCGATCCACATGTCGTTGACTCGCGGTCGCTCAAGATAAAGTCGGGTCGGGATACACCTGCCCCTTCTTCATGCATCTGATGCGAGACGGATTGCATGGAATGACAATTCAAGTGAAGGGAAAAGCCGTGCCGACCATGTGACCGATTTATCAGGGCCGCTAGTCTGTCGTGATAGGGATGATAATAGCGCTCGATCCGGAACTTTACTTCCTGACGTTTAAGCCGCGTGGCGTAAAGTGGCGCCGCATTTGGTGGAGTGTTCATCCAGACGAGGCCTTTGCCCAACCGTGCTTTAGCACTTGGCGCAAATGGCTGATCCCATCCGTCGGCAAGGCAGGCAGGATCGAGATCATCGAGGGCACGATTGACGTCGAGATAGATTCTCGGGAACACCGCACGGATTAGTGGTACACCGAGGGCCGGGGCGGCCGCGAACAACTGATCGACATATCGATCGACCGCATGCAACCATGCTGTCCTTGACACAGCTGGGCAAAAGTCGGCTGGGGCGATCTCGCCCGAGTGCGGTGAATCCAAAACGAGTGGCGTCAGTATATCGACCGCGTCGAGCAGATCGATGACGCCCGAAAGCGATCCAGCTTCAGACGCTAGTTGTTCAAATGACATGCTGATAGTTGCCCGCCACCGATGGTCTTGAGAACTGGCCGTTCTGTCCGGCATCTCTCCATTGCATGTGGGCATCGTGGATGAAAATGGCAGCCACTTGGCGGGTCAAGTGGAGAAGGTATTTCGCCCTTGATCGGTTGGAAGCGGCGTTTACGCGAATCGATTTTCGGAATCTCAGCCAGCAGGGCTCGCGTGTAGGGGTGATTCGGTTCCTCAAAGAGTCTTTCCGTCGGCGCGGTTTCAACAATGCGGCCGAGATACATAACCGCGACCCGGTCGGCGAGATGTTCGACAACGCCGAGATCGTGACTGATGAACAAATAGGTGAGTCCAAGATCTTTGCGAAGAGCTGAAAAGAGGTTGAGTACCTGCGCTTGAATAGACACGTCCAGCGCTGCAACAGCCTCGTCACAAACTAAGAACTCCGGTTTGACGGCTAGAGCGCGGGCAATACCGATACGCTGCCGCTGACCGCCTGAAAATTGGTGGGGATAACGCCGCTTGTAGGAAGGATCCAGCCCGACCCGAAGCAGCATCTGATCAACATAGTCGTCCAGCTCGCCAGCCTTAACCTGACCATGCACCCGGGGTGCTTCACCAATGATCTCTCGAACACGAAACCTTGGGTTGAGTGACGACATCGGGTCCTGAAAGATCATTTGAACCTTAGTCGCAAATGCCTGAGCTTCCTCACCTTGGAGGTCATTGACTGGCCGGCCGCGGTAGGAAAGGGTTCCACCAGTCGGCGAATGAATACCGGCGACAACGCGACCAAGCGTTGACTTACCACAGCCTGACTCACCAACCAGTCCCACCACTTCGCCTTCGCTGATTGTCAGGCTGACGGCATCGACGGCATGAACGATCTCCTCCCGCCGATCCCCTCCCACAAAATTGACCAACTTCTCAGCCACATCGAGGCGCTTCACGAACGTCTTGTCGATGCAATCCAACGCAATGATCGGCGCGTTCATGATGCCGCTGCCTCAGGAGGGTCAAGAAGCGGGTGATGGCAACGATACGCTCTCTTCGTGCTTTGAGTCGTCAAGCCAGGCGCTTCGCTCTCACAACGCCCATCAGCACGTGGGCAACGGGCTGCAAAGGCACATCCTTTGCCGAGATGAAGAAGAGATGGCGTCATGCCCGGAATTTGGGCAAGCAACTCACCACGCCGATTCTGGCTTGGCACCGAACCAATCAATCCATGCGTATAGGGATGGAGCGGCTTGTCGAGTACCTGATCAACCCCACCCTGTTCAACGATGCGCCCGGCATACATCACGAGAATGCGATCAGCGAGACCTGCAATGACAGCTAGATCGTGTGTGATCCAAAGAAGTGCCGTACCGCTTTGAGCGCATAGCTTTTGCACCTCATGTAGGATCTGCGCTTGAATCGTCACATCAAGCGCCGTCGTCGGCTCGTCCGCGATGATAAGCTCAGGCTCATGCAGAAGCGCTATCGCAATCGCCACGCGCTGGCGCATGCCGCCCGAAAACTGATGCGGGTAGGCCATGAGACGCTCGTCCGGCGACGCAATGCCAACTCGCGCAAGCGCTGCCCTCGCCCTCTCTCTTGCGGCCTCAACCGAGACGCCCTCATGCGCTGTTATGGTCTCAATCATCTGGGTGTCGATCCGCAGCACCGGATTGAGGGTCATCATGGGGTCCTGAAAGATCATCGCAATTCGACGCCCGCGAATGGGACGCAATTGCTCTTCGCTTTGTCCAACCAGTTCAGCACTACCGATCTTGATCGAGCCGCCGACAATCCGTCCTGGTGGATCGACTAAGCCCAGTATCGAAAAACCGGTTACCGTCTTGCCCGACCCAGATTCGCCCACCAACCCGACCAGCTCACCCCGACCAATCTCAAAACTGATGCCATCAACGGCCTTAGCAATACCAGCTTTTGTGAAGAAGTAGGTTTGCAAATCCCGAACACTTAGAACCGGGCCCATGGTCATCGCTGCAGCCTCGGATTGAGAACATCGCGGAGCTGATCTCCAACCAGATTGATCGCGACAATTGTCAAAAGCAGGGCCACGCCTGGAAAGACCGCGATCCAATACCTACCGGAGAGCATGTATTCGAAACCATTCGCGATCAATAGACCAAGCGAAGGCTCCGTCTGTGGCAGACCGACGCCAAGAAATGACAGCGTCGCTTCGAGTGCGATCGCATGAGCAGTCTGCACCGTTCCCACGACGATCAGCGGCGGCAAGCAATTCGGAAGAATGTGGCGAAACAGAATACGGCCATGAGAGAGGCCAAGACAGGCGGCCGCCTCGACGTAGTCCTTGCTACGTTCGACCAAGGCCGAACCCCGCACCGTCCGGGCATAATAGGCCCACTGTGCAACGATCAACGCAATGATAATTTTGTCGATCCCCTTGCCGAGGATCGCAAGAAGCATGAGGGCGACGAGCACAGCAGGGAAAGAGAGCTGCAGGTCGACCACCCTCATGATCAGCGTATCGGTACGACCGCCGGCATAAGCAGCCACAAGCCCAACCACCATGCCAACGAGAAGCGCGATGAAACCACTCAAGACACCGACTGAGAGAGAGATCCGCAGGCCATAGAGGATGGCGGACCAAAGGTCACGTCCCGCACCATCTGTGCCCAGCCAAAACGTATAGCCGTCCATCGACTCAGAACCTGGCGGCATGCGCGAGTCGAGCACGCTCACCTGCCCGAGATCATAGGGATCTTGGGGGGCGATCCATGGCGCCAACAGCGCCGCCATCATGATGAGCAAGATCAAGACAAGGCCGATTGTGGCGATGTAGCTCTCGAAAAAGTCACTCCAAAAACGACGAAATGGACTTTCCGCTTTAGGAGCCGTACTCACTTCTTCCACAAGCTCGGGGGACTTCTCCAGAACCGCCTTCACGAGGCTTGGTCCTGAAGACGAACCCTTGGGTCCAGAACCGAATACAGAATATCAACCAACAGATTGATCACGACGAACAAAAAGACAATCATCATCAAATAGGCAACGATGACAGGTCTATCGAGCTGCTGGATGGATTCGATCAGAAGCTTGCCCATCCCGGGCCAGGCAAAGACAGTTTCAGTGACCACAGAAAAAGCGATCAGCGAACCAAACTCCAGGCCAAGGATAGTGACCACCGGAATGAGAATGTTCCGCAAGAGATGCACAAACACGATACGCTTCGGGTTCAAACCCTTGGCGCGGGCGAATTTGATGTAGTCTTGATGTACGGCCTCGCGTGTCCCGGCACGCGTCAGACGAATGACCAACGAGATTTTAAGGAGTGCGAGGTTCAGCGCCGGCATGAACAAATGGCGGAGTCCATCCCACGTCAAGAAACTCACCTCAATGCCAAAGACCGCGACAGTATCGCCACGTCCGGTCGATGGCAGCCATCCCAGCATCACGGCAAAGACCATAATCAGCATAATCCCAACCCAGAATGTCGGCAGGCTAAAGCCGAGGATCGAGCCCGCCATGATGGTCTTTGAACTCCAAGACTCTGGCTTGAGTCCTGCATAGAGGCCGAGTGGAATGCCTATAACGATTGCCATCAAGAGCGCCATAAAGGCCAGCTCAAGCGTCGCTGGCATGCGCTGCAATATCAACTTCAAGGCAGGTTCACCGAAGACGAAGCTTCGTCCCAAATCTCCCTCAAGTGCACCTAGGACGAAGAAACCATATTGCTCATGAATAGGCCGATCGAGGCCCAAATCGCGGATAACCCGCTCGATCTCGGCCTGATCCGCCTCGGGACTGACGAACATGTGCACAGGATCGCCGATGACGTTGACGCCTAGAAACACGATCAGCGACATCGCCACAACCACAATGCAGCTTTGCAGGAGGCGTCTGACGATATAGACCGACATCGTTTAATCCGGCACATGGCCCCGCCAATCATTGGCGGGGCCACTTATCCCGAGTTTACTATTCTGGAGCGACGCTTGTTGCGAGCGTGTACTCATCGGTACGAGGAATGTATTTCAACCCCTTTCGCGTGCCCCAAGTGTTGACCTGATAGTGAAGCGGGATGATTGCGCCATCGTTGATCGCTATCTCGGTAGCCTGAGCAAGCATACCCTCACGAGCGGCATCATCGATGGTTGCGAGGGCTTCCTCGATCAAAGCATCGACCTCAGGGTTGGAATAACGTCCTCGGTTGGAAGCCCCAAAGCCGCGTTCTTTGTCATAGGTGTGAATCAGCGACTTCAACGGCGATGAAGCTTCACCTGAACCAGCACCCCAGCCGACCAGGATAAAGGAGAATTCTGGCGTGCCATCTGGCCCGCCGGTAGACGCGCGTTTGAAGTAGACGGAACGGGGCATCGTTTCCACGGCGGTATCGATTCCGACACGTGTAAGCATCTGTGCCACCGCCTCCGCGATCTTGGCATCATTGATGTAACGGTCGTTAGGACCATGGATCGTAAGGCCGAAGCCGTCAGGCACACCTGCTTCAGCGAGCAGCGCCTTGGCACCCTCCGGATCATAGTCGACAGGCTGAAGGTTGGGGCTCACGCCAAAAAACCCCTCAGGCAACAGCTGACCAGCCTTCAGGGCCACGTTCTCCATGACCCTATCAACGATGGCATCGCGATTGATAGCTTTCGAGATCGCCATGCGTACGCGCTGGTCTCTAAGCGGATTTTCGATCGCACCGCCATCCTTGGCTTTGACGAACGGCGAGTCGGCACGGTCGTGATCGAGATGGAGATAGATGACCCGATTGGATACGCCTTGGAACAGGCTGACATTCTCATCGCCTTCAAGGCTTTCAATATCGGTGGTCGGCACCGACGCGATCACATCAACGTCACCTGCCAGCAAGGCAGCAACGCGAGACGGACCTGATTTGATGGCCTTAAAGGTCACGGTGTCCCAAGCTGGCGCTTCACCCCAGTAGTCAGGATTACGTTCGATAACGATCCGATCACCCGGGACATATTCGACAAACTTGTAGGGCCCTGCACCAATCGCAGCTTTGCCCGCATTGAAATCCTCGGTGCTCGCACCTTCACTTGCCTCGACTGATATAATCGGAATTGTCGAGACGTCTGTTGCCATCTGCGGATAGGGGGTTTCCGTTTTGATGTGAACAGTCAAATCATCGACTTTGACCGCTGTCTTCCCCTTGATATAGGTCGCATAGCTAGACGGCGAGTTCGGAACGTTTGGGGCCCTTTCAAATGTGAAGACCACGTCATCAGCAGTTAGCGGACTCCCATCATGAAACGTCACGCCTTCGCGAAGCTTGAACTCCCAGGTGAGATCGTCAATCGCCTCCCAGGAAACGGCCAACCCAGGTTGGAGCTGTTGGTTCTCGTCCTGCATAATCAGGTTGCCGTAGATATGCCTGGCTAGCGCATTGTTCGGGCCGAGATTGTGATAGTGCGGATCGATGGATGTCGGTTCCGAGGCAAGACCGATAGTCAAGTCTTCGGCGATGGCCGGCGCTGCGATCATCATCGATGTTATTGCAGTCATCGTCAGACGAAGTGGGGATCGTTTCATAACGCTTTTCCTTGTTTTGGCCTCGTGATACGCGTCACTCATGAAGTTTCGTCACAGTTCATCGATTTGGACAAGTCCCGATTTGCCGATGTCTCGCCAGAACAACATCATTAGCGTACTTGCCACGTCGTATCCTCATCCAGCGGGTAGATCGGGCGCGGAAGTCCCCGCCATTTAAATCGCTCAAGAACGGGCGAAGTCAGTCCTGCCGTGTCAACTTCGATCACCTGTTCAGGACCGAACCAAGGCGCAAAGCCTGCGCGAAAATGCCCGCGTGATTTCACCACGACAGTATGCGCTGCTCCGATATCAAGATCGAACATCTCGAAGAAAACCGGATCTGCGGTCTGTGAACGTTCACTGATCACAACGACCGTGACATCGCCAATCCTGAGGGCCGCCGACGGACCAAGTGACAGCTCCCGGCCCTGAAAGAGCCCAAGCTTTCCCATGACCTGGCCGTCATGAAGACCAACAATCGTGGCCTCGGCCTGGAACCCAGTATCAAATTGCGTTCCCGGATGACGATTAAAGCGCGCTTGAAATGTAGCGTGGAGGCCGAGTTGGTGGGCTTCCTGCGCAAGCGGGAGATCGAAAAATGAGCCAAACAGTACGCGAGGCGCACCGACGTCGGTCAGCGCCTTCAGAAGCTCGGTTGTGCGTCCGGAGCCACCTCCGCCAGGATTGTCGCCGGCATCTGAAAAGATCAGCGGCCTCCTCTCGTTGGCTGTCGCCAGGTGAACGGCGGCGTCGAGTGAGGTCAAAGGCTTCTTAAATCGCGTCCGATCAGCCCAGGCCTGCTTGGCGATCTCCCTTGCGAGCGCTTCGGCCGGCGCCCGATCCCGGCGCCCGGTAACAACGACGCCGATACCATTGTCCGGCGTGTCCGAAAACACAAAATTGCCGAAGACCGAGACATTGAGTATTGCGCCAGAAAGCTCGGCCTGCCGCCGCTGGCCGAGATCGATGAGGTCGGCATAGGGGCCATCAGCCGTCAGCAGCGTGACGGAGGCAGGTGCAAGCGGTAGTTTCACCAGAACTGGCTTCGGATCGGCAAGGCCTGCAAGCATGAGCCGAAGTGATGCAGCAGCCTCCTCCCCCCGTTCGATTTGATCAACATGGGGATTGGTCCGATAGCCGACGATCAAATCAGAACTTTCGACCATGCGTTTCGAGATGTTACCATGCAGATCCAAGGTAACGACGATTCGACAGTTTGGTCCAACCGTGGCACGGATTGTCTTGAACATCGTCCCATCGGGGTCCAGGTCATCTGTACCCACCATAGCGCCATGGTTGCAGATATAGACTGCGTCGAGAGGCATAGCGTCCTTCAACCCATCCACCATGCGCTGAAGCGTCATCCGAAAGAAATCGCCAGCGATCGGCCCACTCGGATAGCCAGACGTCAAAATCAGCGGCACGGGCTGCCACGGTCCAGTGGCATCCATCATACGAATGAACGCACCGGCCTCTTGCGCAAGGGGACTGACAGGTGCGCGGCCAGCTGCCAGCATGGCATCGCCCTCAAACCAGTACCGGCTGATGAAGTCGTCCTTGGTTGCCGTCGGCGAAAAGCGATTGCTTTCGAGGCAAAGCCCAAGGAGTGCGACGCGCGGTGAGGTCATTTTTCTGTCTCTCTCGATCCTTGCACACTGGTCTGCTGCCGGCAGCTTCGAGTTTAATGGCCAAGGCAGCCTTCGCAAGCGGAGACAAATGATGACCACAACACCCGACGACTATCCCGTCGAGATCGATATCCCGGACATTACCCCCTATCTTGCCGGCAACACCGGCATTTCTGGGATAACTTGCTTCGACTCGGGAACCGCCGGGCCGCATGTGATGATCAGCGCTATCGTCCATGGCAATGAACCCTGCGGAGCGGTCGCTCTGGATTGGCTCTTCAGTAACAATGTGCGACCAAAACAAGGAAAACTAAGCCTCGGCTTCATGAATATTGAGGCCTATCAAGCTTTCGAGCCTGTTGATCCGACGGCAACACGCTGGATCGATGAGGACTTTAATCGCCTTTGGGATCTCTCGACTCTCAATAGCAGTCGACAATCGTCGGAACTATCTCGCGCTAGGCAGGTGCGTCCCTGGTTGGAAACTGTCGACATGCTGCTAGATCTCCATTCCATGCAACGTTGCCAGACTCCTCTCATGATGGCGGGACCGCTGGAAAAAGGACGAGATCTTGCCAAGCGTCTGGGCACGCCTGAACACATTGTTGCTGACGCGGGGCACGCTGCCGGCAAACGGATGCGCGACTTTGAGGATTTCGGCAATCCGTCGAGCGCAAAGAAGGCGCTCTTGTATGAGGCCGGGCAGCACTGGGAGGCCGTTTCAGGTCCCCGTTCAGTTGAGATTGCCCTTCGCTTTCTTCATATGCTGGATATAGTTGACGCCACCATTGGCGAAGAGTTTTTGAAGAGCAGGCCATGCCCTGATCAGCAGCGTGTCATCCAGGTGACCGGCCCTGTGACGATCGCTTCGGATGAATTCTCTTTTGCTCAGGATTTCAAAGGCATGGAAGTACTACCGGACGCTGGCACCCTCATCGGACAGGACGGTGACCTCCCAGTGGTGACCCCCTACGACGATTGTGTGCTCATTATGCCGTCCCGCCGCCTATGGAAGGGACAGACTGCCGTCCGCCTTGGTCGCTTCGTCGATTGAGGTAGTTCTTGAAACGATGCCTATACGCGTATCTTGGCCATCTTAGGGTCGTAAAGAGGGTCGAGTGTGACCTCTGCGGGCACTCGATGGGATGCAACCTCAAGCTCGTAGCGACCGGATAACACGTAGTCTAGCGTAACACCACTCGGATTCCGCACATATCCAAGACCAATGGATTGGCCGATCCAGTGCCCGAATCCACCGGATGAAAGCCAACCACAGCGTTGACCATTCCGGTAGATTGTCTCGCGACCATACAAGATCACATCAGGATCTGCCGTGAAGGTGGCAAGCCTTTTCTTCATACCTGTTTCTTGTTGCGCCAACAGAGCGGCGCGACCGAGAAAATCTTGCCCCGTTTTCAATTTGACCAGTCCGACTAGGCCGGCCTCGATCGGTGTGTGGTCTGGACCAACGTCGGAGCCCCAGGCGCGATAGCCCTTTTCTAATCGGAGAGTTTCGATCGACCGATATCCTGCATTCTGGAGACCATGCTTCGCTGCGACCTCTTGCAAGGCTTCATAAACTGTTACGGCATACTCAACGGGCAGATGAAGTTCATAACCCAACTCACCAACATAGGTGATGCGAAGAGCCGTTATCGGACAACCGGCGATGCCAATCCGCTTCCATGTACCAAACGGAAGTGCGTGGTTCGCGATATCGGAAGACGTCAGTTCGGTCAGAATATCGCGCGCGTTCGGCCCAAACAATGACAGGACGGCCCCTGCCGAAGTCACATCCACCAGTTCGGCGTGCATGCCACTCGGGATGTTTCTGGAAATCCAATCGAAATCGCGGGTCGCAAACCCAGTGCCCGTCACGATGTAGTATTCATCCTCAGCCATCCGGGCGCAGGTAAGATCACATTCGATACCGCCGCTCTTGTTGAGCATCTGCGTATAGATCACGGACCCAACTGGTCGATCGACCCGATTCGCAGCGATCCAGCCGAGTGCGGCCTCAGCATCCGCGCCTTTCAATGTAAATTTGGCAAAAGAGGTTTGATCAAAAAGAGCCGCTCTCTGACGGCAGGCATGGTGCTCGCGGGACACGGCATCATGCCAGTTGGGACGCCCAAAGGTGTGGATATCATGAGCTGCCTCAGCATGCGTCGCATACCAATTCGGACGCTCCCAGCCTAGCTTCTCGCCCATGACTGCTCCCGACTTTAGAAGGATCGGATAGAGCGGCGAACGGCGGCTCGGGCGTCCGCTCTCATACTCATCGAAGGGCCAGGCCATGGTGTAGTGCTTACTGTAAGCTTCCAGGGTTCGTGCACGCACCCATTCCGTATCCTGATGAGGCCGGCCAAAGCGCCGTATGTCTACGTTTGCGAGGTCATAAGGTGGTCGGCCATTGGATGCCCATTCGGCGAGGGCCATTCCTGCCCCACCTCCCGATGCAATGCCAAAGGCATTGAAACCTGCGCCAACGAAAAAGTTTTTAAGTTCAGGCGCTTCACCCAAGATGAAGTTACCATCGGGCGTAAAACTTTCGGGACCATTGATCAATTGCTTGATGCCTGTGGTCCGCAGCGCGGGGACCCGCGAGAGAGCAAGCTCGATGATCGGTTCGAAGTGATCGTAGTTTGAGTTCAAAAGCGTGAAGTCAAAACCGTCGGGTATGCCATTGATAGCCCAAGGGATCGGGTTTGACTCATACCCCCCCATTACCAGACCACCCACTTCTTCTTTGTAATAGGTCAAGCGATCGGGATCACGCAGCGTCGGCAGATCACTGGGCACATCACAGGGTTCGGTGATCATATATTGATGTTCGACGCTCGCTAGTGGAACGTTGACGCCGACGGTTGCTGCTAGCGTGCGTGTCCATTGGCCAGCACAACAGATCACCCGCTCGCACTCGATCCTCCCGGACTCAACCTCAACGGCTCTAATGCTGCCTTTTTCGACCGCAATGCCAGTGACGGGCGTGTCCTCAACGAGCTGTGCTCCCGACATACGTGCGCCTTTAGCAAGGGCCTGCGTTATATCAGAGGGACTCGCTTGGCCATCGGTCGGCAGGAAAGCCGCGCCGACCACATCATCAACCGTCATCAGAGGCCAAAGCTGCTGCGCTTCGGAAGGTGTGAGTAGTTCCATCTTCAGCCCAAAGGAGTGAGCCGTGGTCGCTTGGCGCTTGACCTCGATCCAACGCTCCTGATTACAGGCGAGGCGAAGGCCGCCATTCATCTTCCAGCCGGTGGCAAGGCCCGTCTCCTCTTCCAGGCGCTTGTAAAGCTCGATCGAATATCCAAGAAGCTGCGTAACGTTAGCGCTTGAACGCAACTGTCCGACGAGCCCCGCCGCATGCCATGTTGATCCTGATGTCAGCTTAGCTTTCTCCAGCAACAGGACCTCCTCGCCCATTTTCGCGAGGTGGTAGGCCGTTGAGCAACCGACGATGCCGCCGCCGATAATGACAAAACGCGAAGAAGAAGGGAGAGCCATCAAAGCCTCATGAGTGGATAAGCCTGGCGCTTGGCGAAATGCGCACGAGTCTACAAAATCACGTGTCGTCCGAAGCGTCTACGCGTTGTGCCTGAAGATGATGTAACAATGGGCATCTCATGGGCTCGCTGATCCGAAGGCTCAGGCCGTCGCCCGGCACTGAGGGCAACAGCTGCGACAGTCACCCTTTGTCTGCGGCCTGTCCGGTGTCAGGAGCGGCGATCGAACGCTCACTGGTCAACAAAGATAGGACGACTGGGCTCGAAATTGATGGCGAAGCGCCTTATGGATGACGGTGATGGCATCATCGATTGCTCTGGATCATCATGAGAGGTCTTGTCGCCTGTCTCACCGCCTTCCTCCTTGTGTCGGGTTGTGAGAACTTTCGTCACTCCAGCGGGACATCGCTCCAAGACAAGCCTGCCGGCTCTCTTCGGCTCGCAAGCTTTAACGTCCACTACATTCTTCTGAATAAGAAGAAGGGCCGCTGGTCCAGAGGAGACTGGGAGCGACGAAAGCAACCCATGGACGCGACGTTCAAAGCACTCGACGCGGATATCGTCGCCTTTCAAGAGATGGAAAGTTTCGCCGGAAGCGACGATGACAGTGAAAACCTTGCGCGGTCGTGGCTGCTTAGCAACAATCCTGACTATCGCGCCGCTGCTATTGGTGATTGGCGGATCTTTCCATCAACCCAACCTGTATTCTATCGAGTAGATCGGTTCGATATACTTGACCAAGGCTGGTTCTTCTTTTCTGACACACCTGATATTCTCTATTCGCGTACATTCAACGGCTCCTATCCGGCTTTCGCCTCCTGGGTGCACTTTCGAGATCGAGAGGCGAACTCGAATTTTCGTTTGATAAATGTACATTTCGATTATGCCAGCCGAGACAATCGCCGACGGTCCACCGACCTCGTCGCTCGGCGCCTAACACCCTGGATTGAGATCGGAGAGACGGTGTTTCTAGCAGGTGATCTCAATGCGCGTCTTGGTTCCTCACTGCATGAAACGCTTCAGTCAATCGGGCTCGCCTTTGTACCGGTCAAAGGATCAACATATCACTTTGATCTCGGCCTCAATCTGTTCAGTGCAATCGACCATATCGGGCATACGACTGACGTCGTGCCTCTTGGAGACCCTGTTGTGGTCCGGGAGAAACTCGGCAAGACCTGGCCTGCTGATCACTACCCCTTGGTTGCGGATTTCAGACTAGAACCGCCATCAAAATAGCGAGACATGGCGCGCGCGTTTCCGTCGGGATAACCCGCTTTTATACCCTGAACGGTGGCGACGACCCAAATCTCACGGATGACGGGCGAGATGCGAACTTGGCGCAAGATGGAGCGAGTCGATGCAAACAAACGATATAATTGGCGATAGGCCGCGTATCCACATCCACCGAGGAAATGTCGTCGAAAGCCGGCACCGCGTCAGCTTTGCGGTCGCCGGGTCCGATGGACAGGTTTTGCTCGCACGAGGCAAGACCAACCGACCTGTATTTCCACGATCTGCCGTCAAGATGCTGCAGGCGATCTCGTTGGTCGAAACAGGCGCAGCGGATCATTTTCATCTGACAGCACAAGAATTGTCCCTTGCATGTGCCTCTCACAATGGCGAGCCCCGTCATGTCGATGCTGTCACCACATGGCTTGAGAAGCTGGGGCTGTCGCCAATGGACCTGGAATGCGGTGCCCATTTACCCAGCCATGCGCCGTCGATGGAGAACCTGCTGAGCGCCGGCGATACACCGAGTGCCCTCCACAATAATTGTTCCGGCAAACACGCGGGTATGCTGACGCTCGCAAAGCATCTTGGTGTCGCGACGAAGGGCTATAGCCGTCCAGATCATCCAGTTCAGGAGCTGATCGCTGACACACTAAAGGCGATGAGCGGTATCGCTGAGCTTCCGGCACCAGCCATCGACGGATGCGGCATTCCGACGTTCGCTATTCCACTCGACAACCTTGCGCTCGCTATGGCGCGATTCGCAGCACCAGCTAGATTACCTACCAAGAGACAGAAGGCCTGCCATCGCATTGCAGAAGCGATGAGACAACATCCGGAGATGGTGGCCGGGCTGGAGCGACCTTGCACACTCATTATGCAAGCCTTGCCGGGAGTGGTCGCAAAGACCGGCGCGGAAGGGGTCTACACCGCGGCTTGGCCGGACCGCGCACTCGGGATTGCCCTTAAAGTCGAAGACGGCGCCACCCGCGCTTCGTCGGTCGCACTCTTGGCACTTCTGGACCGGCTAGGAGCAATCGACGACGGTGCCCGGAGACACCTTCAAGCGGTGGCGACGCCAACGTTGAAGAACCATGCTGGAACCACCGTAGGACACATAACCCCCGACGCAACCTGGTCAGCTATCGAGATCAGTCGAGCCCCAGATCCCAAAACAGACCTGTCATGATCTCCAGCGCCTCACGGGTGGTCGACGCAAGAAGATGCTCATCAGGCCCATGCTGACGACAACCGCCATAGGAGTGAGGGATCCAGATGACGGGAACATCAAGCGCATGGGCGAAGATCGCACTTGGCAGTCCGCCCGACGAATTGGGAATCAAGTTCGGCCGGTAGCCAAGGGTCCTGGCCATTGACTCAAGCGTTTTATCGACCCAGGGGTTATCAGGATCGGTCCGCCAGGCGGGGAAGGTTGCGTGTCCCGCCTGCCTAATCTCGATTTGCGGAAAGCCTTCCCTATCCAGATGGCGACGAAGCGCCGGCAACAGATCCTCTTCGTCGACATCAGCTGTGAAACGAATCTGACAGCGGGCACGTGCGTCCGGCTGAACGCCATTTACCGGATTCTCTGGCCGGCCAGTGATGAAGGCGAGAACAATGAAGCCGGTCCAGCCAAGCACCTTTTCCGCAGGCGTTAGGCCAGGCTCGCCCCAATCGTCCGGTCCTACAAGCGCCGCATCACCAGCATCTAGCGTAAGGCCACGCAGCGTGGCCGTCACATTCTTTGGGACAGATTTCGGCAACCAGTCATCAACGAGGATGCGTCCGCGTTTGTCGGTGATGGTCGCGAGCCCGTGAGCGAGCGTTATGCCTGGGTCTTCAATCAACCCACCATAGTGACCGGAATGTCGGCTGCCCTCTCGAAGATTGACCGAAAGATCAAAGGCTATCCCGCCACGATTACCAAGCGAGATATCAGCAATGTTTGGAGATTGCCGTGGACCATCAGATGCGAGAAACAGATCGGCCGCGAACTTCTCGGTCTGTGTATCGCAGAGTGCCTGGAGGCCTGGTGAACCAACTTCTTCGCCGGTTTCGATGAGGACCTTCGCATTAAAGCCGAGTCGCCCACGGGTTTCGATCACCTGGGCAAGTGCTGCCATGACGATGCTGTGTTGGCCCTTGTTGTCGGCTGTGCCACGGCCATACCATCGATCCCCTTCGACGGTAATCGCCCAAGGATCGAGGCCGTCCCGCCACTGCTCCGAAATACCTCTAACAACGTCGCCATGACCATATGTTAGCAGTGTCGGAGCCTGATCGTCTTCCTGGCGGGTTGCGAGCAGAAAAGGCCCCCCAGACGAGTCGCTATTCTCAAAGATCTCGATGGCGAAATCATAACGCCGAAGCCAAGGACCTATCTCTTGCAGAAGATATCGATAGAGCTCAGAGCGTCGGCCAGGCTCCTGGCTCTCCGTCGGCACCGCAATGCGTTTCGCCAAATCGGCTTGAAAGTCGCCATGATCAAAATGGGTGCGAGCGTTCGCCAGCGCCTGATCTCTGGTCGAGGTCACGTCGTCTGGTCCCCATTGGATGACGGCAACCTACCCTCTTCGAAGGCGTGACAGGCGATTTGGGCGCCATCAACGGGATCAGGCTTCAATTCGGGACGCTCCTGTTTGCAGCGGTCATCGGCGAACGGGCAGCGCGGATGGAAGGCGCAGCCCGTTGGCGGATTGATGGGGTTGGGGACCTCGCCCGCGACGGGTGATCGCTCACGCCCCGTCATATCAAGATCGGGAATGGTATCGAGGAGTAGCCGCGTGTAGGGATGGCGTGGGCGTTGGAACATGGCATCGCGGCTGGCAACTTCGCAAAGTCGGCCGAGATACATCACGCCAATCGTATCAGAGATATGATCAACCACGGCAAGATTGTGGCTAATGAAGAGAAAGGTAAGGCCGAAGCGCTTTTGCAAATCCTTCATCAGGTTAAGGATCTGCGCCTGTACCGAGACATCGAGAGCTGAAGTCGGCTCATCACAAACTAAGAACTCGGGTTCGCCGGCCAGAGCACGAGCAATGGATATCCGCTGGCGTTGACCACCGGAAAACTCGTGGGGAAATTTCTCTCCATCCGCAGGGCTCAATCCGACCTGTGTCAGCAGCGCTCCAACTCTGTCTTCTAGCCCATCGCTTTCAACAAGCCCAAAGGCGAGGATTGGCTCGGCAATGATGTCTCGAACGCGCCACCGCGGGTTCAGACTGGCATAGGGATCTTGAAAGATCATTTGCATGCGCGCGCGAAGTGCCTTGTCCTCCGATCGGCTTCTTGGCGCAGCCATATCAGTTTGATCGAAGACAATCCGACCAGCACTTGGGGCGTAAAGACCGACTAAGAGCCGAGCAACAGTCGACTTGCCGCAGCCACTCTCGCCAACCAGGCTGAAGGTCTGGCCTTTGGGGATCGAGAAGCTCACACCATCGACAGCCTTCAGCTCCACCCGGCCCTGCCCCTCGATCACACGGTTCAGTAAGGGGGGCGATATGTCGAACACCTTGGTTAAGTCATGCACCACGACAAGATCAGGAGCCTTAGCCACGCTGGCATCAGCGTCGCTCGCGACAACGGCAGGGATGACATGGGCCTTGGCAGTTTGGTCAACGGGATCGGTCATTGTGACTCACCAAGGCTTTTTGTCGTGCCACGACGCGGTTGATCAACAATGCTTCGCTCAGCAACCCAGCAGGCAGCAGATGTGTTTCCGGTTGGTGTGAGTTCTGGACGATCGCTATAGCAGCGGTCGGTGACCTTAGGGCAGCGAGGGTTGAAGGCGCATCCTCGAGGTATTTCAGTCAGGCGCGGCATTGCACCGTCGATCTGGGTGAGACGATCCAAGCGATGGCCGATCACCGGAATTGATCCCATAAGACCTTCCGTATAGGGGTGGCTTGGATGTTTGACGACATCCCTAACAGGACCGATCTCAGCAATCCGTCCGGCATACATGACTGCGACGCGATCTGCGGTCTCAGCGATAACGCCCATATCGTGGGTGATCAGCATGACAGCAGCGCCGTGATCTCGGCAAAGGCGCTTTAGCAAGGCGATGATCTGGGCTTGAATAGAAACGTCGAGAGCGGTCGTTGGCTCATCGGCAACAATCAGCCTAGGATTGGCAGCCAACGCCAAGGCAATCACAACACGTTGGCGCATCCCACCGGAAAACTCATGAGGATAGCCATCGATCCGACGCTCTGGCGCAGGGATCCCGACTTCTGCCAGGAGCTCGATGGCTCGACTACGCGCCCCGGCTGACGCGAGATCGGTATGGGTCTGTATGGTTTCGACCAACTGACGGCCAACGGTGTAGAGCGGGTTTAAACTCGTGAGTGGATCTTGGAAGATCGCGCCGATTTCGCGCCCACGGATACGCCGCATTTCCTCATATGAGAGATTGTCGATCCGGCGACCGTTCAGTCGGATTGTGCCACCGGCGATACGGCCTGGGGGCTCCAGAAGACCGATAATCGACGCTCCTGTTAGAGATTTGCCGGCACCACTCTCGCCGACGACGCCGAGCACTTCACCTTCATCGATTGAAAATGAGATATCATCGACGGCAACAAGGGTTCCCCGACGTGTTGGGAATTCGATGCGCAGGTTGTCGACTTCCAAAAGCGCCATCGGATTACCTGAGCTTTGGATTGAGGGCGTCGCGCAGCCAGTCGCCAAGAAGATTGACGGCCAGGACGAGTGCGACCAAGGCGATTCCTGGGAAGATGGTCATCCACCATTCGCCAGAAAACAGAAAATCATTGCCGATACGAATCAATGTACCGAGAGAGGGTTGGGTCACTGGAACGCCAACGCCAAGAAAGGAGAGCGTCGCTTCTGTCAGAATGGCGATCGCCAAACTGAGCGTAGCAATGACCAGTACGGGGCCGGTCACGTTCGGGAGAACATGCCGAAGCATGATCATCACTGGATGTATACCGATTACACGCGCCGCCTGCACATACTCCTTATTCTTTTCGACCATGGTGGAACCACGCACGGTCCGCGCGAAGTTCACCCATTGCGACGCGGCAATCGCCAAGATTAGGACCGTCATTTTGAAGTCTTTTTGCAACGTCGTCGAAAGAAGTGAACGAACGATGCCATCAAAGAGCAGCGCAATGAGAATAGCTGGGAACGTCAGCTGAATGTCAGCAATCCGCATGATGATGCTGTCTAACCAACCACCAACATAACCAGATAGCAGACCTAGCAAGGTGCCAAAGATGGCCGCCACGAGAACCCCAGCAAAGCCCACATAGAGCGAAATTCTGAGCCCGAACATCATGGCTGACAGAACGTCACGGCCTTGATCGTCGGTGCCGAGCGGAAACAGCGAATCGCCGCCCTCAGTCCAGGCCGGCGGCCGGAAGGCGTTCATCAGATCAAGGCTTGCTATGTCACTTGTATTGTGCGGCGCCAGCCAAGGCGCAAAGATCGCCGCAAAAAACATCAGGACCGTAACGATAAAGGCAACGATGGTGACCGGAGAGCGCTTAAAGCTATAGAAGACATCGCCATCGAAAAAACGGCGCGCGGCGTCGATCAATCGATTTTGGTGACGGGGGGATTCTGACCTTCGCTCAATGTTTTGCATCAGCTACCGCCTGTCGACGATGGTCGCTCGATCCGGAGACGAGGGTCGACGGTATAGTAAAGGAGGTCAACGATCAGGTTGATCACTACAAAAAAGAGCGCGATGAGTACCAGATAAGAGGACATAATTGGGATGTCGACGAAACTAATCGCCTGAATGATCAGCAACCCCATACCCGGCCATTGGAACACTGTTTCGGTGATGATCGAAAAGGCAAGCAGTGAGCCTATCTGAAGGCCAGTGATGGTAATTACCGGTACCAGCGTGTTCTTGAGCGCATGACCAAAGTGGACGGCGCGGTTAGGTAGACCGCGAGCTCGAGCGAATTTGATGTAGTCCGTGCGAAGGACTTCCAGCATTTCGGCGCGCACAAGGCGCATGATGAGGGTCAGCTGAAAAAGGGCAAGTGTGATAGCCGGCATGATAATGTGGCTCCAGCCCTTAGCCGTTAGAAAGCTGGTCTTCCAAAGCCCGAGGTCAACCAGCCCTTGGCGGCCAAATGTCGGCAGCCAGCCCAGCCATACGCCAAAAATCAAGATCAGGAGAATGCCGATCAGGAAGGTTGGGATCGAGATGCCAATCAACGATGTCGCAAGAAAGACCTTTGACAGCCAGCTCTCTCGATGGAGACCAGTATAGACACCCATCGGGATACCAACGATTAGCGCAATTAACGCGGAGAGCGCGACCAACTCCAACGTTGCAGGCAGACGCTCAGCGATCAGCTCACCAACTGGCTTGCCCATCCGGTACGACTTGCCGAATTCGCCCTGCACGGCATTGCCTGCCCATGTCGCGAACTGCACAGGAATGGGATCGTTGAGGCCCAGCCGTTCGCGCAACGCCTCCCGCTGCTCGATCGTGGCATCGATACCAACCATATTGTTCACGGGATCGCCGACAAACTGAAATAGCGAGAATGAGATCAGCCCGACAACGAGCATAACCAAAACAGCCTGAAACAGCCGCTGGATAACGAAGGCAATCAAGGTGATACAGCCAGCATAGCGTGGGCGCTGCTCGGAAGCCTCAATTTAAGACTTCCGAGCATCAGTCCCTACTTACTTCATGACGACGGTGCGGAGGTCGACATCATTAAACGGCCGTTGGATCACACTCTCAACAGTATCGGAGCGAAGACCCCAGGCTAACGCCTGCTGATGCAACGGCAGATGACCAACATCGTCATAGTGGATCTGAAAGGCTTCCCTGATCAGGGCATTGCGTTTTTCTTCGTCGACAGTCACGGCAATTTCGTCCGTTAACTCTTCGATCGCTGGGTTGCTGTAGCGACCAGAATTCCAGGACCCCTGCCCTGCACCATCGATCGTCATCAAGTTCTGCAGCGGGTTCAACGCATCATATGAACCAGGTGTCCAACCCAGCATGAAAAAGCTTGTGTTGTTCTGCTCGGCCTCGCCAATCTTGTTGAAATGCAGCGACTTGGTCTGTGCGTTCAAGCTGACGTCGATTCCAACGCGCTGTAGCATCGGGATGACGGCAGTGCAGATCGCTTCATCATTGACATAGCGATCATTCGGGCAGTCTAGAGTGACAGAAAACCCATCGCCAAAACCGGCTTCAGCCAAGAGCGCTTTCGCCTGCTCAGGATCATAGGCATATGGCGTGTTCATATCCTCTTGGAATCCGTTGATTCCGGGTGCCACCATAAGGCCGGTCGGGGTTGACGCTCCTCGCATGACGACACGCTGAATGGCTGACGTATCGATCGCATGGGCAAAAGCTTTACGAACACGCACATCTTTAAAAGGATTCTTGCCCGAGCCAGGCATGTCCATCAGCTCATCACGGTGCTGGTCAAAACCCAGGAAAATTGTGCGAAGTTCTGGACCTTGCAAGACCTCGACATTGTCGTCAGCGTTTAGGCGATCGATGTCCTGCAAAGGAGCTGGATACATAAGATCAATTTCGCCAGAGAGGAGTGCTGCGACACGGGTCGCATCATTGGAGATCGGAACGAATTCGGCTCGAGTGATGTTGTCCGTTCGGTTCTCTTGATTCCACCACCCCTCGAATGGCTCCAGTACGACCTGATTGTCCTGTACCCATTCAACCACCTTGAACGGTCCGGTGCCGTTAGCGTTGGTGTTGGCAAAGTTGATCTTACCAGCTTCCTGGATCACCTCAAAAGCGTCGTTCTCTTCCATATACTCCTGATCGACGATGTAGAAGTTTGGCATATTCAACAGCAGAATAGGATCTGGGCCCTTGGTTAATATCTCGACAGTAAAGTCGTCGATCTTGTTGACGGCTTCGACTGACGACAACGCAAAGCCCATATCCGAGGTTTCTTGAATTTGTCGCTTGAAGGAGTAGACGACGTCATCCGCATTGAAGGGATTCCCATTATGGAAGGTCACCCCTTCTCGGAGTTTGAAGCGCCAGGTGGTATCGTCGATCCGCTCCCATTCGGTCGCAAGATCGGGCTCCAAGGAAAGATCTGGCAACCGATGGATCAAACGACCAAAAACATTACTCTTCATCGTATTGGTCGGACCCTCATTGTTCATATGAGGATCGAGTCCAAGAATATCACCAGTGGTTGAATAGCGAAATGTCTTCGCATCAGCAGCGGTCGCCATAAGCGCCAAGGCGGATACGGCGGCTAGAACACTACGTCCCAACATGATCTCACACTCCCAGTTGGATTATCGTTAAGACTTATCTTAGAGCGTCTTATCGTCGACGCAATCGCATGCGCTAAGAGAATTCAACACAGCGTAAGGTTTGTTCATCGATGCTCAACGATTCAACAGTATCTTGATACGGAGCCATTGCGTGATGGGAACATCGAATGCTACCAGCGATTGGTTCTGTTAGCACTCTTTCTAGCCAAGGCCGAGTTGGCGTAGTGGTCAGCGCGCGGCCGATCAGCGAGCCCGAAAATGGCAGGCAACTGGTCGCGCTGCGCATTCGAGAAGGTGAGCAAACCCAACGAGAACGGTCGCAGAAGGCCACGGAGTTAGATCCTGCTCAGGTGAACGGTATCGCAGCGCCCGGACCTCCCGAGTCTGGCAAAACACGACCGGCACCATCGGCAGCCGTGTTGCCGAACCAACTTTCCCCGGCTGAAAAAGCAGCGGTTGCCCGCCTTCAGCAGCGGGACCAACAAGTAAAGCAAGAAGAAAAGGCTCATGCAGCCGTAGCTGGTGACCTTGCCGGTCCTATCAATTACATCTACCAGCTTGGCCCTGACGGCCGACAGTATGCTGTCGGAGGATCCGTCGGCATTCAAGCCTCCGCTCTTAGCGGTGACCCCGCCGATGTGAAAAGGCAAGCCGGCCGGATTGCTGCAGCGGCAAATGCGGCGACGAATCCTTCAGCCCAGGACTACGCTGCCGCAAGGCAGGCTTATGCGTTTGGCGATCAACTAAAAGGATCGGCCGTGACGGATGAACATCAACCCAAAGTCAGCCTTTTGCTGTAAGATCGTGATAGTCCAAGGCGACGTATCAACTGGGACCTCCACCTCTGAGAGGGCTTCCAGGGCCTCGACGATGTTCATCCTGCATTAACGATGATCCATTTAGCCTCTTGATGCTTGCCGGTTCGTAGATGTGCCTCTATCTAGTGTCATTCGAAATTTGAGGCTTTTGAGCCCAACCCCGGGAGAAAAATTGTGAGGAAAGTGATGGTTCGGCTGACAGGCACTTTGGTGGCTGTTTTGGGCCTTTGGGTCGTAATGTCGCTTCCGCTCGTTTTGGGAGAAAGCTCCGCGTCAGAAGTTACGGAGCGGACAATCGGTGATGCAGAGGCACCGGTGACGATCATTGAGTATTCGTCGCTGACTTGCCCCCATTGCGCGTCATTCCACAATGAAGTTCTTCCCGACCTGAAAGAAAAATATGTCGAAACGGGAAAAGTGCGTTTTGTCTTCCGGGATTTTCCGTTGAATGAACCGGCAGTCGACGCTGCGGTGCTCGCCCATTGTGCTGGGCCAGATCGTTATGTCGGCTTTCTCGATGTACTCTTTCAGACTCAGGCAAGCTGGGCGTCATCCCCTGATCCGCGTGAAGCTTTGAAGCAGCTTGGTAAGCTTGGTGGCCTGGACGAAGGTCAGATGGATGCATGCTTTAATGATGAAAGCATGGTCGATGGTGTTCTCCAATCGAGGCTTCAAGGTCAAAATGAGCACAAGGTTCAGTCCACACCAACCTTCGTGATCAATGGCGAAACCCACGCTGGCAATCGTAGCATCGACGAGTTTGCTGACA
This sequence comes from Geminicoccaceae bacterium, assembly GCA_028285265.1. Classification (GTDB taxonomy): domain Bacteria; phylum Pseudomonadota; class Alphaproteobacteria; order Geminicoccales; family Geminicoccaceae; genus JANQPX01. Next base: position 188,112 of record JANQPX010000001.1, read on the forward strand.
TCATTGATCCGTTGATTGGCGGCTCCTGAGGGATTTTCCGAGCACAGCCCTATGAGAGTGTAGACCGTGAGGTATTCAGCGGTTATCCCCTGACAGACCATCAGGTTGTCTCGGGGGGTAACCATGAACGCACTATGGCATGACGGCCTTTCCTTGGGAGAGCGAGTCAAAGCCGGGGACCTAACGGCTGTTGAAGCGGTTGAAGCCGCCATTCATCGGATCGAAAGTGCGAATGACACGCTGAATGCCGTTGTTACGAAAATTTACGATCAGGCTTTGGATGCAGCCAAATCAGCAACGGTCGATGGACCCTTTGCCGGGGTACCATTTCTTTTAAAGGATCTTGGCGGCGCGCTCGCTGATGTGCCATTTACCGGCGGATCGCGCTTCTTCAGAGACGATTGCCCTCCGACAGATAGCGTTTTGGTGCAGCGCTACAAGTCAGCGGGCCTGATTCCACTCGGCCGAACGAACACGCCGGAGTTCGGACTCAATGCGTCGACGGAACCTGTACTATTCGGCGCAACACATAACCCCTGGGATATCACGAAATCGCCCGGTGGTTCGAGTGGCGGCTCAGCGGCTTCGGTCGCGGCGGGCTTCGTCCCGTTGGCCCATGCAAGCGATGGTGGCGGGTCGATCCGTATTCCAGCCTCGTGCTGTGGCGTTTTTGGTATGAAGACAACCCGGGGACGCAATACGATGGCCCCTTATCTCGGCGAGAGTTTGGCGGGTTGTTCTGTCGAGCACGTCGTCTCAAGAAGTGTGCGCGACAGTGCAGCTGCTCTTGATGCCACTGCTGGGCCATCAATAGGTGACCCTTATCTGGCACCACCAAATGACCGTCCGTTTCTGGATGAGTCGAAAATCGATCCCAAACGCCTCAGAATCGCCATTACATCAGAGGCATTCAACGGCACGCCCGTTCATCCCGATTGCGTCGCTGCAACGGAAAGGGCGGGCGTTCTCTGTGAGCAGCTCGGTCATATCGTCGAACCGGCGAGTCCTCGGTTCGACGCAGCACGACTTGATCGAGACTATAATGCGCTCTTTTCAATCTCTGCTTCAGCCAACATTCGGCAACGCGCCAAATTTGTTGGCAGAGAGCTCGACCCCGAAAAGTTTGAGCGTGTCACTTGGGCCATGATGACAAAAGCAGAGACCTTTTCGGCAACCGACTATGTTCAGTTGCTCAATGGCCTCCATAGCATGAGTAGAGAGATTTGCGGCTTTTTCGAGCATTACGATCTGCTCCTCACGCCAACGCTTGCGCAACCACCGGTGCCGCTGGGCCATCTCGACATGATGATGGACGATCTCGATGCCTATGTGGATCGACTATGGCGGTTCGCCTCCTTCACCTATCAATTTAACGTCACGGGCCAGCCGGCAATGAGCGTTCCGCTCTTCTGGAATGATGACAATCTGCCAATTGGTGTTCAGTTCGTCGGCAACTATGGTGATGAAGCGACACTCTTTCAGCTTGCCGGCCAGCTCGAACGAGCAGCGCCTTGGCATGATCGGTATCCATCCGTGTTTGCAGCGTAATCGCGTTGCTGGCACTCGATGAGTCGAGCGCCGCTTGCTATCGGCGATCAAAACTCTGTAGACTTAAGGGTAAGATCATGACGCCGAAAACGGCAAGCAAGACACCCAATCGGCGCTTGAAACCTCGGCCGTAAAGTCTGGCTACAGAGGTACGGGGAGCGAATGACGGACGCCTTGAGAAAGACGTTCAATGACCTTGCCGGTCAATTAGAACAACTTGTACTTGGTCGTTCAACGCTTATCGAACGGTTGCTGACAGCGCTTTTGGCAGATGGGCATGTCCTTCTGGAGGGGCCACCGGGATTGGCCAAAACTAGGGCTGCCCATCTACTTGCCACTTCGATCGACGCAAGCTTCCAGCGCATTCAGTTTACACCAGATTTGCTGCCAGCAGATCTCACCGGGACGACCTTTTATGATGCGCATGATCATCGATTCGACTTTCATCCCGGACCGCTCTTTCACAATGTGATCCTGGCGGATGAAATCAATCGAGCGCCAGCCAAGGTACAGGCGGCTCTGCTTGAGGCGATGGAGGAGCGCCAAATCACGGTGGGTGGTGAAACACGTGCCCTAGGCGCACCCTTTTTTGTCATCGCAACCCAAAACCCAATCGAAGAGGAAGGAACCTACGAGCTCCCAGCCGCCCAGCTCGATCGATTTCTGATGCGCATCGTCGTCGACTATCCAGATAACGAGACCGAACGCATGATCCTTGATCTCGTTCAACAGGAGAGCCGACGCAGCGCCGGCCACTTTCCACCTGACGGAGATCTTTCAAAGATCGCAGCAAGCGACCTCGCTGCGGCTCGACTTGATGTTCTTGGCACCCACCTATCAGATCCGGTCAAGGACTATATCGTCCGACTAGTCGGCGCTAGTCGGGGTCGAGAAGCCGGGCTACACGAGCTAACAGGCCAAATTGCTCACGCCGTTAGCCCTCGTGGGACACTCGCGTTGGCAAGGTTAAGCCAAGCACGGGCTTGGCTACGTGATCGTGACCATGTCCTGCCGGAAGACGTGCAGGAACTCGCCACTGACACTATCGCTCATCGTCTTGGACTCACCTATCGAGCTCAGGCCGAAGGCATTATTGATCGTGATCTGGTGGAGGCGCTTTTGAAAAATGTTGTCGCTGTCTGAGCTGAGACACATCGTCCTTAGGCCGTTCCGGGCCAAGCAACATCGAGCGCAGAATGTCGCAAAATCTGGCGTCCTTAGCCTCGATTTTGACGAACTTGTTGCAATGCGAGAACGTCACCCGAGCTTCGGGCGCAGCCAAAAGATTGACGGGTTCCGCTTTGGCGAGCAGCTAAGCCGAAAACGCGGGATAGGCATGGAACTCGAAGGCATCGGCCCCTATCAATGGGGCGACGATATTCGTCATATGGACTGGTTCGCAACTGCAAGAACAGGGCGTCCTCAGATCAAGCAATTCCGTCGAGATGTCCAGCAGAAGCTTATCCTAGTTGTCGATCTTCGCCCGTCCATGATGTTTGGATCCGCGCATCAGCTGATGGCCAAGACGGCTTGCCTGGCTGCAGCCAAGATCGCCTGGTCAACGTCGGCAGATCATCAGCCAATGGGAATGATGCTTGTCGGTCACCGGACCGTCGACGTCGCCCCTGCCAGGCATGGGCGACGTGCCCGACTGCAACACATGGCACAGCTCGTTGGCGCATATCGCCGAGAAGCCGCCTATGTCGGTAATGCGATAGAGACCTTTGGCCCGAAGCTTAAAGAGTTGCCCTCGCTGATGGCCGGTGATGTCGAAGCGATCATCATCAGCGATTTTAGCCATCTCGGTGGCGGCTTCGATCGGTGTCTTCGAGACATCAGCGCCCGAGGAAGACTCAGTGCTGTAGTCGTCGAAGACCAGCTTATGCAAACGCCGCCACCGGGAGGTTTCTATCCATTCCGCAGCCGCGAAGCTCAAGAGATCGTTCCTCTTGCCTTTCGAAACGATGCAACAAAACTCTATCAAAGGCAGGCCGAACGCGTTCGGCGCGCCCTCGTGGCTGAGCTAATGGGCTACGGCATGCGCCAGGTGCTGTTTTCGGATGCCGACTCGATTAGCGAGGGGTATTTCCGGTGACACCCCAAGAAATCCTCCGTGACCTTCGCGACATCCACATGCCTGAACAGGCAGCAGAGGCCGCTGCCTTGGGTATCGTTCTTTGGCCTGGAGTTGTCGTCATCGTGCTTGCGTTGTTCGCAGGCCTGATCATGTGGCGACGGCGTTCGGCCTGGAGGCGCGACGCTCTCAAGCATCTCGACACGATCGAACGCAGGGCCTTCACTGGCCAAATTCAAGAGGAATGGATGGCGCTCGCTATCCTCCTTCGCCGTGTCGCCATCAAAACCAGCGATCGACGGCACGATGTTGCCAGTCTTGTCGGACGTGCTTGGCTAGCAAAGCTCGATCAAATGTTCGACACCGAGACGTTCTTCGAACATGGTCCAGGGCGTGCCATCGTCGACGTACCCTATGCCCACCCAGGACCGGTCGGTCGTGAGAAGGATGTCCAACGCGCCAATGATCTTATAGCAACCATTGCGAACATACGAAGGCGCCTGCCCCATCTGCGATCAACACGATGATTGAATTGATCAGACCCTGGGCGCTTCTTCTATTGCCCTTCCCTCTATTCGCCTGGTGGCTCCTGCCTGCCGGCCGGCCACTCTCCACACTCGCTCTCCCAGAACGCTTGGCCTTGTTCCTCACTCACTACAAGAACAAAGCGGCCGACAACCAGCCATTGAGATTGATGCCATTCGCATTGGGCATCATCGGTTGGATCGCGCTGGTCCTGGCACTAGCAGCGCCGGTTACCAAAGGTGATCCACTGGCGGAGGCAAGTGGCAGAGACTTGCTTTTGGCGCTCGATTTGTCTGCCAGCATGGAAGCACGAGATGTCGAATTAGACGGTCGTCGGGTTGATCGTTTCACCGCGATTAAATCTCTCGCAGGCTCGTTCATCCGCGGCCGTGAGGGCGATCGGGTCGGTTTGATTGTCTTCGGGGAGAAGACCTATCTCGTCGCACCGCTGACCTTTGATGTTCAAGCTGTCGAAGGTTTTCTCGACGAGGTGACGATTGGCATGCCGGGGCGCAAGACCGCCATAGGTAATGCGATTGGACTTTCTATTAAAACCTTAGAAAAGCAGCCAGCTTCCAGCCGCGTTATCATCCTCTTGAGTGACGGCGACAGTAATGCAGGCGACCTCGATCCGAAAGCGGCGGCTGAGTTCGCGCGCGACCACAATGTCACCATCCATACCATAGGGTTCGGCAGAGTCGCGATGCAGGGTTATGCGTCAGAAACTGCGGGAGGCGAGTATGCGGGACTTAAAGAAGTCGCTGAGATCACAGGTGGCCGTCACTTCCTTGCGAGAACCACAGAAGCGTTAGCAGATGTCTACGCCGAGCTGGACCGTCTAGAACCGTCAACAGCACAAGCCGGTGGTCGCTATGTCGAACGCGATTGGGTCCGAGAGTTGTTAGTCGTGGCGATCCTTGCGCTAATCGCTCTGACCGTCGTTGATCGATACCTGGGACGGCTTTGATATGCCCAGTATCGGTTATCCACTCTGGCTTCTGGCACCACTCATCGGATTGGCGGCGATGTCATGGGGCCACTACCGTCGCACGTTACCCGGCACATGGCCTCGCGCCATCGATGATGGTCTGCAAGCCTACTTAGCTGAAAGCGTCATCTCTGCACCAGCGCCTTGGCGTCGTCTGGCCCATATGGTGCTCTGGATCCTAATGAGTGCGGCCATAGCAACGATTAGCCTTAGTCCGATTGAGACCCCAAAACTCCGTAACCTTGAAGCTCGCATTGTTGTTATCGACCTTGGTGTTCCTGAGATCGCTGACGAGCGCATTGCTGCGGCCCGCTTTTTGATTGATAGCTCGAACGACGTGCCAACGGCCGTTGTTGCAGTGACTGAACATGCCTTCGATGTTGTACCGCTGACCCGAGATACTACCTATCTCGATCGCTATCTCGAAGTGCTTACCAAAGACGTCATGCCAGTTCAGGGGCGTTCGCTGCTTACGGGGATCGAACGCGCAATGGCGTTGCTCGATCGTGCTGACATCCAAGCTCGACAGATCACGGTTTTTTCAGGCGGCAATCCGCCTCAAATCGGCCGGTTTCAGATGCCGAATAGAGACCAACGAGAGAATATCTGGCTCGTTATTCCTCATGACGAGGCTGGCGCTTGGCAAACCTTTGCATCGGCGATGGACGCTATGGTGGTCAATGATCGAGACACGTCTGCTATCAGCGCCGACTTCGAGGAAAGGCGTCGCGAGGCCACTGCTAAGTCCGTCTCGTCTCGGGAACGACACGATCTAACTCCCTGGCTCATCCTGATGTTGATGCCATTTTGGCTTCTTCTCTTCTTCAGACGGCAGCCAGACTGATGCTAATGCGTTTGCTTCACCGCATTACGGGACCAATGATGCTGACCTTTGGGCTCATGATAACCCTTGGCCTTGCTCTCCTTCTCGGCTCATGGCTCGCTCGGGTTCAAGCACCATTAAGCCGCCATAGTGTTGCGCACAATTTGCTGGAAAGCGGTCGAGCGGACCAAGCGGCGTATGTCTTTGATACGCCAATCTGGCAGGGTGTCGCCCTGTACCGAGCTGGCCGTTATCACCGCGCTGTCGGCGCATTCGTCGCCGACGACAGCGTCATCGGTCTGTACAATATGGGCAATGCCTATGCCCAACTCGGCCTCTACAGAGGCGCAATCAGCGCCTATGAAGCGGTCCTCAATCGACAGCCTGACCACAAAGATGCCCGCTTCAATCTAGAACTCGTTCGTCGAGCAGCAGATCGCGAAAGGGAGCTTTTGGACGAAAGCAGGCGGACCGAGAACGAGGGGGGCTGGGAGGACGGTCTTAGGGACAACCGGGAACATGGTGAGCCTGAAACGACCTCCCGTGACCAGACCGGCGAAAACGAGGCAACCGCTTCGTCGGAACCGCCCCGCTCCGGTAACAGCGAACAGGATCCTGATCAGGGCCTTGGCGAGACATCTGCGCCTGAGTCAGAAATCACGAGTGCAGCTGGTGGTGACAGTCATCACGAAGGTGATGCCTCGGACGCCTTAGTCTTCAGCCTCTCCGAGCAAAAGGATGGCGATGCCGACAAGCCATCGACAGACCGTGCGCTTTCTGAAGAAGCGATCGTTCTCGACGGCACAGTCAATCGGGCAGGTGAGGAAGCACTCGCCGACGAGATTACACTCCGGCGCATCAATGATGATCCAGCAATTGTTCTGAGAGCTAGGCTCAACATGGCCCTTCGCAAGCAGCAGGCGGGCCGATGACACGATTTAGAAAGGACACACGGCTCTACCTTCTGATCATCCTTACCTATCTCTTTGATGGAATTAGTCCTGCGATGGGACAGGAAGATACAGTGCCCGAAGAGCCGACGCTGACTGTCCGGCTGGCACCGGTTGTGCCTTACCTCCAGGAAGAGATTGTACAGACTATTCGGCTCATTGCGCCGCATCCATTCGAGGAACTCGTCCTCGACCTGCCAGCGGTGGAAGGGGCAGAAACGATCACATTGCAAAAACCCAGGAACCGAAAGTTTGAGACCTATGGGGGTGAGGGCTACCTGTACGAAACAAGCCGCGCAATTTTTCCGGAACGCAGTGGTGCGCTCAGAATTCCCCCTGTCAGGATAAGCGGAAGCGTCAGCATTAGTCGGAATGAGAAAAAGGCCTTCGCCCTGCGCGAAGACGAACGAGTCCTGAACATCAAACCACCCCCACCAGCTTTTAGTGACGATTGGTGGCTGGTTGCCTCGGATGTTAGTGTCGATGAAGCTTGGTCAAAGCCACTCGAAACGCTGCGCGTTGGTGATCACGTTACGCGCTTTATCGAAGTCACCGTTGCCGGTGCCACCGGTGCCCATCTCCCAGAGCTGGAGCAAAGCCGCTCTAATGGCATGACGGTTCTACCCAGTCACACCAAGCGAACCACAGACATCACCCCCAATGGCGTTGTCGGACGGATTAGCCGATCTTTTGATATGCGGATTGATACCGACAGTCCCATCAACATCAGTCCCATACGTGTTGCCTGGTGGAACACAAGCAGCGATGTTGAGGAACGAACCGCAGCGCCAGCGGTTCGGCTAGAACCTTTGCCCCGCGATGTCGATCAGCTCGTATCGGACATGATGGCGGAGGCAACAGCTGAAAGGAACCGTAGCCGACGAGGCATTGCGATTGTGCTCCTCGCCATTGGAGCTGCCTTCCTCACGCTGGTAGCATGGCTGATGATGGCCAGCCGGCGATTGAGATTCGAAGACCGACGATTGCGCAGAGCCGTTTCGGCCGACAGCCGCCCAATCGATGCCTTGCGTGCGCTGCATCACTGGAAAGATGCAACCTTCCGGAACGACCTGCCAATGACCTTGGAACAGCTCGGGCACAGGCTTGGCCCACGTGCGGAGCAGCAGCTCCTTCGTCTGCAGAAGGCCACCTTTGGCAGACCCTCTGAGCCTGTCGACGCCGCATCACTAGCGCTCGGCGTGCTCGAGAATGCACAGCGGAACCGGCGAGATCAGCTTCGCGGAATGCTACGGCGATGGCTCGATCATTTCCTAGGCCAAGAGCAAGGGCTACCGGACATCGATGGTCAGGTACGCAGCAGGACGGATTAGCCCGCTTCACTCGCCAAATCTCTCAGGGCCTCTGCCGAGAGCGAGACGGGTATCGGCGTTTGCTCTTGGCCGCCTATCCGCCGATAGAAGGCACGGCCTCGGGCATTGTGTTCGCGCACATGCCAGACAAGCTCCTGGTGTCCCATCTCCAAGGCAGTCCGGGCAATCGTAGCAATCAATCGACGACCAACCCCTTCACTTCGCCTGTCGGGGACGACGTAAAGATCCTGCATATAGGAGCACCATGCACAAGGTTCGGTATCGAAATAGCGCATGACCAGCGCATAACCAACGAGCACGCCGCTATCCTCGGCTACCAACGGCGCATACGGGGACTGAATTGAGAAGCAAAGATCGTTAACACCTTCGCTCGTAATCCGCCCTGGACTTCCCTCCTCGACGTTGAAGTCGCTGATCATTCTTGCCAGAGCTTCGGCATCAGCCGATCGGCCATCACGAATCGCGATCATCAGAAGCCCTTCTCCTGGTCAGCAGGTCCCTGTCTTAGCTATCGATGAACCGACCTAAACGAACAGCGGTTAAACCCCGTGTCAGTCGTTTCGACGGCATAACCAACACACAATTGTCGTAGGGCGTGGTCACCGGGATATCGCCGTCAAACGCGATCACCGTGCCCGCTTTCGGGACAACATCGATACCTCGAACAGTTCGGGAAAAGCGAAAGGGCCCAGACTGCACCGTCATTGCTTCGGTCACCTCGATCACCTGTTGTGGAACGGTCCGGGGCGCCCGTCCAAGGCGATCAAGTAAGGCAGGCTCAACAAGATCGATCGCCTCCAAGAACTGCCGACAACTCGTAATGGCGATATCGATACTTGAACGAGCCCAATGCTGACCGCATTCGACGAGCATGGCCGTTTGTGGATGACCGGATTCTGCAAAAGCGCCAAAATCACGCATCCTTGCTCCGTTCGTATGACCACCATCAGTCACAATAAGTCTCGGATACCCCATGGCTCGTGCCAATTCGACACCTTTGGGCGTCAGGCCCGCAAGTAGGAGGGGTTCCGCATCATGCTGCATGGAGTGCAGATCAAGGAGCCAGTCCGCACTTTCAATAAGGGACCTAAGTTCTCGAGCTCGATCCAATTCGCGTGACCGCTCCATACTGTCGAGCCGAGCTTTGTCCCAGAGGCGATTAAAGTCCTGGTCAAGATAGCGAGAGGCCTTGGGTTGCGTCGGATCGAAGCTCATGAAGGCCTGGATATTGACGAAAGCCAAAGACAATCGCCCGCGTTTTGGCCGAATTCCTTGGTCCATGAGGGTGATCAAAGCCCAAGCCCCCGATAGCTCATTGCCATGGACCAGCGCCGTGATGACCGCATGCGGGCCTGGCTTGTTGCTTTCGAATGACATGACATAGGGGATACCGAGAGAGCCCTCCCGGTAAGGAGATAGATCAGGCGTTTGAATTTCAATCGGCGGGCTGGCACTCATATGGATTAGGATCTGATGCAAACGGTTCTGAACATCTGGACGGTCCGCCTATTCCTAGGCCACACTGATACTGTCGGCAATGTCACGCAGAAATGCTGAGCAAATATCAAGCTGTTCTCTTTCGACATACTCATCGGGCTTGTGTGCTACCTTCATATGGCCTGGACCACAGACGATAGTCGGGACGCCACGCGACGCGAAATGTCCAGCTTCTGTACCGTAGGAAAGTTTCACCGGGGTCACCGTGCCCGTTAGCTGACAGGCGAGGTGCTCGATCGATGACGTGGCATCACAACCAAGCGCTGGATAGCTCATCAACTCGTACCAATCAATGCTTGCGTCATCCGAGATTGCTTTCATCGCTGGGATCAATGTTGTCTCTGCGAATCCCTGTATGGTGCCAAACAGCTGTTTGGCTTCCTGACCAGGTAGGAGTCGAAACTCGAACTCAAAAGTACAGGACGACGCGACAATATTGAGAGCGGTACCGCCGTTGATCCGACCGGTGTTAACAGTGCAATGTGACGGCTCGAAGCCATCGACAAACGGGCCGCGGGCCCGAAAGTCGAGGTTCATCTGCCTCAGCTTCGCGATAATCTCTGCAGCGATTTCGACTGCATTGACTCCGAGATGATTCAATGCCGAGTGACCCGACTTTCCGGTGATCGTACAGCGATAGCCAGCCTTTCCCTTGTGTCCGTTGGCCACAAGCATGCCTGTTGGCTCTCCAACAATGCAGCCCATCGGTGTCACAGGCAACCGATCGACCATGTGGTCCAAAAGACGGGGGACGCCCTTACATCCGACTTCTTCATCATAGCTGAACGCGAAGTGTACTGGCTTGTCTAACCGCCGCTCGACAATGTTTGGCACCAGCGACAAAACAACCGCCAAGTACCCTTTCATATCCGTCGTTCCACGGCCAAAGAGCCGCTCGTCATCCGCCGTCAGCTTGAATGGATCTGAGGACCAAGTCTCCCCGTCAACTGGAACCACATCTGTATGACCTGAAAACACGACGCCCGGCTTCTCAATCGGACCAAGCGACGCGAAAAGGTTGGCTTTCGTTCCCTCATCATTGGACACGAGATCCGAAGCTATTCCGTAATCCTCGAGGTAACTTCGGACAAAGGAAATCAGCTCTAGGTTTGAATTTCGGCTGGTCGTATCGAAAGCGACAAGACGCGTAAGAAGATCTTGACTGTCCATTTGTGGGGGCATCGGTGATCCGGCTCTGCGCTGGGTTAACCCAGAAACTATAGGCGTGAGCTCAAGCCATGTCACCCGAGAACCTAACAGCACATTCGCCGATAAACACTGTCAAAATTCATAACAAAAACACGAACAACAGAACAATATGTCAATAAAAACAAATCAATACAATCCACGTGAAATTTAACATTCCAGACATGTTATGGAATTTCTTCAATAATACTCCATATCATTATTTCTGAGGTTTTCAATGCGATGGTGTGCAATGTTTCGAACATCTGAAACACTCCCCAATCGGCCTCCCTCGATCAATCATTGGCTACGCTCCGGCTGGCCTCGTATTGTGTTGATCGCAATTTTGGCCATGACACTCTTGCCGTTCTCCTCAGCAAATGCGCAACAAAGTGATCGGCTTGCTGCCATCGTGCAGATCAGTTCGATCGTGCCCGAGAATGCCCGCACTGCAGCAAGCCTCGGCACGAACCGCACGGGTTCTGGCGTTGTCATCGATAGTGACGGACTGATTTTGACCGTTGGGTATGTAATTTTGGAGGCGATCGAGGTCGCCATTCAAGGCCCAAAAGCGAATCGCATACCCGCTGAGATTATCGCCTATGATCACGAGTCCGGATTTGGCTTAATCCGCGCGCAAACGCCCCTCAATGTTAAACCAATGCCGCTTGGCGATGCCAATCAGATCTCGCTTATGGAACCACTCCTAGTCGCAAGTCATGTTGGTAAGCTTGATGCCAAAGGCGTTTTCCTTATCGATCGTCGACCCTTCGCTGGCTATTGGGAATATCTTCTGGAACAAGCTTTATTCACGGCACCGCCGCATCGTCAGTTTGGGGGGGCCGCCCTGATCAATCGTCAGGGCCAGCTTGTCGGCATTGGGTCGTTAATCCTCAATGACCATCAATCGCAAGGCCGCCAGCGTCCGGCTAACATGTTTATCCCAATCAATGATTTGAAGCCGATTCTGGCTGATCTCATTGCTGAGGGACGCCGTAAGGATGCCGCCCATCCCTGGCTTGGTCTCTACTTCGAAGAGTATCGTGGGCGGATCTTTGTGACTCGCGTCGCACCGGGTGGACCCGGTCAGGATGCGGGCATGCTTGCTGGTGACCTGGTCCTGGGTATTGATGGCACCATCGCTACGGATCTCGCTGACTTTTACCGCGACCTTTGGCAGCGCGGTGAACCGGGTATCAACGTCCCACTCGATGTCATTCGTAATGACGAAATGTCAATCAAGGTTATCGAAAGTGGGGATCGTTACCAGTATCTCAGGCTAGATCCAAGTTTCTGACGTTCAACCTGCGTCGCTTGGAGATGCAGCAGTTAAAACCGGCCCCTTAGCCACGACCAAGCCAGCACGGCCGCACCGTTCGAAAGGGTATTCAGTCGCTCTTTACGAAGACGGTTCTTGAGGCGAAGCCCGGCTAGCGTCGCCGGAAAAAACGCCGATAGTTGAGGACGCTTTATCGATACTTGTTCCGCACGCCCCTTCGCGAGCTCACTCAGGCCGAGTTCCGCCAATTGATGAATGATCAGGCGATTGGACGAGGTCTCGGCTTCCCAAGCCACTTTTTGGTCCCCATCGTTCTGATTCCCCCAAGCCAATGGTAACCAAAGAGACCTTGCAGCGTCAGCATGCTCAACGACACTCACTTGTTCCAGGACAACTCTGGTCACTGCGACCCTTTCGGCAACGGCCAGTGACACAGGATTTGTGATACCGAGCAAGGCTGCCGCTGCAGACGCGATGCTTCCGCCAACCGTCTTGAGGTAGCGTTCGAAAGCGATAATGTCGGGCGGCTGATCCGCTTCGAAGGGGCGACGTCTGCCATCAATAGCACGCTTCAAGCAGTTGATATCCAGCCCGTCGACAGCAACGGCACGCTTCAACTCGGCCACCACCGGATGGAAGACTCGCTTGTCTCGCTCAAATCCATCGATCACCTCGTCCCACCACTGTAAACGAATGAGACCTGCCATCGGCTCGCTTACAACCCTTTGGATACGGGCCAATTCATTGTCCAATGCATAGAGCGCGATGAGCGACCTTCGCTCGGCCGCAGGCGCGAACAAGGTCGCGAGATAGCAATCTGGATTTTCAGATCTGAGTTCAGCGGCAAGCGGCGAAATGCTCTCAATGACGCTGGTGTCCACAGATTGCTGCCCTAGTCCAGCACAATCAGATCAAGCTTACCTGGAACACCTTCCACTGATCGTCCAAGTCGTGTCTCGTGTTCTCTCGGTGGCTTGTACCCTTGTTCGAGCGCTTGCCCATAGGCCTCTGCCGAACAAAGGGCGGCCACATATTCAGCTTTCGTATGTTTCTCGAGTTTGGCAGCAAGATTCACAGCATCACCGATCACGGTATATTCGAGCCTGCTGGCATCGCCGATGGCACCAAACATGATACGGCCGGTAGAAACGGCAAGACCAATGGCCGGCGCCTGAAGGCCAGCAGCAAGGCGCTCTTGTTGCCAAGCACGGCAATCCCGCAAGATCCTATCCGCAGCTCGGAGCGCCTCAGCCGCGGGCTCATCGCTCGTGACAGCAGCGCCAAAACTGGCCAGGATTCCATCCCCCATGAACTTATCGACACTCCCCCCTTCCGCCGTGATAGCCGCGACGACCCGACTTTGATATGCCGACAGAATCGCCATGACGTCTCGTGGCGGAAGATCTTCTGTGAGTGGTGTGAAACCACGGAGATCGGTCATCAGGATGGCAGCGTCTCGAAGCTCGGCATCGCCCGGTTTGATCTCGGCCTCTGTGTCGCGAATACGCCCAGCGATCTCAGGCGCGAAGAAGCGAGATAGATCTGCCGCAGCCTGCTGCTCGGCGACGGCACGGATGAGCAGTTTCCGCGCCCTGACAAGGGCAATCACCAAGATCAAGGTTACCATCATCATCGACACGATTTTGTCGAATTCTGCGCCAAGCAAAATCCCTTCGGATGTCGTGTACTTTGTAAACATGTGGGTAATGTTGCAGGCTTCAGCGCTGAAGATCGCCTCGGCAAGTTCCATAGCGCTACAGGTCTGGTTGTAGCTGACCGCATAGATCACGGCCAAAGCCCATCCGATCGACGCTGTGACGCCAGTCAAGAGAACCATAATCGGCTCAAAACGAAGTGTTCTGAGTGCAATGAGAATAAAGACATACATCAGCGTCGGAGCCTTGAGATACAAAGAGGGCGACGCATCATACTGCAGATGAAAGCTCCAGATGGTGATCAGCAAAACCACCACGTCGACGACAATCGAGATCGCGATGAACCAACGCGGTAGGTTCCGCTTGAGCGCGAGCCAAAGACGAACGATCGTGAAACCGGCATAGACGGCAAGCGTCATCGGTACCGGTTCAAAGCTAACCTCAGCCCCAAATCCTTTAGGAGCGAGCGTGTAGAGCACAGCGAACGTTGCTATCGCCAGAAGCTGAATGATGCTGACTAGGACTTCGCTCTGTTCCTGTTCCCGCTGGATGGTTTCATTGATTCGATCGGGCAAACGCTGCGGAAGCGGACGTCCGAATAGAAGATCGCGAGCCCGCGCGAACAATGCATGCCCCCTCTCCTTCTCTACCGCCAGATCTACGCTCATCGACTTTGTCTCTGGATTGCCTGTTGGCTTGGTCATTAACGCGGACTCATCGAGCACAAGAGCCATCTACTGCAAATCGAACCGACCATGCCATAATATCCTGTCACGTGACCTCACAATCCCGATGGCGTTCTCGCATCCCGAGGACGGCGTGAAGCCGCTGTTGCACGTCCATCAACGTCGCGACCAAACACATCCCGTCACGCCATCCCTTCTTCCGGACTTTGCATTCGCGAGATGATCGATTATTTACCGTATTATCGCGCCTCTGGGATCACATTTTTGAAAGGCAAACCAACCATGGCCTTCGAGTTGCCCGATCTTCCCTACAGTTACGACGCCCTCGAACCGTACATGTCGTCGAAGACGTTGCATCTTCATCACGACAAGCATCACCAGACCTATGTCACCAATCTAAACAATCTGATTGAGGACACCGACCTTAAAGATGCGTCTCTTGAGGAAATTGTCGAAGCATCCGCCAAGGATCCTGCCAAGGCCGGCATCTTCAACAATGCTGGTCAGCATTGGAATCACCAGCTTTTTTGGCGGATCATGAAAAAAGGCGGTGGCGGACAGCCAGGCGGTGAGCTCGCGAAGCGCATCGATGATGCCTTTGGCAACTTTGAGAGCTTCAAAGAAAAGTTCAAAACTGCCGGCGTGACGCAGTTCGGCTCTGGATGGGCCTGGCTTGCTCTGGACGGCGATACCCTCAAGGTCGTCAAAACTTCTAATGCGGATAATCCGCTCACAGCCGGCATGATCCCCATCCTGGGCATCGATGTTTGGGAACATGCCTACTATGTCGACTACGAGAACCGTCGCCCCGAGTATCTGGCGGCATTCCTGAATCATATGGTGAATTGGGAAGAAGTCGAAGCCGAACTACAAAAGGCCATCGCCTAACGTCCCTGAGCCCTTCGATCGCATGTCATAGCAACGAAGGGTTTCATGCCCTTTTCGGAGTAAAGGCGCTTCCGATTGCGGCGTGTCACTTATCATGATTGAGAAAAGAGGAGCGCTCACAACAGACCGCTCCTCTTTTCGTTAGAGGCGTCGACGACCGACGTAAACCATCTCTTTCGAGGTCGTTTGGGATGACAGCGGGTCGATCTAAAGTGCGATCAATGCAGCGGCTACACGCCTGCCCTCTCCAACCAATACGTTGAAGGTGCGACAGGCAGCACCTGTATCCATGCTTTCGATGCCGATCTTTTTTGATCTCATCACCTCGCGCAGCGTCAAGGGCAACATCGAAAGGGAAGCGCCGCAGCCCACGATCACGATCTCAATCGCAGGATTCGTCTCGATAATCGGTTTGAGGCTTTGTAGCGTAAGTTCAGATGTCTTGCCGACGGGCCAGCTCATCGTCTGGTCAGGCAAGACCAGAATCGAACCTTCATGCCGAACACCCGATACCTTAAAGCCAGCTCGCCCGTAGCCTTGGATGACCTGTAGGCCACCTGCCGGCGTTTGCTTGGTGAGCTCCACGGCAGCGGCCTGTACAGCTATGGGCTCGCCTTTTCGGCAGATGAAGGAAGAGCGACTGATTCAGCACGCAGATTGAGGAAAAGGAGGATAGGCGACGCAATAAAAATCGACGAATAGGTACCTATCAAAACGCCCCAGATCAGCGCGAAGGTGAAGTCGCGGATCACCGGACCTCCAAAGATGTAAAGTGCTGCCAAGGCCAAAAGGGTCGTAACAGAGGTCATTAAAGTTCTGGCCAAGGTGTCATTGAGCGACCGATCGAGAAGGTCTGGAAGCAACATCTTCTTATATTTTCGGAGGTTCTCCCGCACGCGATCGTATACCACAACTGTGTCGTTAAGCGAGTAACCGACGATCGTCAGAAGGGCAGCCACGGTCGCAAGATTGAATTCTAGACCAAGCAGCGAGAAGATACCGAGCGTCAACAAAACGTCGTGTACAAGCGCAACAATCGAGCCGACAGCAAATTGCCATTCAAAACGAAACCAGATGTAAGCTAAGATGGCGATCAACGCGAACAGCACCGCCTCGGCGCTTGCGAGATACAGCTCATCGCTGACTTTAGCACCTACAGTTTCGACACGACGATAAGAGATGTCCTCACCAAACGCGTCTGCCAAAGCTTGCTTTACGCTTGTAACGGC
Organism: Geminicoccaceae bacterium; assembly: GCA_028285265.1. GTDB lineage: Bacteria > Pseudomonadota > Alphaproteobacteria > Geminicoccales > Geminicoccaceae > JANQPX01. The sequence continues at coordinate 204,770 of JANQPX010000001.1, forward strand.
CAGTTGGTTCGCCTGATCATCTTCTTGTTCTTCAACACGGATAAGAACATCGACAGGCGTGCCAAATTCCTGCAGCGCCACCTCACCCAGGCCAAGGTCGCTTAACGCAACGCGCATAGCGCCAATATCCGCGGCATCACCAGGCATGCGCGCTTCGATCATCGTTCCACCTTTGAAATCGATGCCGAAATTCAGCCCCTTTGTCGGCAACAAGACGACACTCATCAGTGCCAAGACACAAGAAACGACAAGTGCGATTTTGCGAAAGCTCAGGAATGGGACGTTGGTCTGATCGGGAACCAGCCGGAAACTCATCATCGTTCAATACCTCAGACCGGAAGCATGTTCGGGCGCGAACGCCGAAGCCATGTGCTGATCAACAGACGTGTGAGCATGATCGCGGTGAACATCGATGTGACGATACCGCACCCCAATGTAACCGCGAACCCACGGATGGGACCTGAGCCGAAGGCGTAGAGGAGAACTGCCGCGATCAACGTAGTAACATTGGCATCAATGATTGTCCGCATGGCTTCACGATAGCCCGTGTCGACGGCAGCGATTGGTGATTTACCAACCCGGGCTTCCTCACGAATACGCTCAAAAACTAGGACATTTGCATCCACAGCCATACCGATGGTCAGCACGATGCCGGCAATGCCAGGGAGCGTTAGGGTGGCCTGGAGCGAAGACAGCAATGCGGCGATCAGGATCAGATTGGCGATAAGTGCCACATTGGCGGCCACGCCAAAGACGGGACCGTAGTAAATGAGCATGAAAACCATGACGGCGACGAGACCGATCACGCCTGCCCACTTGCCGGCTGCGATCGAATCCGCGCCAAGATCTGGCCCCACGGTTCGCTCTTCGACAACGGTCAACGGCGCGGGCAACGCGCCGGCACGCAGGAGAATAGCCAGCTCATTCGCACTTTCGACAGTAAAATTGCCAGAAATGACACCACTGCCGCCGAGAATCGGCTCATTGATCCGAGGCGAGCTAATGACGCGGTCGTCAAGAACGATAGCGAGAAGCTCGTTCACATGGTCTCTAGTGACGTTACCAAACTTTCTTGCGCCGACATTGTCGAACGTAAAACTGACTACAGGCTGATTTTGCTGATAGGTCGGCTGCGCATTGACAAGATTCTCGCCGCTGACCTCCACCCGCTTTCGTACGACGATCTGTTCAGCGCCCTCGCCTTCCTCGGCCGGCAACAACATCGATCCGGCAGGGAGATTGCCGGAAAGAGCTTGAGCTACACTTGTATCCAGATCGACCATGTGGAAGTTGAGCTTGGCCGTCTGGCCGAGCAGCCGCTTGATCGCTTCAGGATTCTTCTCGCCAGGCACCTGAACCAGGATGCGTGCAGCGCCTTGTCGTTGAATCGTCGGTTCGCGCGTGCCGACCTCATCAATCCGGCGACGAACGATCTCTAACGATTGTTGTATCGCCGAGTTTCGAAGCTGCGTTGCGGCTGTATCGGTTAACGTGATATCGACGCGTCCGCCATCTCGCTGCACGATATCGAAGTCGGGCGTGACGACATTGGTGTTCAGCTCTCTTAAGATTCCGAGAGCCTGAGGTGCCTGCGCAACATCGACGAGGGTGAACGACGTGGTATTGCCTCGGGCACCAACACCTCGATAACGCACCCCCTCGGGCCGCAAGAGCCGTCGAATATCGTCGGCCACAGACTCCATCCGCTCTTCGACAACGACATCCACACCGACATCAAGTAGCAGGTGCGAGCCGCCTTGAAGATCAAGGCCCAGATTGATCTGCTGATTTGGCAACCAGCTCGGCATACGCTCCATCTGCTCGCGCGAAAAAAGGTTCGGCAAGCTCAGAATGACGCCAGCTATGCAGACTGCAATGATTGACCAGATCGTCCAAGACGAGAAACGTAGCATAGCCGGTTCAGCCTTCTTTCTTACCGAAAAGCTGGGACATCAGACCTGTCTTTTGACTGCCTTGGGCGGCGGACGTGCCGGCATCGTTGGCAGGCTTCGCCTGTGCGGTCTTGTTCACAACGTCTGAAATCGTCGAGCGTGCGACCCGCACGCGCACATCTTTTGCAATTTCGACCAGAACGACATCCTCGGCCTCTTCAACCTTGCTGATCGTTCCATAGATCCCGCCGGCCGTGAGGATTTTGTCGCCGCGTTTAACGGCACCGATCATGGCCCGATGCGCCTTCATTTTTTGCTGTTGCGGGCGGATCAGGAGAAAATAGAATACGACAAAGATCAGAATCAATGGCAACATTGATACGAGAAAATCGCCGCCGCCGGCGCCGCCTGTCTGCGCAAAGGCCTCTTTGATGAACATAGCGTTCCTCTTGGGAATCGAACGAGTTGAACGGCCGCGGACTATAACGACGGTCAGAACAAAAGCCAATAAGACTGCCTGATCGCACGTTCCGCCTCCATAGCACCACCCATCCCTTTATGTGGCGCCTAGTTTTGACACGTCATAGATAAGGCGTCGTCGCCGGTTGTCGAGCGAAAAAGTCGGTAATCACCGCTGTCGATAGCGAACACTGGTGAATCGCCTTCCACTTCATGGTTGATCGTTTTCAAAAGACGCCATAGCTTGCCGTCTATCATGAGCAATGACAAAGTCTTAAGCCTCTTCGGTCGTTTGGTGGATGCTGTCGAGCGACTGGCGCCACCAAAACCGGCAGAAATCGATCTCGCTGCAGCTGACGCGTTTGTTTGGGAAGCCGAACGAGCATGGCTCAGGCCTATCCCGCACATTGCGTCGGTTGGTCTGGACCTCTTGGTGGGAATCGATCGTGTCCGTGACATCCTCAAGGGTAACACCGAGCGCTTCGCCGCGGGCAAACCTGCCAATAATGCGCTTCTTTGGGGGGCTCGCGGCATGGGCAAGAGCTCACTCGTCAAGGCCATTCATCAAGAGGTCAACCGAAGCGCTCCCGGAACACTGACGCTGATCGAGATCCATCGAGAAGACATTGAAAGCCTGCCAACGCTCTTGCAACTTCTTGCGGAGGCTGATCAACGTTGCCTGTTGTTCTGCGATGATCTGAGCTTTGATGCGGGTGAAAGCAGCTACAAATCATTGAAGGCCGTGCTTGAGGGAGGTTTACAGGGCAGACCTGGAAACGTGCTGTTCTACGCGACATCGAACCGGCGACATCTTATGCCGCGTGACATGATCGAGAATGAGAGAACAACGGCGATTCATCCCGGTGAGGCCGTCGAGGAGAAGGTCTCTCTTTCCGATCGCTTTGGTCTGTGGCTTGGGTTTCATCCCTGCTCTCAGGACGATTTTCTTTCCATGGTCAACGGGTATTGCCGGGACCTCAACATTCAAATCGATGAAGACGATCTCCGCCGCGAAGCTCTCGAATGGGCAGCGACCCGCGGGGCTAGATCAGGCCGCGTTGCCTGGCAGTTTGTCCAAGACCTAGCAGGACGAATGCCTTGATTGCTCATGCATTGCAAACGACGAAACAGACGTCCGCCAACTAGAGTTGGCCAAGCTGACGCCCGGGCAAACCAGCGATCATATCGGCCGGATCAACCGGTGCTTTGCCCCGCCGCAACTCAAAGTGCAATTGACTCTCGACGACGTCGCCACTGTTGCCAACTTCAGCGATCGTCTGCCCACGTCTCACCACATCCCCCTCACCAACCAAAACGGTGTCATTGTGCGCGTAGAGCGTGACGTATCCCTCTGCATGGCGCAGCATCACCAGACGTCCGTAGCCGCTCACAGCCTCGCCAGCATAAGCGACGATCCCATTTTCGGATGCACGCACTGGTGACCCTTTTCTCGCGGCGATATTCACGCCACCGCTTCGACCACCTGCGCCTCGCTGCTCGAAGGTTCCAATCATCTCACCTAGCACAGGCCACATGAATCCCTGATCACTGAGGGGAGGAGCGGGAGCGATACTCGACGCTGGCCTGGCCGCTTCCTGCGTCCTTGCCTCGGCTCGTGCAGATTGAGATTCCCGCCTAGGGATGATCAAAACCTGTCCGGGAAGCACTTTGTACGGAGGATCGATCCTATTGGTGGCAACAAGCTCACCCAGAGTCAGCTTATGCCGAACGGCGATCAGCGCCAAACTCTCACCTTCTGAGACAACGTGACGCTCCCCCTCGACCACAGGCTTCGGTTCAGCCTTACGGGTCCAGGAATAGGTCGATCCACTGACGCGTGCCTTGGCGGTCTCGATCGGTGATGTTGCCGGTTCGGATGTAACCCCGGCAGTCTCGACCGGTGGCAAGGATGTTTGCTTTATCTCTGGTCGCCTCGCTGGCAACGGTGCATCCTCGGGAATGCGCAGGACTTCGCCGGGATAGAGCGTGTAGGGTGCCTGGATATTGTTAGCAGCAGCAAGTGTGGACATCCGAACGTCGTAGCGCTGCGCAATACTGCTTAAGGCATCACCTCTTGCGACACGATAGCGGCTATTGTCGATAGGACCTCCCTGTGTGGCAATGAGCGCTTTCGCCCAGGGGACCCTGGCTCCTTCATCGATCGGGCGATAGGTCGTGCAACCTGCGAGCATGAGCCCCAAACACATTGCAAAAGCGGCACCGCGCGCCACGTGTCGGCCTGGTGGGGATTGGAGATAAGAATACATGACACGTTGACCCGGCTTCTTCATTGTTACCGTCTCGACCTGAGGCTTTGTCTCTAACCCTACCAAAATGAACCGACTGTGAACATCACCAGATTTGTTGAAGTACCACTTCCACGTTCGACCATATCATCTTGTTTTGGATCGGCCAATCTCGACATCGCCAGCGAGGCGTACTTGGCTATCGATCATCAGTCGAGAGCGCGCTTGATAGGATCGATGCTCTCCCGGTGCGTCAAGTCCATGTGGATCGGCGTGATCGAAATTTTCTGATCCACGATCGCTTGAAGATCACTTCCTGTGCTGAATGTTGTCCCTGCGCCAGGAAGACCGATCCAGACATAGGGGTGACCTCTCGGATCGTATCGCTCCTCAAGGGGCTCTCCCTGACCTTCCCGTTTGCCCTGAAACGTAACCTGCTGCCCTGCGACGGCATCCGGTGGGCAATCCGGGAAATTCACGTTGATCAAGAGATCATCTGACCAATCGATCGCGTACAGTTTTCTGATCAAATCGGGGGAAAACTGCTCCGCCGTGCCCCATTGGATATCCTGTCGACCTCGATAGACCTGGCTCAGTGCAAAGGCCTTGATGCCGAATAGCGTCGCCTCCATAGCAGCGGCAACAGTGCCTGAATAGGTGACATCTTCAGCGAGGTTCCCGCCCCAATTCACGCCGGACAGCACGAGATCAATCGGTTTGTCCGTGACGATTGATCTTACCGCCAGCAGAACACAGTCGGTTGGCGTGCCGTCGACTGCATACCAGTTGTCGTCGAGTCCGTAGTTCCGGGTCCGCAAGGGCCGTTGCAGGGTCAGCGAGTGGGACGCTCCACTTTGATTCGTTTCCGGCGCCACCACCCAAACGTCATCGCTTAATGATCTCGCGATGCGTTCGAGCACACGCAGACCGGGGGCATTAACGCCGTCATCATTCGTGATGAGGATCCGGGTCGAACGGTCGATCGGCATTGTTGGCGGTCGCGAGGCCTCACCCATGTGGCGTCAATCGCTCGAGACCGTCCAGATAGGGCCGGAGAGCCGTCGGGACCGTGATACTGCCATCCTGTTCTTGATAATTCTCCAAAATCGCGATCAAGGTACGACCGACAGCAAGGCCCGAACCATTCAGTGTGTGAACAAAGCTCGTGCCCTTCTCACCCTTTCCTCGGAAACGTGCTTTCATCCGCCTCGCCTGAAAGTCCCCGCAGTTCGAACAACTAGAGATTTCTCTGTAGCGCGCTTGTCCAGGCAGCCAGACTTCAAGATCATAGGTCTTACGGGCACCAAAACCGGTGTCTCCTGACGACAACACCATAACACGGTAAGGCAACTCAAGCCGCTCCAAGACCTTCCCCGCACAAGCGGTCATGCGCTCGTGCTCGTCGATCGACTGATCAGGATGCGTAATGCTCACCAGTTCGACCTTGGTGAACTGGTGCTGACGAATCATACCCTTGGTATCCTTGCCAGCAGCACCGGCTTCGGAACGGAAGCATGGCGTATATGCTGTAAAGCGAAGCGGCAGATCGTCAGCGTCGATAATGTCGCCAGCGACCAGATTGGTCAGCGCGACTTCGGCAGTTGGTATGAGCCAGTGTCCTGTGGTCGTCTTGAAAAGATCTTCAGCGAACTTTGGCAGTTGCCCGGTTCCATAGACCGCCTCGTCTCGTACCAGCAAGGGAACCGAGACCTCCTGGTAACCATGTTCCTTGGTCTGGATATCGAGCATCAACGAAGCAATCGCACGCTCAAGCCTAGCAAGCTGATCGAACATGGTAACGAAACGTGCGCCCGACATCTTCGCAGCCCGGGCAAAGTCCATGCCTAGTCTTGCGCCGAGGTCGTCATGCTCTTTAGGTTCGAACGAAAAATTACGATGAGCGCCCCAGCGTCGCACCTCCACGTTGGCACTCTCATCTGCTCCAGACGGAACATCATCATCGAGAATATTGGGAAGGCCCGCTAAGAGGTCGTCGAGTGTGGCTACTCGCTTGCGCAGGTCCTCCTCACCCGTTTGGATTGCCTCTTTTAACGCTCCGACCTCAGACATGATATCTGTCGCATCACCGCCCGATGATCTTATCTTTCCAATCTCTTTGGAGAGTGCGTTCCGACGCGCTTGTTTTTCCTGAATGTCGGTCTGCAGCTGACGAACGGACTCATCAAGCTCGATGATCGTCCCGGCAATTGCGGTCGCTCCTCGACGCGCAAGAGCGCGATCGAGCGAGGTAGGGTCGTCACGAACCCATTTTAGATCAAGCACTGGCAGTCACATGAAGTGAGGGTTGAAAGGGCAGCACTTCCCGTAAACGAAGCGCCTCGTTGCGCTGATATAGACGCTTTCGTCCAGACTCGACAACTTGGAATGCTCTGTCAGCACTCTCACCCCCCTTGTTCCCGTGGCAACATGCGAAGGGATGTCGCGCTAGGCTTGCCCACTTGGGTGAGGATTTTGTAAACACAACGATAGGGTTGACGATCTGGCACTTATCGACCAAGGAGCTGATCGGCTCAAGACCTTCGGACCGATGCAGAGCCCTGTCGACACAAGCTTTTGGGGTACTTCGAACATGACGCCTTTTCAGGTTTTTACCGGCACCTTTATCCTGGTCATCATCTTCGCAGCATTGGTGGCGTTCTTGACCTATAACGCGGCGCACGGGTCGCCACTCCTGAGCTTCTGAGTCCCCTGCCCGACTAGAACTTCAGGTGCTGAGGCTGTGATGCAGCGCCTGGGCGACGCCCTGGCTCAGCTCAGGTCGAGTCCGTAGATTCTGACGGCGTTTGACCGGAACAGCCTCTCCTGATTTGCACGATCTTCATGGGCAACGACCGCTTTAGAGATCGTCATCCATTCTTTAAGGCTTGAGTTGATATTACAGACCGGCCAATCACTCCCCCAAACAACTCGATCCCAGCCGAACGATTCGATGCAATACTCGATATAGGGGCGCAACGTCGCTATGGACGCCTGCCCTGGTGCGCAATAGGCCGTGATACCGGAGATTTTGCAGGCCACATTCGGACAACGTGATAGGGCTTTGATCCCCTCTTGCCAGACGGCATCATCGCCGCCTTCGATGTTTGGCACACCACAGTGATCCAAGATGAACTGAACATTTTCACAGTCCTGCACAAGATCGACCGCAATCGGCAATTGCCTCGCTAAAAAATTAATGTCGAAAGTCAGGTTGCGAGCAGTGAGCTTCTTAAGATTGGATCGAAAGATTGCGGTCTGCGAGACATCATCGGTCGTTTCATGAAGAATGCGGCGCAGGCCCACAACGGCCGTACCATCGACCCTATCCAGCCACGCATCAAAGCCATCCTCATCTTCTGGTCGTGCATTGGCAATGACACCGCTGATCATCGTCGCGGGGTCGTCAACCATCTCCAGGACCATGTTGGTTTCCGCCTGCCAATCATCGCAATCCGCCTCCATGAATAGCGTTCTGTCGATGTCCATCCCTGCGCTCGCAGCGAGATAGTCGGCATAGGTGAAAGCCTGGCCTGCGAGTACCTCGATTCTCTTAGGCCACTGGTAGGAAAATCGACGGGTTTCAACCAAGTGCTGATGCGTATCGATTGTCTTGACTGTCAACGTTCCATCCTTTCAGAGCCTTGACCCATCGCCCACAATCGCAGTGATAAAAAGGCTTTTATCCAATGTCGATCAAGGCAGCGAATAGCTTGCCACTCAACGCCCGCGCGTTCGGCGACTTCGGTCGAGTTTTCGTTCGAGCCTATGAAGGGACCGACTCCGCGGTCGCTCAGTCTTGAGGCGGTTCAGCGTTTGCCCAGCGATGATGCCGTCTTGACGATTGAGTAGGTCCAAGGTGGTTGGCACCCGACCTCGACGTTGGACCGCTTGACTCTCGAGACCGTTCAATCGGTTTTCCAACACGCGCTCCCCGACGACCTTTGTGTCAGCGGCCGAAGCGACATTCAAGAGGCTTGTGATCAACAGGATGACGGCGACGGCGTAAGCACCCATAGCTGACCCCTCCTTTGCCAACGTCAACTTTTCATGACCTGTCACTCGACGTGTGCCTTTCGATCAAGCTAGAACTTTTCGAGAGACGAACGAGAGGTAGAGGCTGGCTATGCGCACACGCCCCCCAGAAAGGCATGAGCTCGATCCCATTGAGATCGCATCCCGTGACGAAATTGCTGCGCTGCAGCTGGATCGACTGCGATGGAGCCTGAAACATGCCTACGACAATGTCCCCCATTACCAGGCGGCATTCGATAGCGTCGGTGTTCACCCCCGGGACCTCACATCGTTAGAAGATCTCAAAAAATTTCCTTTTACAGTGAAAGATGATCTTCGAAAAAACTACCCTTTTGGCATGTTTGCGGTGCCAAGGCAGCAGGTGGCGCGAATCCATGCCTCTTCCGGGACAACCGGCAAGCCCACCGTTGTTGGATATACGGCACATGACATCGATAATTGGGCCGAAGTTTGTGCACGGTCGATTCGTGCATCCGGAGGACGTGCAGGCGACCTTGTTCATGTCGTTTACGGTTATGGCCTTTTCACCGGCGGTCTCGGTGCACACTATGGTGCAGAAAGGCTCGGCTGTACCGTGGTTCCGATGTCGGGCGGTATGACCGCTCGACAAGTTCAACTGATCAACGATTTTGAACCCGACGTCATTATGGTGACTCCGTCATACATGCTGGCCATTGCTGATGAATTTGAGTCACTTGGGATTGATCCAAGGCAAACATCCCTCAGCGTTGGCATCTTCGGCGCGGAGCCTTGGACCGAGGCGATGCGTACCGAAATTGAAGGACGCTTCGGCATGGATGCTGTCGATATCTATGGCCTTTCCGAAGTCATGGGCCCAGGAGTGTCCAATGAATGCGTCGAAACAAAGGACGGGCTGCACATCTGGGAGGATCATTTCTATCCTGAGATCATCGACCCGGTAACGGGAGACGTATTGCCCGACGGGGAGCAAGGCGAGCTCGTCTTCACCTCGCTGACCAAAGAGGCGTTCCCCGTCATTCGTTACCGCACACGTGACCTGACCCGCCTTTTACCGGGCACAGCACGATCGATGCGGCGCATGGAGAAGATCACGGGACGCTCAGACGACATGCTCATCGTCCGTGGTGTCAATCTGTTTCCGACACAGATTGAGGAACTTATCCTGGATAATGCGAGCCTGTCCCCTCACTACATCCTCGAGCTCCGAAAGGATGGGCCTTTGGACGTGCTAGAAGTCTTGGTCGAGGCGAGAACCGATACATCTGACACGGACTCTCGATCATCAGCGTCGGCCGCCCTGTCCAATCAGATCAAGACCAAGATTGGAATCAGCAGCTTCGTGAACGTGTTGGAGCCGGGTGGTATCGAGCGTTCCGGAGGGAAGGCAAGACGCATAAGAGATCTCCGACAAGCCTAAGCGGATAGCGGTCCATGCCTGCAACTCCTGGACAAGCCGAACACATCACGAAAGATGGTATTGCTGCCTTCGCCGAGCATGTGGTCAAAAACAGCTACAGCGACTTACCTCCATCGACGGTCAATTCCGTCAAGACCTTCGTCTTGGATGGCTTCGGTGTAGGCATCGCTGGAAGCCGTGGTCCCTGGATGGACTGCTTGATCGAAAGCGCCCGTCTTCAGGGACACTCTGACACCTCGCGCATCTGGGTTTTCGGCGATCACCTGCCAGCGTCTGCAGCGGCAATGGTCAACGCATATCAAATGCATAACTCGGAGTTCGATTGCGTCCATGAAGGCGCCGTCGTGCATGCCATGACGATCCCCTTGGCCGTCGCGATGGCTGAAGCCGAGCGTGTAGGTCGTATCGATGGCAAAACTTTGATGACAGCGATAGCGCTCGGTGTCGACGTTGCTTCGCATCTCGGAGTCGCCTCAAAGGCAAGCCTAAGGTTCTTTCGGCCTGCAACCGCAGGTGCGTTCGGCGGCGTCGCTACCCTCGGCAAGCTTCGCCAGTTTGATAGCGAGATGATGATCCACGCATTCGGTACCGTCCTCGCTCAGACATCCGGGACGATGCAAGCGCATGTCGACGGCGGCATCATGCTGGCGATGCAAATGGGCTTTAATGCTAGAAATGCCGTCGTCGCAGCCGATATGGCGGAACGTGGTCTGAAGGCCCCGCCTTCCGTCCTGGAGGGCGAGTTCGGCTTCTTCCGACTTTTCGAAGGTGACTACGATTTAGCACCTTGCATGGACGCCCTAGGGAAAATCTGGCGAATCGATGAGATTGCGCATAAGCCTTTCCCCTCGGGCCGCGCAACCCACGGCGTTCTCGATGGCCTCCTCACGCTCAAAAGAGAGCACGGCTTTTCGGCAGACGAAGTCGATCATGTCCTTTGCCGCATCCCTTCGCTGACGGCACAGCTCGTCGGCCGTCCAATTCTGGAAGCGATGGAGGTCAACTATGCACGGTTGTCGGCCCCCTACGTGCTGGCATCGGCTCTTATCAATGGTGGCCTTACGATCGACGATTTCAGCCCAGAAGCCATAAGCGAGGAAAAGAGACTGGCACTGGGGCGCCGGGTCATGGTCGAAGTCAACGACAATCCCGACAAAAATGCACTAACACCAGTGACCATCGAGGTCCTCATGAAACAGGGCCAGCGATATGAGGTTACGATGGACGTGGTCTATGGAAATCCCCAAAAGCCGTTGACGAGAGCCGCCCATATCGAAAAGTTCCGCCAAAACTGGTCGACGGCTGCAAAAATGCTTCCTATCAATAAGGCTGATGAATTGATCGCATTGGTCGACGAACTCGAGGCCGTCTCAGACGCAAGCACGCTCATCGATCGTATGGTGCCATAATGTCATCCGACCAACTCCATGCTCGCTCGGTCATCATCCGCGACGCCGCCCCGTCGGAATTTCCCACCTTAGCGATGTTGCAGGTGAGGAGTTGGCGTGACGTCTATCGGGGCATTCTTCCAGACAGCTATCTTGATGACGAGATCGACGAAGACCTTACCAGCCGCTGGGCTGAACTTCGTCCAAGTGGAGATGATTTGGTGCTCGTTGCTGACCGTGACGGCATCGTAGGTTTCATTACCGTCTGGTGTAATCCTAGCCCCTATGTCGACAATCTACATGTCGAGCCCGGAAAGCGATCAGGCGGTGTCGGTGCGCACCTCATGCGATCGGCAGCGCATCGTCTCATACAAAATGGCTACGAGAGGATGTCATTGTATGTCGCCGCAGGAAACACACGTGCGGCTGCCTTCTATCGACGACTCGGAGGCGAATTCGGCGAAGTGGAACGCCTGCATCAGAAGAATGGCGGCGACGTCGATGCGATAGAGGTTGTCTGGACAAATCTGGCTAAGCTCGCCAGCGTGCCATAGTCGACCATTCGTTGCTATCCGCAACCCAGCAACTTGGTACAGCAGACGTGTAAGCCCGGCTGTATCAGCCCTTGCAGGCTTGCTTAGCTTCGGAGACGACGGCATCCACGGGTTCGAGCGCCTTCGAAAGCTTCGCATCGACCTGCATGGCTGCAAGGTCTGCGCGACGCTGCTCTTCATAGGCCTGCGCATACTGCATCATCGCCATATAGCTGTCGCTTGGTAGACCAGCACGAACTCGATCTTGTACACAGGCGCAATACTCCTGCGACAGGCCATTCCAATTGACACAATTTTGAATTGCAGTCGAATGCGCTTTCTCAATGTCGAGCGCGAGCGCTTCGTCGCTGAAGGGTTGTGATGCCAGAAGAGCACCGAGCACGATCGGCGAAAGCTTGACGAACAATGGCATGAGTGTCTCCGCTTCTTGTTAATTGATACGATAGGGGCGCTGTTAGGGCGCTGAGTTTTCACTTGAGTTAAGTCTGTCTAACCTCGGTCGTGCGACTGGGTCCAGTCGACGAATGGCCCTTGGTACGATTCGCGCCGGTTTCACTGCCGAGCGGCTGCCGCGATGGCGGTTCTTGATGTGATCGAAGTCGACCGTTCCTGCAACACCTCGCCATTGGCGCGTTCGTAAGCATAGGCAAAGAGCTTCGGGCAATCGGCAAGCAGCCTCTCGTCGCATGGAGCGTGCCTCTGGGAAACCGACAGCACACATCCGACGAAGCGATGACCCGCCGGCGTGTCCAACCCATCCATCTCGGGCATTCTGAGTTAGGGCGTCATCTGTCCAAATGCTGTCGACTAATTGGCCCATTGTTTTCTCATCGAGATGTTGACATTCACTCGTTCGGGCAGACTTGCTGTCTTGTCTCGCGTCCCTCGCCGCGATGGCAAACTCTGGAGCGATGAAACGACCTTGGCAACATGTCTCAAATATAACGCATCTCTACCGGGGAAATTCCAAGCCTGGTTTAAAAAGAGAGATTGGGCGCCGCACACACATCAACTTGAGATGCTGGCTAAGGCTGACCTAGGCCAATCCGCGCTGCTAATCGCGCCCACAGGGGGTGGCAAGACGCTTGCCGGCTTTCTTCCCAGCCTTGTCCAGCTCGATGGGCTGAATGACGAAGATGGCAAGAAGATGCACACGCTGTACATCTCTCCATTAAAGGCGCTGACCACCGACATCGCCCGCAATCTCCAGGCACCAATTCAGGATATGGACCTCGACATCCGCGTTGAGACGAGGACAGGCGACACACCGCAGAACCGCCGCCAGCGCCAACGCATGAGCCCGCCAAACATCCTCCTTACAACGCCAGAATCGCTGGCACTCCTGTTGTCATATCCAGACGCAGCCGCGATCTTCGATGGCTTAAAAACGGTCATTATTGACGAATTGCACGCACTTGCCGGTACTAAACGAGGCCAGCTTCTAGCTCTTGGCCTCACACGCCTCAATCGGCTGTCCGGCGATGCACGCTACGTTGGGCTTTCGGCGACTGTTGAGAAACCAAAGGAGCTCTTGGCCTACCTAACATTTGGCGCCAAACGTGCCGAGCTCGTCCTTGGTGCGTCCGGACCAGAGCCTGACGTCTCCGTGCTGCTTCCAGAAGGGCGTCTGCCATGGGCAGGCCACTATGGTACCTACGCGGCGCCATCGCTTTACAATACCATTAAGTCGGCTGGTACGACGCTGGTCTTTGTCAACACACGGGCTCAGGCCGAGGTTATGTTTAGAGAGCTCTGGCGCCTCAATGACGATAACCTTCCTATAGCGCTGCACCATGGGTCCCTCGCCGTCGAACAAAGACGACGCGTCGAATCAGCAATGGCGAGTGGTCAGCTGAAGGCAATTGTTTGCACCAGCTCACTCGATCTTGGCATTGACTGGGGCGACGTTGATCTTGTCGTTCAAATTGGTGCGCCGAAAGGCGTTTCGAGAATTCTGCAACGGATCGGTCGGGCCAACCACCGTTTCGACCAGCCGAGTCGAGCCTTACTCGTACCAGGCAATCGGTTCGAGGTTCTCGAATGCCGAGCTGCAATCGATGCGATCCATGAGGAGACATTGGATGGCACGCCGCCTCATCCGGGCGGGCTCGATGTTCTAGCACAACATCTAATGGGCGTTGCCTGTTCCGGACCCTTTGATCCCGACGCCCTCTTCGACGAAGTCGTTGGTGCCTACCCCTATCGCGATCTGACAAGGCGTGACTTTGACGACGTCATTGAATTCGTGGCGACTGGCGGCTATGCGCTTCAAGTCTATGATCGCTATCGAAAGCTCCGACAAACTGCTGAAGGGCACTGGATTCTAACCGACAAGAAATTGGCACAACGTTATCGGATGAATATCGGCACCATCGTCGAACAGCCAATGGTAAAGGTACGCCTGAAAGGTCGACGCCAGAGTCTTGGCGATGTCGAGGAATGGTTCGTTCAATGGCTGTCGCCTGGAGACGTCTTTCAGTTTGCTGGCCGAGCGCTGGTTTTCCAGGGAATGCGTGAAACTACCGCCGAGGTGACCTTCGCACCACCTGGCCGAGAGCCGACCGTGCCCAGCTATATGGGCACACGTATGCCGTTTACCACGCACCTTTCCTCTAGAGTTCGCGGCTATCTCGCTGATCCATCTAGTTGGCATGAACTACCTGGTCAGGTGCTCGAATGGCTGGAAGCCCAACAGCAACGATCATCGATGCCAGCTGCCAACGAACTCTTAATTGAGACGTTTCCAAGACGCGGCCGCTTTTACATGGTGATCTATGCTTTTGCAGGATGGAACGCTCATCAAACACTAGCCATGCTGGTGACCAAGCGGATGGAACGCTTTGGCTTAAAGCCTATCGGTTTCAACGCAAGCGATTACATTCTTTGCGTTTGGGGACTTGAGCCGGTAACTGATCCTTCAGCTTTGCTCGATATCGATATTCTCGGCGAGGAACTCGAAGAATGGATGGCAGAGAGCAGTCTCCTCAAACGAACATTTAGGAATGTGGCCGTGGTTTCTGGATTGATCGAGCGGCGCCATCCCGGCCAGGAGAAAACCGGCAGGCAGGTCACCGTGAACTCGGATCTCATTTACGACGTACTCAGAAAGTACCAGCCTGATCATGTTCTACTTCGCGCCACATATGCGGAAGCTGCGGTAGGCCTCCTTGATGTCAAGCGACTTGCTGACTTCCTCACCAGCGTGCAGGGCAAGATCCATCATCATCAGCTTGATAGACTCTCGCCGCTCGCCTTGCCCGTGATGCTCGAGATCGGTAAAGAGGTTGTCCCAGGTGAAGCTGATGACGCTGTCCTTGCAGCTGTAGCAGACGAGCTCATCGAGGAAGCGTTTGGCAAGTAGCGAGATGCGACGATAAAAATTTTGCCGTCGGTCGGCCCAGCGTGGTATGGCCGAATCGTGTCTTCGAGTGCCGGGAGTTGTTTACATGAAAATTGAAGCGTGCAAAGCCAAACCCTAAACGCTCCCTATGAGCGTCTTTTGGCTGACAGCTCTGGCGCTCTTGTTTGGCCGGACGAACAACTTGTGGTCGTTGCCGATCTGCATCTGGAAAAAGGATCGTTTTTTGCCGGCAAGGGCTCCGTAATCCCACCCTACGATAGTCGATCCGCTCTTGAGCGTTTGTCAGCGACCTTAGAGCGCTGGTCACCTAAGCATGTCGTCAGTCTCGGCGACAGCTTTCATGACCCGAAGGCAAGCGACAGACTGTCTCCCGATGATCGAGCGGGCATCCAACATCTGACGTCAAAATATGAGTGGATCTGGATCACAGGCAATCACGACCCCGCGCCGCCTTTGGGTCTCGGAGGAACCTCTAGTTCAAGAGTTACGATTGGCGGGATTGTATTTCGACATCTGCCAAGCGGCCAAATTCAACAGCCAGAAATCGCCGGACACCTTCATCCCAAAGCAAGCGTCAAAGCACGAGGGCGGCGTGTGTCACGCCCATGCTTCGTCGCTGATTGCCATCGCGTTTTGTTGCCCGCATTCGGCGCCTATACAGGTGGTCTAAGTGTATTGGACCCAGCCGTGGCAAACCTTTTCCCCGGTGACTACAGAGCGTATCTGTTGGGCGACAATCGCGTGCACATGGTGGCTAAGCACCAGATCGAACGCGCTGCAAATTGATCGTCTGGTCTTGCCCAGCGAATGGCTTATCTGATCCAGCGCGGTCGCAATCGCGTATCCATCATCGAATGAAGACAGCTATTCGATATGTTCTCCCTAGCCTACCGTTTCCGACGAGGAATCGCGCCGGCTCCCGACGCTTAAGACTGTAAGTGGTAGGTTGATGAATATCGCGATCATTGGAACCGGCATCGCCGGATTGAGTTGTGCCTGGCTCCTCAACAAGGCTCACGACATTACCGTCTACGAGATCGACAATCGTCCCGGAGGCCACTCCAATACCATATCAATGCCCTCCGCTAGTGGCACCGTCCCTGTCGACACCGGTTTTATCGTCTACAATCAGCGAAACTATCCCAACCTGACGGCTTTATTCGATCACTTGCAGGTCGCAACTAAGGCCAGCAATATGTCTTTCGGCGTTAGCCTAGATGGTGGTCGTTTTGAGTATTCTGGAAGCGACACTTACCGGACGCTGTTTGCTCAAAAACGAAACCTACTGCGTCCTGAATTCCACCGAATGCTTGCCGATATCGTTCGGTTCAACGCGTCAGCGCAGCGGTTTCTTGAACAAGTAAAACCACATGAACAGCTGACAATTGGGAGCTTTTTATCCCGAGGCCGTTACAGTGATAGCTTCTGTAATCGCTATCTCTTGCCGATGAGCGCAGCGATTTGGTCCGCAAGCCTTGAGCGAATCAGGGCCTTTCCCGCGCGCAGTTTCCTGCAGTTCTTCCAAAATCACGGTCTGATAACACTGAACGATAGGCCAGAGTGGAGAACGGTTGCGGGTGGATCAATCGCCTATGTTGCCAAACTCACAGCGTCCTTCAAGGAACGCATAAGCTTGGGTGTAGGCGCTCGAAAGCTCCTACGTGAACAGGATGGTGTCACCGTTGTTGGCACCGATGGTAACGCACATCACTACGATGCCGTCGTTATTGCTTGTCATGCTGACACAGCTCTTGATTTGATCGAAGCTCCATCGCCGAAAGAACAATCGATCCTCGGCGCGTTTGACTATCAGACCAACACAGCAATTCTTCATTCCGATCCAAAGCTGATGCCTAAAAGGCGGGCGGTTTGGTCTAGCTGGAATTATTTGGCCGATGGTGCAATGTCGAGAAACGCAAAGGTATCGATCACATATTGGATGAACCATTTGCAGAAACTCGAGTGTGATCACTTGGCTCTCGTTTCGCTCAATCCTTTAAGAGAACCGGCAGAGGAGCATCAGGTGGCCAGGATGACTTATGAGCATCCGATGTTTGATCAAAAGGCATTGGACGCTCAGTGCCGCTTGTCCGAAATCCAGGGTCGCAACAGGCTATGGTATGCAGGGGCTCACTGGGGATTCGGATTTCACGAAGATGGTCTCCTTTCTGGCCTGAAAGTTGCCGCAGCGCTTGGTGTGACGCCACCCTGGTGGTCCAATGTCGAATCACTTGCTCCAAGTGCAGTGCCAGGAACAGTTCCGATCATGCCCGAAGCCGTAGCGGGCGCCGACTAATCATGATCAGTGAAGGCCTCTATGTCGGTCGCGTCATGCATCATCGGCTCCGGCCCAAGCGTCATCGCTTCGTCTATCGCGTATTTACGTTACTCCTCGACATTGATCGCTTGGAAGCCACAGCCAGGAGATTACGGCTGTTATCTCTTGGAAACCCCAACCTCTTTTCATTTCACAACAAAGACCATGGGGACCGTGACGGCAGTCCTCTTCGTCCTTGGGTGGAGCAGCAGCTTCTGTCACATGGCGTTTCTGAGACGGCGGCACATATACGGCTCCTGGCCATGCCCAGGTTCTTCGGTTATGTGTTCAATCCGCTCAGCATTTACTATTGCTATGACGCTTCTCAACAGCTCTTCGCCGTCATTTACGAAGTTAAGAACACCTTTGGCGGCCAACATGCGTATGTCCTCCCCATTCCAGAAAGTGACCCGACATCGGGACGCTTCCACCACAGATGTAGAAAAGACTTCTACGTTTCACCGTTCATAGAGAGCCATGCCAATTATCGGTTTAGCTTAAACAGTCCCGGTCAAGACTTGGACGTGCGTATAACAGAATATGTGGAGAACCAGCCACTCTTGGTGGCCACGTTACAAGGCAAGCACAAAGCCTTGACTGATAGTCAACTTGTGATCCAAGCTCTTAAGCATCCTTTTTTGCAACAGAAGGTAATGGCATCGATCCACTTTGAAGCCTTAAGGCTTTGGCTCAAAGGTGTCGATCTCCAGCCGCGAGACGAGCAATCCAAGCTACAAAACGGATAACAGCAAGCAGACACAAACAAGAATCGATGTAGAACAACATGGTAGGGGGTACGGTTATGGTCTGGCCGTTCCGCAAAAATAGCGTTTCCTCTCTAAACAACCATCTTATGGCGATGGTTTACGCTAGTGCCTCAAAGATACGATGTGGCGAGCTTACCATCATCACCTCAGAGGGTGTGTCGCGAACATTCAAGGGGACGGCAGATGGCCCGTCAGCTGTGATCAAGCTGAATTCCCTTCGGGCCATTCGAAAGCTTGTTGCTGGCGGATCACTTGGCTTCAGCGAAGCCTATTTGGATGGTGATTGGGACAGCCCGAATTTATCGAGTCTGCTGGAAGTCTTAGTGCTCAACGAAGACGTCTATGAGGAGCATTTCTACGGGCGCCGCTGGTTTCAATGGATAGCGAGGCTTCGTCATAGTTTTCGGCCCAACTCGAAGCGTGGGAGCCGACGCAATATCCTCGCACATTATGATTTGGGCAATCGCTTCTATCAGCGTTGGCTCGATCCGACGATGACCTATTCGTCAGCCCGATTCACCACACCTGATATATCACTGGAAGATGCACAAAAAGAGAAATACCTGAGCCTCGCCAAGAGGCTCTCGCTACAACCCGGTCATCATTTGCTCGAGGTTGGCTGCGGTTGGGGAGGCTTTGCAGAATTCGCAGCACGCGAAGTCAGTGCCAAAGTGACGGCGATCACAATCTCCGATGAACAGCACGCTTTTGCCTCCGAACGAATTCAGGCTGCTGGTCTCAACGAGAGGGTCGAGATAAGGCTTCAAGACTATCGAGACGTTGATGGGCGATTTGATCGAATTGCATCAATCGAGATGTTCGAGGCCGTTGGCGAATCCTATTGGCCGACGTACTTTGACAAACTTGCCAACCTCGTCCAGCCCGGCGGCCTGATAGGATTGCAGGTCATTACGATTGCTGACCGGGACTATGAGGCCTACCGGCGCGGTGCCGACTTCATCCAGCGACACGTCTTCCCAGGCGGCATGCTTCCTTCTCCAGCAGCCTTGCAGAGGCAGTTCGAGCGGGTCGGCCTTGAAAAGCTATCGGAAGTAACCTTTGGGTTAGACTATGCGCGGACATTGGCAACCTGGAACCAACGATTCCAGAAAGCTTGGCCTGATTTACAAACGATGGGCTTTGACCAACGCTTTCGACGGCTTTGGGAGTATTACCTCGCTTACTGCGAAGCCGGTTTCAAAGCAGGGTGGACTGACGTTTGTCAATTGGCTCTCAAACGGGCCTGAACGCCACGAGCGGTCTCGTTGCTGCCGCCGCATCGAGGAGATGCAACGCGTATCACCTCATCCGCCTTCGCTGTCGCGACATGTTGTTGCCTACGGCCCGGCCAGCGACTTCGTCACAACCGGCATTGCTTAAGAACGTAAGCTGTTGCTCTGACTCGACACCAATAGAACGCGTTCTAAGCCCAAGCGCCCTCAGATACTGAATCAGCGCCTTATGCTTCGATTCAAATTTTGCACATCGTCCAATGACCTGTGGCATCGCTGCAGAAAATTCGATCCCTGCTAACGGTAGCGCCGTAAGTGCATCGACAGGGATTATTGTGCCATCAACATTCATGGCGGTGAGCGTGACGCCAAGATCCGCAAGTTTACGAAGGCCGTTGCGCGTTCGATGGTCAGTTTCTTCCTTTAGGATGGCTGCATCGAAGCGGATATCGACAAGGTCGGGTGAGATGCTTTGATGACTCAGAGCCGTCGATAGCCTCTTCACCAACGAGACGCTCGTGATCTGGCTTCGGTACGCTCGAACGCTGATCTTTTTCTGACTTATCTCTCCGCCGGGATGACGATGCGGTTCGCTAACCGATGTAGCAACCCAAGAGCTATAGGCGTCGGCAAGATCGGCATGGGTCAAATCGTCCAGCGTCGGATTTGCACTGGGGTGGCACCACTTAGGTTCGGCTAACGCACCAACCATCCGGCGTGAGCCGAGATCAATGATGGGCTGATATTGGACGCCAACCATATTGGAACGAAGCGAGTGCAGCATCGCCCCCTCTTCAGCGAGCCTCTTAGCGACCTTCTTCGCCGTCAAAGGGGAAAAGAAGCAAAAGCCACTCAATGTCCAACCTCCGGCACGCTCTGAAGCAGCATAGGCGCGATCAAGAAGCGTTTCGGGATCATCACCGTCATTTGGATAAGTGGAAATTCCAAGGCTCACTTGTGGCAACGAGCGTCCATCTGGCTCACTCAAAATTTGCTGAACCACGTTGATCAGCGCGGCAGCTTTTTGATGCAGCTCGAAGCAGTCCTGAGCCGAGGTATCGACGATTGCCAAACCATCTGACCATGGCTGCCCAACGAATCGAACGCCCGGCAGATGATTAGGCAATTGATTCCTTATTGTTTCGAGCAGCTTGTGAAACGACTCGTCTTCAGCCTCACGGCCCTGACACGCGACTTTCAGCCGAAGTGCGTAAACGCCCAGCCGAAGTCCCACCTGTTTCGCAACAAACAAGCAGGTCTCAAGACGAGAGACAAAGTCTCTTAGTTCGGACGACGCCGATTGCTTTTTGAAGGGAATGACCACCGCAGCCTTATTTGATTGTTTCTGCGACATGAGACGACCTCGCCATAATAGGACCTGGTCATCCAGCTGCGACGGTGAGTTGAAGGCAGAACACTGGACGACACTTTCAACTGTCTCAAGTCTCGTGCCAGTGGCAAAATGGGAACTAACCTACTGTAATTGTTACTTTCGAGAAAAAGCACCTGGGTCTTGCGGTCAAAAAGATCTCATTTTGAGACAAAATTTTGGACTGTAGATGAGTTATGCGTCGCCCCAGACCTTCAGCTTTCGATAGATTGTTGCGGGTGCGATATCAAGAAAGACAGCTGCCTTTCGCACATCACCGTCACAAAGATCCAGCGCTTGCTCAATAGCCTCACGTTCTACGGCAGATAATGGGCGAATTTGGCCCGCAAGCTGATCCAACGTTGCGGTCTGACTTGACGCTGGAGCCGATGGTTCATGCCTAAGAGATTGTCCCTTGCCATTTGTCGCGATCAGCGGCCTTAAAGCCTCGGCTTCGATAATTGGTTCCTGGTTCATCACCACTACATTTCGCACAACATTCTGGAGCTCGCGAACGTTTCCTGGCCAGTCATAGTTACGAAGCATCGTTTGAGCGTCGTCCGATAAGTGCTCAAAAGATCGCCCTTCTTGGTTCGAAAACTGTTCGAAAAAATGCCTGGCGATTTCGACGATGTCCTGACCTCGTTCGCGCAATGGTGGCATGTGAATCGGGATCACGTGCAACCGATAATAAAGGTCCTCTCTAAACCGCCCAGCTTGGACCTCGGCATGTGGATCGCGGTTGGTTGCGCAGACGACCCTGACATCGACATCTTCCAATGAGCTCCCACCGACCTTCATGAATTGACCCGTTTGTAAAAACCGCAGCAGCTTTGTTTGCAGCTGCGGATCCATTTCACAAACTTCATCCAAGAAGAACGTTCCCTTATGAGCCTGACGCGCTGCTCCCTCTCGCTCTGCCAATGCGCCGGTAAAGGCACCCTTCACATGACCAAAGAATTCGCTCTCCATCAGATCACGGGGAATCGCTCCGCAATTCAGAGGCACGAAGGCCCCTGTTCTCCCACTTAAATCATGGACCGCACGAGCTGCAATTTCTTTGCCTGTGCCACTCTCTCCTGTGAAAAAAACCGTAGCCTTGCTGTTTGCTGCACTCTCGATGGCTCGATAAACCGCCTGCATGTGGAGACTGGAGCCGATAAAGCCCTGAAAGTTTCTTCGATCAATCTCTTCTTGGTAGGTCCTGACAACCGCGGTCAATTCTTCCTTTTCTAGAGCATTTTGCAGAGTGACCCTAAGCCGTTCTGCTGTAAATGGTTTCACGAGAAAGTCTGCAGCCCCAGCACGCATGGCGTCGATTGCTGTTTGCATCGATCCGTGAGCGGTAACAACGACCACAGGCATCGACAAATCCCGCTCTCGGATCAAACGTAATATCTCGAGCCCGTTCATATCAGGCAGTTTCAAATCCAGAATCACAGCATTGGGACTGCGGTCCAATGCCTTCAGCGCCGAGGCTCCATTTTCCACATGTATGATTTCATAGGGATCATCACGCAAAAATCCCTGGTAAGTTCGTGCAAGGGCTCCCTGGTCTTCAACCAATAGAATCTGGGCGGCAGTCATGACGACGCCTTGACGATACGGGATTTCGGCAAGGCAAGCCGTGCTGCCGTTCCGAACCCAGGCGTGCTCGACAAGCTAAGGTCCGCTCCGTGCAAATCTGCCAATCCTCGAGCGATATGCAGGCCAAGGCCCGAGCCTTCAGCGATCCCACTCCTTGTAAACGGTTCAAAGACTCGCTTCATCAAATCCGGCTCGATGCCACAGCCATCATCCTCGATTCCGATAACAAATTGGCCCCCCTCGTCCCGTCGAGCATCCACAGTGATCCGACCACCATTCTCCGTAAACTTCACAGCATTACTCACTAGATTCAACAGCAATCGCTGAAGCCGCATGGGATCGGCGATGATGGCACTGTCGCTTGGATCGATATGCAATCTGAAGTTACGATCCCTGCCATTCGGCATCCCGCGTGCCATCGACAACACGCGCTCTAGTAATGTTCCGACCTGCACGACATCTTCAGTCAACTCCATTTGATCGACTTCGATTGATGACGAATCGAGAAGATCAGTAATGAGTGCTAAGAGAAAATTGCTGTTATCCAAAACATCCTGGAGAAATGCTTCGCGTTCCTCTTCGGGCAGGTTACCGCGAAGGATCTCGGCATTGCCAATGATGACCTGGAGCGGCGTTTTCAGATCGTGGCTTATGTCGGCAAGGAACGAAACCTTTGCTCGAAGAGCAGCTTCGGCACGCTCTCTCGCCTCTTTCAGAGCAACTTCGTTAAGCGCCAGTTCGTTGCGCTGTTGTAGAACATGTTGCTCCATATCATAGAGTTGCGTTTCATCTCTAAGTAGGATCTGGACGCAGCCAGATTGCTCTGACGGTACACATTCGAAGCTCAACATTTTGTCCGCCAGCGGCCCCTCCTTCAAAGCCACCCGCGGCAGGGAAAACGACGATCGCTTACCCAAACCAATCTCGTGTAAAACGCTGTCGAGGCCTGCCAAGACAGGCAAAGCCTCGCTAGATGGATGCCCTGGCACGATCCCGTCGGTCAGCATGCCGATGCACGCCTCAATATTCTGGTCCTGGTCCAGCTTGATCAAACCCATACGACTGCTGTCTAGTAACGACTTGCTTAAAACCATCAAAGACCGCCATCCACTCTCAGCCGTCCAAAGTTGCCTTCGCAGCTCAGGCCCAAAAGCTCGCTATAAGGTTTTCGTCAGGCGCCGATCTCGATTACGCGCTTGCAGAGCCGGTGGAAGAGCACCTTTACCGACTCGCCTGTCAAAGCCGAGGTATGGACCACTTCGCCCCCAAACGTATCGATGAGCTCCTCCCCGTTCGGTCGATCCTCGACCTGAAGCAGGTCGCATTTGTTCATCGCAAAAACGATCGGTCGTCCGGGTAGAATACCCAAAAAATGTCGCGCATGACTGATCATTGTGGTCACGACATCGCTTCTCGTTGCATCTCCCACAACCAAAGCGCCAGCTGCACCCAGAATGTAATTTGTTACAAGTGCTTCTCCAAACTTGCTCCCTTCGATATCCCAGATAACCTGTTTGAATGATTGCAAGCCCTCCTTGGTGTCGACTTGATCTTGGTATTCATGGACTTGAACACCAACAGTTGCATGATAGTTCAAGGAGAAATCATCATGTATATATCGACGAATCAGCGATGTCTTACCTACTGAGAAGTCACCAACAAGACACAGCTTCTTACCTGCTGCCATTATCAGCCCCGTTCAATGTATCTCTTGATGGTTGTTCTTCATCACTATAGAAAATTTCAAACTCTACTCTACGATTGTCGCTACTTGTCCCATCAGTATCGACAATGCGCTTTTCGTTACCGCGACCGACAATCTGAAGGTGATCAAGGGCGACTCCAAGGTCGATGAGCATTTCGCCGACCAGAGCTGCGCGTGATCTTGATATTCGAGCGCTGACGCTATCTTCGCCAAGATCATCACTGTAACCAATGACTCTCAGTCCGATATGACTTGGTAAACCCTTGATCCGGTTGTTGATCTCGCCCAACACGCCAAGCGCCGCCGATTCGTCATTGAGTTCACTATCATCATCAAAACGAATCGTTTGGTAAGCAAGCCATGACCGAAACGCCGTGATCTCTCGCTCAGCAGCCGTTGGCAGGCGCTCTTCGATCAACGCCAAGGCATCAGATAAAGTGGCGAGGCGCTGATCCAACGTTCCAAGCACTACGTCTTGAAGCGTATCCTGCGACTCCGCCAATGCGGCGGTCATTCCTGCATTGAGGTTGTCGCTTGTCTCGGCAAGGGCCGATTGCACCTCTTCAGACAGACGTGTTTCTACCTCCGTCAACTCCGCCTTCGTCGACATCGTATCAGGATCGATCGCCTTGTCCGGCAGCAAACCAGCATCAACTGACAAAGTCACATGCTGCAAGGATTGCTCTAAATTCTGGCGCAACACAGCCAGCGATTCGCTATCGGGAAATAGCCCCGAAATGGCTAACGTCTTTGTCTCATCGTTGTACTTGGCGTCTATCGGGTAGCCTTTTAGGGCGATCTGACTGCCGATCACGGTCTGAGCCTTCGCCTCCATTCTTTGGTTCGTCCAGCTCTCATAAACACTCCAACCACCCCAAAGAACGGCAAGTAAGGCCAATGACCCAAGGAGTATCGCCCCTTTCTTTGAAGGCCCTCTGAAGTTGGCTTGTTTGGCCATGATCAGCGCATTGAAGCGCACCTCAAGATCTTCTGTCAGAGCGACCTCATCTTGACTCTCGATGGTGTCGGGCTCGCTTAGCGCTGGCCCCCACCGCGAAAGAAAAGCGTAAAAGGTCTCATTCAGCGCTGTCTCAAATCCTGCTGGCGGTGGCCCCTTTGTCTTAACGGCCAGAATAGCAGTCGGCGATACTTGGAGATGGAGCCTCAAATCACCGACATGCAAAGTTCGCAAATCCTGTTCGCTCGACTCACTCATGGCATCCCGGACAAAGGCCATGATTGCCGTCAAAATACTGCTCAGGAGGTGACTACTGGCCTGATCCTCCTCGTCATCAGCAACGGCTTGAGCGATCAGGAGGCCGCTTTGCCGATTGACCAAAAGAAGATCAACAATCTCGAAAGCTGCGCCCTCGCTCAGAAGAATCTCGGCCTCGCTTCTTCCCGAGAGCTTCGCCTTGATCTTTGCTCGCCAGCGATCCACCGAAAGGGTTGAATCAAGTTGACTGTTCAGTTGATCGACAAGATCCTTGAACGCATTGCGGACAGCAGCAGCTACTAAGCGTCCGGTAATGGGATAAAGAGCGTCGACCATCATATCTCGAGAGTTATGGATCTCGGTCTTGATGCTCTGAAGGACAATAGGAGCCAGCGCATCCGCGAGACGCCGATAGTCCTTTACGCCGGCATCACGAAGAACATCAGCGATAATCGGCGACAAGCTGCCCTTAAGTGCATCGTCATCACCGAGCCGGGCCTCAAGTCGATCGAGCCGTTCTTGCTCTTCTTGCAATAAAAGACGTTTGAGCTGCTCACTCGAAGCCAGATTATCAAACGGATCAACCATGCTAAGGGCCCTGTCTAGGAGCCGTGATGCCCCTTGTCGTCCACCAACTCTCCGGCTAGCAGATGATGTCCTGTCAACCGAGTGTCCACATCGTCTTCGCTGGCAAGCAACGTTTCAACGATCCCCAACAGCCGTAGCTTAAGCCGCTTATTATCTACCCTTTGGCGATCTTCAAGCTCGCCAATTCTAGCATGAAGTTTTGAGATAACTTCTTGCTGATCTCTCACCAAATCGTTGAGTTGGCGTACGGCCTCATCGACTCGCGCCGACTCGTCAGCGATGACGGGACCGACAAGCAATTCGCGAATTTTCGCCATGCGCTCAGCTTCACTAATCCCGGCGGCAGGCAAATTGGCGTTCGTTTCCTTTTGAGCGGTCATGAAACTCAATCTCAATATTGACGTTGAAGGAGACAACTCACTTTATGCAAGGTTTAGTCTAAAGTCCTAGCGCATTACAATCCCGGTTGTCGCGGTAAAACCTGGGCTGCTCAATTGAATGAGGTTGCGAAGCAAGGTGCTTTACTTGGGTTATTCCTGTTTGACGTGACATGCTAATGTTGTCGCTCAGTCCAATCGTCAAATAATCGATCTCGAAAGTGCGGTGCCGCGATTGCCGTTAGCGCCTCAGCCCGCTCCGATAACGATTTGTGCTTCAAATCAGCAATACCGTATTCGGTGACGACGTAGTCGGCATCGGTTCTGGTGACGCTCGGAACGTCGTTATCAAGCGAGACGACAATCCGGGACATCTTGCCGTTTGCCGCCGTCGATGGAAGAGCCAGGATTGATCGTCCCCCCCTTGATAGCTGGGCACCTCGGACAAAGTCCGGAAGACCACCACAGCCACCAACCTGACGCCCACCTAGCGTCTCGGCGTTGGCGAACCCGCTAAGGTCGACTGACAAAACGCTGTTGATCGCAACAAAGCGCTCCAATCCTGCCAATACCTGCACATTGTGTGTGAAGGCGACGGGGTGAACATGGACGTCCTTCCTATCACGGACCCATTCATACAGACGGGGAGTGCCGATAACACTGGTGCATTTCATCGGGCTTGTCGGATCGAGTGCACCGGCCTCACACAAGCCAATCACTGGATCTCCAATAAGGCCACCATGACAGACAAGGCGCCGATGCGAGCTTAGGGCATGCAGGATCGCTCCGGGGACTTTGCCGATGCCGAACTGAACATGATCGCCATCACGCACAAGTGTCGCCACGTGTTCGCCGATCTTTCGCATTGTTTCCGACGCCACATCTGTGTCGATGGTCGGCAACCCATGGGCCGTCGGTAGAATGTAGTCTAGTCGAGCCTCATCAAGGTCAACGCTTCGCCCCACCCTTGGCAGCTGATCGTTGATTTCGGCAATCACCGTTTTTGCTTTGTCGAGTATGGCAGGGACGAAATGAACCGATGTCCCGAGACTGAAGACGCCCCGCTTCGCAGCAGGCGTTACTTGTATCAGCGCAACATCGACAGACACCGACAGAAGGTAACGATACATATGGCTGTAAGCCAGCGGCATGAATCGGACCCGACCGGATCGATATGACGTGGCCATCTCAGGTGTCACAAAGAGGCTCGTCGATCTTGCTTCCTTGTGTAGTCCGGCAAAGTCGACATGGTTCAGCCCTGGGATCTGGCAGGCTATGAATTCTATACCCGCACACGCATTTCGCTCGGCGATCAGACCTTCAATGAGATCGCTGGGTTCACCACCGGCACTCTCAACAAAGACCCGCATACCCGGCCGCAGCAGCGATGACAGATCACCAGGTTTTAAAAGCTTAGGCACAATTGACGCCCCGACCGTTGAGATAGTGGCGACGAAACTAGATGAAGTTTGGTTTCCGCTTTTCCAGGAAAGCTCGCCTGCCCTCGAGATAGTCCCGACTTTTAAACTGCGCATCGACCAGATCGTGGCTTATTGCCGACGCTGACGTGGCGCCACTCGCAATCTCTGACATCATAACCTTGACGGCCCCTATCGTCGCTTGCGAGAGCTCAGCGAGGTTTCGTGCGAAGTCGTAGGTTTCTTCAACAAGATCCCGAGAGTCGAACAGGCGTGTAACCAGACCGATCCGTTGAGCTTCCGCTGAGTCAACGACATAGGCACCCATCAACATCTCTTTCGCCTTGGATGGACCCACGAGGTCAGCAAGACGCTTTGTCTCGTTAAAGGAGTAGATCAGTCCGAGCTTGGCCGGTGGGATGCAAAAGCTTGCTGTATCATCGGAATAGCGTAAGTCGCAGCAAAGCGACAATGCACATCCCCCACCGAAACAGACCCCTTGAATCATCGCAATCGTAGGTTTGCTGAACGTAGTAAGCGCGTCAAAGGCTGTATCCACGACCTCTCGATAGGCGCCCGCTGTCTCCGGTGACTCGTGGACGCGATCGAACTCTGCAATGTCGGCGCCGGCAGAAAACGCGGAGTCATCGACACCACGAACGATGAGAGCTTTGATCGACGGATTGTTGGAAAGAGCTGCCGTTTGATAAGCAATCTCGCACCACATGGCCTCACTCAATGCATTTTTCTTCGTCGGCCTATTCAGCACAAGGGTCGCGATCGGTCCGTCGATGATCGTCTCAATCGGTCTGCCCGTCATCTCTCCTCCTAAGCTTTCAGCCCAAGACCATAACCAACGGACGAAGAGGCAAGAATACGCCTGGTGATTAGGACGTTACCGCTTCGCCCAACCAATCAATAGCTGCCTGAGCCCCTCCCTTGCCATGGGGTATCCCTAGCGCATTCAATCCGATCTCGATGGTGGCTAGCGTTCCCATCATCATCGGCGCATTGACGTGGCCCATATGCGCAATTCGGAAAGCCCGGTCGGTAAACTCACCAATCCCGATGCCAAGAACCACACCACATTTCTCTCGGCAGTACGTAAGGAGCGGGCCAGGATCGAGGCCCTCCATCAGCACAAGCGTGACTGCATCTGAACGCTCAGATGCGTCGATGATATTGAAGGACAAAACATGTCCTTCGGACCAAACGTCGACAGCGCGGCGCGCCGCTTCGGCCAAAAGGCGATGGCGTACGAAGACGTTCTCAAGGCCTTCCTCAAAAATCATGTCTAACGCCTTTCGAAGCCCGAAAAGCAGGTGCTCTGGCGGCGTGCCACAATACTTCTGATAGTGCAGCGGGCCTTCGCGTTGGGTCCAGTCCCAATAGCTGGTGCGTAAATTGGCAGAGGCGTGTGCCTCAAGTGCCCGATCATTGGCGGCGATAAAGCTGAGGCCCGGGGGTGTCATGAGGCCCTTTTGCGCAGCGGCGACGGTCAGGTCGACACGCCATTGATCCATCTCATAAGGAACAATACCAAGCGACGCTATTGTATCGACCATCAGCAGGGCAGGATGGTGTGCCGCATCAATCGCCTGACGAATCGCCGGAATATCGTTGACGACACCTGACGCCGTATCGATTTGGACGACAAGGATGGCTTTGAGCTGGTGACCAGCATCTTCTCTCAAACGTTGCTCGACCATCATTGGGTCGACAGCACCGCGTGGTTTGCCGTGCAAAACCTCGACGTCGACGCCAAGCATTGATGCCATCTCGCCCCAGCCTATCGCAAAGCGACCGCTCTCAAGCACGAGTACTTTGTCACCACGCGAAAAGACATTGGTCGCTGCGGCTTCCCAAGCACCATGTCCATTCGCAGGATAGATGAACGTCTTGCCCATCGTCCGAAAAATACGCTTAAGATCGCGCAGCAAGCCGTCGGTAGTTTGTTCCAGATCACTACCGTTGTAGATGTCTACGGCTGGTCTGTGCATGGCGGCCAGCACGTCGTCCGGCACCGTCGTCGGCCCCGGAATGCTCAGGAACTCGCGGCCATTTCGGACGCTCATATCGGGCATATCCTTCTGGTTGCCATTGGCAGATGAGTGTGTCGAGAAGCGTTCGCGTCAACGCCAGCTTCGCACGCAACTCGGCAATTGACGTCATCCACTAAACACATAGGCTCTGCGATCTCAAAAGTCTTCTATCTTCAGTGACCATCTGCAGAACGCAAAATAAGACGGCCTCCCCGGCTAGAGGAGGCCGTCCCATTCAGGCAGAATCGCGGTCTAAAAGTCGAAGTCGTTGATATTGTCCTTCGTGAAGATAAAGGGCGCTCCAAGGAGCACCTCACTGCCATTAACAATTGACAAAGTGCCAAGTTTGCCCGCTTCGACCTCTGTAGCTCCGGGTTCAAGTTTGCCGTCAGCGACAGCACGCATCACGTGCACGGCGGCATAGCCGAGATCAACAGGATTCCAGAGAACCACCGATTTGACGCAATCCGATGCAACATAGGGCTTCATTGCATTAGGCGTTGCAAGACCGACGATGGCGACCTCGCCACAGAGCTGCGCCTGCGTAACAGCTTCTGCCGACGCAGGGGTCGCTACGCTCGTCATCCCAAAGAGCCCATCCAGATCTTCGCCATACTTATTGATGAGCGTTGTCGCTTGGTTGAAGGAAAGGATGTTGTCCTCTTGGGCTTCGACGGTCTCAAGCCATTCAAGACTTGGATAGCATTGCTCCGCGTAAGCCCACATCTCAGCAATCCAACGGGCCTGGTTGGGCGTTGTGAACGTACTGGTGACAATCGCGAAACTTCCGTCATCGCCAATCTCAGCAGCAATTGAATCGACCATCGCCTTGGCGATCCCATTGAACTCTGCCTGATTGACGAACCACTCTCGCGCATCCGGCTCTGAATTGGCATCGTAGCCAACGACATGGATCCCCTTGTCCAGAGCTTTCTTCAAGACCGGTGCAATGGCGACAGGATCATTCGCCGCGAACAGCAGACCGTCGACGCCTTGGGTAATGAAGTTATCGAGAAACGTGATTTGATCATCGATGTTAGCCTCTGTCGGCCCATCGGTCGTTACATTCACATTGCCCAGCTCAGCAGCCGCCTCCTCCATGCCTTGCGTCGTGGCAGCGAAGTAACCAATGCCGATGAGCTTTGGCACGTCCATCACAGTAATGTCTTGGCCGGCACGATCAGGTGGATTTGTCGGCTGGCCACCGTCATAGTCTTTGGCGACGACGGTCGGCGCGGCACCAGCTTCACAGCCAAGCGGGCTCACGTCTAGATCGTCAGACCCGTCCCAGCGATCGGCAGCATAGCCGGCACTCGCGATTAGCGAGAGTGTTGCGGCAACGGAAAACGTTCGTATCATCATTTTTCCTCCCTGTTGGTCCTACATTTGTCCATGGCGTGTTTTCTGATCTTCAATCATTACCGCTTCGGCTGCGTTGAATAAAGTTCGTAAGAAGAATTGACAGAATCAAAACCGATCCAATCACGACAATGGTTGCATCTCCTTTCACACCAGTGAGCGATAGGCCGTTTTTGAGAAGCTGGATCATGATGAACCCCAAGACCGTCCCAACGATCGTGCCAACGCCGCCAAAGATACTTGTGCCGCCAAGAACCACAGCTGCGATAACATCTAATTCCAGTCCGGTTCCCATATCAGAGCGGGTCGTGCTAACCCGCGAAACGAAGATACAGCCAGCAAGTGCTGCCATGAATCCCGATGCCGTATAAATGACAAGCTTGTATCGATCGACAGGAATGCCCGAAAATCGAGCGCCCGTTTCGTTGTGACCGATGGCATAAAGCGACCGTCCAAAAACTGTAAAAGATAACAACAGCCACGCCAAAACGATGGCAATGCAAAGGATCCAAAGCTGTGTTGGCACACCCAACACATCTCCCTGCCCTAGCTGGAAGAACCACTCCGGATAGCCACGAACGGAGCGGGCCTGACTAATGCCCTCCGCAAGTCCTCGATACAGAGCAAGTGTCGCAAGGGTCATGATCAAGGGCGGAACCTTGACGCGCGTAATAAACCAGCCATTCAAAAAGCCGGCAAGCGTACCAACGGCCAATGCGGCAACGATCGCGGCTTCGAGTGGCAAACCAATATTTTTCCAACTCACACCTAGAACAATAGCCGTAAGCCCGAGAATCGAGCCAACGGAGAGATCGATTCCCGCTGTGATGATAATGAAGGTCATGGGCAGAGCGACGAGCCCGACTTCGGCCATAAGACGCCCCTGGTTCAGTAAGTTCTCCGTTGTTAAAAATCGGTCGGTCTGCATCGAAAGCACAAAAAGCGCCAAGACAAGGATCACGGCGAGAACAACTTCGTGCCGGATCAAATGCGACCACATTGCTCTTGCCAAAACCTGTTGCTCCACTCCCGATACAGCCATGGTCAGCGCCTGGACATTTGGCTTTGTCGACGCCAAAGATCAGCAAGGACGGTGAGCAGAATCATCATGCCCTGCACAGCTCGAAGCCAATAGGGCGACATGTTGATGAAGATTAACGATGAGCCGATCGCTGCCAAAAGTATTGCCGCGAGTGTTGATCCAACAACGGTCCCAACACCGCCAAGGATACTCACACCGCCGACGACAGAAGCCGTAATGATGGTTAGCTCGAGATTGGGTGGAACGGTTGACTGAATGACCGAGAGCTGAGTTGCGAAGAGTACACTCGCAATACCAACGAAAATGCCATGGATGATGAAGACCATCATGATGGTCCGCTCGGAAGAGATGCCGGAAAGTCGTGCGGCCTCAGCATTGCCGCCAACGGCATAGATCGAACGGCCAGCTACAGTATAGCGCATCCATAAGGCTGCAGCCGTTGTGAGAAAGACCATGAAATAAATAGGCATCGGAATGCCAAATGGTCTCATCTGAGCTAGCCCATAGCCTGCAGGCAGGTCTGAGATCCATGCCCCCGCAGTCACGCTGATGAGTCCCCCCTTCAAGATGCTCAGTAGGCCGAGCGAAACGACAATTGAAGGAATGCGCAGGTAAGCGACAAGGACTCCCATTAGCCCCGTTACAAGAGCCCCGATGACAAGCGGCACAATCCAGCTCACGATGATCGGATAACCGTTAACCGCGAGTGAGCCGCTAATCGTTGCGAGCACGCCGATCAAAGACCCAACGGAGATATCGATGTTCCCGGAGATAATCACCATGGACATACCGATAGCAGCGACCGCGATATAGGCATTGCCGAGAAAGATGCTGCTCAAATTACGCTCGGCGATATACCGAGGATTGATCAAACCGACAACAACGAAAAGAGCGATTAAACATACAATAAGCACGGCCTCCTGACTGCCAAAGACACGCCAGAAGATGCTAGGCATTCGCTTGTTTGTGGCGCCTGCCGTTGTCGATATCGACATTACTCAAGGTCCCGTGACATGGTCTTGCGACGGATCGATCCTATTGGAGCTTCCAGCCCCCATCATGGCAGCAGCGACGTGCTCTTGATCGGCATCCCTCCCTAAGAACTCCGCGACCAAAGCACCTTCGCGCATGACAAGAATGCGGTCACTCATGCCCAAGATCTCTGGAAGCTCGCTCGAGATCATCAAGATCGCCAAGCCGCGCTCGACGAGCTTACCCATCAGACGGTGGATTTCGGCCTTTGCGCCAACATCCACGCCACGCGTTGGTTCGTCCATAATCAGGAGCTTCGGTTCGGTCGCAAGCCATTTTGCAATGACGGCCTTTTGCTGATTGCCGCCAGAGAGCTTATTGACTATCTGCTCCGAACTACTCGCCCGAATACCGAAGCGCTTGATGGCTTCACTTACGAGCGATTCCTCCTTGTTGCCATCAATGAACCCGCCATGTGACAGATGTTCCAGGACGGCGAGCGACACATTCTCCCGCAATGTCATAGGGCGGATCAGCCCCTGGATGCCACGATCCTCCGGGACATAGGCAATCCCGAGTTTTTTGGCATCGCGAGGGCTTGTGATGCTGACCTTCTTCCCCGCGATGAAGATATTGCCGGAATCGACCGGTAACATCCCAAAGACTGCTTGGGCCAATTCGCTCCGTCCTGAACCGACAAGACCTGCAAGCCCGACAATCTCTCCCGCGCGGATGCTGAAGCTTACATCCTGGGTCAGCGGCGGGCGGTTGAGAGCGTCGACCTCGAGTACAACATCCCCGGGCTCCACGGTGACTTTGGGAAACAGCGTATCAATCGTCCGACCGACCATCATGCTGATGAGATCATCTTTGCCAATGTCCGCTACCTGGCTCGTCCCAACGTACCCGCCGTCCCGAAGGACCGTCACGCGATCAGCAAGCTCAAAGACTTCTTCAAGCCGATGGCTGATATAGATGATCCCGACGCCACGCTCTCGGAGTCGACGGACAATACCAAAAAGTCGCTCGACATCGGCCTCGGTTAAAGCTGCCGTCGGCTCATCCATGATCAGAATGCGAGCATCGCGAGATAGAGCCTTAACAATCTCGACCCTTTGGCGATTGCCAATCGAGAGAGTGCCGACGATCTCTGTTGGCTCCAGGTCGTGGATATCGAGCGATCTAAGAAGGTCAGAGGTCTTTTGGCGCATCCTTTGCCAATCGACGGTCCCAGACCGCGTTACCGGCGGATGTCCCATGAAGATGTTTTCTGCAACGGACAAAGCTGGAAACAGGAGAAGCTCTTGATAAATCGTTGCGATTCCGGCGGCTTGAGCCTCTAGTGGACTCTGAAATCTCACGTCGTTGCCGAGGATGCTGACCTTTCCTGCGTCGGGTCTATACACGCCGGAGACAATTTTGATCAGCGTTGATTTGCCGGCGCCATTTTCGCCGAGCAGCGCATGAACCTCGCCTGGTAGGACGTCGAATCGCACATTGTCGAGAGCTTTAACACCCGGAAAAGACTTGCTGACATTCTGGATTTCGAGAACAGGCGTCATCAATCCACCGCTGGCCGAGTCTCTCCCTTTGTTCCCAACCACTTGCGCAGAGATGAACCTTCGCCGTCAAGCCCTGTCATCGCCAAAGTCGTCGGCACACCTCATATAACGGTCTCGAATGTCGGCGGTCTTTTAGCTGGCCCGTTGACGTCGCCGCTCACGCCGGCGGCGATTGTCCGGCTCGTTGCCGTCGGTTATCCGGACGGGACCGAGCTTTTGTTGAATATTGTCATAGGTTGGCCTGGTCGCTTTCGGACGCTCCTTGAGCGCTTGATCCATGGCCCGGATGTGTTCTGGAGTTGTGCCACAGCAGCCACCAATGATCCTCGCCCCGGCATCTCGAGCGAGGCAAGCATAATCGGCCATGATCTCAGGCGTACCATCATAGCGTGGCAACATGTCGGCCCCTAGCGTCGGTATGCCACAATTGCCTTTGGCAACAATCACGTCGGCGGTCTCAGCGACACCCGTCAGCCCCATGATTGAGTCCAGCAGCTGCGCTGGTCCAATGCCACAATTGGCACCAAAGGCAACCGGTCGCCAGCCACGAGTCTTCGACAATCCCATGGCATCACTGGGCTTGATCCCCATCATGGTCCTACCAGAGCTATCAAAGGTCATCGTGAGCACATAGGGGAGTTCAACGTCCTCCGCAGCTTCGACCGCAGCCGTCAATTCTTCTTCGGAGAACAGTGTTTCGATCCAGGCGACGTCGGCACCACCCTCTTTGAGTGCAGTTGCCTGTTCAACGAATGCGGCTTTTGCATTGGCCTGGCTAAATGTTCCGTGCGGCTCGAGAACTTCACCTGTCGGCCCTATCGATCCAGCGACAACGACGTCTCGCCCTGCTTGATGCGCGACCTCGCAGGCCAGACGTGCTGCTGCAAAATTGATGTCATAGACACGATCCGCAGCATCATGAAACGCGAGCCGACATCGATTGCCACCAAAGCTGTTGGTTAGGATAATCTTCGATCCGGCTTCGACAAAGCCGCGGTGGACTGACGCCACTTGCTCTGGTTGCTCCAAATTCCAGAGCTCGCCGGCAGCACCATTGGACAAACCAAGTGAAAAGAGGCTTGTTCCCATCGCCCCGTCAGCCAAAACTACGTCTTGTATCGACAAAAGCGACGTCAACTTATCAGCCATGCCAGTCCCAACTCCTTACAATGGCAAGCCGGTCACGACGGAAGGCTTCGCCAAAATCCGCCGTTGCGAGATCAGCACAATATGACCGCGCCAAACCGGATGGCAATCATGTTCTGAGCTGTGCTAAAGGCAGCATGAGAAAGTCGCTTTTGAAAAAGATGCTTTGCGAGCGTTCATGATCTGATCGTTCTCTTATCAGTCTTTAACGTGCTAGGGGCAATCCGATCGACTCCACCATGAAGTGGCCAAAATGCGAACTGCCGATGTTCGAGCCCGGCTGGGTGTGGCTCGTTGGAACAGGTCCCGGTGATCCAGGCTTGCTCACGGTGCATGCCGTCAATGCGATCAATCAGGCAGACGTGATCGTGTTCGACGCTCTCGTCAATCCCGCAATTCTTGAGTTGGCTCCGGCAGGTTGCGTCATTGAATATGCCGGCAAGCGTGGGGGCAAGCCCTCGGCGAAGCAGCGTGACATCACCTTTCGCCTCATTGAATTGGCCAGGAAAAAAAAGCGTGTTCTTAGGCTAAAAGGAGGAGATCCGTTTATTTTCGGTCGAGGCGGCGAAGAGGCCTTAGCCTTAGTGGAAGCCGGTATCCGTTTTCGGGTCGTGCCGGGAATATCGGCCGGTGTTGGCGGGCTTGCCTATGCCGGAATTCCGCTGACCCATCGAGACACGAACCAAACCGTAACATTCGTCACTGGGCATGATGCTCGCGGGTTGGTCCCCAATGCTGTGGACTGGAGTGCGGTCGCCAAAGGTTCGCCGGTCATCGTGATGTACATGGCTCTAAAGCACCACGAGGCGATCGTGTCGAAGCTGCTGGCCGCAGGACGGCGTCCCGATGAACCTGCAGCCATCATCTGCAATGCGACGCTTTCGGACCAAAGTGTTGTGGAAACAACGCTTGCTTCGCTCCCATTAGTTGTGGCTGAGAACGCGATCCAGCCACCCGCAATCATTGTGGTCGGCGCGGTGGTCGAGCTGCGTGCTGCTTTGGATTGGATCGGCATGATGAACGGCCGATCGCTGACTGTTGATACATGGGACATGTGTCGACAAAGAGAAACTGGGTAGCCCCGACGATCATGACTAAGCGACGAAAGGCCGACGTCCGCCCATGCAAACACTGAGGTCAATGTCCGAACTTCGAGATCTTGTGCAAGCGCTGCCCAAGACGGACACGCATAGTCGAGACGTCGCCACAGAACGACAGAAAATTCTGACCAAACCGGCAGGCTCGCTGGGCAGGTTAGAGGACATCGCCATTTGGTTGGCTTCATGGCAGGGACGTGCGGCGCCTCTCCTTGATAAATGTCAGACCATCGTTTTTGCAGGGAATCATGGGGTTGCTGCCAGAGGCGTGTCTGCCTTTCCCCCGACGGTTACCGAACAGATGGTCGCCAACTTTCGAAGAGGCGGGGCCGCTATCAATCAGCTTTGCCAAAATGTTGGGTCGGATTTGGACGTACACCAACTCAAGCTTGATCATCCGACTCAAGATTTTTCAATCGCAGCGGCAATGAGCGACGACGACTGTATTGCGGCAATAAACGTCGGTATCGAAGCTGTTCATCCCGATAGCGACCTGATTGCCCTCGGAGAGATGGGGATTGGCAATACGACCACGGCCGCAGCTGTATGCTGTGGATTATATGGTGGCGATCCGTCGCTTTGGGTCGGACGTGGGACCGGCATTACTGATGCCTCCCTTGCTCTGAAGGCAGAGTTGATCCGAGATGCCTTGGCACTTCATGGCCGCCGCCTCGATGATCCGACAAACGTGATCAGTCATCTCGGCGGTCGCGAGCTTGCAGCCATCTTGGGAGCGACTTTATCCGCTCGGTATCAACGTATACCCGTGCTCCTTGATGGCTTCGTTTGCACCGCAGCTGCTGCCCCCCTTGCTGCAATTTCGAACGATGCTCTGGATCACTGCCTCGTTGGTCATAGCTCGGTAGAGCCTGGACACGCACGTCTTATGGGCGAGCTGGATAAGACGGCCCTTGTCGATTTGAACATGAGGCTCGGCGAAGCGAGTGGCGCAGCGCTGGCAATCGGCATCGTCAAGGCGGCCGCTGCCGTCCACAATGGCATGGCGACGTTCGCCGAAGCGGGGGTATCCGAAAAGCAGGAATAAAACGTTTGGTCTCTAGCTTGGCAACATCGACTGCTCAAGACATGGGCAAGAAACCAAAGATCCCCGAACGCGAGATTTTCGGAATCATAGCGCAGCTATCAAGAAGTTGAACGTTGATTTCGTCATTCGCAAACAGCCTGAAGAGTGTCTGCTGCTGCTCAAGTGGCCATAGTACAGAGC
This sequence comes from Geminicoccaceae bacterium, assembly GCA_028285265.1. Taxonomy (GTDB): domain Bacteria; phylum Pseudomonadota; class Alphaproteobacteria; order Geminicoccales; family Geminicoccaceae; genus JANQPX01. The sequence continues at coordinate 243,122 of JANQPX010000001.1, forward strand.
GTCCATTCAACTTATAACTGTAGCCAGGCCCCAATCGTGGAGACAAGCGGAGTCCGTGCTTCTTCGCCTCTTGTCTAAGCTGAATTGCCAGGGATCGTGTGGCCGCCTCTATACCGAGCCAACCCGCAGTCTCCAAGAAGAGCGCCCTCAAAAGCTCATCAGCGGAAATGCAGTCGACGACGGCATCGTCTAAGGCGCTCCCCATCGTTAAGACAAATGCAGCGATGTACTGTGGATCCTTGAGCAGGCGCTGAAAGGCTTCATTCTCAAAGGTCGTGCCATCCGCGAGCTTCAAGAGACTGCCGTCACAGGCCATCACGCCCTGCGTGCAGTAGTGGACCTGGGGCTTGAATAGCTGCTCGGCCTCACGGGCGACCGACGCGGCAGCCCGTCTTATAACGGGGCGGATCTTCGTGAGATCACGATAGCCTTGAATGCGTAGAATACTGGCCTCATCGACGGCGATGCCTTCAAGCGCCATCGTCCTGCACCCGCCTTTTCCCAATGACATGTCATGTCGGTGGGCTGGCGCTGTCCCAGTGGGATCCTTCAAGATTCGCGCGCAGTCTTAGCAATCTGATCAAAATCGGCCTCGAGTTCCGCAGCCACAGCTTTGACCGCATCCGTAGCCGATCCCTCGTGCTCCTTTGGACGGCTACGTCGCCAGCCCTCGAGATAAGCATCAGTACCGACAAGCTTCTTTCGCATCGCGACGCTGTCGATCAGTTCCTGAAATCGGGCGCTCAGCGACTCCTTATGCTTACCGCCATCGCTGTCCTGGGCTTCCACCACCGAAGGAATATCATGCCAATAGAGAACTCTGACGCGTGCCATCCCGTTTCTCCAAACCTAGAACCGTCACCTTCGGCATCTACAAGCACAGCAGCGATGCAGGGATATGCTAAGCCGGCATACAGTCCTTGCAAACCCCTTGTTAATTAACCCGTTCTTAAGACGTTGTGTGGTATCAAACAGAGTGTACTGAACGGGCGCATACAGTTCGCCGGATTCAGTCCAGACGTCCTCCCTAACGTTGTGATGCCTCCCGATTTCCCGGATCGCCAGCTTCGCTGGCGGTCCATCTTTTTTCATGACCCGAGTTTGGCCCAAATGACTCGGCTGAGCCATTCAACGTTATTCACCTTGAAAGTCAGTTTGCCTTCGTCGTCACCCGGTGCCTCCAGTTCGACTCGCTGAGCTGTACGACGTAACAATATGCCGACGCTTAGCGCGCCTGACCTCGCTTTAAGCACGACGTGATCATGTCGCCGAATGCTGGCCGTTGGGGAGACGACCAAAACATCGCCATCTCGATAAGCTGGCCGAAGCCTATCGCCTTGAATTTCCAGCGCAAACGTATGCTTGTCAGCAATTCCGGGAAAGTCAATTTCGTCCCAGGCATCACCGACTGGAAGGCCCGATCCGTCGAAGAGCCCGGCCTGGCTCGCCTCATGATATCGAACACTTCGTAGACGTCGCGATCGCAAGCCGTCACCATTTGGCACAATGTCAGACATGAGACCGACAAAGGTCTCCAGCGATGTATTGGTAGCCTCCAGGACCTTCGCAAGGCTCTCAGTACTTGGCCATCTCGGTTTTTCCTGGTTGGTATGGCGCTTACTCGGGTTGAATGTTGTCGGATCGAGCCCCGCTTCGCGGGCCAATCTCGACGGGGACCATCCCTTCTCCTTGGCCAATCTATCAATTCCGGCCCAGATTTGCGGATGCGTAAACAAAGGACGAAGCTCCCGTTCAAGTTGCCTTTTTGACGAGCGAACCTAGAAACTCTCTCTCTGATACTATCACTAGGAACATGCGCCTAAAAATGACAACATACCTGCAATTTTGTGTTTTCCTAGGAACGTTTCTTGTCGGATGCAGGCCTGTAGCAGAAGTGACCTCAAGATGCGCCAAATGGAGCGTTGATACAAGCTGCCAACGAAGTACCGCGAATGCTGACGTATGGTCGACCTGGATCACTGCGGTCTTCAGACAAATATAACCTTAGCAAATCTTCATGTGCGGATTTCAACAGAGGCTTCAAAGTTTTGAGATGTATTTTGATGTCTCGTCGATTAATCACTACAAATGAGAACTTTTTTTCGAATTTTTGATTTGAATTACTCTATGTATCAAGCCAAACTGTATTCACCCCCCCCTTTTTAGAGATTAGACAATGATTTTCTATCGTTAGCTTAACAATTCATTTATTGCACCCGTTTCAGATCCCGAGCTTTCAATGGGCCCGAGCATTCTTCCAGTGACAGGCAGACCAGCCTATTGAACCTTGGTGAGGTCGACGGAGATAAGTAGCAGGCTAAGGTCAGGAGCCTAAGCCGACTCACTAAGAACTTTTTCTTTTTCGGATAGGATTTATTTCCACCAAAGTTTCTTCTCGGTTGAGGGGGGAAGCAATCACCGCCGTTAGAAAAATGTCAGATTGAGCATTCGTGACCACGGCATCCCCATCCCGAAGAACAGGATGTCAACACCTTGCTGAGGCGCAGCTTTCTGTCGCAGACCGGTTTGGTCTCATACCTGATTCGCGGAGTCCCAGTCTTGCTGCATCATTTCAGGCGGCCGCTTGGTCAAACAACAAACGAAGGTCTCACCGGAAAGCAGGTTCTTCAAAGCTCCGAAGTTTTCGCGAGTGAATCCGATCAACACCGAAATCATCGCGAAGGATACGGACAGCTTCAAGGCCGATCTTGAGGTGTTGATCAATGCGTTCACGATAGAACGTGTTCGCCATACCTCTAAGCTTGATCTCGCCATGGAGTGGCTTGTCTGAAACACAAAGCAACGTCCCATAGGGAACGCGGAATCGAAACCCATTCGCAGCGATGGTGGCACTTTCCATGTCGACAGCGATCGCGCGCTGTTGATTGAGGCGCTCGTAGAGCTCGTCGTAGCGGAGTTCCCAGTTTCGATTATCGGTGCTGGCAACGGTTCCAGTCCGCATGCGTGTTTTGATGTCTTGCCCCTTGAGCCCAGTGATATTGACCACAGCTTCCTGCAAAGCGACCTGAACCTCGGCGATGGGCGGAACCGTTACGAAGGGAGGCAAGTCCTGATCAAGAACATGATCCTCTCGAGCATAACCATGCGCCAACACATAGTCGCCGAGCTGCTGACTTCTGCGCAGCCCAGCGCAGTGCCCCAACATGAGCCAACAATGCGGGCGGAGTACCGCGAGATGATCGGTGATCGTGCGGGCGTTCGATGGTCCAACACCAATGTTGACCATCGTAATTCCCATACGATCCGGCGCTACCAGATGATAGGCGGGCATTTGCGGTAGATGCCTGGGCGCAACGCCTTCTGGTGGTGCTGACGTCAGGTTCTCGTTCGGGGTAACAACGTCACCCGGCTCGACAAAGGCAAGATAGTCCTTACCATCTCTGACTTCCGCCTTCGCAAATTCGACGAAGTGCTCCACATAGCGCTGGTAGTTTGTCAATAGAATGAAGCGTTGCACATGCTCAGGACGTGTTGCCGTATAATGATGGAACCGTTGCAGCGAGTAGTCGACACGCTCCGCGGTGAATAGCGCCAGCGGCTTCAGCCCGTCGGGCCCCGGACGATGGGTGCCATTGGCAATAGCGTCATCAATCTCGCTCATGTCCGGCAACGGAAAACCAGCCTGGAGCGTCGCAATTCGCTCCTGCTTTATGTCCGCGGTGCTCTCCTCAATAACGAATGGCAAAGGCATGCGCCGATTGCTGATCCCAACGGCGACGGACGTAGCATGCTGATCGAGAAGCAGGCCGATCTGACGTCGGTAGTAATCGCAGAAGAGTGACGGCCTTGTGAGGGTGGTTCCGTAAACACCCGGATCATGCAACGCACCATAAGACAAGCGGTTATCAAGATTCAAACTGCTTACATCAACTTCGATGCCCAAAAACGGATAGCAGGCATCAATCGGTCCGCGATGACGGTGACCATTGTCCTCTGCCATGAAGCGATCAAAAGCAGCTTGCATGATCGCCGCACCGTCATCATAGATTTCGGCAATCCTCCTGACAGCCTCATCTGCATCATCAAATATTTGAACGTCCCGTACGCCCATGGCCGCAAAGGTTTTCTGCAGATCTCGACCCATGCTCAATCCCCATCCTTAGAGGAGCCTTCAGTCCATCAAATCGCCTTGCCTGTCAAATCGTTTCAGACTGTGTGGCTGATGTATGTTGTGATGATGATCAGAAAAAGCGCCGAGCACGAGACGCATGGATGGTCTAAACGTGCCAAAGCGCCACAGACGATCATGCTGGAACTGGTAGCGTATTATGACGGTATGGGATCAGATCAGAAGGTCTGAAGAACGGTCAATTAGTAGATGTCAACGGAGCCGTTTTGACTAGTCACCGCGCCTGCAGGGATCACCCCCTCGACAAGGCAGCGAAAGGCTTCTTCCGCATGGGCACCTGTCGGAAATTCGGTCAGATACTGCTGACAGGCTTCCGCTGTTCCAGAAGCCTTTGCAGACTCCCAAGCAGTATCGTCCGGACTGATTTGTTGCGCGATGACCACACTGCCCTGCCCAGCCGCCATGGCTATCATCAGGGCTTTCAAGCTTCCGTAGGTCATGGCTATCCAGCGCACTAAGCATCCTCCACGATCTGTCATCAATTCATTCGGCCGCGTGAAGCTCGATCCGCGGCCCCCCGGCGAAGGGCTCTGGACTTTGGCATCGAACAACGACTTTTCCAAGGCCCAGCGACAAGAATCTTAAGAATGCAACCCTATGAAATGCCGCTTTAACAACCCAAAGCTGCAAGAAAGATCAACTGGCAACCGTCTTAGGTTCAGAAGGCCTCTCCTCGATCATCAGGACCTGTTGCTTGTACCCGGCAATGGCATTTCTTCGAAAGGCGACGCCGACCAAAGCTCAAGTGTTTTGGTCGCGAAAGCGCCGAATGCGACGAGCTTAATCGGATCCCATTTTCGTCGAATGATCGCCAATCGACGTTGCAGGTAGAGATCCCAATTCAACGACCGATCAAAGCACTCACGCTGGTGTGATGAGGGAAGAAACTCAAACGGCAATCCATGAGCACGAAAAACTTCGAAATCATCAGTATCGACGACCAACAAGGGCCGCAGGCCTGTCGACATGCATTCGCGCTCGATCGATGGCAACAGTTGCGCGATGGCATCTTTCTCAAGGCCCAAAAGCATGACGCCAACAACCTGTCTATCGGTACCGTCGCCGATCCGCGCTCCTATCGGGGTTCTGAATAGCTCACCTGAGCCGATCGCGACATCATTTGGGCCCGACTCGCTCGGTAGGTTGGGCTGCACCTTCAACAATGTTGCAATGCGTGTCGATAGAGCGGAAACCAATCGACGCGTTCGCCACAAGACATCGCGCGTCATGTGAGGCCTTGGAGGCCCCGCTTCATGATAAGACCGAAGACGCCCCAACTCTAGGTTAAGCTCATCGATCTTTTTATCACGCTTGTCCAGCAACGTCGAAAGCTGGGACCTTTCGCCAATGAGACGGTTGATCCGCCTTTCGGCCTTCGCTAAAGACTGTCTCAGCTCCTCCAGAGAAGTAACGCCCTCCGATTGCTGGCTAACACTCCGCGCGCTGGGCGGGAGGAGGTTGTCACTTTGCGGGTCATCGTTGGCCTGTGGCCAAAGGCGCTCGACTGTGTTTTTCATGTTGAACGAATCATCCAGACCTTTCGTGGATGGAATTTATCAAGTCAGCATTGATCATGTCCATGGTCGTGGGCATGATTGCGCCACTAAGCCCCAAAAGTCCCGACACCGCTAGCCCGAAAAGAACCTAACCGTACTATGGTCACTTATGACTATGAAATCATCGTTCTGGGTGATTTCCGCGAGACATCCTTTCGTCATACGACAGTTGCGGATCAGATCAAAGCGCTAGCGCTCGCCGGCTATCAAATCGGTCTGCTACAACTCTCAGGCGATCGGCAACATCGGTCGATACGAATCCATAGTGACATTGATTCGTTGATGAGCATCGGGGCCGTGATTCGGCTCGACCCCAACCGATTATATAAGGCTAGGCTTGCTATTGCTACCGATCCAAGGTGCTTCATTAACAAGCCCAGACGGTTTTTGAGATTAGAGGCGTTCACGAACATCGTGCTGGTTTCTGCGGGGCCGACATCAATCACAGGTCGCAAGCTTTATGATTGGGTCCAGGTGAAGAGCAATGCTGAGGATGTCCTTGGTCAGCACATCATCTGGGCGCCCAGCGGTCCCAACATTCGCACTCTCATGCAGCGTCTCACACCGCAACCTCAGCTCAGCGATGTCGATTGGGCTCCTTCAATCAATCCAGATGACTGGCAAATGGAGCGCATCGAATTCTGTTCAAACCGACCGGTTCTTGGCCAATCTGGACCTTCTCTTGAGGAAGCTTGGCCAAATCGGGCTGACGAGATTTTGTCGCTCTACCCAGATGATCCCGGGGTCTTGGTGCGAATTTTGAACGGTGGGGCGATCCTTGGCGATCAGGTAACCCCATTTCCACGCAACTGGGATGTCTTAAGCTCAAGCGCTCTGGGCGAACGTGACTTCCTGTCGACAATCGACTTCTTCGTTTACGGCCAACATTCCGATGGGTTCGGCACGGTCGATGCGTCTCTCCTACGAGCCATGGCAAGTGGCGCTGTCGCTATTTTGCCGCCAGCTTTTGAAGCCCATTTTGGCGATGCTGCCATCTACTGCTCCCCCCACGAAGTCCGGTTTCACGCTCAGCAGTTGTACAATGACCCCGCACGCTATCGCTCATTGAGCCAGGCTGGTATCAATATCGTTCGACAAAAGTTTAGCGATCAAGCACTTAACAGCCGCGTCCGTCAGTTGGTCGGCAACGAGGATGGGCAAGCTGGCGACAGCACCATCCAGGCACGTCAACAATCGGCGGCTTTGCCGAAAAGCCGTCACCGCGCCATGTTCATTACGATCAACGGTATTGGCATGGGGCATCTCACAAGAATGCTTGCCATTGCGCGGCGTTGCTCTGCCTCAATCGAGCCAGTCTTCGTAACCATGTCGCAAGGATTGAAAGTCATACGTGAGCAAGGATATCTCGCGGAGTTTATTCCGAGCCGACAATATCTCAATTGCGATATCGCCCAGTGGAATCGGTTCTTGCGCGACGAACTAAACGAAATGATCTCGTTCTATGATCCAGCCGTCGTCGTTTTTGATGGAAATGTGCCTTATCAGGGCTTGATCGAATCCATCAAAGATAACCCGGATCCATGGTTTATTTGGTCAAGACGCGGCATGTGGCGTGCTCAAAGTCAGCACATTATCGATCGCGAAGAGAATTTCGCCATTGTCTTGGAGCCGGGCGACATTGCAGGACCTGACGATCATGGCATAACCATGCACCACCGGGAGCGGACATACGACGTTGCCCCCATTCGTCTACTCGACAATGAACAATTGCTTCCGCGCGAGGAGGCACGAGCTGAGCTTGGTTTGGAACCCAGCAAGACCACCATCCTCATCCAACTCGGCGCGAGAAACAACTTCGATTTCCAAAGCATTCACAACGCAGCGCTTGCTCATATCGCAGATAGGCCAGACGTCCAAGTCGCCTTCGGCGAGTGGCTTATAAGCGACAAGCCGATCGACCTCCCTGATAATGTCATACGAATGCCGGGCTATCCATTCGCTCGCTACTTCAATGCCTTCGATGCCGCTATCAGTGCTGTCGGATATAACTCGTTTCACGAACTGTTGTTCGCTGGAATCCCGACAATCTTGGTCCCCAATGAAGCGACTGAGCAGGACAACCAAGTGGCTCGGGCCCTTTACGCTGACCGTCATGAGCTCGCGATTTGTGTCCGTACGAAAGACATCTATCGCCTGACGCCCGCCATCGACCGACTTCTTAATGTCGACGATCGTGAGCGGATCCGGTCCCGGTTAGCCGCTCTCGATCAGACGAATGGTGCGCAGGAGGCGGCAGCCCTCATTGACGAGATGGCCAATAGCCGCCGTGTCGATGGGCGATAATACAACCGTCGTTTGCATCATATGACCGTCGCAACGGTGATGCGGTGCATCTAACCGGGACTATTCCAGCGCATCATGGTTCATGGCATCACCTTGGGTGGTTTGTCCAAAAGTATCTATCATCGGAGTTGTTATGCGAATTCTCTATTGTGGCGATGTTGTCGGGCGTGCGGGAAGAGATGTCATCACCATGGCATTGCCCCGCTTACGGGCAAGCCACCGACTAGACGTTGTCGTTGTGAACGGAGAAAACGCAGCGGGTGGATTTGGCCTGACGCCATCGATCTGTGACGACTTTTTCGAAGCCGGAGCCGATCTCGTTACCACAGGCAATCATGTTTTCGATCAACGTGATATCATCGGGCATATCAATAAAGAGACACGACTGATCAGGCCGCTCAACATGTCGGAGGGAACACCAGGTCGCGGCACTGGTGAGGTTACAATGCCCGACGGCCGGAAGCTCATAGTGATCCAGCTGATGGGCCGGCTCTTCATGGGAGCCTATGACGATCCGTTTCGCGCGCTCGATCTTGAACTTTCAAAGCATCGTCTTGGACAAACCGTGCACGCTATCATGGTGGATATTCACGCAGAAGCTACCAGTGAAAAGCTGGCCATTGGGCATTCCGCTGACGGACGTGTATCCCTTGTTGCCGGAACGCATACACATGTTCCAACCGCGGATGCACAGATCTTGTCGGGCGGCACGGCCTACATCACGGATGTTGGCATGACAGGCGACTATGATTCAGTCATCGGCATGGAGAAGACAGCCTCGATGCAAAGGCTTCGGTCCCATATACCCGGACCACGCATGACGCCAGCTCTCGGCGAAGCGACGCTTTGCGCGGTCCTGGTCGAAACCGATGACCGCACCGGCCTGGCTCTATCAATCCAACCTCTCAAGTTCTTCGGCAGGCTTGGAACCGATCGAATCGGTGAGGAGGAATGACCGATAGGGCAAGCACCCTACCCAGAACATCGCGAACATTCATTACGCTCCTCGTCGCAATGACCGCGCTTGCTCCGGTCTCTTTGCAGATCTTTATACCGGCATTACCGGCCATTCAGTCGAGCTTCGAAAGCAATACCGGTATTACGCAGCTTGTTCTGAGCTTGTCGATTCTAGCGAACGCCATCGCCACCTTGCTTTACGGACCGTTATCTGACCGCTTCGGACGACGTCCCGTCGTCATTCTCGGTTTCCTCATCTTTGTTGTCGGCAGTTGTCTCTCAGCGATAGCACCGACGATTGGCCTGCTGATCATTGCCCGCATCATTCAATCAGCTGGCGCCGCGGCTGGCATGGTGCTCGCACGGGCAATCGTTCGTGATCTCTATAATCGTGAACAGGCCGCCAGCGTCTTGGCTTATCTCACGATGGCGATGGTTGTCGCCCCGATGTTGGCGCCTACCCTGGGAGCTCTCCTAATCGACTACTTTGACTGGCGCGCAATCTTCGTCGTCATGGCGATCGCTGGTGCTCTGTTGAGTTGGCAGATTTGGAGCCATCTAGAGGAGACACATATTGGGCAGAACATGGAGAATCTCTGGAGTGGCCTCGGCCAGGGAGGTCTTTCACTGCTTCGCCGACCACTATTTCTCGCCTACACGCTGCAGAGTTCTTTTGCCATTTCAACATTTTTCGCGTTCATCGCGGGGGCACCCTATTTTCTGATCGATAGTCTCGGCCGATCAGCGACGGAATATGGCGTCCTTTTCATGGCGATCTCAGCTAGTTTCATGGCCGGCAACTTCACCACGGCACGTCTCGGCAAGCGTTTTGGTCTCGATTATCTCATTCAGTCCGGTAACTTGGTCGCCGTTTGTGGTGCAAGCCTTGCTTTGATTTTAATGATCGTTGGCCATTGGACGCCCCTGGCCCTTTTTGGCCCGATGGCCTTGGTTGCTTTTGGAAATGGCTTGTCCATCGCGAATTCCCAAGCAGGCGCTGTTAGTGTCGAGCCAAAACTTGCCGGAACGGCATCGGGGATGGCAGGCTTCGCGCAAATGTTTACCGCAGCAATTGTAAGCCAAGCCGTCGGCATGTTGCAGGATGGCACACCCTATCCCATGGTCGGATTTATGGCATGCTGTGCCACGTTATCGTTCCTGAGCTTCAGTCTTGGCAAAAAGATCGCCGCAATATCAAGCTAACGTGCTAGCCGTAGTGCTCCGGTGGCGCGACGCCGCGCGCGCGGAGAATTGCACCATCCATTGCATCGCCTTTGGGAGCATATAGACAGCTTCGGACCTCATCCGAAAAACGAGCCCCCAACGATCCCGCAAGGCCACCCACGACAGCAACAGGAAGCTCACCGTTCCGACCAACGAGTTGGATCAGGCGGCAAATCTCTACTGTGGCCTCATCCAGCAGTTTCGTAGCCAAGCAATCATGTTCGGAACCATAACGGACAATGAGTGGCACCAATTCAGCAAAGCGGGTTGCATCAGCACGAGAGATCCAGTCCAGGATTGCCTCATGGGTACCGCCAATGTGGTTGATCAATGCAACAGCGAGCGGGGACATAGGTTTGGCCCCGTCCGTGGACTCATCGAGTTCTCTCAGTGCTTCCCTTACGGCCTCACGGCCAAGCCAATTACCGCCACCTTCATCGCCGCAGACAGGACCAAATCCTCCAAATTGCTTTACCGCTCCTCGCTCATCCAACCTGAGCGCGACACTCCCTGTCCCTGTGATGACGACACCTCCAGCGGTCCCATGATGTGCACCTAAAAGGGCTGCATAGCCGTCGGAAATGACCTCGAGATCCCCAAGATCAGCCAACCGTTGCTCAAATGCCTTACGCATTGTGGGATGTCGGTGTCCCGCCATACCACAAACGACACGACAGGTTTCAGGCGTGACGCCACTTGCTCCCAGCGCTTGCAACAATGCGTCCCGGCAATTGATTGCTGCGATTTCAGGAGAGAGGGTCAACGATCCCGGGCCAGCCACGCCTTCTCCGATAAGATTGCCGTCTAGCGTAACCGCGCGAGTCCTCGTCTTGGTCGCGCCGCCATCAATCCCGACGAAAGCACGAACCGGCAGCTCAGTTGGCACAATAAGTCATACTCCTCATAGGCGGCGGCACGGCTAAACGCGTCATTAGCAGCGGCCGATCAAGACATCGACCTCATCGGCAATGCTGCCGGTGAAGACCGCCTCTCCCGATCGCCGATACCAATAAGCTGCATTGGTCTCGTCTCCCTCAATGCGATGCAACAAGGCATGGAGCCGGTCGTAATCCGCTATGCCTTCATGCTGTTGTGCCAAATCATGGGCGCGCTGCCATGCCGCACCGAGCTTAAGGCCTTCAGCCTTCAAAGTGATCAAAGCTTCTTCGATGTCCTGCATTGGATCATTCTTTTGCCCGTGATTTCAAGGAATAAGCCTAGCCCTACAGAGCACGCTCGCTCACCGATATGTCAAGCACTAAGGGTGGAGCGAGATCAACGTTACATTACAACAGTAGTGTTGGAGCATCTCAGTCCCTCTCGTGTCTTGACCTCAGCAAGCAGTGGCCTCACGGTCATTTTATAACCTCGAAAGAACAATGGCTTGCAGGGAGTAGCTCGTGAGTAAACCTAAGGTGATCGTGACCCGTCGCTGGCCCGAGGCCGTTGAAGAAGCGCTGCGTGAGCATTTCGATGTGGAAGTGCGAGTCGACGATAAACCTATGTCCAAGAGCGAGCTGATGGACGCGCTCACCCGGGCCGACGCACTCTTTCCAACAGTGACGGATAGGATCGACGCTGAGGTCCTCAATTCTGAACCGATGCGCTGTCGCCTAATCGGCAATTTCGGTGTTGGCTTCAACAATATCGACACCGACGCAGCAAAATCGCGAGGGATCGTTGTCACCAACACGCCTGATGTACTGACCCACGCAACCGCAGACCTTGCAATGGCACTCCTTCTTGCGGTCGCTAGGCGCGTCGGCGAGGGCGAACGGCATGTGCGTTCGAAGGCGTGGACGGGCTGGCGACCGACCCACATGATGGGCACGCAGGTGACTGGCAAGAGGCTTGGCCTAATCGGCATTGGCAGGATCGGAGGCGCTGTTGCAAAGAAGGCGAGCCATGGATTCGACATGAACGTCCAGGCGTACGACCCCTTCCCTCCATCGGCAGATCGTCTAAAGGACTTGGGAGTGACCCTTGTTGACAGTCCCAAAACCATCTTTGAGACCAGTGACTTCGTCTCTCTGCATTGCCCGGCAACGCCCGAGAATCGCCATCTCGTAAATGCCGAACGCCTTGCTTCCATGAACCCTGCAGCCTTCCTGATCAACACAGCTCGCGGAGACATCGTCGATGAGGCGGCCTTGGTCAATGCTCTCCAATCAGGAGTAATTGCCGGTGCCGGCCTGGATGTATTCGAGCAGGAGCCGAAGGTTACTGATGAACTCTTGACGATGGATAATGTGGTCCTCCTGCCCCATCTCGGCAGCGCCACGACCGAAACAAGAGAGGCGATGGGCTTCCGCGTGTTGAAGAACGCCCGGGCGTTCTTCAAAGGTGAGGAGCCGAACGATCGGGTGGCTTGACCCGAACACGGTGATGTCCAGGCTCGACCTTGCAAGTCGCTAACGTAAGGATCTGACGGCGACGTGAACGAGCTCAGTGTGCCAGGCACTTTGTGGCTGAGCACTTAACTCCAGCTGCAAAAAAAATCGAGCCCGCTGGTCTAAAAAGAGGTGGACCGTCACACCGTTCCGTCCTGTATTTTCGTGAACCAGAACATTGGCGCAATCAACCTACCTAGGCGGCCTATACGCCTCGATGGGGCACAAAGGTCTTGCGCGAACGCGTCGAATGGAGAGACTGGGCGCGCATTCAACTTTGTGAGACCTAGACATTGACGTTCACGCCCTTCGAAGCCGCTGCGGTGCTCGTGGTGATCGCGGCGATCCTCGGTTACATGAACTATATCTGGTTCCGTATGCCGCATACGATCGGCCTTACGGTGATGGGCGCTGTTGCGTCCATTTTGATGATTGCATTAGATGCAGCGGTTCCAGGCCTTGCCGTCGGTGAAGCGGTACGCTCGTTTTTGAAAGGCATTGAGTTCGATGAGGTCCTGCTGGAGGCCATGTTGTCATTCCTCCTTTTCGCAGGCGCCCTGCATATCAATCTCGACGTGTTGATGACAAGACGCTGGGCCGTCTTAGCGATGGCCTGTTTTGGCGTGGTGATTTCAACCTTCGTCATCGGCTTCGGTTTTCTCTTTCTGACAACAATGCTCGGTCTCGATGTGCCGCTGGTCTGGTGCCTGGTGTTTGGCGCGCTGATTAGCCCAACAGATCCAGTAGCCGTCTTGGGAATCCTTAAATCGGCACGTGTACCGCCGGAGCTTGAAGCAAAGATCGGCGGTGAAAGCCTCTTCAATGATGGTGTCGGTGTCGTCGTGTTCTCAATCTGTGTCGCTGCAGCCGTCGGCGGTGGTGACTTTTCAACGATACATGCACTGGAACTCTTTGTGGTCGAGGCCTTCGGCGGCGCGCTCTTGGGTCTGATCGCCGGTTGGATCGGCTTCAAAACAATGAAAGCCATCGACGAGCATAATCTCGAAGTCCTCATTTCGCTTGCAGTGGTAATGGGTGGTTATGCACTCGCGCTTCGTCTTCATGTCGCGGGGCCGATTGCCATGGCGGTCGCGGGCCTCTTAATCGGTAACTACGGCACGCGTTTTGCAATGAGTGATCGCACCCGTGAGCACCTCACCAGTTTTTGGTCCCTAGTCGATGAAATCTTAAACTCGGTACTGTTCCTGCTAATTGGCATGGAAATCGCCGCAATCGTTCTTGACGCCGATTACCTGATCGCGGGGATCATCTCCATTCCGCTTATGCTCGTCGCTCGCTTGCTAGCCGTCGGGACCCCGTTTGTTCTTCTCCGGCGGTTCACGCCGTTTACCCGGGGTGCCTTGCCGGTGCTTGTTTGGGGCGGCCTTCGAGGAGGCATATCAATTGCACTCGCTCTTTCACTCCCTGATGGAGCCATGAAAGATCTGCTCCTAACGGCAACCTATGTGGTCGTGATCTTTTCGGTCGTGGTTCAAGGCGCAACGATGGGTATGGCAGCGCGCACCTTTGTTGGTGAGGTGCGCGACGACGAACCGCTGGAAGCTCAGCCACATCCTTGAGCCCCTCCAGGTCAATGCAAGGACACCGCAGGCTTGCCGGCGTTGCTGCACTGGCTTCGCGGAATACGAAGACCGCCAAGGCGACTTCGTTAACGATATTTAAAGAGCCTCTGGCGATAGTAGTTCCCTGCGTCATGGGCCATCTGCCCAGAAGGGAACGATATGAACCAGTTCGAGTTGACAATTTTAGCGCAGCTTAGCGCGCATCGCGAATTGATGGTGACGCTTTTCGTTTATCGATTTTTACAAGAAGCCAATCCGCTAAAGGCGGCTTACATGGTTAAGGACATGTTCGAGGATTCACCGACCACCGCGCCACGCGACGGCACTTGTCTCGATCCGGCAACATCGGATCTCTTAGCAGCGATGACCGATGAAGCCATCGAAGATATCATGGACCGGGTCATTGAGCGGCTTGAATTCTGCATGCAAGACGAACCGGAGGTCTTTCCCGAGGAAGCCCCAATAGCCTCGTCGATCATCGCCAACCTTTGATCAATCTTCGAGGTAGCCAGCTTCCTAGGCAAGACACGATCGCCGCATGACCTGAGCGGCGCAAGTCAGCGTCGCTTCAATAACCCATCATATCAAGCCTGTCTCCATCCTGACGTGGCTCTACACTGACGGTGTGTTTCTCACAAGCTCTGGTCTTTGAACAACTCCCTGCGAACAACGCACTCCCACATCTGCGTCATAATCTGCGTCGTAATCGGGGATCCAAGAGATCACGCAATCCATCGCCAAGAAGATTCAGTCCTAGGACCGTAATCATGATCGCCAACGCCGGATAGACGGCGAGGCCTGCGGAGTAGTTGATGAGGGTGGGTGCATCCTTCAGCATTTTGCCCCAAGAAGGATTCGGCGGTTGCGTACCAAGGCCCAAGTAGCTCAATCCAGCTTCAGCGAGTATAGCAAGTGCGAATTGTATCGTGGCCTGGACGATCAAGAGACCACCGATATTTGGTAAGACATGATCGGTCGTGATGCGAACCGTTCCCTTACCAGCAATCCGAGCGGCCAGAATGTAGTCGCGTGACCAGACAGATAGCGCCGCTCCGCGAGTCACCCTGGCAAAGACCGGAATGTTGAAAATACCGATTGCGATCATCGAATTGATGGCACCCGGCCCAAAGACTGCCGTAATCATGATTGCTGACAATAGCGCTGGAAACGCGAAGGCAAAATCGCTGAAGCGCATGACCATGTCATCGGTCCAGCCACGTTTGGCTGCAGCAAGAGCGCCGAGCGGAACACCCAATCCAGCTCCGATACCAACGGCCACAAGCGACACCAGCATGGAATTGGCCGCCCCAACCATTAATCTCGATGCCACATCCCGGCCATACTGATCCGTACCCAGCCAATGAGCCTCGCTCGAAGGTAAGAAGCGGTTGGGAATGTCCTGAGCGGCAAAGGGGTATGGAGTCCATATCAGCGACAATAAAGCGACAACCAAGACAATCAGGCTGAGGCTGCCACCGATGATTAGGCCACCATGCTTCATCATTAACGGGAATCACCAAGCGCGCATCTAAAGATGCTGATAATCGTACTAGTCATGAGTCGAGGCCCGGCGAAGCCGAGGATCGACAAGAACATAGATCACATCAACGATAAAGTTGATCACGATAACTGCCCCTACCAGCAACAGCACCAGATTCCGAACGACTAGCAAGTCACGATCCGAAATGGCATCGAAAATCAATCGGCCGAGACCGGGCAAGTAAAAGACGTTCTCAATGATGATCGTTCCAGCGAGAAGAAACGAGAACTGCAAGCCCATGATCGTCAAAACCGGAATCATTGCATTACGCAATGCATGGCGCCAAAGCACAGCCCGTTTCGATAATCCCTTGGCGCGTGCGGTTCGAACGTAGTCTTCCCCAAGCGTTTCCAGCATCGACGATCTGGTCACTCTCGCCAGAATTGCTGCCTGAGGCAGTGCGAGCGCGATTCCGGGCATCAGTAGCGACGTCAAGGCTGGCCAGAGGCCACTCTCCCAGCCTGGAAATCCGCCGCTGGGCAACCAGCGGAGTTGTACAGCGAAAACCAGAGACAGGAGAAACGCGAACCAAAAATTGGGGACAGCAACACCTGTCTGGCTGAAGGCCATCACGACCAGGTCCATCACACGACCATGCTGTCCGGCTGCGAGCACGCCAAGCGGAATTGCGACCAACGTCGAGAACGCGACACCAAGAAGCGCTAGAGGCAGAGAGATACTCAGCCTATCCAGAATGATCTCGCCGATGGGACGACCGTCGGTGTAACTCTCATCAAAGTCGCCACGAATGAGATCGCCTATCCACTCGACATATCGCGTTGCCAAAGGTCGATCGAGGCCATGAAGGCTTCTAAAGGCAGCGAGCGTATCTTCTCGAGCACCCGTGCCGAGAACCACGACAGCGACATCACCTGGCAACGCCTCCATGACAAGAAAAATAACCAATGAGGCGACCAATAGGGTCACAAGGAGCGCAACAAGACGTTTGGCTAAGAAGAGAAGCATCGGTCAAAAGCCGTACTCTGAAACATATCACCAAACCATGAAGGAACCAAACGAGCCCTGAGTTCGTTTAACATGATCATCGTTATCGAGACTTACGCGCTGATTGCTTGACCAGCAAGATCTCCACTGTCAGGCGGAAAACGCTTAACCCTGACGTTGCGTGCTGCTAGATCTGACGGTGTCGATGCTAGACTTAACCTAAAGAATGCCAATAAACGACGCTCAAGCGGAGGAAGCGCCGTTGGATAACAAATTCAATTCTTGGCTTAATGACCTCGGACTCAGCCAGTATGCTGAAGCCCTGGCCGATCAAGATATCGATTTTCAATCAGTAGATTATCTCACCGAAGAAGACCTCAAGGAACTCGGCCTTTCAATCGGACATAGGCGTGTTCTTCTGGCCGCGATCGCAGCGCGCAAGACATCCGACAACAATCCGGCAACATCGCAACCATCTGAAGCGCATTATCGTGATCCCGGTCATGCAGAACGTCGACAGCTTACTGTCGTGTTTTGCGATCTGGTTGGCTCGACACCGTTGTCTAGGCAGCTCGATCCTGAAATCCTTCGCGATGTTATGAGGCGCTATCAAAATGCGGTCGCGTCATCGGTCATCGCCTATGGCGGCCACGTCGCAAAGTTCCTCGGTGATGGTGTTCTGGCCTATTTTGGCTGGCCGCGCGCCTATGAAGATCAGGCAGAGCGTGCGGTTCGAGCCGCATTAGATACCATTGAGGGCGTAGAAGCCTTGCAGCTCAATGAAGGTGAGCATCTTCGTGCACGCGTCGGAATTGCAACCGGCGAGGTGGTCGTGGGCGACCTCTTTGGAGAATCCGTCACCGATAAAGAAGCTGTCATTGGCGAAACGCCCAATCTTGCGGCGCGTCTCCAGGGCCTAGCCAATGCTGGCAAGATCGTCATCGGTAACGCGACACGTTCGCTGCTGGGGACAGCATTTGAGCTTGAGGATATTGGTTCCTTTGAGCTCAAAGGGTTTGATGAACCCGTCCCAGCTTGGCGCGTTATTGGTGAAGCTGAGGTTGAGAGTCGGTTTGAGGCTGCGCATGGCGGGATTCTCACCAGTCTTATCGGCAGGGAACACGAAAGAGGCCTCATTCGCGCAGGCTGGAAGGACTGCCTCTCTGGCGAAGGCCGCGTGATGATGCTCTCCGGTGAGGCCGGAATTGGCAAATCGCGGATGGTTGAAGAGTTCCGTGCGGAACTCTCGGAAAAGTCCTTTTATTCAATCCACTTCCAGTGTTCGCCTCACCACGTCAACAGCACATTTCATCCGGTTGTCCAGCGCTTGCGCAGCGGCGCAGGCTTCAATGCCGGTGACGATGGCGAGACAAAACTAGACAAAATGGAAGCTTACTTGACGCGGCGCGGTGCAGACGTCACGAACGTCGCGTCGGTCATCGCTGCCTTACTCTCGCTGCCCGGCCAAGCACGTTACGGTTCGCTGGACCTTTCGCCCCAGCAGCTCAAGAACCGTGCTATCGAGATCCTAGTCGACCACATAAAGGCACAAGCGGACTTTATGCCCGTGCTCTGCGTGGTTGAAGACGCGCATTGGGCGGATCCTTCGACGACGGAGATGATCGGCGAGGTCATGTCGCAGATCGCTGATCATCGTGTCTATCTGCTGATCACATACCGTCCAGACTTTACGCCGCCCTGGCCGGACTTAAACCATGTCAGCCAGCTGAAGTTGAATCGGCTGGGACGTGGCCAGGCCGCGGAGATCGCCGAAGCTGTCGCCGGCCCTGAATTGCTCGATGCCTTGGTCGAACAGATCGTCATACGTTCTGATGGGGTGCCCTTATTCATTGAAGAGCTAACGAAGGCAGCTTTGGAAACTGTCTCTTCAGGCGGGTGTTCCGCGATCGAGGAGATCATTCCACCAACGCTTCAATCGTCGCTAACAGCTCGTCTCGATCGGCTTGAGTCGGCGAAGGAGACAGCGCAGACAGCTGCCGTGATCGGTCGAGAATTCCCTTACGATCTTCTCAGCAAAGTTGTTACGAGCAGCGAAGAGGAACTTCGCGATGATCTAGACCGGTTGGTCATTTCAGGGATGGTTAACCGCCAGGGTCGGCCGCCCACAGCAACCTACACCTTCAAGCACGCCCTACTTCAGGATGCCGCCTACGCGACGATCCTGCGGAGCGATCGTCAGCATCTTCATGCAAAGATCGTGGACGTATTGGAAGATCAAACCGGTAACAACGCAATCGAACGTGCGGATAGTCTTGCGCATCACGCCCTCCACGCGGAGCTTTGGGACAAAGCTTTCGGCTATTTGCATCTGGCCGGCGTGAAAGCGATGGACCGCGCCGGTCTACGCGAAGCTGTGGCCCATTTCGAGCATGCATTACAGGTCGCTGAGAAACGCCCACAGACCAAAGGGTCTTTGGAGCAGACCATCGATCTCCGTTTCGAACTGCGCAATGCGCTTTGGGCGCTCGGTCGGTTCGAAGACATCCTAAATCACCTCGCAGACAGCGTGCCGCTCGTTGAGACGCTCGATGATCCTGTGCGCAAAGGTTGGATTTCGGTTTTTGAAGCCGCAAGCCTTTGGCAGCTCGGCCGATGGGAGCAAGCCATCGAGACGGCCGAACGCGCCCTTGATGTTTCGAGACAGGCTGATGATCTCTCGCTTGAGGTCGCAGCGCATTTCTATCTTGGCTGTCCGTTGATGACGTGTGGCGATTACAAGCGTGCAGAGGACATGTTCCAAAAGGTGGTCGACCGCGTGTCTGGTGACCTCATGCATGATCGATGTGGTTTGCCATTCGTGCCGGCAGTGATCGCACGTTCATGGCTGGTTTGGTCTTTTGCTGAGCGTGGTGATTTTACAGGCGGCATGAAGCATGCACGCGAAGCGCTCGCGATTGCTGAAGCGGTCGGGCATCCCTTCAACATAGCGCATCTTTACTACGACCTAGGTTACTTCTTTGAAATCAAGGGTGATTTCGATGAGGCCGTCGAGGCGCTTGAGAAGGCTGTTAACCTGATTGACACCTGGAGCCTGACCTATCTCTCACCATTCATCAAAGGATTTTATGGCCACGCACTTACACTTGCCGGAAGAGTTGACGAAGGCGTGAGGGTCCTGGAGACAGCTGAAGGTTTATACAAAACCATCGGTCTTGGTCTCTTCCGTTCCCTTGTTGGTTTGCAGTTGGGCGAAGCCTATCTCAAGGCGGGACGACGGCAAGATGCCCTTGCCAAGACCAAAGAAGCCCTATCGTTGGCGCGAAAGCGCGGTGAACGAGGCCATGAGGCCTACGGCTTCAAAATTCTGGGAGACAGCCTCGCTGCCGATGACAACGACTTGCAAGTGTCCATGATCAACTATGAGCATGCCAAGGCGTTGGCAGCGTCTCTCGGTATGCGCCCATTGCTCGCGATGACCGAACTCCGAATCGGCCAGCTGTTGAAACGGATGGGCAAGGGACGAGCAGCTAAACCACATTTCACTGCTGCAAACAAAATTGCCAGCGAGATCGGCATGACACTGGTCGATCAAGATCAGACCAATGGCTAGCAACGTTGTCCCAGGATTAATGGACTCATCGCCTGAGGCCTAGGTACCATCCAACTATCCCACTCGGATCTCGTGGGATTTAAGCGCTGTCCAATCGAAACTAACACCAGTCCCCGGTTCGTCTGACGCGACCGCAAGATGCTTCTCAACGACCAACGGTCTTTTTGTATAGCTGTCAATGGGAAAGGAGTGGACTTCGAGCCACCCGGCGTTTGGCTGCCCTGCCATGAGACCGACATGGAGTTCCTGCATGCCGTGACTGCAGACCGGTATGTTGTGCTCCCTTGAGAGCGCTGCCACGCGGAGCCAACCCGTAATACCACCGCAATTCGAAGCATCAGGTTGAATATAGGCGAGCTTTGATTGGGCAAGAGCATGCTCGAATTCGTGAATTGTGTGCAGGTTCTCACCCATGGCAAGCGGCATACCGGTCGCATCGGCGATTCGGCCATAACCTTGATAGTCGTCTGGTATCGTTGGTTCCTCGAACCAAACAAGATTGAAAGGCTTGAAGGCCTCAGCTGCGGCGATTGCCTGTTCGACAGTAAGTGCATAGTTGGCGTCGACCATGAAGGCAATGTCTGGGCCGATAACCTCCCGGATTGACTTGACCCTGGACACATCCTCAGCAAGGTCGGGCTGCCCAACTTTAATCTTTACTGCATTGAAGCCTTGATCGATATAGCCCCTCACACTGTCAATCAGCTTTGGCAACGGATAATTCAGATCTATCCCACCGCGATAGGCTCGACAACGCTTGTCAGCCCCACCTGCCATTTGCCATAGCGGTTCGCCTCGTTCTTTGCCTCTCAGATCCCATAGCGCTATGTCGACAGCCGAGATAGCAAAGGATGCGATGCCACCCCGACCGACATAATGGATGTGCCATTGCATGGCATCATAGAGCGCATCGATATCATCGCTCTGTTGGCCCAGGAGAAAGGGTGCAAGGTCCTGCTTGATCATGGCAAAAATGGCCTGTCCACCACGACCGCCCGTATAGGTATAGCCGGTTCCCTCCTCTCCATTTGTTAGGCGCACCGTTGCGGTTATGAGCTCAAAATGAGTGTGATCACCATGCTTGGCATCACGCATCACCTCAGCAAGTGGAACGCGAAAAATGCGCGCCTCCACAGCTTGAATCTCAGCCATGCTCAATCCAATAGTTGTGTCGAAGGGTGCCGCTTAACCCACAAGTTTGCCGATCAGTTCGTTGACTTCGGCGGCTTTTTCCATGTGGGGCATATGGCCCGTTTTGGGGAATGTCGTCAACGCGACGCTGTCGGGAAGTCCGTTGGCATGCTGAGCCGGCAGGATCTGATCGTCTTCGCCCCAGACCACCTGCAGGGGTGTCGTGAGAGTGGATAGGGATCCACGGAGATCCGTGCCTTGGGAGCCCCCCGGCATC
>JANQPX010000014.1 GCA_028285265.1 Geminicoccaceae bacterium
CTTCACACACACACCGCGGGGTGGAGCAGCCCGGTAGCTCGTCAGGCTCATAACCTGAAGGTCGTAGGTTCAAATCCTACCCCCGCAACCAATCGATAATTGTCCAAATCAAACACACAGCCGCCAAAAAGGCGGCTTTTTGCGTTCGTAGATCCGGCACCAGGGAAGCTGATAAAGGCAAGCTTGTCCAAAGCCCAGCAGGGTCGGGCAAGGTATAGCTTGCTGAAAGACATGGTCTAACGCATTAGATCTGCAAGCCGCCTACGATCAAAGCGATATATCTCGAAATGTGTCGGATTCCCGTCTAGAAGCCTGGATCGGAATCGTCGTTTGGCGCAAACAGCAGATACCCAGTGCTCCGACCGCCTGCTTCATCGCGTCGAAGGACGCCACGTTCGATCAGGGCGTTGATATCGCGAAGTGCGGTGTCCTGCGAGCATTTGGCGAGCTTGGCCCATTTCGACGAGGTCAGCTTGCCGTCGAACCCACCGAGCAAGCGGTTGACCATCATGTGCTGCCGTTCGTTCAATGGCGCTGTGCCATGCGCTTCCCAGAAGCGCGCCTTGCGCAGCACGCCCGAAAGGATGTCTTCAGCACCATCAATCGCCTGGCCAAGACAGCCCAGGAACCATGCCAACCAGGAGGTGATGTCCAGCGTGCCCCGTTGCGCTCGCTCCAGCGCCTTATAGTAGTCGTTACGCTCGATCCGGATTTGCGCCGACATGCTGTAGAAGCGTTGCGCACTCTTCTCCGAGCGGGCCAGAGCGAGGTCAGCGATGGCTCGGGCGATCCTGCCATTGCCGTCATCGAAGGGGTGGATGGTGACGAACCAAAAATGGGCGAGGCCTGCTCGGAGCACCGGGTCGATGCGCGAGGGATCGTTCAGCCAGGTAAGGAAGGCCGTCATCTCGGCGTCCAGCCTGTCCGCTTTCGGTGCGCGAAAGTGCACCTTCTCCCAGCCCAACGGACCCGAGACAACCTCCATCGGCCCGGTTGCGTCGTCCCGCCATGCACCGACCGAGATTCGTCGTATGCCACTCCGGCCGGTTGGGAAAAGGGCGGCATGCCAATCAAACAGGCGATCCCTGGTCAGCGGCGCCTTATAATTGCGGGTCGCATCCAGCATCATCTCGACTACGCCGTCGACATGGCGGTCGATCGCTGACACTCCGCCGATATCCACGCCGAGGCGACGGGCGATCGAGGAGCGGACCTGGTCCGCCGGCAGAATCTCGCCTTCGATCTCGCTCGACTTCAAAACGTCTTGGGTCAAGGTCGCGAGCACGGCTTCGGCCTGCAGCGGTAAGCCCAGCGCTTCCATCCGGCCGATCAGCCGTCCTTGTCGATGGCGCACCTCGGCGAGCTGCGCGGAAAGCTCCTCATCGCGCCAACGGAAGAGAGGCCAGTCGGACTGCTCGTGGATGTACATCGCTTATTCACCGCATATTGTGCGATGAATATGGCGGTTTTTCCCCGCAATGCAAGTAATCTTGGGGCTAAATGCATCGATTAAGCCAAGAATTCGTCGCACGCGGCGGCATCTCGCGGTGCCCTGCCAAGCCTGTCGCGGGTCCAGCTTTAGTGGTGGCTTCCTAACATGGACCACCGGATTTTGGGGGCTGTGTCGAGAATATGCTGTTGGTGAGAATTGCTGCGATTCGATGTTGGTCCGAACATCAGGAGCAGCATCAGCTTGTCTATCTGCGTTCTAGGTAACTGCAGCATGTCAACACTGACTCAGCCAAGATGACGAATGAAATCGGCATCATCGATCGTTCGAGGACACCAGCGAGGCGTCTGGTCGGTGAGAGGCTTTAGGATGTCCGCTCCTTTCGAACACCGACCGTCAGGAACAAGACGATAGACGCCATCAGGGGTGACCAGACGACGAATCCGATTTTTTTGAATTCGCTCTGCTCGCCGCTATTTGCCAAACCGTCGAACTCGTCGTCGGCCTTGAAGTCGATGCCAGCGAACGGACTCCTAAAATCGCATCGGTTGAATATCCGCCTTACGATGGTGCCGAACTGGAAGGCAATAGCTTCAACACGTAAATCGTCAAAGAAGCGCTCAAACGAAGCGGCTATGGGATCGGGGTGAATTTCCTGCTCTGCAAGCGAGCTATCCCTTCTGGTTTTGTTGACCATGAAGTCGATGTTGAAAATCCTCAATCATTCTGAACCATGGCGACTCCAGGTACATTTTTCGGGGATTGCCCGATAAACCAGCCTCTGTTAGCGTCGATTTTAATACAATTAAGAAGCGGGAACATTGTGCAACTTTCACCTTTAGCTATAGCAGCTGTCTCTGTGTTTTTTTGGGGTTGTTCCGCCTTGGGTGCGGATCGCGAACGCGTCGTCATTACGACACTGGATTGGCCCCCCTATACCGGAGCTGAGCTCCCTAAACTTGGTGCCACCACCGAGGTCGTGCGGCAGGCGTTTGGCCACGCGGGCATGGACGTCGACGTCCAATTCCTGCCGTGGAAACGCGCGATCGCCGAAGCCAAGAATGGCGAAGCGGTCGCCTATTATCCCGGCTATCACTGCAAGCATGCGGCGGACTTCGAACCCTCCAATCCGGTAGGGACGGGGCCGCTTGGATTTGCCGAGCATGTCGAGGCGCCGATTACCTGGGAGACCGTATACGATCTTGGCGAGCAGAAGCTCAAAATCGGGACCGTCCTTGGCTATGCCAATACCGATGAATTTGACGAGAAGGTGGGAAGCGGCTGGATCCGAGCGATCTCGGCGAAGGACGATCTCACCAATCTGAAAAAGCTCTTGCGCCGCCGGATCGACGCCGTCGTCATCGATAAGCTCGTAATGTCCTATCTCGTGGCGACGGAGCCTTCGCTGTCCGAGGGTGCCGATACGTTGCAGTTCAACGAAAGGCCACTCGAAGACAAGAATTTGCATGTCTGCTTTACGGAAAACGAAGTGGCGCTGCGCGACCGCTTCAATGAAGGATTAGAGAAAGTCGATACGGCAACAGTCGTCGACGATTATTTCGCCAACGAGTTCTGATGACTGGTCGACCTGGGCGGTTGGCAAAGGGAGCCATCTAATGGCGTGGTTCCGCTTCAAGTCGATTCAGAGCAAGTTTCTCGCTTATGTCGTGCCGCTGGTCTTGTTGTCGACCGTCATCGCGTTCGGGCTCTTCGAGTTCAATGCCAGGCGCTCTGCGGAAACCCAGCTGCGCGCCAAGCTCGCGGAATTGATCGACATTCAAAGGCAAGTCGTCGCTGAATCGCTTTGGAATGTGGCGGATCAGCAGATCGCCCTGACGCTCAAGGCCCTTCTGACCGACGCCGACGTTGAGGTCGCCGCGGTCTATGACGAGCGCGATCAGCTCGTGGCCGCAGCTGGTGACATCGAAGCAATCGATAGCCTGCCCCATGTTGCCGAGGTTGACATCGTCTATGACGACCTGGGTGATGAGGTGCAGATTGGGCGTCTCAAGATCGGCCTCAGCGATGCGCGGATCGCAGGTCTCGCGAGCGAGCGTCTGGCGCTTGTCAGCGTGCTTGCGGCGATGCTCTTGGCTGCGGTCATCGGTGCAGCCCTGGTTGCGAACCGGCGAACGATCGGCCAGCCGCTCGGGCTTCTTCTGAATTCCATCAATGAGGCGCAGCAATCGGGCAAGCGCCAGCATGTCGAATGGCGAAGTGACGATGAGATCGGTCGCGTCGTTTCTGCGTTCAACGACTTGCAGACCAAGCAGGACGCCTACGAAAAGCAGCTGCGCGCCTCCCATGACGAGCTGGAACAGCGCGTCGAGGAACGAACCGCCGATCTGGTGCGCGCCGAGACGGAGGCACGCGAAGCCCGAGGTCAGCTGACCGACGCCATTGAGAGCATTTCCGAGGGCTTTGCCCTGTTCGATGCCGAGGATCGCTTGGTGATCGCCAATGGCCGATATCGCGAGATCATGCTCGGCGATGAAGCCGGGGCTTTCGCGCCCGACGTCACCTTCGCCGAACTCACCCGCCATGCTGCTGACGCGATGAACAGGGGGAACGCCGAGGAAACCGCCGTCTGGATCGAACGTCAGACCAGCCATCATCGAGAAGCCGCCGAGCCGTTCATCCAGGAATTCGGCGACCGTTCCTGGCAGATCAGCAATCGCAGGACGGATCAGGGCGGCACGGTCGCGGTCCATGCCGACATTACCGAGATCAAGCGCATTTCGGATGAGCTGAAGACCGCGAAGGAAGCGGCCGAGGCTGCGAATGAAGCCAAGAGTGCCTTCCTGGCGACCATGAGCCACGAAATCCGAACGCCACTCAACGGCATCATCGGGATGAGCACGCTTTTGAACGGCACCAAGCTGGATGCCGAGCAGAAGGACTTCACTTCGACCATCGTGACGGCGTCCGATACGCTGTTGACCATCATCAACGACATCCTCGACTTCTCCAAGGTTGAGGCCGGCGCGCTCGAGCTCGAGCGGACGGCGATCGATTTTTGGGAGACGATCGAAAGTTCAGTCGAACTGGTGGCGACCAAGGCCGCGGAAAAGGGGATCGAACTCGCCTGCCGTCTTGATCCGGATGTGCCGGCGGGGCTCTATGGCGATCCTGTGCGTATCAAGCAGATCTGCCTCAACCTCCTGAACAATGCTGTCAAGTTCACCGACGAGGGCGAGGTGGTGCTAACGGTGTCCAGCACGTCGACAGTCTCGTCCCCCAAGCCGGGCGACATGGTGCTACTGACCCTGTCCGTGCGCGATACCGGCATCGGTATTCCTGCCGATCGCATGAACCGCCTGTTTAAGTCATTCAGCCAGGTCGACGCCTCGACCACCCGGCGCTATGGCGGCACCGGGCTAGGCCTGGTGATCACCAAGAAACTCATCGAGCTGATGGGCGGCGAGATCAGTGTCGCCAGCACGATCGGCGAGGGGACGACCTTCACCTTCACGCTCCCCGGCGAGGTCGCCCCGGCGCCGGATCGGACAACCAAGGCGGAGCAGTTGGAGCGCATCCGTGGGCGGCGTGCCTTGGTTGTCGATGACAACCACACCAACCGGCTGATTATCAACGAAAAACTCAGAAGCTGGGAGCTCGTTTCCAAGGCCACCGGTGAACCTGGCGAAGCTTTGGATATCCTCAAGGCCGGTGAGGATGTCGATGTCTGCGTGATCGACTACAAGATGCCTGACATGAACGGTTTCGAGCTGGCATCGGCGATCAAAGAAGCCAAGCCCAATGATGCGCCGCCGATGATCTTGTTCACGTCGATCTCGCCAGCCGAGCCCCATTTTCGCGAACGGGTCAAGGAACTCGGCTTTTCCGCCGTTGTCACCAAGCCAGCTAAATCCAGCCACCTCCTGAATGCGCTCTCGAAAGCCCTTGATGCGGGAGGTGATGAAGCGAAATCGGCAAAGGCCAGCGAAATGGAACCGGCCGCGCCGGTCGATCAGGATCTCAGAATCTTGGTGGTCGATGACAACCTGATCAACCAGAAGGTCGCCAAGAAGACCCTCAAGCGCCTGGGCTATGAGCCGGATATCGTCGACGGTGGCGAGGCGGCGATCGAACGTTGCCTCGCCGAGGATTACCACGTGGTTCTTATGGATATCGAGATGCCCGACATGGATGGGATCACGGCATCCGGCCTGATCCGTGAGAAACTGCCTGCCGACAGGCACCCCTATATCGTGGCGCTAACCGCGAATGCCATGGCGTCCGAGCGCGAAACCTATCTGGGCGCAGGTATGGACGGCTATCTCAGCAAGCCGCTGGACGTCGAAGCGCTGATTGAAACGCTTGAGACAGCCTCATCATCACGAGCGACAGGCATCAAGACGGCAACGGCTGGTCCGGATCATGCCCCGACCACGAGCGGAGAGGACTGATATGTCGACGGAGCTGATCGACAAGGCTGCGCTTACCCGCCTCCTCACGCTTATTGGGGATGATCCCGATGATCTCGACGAGCTGATCGACGACTATCTGGAGGCGGCGCCCAAGCTCGCCAGGACGATTCAAGGTGCCGCCGAAAGCGGCGATATCGACGCCATGCGGATTGCGGCACACACGCTCAAATCCAATGCACGCGATCTCGGGGCGATGACAGTATCCGAGCAAGCCAGCGCCGTCGAGAATGCCTGCAAGAGCGGTGACATCGAGGCTGCGACGGCGGTGGCGTCCGAGATCGAGGCCGAAGCCGCCGCAGCCAATGAAGCGCTTTCCAGACTGAAGGCTGAAGGTTTTGGACGCGCCTGAGAAAAAGCCATCTACTCTAGCCGAGCCTTCCCCGGCAACGGTGCTCGTCGTCGACGACAGCTCGCTCAACCGAAAGAAAATGCGCCTCGCGGTGAAGAAACTCGGCCATGGGGTCGACGTTGCCGAGGATGGTGAAACCGCGCTCACAGCCCTGCACGAAAAGCCCTATGATGCCGTGCTGCTCGACATCGTTATGCCCGGCATCGATGGCTTTGATGTGCTGCGCACCATGAAGGCCGATGATCACCTCCGAGACGTGCCGGTCATCGTCATCTCCTCGCTCGACGATGACTCCGAAAGTGTGGTCAAGGCGATCGAGCTTGGCGCCGAGGATTTCCTACCCAAAGCCTTCGACCCTGTGCTGCTCAAGGCGAGGCTTGGTGCCTCGCTCAACAAGAAGCGTTTTCGCGATCAGGAGCGCGAATACTTTAGGCGCGTCGATCGGCTAACCCAGGCTGCGGAAGTGGTCGAGTCAGGCGAGTTCAATCCCGCCGATCTCGAGCTCGACGATCTCATCAACCGTAATGATGCGCTCGGCCGGCTCGCCGCCGTGTTTCGAGGCATGGCGGATGAGATCTTCGATCGGGAAAAGCGCCTTCGCCGCTCCATCCAGCTGCTGCAGGGCAGCCTCCTGGTGATTGCGGTCGGCGTCGTCTGGGGGCTCACACCTTCACTCGCCCGATTGGCGTCGGGCCTGGGCTCCAATCCCATGGGCCTGGCGCTTTGGGTGAACGTCATCGCCGCCGCCTTTTGCCTGTCCATCGCCGCCTACCGCGGGACGCTCCCGAAGCTCGGCTGGACTGAGTTCCGCTTCTTCCTAGCCTGGGCCTTGATCGCGGGCATCATGCAGCGGCTCACCACATTTTGGGTCACCCAGCATGTCGAGGCGACCGTATTGTCGCTGATCGTGACATTGAAAGGCCTGATGGTTTTCGCCTTTGCTGCGGCCATGAATGTGGAAAAGGCTTCCCCCCGACGTTTGCTCGGGCTTCTGGTTGGTTTGAGCGGTGTCGCGATCGTGCTGATGACAAGGCTCGATGGCAATGGCTTGACGGGGAACCTCTGGCTGATCGTTGCCCTGTTGCTGCCCCTGCTATTCGCGATAGAAGCCATTCTCATGGCGGCGAAGCGCCCGGAGCATATCGACATGTTCGCGTCCGTGGGCATCATGATGCTGCTTTCGGCCATCATGATGGCGCCCATTGTCATCTATTCAGGTAACCTCATCGCGCTTAGCGCTGAAACGGCGGATCTGAGCGCGCTTATCCTGCTCATGGGCATCGTGGGTGCCTCGTCGGTCTTTCTGGCTTTCCATCTCGTCGCGAAAGCCGGGGCGGTCTTCGCCAGCCAGAGCGCCTATGCGATGACCATCGCTGGCATCGTCTGGGGCATGCTGCTCCTGAACGAGCAACTCTCAGCCATCGCCTGGGGCGCCGTCGTCATGATCCTCATCGGTCTTTATCTGGTTGAGCCCGACACGAGCGATGAAAAGATTGTCTTGAAGCGCTCCTTCGTCCGAAGCCGCAAAGAGCAATCGGCATCCTCGGACAACAAATCTCTCACACCGTCGACCGAAACATAGCTGTCCATGCAGCCTCAGCATGTACCGTTTGATCGGGATCGAACACACCAATCCCCTAGTGTTGCTGCGTCGATTGAACAGCCCGCTGGGTGCCGGTCTTGGGGAAAGCATGTGCCTGCTTGCCTCCCTCGACCATCTGACGAGGCAGCTCGGCCAAAAGGCCGCCTGATCGGGAGGGAGAACGATGTCGCACATCTATGGACAGCCAAAGCTATGACCCTCTAATAGCAGAGGCTCACCCAGCAGGGGGCACGACCACCATACTGCTGGTACGGATGGGTGCGAAGGTCCTGATGATCGACAAGGCCGAAGCCAGAACAGACACGCTTTCGATCCACGCCCTGTTGCGCGGCGATGTAACACTCTTGGATCGTTTCGGCGTTCTTAACGACATAATCTGCGCTGGAACGCCAGCGGTTAGACAGGACAGCTTTGCCCATGATGGCGAGCAAACCACCGTCGACATCTCCTTTCGTTCCAAGCCGAGTTCCTCGGCACACGTCATGTTGACGAGTCGCGTTCATCAGGCAAGAAGCCAAACGATAACGGCGTAGCGTGCGGTCTTGGCGAGCGCAACGAGCGGCAAGAACACGAGGATTGGCGTTCGCATGACGCCTGCAGCAACGGTCAAAGGATCGCCAATGATCGGGACCCAAGATGCAAGAAGCGACCAGACGCCGTAGCGCTGATACCAGACTTGCGCGCGTTCGAGGCCGTCACGGCTCACCGGAAACCAACGACGATCCTTCAAGCTTTCAGCCGCGCGCCCCAGCAGCCAGTTGACGCAGGAGCCGGCGGTATTAAAGCCGCTGGCGATGACCAGAAGCAAACTGATCGGCGCCGCCTCGGTGATGACCAACCCGGCAAGCACAGCCTCGGAGGAAGCAGGGAGCAAGGTGGCGGCAAGAAAGGCCGATGCGGCAAGCGTGGTTAGTTCCAACGGTTCAGTCAGATCCCGATGTTGTCTCAATCGTCACAGCAATCGGCATAAAGAGCCCAACCGCCATGTTCCTCGCAAGGTGCCTGAACAGCTCGTGTCGCGTTTCTACGAGACGAGCCAGTCTGAAGGCAAATGTGCTTTCATGTTCGCCAAAGAACGTCGGACAAAGCAAAGCCTATGGTGTCCAGAGGGCGATTCATTTCCCGGCTATCCAAACCAGGGCTAACAGCAAGACGCTAAGACGTTCGGCCTTCAAGCGATCTATTGAACAGATAGCCGGCGCCATGGATCGTGACGATCCATTCCGGCGACTTCGGATCGTGTTCGATTCGCTTGCGCAGTCGAGCGACGAGAACATCGATCGAACGGTCATTGTGAGACCATTCACGCCGGCAGATGCTCCGGGTTAGTAGGTTGCGGTCAAGGACCTCGCCTATATGGCAAAGGAAGATCGCGAGAAGGCGGGCTTCGGCAAGGGTGAGCTGATGCGAAACCCCGTCGACAATCAGCCGCCTGGTGGTCTGCGAAAGGGTGAAGGGGCCGTGCGTGATCTCGCCGGTTGCAGCAGGCGTCAGCGCCATGCGCCGGGTCATCAGCAGGTTCTGAATGCGTAGCGACAGCTCGCGGGCGCTAAATGGTTTGGTGATGTAGTCGTGTGCACCGAGGCCGAGGCCCAGCGTGCGATCGTGCTCATCGTCCATCACGCTCAGGACGATCACCGGACAATCACTTCGGTCCCTGATGCGTTGCAACAGCAAGAGACCGTCGCAGTCCGGCAGGCGACGGTCGAGCAAGACGAGATCCCACGTGCCTTGCCGAAGGCGCGCCTCAGCGCTTGCTGCACTCTCTGCTTCACTGACGTCATGACCATGAGCGAGCAGCATTTCGCGGAGCAGGACCCGCACGACAGGATCATCGTCGACCACCAGGATACGGCACTGCTGTCGCTCGAACGCCGCGCCGACATCGAGGGCATTCCGACGCAATGTCATGGTGCCGACCCGCTCGCAAGGGCGTGCACCTGGCCTGGAACAGCGAGAAGGGCTGGGGCCAGACGGGCCTGCCAGGCATCGAGGTCTGGGGAGGACGGGTGTCGTCGGCACTCGACCTCCAATTCCTTCAGCATGTCGGCAAGCTCGGTGATGCCGACGGTGGCACAGCTGCTCGCGATTTTGTGCGCCGTATCGGCGAGGCGATGACGATCGCCGCTCGCGATCGCTGCCTCCAGCTTATCAAGCTCGTCATCCCATTGTGCGGTGAACGCCTTGGCCACCGCATTGACGATCTGAGGTGAGACGCCCCGAAGCATCTCTGATCCATTGTTTGGCCGCCTCGCTGCCAGTCGAGCTGGCGTCTCGATGGCGAGGATGGCCGCCACCAGCGCCTCGCCGCTAATCGGCTTGGCGAGGGAAAGGTCGAACGCATGGTTCTTATTTTCGGCCGGTGCCAACAGGTCGGCGTTCGCTGTGAGCGCGATGAAGCGTGCCTTCGCTTGACCAAGAGCTTGCCTTAGGCTCAACGCCAATGTCGCGCCGTCGCCGTCCGGTAGGTGGTAGTCGATCACAAAGACATCGATAGGCTTGGTCGCTGCGACAGCCAGGGCTGCTTTCGCACTGTCCGCTTCGGTCACCGCCAGGCCTGATCGCCTGATCTGCTCAGCGCTGACCATTCGGCTGACGTCATCGTCGTCCACCAGCAGGCAGTGAAGACCATCGTCCATCTGTCGACATTGCTGGCCCGGCCCGTGCCGTCCAACCGACGTCGCTGTCGACGATGGAGCGACACGTTGATAGGGCAGGTCGACCCAGAACACCGCGCCGCCTGAGCGTCGATTGCGAAAGCCGATCTCGCCGTCAAGCACCTCGACCAGCCGATGGCAGATGGCGAGGCCGAGACCGGCACCGCTATTGTCCGCGCGACCGGGCGCCCGTGCGCCGAACGGTTCAAAAAGATTGTCGGCGATCGACGCGGGGACGCCGGGGCCGTGATCGTCGACTTCAAGTCGAAGGATGGGCCCATCGGCCGATGCGCTCTTGCGGCGTATCGATAGGGTGATGCCACCACCGTTGTCATGACGGATGGCGTTGGCAACGAGATTGGTCAGGATCTGTTGTGTCATCTCCCAATCGAGGATGACGGTGCGGGGAAGATTGCCGGCGACGGAGACGGTAAGTGGAACGCTGGATTGTTCCGCCCAGACCGAGGCGAATCGGCCATAGTCCGCCAACAGAACTTTCAAATCGCAAGGCTTGGGCGTTGGAGCGGGAGGACGGGCCTCCAGCCTCGAATAGTCGAGGACCTTGTTCAGCGTCTGGAGGAGATGCCGTCCCGCAGTCTCGATTGCATCGAGATAGGCATCGTGATGCGCGGCATCCGCGTCACGAAGTAATTCTGCCGCGCCAAGCGCTCCGTGTAATGGTGTGCGAATTTCATGGCTCATCGTGGCAAGAAAGGTCGACATGGCGCGCCGCGCTCGCTCGGCCTCCTCCGTTGCCAGGCGGTGGGACGTGACATCGTGCAGGATGACGACATAGCCGAGACGCGTGTTTTCGAGCGCATCGTGGATCGCGCGCTCGCGCATGTCGAAGCACATCGGCCCATCGCGCGTATCCAGCCAGATTGAACCACCGCCATGTCCGTCGATATGTGCGGCCTTCGATAACACGTCAGCAAGCGGCGTTTTTCGCCCGCGCATCGATTTCAGATAGACGATCTCGCCAGCATCGGCCTTGCCGACGAACAGCTCGGCAGCGGCCTGGTTGGCATTCAGTAGCCGGCGCTGACGGTCCAGGAGAAAGGCAGGATCGCGTAGACTTTCGAAGACCGAGAAGTAGCGATCCTTCTCGAGCGTGACGCTGCGGGTGCGCGCCTGTAACTCCATCAGGCGATCGTCCTCGGTGGCTTCCGCCCAGTCCGCGCTGATGCTGAGTTCCGCCGCATCGAAGAAGCCCTCGAGCGTTCGATGGGCGGCGCGAACGACGTCGAGATCGGTCGTGAGTCCATCTTGCTCACGCACTTGATCGAACACATCCTGATAGAGCGTTTTGAAATGCTTGAAGAGGCCGAGATAGAGCTGAAGCGTCACACCGAAAGCGCGGTGCCGCTTGGCAACGCTGCGCATCAGCGCGAAGCGATGATCCCGCTGATAGTCGATGGTTCCTTCGGGGCAGCTACTGATGGCGGCGTCGTCATCAAGATAGTCAGCGAGGCATTCGGTAACGCTGTCGATGGCTTCGATCCAGGCAGCGCGAATGGTCGTTGTGTACTGCGCATAGCCGTGATCTTTGGCGACTTGGATGGCCCGATCCACCAGAACATCACGCTGTGCCTTAAAGATCCCCGGCATGAAGGCGACCAGGCAGGATGTCTCGTGTGGATCGATCGACGGCGGCAAAGCGGGTGACGGCATGTTTTTCCCCGACGGCCCGAAGGAGCCTCCCTTAAATCCTTTATTGTTGCGTTGACTAGAGCACTGCTGGAAGCGGCAAGCAACAATGAGACCGCTTTGGATTACATCTGCATTACATCTTTTCACATCTCGATAGCCTCTCGTCCTTCGCCTTTGAGTTAAGCTCTCCAGAATAAATTCGACCGATCGCCAATGCTCGCTACGGCTCTGTGGGACAAGGCGGCGACGGGCAGGGGAGGCAGGCTATGCTCAGGGTCAAGCGTCGGGATTTCCTGAAGGCTTCGTCACTCACCGGGGCAGGCGTCCTGGCGGCTAACAACGCGTGGGCCCTCAATCGGCTTGAGCCGATCGGGGATACGCTTGAGACCGACTATCCCTATCGGGACTGGGAAGACCTGTATCGCCGTGAATATAGCTGGGACAAGGTTGGTAAAGCGGCGCATTGTATCAATTGCGTCGGCAACTGCGCCTTCGACGTCTTCGTCAAGGACGGCATCGTGTTGCGCGAAGAGCAACTCGCCAAGTATCCGCAGATCAATCCCAACGTGCCCGACGCCAACCCGCGCGGTTGCCAGAAGGGCGCCATCCATTCTTCGGCAATGTATGAAGGCGATCGCCTGCGCTATCCCCTGAAACGGGTCGGCGAGCGCGGCGAAGGCAAGTGGCAGCGGGTATCTTGGGATCAGATCACCGAGGAGATCGCTGACAAGATCATCGATATTTTCGAGGAACACGGTCCCGGCAAGCTGATGACCCATACCGGCTCCGGCAATCTCTCGATGGTACGCCTCGCCGCACCCTATCGCTTCGCGTCGCTGGTCGGTGGCGTGCAGCTCGACATCTTCACCGATGTGGGTGACCTCAACACCGGTGCCCATCTTGCCTATGGCAATCCGCTGGAGAGCTTCACCTCAGATGCGTGGTTCGATGCTGACTACATCATGATGTCGCTGTTCAATCCGAATGCGACCCGCATTCCAGACGCGCACTACATTTGGGAAGCCAAATATAACGGGGCCCGCGTGGTCTCGGTGGCGCCGGACTACAACCCCTCCTCGATCCATGCTGATCTCTGGATGCCGATTAAGCAGGGGGCTGACCCGTTCTTGGCGATGTCGTTCGTCAACGTGATCATCGAGGAAGGCCTCTATGATGAAGCCTTTATGAAGGAACAGACTGATCTTGTGACCCTGGTGCGCGAGGACGACGGCAAGCTGCTTCGCGAATCCGATCTGACGGATGGCGGCTCTGACGAAGTCTTTTATCACTGGGATCAGACGACGGGCGCCGCCGTCGCCTTCAAAGGCTCCATGGGCTCCGAGGACAAGACGCTGGATCTGGGTGATGTCGATCCGGCGATCGAAGGAACCTTCGACGTCGACGGTATTGCCGTGACGACCGTGTTCGAAAAGGTCAGGGCCGAGGCGCAAAAATTCTCGCCGGAGGCCACCGAGGCGGAGACCGGCATTCACCCGGACACCGTTCGTCAGGAAGCCCGCCTCTTCGCCAAGGCGAAGAAGGCGATCTTGATGCAAGGCTTCAATGTCGGGCGTTACTCAAACGGTATCTATACCGGCTGGGCACAATCCTTGATGCTGGCGCTGACCGGCCATGGCGGCAAGCGTGGCGGGCTTGATACCTCTTGGATCGAGTGGAACCACGGCAAGCTGTTGGAACTTGCCTTGTTCGGGTTTCAGAAGTTTCCGCGGCTCGAAGCGGGGGGGCTTGGCGAGTTCATGCGCGGTCGCATGATCGAGCACGCGCGAAGCCATTTCGACAACGAGAAATTGAAAGAGCGCGTCGGCTTCGATCTGGACGAGATGGAAGCGATGATCGATGAGTCGATCGGTGAGGGCTGGATGCCTTACCACGGCGACATGAAAGGGTTGATCTCGATCGCCGACAACAAGTTCCGCCGCAACAAACATGCCGACAAATATCGCGAGCGCATTCTCGAAGAGGTCGAGGCGTTGTTCGTCAATATCAATGTGCGCATGGACTCGACCGCGCAATGGGCCGACTACCTGCTTCCTGCCGCAAGCCACTATGAGGCCTGGGATCTGCGTTCGGTCGGCTTCCACCGTTTCGTCAACGTGTTCTCCCGCCCGGTGGATCCCATCGGAGAGGCCAAGCCCGATTGGGAGATCATGGTGCTGCTCACGGAAAAGATCCAAGAACGTGCGGTTGCCCGGGGCATTGGTGGCTATCAGGATGGTGAGGTCAGCCGGGATCTGCACACCATCCATGATGATTTTACCATGGGCGGCACGCTCTTGACCGATTACGACGCCACCAAATGGCTGGTGGACAACAGTGCCGAATTTGGCGGCGTCAGCCTGGAAGAAGGGGCGGAACAAGGCTTCTTTGTCATGTCCGAAGCGGGCGGCGCCAATCAACCGATCCCTGCCTCCGAGCCCTACAATCCGTTCGTCGCACAGACCGAAGGCAAGAAACCCTACGACACGCTGACCGGCCGCATCACCTTTTACTGCGACCACCCGCGTTTCATGAAGCTGGGAGCCACCGTGCCAACCGCGCGCCATCATGCCGGCCGCGAAGCCTCCAACTATCCGCTGTCTTTCTACTCACCCCACACCCGCTGGGGCATCCATTCCAACTGGCGCTCCAACAAGTTCATGATGCGGCTGCAACGAGGAGAGCCCAATATCTACCTCAACCCCAAGCTTGCAGCCGAGCGTGGCATTACCGACGGCGGACGGGTCAGGGTTTTTAATGGTATCGGTGAATTTTTTGCCCAGGCGAAGTTCTATCCAAGCATACCCGAGACCTCGATCATGATGGAGCATGGCTGGGAGCCTCACCAATACGAGCAGAATAAGCCGATGAATAACGCCATGGCGACCCTGATCCAGCCGCTGGAGCTCTGTGGCAATTGGGGGCATCTCGGTTTCAAGCTTTGGAAGTATAACGCCAATCAGCTGGCGCATGAGAGCAGCGTCGACGTCGAGCCCGCGTGAACGGGATCACAATGATGGGCCCTCAAACAGACCCCGCGGAGGAACGGCAATGGCTGTGAAACGTCAGCTCAGCATGGTGATGGATCTGAACAAGTGCATCGGCTGCCACACCTGCACATCGGCCTGCAAGCTGCAATGGACCAATCGCAATGGCCGCGAATACATGTACTGGAACAATGTCGAGACCATGCCCGGTACCGGATATCCCAAAAATTATGCTGATATGGGCGGTGGCTTTGACGAGGATGGCGCCCTCAAGCTTGGCACCGAACCCAGTGCCGAAGACTATGGCGTTCCCTGGGATTATAATTACGAAGAAGCCCTGATGACCGGCACCGATCCCTGGTTGCGGCCGAACGTCAAACCGACGTGGGGAGCGAACTGGGACGAAGATCAGGGCGAGGGTGATTATCCCAACAGCTACTACTTCTATCTTCCACGCCTCTGCAATCACTGTGAAAACCCAGCATGTCTCGCGGCCTGCTCGCGCAATGCGATCTATAAGCGCCAGGAAGACGGCATTGTCCTGATCGATCAGGAACGCTGCCGTGGCTATCGCTACTGTGTCAGTGCCTGTCCCTACAAAAAGGTCTATTTCAACGAGGAGATCTCGAAGTCCGAGAAGTGCATTTTCTGCTACCCACGGATCGAAAAGGGGCTGCCCACGGCCTGCGCCAAGCAATGCGTCGGCCGCATCCGCTGGATCGGCTATCGTGATGACGAAGCCGGCCCCATCCATTTGTTGGTGGAAAAATACAAGGTGGCGTTGCCGCTGCATCCGGAATGGGGCACCAAGCCGAACGTCTTCTATGTGCCCCCTCTCTCACCGCCGAAAATCGGTGAGGATGGTGCTGCGATGGCCGAATCGCGTGTACCCACAGAGTATCTAGAAAGTTTGTTCGGTGACGGCGTCAAGGACGCGCTCGAGACGCTGACGGCGGAGCGCCAAAAGAAGGCGGGTGGTCAGGACAGCGAACTCATGGATACGCTGATCGGCTATCGACACGCCGAAATGTTCAAGCTGAGCTGAGCCGACGCCATGTCGGTTACGTTGCATAACACGCCGTTGGGCGATAGCGCAGAACGCGCTGCGGCGAAGGAGTCGATTTGGCGCCTTGCGGCACTCGCCTTCGGTCATCCAACCGCCGAGACATATCACGCCTTCAAGAGCGGTGACTTTCACCGGGCGTTCGATCATTCCTGGTCCGCCGTCACCGGGCGGCGCTGGTTGGATGTCACATCGTCCCCCAATTTCGCCACGCTTGAGGCGGGCTACATCACGGCGTTCCTGCACGGCCCTAAGGGCAAGCCGATGGCCTCCCTGCTGGCGGGCGACCATGAGCCCTTGTTGGCGGGGCACGCCCGTCCGGTTTTCATGCTGAACATCTCGGCCTTCTATCGCCATTTCGGTCTCCAGGCTGCCACCGACGACGAGGGTAGGGCGGACGAGCCTGACCATCTCGCCAGCATGTTGGAGT
Organism: Geminicoccaceae bacterium; assembly: GCA_028285265.1. Lineage (GTDB taxonomy): Bacteria > Pseudomonadota > Alphaproteobacteria > Geminicoccales > Geminicoccaceae > JANQPX01. The sequence goes on from JANQPX010000014.1 coordinate 16,617, forward strand.
TCATGGCGGTGCTCTGCCATCTCGAGGCCAAAGCCCTCCGAGCAGGGCGTGATCCGGCACCCTATCGACGGGCGGAACGTGATTTCATCAGACGTTATCTCGGTCCGATGCTGTACATGATTGCCGGCTGCCTGCGGGCAGGTCCAGCAACGGATCTCGATCCGATCATCACACGGCTTCTGGATGACTTGCCGACATGGGCCGAGAGCCAAGCGACCGAACTGGAGGCCAGAGTCGGTCCCTATCGCGACCCGGATCAGCCCGGTTTTGCCGGAACCAAAACGAAAGACGTCGCCGCTGGCGACCTTTGGGGATGAGGAGATCGCCATGAACGTGCAACGAACCGCCCTAGGCGCCGCAGCCTGTTCGATCCTCAGTATGCTTGCCGGACCTGCCAGCGCAGACGGCGACAGCTTGGTCGAGGCGAACGTCAAGGAATTGATGGCGGGCGATGAAGTCGCCGTCTCGCGCATTCCTGACGGTATCTATCTCCGTTCGGTCAACGATCCCGATGATGTGATTTGGGAGCGACTGCCGGAATACAGAACCCATGTGGCACCGGCGCCGCCCGTGCATGAGTCCGTGGCTCTTCGGCTGAACGACGAGGACGAGGGGCGGGATGTTTACTTCACACTCGCGCGGACGTCCGATCGCTTCTATGTTCGGCTTCGCTGGCGCGACGACACCGCGGACATGGCGACCACCCATGACCGGTTTCGGGATGGTGCCGCCGTCCAATTCGCGATCGGCGATGAGGCGACATCCGCCATCATGGGCACAGGCCCCGAGGAACCGGTTAACATCTGGTATTGGCGATCCGACGCCAACGAGATCGAGAACCTTGCTGCCGGTGGGCCAGGCAGCACGACAAGGCTCGACGAACAGCCGGTGAGCGGTGACAGTCTTTACTGGAGCGACGAGGAATCATCGCTCGGTCAATGGGTGGTTGTCATGTCCCGTCCGATCGATGCCAATGGCCAACACCAGATTTCGTTTGATCGCGATAAGCTGCCGATCGCCTTCGCGCTATGGCAGGGTAGTGACGGTCAGCGGGATGGTCTGAAAAGCGTGTCCGAAGACTGGATCATCGCCGATCTCGGTGCCGAGTAGCGCCGTGTTCACGCCCCCCTCCGGCGGCATCGATTGCGGTCTCGGTCATGCTTGTCAGTTCTGCGATCAGGAAAGCGTTTGCACGCTCGACAAGCCTCGACATAATCGGGTGCTGATCGAAAACCGCCTTCTCGATATTGACCAAATCATCATCGTGCTCGCCAACAAAGGCGGTGTCGGTAAGAGCACGGTCTCGGCCAATCTTGCGGCTGGCCTTGCGCGGCGTGGCTTCAAGGTCGGCGTGGCCGATGCGGATATCCACGGGCCGAACCAAAGCCGTTTTTTCGGGTTTGCCGGTGACAAAGTGCGCGTCACAGATCAAGGTCTTGCCACCCGCGACTTCAGCGATCCTGCCATCGCCCATCCCGTCAAGGTCGGCTCATTGGCCTTTCTGCTGGCGAGTGATGACACGCCGGTCGTCTGGCGAGACGCCTACAAGCACGACTTCATCCACCATCTCGTCGGATCGTTCAATTGGGGCCCCTTGGATTTTCTGATCATCGATATGCCGCCGGGCACCGGCAATGAGCTGATCACCCTTTGCGACATGCTCGAAGGCGCCAATGTTTCAGCCATGCTGGTGACCACGCCGCAGGCCGTGGCGTTGATGGATAGCACCAAAGCGGCACGCTTTTGCCATGAGCGTGGGTTGCCGATTCTGGGTGTTGTCGAGAATATGGCCGGCGTTGTCTGCCCCCATTGCGACGGTGCCTTTCATATCTTCCCAGAGGCGAATGCCGAGGCGCGGCTTCGCGAAGCCGCCGCTGTCGCCCTCGAGACGCTGGGTCGAGTTCCGCTGGCTCTGGAGCTTGCCACAGCCTCCGATGATGGTCGCCCCGTGGTTATCGCATCGCCTGAAAGCCCTGTTGCCCAGGCTTTCGATCCGGCGATTGAGGCATGCGCCGCGATCGGACGTCGCGACTTCGACGGTGCTGTTGCCCGCTCTCTCGACGAGGCCTTTGCCGACAACGTGCAAGCCGGGTTGCTCGACGAAGCGCTCGCCAGCCTCGATCCGGCAACGCGCGCTGAGATGGAGTCAGAGCTTGCCGATTTGCTGGGCGATGAGAGCTCGCGGCTTCACGACGTGGCAGCCCGGCGGAGCGAAAGCAAGTGACCGAAACCGTGGCCGCCAACGCTGAACCGAGCCGCAGAGGCCTGTTCCGTCGCCTGGTCGATGGCGATCCTGAGGATCCGCGTCGCCATCCCTGGCGTCAAGTTGACGGCCTCGCCGCTGGCCCCGGCGACGTGTTTTGGACCGCCTGGGCATCGGAGCAAGATGTCTTCGTCGCAGGTGATGAGGGCGCTATTTTTCAGTTCGATGGTCATGGCTGGGAGCGGCTCGAAGCACCGGCTCCGGTACCGATCCATGCGATCTTCGGACCATCGCGTGAGCGACTATACGCCGTCGGTTGGATGGGGGCGATCCTTGCCTTTGACGGCACGAGCTGGCGGAAGGAACGCGGCTGTGTCATCGGTGGCGACGGCAAATATGCAGCGGTCGACGAGAACACGCCGTTGTTCGATTTGACCGGCGACGAAAGGGGAGGTCTCTGGGCCGTTGGGGATCATGGCACCATCCTCGCCCGCCATCAGGGCATCTGGACCAAGGAAGAAAGTGGCACCCGCGCCCATCTTCGCGCCATTGTTGGCTTAACGGACGGCCGTTTGATCGCTGTCGGCAATGATGGGGTGGTCCTAACCAGTGCTGGTGACGGTGTTTGGATCCCGCTCGATTGTCCGGTACGATCGGGCTTTCAGGCGTTGCTACCCCTCGGCGACGACGAACTGCTTCTGGCGGGTGGCCGCTACTTTGTCGATGCCAATGGCTTTCGCGGCGACCTCCTCCGCTGGCGCGCCGGCTCGTTTGAAACGATGGCCGCGGATCAACCCCTGGCACGGCTTCGCGATCTTGCGGCCTATCGTGGTGGCGCCCTCGCCGTTGGTGATCAGGGGCGAATCTACTTCATCAGGGGTAACCGCATCGACCAGCTCGACAGCAGCACACGGCACGATCTCATGGCTATCGCGCCACTGCCGACTGGCGAGGCGCTTGCCGTCGGCGATTTCGGCACGGTGCTGACCGCAGCCTCGAACCTCAGCGAGATCCAAGCCGCGCCTGTCTCAATCAAAGGTGACGAGACGCCGACCTGGGAGCGGGTCGAAAGCGGCGTCGATCGTCAGCTCTGGGGGCTTTGGAGCGACGAGCGTGACGGCTCGCTCTATGCCTGCGGTGAAGAGGGCACCGTGCTCCGCTTTGATGGTAATCGCTTCGAGCGACTACCGCCCATTGGTGATGTCGGCATCCACTGTCTCACAGCCGCTGAAGATGGAGGCCTGCTTGCCGCCGGCCAGCTCGGCGAGATCCACCATTTTGATGGCGATCGCTGGCGCAAGCAGTTCGACCTGCATGTCGACATCACCATCCTGTCGTTTTGGGCCGACGGTCCAGGACAAGTCTTTGCGGTCGGCGACGAAGGCCTGGTTCTGCATTGGGATGGCGAGACGTGGCAGCGCATGACCAGCGGCACCCGCTCCGCTCTCTACGGTCTTTGGGGCATGGACGCCGAGCACCTGCTGGCCGTCGGTGACTTCGGCATGATCCTCCGCTGGAACGGCAAACGCTGGGACGAGTTTCACGCCGGTACCGAGAGCTTTTTATTCGATGTTTGGGGGGATGCGCTTGACGACATTTACGTCGTTGGCCTCTCGGGAACCATCGGCCATTTCGACGGCCGCCGTTGGACCTTGACGCCGGCGCGCGCGCGCGCCGATCTCCTGGCTGTCGATGGAGGTCAAGAGGGTGTCGTCGCCGTTGGTGCAGGGGGCATCGCCTTCCATCACGACGGTCGATCCTGGCAAACCGACGTCACCGGTTTCGAAGGCGGCCTTCGTGCCTTATCGGCCAGCAATGCCTATGGCGTTCTTGCAGCTGGTGACGGTGGAGCCATTTTAAAGCGGTGTGCTCGCTAAGACAGCCAAGCGTGTCATGCCGGCACTCATCACGCTGTGCTGCGAAGGGACCTAAGGACGATACCCAGGCCGCCAAACCCCAAGACCAGCATCGTGATGAACTCGAAGGCCGTGATGTTGTGGACCCGGAAATTCACCGAGGCGATGACACCGATGATGAAGGCCGCTGCGGAACCGCCGGCGAGCAACCAACCAGCGACACTGCGGCGGTCATAGAAGATCAACCCGATTCCAATGACGAACGGGACAAGGATCATACCGCCGGTCACCCCGAACTGGCCGCCGAAGCCAGAAACATTAAAGAGACTGCGACGAAAGCCGAACGTCGTCCCAACACTGACCGAGGACAGCAGCATATAGAACCCGGCGCACATCATCACGAAACCCAGCCAAAATGGGCCTGTTCCTCCAGGTGTTCCACCAGCACCACGCATGAGAGAACCTTTTCTTGATGAACTGAATTGGGCCGTGATCGTCATCGTCGGCCACAATGATCTCTCTATAGAGCACGACGGGTCGAATGGGTATCCAAGGCGCGGCTCTCGGCATCATCAATTTGAATGATCAGACCGGCACGCAACCAAATCGCCTATTGAGCGTTCGGATCAGCCCGATCAAGCCGGTTTCCCTCGGCGTTGTGGCGCCAAGCCATCATGACTGCTGTGCAGTCCGGGAGTGGACCCAGCTTCGAGTTTGTATCAAACTGACAAGGGTAGACCGATGCATGGAACGTGTCGATGAACACAATCATCAAGATGACCATTGTTGCGGCGGGTTTGGTCGGTGCGCCTCTTGTCGCGATGGCGGAGGATCCGTCAGCTGGCCAAACGTTATACCAGGAGGTCTGCAAGAACTGTCACGGCCCCACGGCAAAGGGGATGGCCAGCTATCCGAAACTTGTTGGCAATGGCGTCGATTATCTCGTGACGCGTTTGCAAACCTACCGAGCCGGTGAAAAAGTTGGCCCGAACTCGCCCTTGATGATCCCGCATGCCACTGAACTCTCCGATGAGGAAATTGCAAGTTTGGCAGCGTATATAACGACCGCCTTTGAATAGCTGGGGCCGGTCCATCGAGCGAGGCGCCGTATCATGAAAGCAGAGGCGGCATCATGCGAGACCTGTCGAACAACGCCCATGCGATCGCACCCCCACCCGATGAAACCGACGGGTCGATCATTAAAACCGACGCTGACGCGTCTCGGAACAAGCGTGGCGGCAGCGGTCTTTTGCCTCATCGTGACATCCCCCGGTTCCATGCAGGCCTTAGGGCAGACGACCTCGCCGCAAGATGGCGTCGAGACCGACGTAATGCGCGCGCCCGAGGATGGCGGGCCGCGACGTTGGTCGGCCGCAGCTGGCGGCACGCTCAATCTTTATGACGGGCCGTCAGTCGATGCGACCATCGTCGACGTCGTTGCGGATGGCACGGTGCTGTCGAATCGAGGATGCGAGCAGGGCGACGATCAGATCTGGTGCACTGTTCAACCGCTCAGCGGCGGAGCCCCTCGCTTTGCTGCAGCGGCGTCTCTCGTTCCGGCCCGGGGCCCCGACGGTCTTGTGCCCATGGGTCCCGACGACAGCAGGCGCCGCGCTCGCAAGCGTGACTTCGATGAGCGTGGTGAGATCCGATGTGCCCAAGAACGCGGGCAAGCTTTAGGCACCTGCGGGGTTGCGATTGCGCGCAGCGGTGGGGGGGACGCAACGGTCGTCGTGACATTTCCCAATGGATTTGCGCGAAACCTCTACTTCGTTCACGGCGAATTCATATCGGCCAATGCGACGATGTCCGGCGTTGGAACCGATACGGATTGGCGCACTGACGGCGGCCTGCATATGATACGTGTCGATGACCAACGCTACGAGCTCCTCGAAACCCTGATCATCGGTGATTGAGACACGAGCCCTGATGCGTTCTGTTGCGGACGGATCGCGCCGGCCGGGCTGGCCACGCCGCACGATGGCGGCGTGGCCGATCAAGGTCAGTTCCTAGGGGGTGAGCTTGTGGATGATGCCCTCGTCGACGGCAGTATACAGGCTGCCATCAGGCCCCAGAACGACGGACCGGAAGCGTCCAGGCTCCATTGGCAAGGTCATTTCGGTGACATCTTCGACGGCCGTACCGTCTTCCGTCAGCTCAATCACATCGATGCGCTGTCCGATCGGCGTGCCGCCGAAACCAATGCCCATGATGCCGATAACCATGGCGCCATCCCAATCGCCCCATTGCTCGCCCGTTAAGAATGCGGCGGACGACGTTCCCTGGGACCAGCCATTGTTGTCCCAGATCGGCGGCATGGCATCGGGATAGGTCTCGAAGTCGGTCATCGGCATGAACGCCGCGCGCTCATATCGATCCATGCCGTCCATCTGGTTGGGGCTGTAACCGCAATAGCCATCGGGGCAGTCGCCTCGGCCTGCCATATTCGGCCGCGGATCCCAGCCGGCATTGCCGCCATTCACAAGAACGGTGATTTCGTCAGAATGCCAGGGCCCATGCTCGGCAGTGATGGGCGTATTGGTGACGGGGTGGAACGCGATACCTTGCACATTGCGGTGACCGTAGGTGTAGGTCCGCTGATCGAAGCCTTCGGGGGGCGCGTTGTCGGCAGCCGCATTGCCATCGGTATCGATGCGCAGCACCTTGCTGCCCATGAGAGTAGGACTTTGCGGAACCTCCTCATTGTGATTGTCACCGGTGGTCAGATAGAGAAAGCCGTCGCCCGGGTTGAACCGAACGCGGCCACCATTATGCGCGCCCGGTCCGCCAAAGGGGTGATCGCTCGCCGCCATCTTGTACGGGACATCGTCAACGATATCGGTTCGGTCCGACACAGCGGTGAAATCGTCGCTGACGACCAGACGCATCAGGCGATTTGTGTGCGGATCGGACATATTGGATGTCGAGTAGACATAGATCCGGCGGTTGTCAGCGAAGCTCGGGTCAACCGCAACGCCCATCATGCCGGCTTGTCCCTCACAGAAGAGATCATCGGCCGTCGCCGCAAAGCCGCCGCTCCCGCCCATACCCAATAAAGCGTTGACCTCACCCGAAGGCATCAGAACGGAGAGCCCTTTGCACTTCTCCGTAAAGAACATCGTGCCATCATCCAAGAACGCCATGTCCCACGGGTTTTCCAGGCCTTCCAAAACGACGCTGTGTTGAAGACTGGTGGTGTTGGCCCCGGTTTGCGCATAGGCCAACGGGGCGCTCATCATCGTGCCCGCGACAAGCGGGATGAGCCAGTGTGTGTAGCTAAGACGAAGTGACGGATACATCATGCCTCCCCTAATGTTCTCATCATTTATGCTGTCGAGCTTCGCTGGTTGGTCCCGAAGCTCCCGAAACACTTTTTAGCCTAAGTCTGAGGCTCCAATGCAGCAACAGGAAATGGCATCAAAAGGATCCGCGGTCCGTTGTTGAACCGATGACGCTGGTCGCTTGATCCGCTTCGACGCCTTGCAGCGCGCTACGCAGTCAAGCCCGCCGCCGCGTGACGAGACGGTGTCTTCGCATTACGAGACATAGCGATCGGCGGTTGGCGCCCCATCCTGTTCGCTCGAAAGGTCAACCGATGCCATCGCCGGATTGGCACGTCGTGCGCGTTCCTTCGCCTCGCGCGCCTCTTCGCTGCGGCCGAGTTGATCCAGGGCATAGGCAAGCGTTAGCCACGCTCCGGCATAGCCGGGTTGGGCATCAACGCTCTTGCGAGCGAAGCGGGCAGCTTCCTCATAATGATGCTCGCGCGCATAGGCGTTCGCTTTAAAGGAAAGCCAGTAGGGCACCATCGGATGGCTGGGGGCATTGGCAAGGATTCGATCAAGAATGGCATGGCCTTCCTCAAGCTCTCCAGCATCACCGCCATAAGCCAATGTCCGGCCGAGACGGCCCCAAGAATGAAAGTCGAACGGCGCAATCGCGACCGAGCGTCGAAAGGCGTCCACCGCCTTTTGATGCTGTCCGCAATAGCTCATGACATTGCCGAGGGTGCGCAAGACGGCGGGATCGTTCGGTGCAAGCTCGACCGCGCGCTCGATCGCGGCGCGTGCTTGGTGTCGATCCTGCTCCGGGTCACTCCCATGGCGGTTGATCATCCGCTGCATCAAGATCGAGGCAAAACAAGCATGGGCGCCGGCATATTGCGGATCGCTTTCAACAGCCCTGGCCGCAAGCCCAAGCGCCTCATCGATTGCGCCTCGACCGGAGACAGGCAAATTCATCGACTTTGCCTTTTGCACGAGGCCCCAGGCGTCCAGGCTATCCGTGGCACGCTTGCTCGCTCGTCGCCATTCCGCGCGCAGCAATTCACCGCCGAACGCGACCACGATCGCCTCGGCGATATCATCCTGCAGATCGAAAAGATCGGCGAAACGGCGATCATAGGTCGCTGACCAAAGCTGCGAGCGATCGGCTGCCTCAGCGAGCTCGACGAACACGCGCACGCGCTCACCGGCGCGGCGGACATTGCCGGTCAGAACATAGCGGGCACCCAAGCCTCCAACCGCGCGCCAGGGATCATCCTGCCGGCGCCCTGTGCTGGCCGCGTGTGAAATCACCCGGAGGTCGGGAACTTGGGACAACATGGCGACGATTTCGGTGGCGATGCCATCGGCGAGATACATGTCTTCAGTATCTGTCGACAAGCTCTCAAAGGGCAGCACGACGATCGAGCCGCGCGCATCTTCAGGGCGAGGAGGCGGCGGGTGGCGGCCGGACGCGTTGCTCTGGTGCTCGGCGATGTGAATGGCATAAGCATGCACAGGTTCTTGCAAGCCCTTGACCTGGAGTGCACCCAGATCCTGATAAGTGAGATCGAGGCGATGCCGGACTTGGTCGTAGACAGACCGTGCGATGCAAATGCTTCCGGCCGCAGCAGCCCCCTCGAGCCGAGCTGCCACGTTGACGCCATCACCATAGATGTCGTCATCCTGGACGATCACGTCACCGAGATTGATCCCGATCCTGAGTTCAAGCCCCGGACCCGTCGCCTCGGCCTCATTTTGCGCTGCCATGCCGCGCTGAATGGCAGCGGCACAGGAAACGGCATCGACGACGCTTTTGAATTCGGCGAGCACGCCGTCGCCCATCAGTTTGACGATACGTCCATGCCATGTGGAAATTAGCGGATGAATTAACTGCTCGCGCCGATGCTGAAGGGCCGCGAGCGTGCCCTCTTCATCAACCTCCATGAGGCGACTATAGCCAACAACGTCGGCGACCAGGATCGCCGCCAGTCTTCTTTGCACGATCATTCTCTCGGTCAGAAGGACCAACATCAAGATGCGGTCATCATAGATGAATCCTGCGTCGCACCCAATCACAGAACGCACGCCATCGGATGATCTGCTGTCGAGCGCTGGCATCATCCCAACGGTCCGACGAGGCAGAACCGATCTGCGGTGCGTTCAGCCTCGCGTCACAAAAGAGATTGCATCGGTATGATGACGGCACCCGTTCACCCAGCGGCTTTTTGAACCAAGGCGAACGACCTGGTCAATCCGGTTTTCATCGTCGGAGCCTGCGCTGTCGGTCATGGGCATCAAGAGACGCCCACCCCGATCGTCGAGCGTGGCGTCGAGGCTCGAAAAAGGCGGCGTATGATCAATGTTCGGGGTGATGGCAGGTCATCACGGGTAGGTTCTCGGACGTTTCTCCGCTAGGGTCGCCTCCAAGAAATCTGCGCCGATCTCGTGCGCAATCGATGCGGTCACGTTCGAGGGAAATCGCCAACTGGCGATGCCCCATCGGCAGGGTCGCTCACCAATCTGGTCGACGGGAAGACGTTTCGGTCCAACGAACGAACACATCAAGAAAGTCACAGGATGATCTATCGTGCCGAGATCGATGGTTTGCGAGCTCTCGCTGTTGTTCCTGTCGTCTTGTTTCATGCCGGCTTTTATCTGTTTAGCGGCGGCTTTGTCGGGGTCGATGTCTTTTTCGTGATCAGTGGCTATCTCATCACGTCGATTATCATCAACGAAATGCGTGACGGTACGTTTAGCCTGATGAACTTCTACGTCAGAAGAGCAAAACGTATCTTGCCGGCATTGTTCTTGGTCATGCTGGTTTGTATCCCATTTTCATTTGTCTTTTTTCTTCCGATTGCCATGAAGGATTTTTCCCAAAGCCTCATGGCCGTGCCGGCTTTTCTTTCAAATGTCTTATTTTTGACGGAAAGCGGATACTTTGAGCAGGAGGCGGAGCTCAAGCCGCTTTTACATACGTGGAGCTTAGCTGTTGAGGAGCAGTACTATATCATTTTCCCATTATTATTGATGGTTCTTGGTTTCTTGGGGCGACAAGGTGTTGTCCTCGCGCTTGCTCTGTTACTCATTGTGAGTCTCGCTGCCGCAGAATGGGCCACCTCCCATATGCCCGCTGCGGCCTTTTACTTGCTACCCATGCGGGCCTGGGAGCTGCTCATCGGTGCCTTGGCAGCACTCTACCTCCAAAGGCGCGAGGTCTCGCTGCCGCCGATCGCCATGCAGGCCGGCAGCCTTTTAGGCCTTGGGCTGATTGTTGTCGCCATCTTTGCCTATGATGAATCGACCCCGTTTCCGGGCGTTTACGCGCTCCTGCCCACGATCGGTACCGCGCTCATCATTGTGTTTGCAAGGCCGGGCACCTGGGTCAATCGGCTCTTGGGCTTAAAGCTGTTGGTTGGCCTTGGGCTGATCTCTTACAGTCTTTATCTCTGGCATCAGCCTCTTTTTGCCTTTGCCCGCTATCATAGCCCGTCTGAGCCGTCCGTGTGGATCATGCTCGGGCTTAGCCTTTCCACCTTGCCACTCGCCTATTTCAGCTGGCGCTATATCGAGCTACCGATGCGACGCCCGGCGGTGCCAGCGATGACGGTCTTCGGCGGCGCGACCTTAGCTGCGTTGGGTTTCATGGCGATCGGCCTCTTGGGCAACCAAAGTGAGGGGTTCAAAGATCAGATCCTCGCCTATCGTCTGTCCGATGATCAGCGCCAGCTCTACACCGCGATTCGATCCTCCATCGAAGGGGATCTGTCGAAGGGGACCGCCAAGGATCGCCCTTGCCAGATTCGGGTGGCGGATGCAGATGACCTGGATATCGAAACATTTCGAGGATGCGTCGACGCCCATGGGCCCGCCGTCGTGATTCTCGGCGACAGCCACGCTATCAATGTCTTCAACATCGTCGCCAAATCGGACATCAACCCCTTTGTCATTGCCATCGCCAAAGGGGGGTGTCGCGTGCATCATCAAAAGCCGCCTTGCAACTATGATGGTTTCGAGCGGTTCTTAGCGGCTCACCATGAATCGATCGCCACACTCGTCTATCACCAATCGGGCGCGTACTTCGTAAAGGACCGACATGGACGGGTTGACTCCCAAGCCGCCTTCACCGGGGAGGCCTACACCTTCGCACCTGAGACGGTGTTGGACGTGGCGACCTACCTCGATGCTCTGCGCCAGCAATATGCATTTGAGGTCAGGTGGTTGGGGCCTTTCATCGAATACCGCTATCGTCCCCGGGACAGTTTGACGTCGTCGGTTTTCTTATCGGTCAATCCCCATTCCGAGCAGATTTTTGCCGAACTCGAGTTCCTCATTCTCGACATCATGGCACCGTTCGAAACAGTGCCCTATACATCCTTTCACGATGTGTACCGCGTCCCCCAGCAGGCGTTTGCCGGCGCGTGTTTTCTTTTTAGGGACAGAGATCACTTTAGTCGTTGTGGGGAAGACTTGATCAGCCAGGCGCCGGGTTTGATCAGTTTTGCCCGTGGCCTTTGATCGGCGTCGTCTCAAGACGGGGCGGTGGGCAGCCGTAGGGTTGTGATGTGGCCCTGTTTGCGGCCCGGCCGAATCGGCGTCTTGCCATAGAGATGGAGCCTAGAATTCGGCTGCTTGATAAGATCGAGCCACGCCTCCGCAGCATCGCCTAAAAGATTATCCATCTTAGCGTCAGCGAACCGTTCGGGTGCGCCGAGCGGCAAGCCTGTGATGGCCCGGACAACCTGTTCGAATTGGCTGACCAAGCAAGCATCTATCGTCCAGTGGCCAGAGTTGTGGGGCCGCGGTGCGAGTTCGTTCACCAGAATGTCACCCTCGAAGGTTTGAAACATCTCAACAGCAACAATTCCGACAAGATCGAGCCCGTCGGCAATGCGCTCCGCCAGCGCGACGGCAGCCGTCGCTTGGCTGTCTGGAATCGGCGCCGGTGCGATTGTTTTTGCGAGGATATGGTGTTCGTGCTGGTTTTCGACTGGAACGTAGCTCGCTTTTTCACCATCCGCCGTTCTGGCGGTGATAACGGACATTTCCCGCTCGAAGGTAACGAATCCTTCAAGGACAGACTCGCTGCCACGAAGCGTATGCCAGGCGGCATCAAGATCATCGTCCGCCTGGATCATCACCTGCCCCTTACCGTCATAGCCCATCCGTCGGGTCTTCAAGACTGATGGCGCGCCGAGCGTTGTGATCGCCGACTTGAGCTCTGCGGCGGTGCTGACGGCGGCAAAAGGCGCCGTCGGGACATCCAGGCTTTGAAGGAACTGTTTTTCCTTCAACCGGTCCTGGCAGACGGCCAGGACGTCGGGCGATGGGCAAACCGACACATCGCTCGCGATCGCTTGCAGGCCTTCGACCGGCAAATTTTCGAATTCGATGGTCACGACATCGACCGCTTGAGCAAACCGTCGCATCGCGTCGAGATCATCATAGGCTGCGACGGTGGCTTGGTCGGTGATTTGTGCAGCCGAACTCCCGGCCTGGTCGGTAAAGACGTGGACGCGATAGCCGAGCCGGGACGCGGCCTGCCCGATCATGCGGCCAAGTTGACCGCCGCCGACGATCCCAATCGTACTGTTCGGGGGTAGAATCGTCATGAAGTCTGCACATCGGGGTCAACGGGAACATCGCCGACCGCTTCCGTCTGCGCTTGACGCCAGGCCTCGAGGCGTCGCGCGATCGTCTTGTCCGTCAGGGCGATGATTGAGGCTGCTAAAAGTGCTGCGTTGATCGCGCCCGCCTTCCCGATGGCGAGCGTGCCAACAGGAATGCCGCCAGGCATCTGCACGATGGATAACAGGCTATCTAAACCTGACAGTGCTTTACTTTCAATTGGCACGCCTAAAACGGGAATTTGCGTCATCGATGCGACCATGCCCGGCAAGTGAGCGGCACCGCCTGCGCCAGCGATGATGACCTGGAGGCCGCGCTCGGCTGCCATTTTGGCATAGGTGACCAGTCGGTCGGGTGTTCGGTGGGCCGATACAATTCGTCGCTCTTGAGGAATCTCCAACTGTTCCAGCACGGCGGCGCCATGCATGAGGGTGGGCCAGTCGGACTGACTTCCCATGATCAATCCAATGCGTGGCGCGTCGATCCCGCTCACGTCTTTCGATCCGCGTCGTCTTCAGGATCCCGCGTTCGACCGTTACCCGTGCTGCCGATCATCGAGACAGCATCCAAAGCTCGGCGGTTCGCCTCTTTGACCTGTTCGACGATCTCTGCGCGCAGGACCGACGCTTCAGCTGGAAAGTCGAATCCGAGCTTCACTGTCTTTCCCCGGACTTCGATCACTTTGACCTCGATATTATCATTGATGATCACAGCGTCGCCTGGTTTGCGGTTCAAATAGAGCATTGAAGCACCTCTGAAGGGTCGAATTTGTCAAATTTTCCTCCCAAAAGTGCCGTTCATGTGCGCCGTTTAACCGCTTGTTAACCTCAGTTGGCTTAGCCTGCAATGGCTACTCGGTGAATGAGCCTGATGTTAGGAGGCCGAACCAGCCATGAGTCCCACCAATGCGCCGCTGTTCAAGCTCTTATCCGCTCGGATGAATTGGCTCTCGCAACGGCAGGCCGTGCTCGCGCAAAACATCGCCAATTCGGATACACCGGACTATCAACCGAGGGACCTTCGCGCCAAAGATTTTAAGACATTGGCCGCGGGATTGACCGGACGATCGCCACGCCTTTCCGTTGCGCGAACCGATGGCCATCATCTCCTGGGAAAAGCGCTGGCAAGGATTGGTCTGGCCGGCGAACAACAGCGCGAGGTCTTTGAGACAGCGCCTGACGGGAATGCCGTTATCCTTGAGGAACAGACGGCAAAGGCCGGCCAAACCGCGCTCGATCATCAGCTCGCGAGCAATATCTACAAAAAATATGTCGGAATGGTGAAGACGGCTTTGGGCTCTGCTGGCGGCGGCTGAGTCCTGTTTTGGCTGCCCATGTGGTTCGATCTAACGCTCTGGAGAGATGACGAATGGACCTTCAAGATGCGATGTCAGTTGCTGCGTCAGGGATGAAAGTCCAGGGCACCCGCCTTCGCTTGGTCGCGCAAAACGTTGCGAATGCCAACTCCACGGGCCTGGCGCCCGGCGATGATCCCTATCGGCGGCAAACCATCACCTTCGGTAACGTCCTGGATCGAGAAATGGGCGTCGAGTTGGTCGAGGTGAAACGCACGGGCGTCGATCCAAGCCCATTTCCGCTGCATTTCGACCCCGGCCATCCCGCAGCGGATGGCGATGGCTACGTCCAAAGGCCCAATGTGAACACGCTCCTGGAAATGGCCGATATGCGCGAAGCCCAACGATCCTATGAAGCCAATTTGAATACCTTGGCGCTAGCACGCTCCATGGTTCAGCGAACGCTGGATCTGTTGCGCTAACGGTCCGTTGCCACCTTGTCTTTTGTCGCGTGGAGATTAATTCGTGCCTTCGCCTTCAAGCGTCGTTCGACCAGCGCTTGCCGCTTATGCCCAAGCCTCAGAACGGGCGGCTGCCGGCAGCATCGGCAGTGACCAACAGGACGCCGGTCCCAGTTTCGGTGATCTCTTGGCCCAGTCCGTCGACAATGCCATCGAGACCAATGAAGCGAGTGAGCGTATCAGCATTCAGGCAGCGTCGGGACAAGCCGGTCTCCAAGATGTCGTCGAAGCGGTCAATGCTGCTGAAATCAGCTTGCAAACGGTTGTCTCGATTCGTGATCGCGTGATTTCGGCCTATCAGGAAATCCTGCGGATGCCGATCTGATGACCTCTCCTCGTCCCATCGCGTGTTGCCATGAACGCTGATCACGTTCTCGATATTGCGAAGGAATCAATTCTTGTGATGATCAAGATCGGTGCGCCGGTCATGGTCGTTGCGCTGGTCGTCGGTATTGTGATTGCGCTCATTCAAGCGCTGACGCAAATGCAGGAAATGACCCTTTCTTTTGTTCCGAAGATCCTTGCGATCTTCATCACCATTCTTTTGTCGCTTCCTTTTATGATGAATACGCTGACGGCTTATGGTGAAGGACTCTTCCGGCAAATCGCCTTGCTCGGTTGACCGCCATGTTTGACCTGCCGGCCAGCGGTGACGTCTTTAGCATCTTCCTAATCTTCGTTCGTGTCGGCGCCGCGCTGATGCTGATGCCTGGTTTCAGCGAGCCCTATATCTTCAGCCGTTCCCGGTTGCTTTTCGCGTTGACGGTCAGTTTTCTTCTTGTCGGCCCTCTTTCACCCTATCTGCCACCGCCGCCAACAGAGATGGCCGATCTGATCCTTTTGATCTTCGGCGAAGCCCTGCGCGGCTTGTTTATCGGCGGCGCGACGCGCCTCATGTTTGCCGCCCTGCATATCGCGGGCAGCACCATTGCCGTACAGTCGGGCCTTGCCACGGCGTCGGTTTTCGATCCCAATCAGTCCACCCAAGGCACGCTTCCCGGCAATTTTCTGACGACCGTCGCCATGGTTCTGCTCTTCGTGACAGACAGTCACCACATGCTGTTGCGTGGGTTGATTCAGAGCTATGCCCATTTGCGGACAAACGACGTGTTGCCCGTTGGCGACATGGCGGGCTTCATCACCCGGATTGTCCAGCACGGCTTTGATATTGGTGTCCAGATGGCGGCCCCCTTGTTGCTGGTCGGTCTGTTGACCAATCTGGCCATGGGCATTCTCAATCGCTTGATGCCGACCTTCCAAGTTTTCTTTATCGCTCTGCCCCTCCAACTCCTCTTGTCCTTCGCAACACTGATGTTGTCATTTGCTGCAGGTCTATTGATCTTCTTCGGCTTTCTTGAATCTGAATTCAGTATTTTGACACAAGGCGGCTGAGCAGCGATGGCCGAAGAAGAGGACCAGTCACAAAAAACAGAAGAGCCGACACAACGAAAACTTGATGACGCGCGGAAAAAAGGTCAGGTCGCGACATCGCGCGAAATCAACAATGCGTTGATGATCTCATCGGCTGCTGCCTTCGTTGCGTTTCTTGCGCCCAATGTTGCTAATGATCTTGGCGGCATTCTTGTGCCGTTTATTGCATCCCCGCACAGTTTCATAATCGAGATCGATGATCTTCGCTTGGGCGCTGCCGATTTCTTTTCGAATGTGGGCCTCATTCTCATCTTGCCGGCCTTACTCTTTTTGGTCGCTGCGATTGCCAGCAGCCTGGCGCAAAATGGCATCGTCGTTAGTGCGGAGCCTCTGAAACCAAAACTGGACAAGATCTCCCCCTTAAGCGGGGCGAAACGAATTTTTTCGATGAAGTCCTTCGTCGAATTCGTCAAAGGATTGTTCAAGATCAGTTTGATCGGCGCGACCGCGGTTGTTCTGATTTGGCCAGAAGCGACGACCATCATCAAATCCGCTGAGATCGAGATGGTGGGCGTTTTGGTCATCCTGAAAAGCTTGACGCTCAAGCTTCTGATCGGGGTCGCCTCCATCGTGGTGGTCATTGCGCTGCTCGACGTTCTTTACCAGCGCTTCGAGCATCAAAAGCAGTTACGGATGTCCCGTAAGGACTTGCAGGACGAATACAAGCAAACCGAAGGTGATCCCTATATCAAAGCGCGTTTAAAGGCCTTGCGGGCTGAACGCGCTCGTCAACGCATGATGGCGGATGTGCCTAAAGCGACGGTCGTCATCACCAATCCGACGCACTTTGCCGTCGCCTTGCGCTACGACTCCGAAGAAATGGGCGCGCCTAAGGCTATCGCAAAAGGAGCGGATCTGGTGGCACTCAAGATGCGTGAGGTCGCCGAGGCCCATGATGTGCCGATCGTTGAGAATCCGCCGCTTGCGCGCGCGCTCTACGCCTCCGTTGATATTGGCGAAGAGATTTCACCGGACCACTACCATGCCGTGGCCAAGGTGGTGGGCTATGTCATGCGTTTGCGACGTCGCTAACGAATTCTTTACCGAGCTTGCCTATAGGTCAAAGCCCAATCAATTGAACCATGACATGAGAGAAACGCTGCCAAGTCTGTGATCAGCATGGACTGAGATGGCAGATGATGACGACAGGACGGGACGGGTCAAACGAGCGCGAAGATCGCTCAACGTCTTCGATCAAGACAGCCGCGACGGATGACAATCCGCTCGGCCTTCCAGAACTATCCGTGCCGCCTGTCCGCCAGCCCTGGCGTTGGCTTGGCCTCTTTACATTCGTTCTCATTGCCATGTCGATGCTGGCAACGATCCTGGTCGTCACGATCGCCCAGGACAAAAAAGCATCGCTCCTGCTGGCCGAAAAGAATCGCCTCCAGGAATCGGTATCGGGACGCGCCGAGGTCCTTAGGACATGGCTGGACGGACAACGTTCGCTGGGTCAACGGTTGGTCAATTCACCTGTCTTCAGATTGTTTGTCACCGACCTTTCAGCGCACGATCTTCGCTTGCCTTTGCCTCGATCGCTTCAGGATCAGCGCCCGTATTTTCACCAACTCATGGCGGACTTCGCAAACCAAAGCAGCCTGGTTCGCGCGACGGTTCTCCGGCGAGATGGTGCCATCCTGCTGAGCAGTCCAGGGCCCAAGCTAGATGTCGCCGGTCTGTTGGAGCGTGTCGACGAATTGACAACAGGCAGACGCGTTCTTTACTCGCCGCTTCGCGTCATCGGCGATCAGCAGCCGCAATTGGTCATCGAGGCAATGATGGCCATCCCAGGAGCCCAAGAACAGGACGCGGCGACCAGTGGTGCGCAGGCTTACCTGGTTCTCACCCTCGATGCGCGTCCCATCGTCGACACTGTCCTGGCGCAAAAACCGACGGATCCCCTGGATCAAGACCTCGCGATCGTTCAGCGTCGTGGCGAGGTCATCGATCGGGTCGAGATGACGACCACAGGGGCTAAGATCGTCACCGATGTCGCTTCGACGCCTATCGAGCCCGGCGAGGGCGTTGCCTTCGGCCGCCGCGGTGACACCCGCGCCGTTTATTCGACTGCTGAAGCCATCGAGGAGACTAGCTGGTCGCTCTATCAAGCCCTTGATGCCAAAGCCGTTCTCGGACCGCTCTACACCTTCGTCGGTGTTGCCATCACGATATCAGCAATGGCTGTCTTGCTGCTCACCGCGGCCTTTTCGTCGCTATGGTGGCGTCACGACAGAAACTTTCATGTGCAGCTTCTCGATCTCTATAAGGACTATGCGGAGAAGGTCGATCAGCAGCGGCATTTCCTAAAGACGGTGATGCGATCCATTGGCGATTGGCTGGTGGTGACGACGTCGCAGGGAAGGATCATCTACGCCAATCCGTCCTTCAATGCGGTGGCCGGCCGTCGTGAGTCATCGGCGAACGGCAAAGAATGGCATGAGATCGTCGACATGTTGCCCCGTAGGGCCCCGGCGGATGACGACGTCGACGGACTGATCGACGGGAACGACTTCGACGATATTGAAATCGGACAGAAGGACTACATTGTCTCGATCAATGCGTCTGACTTTTGGGACGATGATGGTGGCCTTCAAGGCACCGTCCGCATCATCCGTGACCATAGCGATCTGATACGGGAACGTCGGCGGCGCTTGGGATCGCTATCGCAAACCGTCAATGCGTTCATCCGTGCCGTGGAACGCCGCGATCCCTTTCTCCTGGGCCACACCAAGCGGGTTCGAGCCCACGCCATTGCCGTCGGGGCGCAATTGACATTATCCCGAGATGACCTCGCAACCCTCGCCCTTGCCGCCTCTCTTTCCCAGGTCGGTAAGATCTTTATTCCCGAGGAGATTCTTCGCAAGCCCGATCGGCATGACATGGCCGAAGAGACCATCATGCGTGACCATATTCTGCATGCGATCGACATCCTGCAGCCGATCGATTTCGGCCTTCCCGTCGCTGAAACCTTGGCTCAAATGTATGAGCGGCTCGATGGCAGCGGGTATCCCCATGGGTTGGCGGAGGAGGACATCGGCATCAAAGCGCGTATCCTTGGGGTCGCCGACGTCTATTGTGCCCGGACAGCGCCGCGCTCCTATCGTGAGCAGCTGAGCGCGGGCAAAGCCTTATTTCATCTGGCCAGCAATGAACAACGCTATGACCTCAAAGTGGTGTCTGCGCTCGCCGACGTCGTCGGCAATAACCAAGAGCTCGACGAGGTTGCACCCAATGACACGACATTTATCGACTCGGCGATTTGGCGAAACCACCGCGAGGGTCCGTCAATCCAAGAGGCGGTGTGATGGTAGCGACCGTGTTGATGCCGGCTGGTCGTCATGGCCGAAGGGCCGTACCGACGGACCAGGTTGGTTGCCTATCATGGCGTGAATGACGCGGTCCCATCGTTCCGTCGTGGCGAGAGATCAATCGGGAATTTCCTTCATGCTGTTCCGGTGATATCAGAGAGCATCGCTATCGGAGCAGAAAGAGATCGCATGGCGTTGAGAGCACCGCGCGAGTGGGTCCATGGCACGCGTTGAACTTCGGTTCGTCTGTCGGCATTGCGGCACCGAGCATGCCAAATGGGCTGGACGCTGCGATGGCTGTGGTGAGTGGAACTCGCTGGTCGAAGAGGATGCACCCAAGGCGGTGCCGAAAGGCCTAAAGGGCGGGCGGGGACGTGCGATCGACCTGGTCAGTCTCGACAGCAACACGGCATCGCCTGAGCGGCTGTCGACCGGTATTCAAGAACTCGACAGGGTCCTGGGCGGTGGTTTGGTCAAGGGGTCGGCCGTCCTGATCGGCGGGGATCCGGGCATTGGCAAGTCCACCATCGTTCTCCAGGCCAGCAGCGCGCTCGCACGCCTGGGTTATGGCGTCGCGTATGTCAGTGGTGAGGAATCGATCGATCAAGTGCAGCTGCGCGCACGGCGGCTTGGTTTGCACGAGGTACCGGTCCAACTGGCCTGTGCGACATCGATTGGTGACATTATCCGCACATTTGATCACGCAGAGGCACCGGATCTTCTGGTGATTGATTCGATCCAGACGATGTTCGTCGACAATATCGACAGCGCACCCGGTACCGTGACGCAAGTGCGAACCAGTACCCATGAGTTGATCCGATTCGCCAAGCGGCGTGGCACGACGGTCTTCTTGATTGGCCATGTCACCAAGGAGGGGCAGATTGCCGGGCCTCGGCTTTTGGAGCATATGGTCGATGCGG
Source organism: Geminicoccaceae bacterium (assembly GCA_028285265.1). GTDB lineage: Bacteria > Pseudomonadota > Alphaproteobacteria > Geminicoccales > Geminicoccaceae > JANQPX01. Next base: position 37,044 of record JANQPX010000014.1, read on the forward strand.
TGCTGTACTTCGAGGGTGAGCGCGGCCTGCAGTTTCGTCTGCTCCGTGCGGTGAAGAATCGTTTTGGCGCTGCCAATGAAATTGGCGTCTTTGAAATGGCTGAAGAGGGACTCCTCGAGGTCCCCAATCCCTCGTCGCTTTTTCTCGAGGATCGAGACTCCAATGTGCCTGGCGCCGCGGTTTTTGCCGGGATGGAAGGCACACGTCCGCTGTTGGTGGAAGTGCAAGCTCTGGTGGGCACGACGGCACCTGGCTCACCCCGTCGAACTGTCGTTGGTTGGGATACCGCGCGGCTGGCGATGCTGATTGCCGTCTTCGAGGCGCGATGCGGGCTTGTCATGGGCGACCGTGATGTCTATCTGAACGTCGCAGGTGGCTTGCGCATTGTTGAGCCGGGAGCTGATCTTGCCGTGGCAGCCGCGCTCATGTCGTCATTGTTGGATCGGCCAGTGCCCGAGGCAACCGTATTTTTCGGCGAAGTTGGCCTCGCCGGAGAAATTCGTGCTGTTGGCCATATGCAGACGCGACTGAAGGAAGCTCAAAAGCTCGGCTTCCAAAGGGCGGTTTTGCCCGAGGCACGCCGGCGTTCGGACCGGCAGAGCGAGAATGACTTGCTGAAACAACAATCTTTGGGGCGCCTGAGCCAACTGGTCGAGGTGTTCGGTGAAACCGACGCTAGACAGTGGGTACCTTAATGGCAGAGATGTCTTTGACTATATTCGATATGGCCGTGCTTTTTGTTCTCGGGGTTTCTGGGATCCTCGCCCTGTTGCGCGGTTTTGTGCGCGAGAGCTTATCGATCGTCGTTTGGATCCTTTCCGGTTTGATCGCCTATGTGGCCTTTCCCGAACTGCGCCAGCTGGTCGGTGGTTACATCGCCAATGCTTGGATTGGCGATGCCGTCACGCTGGTGGTGGTTTTTGTCGCCCCGCTCATTTGCCTCAAGATTGTGGCGATGGTCATTGCCGAAACGGTCCCATCCGGCCTCTTCGGTTCTTTCGATCGTGTGCTCGGGGCTGGATATGGACTGGCACGAGGCGCGCTGATCGTCAGTTTGGCCTATCTCGGACTGAACCTGATCAATGAGCCGGAGCATCACCCGACTTGGATCAAGGACGCGCAGTTCCTTCCCCATGTCCGTCAAGGGGCGGAACTTTTGGCAAGCTGGGTTCCTGAGGATCTGTTTGAAGCTGAAACGTGGACGACCATGTCCGAAGGCGGACTAGGCGGCAGGCCTGCCGTGGCGGAGTCGCTGCCGGCGCCGTCTCGCGAAAGCCTGGAATAGGGCGCTTAGTCTGGTATACCGAAGAGCGATGGCAACGAACCAACAGGGGCGATACCGCCGATGACCACCATCTGGCGCAGCAGCGCCGGTTACGATGACAAGCTCCATGAGGAATGTGGCGTTTTTGGCATCATCGGTCACGATGAGGCCGCGGCGCACACGGTACTCGGCTTGCATGCGCTTCAGCATCGCGGTCAGGAGGGGGCTGGCATCGTGACGACCGATGGCAAAAACTTTTTTAGCCATCGTGCTCTCGGCTTAGTTGGCGACAATTTCAGCAGCGAGGATGTGATCGAGACGCTGCCGGGCTTTATGGCGGTTGGCCACAATCGCTATTCAACGACCGGCGGTGATCGATTGCGCAATGTTCAGCCCCTCTTTGGAGACTTTGCCTTTGGCGGCCTGGCGCTCGCCCATAATGGCAATCTCACCAATGCCATCAGTCTGAGGCGACGGTTGGTCGAGCGGGGTTGCCTCTTTCAGTCCACCTCGGATACCGAGGTCATCATTCACCTGATCGCACGCTCACGAAAGCCGAGCGTCATTGACCGCCTAAGCGATGCTTTGCTGCACCTCCAAGGGGCATACGCCTTGGTGGCCATGTCCAATGATTTGTTGATCGGTGTGCGCGATCCCCTCGGCGTTCGCCCCCTGGTGCTCGGCGAGCTTGATGGCGCCACCATCCTGACCTCCGAAAGCTGCGCGCTCGATATCATGGGCGCCAATTTCGTGCGCGATATCGAACCGGGGGAAATGGTCATTGCGAGCAAAGATCGGATCGAGACCCGACAACTTTTTCCGAAGCAAGCGTCTCGGTTTTGCATCTTTGAATATGTCTATTTTGCCCGGCCGGACAGTGTGGTCGAGGATGAAGGCGTCTATGAAGTCCGCAAGCGCATTGGTGCCGAACTCGCGGCGGAAAATCGCGCCCCGGCCGATATCGTCATTCCCGTCCCGGACTCAGGTGTTCCCGCGGCCATTGGCTATGCGCAGGCAGCGAATTTGCCGTTCGAACTCGGCCTAATTCGTAATCATTATGTCGGTCGGACCTTTATCGAGCCCTCCGACCAAATCCGCCATTTCGGTGTCAAGCTGAAGCATAATGCAAACCGAGCAACCGTCGCGGGCAAGCGTGTTGTGCTGATTGACGATTCGATTGTGCGCGGAACGACGTCGACGAAAATCGTCAATATGGTGCGCCAGGCCGGTGCGAGCGAAGTGCATATGCGCATCGCGAGTCCACCGACACGTCACTCCTGTTACTACGGCGTCGACACGCCCGAGCGCAGCAAACTTCTGGCAGCCCAGCATGACGTCGCTGAAATGGCGGCCATGATCGGCGTGGACAGCCTCGGCTTCATATCACTGGATGGTCTTTATCGGGCGGTTGGTGAACAAGATCGAGACGTCGCACAGCCACAATATTGTGATGCTTGCTTTAGCGGTGACTATCCGACGGCGCTTGAAGACGTCGGCAATGGTGGGACAACCGCACAGCTCACCTTCATGCTTGAGGATGCTTGACCTTGGGTAGGCTGGCTGGACGACTAGCGCTTATTACAGGCGCTTCGCGCGGGCTGGGCGCCGCTCTGGCAGAGCGGTTTGCCGAGGAGGGAGCGCGTCTCATCTTGGTGGCCCGTACCGTCGGTGGCCTTGAAGAGGTTGATGATCGAGTTCGGGCCAAGGGTGCTGAGGCAGCAACATTGGTGCCTCAAGATCTTACCAAAGGAGAGGCGATCGATGAGCTGGGCGGTGCGCTTGCTCAGCGATTTGGACGTCTTGATGTGCTGGTCGGCAATGCTGCCGAATTGAGTGCGCTGTCGCCGATCGCCCACACCGACCCGGACACCTTCGAGCGAACACTGGCGATCAATACCGTCACAAACCTTCGTTTGATCCGTTCACTCGATCCGCTGCTGCGCGCGTCGACATCGGGATCGGCGATCTTCGTCACATCGGAGGTCGGCGCCGTACCCAAGGCCTTTTTCGGGGCGTATGCCGCGAGCAAGGCAGCCTTGGAAAGCTTGGTCATGACCTACGCCGCGGAAACGTCGAAGACCAACCTCAAGGTCAATCTGATCGATCCCGGACCAATGCGAACCCGGCTCCGCGCGAAGGCCTTTCCCGGCGAGGCAAAAGACGTTGTCGCTTTGCCGAAGGACCGAACAGATCTCTTTGTTGATCTCGCCGAATCCGGCTGCACCCGCCATGGTGAGCGACTCCGGATCGTTTGAGTCGATCAATGCAAGCCCGGCATCCCGGCAGTCTCTAGTTTGCCCAACGGACGTCGGTCAGATCATTGGCCTGGACGGGGCTGTTTTCCCATAGGCCTTCGATCCGTGCATCCCAGACGCCGTGCTTGGCCAGCTGAAATAGGAAGCCATTGACCGAGTCGTCAGCGAGGGTTGTTTGAGCCTCAGCGAGAATGGCATTGCGCCCGTCGTCATCGGCGGTTTCGGCGAGTTGATCAATTAACGCCTTAAAGGTCGGGTTTTGGTAGTCGAAGTAGTAGTCGGCGCCACGGCTGTAGATCTCGATATCCATCGGCTCGGTATGGGAAACAATGGTGAGATCGTAGTCCTTACCCTTGAAGACCTGGTCGAGCCACTGGGCCCATTCGACCGGGATGATCTCGGTCTCAATCCCGATTGCGGCGAGTTGGGCTGCGATAATTTCGCCACCGCGTCGGGCGTAGGACGGCGGCGGCAGCTTCAATGTCAAGGCGAGGCCGTCAGCATGGCCGGCGTCTGCGAGCAGCGCTTTGGCCGTCTCGGGGTCGTAGGCATAGCGATCGGTCAGATCGACATAGGCGGCGTGATGGGGGGCAAAGTGGCTGCCGATCGGTGTGCCATAGCCGAACATCGCACCATCGATGATGGACTGGCGATCGATCGCGTGGGCGATGGCCTGTCGCACCTTCACGTCGTCGAGCGGCGAGCGTCCATTATTGATCGCCAAGATCGTCTCACCCTCAGTAGTGCCGATCTTGACGGTAAACCGAGGGTCTGCCTCGAATTGAAGGAGGCTCTCCGGTGCTGGGAAATTGGGGAAGGCATCGAGGTCACCCGCCAACATCGCCGCGACCGCGGCCGAGGGATCTGGAATGATCTGAAACACGGCCTGTTCCAGCGTGGCGTTATCGCCCCAGTAATCATCGTGACGCACGAGCTCGATGCGGTCCCCTTGGACCCAGCGGCTGAACTTGAAGGGGCCAGTTCCGATCGGCATCGATTTGTTGCCGTCGGCGCTTTCGGGGGCGACGATCACGGCATCGCCCCAGCCAAGATTAAAGGCGAGATGACCGGTCGGCCGCTTGAGCGTGATGATCACCTCATGTGGACCGCGTGCGGTCAGCGATTCGATGGGCTCAAACAGGCCTTTTTGGGCATTGACGCTGTCGTCGGCGATGGCGCGATTGATGGAAAACACCACGTCGTCAGCATCGAAAGCGCTACCGTCGTGAAAGGCGACGCCCTCTTGAAGCGCAAAGGTGTAGACTAAGCCGTCGTCGCTAACATCCCAACTTTTGGCCAACGCTGGCTGAACCATGCCGTCACGGTCAATACGGGTTAGCCCTTGGAAGACATTGGCGTAGACGATTTCATCGATCGCTGCGGCAGCGCCAGCGGTCGGATCGAGATGAGGCGGTTCCAAGACCATGCCAAGACGAAGGCTGTCGTCAGCTGTCGCCGGTGACGCTTCTGCAAGAAGACCCATCCCCAATGCCAACGCGGTGGAGACGAGCAAGCGATCGAAAAGGCGTGTCATTGAGGTTTTCCTCATCAGGGCTTCGCAACGGGATAAAGGCTACGATAAGATCGGATGGGATCCAAGTCGTTAGCCTCATACACGCCACGGGCAATGGCACGCGCCGTGCAATCAGCGGCAAGCGATCCAATGCGCGCGAGATCGGGGAGCGGATCGCGGAGATGAACCCGTCCGGTCGAGAGAACGAAGGTTGCATCACCATCAAAGGGGGTATGCACCGGCCGGATGGCGCGGGCGATGCCATCATGCGCCATGATCGCCACACGTTTCGCTTGCGCCTTGGTGAGCGCCGCATCGGTGGCGATCACGACTAAGGTCGTGTTCCCGATGACCCCGCCGGGATACTGATCGTCAAAGGGGGCTTGGGCCCAACCTGATTTCGGCCGGCGTCCGCCGAATTCACCCGCCTGTTCGAAGGGCCAGGCCCAAAAGGCGTTGGTTTCCGGTATCAGGACATCGCCGACCGGGTTCACGGCCGCGAGCGCCGCCACGGTCACGTTCGGCCGACCATCCTCAGCGTCCAGAACGAAGGACGCACTGCCAAGACCGCCACTCATTTGCTTGGGCAGCGCGAAACCGACGGTGGCGCCGAAGCCCGCACCGGCATTGCCGAGGGCAATGTGGTCATGCGCGTTGTCGCAGGCCAGCATGCCCAGTGATCGATAGGGCGGTGTGTCTCCCCAGTCTTTGTCACCACCATTCGACAAGTCGAACAGGATGGCCGATGGCACGATGGGGACGACGGCCTTGCCGATGGGGTAACCGCGTCCGCGTGCGGTAAGCCAGGACATGACGCCGCCTGCTGCATCGAGACCAAAGGCTGAACCGCCTGACAAGACAACGGCGTCAACGGTGTCAGCCAGGCATGTGGGGTCGCTGGCGTCCGTATCGCGAGTGCCCGGCGCACCCCCGCGAATGTCGATGCCACACACCGCAGGTTTTTCCGGCAGCACCACGGTGACACCGGTTCTGATCTTGACGTTCTCGGCATTGCCGACGAGGAGCCCCGGTACATCCGTCAACAGGTTCTTCGCCCCGACGCTGATCACCGCAGCGGGACACCGAGAAGGCGAAGGGTGGAGGCGGCCATCACCTTGGTTGAGGCGATCAAATGATCGATCTCGACATACTCGTCGGGCTGATGAGCCAGGTCGAGAATGCCCGGTCCGTAGGCCAAACATTCCTGAAGATTGCCAATACGGTGAATGTGTTTTTGATCATAGCTGCCAGGCGAAACGATCAGCTCAGGAGGTTTGCCGAGAACCTGGCTAATCGACGCGGCGACCGCCTTCACAACGTCGGCATCCTCAGGCGTGAGCGTCGGCAGGACTTCCATGACGTCATTGATCTTATAGCGAAACCCCGGGCGGCTTCGGGTCAGGTCATCGAGAATCGCAACGATCTCGTTCTTGACGTCGGCAAGGTCCTCTTCGATTGGAAAACGTCGATCTAACATGAGGCGGCAGCGATCCGGCACATTGGGGCTTGGCAGGCCATCGATCTGTTCCGGTAGGCCGCCATGGATGGCGGCTAGATTGAGCGTTGAGCGACGTGCCCCTTCAGGCACGACCGGCATACCCGTTCGGCGGTTGGCGAGACTGGGAAGCAGCTCCTCTTCAAACGCACGCATCACGGCACCCATATGGCGGATCGCACAATCGCCGAGAAAAGGCATGGAACCGTGGGCAATCTTGCCAAAGGTTTCAATTTCCGCCCACCAGACACCGCGATGGCCAATACAGATGCGATCGACGTTGAGACATTCGGGAATGATCACATGATCAACGCGCGGCTTGGAGAAAAACCCTTGGCGGGCGAGGTAGGCAACGCCGCCAAAGCCGCCTGATTCCTCATCGGCGGTGCCGGATATCTCCATCGCACCATGAAAGCGGATCCCTTCGGCGAGGATCGATTCGAGCGCGATGACCGACGCAGCGATGCCGCCCTTCATGTCGCAAGAGCCGCGTCCGTAGATCCGGTTGTTGCTGATGGTACCGCCGAAGGGATCGACGCTCCATCCAAGCCCCGCTTCGATCACATCGATATGGCCATTGAAGTGAACGGTGTGTCCAGCGCCGTCGGCGTCATATCGTGCGACCACATTGGTTCGGGGATAACGGTCACTATCGCCAATCGCGCCCTCGGCCCGGACATAGCTGACGTCAAAACCGCTTCGTTTAAGCCGCTCGCCCAAGAACTGGGCGCAGGGCAGATAGCCTTCGCCAGGCGGATTGACGGTGGGAATGCGGATGAGGTCTTGCGTCAGCGCGATCAGCGCGTCTCGTTGATCGTCAATACGGGCGAACAACGAATCCAGCATCAGGCGTTCGATGACGGCTCGAGCTTTGCGGGAAAGCCATCCGCACGCAGCTCGACACCCATGACGTCCTCAAGGAGTTTTACGACCTGAGGGGACCAGGCGTCGCCGCCATAGCAATCCTTGGCGCGACGGAAGGTTCGTTCCACCAGATTGGCGAGGTCGAGTGGCACACCGCATTCACCGGCGATCTTCTGGGTTAAGCCAAGATCCTTGAGAGCAAGGTCGACCGTGAAGCCGATATCGTAGCTGCCGTTCAGGATGACTTGGCTTTCGGTTTCATGGACGAAGCTGTTGCCTGAGCTGGCCTTGATCGCGTCGAAGCTCGTTTTGAGATCGAGACCCGCGCATTTCGCCAGGGTGAGCGCTTCGCCGGCTGCCAAAAGGTGGATGAACGCGAGCATGTTGGTGATCAATTTGATCACCGAGGCCTGGCCGAGCTCGCCGATATGAAACACCTTGCCCCCCATCGCCTGAAATAATGGTTGATGGCTCTCGAAGAGGGTTTTATCGCCGCCGACCAAGACCGTGATGTCACCACTCTTGGCGCGATGCACACCACCGGTGACGGGTGCCTCGAGTGTCAGAATTCCTTTTTGTCTCGCCTGTTCGGCCAAGGCTTGAATTTGAAGGGGGTCATTGGTGCTCATCTCGATCCACAAAGCACCGCGGCGAAGATGGGCGAAGAGGCCGTCGTCAGATGTCAGAACGGCCTCGGTCGCTGCCGGGGACGGTAGGCAGGTAATGACGACGTCGACGCCCTTTGCAGCCTCTTTAAGGGACGGCGCAAAATGGGCGCCCCGATCGACCAAAGGTGCTGCCGCATCGGCATCGAGGTCGTTGACGTTGAGGGCGAAGCCGGCATCGAGCAAGCTCGCTGCCAAATGACGGCCAAGATGACCAAGGCCGATGAACGCGATGGTCTTTTGCTGTTCTGCGTCAGGCATGTTGACGATCGTCTTGGTCGTGGCGGCAACAGACCATTACACGAGCCGTTGTGCCAGTTGCTGTAACATTGCGCCGAGAAGAAAATTGAAAAGAACGAAGGCGATGGCGACCGATGCTGTGGTCTCGAGAGCGGTCTTGATGACGAACCAGTGATAGACGATCAGGGCCGCGGTCAAAATGACCAACGCCAACTCGGTGATCGCATGCTGAACGACGGCAACGAGGCCAACGCTGATGGTCAAGAGGCCGAAGATAAGGATGCTCGTCCAATTCACGGCCACCACAAGGGCGGTGAAGCGTTGGCCGATGCCGAGTAAATCCGTGGCAAAAAAAGCGACAAGCGGAAACAGAACCCAACTCAACCCATAGGTCAAGAAATGGACCATTGCCGCCCAAAAGGAAAAGCCATCTTCGGGGTTGATGAAGTCTTGGCCGATTGAAAGCATGTAAAATGGCGCTAAGATCACCGCCGCAAAAAAGGAGCGCCAAAACCCCTCGACCGAGATATTGAAGAAGCCCATCCCGGTTTCATCAAACCAAGCGAGGCGGTAGGCGCCGTAGAGCGAAGAGGCGATCTCGTGCCGGTCCGGCAACATGTCAGATTGTGCCGACATGAGTCCTGAGCAGACGGAGATAGACGCCGGTGAGCGCTTCGAGGTCGACAAGGGCCACCCGTTCGTCGACCTGATGCATCGTCTGGCCAACGAGGCCAAATTCAATCACCGGGCAGATATCTTTGATGAATCGTGCATCTGATGTACCACCGCTGGTCGAAAGCTCAGGTGTCACGCCGAGTTCTTCGTGGATGACCTGTTGCATCAAGTCCGTGAGCGGGCCAGGCTTCGTGAGGAAGGCCGGACCTGAGCAGCGGGTCTGCAGTTCATAGTCGCCGCCGACCCCATCCAAGGTTTCGAGTAGCCATACTTTCAGCGACTCCGGCGTGTGAAGATCGTTGAAGCGAATGTTGAAATTCGCACGGGCTTCGCCGGGAATGACATTGGTCGCGTGGTTGCCGACGTCGAACGTGGTCGGCACCAACATGGAGGGCGGGAAATGCTCGGTGCCTTCGTCGAGTGGCTCAGCCAACGCGCGGAGCATCGCTGCCAGCTGGGTGATGGGATTATGCGCCCGATCCGGATATGCGACATGCCCCTGTGTGCCAAGAACCTTCAAGAAACCAGAGAAGGAGCCGCGACGGCCGATTTTGATCATCTCGCCGAGCTTATCGGGATTGGTCGGCTCGCCGACCACGCACGCATCGATGGTCTCGCCGTGGGCTTTGAGCCAGTCGAGGACCTTGACCGTGCCGTTGACCGCCGGTCCCTCTTCGTCGCCGGTGATCAGGAGACTGATCGAGCCTCTCGGCGTGCCTGTTTTCAGGAATTGCGCGACCGCCGCGGTGAAGCAGCCGATGGCGCCTTTCATGTCGACCGCGCCGCGACCGTAAAGCTCTCCATCGACGATCTCAGCTGAAAACGGATCGACCTGCCACGCATTAAGATCGCCAGCCGGCACGACATCGGTATGCCCGGCAAAGCAAAGATGCGGGGCGCCTGTGCCGAGGCGAGCGTAGAGATTGCTGATGGGCGGGTCCCCGTCGTCGCCAAAGGTCAACCGGTGGCACTCAAAGCCCAGCGGAGTCAACGCATCCTCGAGCACGGCGAGGGCACCATCATCCATCGGGGTCACGCTTCGACAGCGAATGAGAGCTTGGCTGATCGCCACGGGATCGGTGGTGTCCAGAGGCGTTGTCTCGTCAAGCGCAAACGCCTTGCGTTCGACGTCGTTGGCGGGTTCGGAGAGGCTTGTGGCCGGGTTGGATCTTGCGGGCACGCTCATGTTCTGAGCAGCTCGTTGATGGCCGTCTTTGACCGTGTCTGCGCATCGACGCGCTTAACGATCACGGCACAGCCGAGACTAGGTCCTGGCTCACCACTTGGCAAATGTCCGCCGGGCATGGCGCCAGGCACCACCACGGAATAGGCGGGCACGCGGCCATAGTGAATTTCGCCTGTTGTGCGATCGACAATCTTGGTCGAGGCGCCAATGAAAACGCCCATGGAGAGCACCGCTCCCTCTTCGACCACGACCCCTTCCACGACCTCGGAGCGGGCGCCGATAAAACAATTGTCTTCAATGATGACCGGTCCGGCTTGCAAGGGCTCAAGGACGCCGCCAATGCCGACACCGCCAGAGAGGTGAACATTCTTGCCGATTTGAGCGCAGGAGCCGACCGTGGCCCATGTGTCCACCATGGTGCCGGTATCGACATAAGCGCCGAGATTGACAAAGGAGGGCATCAGCACGACGTCCGGCGCAACAAAGGCGGAATGTCGAACGACGCAGCCCGGAACCGCGCGAAAGCCGGCATCGCCGAAGTCCGAATCCGACCAACCCTCAAATTTGGAAGGCACCTTGTCCCACCAAGAAGCGCCACCGGGCGCACCGCTGATGCGGGCCATCGGATTGAGACGGAACGAGAGCAAGACGGCTTTTTTAAGCCATTGATTGACATGCCATGCGCCGCCTCGTTTCTCCGCGACCCGGCATGTGCCGCTATCGAGAGCAGCCAGCGCTGTAGTGACGGAGTCACGAACCGGACCTTGCGTGTCGGGGCCGATCTGATCTCGCTCGTCGAAGGCATTTTCGATGGCGGATTCGAGGGCGGCTATATCCATGATGTGCGCTTCCTTGACGGCTAGCCTGATCAACAAGAGCTAGCAAAGGCGGTAAGCTATCGGACTTGTAGGCGGTGTCAAGCCTGCGTTGCCAAAGGGTTACCGCGCCGATGACGCTGTCTTCGACGGGTCCTGTCCAGACTCATGATATGGTGCTATCGGGGTCTCTTCTGCAACCATTGATGCTGGCATCAGCAAGTGATCATCGTCTGTTAGGTGATTGTCGTCTGAATGCGTGGCGGCAGGTTCCGGATCGACGAGTGAGGTTAGATGGTCGAGGAAACGCCGTCGCATCGACAATGAGTTGAAAGCACTGATATGGGCTGCCTCTTTAGGTTGCCAGATCGCCTTCGGCTCACCAGCTGCCTCAAAGAGGGCGGTGCCGTGATGCGGTGGCACCACGCGATCCTGTTGGCCGTGAATCACCAACAAGGGAAGAGGCGCAATCGCCGCCGCCGCGACCTTCGGATCGTAACGGTTATCGATGGTGAGGCTGATCGGCCACTGAAAGGCCCATGTGAGCCAAAACTCATGCAATTTTTCGCGGACGATGCCGCGATAGTCGGAAAAGGCGCCTTCAACCACCAAGCCTGCAAGGTTGTTCTTTTGTGGATGATGGGCGATGGCCTCAAGGGCGATGCTGCCGCCAAGGCTCTGTCCGAAGACGACGATCTCTTCCGGCGCAATCCCTGGCTTCGTGAGGAGCGCATCGAGTCCCGCTGTGGCATCCAGGTGCACGCCATCCAGACTTGGCGTCCCGTCCGACAGACCGTAGCCTCGATAGTCGATCACGAAGGCGTCGAAGCCGCCGTCGATCGCCCAAACGATACCGGCGAAATGGGTGCTGATATTCTCGGCGTTGCCGTGAAGGAAGAGAATGCTGCCGACGCGCTCGCCTTTTGCCGGAAAGAACCAACCGTGCAGTTTGGTGCCGTCGACCGCTTCGAAGGTCACATCCTCATAGGCAAGGCCTGCAGTCTCGGGGTCATAAACGTGATGGTCTAGAGGCTGAAAGAAGAACGGGGTGCAGCCGGTCAGGCCAAGGAGAAAAACCAGCAGCGAGGCGAACCGAACGCGCATCAGAAATACCAATCGAGCGATGTCAGAAACTCGGGTTGAAGCCCGCCACCCTCGTCCTCGACGCCGGCTTCGAGCTTGATCGCGAGGTTGCGCGTGATGCCGAGGCTTTGTCCCAGCCGAACCTCGTAACGATCCCGGACTTTCTCGCCCAGCCGCAGTTGATACCGCCCCTTTGCCGTGAGTGAGGCATGATCGGTTATCGGCCAGAGCAGCGACAAGGCCGGCCCGGTATTCACGCTACAGGTCTCGTCGCAGTCCTCCCCAAAGGTCACGCCTGCATCCAGTGTCAGGGACCAGATGTCTCGTTCACCGATGCCGTAGCTCAGGCCGGCACCACCCTCCAACGCCGCAACCAGGGCCCCCTCTTCGTCGGTTCGTTCAATGCGCATGCGCTCCAAGCCGGCATTGAGTCTCCAGGATAACGGGCGAAAGAAGGCATCGCGTGGTGTCATCGAGCGAATGCCCACGCCGGTGACTTGATCAAGCGTTAAACCGTCATCGCCGTCATAGTGTCGAAGCTCGAGAGCAAGGAAGTCGATCGCTGCGCCTGGCACATAGCCGCCACTCGGATCCAGATCGTCGTGATAGGCTGGCCTAAGCCGTATCATGCCAAAAGGCCGGCCGTCGCGGACGCCAACGCCAAGCCCAGCCCTCGCTGAGTCATGCCCCTGGTCTGGTCGGGTTTCGGGTTGTTGAGGGGACGGCAAATCGGATGCCTCATCGATTTGGCTTCTGGCGGCAAGCAGTGTCCAGGCACGATCGGCAGCCTCATCACGGCCGAGGTCGCCGGTCTCCATGCGGTAGGTCACAACCGATTCGGCAAGCTCCAAAACGGCGGCCTGACGTGCCAGCGGCAAATCCGTAGTCTCTTGGCTGTCCGGCGCGAGATTCCCATCGGCGAGATAACGCGCAAGGCGCTGCCCTTCGGTTGTAAGTTTAGCGAGATCCTGACGGATGCGCGTTTGACCCGACGGGCGAAACTTGGCGGATTGAAAGAGGCCGGGCCGATCCAGCACAGAGCGCACGCTGTCGATGGGAATGACGTGGAGGGCAAAATCGTCGGCGAGATTGAGCGAAGGCCTTGCCACGTCGAGCAAAAAAAGCAGTTGGTAGGAACAGTTCTCATCGAAGAAGTAATAATAGCTAAAATGTCCACGCATCTCCCAGAGATGGGCAACGAGTTGAGCAACCTCATCCCTCGAGAAATTCAGTCGGTATTCGTAGATGTCTCGATGTTCAATGTCGCTATAGATCTTCACCAACTCGTAATAGGGTTTGACGGCATAGCTTCCGGGATAGCCGCCGGTTAGGCCAAGGGCTGCAAAGAGAAGGCCATTGTCCTCACCCGTATCGGCGCCATAATTGACGGCATAGGAAAGAAGGCGGTTGTCTTCGGCCTGATCAGCCGGGTCCAGTCTCAATAAGGTGTGGCCGAACATTGAGGCCGGGTTATTCATGTAGGCTGCGGGGAAAATCAGCGTCGCTGATTCCGCATTGATCGTCTTGGACCACGCCTTAAACGCCGCGCAGTGATGCTCAAGTAGGCGCGAGGAGTCGAACCCGAGACGAGACTTCAGCCATCGATAGCGAGCGATAAAAGCGCATTGCGGATGCTGGGTGGTTTGATCCGTGGGCGGTGGCGTGAAGAACGCACGAAGGGTCGCTTCGAGCTCAGCTTCCGGGTTGGTCTTACCGTCATCGGCCAGAAAGAACGTCGGACTATCGATCAGGCTATGGCGGCCTCCGCCCAACCAATCAGGCCGATAGTGACCGAGCGCTCGCCAGGCAGGGGCATCTGCCAGGTTCAGGCCGGTAGCTTTGTCGATGAGAGCTGTTAGATAGCGACTGTCGGCGGTTTCAGCAGGGGCAGAAACAGGTACCGCCGAGACTGCCAGGATCGGCCAGACGGCTATCCAGGCAAGACGCCGCCGGCCTAGGAGCCGGCGGCACATCTTCAGAAAAACGGACCTCAGGCCTCGACATATTGGGCGAGGGTCTCGTCTTCAGCCATAACCTGCTGAATGGAGACGATCACTTGATCCGAGGTGACGTTGTTGTTCGGGAAGATACGCGTGAAATTGCCCTTCAGCGTTGCGAACATCAGCGCCTGGTCTGGGGACTCGACCTCCATCGCTGAGGCGAGCGAAGCCAGGGTCTCGCCTTCGCCACGTGCAATGTCGGTGGCCAAATTGTCGAGATTGACCGCTGCAAACTGACGGACCTCGGCGGACGCGACGACATCATCCTTATCGCAACCAAGGGTGCCCGTCGTAATGCCAAAGGTCTGATTACCGGAGGTGCCGTTCGTGGTGACGGCGAGAATTTGCGGGAGGACACCAGATTGCCCGGCCCAGATGGTCGTACCAAGGCCGCAACCCGTGCTGTCACCATTCGATGGTGCAGCGTGATTGTCGGCATAAGCTGCGCCTGCAACAAGACCAAAGGCAAGCGTCGTCGAGACCAGAAGTTTCATGTGAACCCCCTCCACTAAATTACGGATGAGCCACGTCCTATGAGCAGGGGTGAGCACATGTCAACGTTAGATTCGGGAACCGTACAAATTGAGACCGGGCCGACATGACGATCGATCTGACCAAATCCGGAGCGGATGTTGATGCCTCGACAGAGTAACCTTTGGACTAAGGAGCAAGGGCTTCGTCCTTGGGCGCGATATCCTGTCGAACGCCTTGCGGAGCGCCGCCACAGGCTGTCCGGCTATGAGGTCTTGTTCGATTTGTCCTAAGTGGTGACGGTCATGCCGTAAACTCAAGCATAACGCCGTGCGCATGGGCAGCGTCGACGCCAATCATGCCGCTGGATTCCCGCGAAAACGGAACGCCGACCTTGTTGAGCCAGGCGGCCGTGCCCGCGAGGTCACGGACGCGGACGCTGAGAACGGCAAGTGTTGCCTGCTCCGTTTCGAGTTCTGACCGTAGCTGCGGATGGAGCATGTCGACATCGTCTGGCGTGGCGAAGAGGATCACGCCTCGGCCGGTGTGAACGGCAAGCGTATTGTCAGTCTCAGTGATCTTAGCACTGCCGAAAACCCGGGCCATCGGCTCGATAGCGGCTGCGGGGTCGTTGGTGACGGCGGTGATGGTATGGATGCCAAGGGCGCCATTGGGGTGTTCGGTCCAGCCGGGTTGGCGCATCGGCTCCGGGGTCAGATGGCTGCAGGCGAACATCGGAACATCAGCCGTCGCATCGGATTTCAAGGTTACATTTTGAAAGCGCAGCTCGGTATCGGGCTCAAGGAGGCGGCTGAGATCTTTGACGTCAGCGGGATCGAGGCCCGCTTCGACCCAGGCAGCCCGTGTCGCTGCCGCGTCGAAACTCCGGAGCACAATCGACAAAAGCCCTTCTCGGCTCTCAAGAAAATGGTCGAGATTATTGGTTTCCGCCGCTGGATCGACGATGCCGAGGATCTCCAAATAGTCGTCTTGAAACATCAGGCAGTAATTGGCTGTTCCCCAGCCGACATGTCGTCCGCGCGGTGTCGCACGAAAACCAAGCCGTTCGTAGACTTCCCGCGCTTTTTCCAGGTCCCGGACGCCGATAATGGCATGGTCAATGCCGGCAATGCTTGCTGCCATGGCTCGGTCTCCCTGTTTTCTTTGTGGACAATAACGATATCCCTTGCATCGATGGATCGTAACCCCAAGAAAGCATTGTTTCACGATAGGAAGACAAGATGTCCCAGAAAACGATCGGATTGATCTGCGCGATTCCCCAAGAGCGGGTCGATCTCAAAGCCGCTCTTGACCATCAAGAAACCGTTACGATTGCTGGGCTTGAGTTCGATCACGGACGGCTCGGTGGTCAAGGCGTGATCATTGCTGAAGCTGGGATCGGTAAGGTCAATACGTCCATGGTGGCGACGCTCCTTGCGTCGCGTTTTGGCGTCGACCTTTTGGCTTTTAGTGGCGTCGCCGGTGGGTTGGATCCGGCTCTTGCCATCGGTGATCTGGTGATTGCCGAGCGCGCGATCCAGCATGACTGCGGGGTGATCGAAGACGACAAGCTCGTCCCCTATCAGGCCGGCCATGTCCCCTTCTTCAATCCGACAGAGCAGATGGGCTATGACACCGAGCCTGCCATGCTTGAGCGCATCAAAACGGCCCTTGCCGACCTTGAATTCGCGCCGCTGACCCAGGCAGCCGGTGGTTCTGGCAAAGCCGCCGCCATTGCGTATGGCCCGATTTTAGCCGGGGACCAATATATCCACTGTGAGACGACACGTGAGCGTCTTCACCGGACGTTCAGGGCGAAGGCCGTGGCCATGGAGGGTGGGGCCATGGCCCAAGTCGCCGAACAGTTCCATCTGCCATGGGTCGAAATTCGCGCCTTGTCCGATCTCGCCGGCGTCGACTCCCGCTTCGATTTCTCACGCTTTGTCGAGGCGGTTGCCGAGCGTTCGGCCACGGTCATTCGACAAATCCTACCGGTCCTTTGACACGATCGGATCACGACGCATCGTGGCACCGGGACCAAACAGGGCCCACATGATCGTGAGGGTAAACAGGGCAAGCTCGCCGACGATGATCATTTCGCTTTCATCGTCGTCGACTCGCTTGACCTTCAGTTCCACACCTTTGGGAAGGCTAATTTCAACCTCTGGTGTCTTTTCTTCTTCGTCGTCACAGCCGCTGAGTAGGAGCGCTGCTGCCAAGGCAAGCGGCAGCGCCTTCCGCCAAGTCGATGTCGCCACAATACGCCTCTTTCAAATGCCAACTTGAGGCCGAGAGCGTACGCAATTCTACCCTTTGGCGTCAAACATTCATGCGGTTTTCGACCAGGTCGTCGACTACGGCAGGTTCGGCAAGCGTTGAGGTGTCGCCGAGCTGATCATGTTCATTAGCAGCGATCTTTCTCAAGATACGGCGCATGATCTTGCCCGACCGGGTCTTCGGAAGACCCGGTGCCCACTGAATCAAATCCGGCGATGCGATCGGGCCAATTTCCTTTCGTACCCATTGACGAAGTTCGGTGCGCAAGTCGTCTGACGATTCGGTTCCGGCCGTGAGGGTCACGTAACAATAGATGCCCTGACCTTTGATGTCGTGGGGATAACCGACCACAGCCGCCTCTGAAACACTGGGATGCGCAACCAGGGCGCTCTCGACCTCGGCGGTGCCCATGCGGTGGCCGGACACATTGATGACATCATCG
>JANQPX010000018.1 GCA_028285265.1 Geminicoccaceae bacterium
CGATGATGTCATCAATGTGTCCGGCCACCGCATGGGCACCGCCGAGGTCGAGAGCGCCCTGGTTGCGCATCCCAGTGTTTCAGAGGCGGCTGTGGTCGGCTACCCCCACGACATCAAAGGTCAAGGCATTTACTGCTACGTGACGCTAACCGCTGGCAAAGAGCCCTCGGACGAACTCAGAGCAGAGCTGAGGAATTGGGTGCGAAAGGAAATTGGCCCGATCGCATCGCCGGATTTGATTCAGTGGGCACCGGGTCTTCCGAAGACCCGGTCGGGCAAGATCATGCGCCGTATCTTGAGGAAGATCGCTGCCAATGAACATGATCAGCTCGGCGATACCTCGACGCTTGCCGAACCTGCCGTGGTCAATGATCTCGTCGACAACCGGATGAACCTGCCTTGATAACGGCATCGTTGACACAGCGCTGGTTCAGACTCCGAACAGGCGAGGATCTGCTGCATCAACCTGTTGTTGCTTCTGAACCGGCGCTCGGAATCGACATGGGGCTGTGACCAAGCCACCAATTTGCAACGACGTGATCACAACCTACGGCCAAACTAGCAAAGACGAGAGGACCCGAACATGAAGCCTGGCCTATATCTTGCCGTCGCAATTGCTTCTATTGGCCTGTCTGGGCATGTGCTGGGCCATGGTGATGTCGCGCCTCAGCCGATCGATATTTCCAGTCTCACCTTGCTCGATGGCGAGGAACACATCGAGAATCCTTATCGCAACACCGAAGACTACGACGCTGCCATCAAGGTTGGCGACAAGGCCTATAATCAAAACTGCGCTCGTTGCCATGGTCTTGGCGCGATTTCCGGTGGTATTGCGCCCGATCTTCGATACTTGATCCCGGGGGATGATGACGAGTATTTCGTGGAGAAGGTTAAGCTCGGCGCCATCCGCAATGGCGTCACCTATATGCCTGCATTTGGCGACATCTTCAGCGACGAAGCAATCTGGGCGATCCGTTCCTGGCTCGACACCGTTGCAGAGGAATGATAGCTGTCACTCAAGACATCATCGCCCCGGAGAAAGCTTAAGGGCTATATCTTCACGCCGTTTGGCGAACATAGGTCTGTCTCGTCTTTTTGACAGCCTCAGTAAAGCCGCTTTTCATATTTCCAGTTGTCGCCATCGGGTGTCACAACGTCTAAGTCGAAATCATTTGCTACCAAACGCTCGGCCGCCTCTAGCCCGAGTGATGCCGCCTCACGGATGAGCGCCTGCCCCCTAGCTTGGTCACTGGGGACACCGCGACCGCGAAGCAGATCAAGCCCGTAGTTGAACATGCCGATTTCACTGCCGGCTTCCATAGCGCGCCGATCCCATTCCGCAGCGGCGTCGGGATTTTCGAGCCCGCCAAGCCCGTTGTCCTCGATCCATGACATCCAGGTCATCGCCTGAACGTTGCCACTTTCGGCTATGTCGGAGAAGATCTCCCTTGCGATGCTATGATTCCCGGACTTAGCGGCGACGTAGCCGTAGGCTCCCATCATTGGACCCAGGTCACCGCGACGCAAACGTTCAAGCTGGCCTTCGAGCGTGAGCTCAGGAGGATTGAGAATGCCTCCTTCCGATACTTCATCTTCCGCTTGCGCAGCACCAACGAGGGCTAGTGATGCGATGAGAGCTCTTGCAAACATGACGCCTCCTTTGTGCATTGGCTCTGGCTGCTTGTCCTTCAGATCCATCTAAGCAAAATCAAAACGAAAGAGGTTCAGAAGACTGCAAAAAATGCAAGAGAACAGCAAAATCTTCCCGGCTGGACCCGACCGACATGTCACAACGAGACAAGGCATCATTGCTGGGTAGACTTGACGATCCACACAAAAAGGTGGGAGTAGGGTCCAAAGACACGCGGCGCTCGACAGCAACGCGTTCCAGCGGGCGGATGGTGCTCGAACCAGTCTTCAGCACGGTCAGCCGTTGCACATTTGTCCCTAAACTTCGGAGAGCCAAATGATTTCTAAACGCGTGGCTTCGTCGGTGTTGATAATTGCCTTTGCGTCATCAGGTGCCTTTGCCGAAGGCCTGCCGATCACGCCCGGCTTGTGGGAGATGACCACGCAAAATCCTATGACCGGCGCCAACGACGTTCAGCAGGAATGCATGACGGAGAACGTGTTTCATCCCAGTGAGATGATGGAAGACGATGCAGGCTGCACCGTGAGCGACGAGGTTGTTAGCGGGAATACTGTTGACTATGAGATGACCTGTTCTGATCCCAATATGCCGGGCAGCATGAATGGCCTGTTTTCCTTTACGATCGATGGTGATCAGGGCAACGGCAACGTTGATATGACATTCGATGTCAATGGGCAGACAATGAATATGTCGTACAGCATAGCGGCGAAGCGCATCGGGGACTGTTAGTTCGGCTTACGCTTCGCAAGGAAGCATCATCCACGGGGAAGTCGTCGGAACGATTGGCCACCTCCCGGCCTAGATGAAGATTGGGTCGCCAGACGCTAGGGCAGGGCCATGCGATGCTCGTTGGACACTGCCAGCGTGAGCGTTGGGCGAGGCGGCATTACCTGCCCCAGCTGAATACCCCGTGTCAACATCAGAGCTGATGGCTGTGATGATAGCCTCAGTATTTAAGCTTGAAGACCGGGCTGTCCTCAGGCTTTGACCGTCTTCGATCATAGAGCCGCGTTGTACTGATATTGGCGTGACCCATCATCTCCTGGACTTTGGCGATATCGGCCTGGCGCTCGAGTGCATTGGTGGCTGTGGTGGTGCGCATGGCATGCGGGCTCAAGAGTTCAGGGATCTCATAGATGAGGCCGGTTTCGGTACTGTAGCGCTTGACGATCTGATAGACCGCTTGAGTGCTGATCGCCTTGTTAGTGCCTTCTTCGGTACTGTTGTTGATAATGGGCCTGAACATGGGACCTTGAATATCATCCGCATGACCGGCACGGATTAGATAGTCATCAATCAAACGCGCCGCTGCTGGATGGATCGGGATATAGCGTTCTTTGTTCCCTTTGCCTTGAACCGTAAAGTGGGGCACGCCTTGGCGTGTGGAGCGATCACACAAGCGCAACTTGACCAACTCTTCGCGTCTAAGGCCGTGATAGAGCAGGGTCGCTAGAATTGCCTGGTCACGGAGGCCCTTTAGCGTTGTCGGCTCGGGTGCGTCGAGCAATTGTCGGGCTTGTGCCTGACTAAGTGCCGGCGTCTTGCCCTGATTGCCGTTTGACCTCGGACGCTTCACACCATGCACTGGGTTATCAGCAACGGCATTGCATTCCGTGAGATAATTGAACAGCGAGGCTAATGCCGACAGCTTTCTTCGAATGGTAGCATCGGAAAGCTCTCGCTCTTCCAATACCTTACGCCAAGCGATCACATGGGATCGAGTGATCACACGCATCTCTTCAGGATGGGTTAACCCGATAAAGTCCGAGAAATCCTGGATGTCGATCTGGTAGGCACGCCTCGTTTTCTCGTTATCGATATTGGCGAGCCATTCGAGCTCAGGCGGCATCGCCGATAAGCCGTGGAACTGCCGATCGGTCAGCATTCTCGCATCTGACGTAAGGGTCGGCAGATTTTGGTCAGGCTTGATCTGGTCGTCCATCAGTCCACCGTTCGACCTGTCCAGAAGATACTTACGACATAATCAACAAAAGGCTGACGTTAGTTGTGACACTGTAGATTTCTGAGAACAAGCGGTTTCGAGCGTAGGGCATGGGCGCGGTGAAGCTTGTATGCAATCGGTAGCAACAGGATTAGTGCCGAACTCTTGGATGAAGCCACGCTCGATCAAGGCCAAATATGGTTCTGAATGGTCGATCTTACCGCCGACCTGTTCAATTCCCATACCTCTTCTGTCAGCCTGATTCCGATGGGCGTGCTGCCATCGCTAGCGTTTACCCACCAAGTTCCGGGTGACTGTAGGCTTCAGGATACGTCATTGGCAGGAGGGGGCCGAGCGGAACAACACCGTTCCAGGACCGGCCAAAATATCCTTGCCTACAGTGTGTTAACGCATTGCTCGAAGCAACACCTGGAAGCGCATACACCCTGCAGAGCCAACGCCAAAGATGAGCATAGTCGAGGATCCGCGCACCATTGAGCTTCATCCGGACATAGTAGACTGGATCATGACGGTAAAGTGTTGGGAAGAGACGAAGATCCGCATCGGTGAAGCGTTCTCCGGTGAGGAAAGGGCGGTCATCGGCGGAGAGTCGGCGTTCTAAAATATCGAGGGCCTCGAAGTACCCCGAAAAGGCCTCGGCATATACTGACTGGCTTGACGAAAACCCCGCCTTGTACGCGCCGTTATTGATCTTGACGTAGATCATCTCATTGAGCGCATCGATGTCGTCGCGAAGCGGTGTATTGTCATCGCCAGCCGGATATAGGTCCGGGCGCTCGCCTTCAGCGATCGAGCTTTCAAGGTCATTCGCCTTTGCATTCAACATGCGGATGATCTCTGCGCTCTCATTAGAGACAATCCGCCTGCTTTGTTTGTCATAGAGGATGGGAAGCGATTGCTCGCGTGAGCCTTCTGACTGATAGATTTCTTTGGCGAAACGATACCCTTGACCCGTTCCCGTCTCAGCTGTGCATTCAGGCAATGCGGCTTCCGTCAGCGAAGCGATGCGTACAGGGTTGAATTCCCAAAGATTGGCACCGGCTGGATCGCCGTCTCCGGTCCGGTTGGGAAAGGCCACATCCATACTGACTGTTTCCCGCAATCCGAGGATCGAACGTGCTAGGGTGACGCGATGACACCAAGGGCAGTTCAGGGCAACAAACACGTGATACCTGCCCGGCTCGGCTGGGAAATCCGCATCACCGAGAGCATGTCGAAACCCACTGACACCGCGTACGAACTCTCCGCCGGCACGGCGGACGGCTGCGTCGTCCTGGACCTCTTCGACAGACAGATTGGCTTCGTTGTGGGGTCGCTTGGTCATCTTGCTCATCCGTCTCGTTCGCGGCTAACCCCGTAGTCGGTGATGAAGAATGATCGGAACAGCAAGATCCTCCTCATCGCCTAGATGCCGATCCAAAAACGCTTCAATCGCGATTGCAACCTGGTGTAGACCACCTGCCTCTTCGTACGCCTGCTTTTCATCAAGTTTCGAAAGCATGATGACCCGATTCGAGGTTTCGATGAATTGCTCCAAGACTGCGTTCAGGGATTGATGGTCTTTTTCTAGGATCTCTAGACCGACATCAAAACGACGGTCGGCAGCACTGAGTTCAGGAAAGTAGGAGTGGTCCTCGAAATGGTGATGCCCATGGAGATTCCCGACCATGATGTTGCCGTAGTAGCTGAGTTCAGCGGCAAACTCATCAGCAGCGCTGGACTTACTGAGAAATCTCTCGGTATTCGTCCGCGTGATGTCGCCGAGCCTTCTAAACATCTGGTGAGCACCAAGCCAATTCTGTGTGGCTTGCTTGAACCCTGGATGCGCCTCCCAACTGTCGCGCGGATAGTCACGCAAAAGAAGGCGCATCTCGTCGGGCATGTTGTTCTGGCGGATGTTGAAACGCTCGGCCAGGGCTTGATCAAAGATCATGGCTCTATCCAAGCTTGTCTCGCGCGTGGGGCGCCGCATAGTCGATGTCCGGGCCAATCGGAACGACACGAGTCGGATTCACCGTTTCATGGCTCCCATAATAGTGATTCTTGATGTGCTCTAGGTTGACCGTCTCTGCCACGCCGGGTTGCTGATAGAGATCACGCACATAGCCCGACAGATTTGGATAATCTGCGATCCGACGGAGATTACATTTGAAATGACCGACATAGACAGGATCGAACCGCACGAGCGTGGTGAATAAACGCCAATCCGCCTCGGTGATCGTGGGACCCGTGAGGTAACGCTGCTTTGACAGTCGATCTTCGAGCCAGTCTAGGGTGTCGAATAGCGGCAGCACGGCCTCCTCATAGGCCTCCTGTGTGGTCGCAAAACCTGCCTTATAGACGCCATTGTTGACGGTATCGTAGATGCGCTCATTCAACGCATCGATGTCTGCCCGGAGCGCCTCGGGATAGTAGTCCCCGGCCTTCGCGCCAATCTCATCAAAGGCAGTATTGAACATGCGGATGATTTCAGGGGATTCGTTCGAAACGATCGTTGCAGTCCGTTTGTCCCAAAGGACTGGCACTGTGACCCGACCTGAGTAATCCGGCATCGCCTTAGTATAGACTTCATACATGTAAGCGGCACCGTTCACCGTATCCGGAACTGTTCCGTCACCCGGCTGGAAGGTCCAGCCGTTTTCCGCCATGTACCAATGCACGACGGAGACTGAGATCATGGTCTCCAATCCTTTCAGCGCCCGGAAGATCAGCGTGCGGTGCGCCCAAGGACAGGCGAGTGAGACGTAGAGATGATAGCGGCCTGCCTCGGCTCCAAATCCTGGCCCGCCGCTCGGCCCGGCGCTGCCATCAGCAGTAATCCAGTTTCGGAACTGAGGCGGCTTTCTGACGAAGCGCCCGCCCGTCTCCTTGGTCTCGTACCATTTATCGACCCATTGGCCGTTTTGTAGAAATCCCATGCTCGATCCTCATTTCGATGACAAAGACGTGGCCTCTAAACCTGCTCTAAGAACAGCACGTCATCCCTCATTGGAAGTTGTTACTGATGGCAGCAATATGAAGCCTCGGACGAACCGAAGTGGTCGCGGCGGCCCTGTGCAGTTATAGGAGATCGGCAACGGCTCGTCCGAGGGTGAGGTCATCAGTGACCACGCCCCACACGCACGCTGACCATCGCGTCGTTCAGCGATCATTTCGATGCCCAAGACAGAGCCACAATCGGCCGAAAGGGTACCAACACACGTTCGGCAAGGGCGGCGCCTGGCGCCAGAATGTGCATTCATGTGCTCCGCATACACGTTCGATTGACACCATTCCTAGAATGGACGATTTCTTGCAACAAGATATCGAAATTCGATCCTTTCGTTCTAATTTGGACAACACAATGGGACAGATCGAAAATTTACGCCTCTTTGTCCTCGTGGTGGAGAGTGGCAGCATATCGAGAGCTGCGGAAAGCCTTAACATTGCGAAGTCTGCAGTCAGCCGACGGCTGGCATTGCTTGAAGAGCGCTACGAGAAAAGGCTCATCGATAGACGCCCCGGCACATGGAGAATCACGGAAACGGGGTTGGAGCTCTATCAACGGGCTTCGCGCGCCATCGGCGAGGTCGATGACCTCGACGCTGATTTCATCAGCGCCTCTGCCGATCTGTCCGGGCCACTCTCGCTATCCTTACCTCGCGACTTCGGGCTCAGCTATCTCGGCAACGCCCTGCTCGCGTTCAAAGAACGATTTCCCGAGATCGCGCTAACCGTAGATTTCGATGATCGGGTCGTGGATTTGAGCCGCGAAAACTATGACTTTGTGCTGCGCATAACGGCGGCGGTCGATGGCAATGCATCCGCAAGCTACATCGGCAAAGTCGACCATGCTCTTTACGCCAGCTCTACCTATCTTGAACGTCAGTCTTGCCCTCAAAGCGTGAGCGATCTACGTGACCATCCACTTTTATTCTATGGCAGCGCACGCCGCACTGCCTGGGACTTTTTGTCGAGTAAGGGGAAGCCAACGACACTCGAATTTCGCCCCTATTTGAACTCAAACAGCGGTACGTTTCTTTTGAATGCGACCTTACAGGGTATGGGCATTAGCCGTCTTCCTGACTTCATCGTAAAAGACGCGTTGAGTAACGGGAATCTTATCCGCATCCTGCCAGACATCGAGATACCGACTTGGGGGATTTACCTCATCCATGCAGACAACCGTAGGCTCAATAGACGCATGAGATTGTTCTCTGAAGAAATAAAAAAAGCTTGCCTTTCCCTGAAGTGATCGTTCTCCACACTGCAACAACAGCAGGAATGAGAAATCCCAAACGATGATGCATTCCCAGCATACATCACAGCATATAGTCCCTCTTATCCTGACTGGATTGAAAAATGAAAAAGCAAGACAACGCCAAATACTCTGGCTCAGTTCCTCAAGTCACGTCGCTCATGTGCGGATCACGCAATTGCTGCACTCCGTTATTCTTATGAACGATGTACTCATGCCAGAATTTGGAAACCTAAGCGTTTCTGGAACCTTGGCAAAACCGAAGAGCAAAAGGGTCTTGCGGCAGAAAGCACCGGAGACATTGGCGTCAACGTCACTGTCAAAACGGCGATCAACGTAAGCCGCGCACGAGCTGTCGATCTACCCGAAACGATTACGGCCGAACCCGATGATCTGATCGAGCTCGAGATGGAGGGCGGCGCCATTCTTTGGCTCCGCGCCGACGAGGTCGAGGAAAAGTTAGGTGTTGATCGGGGGCGGAGCGGCGACGGCGAGCCCACTATCATCTTGCCCACCGCCATTCCTCAAGATGGCGAGGTGCGCGGGCTTGGTGACTGGGTCATCAAAGGGCTCAAAGTCATTGGTATTGATCTGAAAGGGGACCTTGCTGAAACGACGGTACGTGCCATTGCATTGAAGTTGGAAGACAAGGCTACCAAGGATGGACCGGGCCTGAAGCGGTGGGATGGCAGCGAACACCTGATGCCTTTAGGAGACTTTGTTGCGGGCGATGACGCCTGGCTTCTTTTCCTTCACGGCACCGCATCGAACACAGTTGGCAGCTTTGGTGATCTTGCGAATGTTCAGGCAGGCGTCTGGCAGACGCTCAAACAAGCCTAAGAAAATGGCCAGCGTATCCTGGCGTTTGAGCATCGAAGCCTAACCGAGAGTCCGATCACCAATGCGCTTCACCTCGTCAAGGCCCTACCGGCTGGTATCGAGTTGCATCTCGTGAGCCACAGTCGCGGCGGGCTCGTAGGTGAACTCCTCGGCCGCGGTCAACTGATCGATCAGGACGGGGAGGCAAGGCCGCCGTTTGATAGCACAGATTTCGGCTTATTCGACGATCCCAAATACAAGGCTGAACTCAAGGATCTGAAAGAGCTTGGTGCATTGCTCGCAGAAAAGCGGATCAACTTCAGCCGCTTCGTTCGTGTAGCCTGTCCCGCCCGAGGCACGAGCCTAATGCGAGGGCGCCTTGATCGCTGGCTCAATCTAATCTTGGACACCGCAAGACCTTCGAGCCGTTTAGCGAATTCTGAAACACGTAGCGCAGTATCAAACTGATGGGTGGGAATATCAATGGCAAGACGGGCACGAGCAAGGACGCGCCGAGACGACCAGCCAGGCTAGACACTTTTATATTATGGCGTCCTGATCACCTGCCAGCTCTTAGGCCCGACCATGCCAGCATCGGTTACTAACCTATGCTAAAGCCGTGAATCAGATTCTGTTCAGCTCGTCAAGTTTTCGATCAAACTTTCGTTTTACTTGTTGGACTTAGCGATGAGACGTCTGCGACGACATAGTTTTGGAACCTTCCCACTGCTGCTTGATCAGGCGCAGGCAATTGCTCCAATGGGTGCAACCAAGCTGGCTGCTGCAGTTCTGCAAGCTCAAAAGATGCTCGGTTCCTTCATTCCGAACACCAAAATCCAACAAGTCGCGTGCCGTCTCCATCTTGGCGGTGCATAAAGGCTGCATGTGAATGTGCTCCCTACCGTCAATGATCTGTGACAACTGAACCGTCTTTGAAGGTTGTCACATGTTGGCCCCCCGGAAAATACGGATAATCCCTTACTCATTAAGGCCGTGACTCCGTCGCCGCCCTCGACAAACCCGGCTCTGTTAAGCCTAAACGTCGCGTCGTGGCCTCGGCAGGAGCGGGAAGGTGTGAATTCCGTCATTGCCAGATATACATGGCGCGTTACGGGAAACCTCCGCACAAGCCCGCTGCTCTTGGCTGCGTCGGCCTTGCCCATTGCCGGCCCATTAAAGCCATGGATACCGTCCGAATTGGTCCATCGAGAACGGAGACTTACTGGGATCGAAAGGCGTAGGCGGGACGATGCGCAAGGTGCGATCTCAAGAAGAAACTAACGAGATGTCATTCGTCGCTGTTCAACAAAGGCAATCGCGGACGAACTGAACGGTGTTATAGTAAAACAACCTAAAAGAAATAATCTTGTCGATTTTTTCGTTTTTCCTTCAAAAGGTCTTTTTCGTTTCTTGCCCTCGCTGTTCGCATTCGTCATGACCGAACCATCACATTGAAGACATTACGGAGGAACGGATATGGTCGGCGGTGCGGGCCCCTGGGGCGGTGGAACGACAAACAGCACGCCAGCTGTCGATGCGTCCGATCGCAAATTTTATGTTATGGCGAGTGATCGCGGGAACAAAAAGGCACTCGAAGATTTCGACAGGGCTCTTAACAAGCAGCGCGAAGCGACTCCTCCACCTCCTCCCCGGTCGGTCACGACGACAGCGCCAGAGCCACGCCCTCCCTTCCGCCCCGAGACAACGCCACAGTACACACCCAATTCGCCAACCGTCTTTCCGCCAAACCTCGACAATCAAGGCCCGTTCGACTTTGGCGTCGGCAACCCCTTCTTACCCAATCCCATCTTTCATGGTCCGCCTGCGCCAACCTCGGATCCTGCGGCCGACAATGGCAATGATGATTCTCACCCCGAGCCAACTGTATCGAAAGCTCAGGAGCTTCAAACAGACCTTAGCGAAGCTGATGATCGCGTCGGCCGTCTCATTGCGGGCAGAGGCTCCATCATGGCGATTGAAAACGCCGCCCAGCAACGTGACGAATTGAGGGCGGAGATCGATGCGTATGAAGAGGAATTAGAAAAGAAGCTCGAAGACGCGGATGCGAGGGTTGAACGCTTGACCCAAGATCGTAGCCCCATTCCAGCAATCGAGCATGCTGCTGAAGAACGAGACGCCCTGCGGGCTGAACTCGACGTTTTTCCCGGACCGACACGGCTTGAGGAGCTCGAAGGTGAACTTGACGAGGCCGAGGAACGGGTCGATCGACTAGTAGCAGGTCGAGGCTCAATTGCAGCCATCGAAAACGCGGCCCAAGAACGCGACGCTATCAAGGACGCGATCGCAGACGAGTCGCACGCCGCGCTTTTGAGGTCAGGCAATCAATACTATCGGATTACCAATCCCGAGACCGGCGCCGCTTATACACGCGATGAAGCCAATACCCTTCGCGATGAGGCCGTCAGTCAGGCAGAAGGACGCATTCTCGCAGCTGCTGCTGATGGTCGCGATCCCGACCGCCTGCATATCATCAATCCTCTAACCGGCACCGAATATACGGACGCCGAGATTAATGCCATTGTAGGTGCCGCTAATGACCGTGTTGAAGCAGCGGACGAAGCAGCAAACGACATAGAACAGATTTCCGAGGCCTGGCTCGAGCACAATCAAGAGCTCAACTACCACATCCAGTCTTCGGGCGAAGCGATGACGCCCGAACAGTTGATCGCGGCGACCCAAAACTATATCGACAATCAATCGGAAGCGTGGCGCCAAGAACGCGCTGAATTGGAAGCAGACCTAGCCGATGCCGGTGAACGCTATCTGACTGCTATTGACGGCAATCAGTTCGAGGGCGGTGTCTATGGTGGCTTTGACGATCGTAACGATGCGGATACGCAGTTTGCCATCGGGCTGGCGTTGCAAAGTGACCCTAGTCTCATCAGCGAAGTCAACGCCGAAGGTTTGATCAACACATTCAATGAAGAGAACGGCAAGCGAATCGGTGCGGCTCACTTCCAGCATGAGGTGATCGACAGTTTTGCCGAACTCGATGGAGATTCGCCGGACGCGCAACGTGCTGCCGCTGAGGGAATCGACTCGCTGCGCAGCCAGACCTTTGCCGATGTGTTCACGGAAGACGGTAGTCTCGATGATTGGAACGATACGCTTGATGCATTAGAAGCAACGATCGATGCGGATGATCCAATTGCCGCTCATAATGCTCTTGTCGCAGAACTTAGCAATTCATCTTCCATCGATGACGAGAGTGCCTTTGCTTACAGTCTACAGAGCCTCAGTCTTGCGGCAGCCGTTGGGAATGACCAGAACTTCTCAGCAGGACTGGAAATCAGCCCGGCTAGCGGCGCGGCCTACGCGAATGACGTGCTGACATTGACTGTTGGGTATCCCGTTGCTGCCCTGAATCTCGAAAGTGCGGGTTTCATTTCAACGACGGCTAATGGAGCGTCCAAGCTTATTGGCGTCGCTAGTGTTGGCTTGGCCGCTTACAATCTTGCCGACAGCGCGGCCGATGGTGACGCAGCTGGTCTTTTCTTTAACAGCGGAGCGCTTGCCGGCGGGATTATAGCCTTCGCCGCCCCAGGCGTTGGCACGGCTATTTCGCTCGCATTCTCCGGTTTGTCCTTGGCTCATAGTCAGGCCAAGAAAGTCGAATTGTCCAACCAGTACACAACTCTTGATCCAGATACCCGGCAAAATGCCATCGACTTCATTACCCATGCGGACTTGAGTGAAGGTGCAGCCATCGAATTGCTCGATCGCAGCGGCGAAGGACACAGTGCAATCCCAGTCTTCATCCGATATGGCGAAGAACAAGGTTGGACCCTGAAAGAGACCCTCGAATACATCGATCGTCGCCATGAAATTGGTGATTTGGGTCATAAGAGGGACTACTATCATGAGCTTCTTGATGAGGTGAACGGAGACGTCTCAGCGATAGACGCCGATTTAGAGGCCCCCATCGCACCCGCGCCGCATTCTACTCAGCCACCCTTTGGTAGTTCTACTGTCGATTCGGGGACAGGGGGCGTAAGCTATCCCTCATCGCTTGAGCCATCCCATGGATATGGGACGACCGCAGGGTAGAGAAGGGTATCACGAGGTTCAGAAGACACGATCGTTCGTCGAGCAGGTCTGCGGAACTCTTTCACCTATCTGAAAGCTTGCCATCGGAACCAGGCCCATCATCGTCCGCCTGAATCATTGCAGCCACTGCACCCTCGGCTTGATCCAGTAGGTGGGCGCCGGCGATTGTCCACACGATACCAGCCAAGTGACAATCGAAAAGGTGTGCCGCAAAAACGGCTTCAAAGCGCTCCAGCCACGGCGAATAGAAGAAATGTGACAGGCCTGAATATAGATTGCTGCGACGCCTTTATACTTTGTCATCGTCCTATCCAAGCCCAACGAGCATTGTTAACGAGGACAAAGATGCCTGGTCATTCGATTGAGCAAGCGAGCACACGGCTGATGTGAGTGAGCGGGCGCCCGCTTTCGGCGTGCCAGTGGTTGAATGCTGCCTGGACGCGATCCAGATCGCGCTTCGAGCCCGGCTGCTTGTCAACAACACCTGCACGGATCAGGGCGCGAACCACATCGCGCGACAGGACGAAGCTGTCCACACCCAAGCCACGCAAGCTGTACATCGCAGTGGTACCGCCAAGGCGGCTTGCGCGTTGCTTCAGCATCCAGAGGAGTCCTCCGAAGTCGGCCTTGGGCCACTCTGCGATTGACTTTCCGCCGCTGCCATGCTCAGCAGCGAGTCCTCGAAGGAAGACAGCGTTGTCGCAAATCGAACGGATCTTTTTGCCATGACGGATAATGCCATCGGTCTTGAGATAGCGTTCGAGATCGTCGTCGGACATCAAGGACATGCGGCCGACATCAAAGCCCTCGAAGACCTCCTCGAAGCGTGGCCACTTGGACTCGACGACTTTCCAATTGAACCCAGCTCGAAAGACCGCCTTCGATAAGGCGGAAAGCCAACGATCATCCGGGATCGTAACGAGTTCGTCTTGCGACTTCGGGTCCTGGAGCGTCGCCTCGAACGCCTCAGCACCATTTTTTCGCCCGGCAGCGATGTTGTAAAGTGTGTCAAAGGCAATGAGCGGCATGGTTTCTATATCCGTTCAACAAGCCGTTCGCCACCGCGAACCGGCACGGGCAGTCGATTGTCCTCTGGTGCCAACGGGCAGGTCCAGTCATCGTTCCAGGCGCAAGAGGGGTTATAGGCGAAGTTGAAGTCGAGCATGAGCCGACCATCCGCACTCGAACCCAGATCTGCCCCCTTGATTGCGTCGAGCAGATAGCGCCCCCCACCATAGGTCTCGCGGCCACTAGTGGCATCGGTGAATGGCAGGAATAATCCGCCACCATAGCCTTCGATCCACCATAGGGTCAGCTCCGCACCGACAGCGGGCGCAAGACCATCGGTGCGCGCGATCGGTCGCCTGCGAAGCTCTCCGTCCTCATCTAGCGGTACTGTCTCCGTGGGTCCCTCAATCGGCACGGCGGCCACCTCAAGCCGAAGTCGCCGATTATAGGGATAGACGGGTATGGTATTGAAAGACGTGCGAGTGTCCGGCGCCAGAGGAGACATGGGATGCTCTCTGAACAGCTGGGAGCGCGATCGGTGCCAGCGACGCCACGCGACCTCCGGCTCCGCTTCGGCCCTAATCTCAGCATAGAGTGCGTTCAGCCGCCGCCGCCAGTCGGCGAGTGCAAGTCGAGGGACTTGCTGATCGATGGTATCCTGCATCAATGGGGACTCTCCTGAATAGCGACACGGCTGGCATAGAATGCGATGCGTTGCTTGATTTCGGCCGCAAGCAAGATCGGATCTGGATAGGACCAGGCAATCTCGTGTTCGATCACTGAACCAGCTTCATCGATGAGGTCGAAATAGGCAGCGTCACCCTTCAAAGGACAATGGCTGGTGCGACGGGTACGCACCAGCCGACAGACCACATCCACAGCCGGCAAGTAGAGCACGGGGTCGTAGATGTCCCTGCCGACTTCGAGTAGGCGAAGGGCATCGCTACTCGAAGCCAAAAGCACGCCTTCACGCCGAATTTCGATCCTGCGCTTTACCGGCTTGATACGCACGAAATGATGCGGCTTGTTCGGGTGATAAAGTCGTTGCGCTACTTGAGGGGCCAACGCTTCGTGCGTTGATTGAGCTTCATCGTCAACCATGCCAACCCTTTCTATGCCGCACGAGCAATCGTTTCTCCTCGTTCGACATAGTTCGCGTTGGCGTCAAGCAAAGCCTGCAGCATCGATCGAAACTTCGGCTTCATCATCGGCAGCATCAACCGACCAAAGAGACCGTATTTTGGCGTGAACTCCATAGTCATGTTGACTTCAGTCTTCGCGGCAGCGGCCTCCCAAAAGGTGAAGGTCGCCTTTGCCGACTTCAATGGCAGCGTACCCTCATAGATGTCCACGACGATGAGCTTTTCCGTCGTGTAATCGATGATTCGTTCACGGATGTAGTTTTTGCCATCGGCAAGGTCGCACTGCCGCTGCGCCCCCACACCGGTAGCGACGCTGTTCTGCAGTAGATACGAGCCATTCAAATTCGGATTGAATTTCGCAATGTTCGCAAAGTCATCCCAGCTCGACCAGACATCAGCGATTGGCGCCTGAACCAGCTTACTCACGGTGACGCTAGCCATGGTCTCCTCCTCCAAGATATCATGATTTAAAGGCGGCGTAGCCAGTCGCGTAGGCCCTGGCCGATGACGTGAGGATGCTCTTCTTGCAGGAAATGCAGACCTGCACCGACGAAGCGGATCTCGAGATTGTCGAGCCTGTTAGACAGCTCTTTGACGACCGGATAGGGGATCAACGCACCAGGCTCGGCGTAGAAGAGCAGCTTTGGAATCGTACTGGCCCGTAGCCATTCGCCGTTTGCAAGGACCTCGCCAGTCGCGTAGACAGGCTCGCCACCGATCGGGACTTCCCGTGGCCATTGCAGCGTAGGCAGCCGGCTTTCCGGTGTGGGGAATGGAGCACGATAGGCCGCCATCTCCGAGTCGGTCATTGCGCGAAAAACGCCGAATTTGGGCAACACCTCCTCGACGAAAAAATTACCCTTAAGGACCATTTCTTCGCCAATCCCGGGCGTGCGCAGATTGCGAAACAGTTCACCGATCTCCGGTCCCATCGCTTCATAGCTCGGCGCAGGCATGGAAGGCGGTAGAATCGCCTCCATCAATGCAATGGCAGCGACATTCTCCGGGTTAAGGCGTGCATGGCGCATGCCAATGACCGATCCCCAGTCATGTACAACCAGAATGATGTCTTGGAGATCCAATGTATCAATGAAGCTATCCATGAACTGGACATGCTCTTTGAGCGTGTAGTCGATGTCTGGCTTGCCACTGTCACCCATACCGATGAGATCAGGCGCTATCGCCCGAAAGCCTTCGGTCACATAGGGAAGGATGTTCCGCCAGAGATAGGACGAGGTCGGATTGCCATGAAGAAACAGAACAGGCTGTCCTTCGCCTTCGTCGACATAAGCAATCGTCGACCCTTCGATTTCGACAGCCTTCTTCTCGAACATGAACTCAGGAGAGATCGGCAGTCCATAGGGCCTCAATGCACTCTCTTGGGTCGACGCAATTACCGCCGACGAACCACTCAGCAAGGCCGCGCCACTAAGTGTCACTCCTCCTGCTATCAGATTGCGTCGAGATGTACTTAGCAAACGTCTCATTGATCCATTCCTTTCGATCGATGTCGTTGCTGGAGGCGCTTTTCAAACTTGCGCCATACCGCCATCGACAGCGATCTCGGCGCCGTTGACATAACGGGCTTCGTCCGATGCGAGATAGACGATGGCGTCGGCAATATCCTCAGCAGCGCCCATGCGCCCATGCGCCCAAGCGGCACCATGGAGGCGAAGCCGGCTTTGGCCTTCTCGAGCTCGTCCTCGGGTAGTCCCAAGCGATCCATGCCAGGCGTTGGGATAGGGCCTGGCGACACCAAATTCGCGCGAATTCCTGCGTCGCCGAGCTCGGTGGCAAGAACACGCACCAGGTTGCGAAGGGCGGCTTTGGCTGGTCCGTAGACAGACATGCCCTGAAAACCCTTACTGCCAGCGGCAGAGCCGAGAAAAATCAGACTGGATCCGGGCTGCATGCGCGGTATCGCACGTTGTGCAGCGAAGTAAGCCCCCTTGAAGTTCCGATCCAGATCCTCGTCGAACAGCCTCTCGTCCATGGCAGCGAATGGCCTAACCGTGACGCCGCCTGCAGACGCCACAACGACGTCGATCTTGCCGTAGGCATCAACGACCTCCTCGATGAATGCGGTAATGGCGTCGACCGATGTTACGTCGACTGAACGCGCGATTGCCCCGACACCAAGCTCAGCCTTTGCGGCATCCAGCTTCTCAGCTGAACGGCCGCTGATCGCAATCGATGCGCCGAGTTCGCGAAACCGCTTCGCCGACGCAAGCCCAATGCCGCTGTTACCGCCCGTGATGACGACCACTTTGTTGTCGAACTTCATCATCCCATGTTTCCTCAGATCGCTTGGGTCGATGTAAAGGTGCGGCGTTGGACGACGACCTTGCATGGACAATTCGGCCCCGACATTCGGTGATGATGCCAATCTAACTGGACATTTATTCATCCGATATGAGAAATAATCAGACATCATGGATTGAAGACGATCCATGAATATCTCTTGGGCGATCTTTTCGGAGGGGCGTGATGGGCTTTCGCGACAGCCGGATTAGTTGGGATGCGATCCGGGTCTTTCTGGCGATCGCACGTGCAGGTACGTTGCGTGGCGCTGCCGATTCCCTGGCAGTGAATCACGCCACTGTAGCCAGAGCCCTCGGCATGCTTGAAGCAGAGCTGGAGACCCGTTTGTTCGATCGCAGCCGGCACGGCCTAAAGCTAACGCAGGCCGGTGAAGATCTGATCGGAACTGCAGAGCGCATGGAGGTCGAAGCACAAACAATTCAGCGTCATATCCTCGGCCGTGATGCCGAACCGTCGGGCCGCGTCCGGATAAGCATCCCGCCTTTGCTGGCCTACAAGGTTCTAGCCGAAGACTTCGCCGCATTCGCTCGAGCCTATCCAGAGATCGATCTTGATGTATCGATCACCAATCGATTTACGGATCTCAATAGGCGAGAGGAGGACGTCTCGATACGGTTGACGCACGAGGTTGACGACGATGTGGTTGGTCGGCGACTGATCCAGTATGTGAAGGGCATCTACGCGTCACCCACTTACCTAGCAGCCCGTCCCGAACTTCGGATCGGTGATGGCGCCGAGGCCAATTGGATCGGCTGGGGCGATGAGAAATCCAAACCGAGTTGGGTCCGTTCAAGTCCATTCCCAAACGCACCGGTTCGTCATGTCATGCCGGAGGCCGTCCTTCAGGTCGAAGCTGCCGCCGAAGGCATGGGGCTTACTTTCCTACCTGCATTCATCGGGGATCCCGACCCTCGGCTGCAGCGAGTACCCGGCATTGAGCCCTCCGACGACCGCTCCATTTGGCTGCTACTCCATGGCGACCTGCGCAATACGGCACGCGTGCGCGCGTTCGTCGATTTCATGGCAACGAAAATCTTGGAGAAACGGGCACTTCTGCGGGGATATGGGGCCAACCGACCAAAAAAGCAGCTTTAGTGGCCGGACAAGATAGTGCTTTGTCAACGGTCGCATAGCACAGTCTTGAGCTATCGAGACGACGAGAAAAGGGCGAAAGTGCTCGACTACTGGGATGGTATGACATCTACCGAGATTAGAACGACAGGAACGTCGCCATCATTGGACCACCAATGAACAACATCAGCACCGAACTCGCCTGCCGTCTCTCCAGCACGATGGACAATTGGCACGCCACACAGGGAGTTGTGCTCAATCACTTCACCACTGACGAAATAGAGCATCGAAGGACGATCACCATGACTGTGCACCGGAACTTGGCCGCCGGGCTGGATCGTGAAGTGACGCATCCGCATGCGGAATGGCTCCATATCACGCCATCCACCGAGTTCGATTTGCTCGCGCACCTCGATGTCGACGCCTTTACCGGGGATCTTTCCAAGATCTCTGGCCTCCGACAGGACGTGCTCTTCTGGGCAAGATCCCGCTAGCGCGCTAAATGAAACAACCGTACTAGCTAAAAGAGGCAGCAGTACTGCCGCTAGTCGAACCAACATCAACGAGACCCCCACCATTCAAAGTGCGCTTCAACCTACCTAGGTCATGCGTTGAGGCTAGTGACTTGTCGAATAACGTCTTCCAGGTTCTTGCACATTTTTTGCAGTTTCATGCTCTGACTATACTTTTCCCTCGCGGTTCGACTTCGACATAGTCCCCTTATGTCGATCGTCGTCTCAGCACATGACCTAGCGATTCGAAAGGAGCCCAAGGAAAGATATGGACCGCGTCCGTCCTAAGACGTCCATCAAGAGGCCGCTTTGGTAAAACAGGTTATTCCATCCCACATGACCCGCGCTGTTGGTAGATCGACAACATCTCCATGGGACCTAACGAAGGTTTTCGCGTCGACCACGAAGACCGCCTTAGGATGCTTCTGATACGTCTCGCGCCAGTCAGGACAAGCGCCGTCGATCCGCCCGTCAGCGGTGGTATCTTCCAGAACCACGAAACGATAGTCTTGATCCGAGCGCGTTTCGTCATGCTCGGTTAGATCGCCGCCAAGCGGAAAAGCTCTCATCCACTCCAAGCCTGGTTGCCCACCCACATGCCGAGCTCTGGACAGGTATCGAGCAAGTGGATTTGCCGAATCATGCGTTGATGTGGTCACGATGATCGGAACACCCGGTGCAAATTGAGGCTGATAGGGAGCGCCTTCCCAACCTTCATCGACGAGAAAGCGTCGAACACTGAAAGCAGGCTGGAGACCAATGAAGACATCAACAGTCGGCTCTTCACGATTAGCTTTTCGCTTGAGATGTCCAGCGCTATAGACGGCACGCGATGTCAGCCGAGCGCCGAAACTGTGACCGAAGGCTACTACAGCCAAGTCCTGATGCTCGGTTTTGATATCGGCCACCACCTCATTCAAAAGCAGGTTGAAGATTGTAAAGCCGATCTCATCAGCGTCATTCGCTTTGTTGCCGTAGCCAATGAGTTTCAGGAACTGATAACGAAGACCAAAGATCCAGTCGTCATTGCCCCAAACTGACGGCCATGTCAGGCCAATGAATAGTGGTCGGAACGACGCTCCTTGTTCCTCCGCGGCCTGCTGAATGTTTGATAGTACCGCGTTGTAGTGGGCAACGCTTACTTCTTGATCATTATCCCAGCCGGCAGCCGCCAAGACGATATGGGTATAGCGCCGATCCTCACTCTTGCTCGCAAGCTTCGAATGCAGGTCGGCCTTCAGCGATTCTCTGAGAGCTTTGATGCCGTCCATGAAATAGCCGGGGCTGGTCGTCGCGGATGAAGAGCGACTGTCACCCGATTCGTTAACCAGCCCTTTCAGATGACAGTATTCGGCGAGCGGGGCATCCAAATCGCTATTTGTTGACTGTTCTGCGCAACCATCGAGAAGATCGCTCGTTGCATAGATGTTATAGAGATAGCGCGTAGCCGCTTCGGTGGGCTCATGTGCGATGACATGGGTCACTGCCATTGTCTTGTCTTGCTTCAGCACGCGTCGCATATAGTGGCATTCGCGACCTTGCTGATCGCTCATCGAGCCGATTGGAGGCCATTCGCGCGGACATTCCAGATCAGACTTGGGTGCCTCAATGATCTGGAGATAAGGCTCTTCGGGGCCTCGTTTGGTCTCTCGCTCTTTTTCGATTTTCTCGATGCCGATAATGTAGCCATCGAAGGCTAGGCGCGCTCCAGATGGATTTAAAGCCAGATTATTGTATTGAGAGGTTATCGAGCCATCGACGCCGAGATCCTTTTCCAAGGGATGCTTGGGAATACCGCCGCAAGCCGAGAGTGCGACCAAGGTTATAAGAAGGGGTAGGGGAGTAAGAACTTTCGAACGCAGAATCCGGTTAAACAGCATGATAATGACTTCCCCGTATCTTTTCTTGCCGGCACACGATCCTAATTCCACAAATTCTAGGTGGAAATAATCAATCTAACACAAGACTGTCAATGCACGTTTGGATCTTTAAAGACCTGTTATCGCTTCATCTTGAATGCTTCGATCAAGCCACTAGCATAGTCCTTTTTTACTTGAAACGACGTTCAAATATTTAACACAGGTAAGTTGTAAGAAATGAGATCGGATGTTATTAGGACTTCGTTCTTATATTTTGGCAACGCTGTCCCGCTCTATCGACACGAGGTAGGAGAGAGCAGGGGAGCCAGTTTTCTATTGATCATCATCGTTGTTTTGCGCGACTGACAGCCTACTCGCAACAACCCCTAACGAAGCGCCATTCATTACAACATCGAAGTCCCTTGAAGCATAACCAGTTAGCCCCGAAGATCGCCATGGGCATAACGATCTTGGAAATTGAGGCTGGTTGTCGTGGAGCCATTGGGCAAAAACGCTCTGCCAAAACCTTCGGCCAAAAAAGACCATCCTGGCGGGGTTTCAGCCTCAAGGCGGATCAGGATGTTCGTCGAGCTCGTCCTAATCTACCACGCTTACTCCTGAGCGCCGTTTAGACGTCCGGACCATCCGGTTTCACCGGAAGGTCTTGCCAATGCCGCCCTGCAGCAACGATGCAACTTACGCCTGAGGGCGCTGTTACCACGATCGTCCAGGTCGATCCGTCCTTTGCAGCAAACACCTCTAGTAACTTTCCATCACCGGCTAAACCCAAGGAAACGGGGGTTTCGGTGAACTTGGCACCTAGGTGCTTCGCAATATCGTCATGGGCGGCGCAAGAGATAGCCTGTCTCGCATGAGAAAGCTTTGACGCGCTCAGAAATGCTACGGCAATCAGCACAGCCGAGCAGAGCCTCAATAGGCGGACCCTGGCCTGGAGGGGCCATGACCCACGTTGACGTTGTGTTTCATCTCTCATGGTCTGGTCC
Organism: Geminicoccaceae bacterium; assembly: GCA_028285265.1. Lineage (GTDB taxonomy): Bacteria > Pseudomonadota > Alphaproteobacteria > Geminicoccales > Geminicoccaceae > JANQPX01. The sequence continues at coordinate 21,657 of JANQPX010000018.1, forward strand.
TTCACCGGCATTGAACTGTGGTAACGCAGTTGAGACCTGTCAAAGGCTTTCATTCGGGATAGATGACGGGACAACCGGCTACGAGGCACACTCAAAAAATGACGGCGTAGGCCAGATACATAATCAGTATGGGTGACCGGCTTGTCAGGTTTTTTGCTTATTTCTGAGCGATGTCTGGTAACGACCGCCCGTTGTTACGACAACAAATAAGACAGTGTCTATTCCACGTTGACGAATTCAAAGGGAAGAACATGTTGGGCAGAATCGACAGGCTTCCCGTCCATAAAGTCAAGCACTGCGTTGCGCACAGCACTGAGATCTTCATATGCGATCAAAAGTTGATGGCCCATATTGGCAATTTTGATATGCACGGCGTTGTCTAGAGATTTCGCGAGCTCATCAGCGTAAGCGATCGGCGTCTTGTGGTCGATATCACCTGAGATCATCAGTACTGGGACATTGCTTTCAAATGGCATGCGTAAGTCTGACGGCAAGGGCTTTGTCTCCCAAGCTTTACAAACCTCTGGAAAGGGAAATACGAACAGATCACCAGCAACAGAGGTTGTTACTTGTTGCTCAATCTTTGAGAGCACGTCCTCGTTGACCCATGTCAAGCACCGACTAGTGATCGTTAGCACAAAGAAGCCAACGAAGCGGCGCCAATCCTTTGCTGCCCTAGCCAGCTCCTCAAGACCTTCAGCGTTGCTGAACTTTGCAATCCGCGCCGGCAGCCTTTGCCAAGAAGCTTTGGTGCCCATTCGTTTGAACAGAAATCTGGTCGCATCGTAACGGCTGACATCAATCTCGATCTTACGATCATAAATGTCGGTATAGGTCATCCGCCTAGGCACATCGAAAGCACTTAGCGCCTTATCTACGGCGTGTGACGGAGGATCGTCAAAGGGCCAATTCGATCCAGGATGAGCAGCTATATCGTCTAATTTCGACAGTACATCGTCAACCTTATGAGGAAGTGAGAATCCTTTTTTGTGGTCTGCAACGGCAGCGATCAGAGCGCGCTCCACCAGCCCACTATGGCGACGAATGACATTCAACGCCAAGCCGCTGCCGTGGCTCGTGCCGAACAATGCAATTTCCTCCAAGCCGAGATGGGATGCCAGGTTCGCGATATCATCGGCACTTTCGTTGATGTTGTACGCAGTGATGTCGATCCCCCGTTCGCGCAACAAAGAAGCGCAATCGGAAGCAAGACGATCGGCTGCAACCTGACGCTCAGGTCTTGTTGGGGCTGGAATCCAGGAATGGTCATATGTGTGAAAGCAATCGAATCTGTCGCTTTCATCGCTCGTGCCGCGTTGATCGAAAAAGACAACGTCACGAGCCGTCAATAAATCATTGAGCAGCGTCCCAAGTTGATCCTCATCAAGCGCCTCCGTGCCAGGATGGCTTGGGCCATACTCCAAAACGAATACTGGTGGTTTCCTGCTCGCGGGTTTCGCCAGGACACGAATGTAGGGGATGGTGAGGGTGCTATCTGTCTCAATGTCACGCCGAAGTGGTACCGTAACATGACCATAGATTGCCCTGGCCGTTGACTTGTCCGGTAAGACAATCAATTTCTCGCCAGCTCCGGCAGCCACGATTGCCTCAAGCCATAATACGAGACCGCAGATGACGCAAACGAGTCTCCGGCACCTAATCATGACGTTCTTTCTCAAATTTTCCCATTCAATCGAATTGTGGACTCAAGCACTTTAAGTCCACAAAAAGGAACACAAATCTAAGGCTCATTGCTCAGTCAGAAACACTATTCTGTTCCGATTGACGGTCTGGGTGCTACTGACCTTGTCGTGAGCTATTTGCATGCAGAGCAATTGAACTGCACAACGACTTTCAGATGAGCTCACGCCCAAGCGTTGTAAGGGGTTAGCGAAGCGCTTCCGGCCTATCGCCTTGGTTAGGCAGCTTTGTCAGCCGAAAGGCGAGGTTGGCGTTCGTCCGCTTCAGTGTCAGAAGCGACTGACGAAACATTGTCGTTCTGCGGAAGCCACACCTCGAACGCGGTCCCTTTGCCGACGGTGCTTTGGACGGCCAACCTGCCGCCGTGCATTTCGACGAAGCACTTCACCAGATGAAGACCGATGCCACTCCCCGAAATGCCTGTCGACGTGCTCGCGCGGAAAAACCGTTCGAATAGCCTCTCCACCTCATCCTCGGGGATACCAACACCCTCATCTTCAATCGAAATCATGAGGCCGCCATTCTCGGCCTCATGGCCGTGGATGCGCACCGCCGTGCCTTCGGGCGAATATTTGACAGCATTCGACACCAAGTTCGAGAACACTTGCCGGAGTAACTTGGCGTCGCCTCGATAGGTCTCCGGCAGATCATCAAGATCTGCCTGGATGCTGTGCTCGCCATACATGTCACCGTAATTGCGGCAGATTTCTTCGATAACGTCGCGAATTTCAAAGGGCTCTGGATCTAACTTGATGCGGCCGTCTTCCATGCGCGCAGCCGACAGCACGCTTTCCATCAAGTCCGTCAATCGCAACACTGATGTGCGAATTGAGCCGACAACCTTCGAGACTCGCTGCAATGACAACTTGTCATGACGGCGCAGCAGTCGCTGAGCATTACCGTCTATAATCGCTAGCGGCGTGCGGAATTCGTGCGAGACCATGGCGACGAACTGGCGCTGGAGACCACTCAACTCTCGCTCTTTCTCCAAAGATCGTCGCAGATTTAGGGCGTTGTCACGGAAGACTTCGAGTGCGCGCGCCATCATGCCGAGTTCGTCGCGCCTATCAGCACCCTGTACTGGCACATCGAGGTTGCCGTCTGCTAGTTCGGACATGGTGTCGGCCATATCACGCACGCTGCCAGATACATGGCGCGCCACGAGAATACCCAGCGCGGTACCGAAGCACAACGCAGCGATCGAGATGAGCACGACATAGCCAAGAGTTGCCTCCGTGCTTGCCGTACCATCCACTCCCATGGCCTCCTGATGATCGACGGCGCCTTGAAGCAAGTCGCCCAGTTCCCCCCTTATCTGCCGACCCAGCACATCAAATCGGTCTCGGCGAAGGTGGCTTCTCTCTGTAATGATCTGTTGGTTGATGTGGGCAAGCCCCAAATAGACCCGCATCTCTCCAACGGATTGCTCTGCCAGATGCCGCATGCCCGGATCGTTGATCCTTGAAAACGTCGATCTCATTTGGCCTATGGCGTCGGCCAGGAAGGTCATGGACGACTCGAACCTGGCCATGTCGCCGGTCATCAGAAAACGTTCGTTGTAAAAGCGGCTACGCATAAAGGTCTGTTGTGCGACGCCGACATCATGGCCGAGCCAGGTTTCATCGTTCGACGACGCAAAGTCGACGATCTTCGTAAGTTTCGCTCGAACACTCGAACCGGTCGACAGAAGGTTGGCGACGATTCGGTCACTCCTACTGTTGAACTCCGTCAGTTTGGAAAAAGTATCTCTATAGCTCTGGGTCGATATTGCGACCTGGCGGAGCATCTCAAGCACGGCGTCCTGCTTGGCAAGCGTGTACTCAGCCTCCCGCTGCCTTCTTGCGATGTCGTCAAGTCGCTGCCAGACGAGCTCGGCGTTATCCTTGGAGGGGTCGAATCGATAGGTATAAGCCGCAAGTTGGGCGTCGGAGATCCTTTCCAAAAGCTCGTTCGCTGCCTGGGTTTGTTGCGCCGTCTCCTTATAGCCGGAGAAGATACCGGAAAGCTTAGAAGTAGCGAAATAGCTGAGCCCGGCGAGAACCGTCAGCAGCGCGAGGGCGCAGCCCACAGCGAGATAGATCTGCCTGCTGATACTCAAGAAGGTCACCCGGCCACCACCATTGAAGTTTATTCGCTTCGCTAATTTTGACCAAAACTAACAAAGAATGACTTAACGACTTTCGTAGAAAATTCGATCGGCGTTGAAAGAAGGCCTGTAAGGAGATTGATCCGTTGGCGCGTATCTTTGCCCATTTAGGCCAAAAACTGGAGCGAATCGGAGACAGGGCAATGGATGCCAACAATCTCTCAAGAGGTGAGGGGATATGGCCCCACGTATGCCCATGCATAAGAGCATTCGAAAGTAACGGACGTCGATAGAACATCTGAACGTCCTCTAGCGAGAGCGAGTTCGGGATCGGAGATCTTTCATGTTACATTCTAATCTTATAGTTGCTTAACTGACTTATTAATCAACCATATTGATAGTTTCTGTGTAGCGAACAGATCACTTTGACGTCTTGATGCCGAGCGGCCGAGACTGGCATTTGCCGGGCCAGTTATCGTCTTCGTGGTTCGCTGACTGATGACCTGATGGGAACGTCAGTGATAGCACGGCGGCGACTATCATAGAGCTCAAGATGTCTTGTGCGGAACCGTGCAACGTAGGATGCACCGTGGTGCACAATGACTCATCAATGCGGATCCAAATCATCCTTTAGCTTGTCGCTCGACAACACTGGACAACCCGAGCTCGTGTAGCACAGCTGCGCACGTTAAGAGCTCAACAACCGACTGAATGCCATCAGATGCCACGCATGCGATCCGAAATGTCTCAATCTTTTAACATCATGAGAGAAGCCAAGAGAAAACTGGCAGACTGAACAAACAGATTTAGGGAGGTGGTATCTTCGAGGGGCTGGTTATCGATATCGGGGCGTTGCCGTTGCCACGGAGAGCCTCGAAGTCTGGGAAAAGATAGGCCGGCTTGGCCCGAGCACCGCGGCATCAGCCTCTGATGTTCAAATTTACGGGTGCGACTCGACTGCTTGCCCCCCCTTTTGTGATCATATTTCACTTATGATAAAATACATTATCATAAGTGCAGGATGAGAGAAGGCGGTGCCTTGATGTGTCGATGGATATGCATCTCATCGAAGCTCTTGATCATCGTCCACATCTGATCGTTGGTGTCGTATGTGCGCTCAGTGTTTGCTCATGCCTCCATCACCGAGCGCTGATCGACACCTTGCCCGTGTCTAAGTCGTTGAACCGCCGCATCACTGAGTTACCCAAGCGTTCTCCGAAGTCATTCCGTACATTAATCCTGCATTCAGGCCCCAGCTGCTAACATTCGATCAACATTCCGACGTGTCAGACACATCAATGCAAAATGAGCGCGAAGTATTTTCGGTCAGAGTGATTTCCCGTCGTCATTTGCCAATGAAAGGACGTGCCCATGACAGGTCATGACAATGGACTTTCGACGTACCGGATAAACTCTTATTCATCCGCTGGTGATAAACGCCTCTTTCTTGACGAATTCGAAAAACAGTATCCCGGACTCATAGCCACGTATGAGAGGAAGAATGAGAAGCTGGAAACGTCGACACGGCCCATCAACATGTGGGCTACATTCATTGTTGTTGGGTCAGCAACTCTTTCATTAATGATACCCTTCGCGCTCTCCAAAGAATCGATTAGTCTTATAGAGTTCTTGTTTATTTGGCTGATATTTACAGGCTTTCCATTTCTACTTATTGGTTTCATAATCAATACAACAGAAGAATTTTTGAAAGCGTCAGCAAGGCGGAAGAATATCGAGTCCGTCCTGATAGATGCTGATATCTCACCTTCTATAAGAAAAAAGGTTCAGCATGCAGCCTCCCAATCATTTCAAAATGGTAGGCCTGATTCGACATGGGTTACGGGAGGCTCCAGTTCACCTAGTCACCCCGGCGCCAGTCCTAGTGGCTTATGCAACGACAGTGGTGGTGGAAGCGGCGATGGAGGTGGTGGTGGCGGAAGTGCATAGGAGGCCTGGCAAACGTCCGCTAGTCCGCAATTGGTTCTGCAACGCGCCCTCGAAATCTTATTCGTCAGTCCATCCTTAGGCGCAATCCCCCTCCTCTTTTCACGTTGCGACATGATCGCTCGCCGGGGCCACTGTCACCTCCAGGCGGAAATCCTTAGGGTAATGTGCTTGACCTGTAGCGATAAGAGAAACACTGCCAAAGCGCATACGGATGAGCGTGATGACTTCGATGTCACAATCTTAGCTCGGCTCGCTCATCCTCTCTAATGTAGCATTCGCTCTTTTAGCCGCGGCTTCGAACCGGTCCTCGAAGCCTGCCATGTTCTTCTTCGGCTCCTTATAGAAGGCTGTCAGCTTCAAAAGAGCAATGAATGCCTTGGAGAAGATACGGCCAGCAAGACGCATGGGGCGATCAAACTGGATGAGAAGAACGGTTCGCTCCTCTTCTGTATCGTTCCAGACTTCGTGATCATAGCCATCGCAGAACACCAAGGTGCGGCCGGGTTGCCAAACGAGGACTTCATCTTGCACGCGGATACGGCACTGCTCGGCCTCTTCGGGAATGATCAATCCGAGATGACACGTGAGGATGCCTTTTGTGACACCTCGATGAGCGGGAATATGATAGCCAGGGGCTAGAATCGAAAACCAGGCCGTCTGGAGCCCCGGTATCCCCTCCAAAAGCTTCGTTGTTTCTGGCGCCTTGGCGCAGTTCTTGTCCAGACGCTCACCAAAACCGAACAGGAAAAATGTGCGCCAGTTATTGTCCTTGGAGATCCGCTTTTGATCGGGCGAGATTTGGTCGAAAGACGGAATACTCTCCCGATGCTTGAGGATGGCGCGCGCCTCTCGATGGATTGCCTCCCAATTTGCTTCGAGTCCTTTCGTGAAGTCGAAAAGATCAGGGGCAAGAACTGGCGTGTCTGGCACCAGAGATTGCCGCCCAAGAAAGTCAGACATCGATCGAATAAAGGTCTTGCCGAATTGTTTGACCCAACGCCGTCGACGCTGTTTGAACCCGCTGAGAAATCCTTGCTGGACGTTTTCCATGGTCCCTCCATCTGCGCGATCTGCCAGATCGAGTTGCGAAATGGACGGTTCTTAAATGCCATATGATCGCGCGCTAATAGTGCTTACGTTTGTTCGATCAAAGGTTCAAGTTGAGCGGAAATCCGCTAACAGAGAATTGATCATCACAGACTCACTCCAAAACGAATGAGCCCTTACGTCCGAATCGGTCGCTCTCAAACGCAACAGCAATATTGACGAATGTGGCACCTTAATCATGCGGCGATCGCTGGGTTTTTCCGGAAGGCGGCCAAAGCTCGGCGAAACCACATTGTTTCATGACGATCCTTTTGCTGAGATCGCATGGTTTAAGCGCTCAATCGATCCCAGATCGCACCCGCAACGATGCCGATGTCACGATCTCGACGTCGAATCTTGTAGAGCTGCGAATGCATCGGCGGATAGCCCTCGACATCAAGCGGGACAAGTTGGCCGCTTTTGAGTTCACGTTCGATAAGATGCTCAGGCAAACCACCCCAGCCGAACCCCGCAAGCAAGACTTCTTTCTTTGTGGCAAAATCGGACACCGTCCATCGCAGCCCGCCGGGTAAAAGCCCGCGGCTTTGCGGAAATGCGCCGCCACTGTTATCAGCAACGACGACCTGAACGTGGCTTTGCATTTCCGCGATTGTTTTGACCTTCTGTTCTCTACCCGGCTCGTAATTCGGATGGGACACAGGTCGGATTGTGATGTTGGTGAAGGGAACGGCTTCGACTTGATCCGCCGGAACACCGTCCAACGTGGCGATGATCATGTCAGCATCGTCGTTCAATAGCCTGGCCAGCGGACCACCCATTGCGTCGGTGGAAAAACGCACATGGGTGGCGGGAAAGGTGGCACTTACCTGCCCGACCGCGGATAGGATCCCGGTAAGTGGCGAGGTTGCGGTAACAGCGACGTAGACTTCAGCCTCCTGTTGAGCTCGAAGCTGCTTTGCTGTCGTTCCAAGGTCACGCATCTGGCGCAGGACACGGGTTGCCTGCCGATAGAAGACCTCGCCTGCAGGCGTTAGGCTGGGCCGATAGTCGTCACGAGACAGTAGCTCGACATCAATCTCAAGCTCCAGCTTCTTCAACATATGACTAACCGCGGATTGGGATTTGTTGAGCCTTTCCGCCGCCGCGCGGAAGGTACCCGTCGTCACGATCGCATCCAACACCAGCAGCTGCTCGTACGTCACGGCGATGATCCTTTAGTAAGGATGATCTACTTTATCGATCATCTAGATGCAAACTCGATATTATCAATCGATCATTACGCTCGCTAGGGTCCTTTTGATCAAACCCACTTGGAAAGGACATTCCGATGCGTCTCTTCTACAAACCCGGTGCCTGCTCACTCGCAAGCCATATCGTGCTCCATCAGCTTGGCGTTCCATTTGACATTGAGCGTGTCGATACGGCGAAAGGCCGAACGGAAACCGGCAGAACCTTCCGGGACATTAGTGCCAACGGCTACGTTCCCGCTCTTGAGCTAACAAGCGGCGACGTCCTGACAGAGGGCGCTGCGATCCTGCAGTATTTGGCTGATCAGCACCCAGAGCAGCGCCTGGTACCGACGGCAGGAACGCTATCAAGGGCAAGAGTCCAGGAACATCTGAACTTCATATCGAGTGAGCTGCACAAGGCGTTCAGTCCTCTCTTTTCTACCCAGGCGACGGATGGCGACAAAGCCAGAGCTGTTGAGAACGTCGCTCGAAGGCTCGACTATATCGAGACGATCCTCGGAGACGGCCGGAACTATCTCGTCGACGATCGATTCTCGGTCGCTGATGCCTATCTTTTTGTTGTTTGTAACTGGGCCAATGTCGTCGGAATCGATTTAGCGGCATGGCCCCATGTCCAAGCTTTCGTTGCTCGCATCGCAGCCCTTCCCTCAGCGCAGGCGGCGATGAAAGCTGAGGGCTTGATCCGATGACCCCCAATCGGGAGGCCTTCCATGATGTGGTCGGGATCATCGAGACCTATTTTGAGGGCCTTCACCAGGCCGACAGCACGATCCTGTCTGACGTGTTCCATGCGAAGGCACACTACATCAACGCGACGGCCGGCGACGACATGAACTATGACATGCCGACCTACTTCGACATCGTTGACCGTAGGACCTCGCCTGCCGATCTGAACGAAGAGCTGGAAGGCAGGATTCTGTCAATCGCGTTTGGCAACGACAGGATGGCGTTTGTGGTCGCACGTTCCACCATGTTTCGCCGCGACTATCTCGACTTTCTCACGCTCACCCTGGTCGACGGCAGTTGGAAGATCATCGCGAAGGTATTCACCTCCACCCCAAAGAATGAGGCCGCCTAATGCCCTATGTTAACATCAAGATTACGCGCGAAGGCGGTCCTGATGGTGAGGGCCCTGACGCAAAGGCGAAGGCTGCTGTGATTGACGGTGTCACCCAGGTCCTCGCTGATGTTCTTGGTAAGCAGCCTGAGACGACAGTAGTGGTTATTGAAGAAGTACCACTCGACAGCTGGGGCATAGGCGGGCGGCCGGTTCTGGACTACCGCGCGTCGAAGGCGCTGCCGACCTAACACCCGAAACTGTGGTGATCGTTCCCATGAGTGCCTGAAATGATCGAAACGAAACGCTTCCGGTGCCACCGGCAGGCCGTTCGATCATTCAGGCGCCCATGACCATTTGCGCTGCCCGTTCACTGAAGTCCGTTCACGCACTGAGGAGCCGACATCATCGAAGCACTCTGTTCGTTAAGACGTCACAAACTTTGAGGCTCGATCGTCATCATAGTGTGAACTGTTTTAACGACGTCAAAGGAGTATGACCATGAACGAGGCACGAGCGGTAAGCTACGAACAGACTATTCCCGATGTTCTCACATCGTTGGTTGGTGTTCACCAAGTCTTGGAAACGCAGGGCTTCGACAGAAAGCTCCGCCATCTCGTGCACCTGCGCGCCTCTCAAATCAATCGCTGTGGCTTTTGTGTCAAGATGCATATCCGGGAAGCTCGAGAAGATGGCGAAACCAGTGAGCGGCTGGACCGAGTCGTTGTTTGGGATCAAGTCAGCGACTTTAGTGAAGCGGAAAAAGCCGCCCTGGCCTGGACCGAAGCGCTGACGGTGCTCGACTCGACTGTCGATCTAGGTTCGCTTCGGAGTCGTTTGAGACAACATTTTACGGACAAGGATATCGGCATTCTTACTGCCACCATCGCTATGATCAATCTTTGGAATCGTATCAATGTCTCGAAACACTGACATGCTGGATCCCGTTGACATCCAGGCGTTTGAAGCCGCCCGCCCTACCCTTCTCGGACTGGCATACCGCATCCTTGGATTGCGAGCTGATGCCGAAGATGCGGTGCAGGACACCTTCGTGAAGTGGGCCAACGCCGATCGCACCGTGATCGAAAGCCCAATTTCTTGGATGACCAAAACGTGCACGCGCCGCTGTGTCGATCTGCTCCGCTCGGCGCATCGGTCGCGCGTTGACTATGTGGGCGCCTGGCTGCCAGAGCCAATCCACACGCCAATTGACAGCACTGTCGAAACCGAGCTCGATGTTGCGTCATCGCTGACAACGGCGTTTCTGCTCTTGCTGGAGCGGCTGACGCCAAAAGAAAGGGCAGCCTACCTGCTGCACGAAATCTTTGACGTATCCTATACGGACGTCGCTGAGACGCTTGAGATCAAAGAGAGCACTTGTCGAAAGCTGGTCTCGCGAGCGAAGGCCAACATTGATCAAGCCAACATTCGGCATGTAACGCCACTCGCCAAACAAGATCAGCTTCTTTCCGCCTTCCAAGCTGCCATCACGAATGGTGCGACCACAACGCTAGCCGACCTGCTTGCGGACGACATCCGTCTTAGCGCCGATGGAGGCGGTAAGGTCGCGGCAATCCGGCAAGTCCTTCAGGGGAAAGCCGACGTTCTAGCTTTCATTGGAAAACGCCTTGTCAACTATTGGGCCGATTATCGATGGGCCACCATTGATGTGAATGGCGGCCGTGGCTTTGTTCTCGAGCAGGGCGGCAGAACGGTCGCAAGCGTATCTTTCGCTTATGACGAAACCGGCAAAGCGAAGGATATCTTCATCATGCGCAACCCAGACAAGCTCTCCAGCCTGGGAACACTCGCTATTCACTAAGGGGCAGCTTGTCGGTCGTCCTTCATGCGTTAGGGCGTGCGGAGGTGCTTGCGCCCTACTCCATCTTGTCTCCTCATCGGAGTTATTCGTTCATGTGTCCTTCCAGCCTGGCCAGCAGCTCAACTGCGGATTCCACCGTCAAGTTGACCATCGTGAACCCACCTGGCCTTTATGACCCCGTAAGACATGGCTACAGCCATGTCGTTATCGCCGACAGCGCTTCTCGTATCGCTTATGTCGCAGGCCAAGGCGGCGAACGACGGACCGGCGAGCTCTCTCCAAGTTTCGCGAATCAGGTAGAACAGGCCTACAATAACCTACGTGTGGCACTTCAAGATATCGGCGCACATCCCTATCAGGTCGCAAAACTTACAACCTATGTTGTCGATTATAACCCGTCACTCTTGACCGTGATGACAAGGCATATTCGGGAGCATTTTGGTGATGCGTTACCAGCTCAAACACTGGTCCCGGTGCCGCGTCTCGCCCTCGACGGCATGTTGTTCGAGGTCGATGCGACGGTCATACTCGACCAAAAGACGGTTCCCTAGCCGTTCGAAGAGAGATGTCTCCGCTCTCTCAACCGTGTCCCGCTGGTTCTCGATGACAACAGTTAGCTGAAGCGTTCCGGCGTTACGACGCCTCGCTTCGGAGCCAGATCTCGACACGTCTGTTTCTCGCCTTGCCGACTTCGTCATTTGTGCCATCGGGTCTTGTGTTGCAGGCGATAGGGGCCTCCTCGCCAAATCCAAGTATATTGCTCGTCGGGACGTCGATGCCGTAGGTACGAAGCCGTTTTGCAATCGCCTGGGCGCGCTGCAAGGAGAGGACTTCGTTGTAGCCGGCATGACCATCCGCATCGGCAAAACCCAACAGCATTAATCGCCGGGGGTCGATTTGTTCACGCTGGCTAAGCTTGATGAGATTGGCGAGATCCCGAGCCGCGTGCTGATCAAGCCGAAGCTCCGGACTGTCGAACCGAAAGCGAAAGGTTGTCGACAGTCGCCTCGCATCGCCAATGATATCGATGAGTTCGGCCTTCAGGTTTGGTGACTCTGCAGGCTGACTTTCGATGATCTTGATTCGCTCGACCGTTCGGTCCCATCCACCGAACGCAACATCGAGATCGACCGCATGGCGACTGACGAGGTCTTGTCCGGCCTCGGACGTCGCGAAGAACAAAAACGCATTTCGAAAGCGGTTGCCCTTGGCGGGATTCGAATAGAGAAACAGGCGGCGTGCAAGCGGATGATCTTCCGTTCGAAGTAAAAAATTATCCGTCGGGTAGACAATGCCGCATTCCTCGATCGCCAGCGTTCGATGTCCTCGTCCCTCGACTACAATCGCATTGGCGATTCCGATACTTAGCGGATTGAGTTCAACCAGATCGATAATCTCAAAGCTTGTGTTCAAGACCAAGTCGGGCCTCATGGTCCGGCCGATTTGGACACCAAGGTCATAAGCAGGCGCAAGGGCCTGTATGGGCCCGGCTAAGCCTGAACGCGCGACATTGGCCTCATCCCAGCTGGCGATATTGCCGCGGAAGATATTGGCGGCGAGATCCTTCGTTAGGCTCGATAGCCTGTTCTCGGGATGAACGACAAAGCTTGCTGCATCGATGCCGATGACCGTCTCCCCTGCCCCACTTCGCATGTCGACGCCAAAGGCCTCGGCAAATCGATCGTATTGGGCTTGTGAGATCGGATCCGAGGCGACGACAAGATCGACATCGCCCCGAAAAAGACTTTCGAAAGCGGCTTCACGATCATTGTCGAGAAGTTCGATGCCGCGTAGGTCCGCCGTCGTTACGCCCTGAAGCTTGAGACGGTTTGTGTCTTCGATGACCGTCCCAATCGAAGGGCCCTCGACTTGTTGGCGTAAAAACGCCTCGGCGAGAGTCTTGATTACCGCGGGATCGACGGCGCCACCAATATCGATTCGAAGGCCGACTTCAGGTGGGGGCAACGGTGCTGGCGCTGCTGGCATCGAAGCAATTTTTTTTGCCTTGATGCGGGCGATCTCCGCAGGCGTACCGACGGCAGCGAGACTCCCAAATTCCGCAGGCGGATCAGCATCGACGAAAGCCTTTGGAACATCCAAGCCCAAAACAGGTTCGTCGGCGACCACCGCATCGTCATCGCTCTTGGCCTGGACTGTCTCGATGAGAACCTTGTTGGAAAACGCTGCGAACTGACCATCGGGTCGATAAGCCGTGGCAAGCAGAAGAAGCCCTTCATCGCGTGGGAAAAACGACAAGGTATAGAGAAAACCAGGGCGCCCATCGTTCGTAAGTAACCGGGCGATCTCACCCTTGAGGGCACTGTCATACCCCTTAACGAACGCAGCTTTGCAACCAGCTTCAGGGAAGCGATCGCGGAGAATATTGTTGAGCGATAATTCAAGAGCACGGACTGTTCGCTGGCTCAGGAGAGGTCCCGCGAAATTTTCGACCTCGATCAGGTGAAGTTGGCAGGATGACGACACGCCCTTGTCTGCCGTCATGTCGACAAATCGATTGGCTAGTGCCACTAGGCGATCGGGAGGGATATCATGCCGCTCCGTTCGCGCTTCGGCTGGCTGCCAGAAAGCTTGCATGATTGAGAACAGACCAAGACAAGCCCACGTCAATGAGATCGAAAAGCAAGTCTGTACACGGTCACATGTCATTGCAATGGCACCCTTGACTGGTTTCGCGGGGTCGTTTTCAGCGACCTTTTGACGAAAAACTAAACTCGTTCTCAAAAAGGGAACTTTAGCCAGATCAAGGAGACAAATACTCAGGCGCTAACGATAGTGACGATGTCCATGGACAAGCGATTGGCTGTGAGCCTCAACAGGATCGATCGGTCTACCTTCAAAACCTTCGGTGAGACTGAACACTGGCTGGCTTTACACGATTGAGAAATCAAAAGTCAAAAATTTTTTCGAAAAGTCTCAAAAATTTTATTGATACGTGACCACATTCCATCTAAAGCGAACGCGCTTCCTTAGTTTTACAGTCGGCTCTCCGAATTCGTTGATCGCCTTCGGGCAACCTTGAACGGCTAGTTACGGTGCGTTTTTCCGAACACGTAAGTAACGTCAAAAAGGACAACAGCGATGCATTTCCGGAAGGCAGACGGGATCAACCGGCGCGATCTTTTCAAGGTCGCGGGCGCTTTTGGCTGGTCATCCACCTTGCTGGCAGCCGGGACGATGGCCGGTTCACTGAGCCTATCTAGCCTGGCCAGGGCCGCCAACTCGACTTACGAAAAACGTTTTACAAACGCTCCAAAGGTGACGCTTCGATTTGGCGCTTCTGGCTTTAACGAGAAGAATCTTCTGATCGAGAGAGCTGGTTGTTTGGAATTCGTGCGCGATCTTGAGGAGCGTACGGATGGTGCGATCCGTATCGAATTCATAGGCTCGAATCAGATTTGCGGGCAGCTCAACTGCGTTGACAAAACCATGTCTGGCGAGATCGATATATTCGCCGCGTCGACCCAGAATTCGGCCGGCGGGGCGCCTTACCTCAACGTGCTTGATTATGCCTACATGTTTCCGACCCGGGCTTCACAATACTACTTCATGTACCACCCGAAGAGCCAACAGATCCTACGCGACCCTCTCCGCACACGGCATGGTCTCCAGTTTCTGTTTACTCATTGTGAACTTCGAGGTCTTCAGCTCGGCCTTGGTTGGAGCGATAAGGAAACCGTGACCAGCGTTGATCAGCTGGCCGGCACGAGAAACAGGGTTACCGGCACTCAGCTTGGCCGAATTGCGATGGAGCTGATGCAACTCAACCCCATACCGGTCCCTTGGGAAGAGACCTTAGATGGCTTGAAGCAGGGATTACTCGATGGCGCCGAGACCTGGCCGTCCGCAGTCGCTTACGCCAACATGTCGCCAGTCGTTTCACAGTCGGTGGATCTTCGGTTCTTCTGCGGCACGGAACACACAGCCATGAGCGCCTCCGTGTTCGATCGTCTTGGAGGCGATCTGCAGGATGCTGTGATGGAATCAGCTTACCTTACACAGGTCCAAATCCAGGCGGCTAACGAGGCAGCACTGGTCAGGACGGTCGGCGCCTCAACACCGCAGCTGCCGGGCACGATCTTTGCGGAGAACGGGGTGCGCATTGCGTCAATCTCCGATGAGGAGATCGCCAAGGCAGAGCAAATGTGTTCGCCCCAATACAACCCTGCCCCCTGGGAGGAATGGCGCGATCGCCTGAATGGCTGGGCTGGCGGGATCGACACCTACCAGATGATCCACGATGTCGCGAGAGAGATTCCGAAGGATACGCTGCCGGAAAACGTCGAACCCAGGCGTTGGTGGAGGAGCGCCTAACCGGCATTCCGAAGATACCGACAAGAGCTGAAATGGACGGCGAGCAGGTGTCATCACCTTTATGGTGATGCGTTGCCGGCGCAACGACGCCCTTGGGTTCTGATTCCCATAGGTCGACGATTTGTGATCACCTCAATCAAGACGACGATCGACGAAATCGCTGAAATCTCTTTTTCCCTTCTGGACTGATAAGGCAACGATCTGCTTCGTTGTCGTTAAGCTATCATGTGCTTTGGGGTCATCTTATGAACGACAATGAGACTGAGAACGGTAATGTACCGACTGTCTTAAGAGGCTTGGTGTTGCTGGAGACAATGGTTTCTGATGGAGGGTCCAGCACACCCACCGAACTGAACAGAAAACTGGGCTTTGCCAAACCGTCGATTCACCGATTGTGTCGAACGCTGGAACAAGAGGAATTTTTGGTCAGAGACATCGACGGCCGCCGCTTGTCGCCTGGCCCTCGCGCGCAACGTTTGGCAACTGCCCTCCTCTCTTCTACTGATCTCCGGGCCGCAAGACAGGCAATCTTGACAAAGCTTTCGGAAGAGATCGGTGAGACCTGCAATCTGTCGCTGCCCAATATCGATGGCATGCTGTACTGGGACCGGGTCGAAACACGCTGGCCGCTGAGAATTCACTTACCGATCGGCTCGCATGTCCCCCTTTACTGCACCGCAAGTGGCAAGATGTATCTGAGCAGTCTCCCCAAGATGTATCTCGACAGCTATCTCAACAGCACAATACTCGAACGACGCGCGCGCAACACGATTACCGATGCAGCCGTCCTTGAAAGCCATCTGGCACAGATCCGACAAAATGGCTTCTCACTGGATAATGAAGAGTTCATCGATGGCATGGTGGCATTGGCCGTGCCGATTAGAGATGCGACCGGCCGATTCTGCGCGACACTCTCCTTTCATGCCCCCAATCAACGTGTCGACTTGAAGACGGCTGAGACCTATGTCGATCGACTTCGACGATCCGCTGACGGTATCTCCCAGCTCATGATAGGTCAGATATCGGGACCGCAAGACGACCCAGAACTCTAGAAGCGAGCATCGAGCAAAGGGTCTCATCGATAGCAGCCCACTCGCTCTGTCATCGAGGAAAGGCGCTACAGCGTATCGTTCGTGAATGCTCTGAGCGCAGGTCACCTAACGGCTGACTGTCGGCGTTCCGTTGGTCTGATCATATCCTGCCGTCGAATGCGATCCCTGATCCGCCGATCGTCGAACCTGTTCAACACCGACTTCGCCGGAACTGGTTTGCAGGCGAGACTTAAGCGCCCTCAGTTCGTTCGAACTGCGCGCTCTTCCGGCAGCCCAGCCTGCAACAAAACCAAAAAGCGCCGCCACAACTAGAAAGAGGAGAATCTCAAATACCAAATAAGACACGTTTTTCTTCCTGCAAATTGCGAAGCCGATCTTCGTTAATCGCACAAAGAACCTGGACTGGGAAGGACTTTGCCGTTGCTAACTAGGGCTAATGTCTCAAGTCACACGAGTTTTTGCCTTGAACAATTGAGATGCACAAAAGTCTACCATCGAAACTGAAGGATTATCATCATGGGCTGAATGCGAGGCGGACAACTTCACTTAAGGCCTCGACCGTATCTCCCGCAGCTCCCTGCGCCCTTCGCATCACCAGGACGGAAGGCGTGCGAATGTCGAGACCGGGCACCGGCGCCAACATGTCATCGGCTTCGCACTCGCTTAGTAGACCAGCGGCAATTCCGGAACGTACGGCAGAGCGGATGCCAACGACACTTTCTCCGGTGAAGAGAACTCGATGACGTCGACCCGAGGCATTGAGGCCAGCAAGGGCAACATCACGCCACCAGCAGTCTCGATCAAATAGTGCGACGGGCAACACGTGATCACTGCTAACATCCATATCGCGCCTGGCAAGCCAAACGAGCACATCCTTGCGCAAGACCTCGTCTTGATTGGCTTGTTCAGGCACCTCGAAGATTGCGATGTCGAGCTCACCGCTCTTCAACGCGGTGTCGAAACCCATTCCAATAGACGACTGCACGTGAAGCTCAACTTTCGGATGTCGCAATCCGAACTCGGCGATGATACGGGGTAGCGTCAGACGGCTATGATCATCGGGTATTCCAATTCGGAGACAGCCAGACAGGCTTTCACCGCGCATTTCCGCGAGCGTTGAGTCGAGTGATCGTGTCACGTCTTGAGCGACTGGCAGCAACCGATCCCCTGCGGTTGTCGTTACGACACCGCGGCCGTGCCGCCGAAAAAGCGCACATCCGACGATTTGTTCGAGCTGTTTGATCTGCAAGCTCGTCGCGGATTGTGAGCGGTGGATGCGCTCGGCGCCCGCCGTAACGCTTCCGGTCTCGGCCACGGCAAGAAAGGTTCTTAGCAGATCGCTGTCGAGTTGGGTCATATTAAGTATTGGCAGATCTCATAGCTGAATTACAAAATACGCGTTTCTCAAATGAATCGCTAGGGCTCATTCTTCATGTTGAATTGTGAGAAGAGAGCCCACCCATGATCGTTCCAGAACGCTACCGCGCTACATCGCCTGAAGTGCGATACGCCCTCACGATGCTGGCTGTAACGATGGTCGGTTTCGTCACCTGGCAGTTCGAGCCGGCGATCAACATGCTGGCTTTTGTTGTCAGTGGCATGATTGGCGTCACACCGTTGGTGGCTCCGGGCATTATCCTCGCCGCTTGGATCGCAGCCAGTGGTGCTGGCGATCGGGTTGCAGCATTGTTCTACGGTCATCCCCTTCAAGCGATTACAGCCACGACGCTCGTCGGGGCGTTTCTGCCGGTTTGCGGCGTTACCGTCCTCCCTCTGATGACCGGACTTCTGGCTGCAGGCGTTCCTCTTGCTCCGGTCATGGCATTCTGGCTTGCTTCACCGATCACCGGACCGGCCATGCTGTCAGCTACGGTGGCGACACTTGGTTGGGAATTCGCCGTCGGCAAGACCCTCGCAGCCATCGGCCTCGGCCTCTTCGGAGGCTTCGCGACGTTGATGGTTGCACAATACGATTGGGCGCGTAGGCCGCTTCGAGAGAATCGGCTCGTCAATTCAATGGGGAACAACATCGGAACGTGCCATGGAACGTCGGAATTCTTTGATCCATGGATTTGGCGTGACGCGCAGCGAAGAAGCCGGTTCTTACAGGAAGCGTGGTCGATAACCCGTCTGATTTTATTGGTTCTGACGCCTGCTTTTGCTGCAGAGCACCTCCTCAATTCATGGCTAAGACCAGATGCTCTCTCAGCCTATGTTGGGACAGGTACCCCCTTCGCTATTCCGTTAGCCGTCCTGGTTGGTGGCCCCGCATACATTGATGGTTACGCCGCTTTGCCGCTCACCAGATCCCTGATTGACCACGGTATGTCCGCAGGCGCAGCCATGGCGTTCTTGGTTGCTGGCGGTGTTGCCAGCGTTTGGGGGGCCATGGCCATCTTCCCTGTATTGAAACTCATGCCGTTTCTGCTCTACCTCGCTTTGGCTGCTTCTGGATCAATGTTGGCAGGCTGGGTTTTCGGCGGATTCTACTGATATGTCAGGGACGTGACGGATGGTCTGACCTTTCCTCACACCGAAATGTCTCAGCGTCTTGCCGTATGATGGATTTGGATCCTGTAGATTTTAGCGAACGATCTGATGTGTGTCGTTTGAGCGGAACAGCCTTGCGAAGCGAAAAGTTCCTCGTCTGGGCTTGGTCTCTCTTTCCCCCAAGATTGGCAACGCTTTAGCGTCCTCAATGATATAGACCCCGAGCGGCCGCTGCCGGCCGCGGATCGTGATATCTTGTTTTTTAAAACCATCAAGACTGACCTTGGCAAGTCGAGCCAACCGTTCGGACACAAGAAGTTGAGCGCCAAATTCCTTGGTTGCGACTTCGAGGCGGGAAGCCACATTGACGGCATCGCCGATCGCCGTCACCGAGGTCGCCTGCCGATGGCCCATCTCTCCAACAATCACCGGTCCGACATGAAGACCAATACCGACTTTGAGTGGCTCGGTCAGCTCAGCCTGAATTTCCTTGTTGAGGTTATCAAGTTCAAACGACATCGCCTGAGCCGCAACTAGCGCTTGCCGACAGGCATCGGCCGGCTCGGTATCGATCCCAAACAGAGCCATGATTCCGTCGCCGATGAATTTGTCGACTCGCCCACCGGCCCCTTCAATCGCGGATCCCATGGCTTTGAAATACTGATTGAGGATGAAGACGACATCGAACGGCAACCGTCCTTCGGCCATGCGCGTAAAGGCGCGAATGTCAGCAAACAACACAGCGATTTGTCGTTCAGCCCCAGCCCCGGGATTGACCTGGGTCTGGCTTGCCGAGGGACCTGCCATCGCTGGCAACAGCGGGGTGATCTCGAGATCAGCGACGGGTCGTATTTGACAGGCGAGCCGGACATAGTCTGCCGTTCCGATTCTCTTCAGGACCTTTGCCTCATCGTCGGCTGGCGGTGGCAAATGCTCCGCTCCTGCACCGACGCGAATGCGACATGTGGAACAGCGGCCACGTCCGCCACAAACCGAAGCATGAGGAATGCCAGCTGCTCGGCTACCTTCCAGCACCGTCATGCCAGGCTCGATCGACGTGGTCGTGCCGTCGAGATAGCGGATCTGCACCTTGCCGGCCAACCGTTCCCGTCGACGGCGGATGAGGCGGGCACCGAGAGCAACCACGATAAGGCCAGAAAACAGCCAAAGAAAACCGCGTTCGTTGCGATAGACCCAATCCCACTCATCCTTTGATGGCCAGTTCCCCGCGGCTGTCGCCCGTTCAAGCCAGGTGGGATCACCCGCCATGATCGCCTGCACTTCCCTTCCCCCGACCGTGAAGCCGGCTAAGGCAAAGCCTGGCAACAAGGCCGCTAACACCAGAGCCAAGGGCCAAACGTTGTGATACCAGGGCTGTATCCGCAGCCAAAAATGCAACCCGATACAGCCATGGATCCAAACCAAAAGTAGCATAACGGTCTGACGACCAGCGCCTTCGGCCCACACCCAAGCGAACTGAAGCGGGTAGATATCTTTGACATCATAAACCTCATTCAGTCCCCGGGTCGCGACGACATGCACAGCAAGCCAAAAGGGAATTGCTAAGCCAAGCCCAATCTGAAAGACCTCCCAAAGTGGCATCCGCAAGCTTCGGCGGCGGTAAAGCTTGAAGAGCGCGAGTACCATATGAGCGATAAGCGCTGCGTAGAGCAGGATCGTACCTGGTGGACTTCGCCACACGGCGCGAAAAACGTCAGAACCGGCGTCGACCGCATCCAGGGAGTGCAGCGCGAGGGCATGAGTCAGAAAGTGGGACATAGCAAACACCATCAACACTAGACCTGAGGCTAGGCGAAGGCGGGTCGCTATGTCTGAACGTGGTTTCATCGACTCCATTCAGCGCCGAACAGACGTCAGTGACAAGTGACAGCTTGCCGCGATATCGATCTGGGTTTCTGGCGTCATCCCTCCCAGGCCAATTCACCAATGTCGTGAGCTAGAAAGAGCGCCTCTCCTATCGCCGACTTGGATCACTCACCTACGGCCCAAGTCGCCCGACGAGACGTTTCTCTGCTTCCACGATCAGCAATAGTACGATCCCAAAGGCGACGATCTGCAAACCCTGTGTTGGTTGGAGTGGTCGCGTATCGAAGAGCACGGCCATGAACGGTGTATAGGTGAACAGCAATTGCAGGACAGTGACCGCGCCGACCGATGCTAGCACCGCTGGTGTACCAAGAGCGCCCGCCAAATGGATCGACGACGTGCCAAGATAGCGCACACTAAAAAGATAGAAGATCTCCATCACGACCAGCGTGTTCACGACGACTGTCCGCGCTTCCGCGGTGCTAGCGCCTTGCATTGTCGCCAAGGCGAATTGCGTAAAGATGGCGATCATGAAGAGAGTCGATACGAAGACCGTCCGCCACATCAGGAACCGAGAAAGGATAGGCTCGGACGTTGCTCGCGGCGGCCGACGCATAACGTCGCGCTCACTCGGCTCGAAGGCTAGGGCCAAGCCGAGGGTCACAGCTGTGACCATGTTAACCCAAAGGATCTGCACAGGCGTAATCGGCAACGTTGCGCCAAGAAGAATCGCACCAATCAGTACAAGCGCCTCACCGCCGCTGGTCGGCAGGATAAAGAGGATGGCTTTCTTGATATTGTCATATACGGTTCGGCCAGCACGAACGGCATCGACGATCGTTGCAAAGTTATCGTCAACCAAAACGATCTCGGACGCTTCCTTCGCCGCCTCGCTGCCCTTTTGTCCCATGGATATGCCGACATCGGCGCGCTTCAGTGCTGGCGCATCGTTGACGCCGTCTCCGGTCATCGCAACGACTAAACCCTGGGATTGGAGCGCTTGGACCAGCCGCAACTTATGTGCCGGACTGGTGCGCGCAAAGACGGCAGTACTCTTGACGCAGGCACGAAGTTCATCGTCGTTGAGCTGATCGAGCTCAACGCCGATAAGCACACTCGAAGGGTCCTCTAGGCCAAGTTCACGGGCGATGGCAGCGGCGGTGACGGCGTGGTCGCCGGTAATCATCTTGACTTGGATACCCGCTTCCCGGCAGGCCTCTATGGAAGCAACCGCTTCCTCCCGCGGCGGATCGATCAAACCGACGAGGCCCAGAAGCGTCATACCGTGCTCAACATCACCGAAGCTGATCTCTGTGGTTGATCTATCGACAGCCTTCGTAGCAATGGCGAGGACGCGTTGGCCGAGCGACGCAAGGGCATCGATATCCGCCAGCCACTTCTTTGAGGTAAGCTCTTGATCACCATCAGTCCGGCACTCATGACGACACATCGCGACGATCCGCTCGGGTGCTCCTTTTATAAGAATTCGATGGTCGCCTGTCGGATCTCGATGAAGGCTGGCCATAAACTGGTGGCTGGAGTCGAAAGGAATGGTGTCAAGCCGTGGCCAGGCACGCCGCTCCGCCTCCGGGTCGAGTCCTGCTTTGGCAGCAACGACCAAAAGGGCGCCTTCCATCGGGTCGCCATCGATCCGCGATTGGCCATGACTTTGGCGAAGACCTGCGTCACTACAAAGAAGACCGGCACGCGTGAGCTCGGTGAGCAGAGGATCCCTGGCCGCATCAATGTCCCTACCATCCAGAGAGAACGTCCCCTCGATAGCGTACCCAACACCGCTGATCTGATAGAGCCGATCTGCGGTTGCGATCGAGGCAACCGTCATTTCGTTGCGCGTCAGCGTGCCGGTTTTGTCGGTACAGATCACCGACACCGAGCCTAAGGTTTCGATCGCCGGAAGACGCCTAACGAGCGTGTGTCGTTGCGCCATATTCTGGGCGCCGATCGCCAGCGTGATCGTGAAAATTGCCGGCAGACCTTCCGGGATCGCAGCAACCGACAGACCGACGACGGCCATGAAGATCTCGGCGAAGCCGTAACCACGGACCAGCAGACCAAAGGCCAAGACCAAAGTCGCCAATCCGATGATAGCCACGGCCATCCACGTTGCAAAGTCGCGCATCTGGCGCAACAGCGGTGTTTCGAGTGGGCTAACGTCGGTCAGCATGCCGCTGATCCGCCCTATTTCGGTGCAAGATCCTGTAGCGACGACAACGCCTTGTCCCCGGCCATAGGTTACCAACGTGCCACTGAACGCCATTGACTTGCGGTCGCCAAGGGATGCCTGCTCGCTAACCGGAGTGACAGTTTTGTCCACCGTCATGGACTCACCGGTCAACACAGCTTCATCGATCTTAAGGCCATTGGCATCGATCAGCCGGAGGTCTGCCGGCACCCGATCGCCAGCCTCCAGAAGCACGATATCACCGGGCACAACATCGTCACCGGCAATGGCCTTTCTGCGACCATTCCGGATGACGCTCGCCTTCGGGGCAAGCATGTCGCGGATCGCATCTAACGCCCGTTCAGCCTTCCCTTCTTGAAGGAAGCCAACAACGGCATTGATCAGAACGACGGCAAGGATGACGCCCGCATCGATCCAATGACCGAGCACGATGGTGACGGCTGCTGCCGCGAGCAGCAAGTAGATCAGCGCATCATTGAACTGCGCCAGAAACCGCGATATCGGACCTCGCCGCCTTGGCGCCGGCAAGCGGTTGGGACCGAAGGTCGACAAGCGCCGACGTGCAGTCGTTTCCGTCAAACCGTTGGAACTACTATCCTGTGCGGCCATCACCTCGTCGACAGTGGCAGCATACCAAGGTCGGCTCTCGTTTGAGGTTGCCGTCATCGGTCTGCTGTCTCCCGAGGCATCAAGGATCACATTCCACGCCATGATCGACACTCAAGCTCCCATCGAGACGATACTTCTCCGAAACCGGATGGCGGTGAGTGCAAAGAAGAGAGCGCCGATGGCGGCGACGGCGGCAAAGTGAGGCCAGATGACGGCCAGATCGGCGCCGCGAAAAAGAATAGCCTGAGCGAAGCTGACGAAGTGTGTCGAGGGGACAAACTGCATGAAAGCCTGAAGAGCCTCCGGTTGAGCTTCGAGAGGGGTTTCGCCGCCGGAGAGAAGGTTCATTGGCAGCACGACGAGCATGAAAAGAAGACCGAATTGCGGCATCGAGCGAGCGATCGTACCAAGGAAGATGCCGAGGCCTGTGGCGAAGAAAAGGTAGAGCAGTGTTCCAGCGAGAAACAGCGGAATCGATCCTGCAATGGGCACAGCGAGCAGAGTGCGCACCACAAGAATGAGCGAGAAGGCCACGGCGATGAGGATAATCAGACCGCTCGCCCAGACCTTCGCCATCATGATCTCGAACGCGCTAATCGGCATGACCAGAAGATGCTCGATTGTACCGTGTTCGCGCTCGCGAATGAGTGCGGCACCGGCGAGGATGATGGCGAGTATGGTGACATTATTGATGATCTCCGTGACACCAACGAACCAGGATCCGGTGAGATTGGGATTGAAGGCGAAGCGCGTTTCCAGTTCCACCGGCAAGCGGTCTTCGTCATCGGCGGTAAAGGCGGCGATCTCCTCGGTCAAAATCCGGCTTATGTACCCATCGCCAATGCCGGCCTGCGACATGGCAGTGGCATCGATGTCGACCTGGAGAACAGGCTGACGGCCAGCCAACAGGTCAGCTTCAAAGCCAGATGGAATGACCACCACAAAGGAAAAGCGACCACCATCCATCGCCTGATCAATCTCGTAAAACTCGATCACTTCGGGCCGCTGGAAATAGGGCCGCAGGAATGCTTCCTGTAGGCGTACTGAAAGCTGCGATCGGTCCTCGTCGACGATGGCGATTGCCGCGTTATGCAAATCATGGGTAACGCCCGTGGCCGCGCTGTAGACGCCGAAGGAGAAGGAGTAGATGACCAGAAGCAACATCACGGCGTCGTGTCGGAAGCTATAGAGCTCCTTAACACCTAGCCGAACGATATTACCGAGCCGCCGCACCCTTAGCGCTCCTGGGGCCTGAGTAAGGCCATGCTCAAAAGGGTTAGGATCGGGAAGAATACAAGCAGCGCCAGAACATCGCCTTGAAGCTCGGCGAAGCCCAGCGCTTTGGTGAAGCTGCCGACGCTGATGTTCAAGAAATACATCATCGGGAAGGAATGGCCGATGATGTAAGCGCCACCTTCGAGGGAGGAGACCGGCTGCATCATGCCAGAGAACTGTATGGAGGGCAGCAGTGTTGCGATCGCCGTACCGAAGAGCGCCGCGGTTTGGGTTCTGGTGAAGGCAGAAATCACTAGACCGACGCCGGTGGTGGCGATCACAAAAAGAAAGGCACCCAGAAAGAGTAGTGCAGCACTTCCTTCGATCGGTACACCAAACAGGAGAACGGCCATCCCAGCGAGGATTAGGAAATTGACAAAGCCGACCAAAACATAGGGTGCCTGTTTGCCAAGAAGGAATTCCAAACGGGTCACCGGTGTAACGTATAGATTGGTGATCGAACCAAGTTCCTTTTCACGCACAATGCCGACCGCCATGAGGATTGCTGGGATCAACACCAGGAGGAGCGGGATGATTGATGGCACCATCGCGTAGATGCTAGCAAACGCTTGGTTGTATCGGTAACGCGACTCGATGGTGACTGCTGAAATGTCTGTGACCTCACCATGATTGCGGCGTGTGAGGTCAGCGAGATAGCCGTGATGTAGACCTTGGATATAGCCCTCGATGGTCTCGGCACGAAAAGGCATGGCGCCGTCGATCCGCGCGAAGACTTCGGGTCTCTCCCCTCGCAACAGCGCCTTGCCGAAGCCTGGTGGGATTTCAATCGCGACAACGATGTCGCCACTCGCAAGACGCTGATCCATCTCGTCATGGGTCAAGAGCGGCGGTTGTTCAACGAAGTAGCGGGATCCTGCGAGACCTTCGAGATAACGCTGGCTTTCCTGGCTCTGGTCACGATCGAGGGTCGCGTAGGTGAGATCCTCAACGTCGAACGTAATGCCGTAGCCGAACACCAGCATGAGGATGGCCGTTCCCAGCAAGGCAAAAGCCAGCCGGATTGGATCACGCCAAAGCTCCAAGCCCTCACGCAGGCTGTAGGCCGTAAGTCGCCGAAGGCTGAACGTGGCAGGGACGGCGGGTGCCACGACGCCGGCCTCCGAGGCTATGGCAGCTTCCGGCATCGAGTTGGAGTCAACGTCAACGGCTGCTGCTTCTCGAAGATAATCGATAAAGGCGTCTTCGAGATTGCCCTCCCCCTTGGCCCTTGCCAGCGCCGCCGGGGCATCACTGGCCAGCACTTTGCCAGCATGCATCAATGAGATGCGATCACATCGCTCCGCCTCGTTCATAAAATGGGTCGAGATGAAGATGGTCACACCATGGTTGCGTGAGAGATCGATCAAAAGATCCCAGAAGCGATCACGTGCAACCGGATCGACGCCGGACGTAGGCTCATCGAGTATCAACATCTCAGGCTCGTGGATGATGGCAACGGCAAGCGACAATCGCTGGCGCACGCCCATGGGAAGATCGGCGGCAAGATCTTCTAGATAGCGCTCCAGACCGAAAGCGGGAACAAGATCGTCCATACGCGCCCGGATGCGCGCCGGGGCCAAATGGAAGAGACGGCCATGAAGTTCGAGGTTTTGGCGGACTGTCAATTCGCCGTAGAGTGAGAAACTTTGCGACATGTAGCCGACCCGTTTTCGCGTCTCCAGATCATGCGCGTCGACAGGCCGACCGAACAGTAACGCCTCCCCCTCTGAAGCAGGCAGAAGGCCGGTCAGCATTTTCATTGTGGTGGTTTTGCCGCAGCCGTTCGATCCAAGAAATCCGAAGATCTCACCGCGCTCAATGCGAAAACTCACCTGATCGACTGCGGTAAAGGCGCCAAAGCGTCGGGTCAACCCGTCTGCTTCGATCGCAGGGCTACCGTCGTGGCATAGTCGCTCGGGAATTGTGACCTCACGATGGTCCCGGCGCTGCTCTTCCGGGAGAAGTGCTATGAAGGCTTCTTCGAGGCTAGACGTACCCGATTTCCGACGCAGCGCGCGCGGACTGCCTGTAGCCAGCACCCTGCCCTGATTCAAGGCGATTAGCCAATCGAAGCCTTCGGCCTCATCCATGTAGGCTGATGCAACGATAACCGTCATGCTGGGGCGCACATCGCGAATGCGATCGATCAGCGCCCAAAACTGGCGGCGAGAAAGAGGATCAACGCCTGTTGTCGGCTCATCGAGAATCAGAAGATCGGGATCATGGATGAGTGCGCAGCAGAGTCCGAGCTTTTGCTTCATTCCGCCGGAAAGCTTGCCGGCTGGCCGGTCGATAAAGGGGGCAAGGCCTGTGCTTTCTGTAAGATCAGCAATCCGCGCAGCGCGCTCGGCCCGGCCCTGGCCAAAGAGTCGGGCAAAGAAGATCAGGTTCTCGCGGATCGAGAGCGTCATATAGAGGTTTTTGCCAAGGCCTTGTGGCATGTAGGCGATGCGCGGCGATATCCTGCGACGATGATCGGTATCCGTCATGCAGCCATCAAACACATTGATCTCGCCGGTCTGCAGACGGCGCGCACCGGCGACCAGACCGAGCAGTGTCGACTTACCGACACCATCAGGCCCGATGACACCCACCATTTTGCCCGGCGGTATGTCGAGAGTGACGTTGTCGACGGCCAGTGTCTCACCGTAGGCATGGCTGAGATCACGGATGCGAACCGACGAGGCGGTGGCTCCACTCATCCACTTGGCCGAGGTGGCAGGTTGATCGCAAAGCGTTCCGGCCAGGAGAGCTCGGATGTGAGACTGACAAATACATCTCCCGGCAGGCCAGTTTTGACGAGATCGATGTATTGCAGAAGCAGCTCTGGGTCGATCTGAACTTTGACCCGGAACATCAACTTCTCGCGTTCGCTGCGTGTCTCGACTTCCTTCGGCGTAAATTGGGCATTGGCGGCAACGAATGAGACATTCGCCGGGATCATGAATTCAGGTGCCGCGTCGAGCTGGATGCGCGCCTCGGCGCCATAGGCGAGGCGACCTGCCTCAGATGTTGGCAGGAAGATGGTCATGTACACGTCAGTGAGATCGAGCAGCGTTACGATTCGGCCGCCATTAGCAAGCACCTCACCGGGTTCGGCCAAGCGATACTGCACGCGTCCAAGGCGCGGCGCACGGATCGTCGCCTCGTCCAATTGGACCTCGATCTGCCGAGCCGCTGCTTCAGCCGAACGCACTGTCGCTCTGGCAGTAGCAAGCTGCGCTTTCGCAGCACGCAGGGTGGCTCTTGCTGTGTCTCTCTGGGTGAGGCGCTGGTCGGCGATCTCCTGTGAAGTATGACCCCGCTGCACCAGGATCGCGGCGCGCCCCAGCTCCTGCTCTGCAAACTTGAGCTCGCTCTCACGCTGCGCAATCAGGGCCTCCGCACCCACCACTGACTCTTGCGCTTGATGGATCTCCGCCTCGGCACGCGCTAGATGGGCGTCGAGTTCTGCTGTGTCTAATCTAGCCAAGACATCATCGGCCTCGACCATGTCGCCTTCGTCAACCAATACGTCAGCGACACGGCCGCCATATCTGACGGCGACATGCACCTCTTCCACTTCGAGCCGACCGTGGCCGCTGGCAATACCGTCAGGCAACGCGTCACGGTCTAGGAAGTGGTTGAAGGCAAAGCCGCCACTGATTATGACGATAATCAGAAGAAGGCCCAATCCGATCTTGTTAAACGTCATGGTTGTCTCAATCAGTGCTACGGAATGTAGCGGCTGGGTGCGTCTCCGAGCTGCGCATAGCGTCTATGCGGCGTGCCCATAGCAGCTTGTATGCTGGTCTTGATCGACAAACTGCGAGGAACGCCTACCAGCCGTTCTTCTGATGCATGCTGCTACAGATCAAATGTGAGAACTTTGATTCGGGTCAAAGATTGTGCCACACAGCTAGTTCTTGACGTCGCCCCCGGTCGCGGGGAAACCCGCCCGCATATAGGTGATGATTTGCCAAATCTGGTCTCTATCGAGCGCATTCTTGAACGCAGGCATCTCGCTCGCAAAATCTTCGCCGCCTTCGGCGATCGACCAAAGAAGGTACTCGTCGACTCGCGTAGGTAGGCGAACGAGATGGACGAGTAACGCTGGCGACGGATGAAGCGACAACCCAGCCTTGCCGCGGCCACTCCCATTCTTGTCGTGACATGACCCGCAGTTCTGTTGGTAAAGTTGGTGGCCGGCCTCGAGCACGCTCGGAATGCGTGGTAGTGGGTTACTGGCGTTGCGATAGGCTTCGGGAACGCCCTCATCGATATAGGCTTTATGACGCTCCACGCGCCAACGCATCGTCTCAGTCTCCTGGCCGCCTTTCCAGATCTCGCGGCTCGACCAAGTCGGATCCCAGATATCCCACCCCAATGGCGGCTCGAGGTGCTCCCCGCGTGCCTGCGTGGTTAACGCAAGAAGCGCTCCAGCTAAACAGACACCACACGAGCGCATGGCTCGAACGACATGATTGAAAGGCCTTGGAACAATGGATGGCCACATGCGCCTGCTCCCGCTTGATCGTTGTTTCCCACAAGCCATTCCGGCTCAGCACGTTGAACTGGGCGATCAACTAGTGATGTCGCTCGTCTGGTTCCTTGATTCGCCTCAATAGGATCGCCCTTTAGTCCCGCAGATTAGAGAGCGCTATCGTCACGCTGCAGGAACAGCTAGGACGGAGCAGCGTGCACGTCGGACAATCTGTTCCGTCGTGCTGCCACGGAGTGCGTCGAGGAACCCGTGATGCCCTTCGGTGATCATCACAATGAGATCTGCCTGTATCTCGTCAGCCCTTCGCAAGATCTCCTCGACGGGATTCCCAGGTCGAACCATTTGCTGGAAGGACGAGCGAAATGCTTCAGGAACATGGACCGCCGGCCGATGGGCTGGATCGCCGATAAAGAGCGCCTCAGTTGCAGGCGTTTCGATCCTCAAACTTTTCACGAGACCGCTCGCGACATCGATGCCCACATCTGGGTTAGGTCTGTTGTCGGCGGCGATCAGGATGCGGCTAAGGTAAGCCTCGCCGTTCTCGTGGGATACGAAACCGCGACCAAGCCCTGCCGGAACAAATAATGTCGGCACCAGAGATTGGCGAAGCAAAGCCTCAGAAAAGGAGGGTTTGAGCCATCGCGGCAAGCCATCGCGCCCTTCGGTCGACAAAACGATGAGATCAGACTGTTCCGTTTTGAGGAATCTAACGATCGATTCCAGTGGTTTTTTGCTGATTCGCTCCACTTTCTTCACGTGGACACCGAGTTGATCGCCCACGTCACGCCTCGGGCTGTCCTTGGAAAGGAGTCCCCAGCTTTCAAGCGTCTCACGAATGTGAGGAAACTCTCGCCAATCCGGCTTATCGCCCATGTCTTGCTCGACATGAGCGATGTTGAAGCGAGATCGATTAGCGAGGGCAATCTTCAAGGCATGCTCGAAAGCCATCTGACTGGAGGCGGAGAAATCCGTCGGATGTAGGATTGACGAAAATGTGCCACCCGAACCTTCAAGCATCAAAACCTCCAGCATTTCTTTGCGAGACATTGAGATGCGTGGCAACCTAATGAAGCATCGTCTAAGGCACGTTGATCTTGATCAAGAGAAACGTGACGCTGCCCCTTTGGATCGTCGGCCCGTACCGTGTTGCGCCTACAAGATGCTGGGCGATTCCCATGGACTTTCATTTAGCCAAGGCATGTCTCGAACCATGAATGCAAAGGTACATGCCATTAGCCGCTGTTCCGTTCACGCGGTGACATGGCTCTTACTCGTTCGAGAATGGCATGGCGAACGTCACCCGGTTGTTGCCGGATGGCCGACGTGAGCACGTTCATCTGGTGGCGAAGCGCATACATCTGATCAAGCAGAGACAACACCAGCGGCATGGTATCTTCGTCGACCATCATGTCCCTGCGCAGATCGCAGATCATGCGAATGCGTGCCTCGTCCACATCGGAGAACAGCAAATCGGAGTCCGCCTGTGACGAACGGTTTGGCGAGATCCAGCCGAGCTCGACCCAACGCGCCAGCTCAGCCTGTTCGACTCGGCCGACAGCAATCACGACCTCTGTGAAGGTTTTCATCGACTGCCCCCCCAGCCCTCCCTCGGGTCATATGGATGATCTGCCTGCCAGCGACGCAACATCTCTTCCAGAGATGGATTCGCGGTCGTCGGGAGAACCACCTTCAAATGGACATATTGATCACCCCGTTGACCCGTGTGTTGATCGACGATTCCTTTGCCACGCAACCGTAACGTCGATCCGGCATTCGAGCCCTTGGGCACCGTCATGGTGACCGAGCCTTCGATCGTCGGCACAGCGACCTTGCCACCAAGCATCGCCTCTGCCGGAGTCACCGGCAGGTGGAGATGAACATCATTGTCCTTGCGGTCGAAGATGTTGTGCGGCGTGATGTGCAACTCGACGAATACATCGCCTGGTTCACCGCCATCGAAGCCGGGTTGACCCTGGCCTTTGACTCGAAATGTCTGACGACCGCGGGCACCGGCAGGAATGGTGAGGTCGAGGGTACGCCCATCGGCCATCGTCACACGTTTCTTGGCTCCTTTGGCCGCTTCGAGAAAATCGACGGACAGGCTGTAGGCGATATCCGCGCCACGGGCTTGCATCCGAAAACTGCGACGCCCGTTTTCTCCACCTCGAAATAGATCCGCAAAGAAGTCGTGCAGCGTTTCATCATCGGGAAAGCCTTCTTGACGATAATACTTCGCGCCATCGGCTGCACCTTCGAAGTCCCGATAGAATCGTTGCTGCTGGCGCTCATGCCCCTGAGCGTCGATCTCGCCACGATCATATTGTCCACGTTTTTCTGGGTCGGACAGCATGTCGTAGGCTGCTGACACCTCGCTAAAGCGCGCCGCTACGTCTGGCTTATCCGGATTTAAATCGGGGTGCAATTCTTTGGCCAGCGTTCGATAGCGACGCTTGATCTCATCCTGACTGGCGGCCCGACTGACACCCAGTGTCTTATACAGATCATCGTTCATCATGCTGTCCGATCGCCTGCCTCTCCAAAAGCACGATCACCCATGATCATCAATTTCATGAACACCATCGAGCGTCACTTCTAAACGAGCCCTAAGCTTGTCAATTGATCTGGCTCAAGGGATCCCAGGATCGCCAAAGCTTCTATCAGCTATTAGCCGAATGGGAGGTTGCAGCATGGCGGACGACGGATCCATCGAGCACGGGCACACATCCCTGGAAATCGCGGCGCGTCTCTCTGGCGGCCCGCGGGTGAACTATCTTAGGGATTGGGTCTATGGCGGCATTGATGGCGCGGTGACGACATTCTCGATCGTCGCCGGCGTGGTAGGCGCCGATCTGTCCGCCCGGATTGTCCTTATCCTAGGCGCTGCCAACCTGCTGGCTGACGGGTTCTCGATGGCTGCCGGCAATTACTCCGCCACCAAAGCCGAGCTCGATGACTATGAGCGTGTACGCCAAATGGAGGAGCGACATATTCGTCTGGCACCGGAGGGTGAGCGTGAAGAGATCAGGCAGCTCTTCCAAGCCAAGGGATTCGAAGGCGCTGATCTAGAAAGGGCGGTCGAGGTCATTACTAGTTCGACCAACCACTGGGTCGATATGATGATGTCCGAGGAGCACGGCATGCCGGCAATCAATCGCTCACCGATACTGGCCGGACTTGCTACCTTTGCTGCCTTTTTCGTCTGTGGTCTCGTTCCTCTCTTACCATTCGTGGCCGGTGCTACTGCTGATGTGACACTTTCTATCTTCATGACCGCCTTGGTCTTCTTCGCCATCGGCTCACTGAAGAGCCGCTGGTCGATGGCGGGATGGTGGTGGTCAGGAGTCGAAACGCTATCGATCGGGCTCGCAGCAGCCACCGTTGCCTATGCCGCCGGCGTCCTGTTGAAGTCGATCGTTTAGTCCCTAACGACGGGTAGGAAATGGCTTTTGAGACCATGATGCTGCTGGCGCCGTTGCGACCCGTAAGGCTGCGCTCCGCACCAACGTTGATCATCGACGATACCACCACGATAGATGTTAGCCCTGACCTCAAAACGAGTGCGATATGCGCGTGATACTTGATGCGTATCAAAGTGCTTGTCGCCTTCGTGTTCTAGAAAGGCTTCATCAACCGCGCTTGGATCGTCCCGCGCGGTCGCGACAAGTCAAAAGGAGATCGAAAATGTGGTCGCTCTTTCCTTCCGAGCGGCGGAAGACCGACATGGCGCCGTTCCCTGCTGAGTCCGATCCATTCCGAACGCTACAGCGCCGAATGGATCGCCTGCTTGACGACTTCGCAGGCGACTATCAGTGGCCCTTCCCCAATGGCCGCAGTAACACGATGCCAACCATTGATGTCAGTGAGACGGACAAGGAGCTGACTATCGAAGCCGAACTGCCGGGCGTCGATACGGCGGACATCGACCTCACGCTGATGGACAATGTCTTGACGATCAGGGGTGAGAAGAAAGAGGAAAAGAAAAACAAAGACTACCATCTGACCGAGCGCACCTATGGCAGCTTCAGCCGCTCGATGACCCTCCCCTTCGACGCCGATTCAACGAAAGTCAAAGCGGCCTTCAAGGATGGTGTGCTGACTATCACCCTGCCTAAACCTCCGGAGGTCGAAGCCAGTGTCAAGAAGATCGATATCAAGGGGTAACGGGCGAAGACATACCGCGCCTTTACGAACGTCTTAAGGCATTTCGCGGACTCAAATCAGAGCTCTTCAGCACCAAAAATCATGCACATCGAACACTTGAGGACAGACCGATGACGCGAGATTCGATACAACAGACCTACCCGTCGATCGAGAGCCAGCAGTTCGCTGACTGGTCACAAGCTTATATGTCGACCGCCGCAGCTTTGGGAGCTTCGTGGTGTGATTTCGTCGGCGAACGCTTTCACGCTTATGCCCATGCTATCGATGATGTCAGCCATTGCGACGGCATTGATGAGGCCTGGAAGGTTCAGGCCAGTTTCGGGCAACAGACCCTCAAGGCTTATAGCGAACAGGCAGCAAAGGTCGGCGATTTGATCATGCGTGTTGCGGACGCTGAAGCTGCCACTGCAAAGCATTGAGACGAGGCCTGCGGGGCAGCATCCGAGTGCATCCGACAACTTGGGGGCCACGATCCGGCTGACGGAAAGGGTGAGGTCGGGATCTTTTTCGAGCCCAACCCCTTCCTCGTGTGATGACTGTCAAGTTCGGCAATGAATCACAAGGTATGCGGATCTGACTTCGCACCCAGCCATTGCAGGCGGCCTCATCTTTGTTGTTATCGGCGCGTCGGTGCTCCCGTTAGCGGACCAAGACCGCTTTGCGCTACGTCACGTCTTACGATTGGAGTTTTCGTCCATGCGTCTTCTCTTAGTGGCCATGATCTTCAATCTCATCACGATGTCGACAGGCAGATCAGCTGAGGAATTGCTTGGCGATCCGGACGCTGGTCGCCAATTGGCTGAGACCGTCTGTGCGACCTGCCATGTTATCGCACCCAGTCACATGCCAACGACTGATATCGATGCACCGGCATTTCCCGATCTGGCAATCGAGCCGCGTGTTACCGCCTTGAGCCTTCGCGTCTTTCTACAAACGCCGCATGAACGCATGCCAGACCTTCATCTTGACCCTGACGAGACCGACAACATCATCGCCTACATTCTCTCACTCGACCAATAGTTTCGATGACGACTGCGGTTGTGCCAGACGGCGGCAGGAGAGAACGTTATAACTCCTCAAAGGGAGTTGTCAGGCCGTCGGGTATCGTTTCGAAACGTTCCGGCCATGCTGGCTCTGTCCAATGGGGCGTGTCGATAATCCACGGACGGATGTCGGCCGGAACATCGTCGAATGAAAACTCGGTTTGTATGTCCAGATCGGATGCAAAGGCAGCGAGATTCCGAAGTTCCTCTCCGGACAAGCCAATCTGGTATCCAAGCTCCAAATATTGCAGTGACAGCATGGCCGATGCGCCCGCCCACATGGCTGCGGCGAAAACCATGGGATCGATATCTCTTCCATCAGGCGGAGCATCAAGCGGCAGGGCGGCACGGCCACCAATGCCATTGACGCTATGGCAAATGACACATCCTTTGCCCACGAACAGCTCTTTGCCCGACTGTGGGTCGCCGACGATCCAACCGGTATCAACGACGGCGTCATTGGCCGGAGCGATTCGATAATCGGTCGCCTTTAGGCAAGAGGTCAGAGCCAACGCTAACGCAATTGCGCCAGCGACACGTCCCCCCAAACGCTGAACACTGCTGTCGAGACGCCCAAATGAGCCCCGCGCCATCTGAACCTCCAGAGGCTATGAAGAAGGAAAGGCCACATGGCCAACTATCCTAGTCGGTCCTGGATATCTAGTCGGATGGTACATTGCTCTGACTTGATAGAGATCAACGACTTGCACATTTCCTCTCATCTGTGACTTGTGGCCTTTCTGAAACCCAAGATCGGTAACAAAAAGATCGGCCATCCGGTCTAATTGCTGCGATTGAATCATCAAATACAGGCCAATCGCCATCGACATGAAGCTTGTCTCAAGCTTCTCAAGGATTTTGGCTTGAGCGATGCCGCCATTGTGCACGTCCTGAGGAATCGTCGACAAGACGTCAGGGCGTCACATGCGTTGTAGCCATTTCTAAATGCAGCTCCTGTCCAGTATAGGGATGGTCCCTAGCCAGATCCTCATCGAGTTCGATTCCGAGTCCAGGTTCATTCGGAGGGATCACATAACCGTCGTCCCAACGGATTGGCGACTTGAGGAAACTACCATAGGGACCGTCGAACGTGCCGATCGCTTCCAGAATCAAAAAGTTCGGGCTGCATGTCGCAATTTGAATGTTGGCGGCGGCAACGACCGGACCACAATAGAGATGCGGCGCAATCTGCGCTGATCGAGCCTCTGCCATCGACGCGATTTTCTTGCCTTCGAGCAGCCCGCCGACCCGTCCGAGATTCATTTGCAGAATCGAGGCTCCCCCCGTTTCCAGGACACGGGCGAATTCATGCTTTGTGCATAAACGCTCTCCCGTGGCCACGGGGATCGACGTGAAGGCGGCGACTTCAGCCATATCGGATGGGTTTTCCGGTGAGATTGGCTCCTCGAACCAGAGTGGCTCATAAGGCTCCAAACGTTTCGCCAGCCTCTTTGCACCAGAGACCGTGAATTGACCGTGGGTGCCAAACAGAATATCCGCACGGCTCCCAACAGCCTCACGGATGCGTCGACAAAACATCTCCGAGCGCACCATATCTTCCATGCGCGGCTGATGGCCGTCGAAGATGGTGTAAGGACCAGCGGGATCAAATTTGACAGCGGTGAAACCCATCTCGATTGCCACAGCTGCTACTTCAGCAGCTAAGTCTGGATCATTGTAAACATTCGGCAGCGAGGGATCCGGATACACGTCGCCCGATGGAGGGTAGAGATAGGTGTAACTGCGTAGCCGTTCATGAGCCTTGCCACCAAGCAGCTGGTACACAGGCTGATTGGCTGCCTTACCGATAATATCCCAACAGGCCATCTCGAGCCCGCTTACCACACCCATCACGGTGATGTCGGGACGCAGGCTGTAGCCAGCGCCATAGGCGTGGCGCCACATCCGCTCAATGGCATGGGGATCACTCCCCTCGAATGATCTTGCGAAACAGTCTTTAGCCAGCTCGGCAATGAGATGCGGATTGAACGTGGCATTGTAGATCTCGCCAACGCCCGTGATTCCGCAGGCCGTCGTCAACTTAAGGAAAATGAAATACCGACCGCCGTGACGTGGCGGCGGATTGCCCACAACGAAGGTTTCGATGGTTTCGAGTTTCATGTGTATAATTTCCCCGATTGCCTATGTGACAAACCATTGGCGTCCTTAAGACCATGCCTGGAATGACTTGACCAGCATTGCGTCGCAGGCATGCGTCAAGGCCAGCGTCACGATGCGAGTTTGAAGCGTCGGCGACGAGCCTTAGTGGGATGACGAAGGCAACAAAGACAGCTGCCCCAGGATCATCGATTGGCATTCTTGGCGTTTCTTAACCCGTTGTAATCGTTATTATCGATGGCTGTTGCGACGCTGATCTTGAACTGCTCAAGCTTCGATCCCACCTCGTTAATGACGCAACCAATCAACACTAAGAGAGGAGCAAGTCGATGAAACGCCCGCTCTCTGCTTGGTCGCTTGCGAGCACCATCGTGATACTCGCTTCGATACAGACTGCCGCGGCCCACGATCGAGGCACCATGTGTAATGGAATTCTGGACGGCAACGGTCAGCCGGTGCTGCAGTCGGATGGCGACATCGTTCTTTATGCCGGAAGTACACCTTGTCCGCCTGAGCTCATTGAAAGAGCTGAAGTTGCTGAAACCGAAGCCATCAACGAAACGGTTTATTTCGATTTCGACGTCGCCACCCCGAATGCTGACGGCGCCAGTGCCATCCAGCAACTTATTGACAGCCTCAACGGTGAAAGCCCGAGCAGTGTTACGGTCGCAGGCCATACGGATCGCGCTGGAAGCGAGGCTTACAATCAACGTCTTTCAGAGCAGCGCGCCAATAGTGTCGCCCGTGCACTTATCGACGGTGGCGTTCCGTCTTCGGTCGTGACCGAGGAGGCCTTCGGCGAAACCGATCTTGCCGTGCCTACTGAAGATGGCGTCCGCGAGTCTAGAAACCGACGTGCTGAGATTGATATCGTCTTCTAGACGAAGCTTGACGGCATTTTAGCCGTTGACCGATGCTGGCTGGCCTCATCCGGAAGGCCAGTCAGCAGCTCCCCAGAATAGCTAAGCAGTCTCCTACTTCCATCCATTTGGATGAAGACGGCTAGACTAATCCTGCCGGCCAGAGCACCGACCTTTCCAAGGTCGTGGAAAGCGGACAGGTCTACGTCCACCGATCCAACGGATTCTCAACCTTCTTCGATATGATTGCGGATTTGCGTACGCAGATTTATGAGGTCATCGCTAACGACAGCCCGCGCGCGGTCGAGAGTGGTCACCGTTTCATGGCCCGGTATAAGAAGCGCGAAGCAGGGTATTCTGGCCAGGCTCGCACATTACAAAATGACAGTAGACAGAATCAGAAATGTATATGATGCGCTTGTAATCAAAACTTTATCAAATGATGTTAAATCAGAATCCCCGCCGACAAAAATGAATGAAAGAAAACTAAGCGGCATCTCGAGGATATTCATTCCACGGACTATGTTCAAAATACCGGATTTCGGTCGAAATAGTGTCGTTATCATCCATATATCAATTATCCATTCGATAAATATAAATAGCCACGTAACCGGCCATAAAATTTCATATTCCATTATGTTTCTTTTTTCGTTGTTTCTCATATTAATTTGGCGACATTCGATAATATCGTCAATTGTGCAAAAATTGATTAGTCTGCCTTCGATTAATCGTCAAAGTTACTTCGACCGTGAAAGATGTTCTCGCCCCCATCCATTGTCATTTGGTTTATCACGATCGGTTCCCTCGCATAATTGATCGTATTCTTCGAAGGTTGCTGCATCCTGGCCAATGACAAAGAGTTGGCTGGTGATGAATTCGTGTTGGTTTTCATCATCATGCCGGTCTGTTTCTGAGTGGGTACAGCCTATTAGGAACTGACCTAGCAGCGGTGGGACCATTTCAGAGCACCCAGGCGGATCATGAGCGATCGGCACCGCCTAGCCCGATATTGGCATACTTGATGCCGCGACAGGCTTTGAAAACTCTTTGCTAGGATGATCGACTTCATCCATCGACTGAGGCCAAAAGAAACACCATCATTGCCCCTGCTTATCGAGAAGTCGTTTTAGGGAGACCTTAGCCGGGCCCCTTCCCGCTTATCGACACCCTCATGTGGTATCCGATCGTTCATCAGCCTTAAGGCGCTCCGTAACGGCGGCCAATCAGATAGCGAGGCCATAGGCAGGAACGCTCAGACTTGGCAAGACTGTTAGGCTAGTCCACAAATTTTCTAGCCAAGTAAAATCCATAGCTAACGTATGCTGAGAACCGCTCATAGAGGCTGATTTCCACTCTTTCCGCCTCGACCACGGCTTGAGCAGCTTCGGACTCATCATGTCGCTCGAGGAATGCGTCGAACCGTCGTTGCATAGGCCGATAATAATTGTCCATCCAGGATGTCTCTGGCAGCGGGAAATAGCCAATCGGCGAATAGCCATGGGCTTCCAGCAGGGCCAACTTGGCAGAGGCTGTCGCGACCTCGGGGTAGACGCGCTTCCAATGATCGTCTAGCTCAAGCGGCCTCTCTTCGGTCAACCAGGTCAGTTCAGAGACGGCAAGAATACCACCTGGTCGCAGGAAGGGTCGCCACGCTTGAATTCCGTTTTCAAAGCCGATGTTGTAGATGGCTCCTTCTGACCAGATGGCGTCAAACATGTTTCCATCGAAAGGCAAATCCTCCATCGAAGCAGCAAGGGTTTTGATCTTTGCAGCCGCGCCCTCATTGACGGCACGCTGCTCGAGTTCGGTCAAAAAATCAGGCAACAAATCTACAGCCGTGATGACCGCATCGAGTTCTTTCGCCAATACGAGTGTCGAAGCACCCGTTCCGCAACCAATATCAGCAATTCTTAGCTTCTTTCCCTGCGTCAGACCTGACAACTTGATTGCCTGGGCGGTCTCGACGTCACCCCCTGGACCTTGCCGAGATGCATTGCGGTGAAGATCAATCAGGAGTGCTAGGTCATCCATGCGACAACTCGTTACGATCGGGCCTACAATTTCGAGTGGACGGCACACTATCGCTGCTCGACACAGCCTGCAATGGGACCAAGTTAGGCTGG
The DNA here is from genome assembly GCA_028285265.1 of Geminicoccaceae bacterium. Lineage (GTDB taxonomy): Bacteria > Pseudomonadota > Alphaproteobacteria > Geminicoccales > Geminicoccaceae > JANQPX01. The sequence goes on from JANQPX010000018.1 coordinate 61,143, forward strand.
TCGACGCCAACCCACCGCTGCCTTGCGCCCCCGTCAATAGAACAACAGAGACATTGGTTTCCTTCGAAGCGACCGCTACCCAACGAAGCCTAGAAGTTTGACGCCAGCATCGTAGCCAGTCGGAACGACATCGGGCCCATCTTCGTACTATGCGAGAAGATTTAGATCCGAGCGAACGCATAGAGGCGTGATCTGACCGGGATGGTCAAGACGACTGAACAGGTCCGCCGCCGCCGCCAATCTCGCGAAGGAATATCCGAAAGGCGCTCAGCAAGCGTATCCCATGCATTGCTTCAGACACCCCAATCGATTCGTCTGCGAGCTGGCCTCCTAAGGCAACCTGATAGCGACACGAAGATGGTCGAAACTCTCAAGAACTCGGAGACCGCACGTCGATGGCGCTCCGTTGGTGGCCCGGACGCACCGAGCAAACGATGTCGGTCTTGTTACACAGCACAACGGCTGCTCAATGTGGGTTTGACCGCGCGCCCCACCGTAAGGATGAATTAATATGCAATAAAAGCCATCGCTCAGGTGTCCAAGGGAATTGTGTGCAGCTCTTCGGATACCGGGGGTGATGGATGGATTTTCTAGATCCGCTTTGGTTTGCTCCGCCAGGCATGTCTGCCGAGTCGGCAGGGTTCCTCATCTTCTGCAGTGCCCTGACATCACTGTTAACAGCCACGGCTGGTGTCGGTGGCGGCGTTCTTCTGTTCGCGATCATGGCATGGCTCATGCCCTTAACAGCTGTGATCCCTGTTCATGGGGCAGTCCAAATCGGCTCGAATGTCGGACGATTGCTGATCATGGCGCGCAGTGTGCAGATTCCGATCCTCCTCCCCTTCTTGGGCGGGAGCGCCATTGGAGGCGCCTTGGGTGCGGTTGTGGTCGTGCAGTTACCTCCAACAGCGATGCAGATTGCCCTTGGTGGCTTCATTCTCTGGATGGCGTGGATGAAGCCACCGACAATGGCTGTGGGTCGCTCCACAATGGCCCTCTCCGGGCTCGTCGTCACCTTCCTTACGATGTTCTTCGGCGCCACCGCTCCGTTAATTGCTGCCGTGTTAAAGTTGCTGCAACTGGATCGCCTCTCCTTCGTCGCAACGCAGTCGGCGTGTGTCGTCGCTCAGCATGCTATCAAAGTACTGGCATTCGGCTTCATTGGCTTTGCCTTTGCGCCTTATCTGCCCCTCATCATTGTCATGATCGGCGCAGGTTTCATTGGCACGATTCTTGGCACCCACGTTCTCCACAAGATCGCCGATCAGCGCTTCCACGTCGTCTTGAGTTGCGTCCTGACTGTTCTCGCTTCGACTTTGCTTGCCAAAGGGACCATCACACTGATCAATGCTGCCGGCGTATCGCGAGATGCGATGGCACAATCGACCAAAAGTGATAAGGCGGCGGAACATCAAATGGCGCTCCTATCAGACGTCATCGTCGACGAGAAGCATTCAGATGACCTTGAACCTCTCACCACGTGGGAAATCGCCAATAATTGGCTAAGAAAGGACATTCAAAAGACCCAATCTGCCCTTTACTTGGCAGATCGTCGGACACGTGAACTCGTTGAAAGAGCGATGGAGGACAGTCAAAGGATAACGACCCTTGAAAGAGACTTTGATGTGGCTCGAGAGCAACTTGTTGGACTACGCCGACAGCTGAACGATCTCACGCCTCCGAAACTGATGTCCTCCCCTTAGTCGGATCATGACCAGAAATCATAAAAAGAATGGGCCATTGGGTAAGCTTTGGCAGAGGCTATTACGTGACACACTTCGCAAGTACACGCGGTTGCCAATCTTCATCCAAAGGGGCATGCCTCGACATCAGACTGGATCAAACGTTGAAAGCGTGACGCAAGTGCAGCGACCGCATGTTGACCACAGGAACACTGTCCCAATCATGCCACGACGACAAATTGATGCTCAATAAAACCATAGGATGTGCATCTCTCTTCTTTTTCAATCTAATACTTTAATTTTCGCATTGATTAACTGACGCTCAATGAACAAACAGTAAGTCTAGAAGCGATGCTGTCGATGGAACAATGCGTTGGACATCGTAACTCTTCTTACGGGACCCGCTTTTTGGACCGGAATCGCTTTGACCCTAATGGTTGGGGTCATGGCCGTTTTTCAGCGTCGATTGGCGGCGAAGCAGCGCTCGACTGCGCCTGGCCAGAGGGCGATCGGTGACGATCGCACCGTCCTCGAGATGATTGTCGAGCACGCCAACGACGGCATCGTTGTGCAGGATGTCTTCGGCAGGATCGAGTGGTCAAATCCAGCCTATAGTCGGATCACAGGTTTCAGCGCCGAGGAGATCCTTGGTCGCCGACCGCAGGAATTCGTTCTGCCTGATGACGTCAAGCCAAGCGACGAAGAAATCGCTTCCTTTCGTTACGACATCTCTTCGGGCATCCTTGATTCTTATGAGATCGTTCGCAATGTGCGTAAATCAGGTGAAACGTTCTGGATACAATTGAGTTTTGCCGTGGTCGGCAAAGAAGGCGATCCCAACCTCAAGGTCATCGTGATCTGTCGCGATGTTACGGAACAGAATGAACGTGAAGAGGCCCTCAAGAAGGCCAAACATGAGGTTGAACATTTGGCACGTCATGATGTCCTGACGGGTCTCGCAAACCGGATCCAGCTCGCAGAGTTTCTCCACAAGAATCTCCAAGAGCAGCGAGAGAGGATTGGCCTACTCCATATCGACTTGGATCGTTTCAAGGCAGTCAACGACACGCTTGGCCATGCCGCAGGTGACGCCATCCTCGTGCACGCCGGCGATATCATGCGATCGCTCGTGCGCAGTAACGACCTTGTGTCACGTGTTGGCGGCGATGAGTTCGTGATCGCCTGCCCCAACATTCGAGATGAGGCTGTATTGGCTGCAATGGCCGAACGCCTGGTAGCAGCGCTTGGGAAACCATTCCAATGGCAGGATCGATCCATCCATATCGGCGCCAGCGTCGGAATCTCCATATCGCGGGCGAGCACTCGTTATGCAGAAGAGTTACTGCATGAAGCGGACATAGCACTGTACCAAGTCAAAGCTACTGGGCGGGGCAGCTTTATAAGTTTCAATGCGGAGCTTGGCACCATTCATCGTCACCGCCAGAAACTCCACGCAGCGTTGGTAGCGGCGATCCGGACTGATCAACTCTTCGTCGTCTTTCAGCCGCAACAAGACATCACGTCCGGCAAAATTCTCGGCTTCGAAGCCCTGGTTCGCTGGCGGCATCCGGAATATGGGATCCTATCACCGGCCGCATTTTTTTCCGTTGCGGAGGAGAGTGGTCTGATGTCCGACATTGATAGGATCGCTGCGCGACATGCCTTAGATGGACTGAGCGCCTTGCGACGCGCTGGGTGGTTTGACATCCGGATGTCGCTGAATGTTTCCTCGTACCTATTGAGTGAGAAGGCGTTCGTTAAAACGTTGCGGCAAGAGGTCATGACACGCGGACTGGACGCCGAGGATGTAACCGTCGAAATCCTCGAGACCACATTGTTCTCTTACGCGGACGATGCGCCGCTCCATGCGATTCAAAGTCTGTCAGATGCCGGCTTTTCCATTGAGCTTGATGACTTCGGGACAGGCTATGCTGGACTTGCCCATCTTGCCCAGCTACCCATTCAAGGCGTCAAAATCGATCATTCGATGATCCAAAGACTTCCCAGCGACAACACGAGCCAAGCGATCGTTCGCGCGATCATCGACCTTTGCCACGAACTCGGCCTTCATACTGTCGCAGAAGGTGTCGAGCTGCCAGAGCAACAGGCGTTCCTTACAAAGGCAGGTTGTTCCGTGATGCAGGGGTACGGTATCGCGCAGCCAATGTCGTTGCCGGATGCCTTGATTTGGATGGCGAAAATGGACCGGGCCGCCGGCTCACCCGGGCGTTATCTGAGAACGCCGGTCGGTGTTGCGCCAACAGCCTGAGCCCAAAGACATCTTTGGTGAAATCAGTTCGTCGTCCGAGACCGTTTCTCACCCATTGCGAAAGTCACCCTGCCCTGTACAACAGCGATCTAACGTCGACGCCGTCCTCTTGCCATCGCACCGCTCCGCCACGTCACGATAGTGCGTGCTCAAAGAAGGTGCCTCACCGCATCGGCGGGATCGCACCCATAGCGGTCATGGCCATAACCAAGTCAGTGAAATAGCGACTTTCAGTGATTTTACCGTTCTTGACCCGAAAGAGCGTGACATCAGGCACGTTGACGACCGCTCCGCTTGCGGGAACGCCGAGGAATGGCCCCTCATGTCTCCCGATCAGCCGCGCTTGCACAACCACGCTTTCTCCCTCTGCAGTCACCTCTTCCACTGTTACTTCCAGATTTGGGAAGCCTGCAAACAAATCGCGATTGAAAGCAATCGCAGCCTCTAATCCCTCGGTCGGTGGAAAGGCATGAAAATACGATGTGAATGTCGGCGAAAGATTAGCGCGCCAGACGTCCTCCCAACCGCTATTGGCGCCCCATCCCTCTTCAAACATGCGCATGACAAGATCGACATTGCGGCGTTCGAGCTTGGTTCTGTCCTGCGCCCCGGCAGAGGCCATGGCTGCGACGAGCACCAATGCAGACATCAGCAAGGATTTCATTCGGGCTCTCCATACAGTATGTATGGAGAGCATCATTGACTTCATTCACAACCGAGTCAATACACACTGTATGGAACAACAGGTAAATGCACGACTTGGTCCGGACGCTTGGGTGAATGTAGCCTATGAGGCATTCGAGCGCGGCGGCGTTAACGCGGTACGTGTCGATCCTCTTGCAAAGCAGCTCGGGATTACGCGTGGCAGTTTCTATTGGCATTTCAAGGATCGTCGAGCGCTCCTACTCGCCGTCATTGAGAAGTGGGCTACACTTGCGACAGACGACACTATTAGGGCTAATGAAGCTGAAGGAGGCCCCCCTTCGGAACGGCTGTTACGGCTCTTACGCACTTGCGCATCTGACGACGGTCGGCTGGAGATGAGCATCCGGGCTTGGGCGAATGAAGATGCCGAGGCATCCCACCGTGTTGAAGCCATCGATGAACGTCGGATCGGCTACATGACGAAGCTATCGGTGGCATGTGGGATTGCTGAGGATGATGCCTACATGCGCTCTCGTGTCGGTTATCTGGCTTGGCTCGGATCATATACCGGTGCCGTGCCCACACCCATAGACCAACGAATGGCAGATATCGAATGCCTTTGGCGGATGATGCTCACATAGGACTCATAGAGCCCAACGAACCAATCACCGGCATCGTCATAATGCCTTGGTTCAACAAGCCCAATCTTGACGTCTAGAACGCGTGCCTTTCGACCATCATCGCGACCGGAAAGTAGACGGTGGCGATGATCGTCCTTAGGCCACTACTGATCGTTCGATCCAAGCACAAATGGGTGCAACGCCCGCCAGGCCATTTCATGAACCGGAACATCGATATCGTGATTGGCTGCGCGGCGAACGACGGCACCGCTGAGGTCATCGAGTTCGAGCGGCTTACCGCGTTCAAGATCGTCAAGCATAGACGCACGCATGCTATCGGGGAGGCTACCCGCAAGACTGAGCGCTCGGTCGGCCGCGTCATCAGAGAATCCTGAGCAATCGACACGTCCGACAGCGATCGTCTCCTGAATCGCTCGATCGAAGAGTTCAACGGCAACCGGATCCTGACGGATGGGTCCAAGCGGCAGACGGGTTAACGTCGTGACCGCGCTCAAGGCGCTCAGAACAGTGAATTTTTCCCAAATTTTGATCTCGATGTCCTTAACGACCTTTGCCTCAACATCAGCCTGCTCGAAACGTGATGCGAGCGCGTGGCAAGGCTCACTGTCGTTACCATCGAAAGCACCAATGATAAGGCGCGCGAAGGGGCCATTGTGACGGACGACACCAGGTGCACGTAGATCGGCCGGAATGACGGCTGTACCGCCAATGACGCGCTCATGGCCGACAATCTCGCCAATGCGCTGCCACCCATCGATGCCGTTCTGGAACGAGACGATCGCCGTCTTGCGTCCAAGCAAGGGGAGAAGTGCGCTGGCTGCAGCTCTCGTATCGTAGAGCTTGACCAAGAAAAGGACGAGATCGACGGGACCGACCTCTGCCGGATCGTCGGTCGCTCGAATTTCTGGCAAATGAAGATCACCAAGCGGGCTTTCAATTTTGAGACCGTCTCTTTTGAGTGCGTCAAGCTGCTTGCCGCGGGCAATAAACGTCACGTCATTGCCGGCGGCCACAAGACGCCCGCCGAAATAGCATCCAAGGGCGCCAGCGCCCATAATCGCCAACCGCATATTAAGCCTCCAAAGATTGGGCACGGGCTGAGGAGCGCCCGTGCCAAGCCAGTATCAAGCCGCTCCCATTGCCGCCATGTCTTTGGCGCCATCTTGCATCACCCCAGCAATGAGTGCATAGGCGACGGTCCAGGCGGCTCTGACCTCAGGTCGGAATGCACTCCCGAGCCCCTGCTCGAGCGTTCTGAGCAAAGCTGTCCCTACGGTATCATAGTGTCGTGGCGTCACACCGTATTGGGCATGTCTTGCGCCAAGGCGACGTAAGGTCGGTGCAATGGTTTGCAGATCGTCTGCATTCGCCACGACGGCTGTAAGCGCCTCGACGAGCAGTCGATGTTGCGCTGCCATGTCTGTTGTTGAAAACAATCGTCTTAATGAGGGATCGAGGTCAAAAAGATTGTTGTAGAAATTTTCTGCGGCCACTTGAGCCGTCGGTACGATCGTAGACCAGCTCTCTCGGATGGTGATGATCGTTTCGGGCGTCATCGTGATCATGGGCTACTCTTCCTCTCTATTCGCTGTCGAAGCCCTAGGGATGATGAAGATTTACCCGAGCGTAATATTCTCGTAAAATGAATTATCGAGAATATATTGTTCGGAAAAAGCGATATGAATCTTCGAGACCTTGAGGTCTTCCGCGCCGTTGTGACCGAGGGAGGAATTACCAAAGCAGCGGCGCGCCTAGGCCGCGTTCAATCCAGCGTGACCGCCCGAGTCCAGCAGCTCGAGCAGGCGCTCGGCACGGACCTTTTTATCCGTGACGGCAAGCGATTGAAGGTTGCTCCTGCCGGTAAGGTGCTGCTCGGTTATGCCGATCGTCTGCTTAGCCTGGCGGGCGAAGCGAAGCTTGCTTTGAGCGACTCCCGTCCGCGCGGTCCATTCCGGCTCGGCGCAATGGAGAGTACGGCAGCCGTGCGACTGCCTGGCCCGCTAACAACCTATTATCGTCGTCATCCCGAAGTTGATCTGAAGCTCCGCACTGGAAATCCAAGACAACTCGCAAGCGCGCTGATGGAAGGCGACATCGAGGCGGCCCTCGTCGCCGAACCCGTTGCAGAAAATCGATTTGACTGGACACCGGCCTTCAAGGAACGACTTGTCTTAGTTGCGCCTGCGACCCACGCGACGATTAACGAAACGTCACCAGCACCAGATACCGTGATCGTTTTTGAGCATGGCTGCCCCCATCGCCGACAACTCGATGCTTGGTATGCACGCCGTAACGACCTTCCACGCCAGACGATCGAACTCGGCTCCTATCACGCCATGTTTGGCTCAGTGGTAGCAGGCATGGGCGTCGCCCTTATGCCAGAGAGCGTACTAAGCGCATTTCCCGAACGCGAGAAAGTGAGCACACATCCCCTGCCAGACGACTTAGAGACGCTTCGGACATTGCTGATCTGGCCACGTGGCGTTTCGTCGTCGAAGATCGACGCCTTGATCGAGATTCTTCATAGAGAGGACGATCAAACCCAGGATGGAGCATGAGCATCCATAAACAGGGAGCAAATTCGAAGCCCTAGATAAGCTTCGAAGGGGATCAACGACGCTGCCCGTCGCCTTCAGTCCTGCAGGCAACCATGGTGGTCCGGAGTGTCAAACATGCATTATTGAGGTGGTTGGATGTTCAGGTCTGCTGCGGATGACCTGACATGGATCTTGGCCGACCAACGTGCCGATCAAGTCGTCGATAGAGGATGACATTGACGTTGCCAGCAAGAGAATATGGAAGCTCACCCCGACGGGTCGTGGTTGTTCACGGTGGGCCTGGTGCCGCCGGTGAAGTCGCACCTGTTGCCCATGAGCTTGGAGAACGCGGATATGGCGTTCTTGAGCCCTTCCAGACTGAAATGTCTTTGGCGGGACAGGTCGACGAATTGCGCTATGCGATCGAGCATTCTTGCCAACCTCCCGTCGCTTTGATCGGCTGGTCTTGGGGAGCATGGCTCGGATGCCTGCTGGCGGCGACGTATTCAACGCTTGTTGCAAAGCTGATCTTGGTTGGAAGCGGACCGTTCGAAGCAGAGCACGCCGAGATGATCAAACCAACCCGTTTGTCACGCCTTACGGAAGGAGAACGTCAAGAATATGCGGGCTTGATTTCCGACCTTGAAGATCCGGCTAAGCTCAACCGGGCGATGTCCCTGTTCGAGAAAATGGACACTTACGCGCCAAACGCCGAGCCGCGTCCTCAGGTTCTCTTCGATAAGGCGATCCATCATGCCGTCTGGGCGGAAGCTTCTTCGCTGAGGCAATCGGGCGAGCTACTGCAGATCATCGGCAAAATCGGTTGCCCCGTCGCCGCCATCCATGGCGATTATGATCCCCATCCTGCTAGCGGCGTGGAGAGACCCTTACACCTAAGGGTTACCCGAGCAAGCTTCGTGCTGCTCGACCGATGCGGCCACAAGCCTTGGCAAGAGGTGCATGCGCGCGACATCTTTTATCGCGAACTGGAGAAGGCCATCAGCTAACTCCGAAAGCTCGAGCATGCCTGCATGAATGGCGGCGATCTGTTCAAGTCGGCCGACACATTACCCGGCCTTTAGGCCCGCCAAACTCGTCGGTTAGAGCGCCGAAACGGAACGGCTGGCCACCGTTTGCGCTTCTCCAGCCATGTCTTGGCTTGTTGGCAGCGTAATATGTTGGTCGACAAACAGCTCCGCCTCTGCAGCAGGCATGGGCCTCCCTAGATGAAACCCTTGTGCCTCGCTACAGGACAGCGCTTCCAACATATCGAGTTGTTCGGGGTGCTCGACCCCTTCGGCAACGACAATCAAGTCGAGCGAATGCCCAAGGGCAATCATGGTCTCGATGATCCGTTTCGACTGTCTCGATTGGTCGTTCGACAGCAGAAAACTGCGATCAATCTTGAGCTTGTCGAATGGAAATTTACAGAGATAGCCCAGGCTCGAATAACCCGTGCCAAAGTCATCCATGGCGACAGAGACTCCGAGGTCTCGGACCTGCTTTAGCGTCTCGATGGCAAGATTGGTGTTGGTCATGAGGACCGATTCGGTGATCTCAATCTCCAGCCGTTCAGGTGCCAGACCGGATACGGAGAGCGCTTCATTGATCGTCGCAACAAGATTGCCACGTTCAAACTCGACGACGGACACATTGACGGCAACCTTCAACGGGCGGCTCCAGCTCATGGCGGCCTTGCAGGCTTGCTGCATAACCCAATGGCTGATCGCATCGATCATCTTGAGTTCTTCAGCAATTTCGATGAACTCAGATGGCGGGAGCAGTCCCCGCGTTGGATGCTGCCATCGAGCCAGCGCTTCGAAGCCGGTTAGTGTCTTCGTTCTAACGTCGAACTGCGGTTGGTAGTGCAGTATCAACTCGTCGCGAGAAAGAGCCAGTCGGAGGTCCTTCTCGATTTCACGGCGCTTTCGCAAGCGCTCTTCCATACTGGTTTCGAAGAGAATGGCGCGTTGGCGACCCTGCGCTTTGGCCTCGTAGAGGGCGATATCACCGGCATGCAATAGCTGATCTCGACCTTTCCAGCGATGATCGGCAATCACGATACCGATGCTGATACCGCATGAAGCATCTTGCTGGTTGATCTTGAACGGTTGACGGAAGCTCTCGATAATGTTGGCCGCCAGCTGCCTAACAGTCTCGGGTGGGGTGCCGAGTTTTGGAAGCACGAGAAATTCGTCTCCGCCTAGACGCGCTGCTATGTCATCCGTATTCAGCAAAGCCGTCAGCCGCGTGACGGCTTGCCTCAACAACTCATCGCCTGCAGCATGGCCGAAAGCATCGTTAATCGACTTGAAACCGTCGAGATCAAGGCAGAGCAAGGCCATGACGTTCTTGGCGTGCGCTTGTTCCTTTAGCCTCCTTTCGATTTCTTCATGCGCATAACGCCGGTTCGGAATATGGGTTAGGGCGTCATGGTAGGCGAGATGACGCGCCATTTTCTCGGCACGAGCACGCTGGATCGACTTTCGCCAACCGAAAAAGAACGGCGGTGCAACAGCTAGCGCCAAGATCAATATCAAGCCGACGGACAGCATCCTGAACGTCGACTTAATCGATTTTGCAATAACGCTTTGGTCCAACTCGACTTGTAAGACGCCAGCCAAACGATCATCAGCGAAGATAGGATAGAAAAATGCCGTGACGACCTGACGTGAGCCGGCGGGGATAATGGGCGTCAGATAGGATTGCATGCCCATACTATGGTGATGGTCATGATCGATGGTGATGTGCTCGATCGGGCTAGGTGCCTTTTGAGCATGACGGTCAGGCCCGTGAGAATGATGGTCATGCTGGTGTTCAGAGGCCCTATCCGATTCGCGCGTTGCGGCGCTTTGATGCGCAGAATCGGCGGGAAAGATATCGAAATGGAGGAGCGAGCGTTGTGTGCTGAGCACAAGACGAACATCGTCCTCGCTTCGTTTCAGCTCGGCAGTCTTATAGGCATCGATGCCGCCAGCTAGGCGCAGGCTACCGGTTGAATCATAAAGCCGATAGTTCATGACGCTGCTCGTATCGATGCCATGGGCCAAAAACATCATGGCATCGTCCGTAGGATTAGCGCCCAACACGATCTCGGGAAGTTCCGGAACGACGTGCTCAATATAGCGAACCCATTGGCTGGCCGTTGTTTCGGCTTGCGCATGAAGGATCGCTTGCTTGCCCGTTTTAGTCAGAAATTCTGCACCACCAACAATGGCTGCTGCTCCGGCAACAACCAAGGACACGCCAACCAATACGTTCCTCGATTTCTTCATTGACCATCCTAGCGCACAATCTCCCACGAAGATGGTAGCCGTGAGTTGCTAATCTTTCGTTATCGCTGATCGACTCGGGCCATGAGCACACTTTGGGCGCCTCATGAACCCAACGCCCTCCGTGGGCGGCGGGGCCATGCTTAAGCTACCGTCAACCTAAGCAACTCGAAAGTGCCAAAGGCAGAAGCGCGATAGTTAATTTTTTATGATGCCATTCTAACAACCGATCAACCGGATGAGCTCAAAGGCCAATGAGCGTCTGATCCTCACATCAACATCAGTTGCTCCAGATAGCTGGAGCAAAAAATCTCAACTTCCAAATCCAAGACTCATCGTGAGGCGTTCCCTTGCCTGTCTGTCACGCCTTCATGATTCGCAACTCAAACCAAAGTCTCATTTAACAACGATCCTGCCGTCGGAGACTTCGCGTCCAGCGGGAGCATCACCCCTTTTCTAGCGCATCGATAAACCGTTGGAACTCGCTCTGATTCATCTCGACCTGATGACCTGTTCCGGGAAAGGAACCGGCATTCACATCAGCGATGTATTCGCGATAAGCTGCGACCCGTTCGGCTTGAAGCCGGTCACGTTCAGCAGCAAAGTTTCGATAAGCCTTCGCATGACGTGGGATATGGCCGCGATTTTCGCCCAAAAGATCGGCGGAAAACAGATATTGCGCGTCGCACCCGCCGCCAGAGCCAAGTGAAATCGTCAGCATCGACGTGCGCTTGGTGATTTCCGAGGCCAAATTGGATGGAATCACTTCCATTTCGACCGCATAGGCACCTGCATCTTCGAAGTCGCGGATCTCCTGCCAAATCCTTTGTGCCTGATCAAACGTCTTTCCGACCGCCTTAAAGCCGCCGGTCCAGGTGGCCTTGGGCGGCACCAGACCGACATGACAGATGATCGGCACGCCTTCGCGGGCCAAGGCTTCGATCACCGCCGGGCTCATTCCGCAATAAATCGACTGAGCTCCAGCGCCCATGGCTGTCATGGCATCGCGCAGCGCTTCGGTTGCATTCGCGTGTTTGCCCCAGGGCAGACCGTACTGGAAATGGGTGTTTGGGACCGACTTCGCAAAATGTGCGCGTTCCGGAATGAAGGCCGTGCCGATCATATCCATGCCAGCCTCCGAGGCCGCAACGGCTTCCTCTTCACGCACCACCTGTACAAAGGAAATTTGGCGGACCCCCCTAAGCGCACGCAGGTCCATGACGGTCAGAGCCTTGCTCATTTGTTCATGATCCTTTTGCGGCGTTCTTGCATCCTTTCGTTGGCCTCTACCGTACCATCGTGGAAGGTGCCCATCCACTTGTCCCACGGGATTTCAAGACTGCCGTAGTTACACTCGAAATAACGGTGGTGCATTTGGTGATGGAACGTGCCGAGGCTCAGCCGGTTCTTGTCCATGATCCAAAGACCTTGAAAGCCGGTATGCGTGGTCATGGCGGTCAGGAAATAATACTGGAGGTGAAACAAAATATGGACCGGATGCGCCCCGACGATCAAATGGACAAAGACCGAGCCAAGAAAAATCATCTGCTCGACCGGGTGCATCGACATGCCGGACCAAGGTCCAACATTGATATTGCGATGGTGCAAGTAATGAACATGGTTGTAGAGAAACGGAATGTGGATAGCTCGATGAATGATGTAGAAGTAAAAGCTTTCCCAAATCGGGATCAACAAAAATAGCGCCACGAACCAGACCTGGTTGGTCGTCCAGCTAACGAGCGAAACGTGGCCGTTCGCCATCGCCCAGAACAGGATGACCTCGTAGGCCGTCCAGATCATCACCCCGGTTCCGAGCGTCCAGAACATGTTGTCACGCACCTGACCACCAAGAGTGAATTTCCTGCCATTCACCATGAGTGGACGCGGGTCATATTTCAGCTTCTTTCCCTGCGCCGAAAACGTGTAGAACCAAAGGTGCAGCGCTCCACCAACCAACAGAGCGAGCAGAAAATTCCGCACATAAAGCTGCAAAACCCAACCGAGGGCTAAGTCTCGGCTTTCCTCCAACGGCGGTTGGAAAAGCTGGTAGCTAATGAAGGCGATCGCGACAAGGATCAGCTTCTCTGTAATCAGCAGCCACGAATTCCAAACCCATTTGATCATCTCGACCGGATTGAGCGGCCAAGTAAAGAACGGAGATACCTTGATCGGCACGTCAGGCAGATGGTGCCAACCTTTCAGTTGGTTTTCGGACATCTCACGCCTCTCGATTGTTCTAGCGAGAACGATTTTGACACGATGCATTTCTTGTGAAAAACAGAATTAATCGATGAACTAAATCGGAAAAGCCGAGCAATATGCCCATTTCTCTTCGCTCTATGCGGTATCTTACGACCGCGCTGAGACAGCAAAGCATCTCGAAAGCTGCCCAGGAGCTAAGTGTTGCCGCGTCAGCGGTATCCGCCGCAATCGACCAGATCGAAGACGAACTTCAACTCAAACTCGTCAATCGGGTGCGCGCGCGCGGCATTTCGGCAACCGCCAACGGCCGGGTCATGGAACGCAAGTTTGTACACCTGCTGGAAGAGTACGAGGCGGTCATGGCTGAGGGATCAGACCTTAGGCAGGCCATGACAGGTGTTCTTCGGATTGGCTACTATGCCCCGGTGGCTCCTGCTTTTCTGCCGGCAATCCTTGCCCCCCTGAGCGAGCTGGGATCCGGGATCACCTATCACCTCGCGGAGGACGATAACGACCGAGTGCAGGAGGGGCTGTTAGCCGGCGACTATGACGCCATCATGTTTGTGTCGGAAGCGGCTTTGCCTCAGATCGAGTATGATCCACTCGTCCAGGCACCCGCCTACTGCCTTGTGGCCGCGGATCATCCTCTTGGTCGAAACGCCTCTGTGCGGCTGAGAGAGCTGGCTAGTGAAAGGATCATCGTTCTGAACAGACCGTTCGCCGTGGACTATTATCATCGGTTGTTCGAAGAAACAGGCCAAAACCCGGCGACACTTGCCTATGCCAATTCAACAGAAATGGTGAGAAGCCTTGTTGGGGCCGGCCATGGATGCGCTATCTTGAATATGCTACCGGCGACCGACATGAGCTACGCGGGCCATCGTCTGGTTGCACGGCCAATTCGTGACTCGCTCCCACCGCTTTCACTTGCCATTGGTTATGACAAGGCTAACCCGCGCCGCATCGTTCGGCATTTTGTGGAGCGAAGCAAAACTCATTTTGCCGAGGGCGATGGACGGCAGCACATTGTCCAGAAGTGACACCGCAAATGCATCAGAATGTGACTCTGTGAACGAAGATGTCGTTGTCTTGAACGTCATCAAACACGCGATGGAAATGCTTATCCTTTGACATTTCTTTTGCGATCGGAATTGGCGAGGAGCACCATGGCCCCAAGCGCTTGAATGACAGGAATGCCTTTCGCTCTGATATCGGGGATGTGGATTTCTAAGCGTTGACCGCAATATGTTGGCAACAGAGGACGCATGCCCATGAGTAAACCGACGAGCCGTATCGACATAGATTGGTCGCCATCGGATGATCCTCTTGGCGCCTTTTGCCGAGAGAATCATGTCTCGCTGGATCCGATTGCTTCCGGACCACTCGACGGCCTTCATTTCGCGGTGAAGGATGTGATGGACGTGATCGGCTCGACGACGGGTTTCGGCCAACCGGATTGGTTGCGAAGCCATGCCCCTGCGGATACGAGTGCCGTCGTCATCGACCGCTTACTGAGGTCAGGAGCTCGATTGGTCGGACGAACGATCAGCGACGAACTCTCCTACAGCCTCAGCGGCGAGAATCTGCACTACGGCACACCGACCAACCCCGCTGCAGTCGATCGCATCCCCGGTGGTTCATCGAGTGGATCGGTGTCCGCCGTCGCAGGTGGGCTGGTTGAATTTTCATTGGGGACAGATTGTGCCGGATCAGTACGGCTACCGGCAAGCTATTGCGGCGTGTTCGGCATGCGCCCCACCCACAACCGTATTGATACAAAAGGCATCATCCCGTTTGCGCCTAGTTTCGATACGCTTGGCTGGTTTGCGAGAGACCCTGTGATCCTCGAGAAAGTCGGTACCGTTCTCCTAGGTGATGATGCCGGCCCAGGAGATCCCCATCGGCTGTTCATGGCAAAAGACTGTTTCGAACTGATTGACCCGTCGGTTCGCTCAACTCTCGCTTCTTCAATCGATCTGGTAACGCGCCACTTCGGCAAAGCCGACAACGTGACGGTATGTCCGGGAGATTTGAACGACTGGCGTGAGTGTTTCAGCACCATCCAAGGCGCCGAGATTTGGGCCAATCTTGGCTCATGGATCACAATGGAGACCCCCAAACTCGGTCCTGGCATCAAAGAACGCATTGCCTTTGCCTCCGACGTAACGTCGGAACAAGAACGGGCTGCACGAGCCGAACGCGATATCATTGTGAAGAGGCTGAACGAGATCATCAGGCAGGGGGATATTTTGTGCCTGCCAAGCGCTCCTCGTGCTGCGCCATTGAAAGGAACGGCAACCAGCACCATCGAGATCACCTATAGGCACCAAGCGATCTGCTTGCTCTGCATCGCGGGTTTGGGAGGCCTACCTCAAGTAACGCTGCCGATGACAACGATCGACGGACTTCCTCTTGGCATCTCGCTCATTGGCGCCGCTGGATCCGACCTTCAGCTCCTGAGGCTCGCTTGCAAGCTCCACGCGGCCTCGTGACCAAGAGCCGAAAGGTCGGTGATCTCTGGCATTAGAAAGCTGCGAACGGGGCTAATACGAGCGATTCTTGATCCATTTCCACCGGTAGCTCTCGTGCTGGAACGTGTCGTACAGACGACGGCTTGGGTCAAAATAGAAATGATGAACGATTGAGCGGCCGGAGGTGTTTGCTTTGCTAGGGCGAAAGGAGATTGCCTGCAGGTGGTGGGAGAGGATTTGAAAGGAGGATTTCTTGAATTTAAGTCGGGCACGGAGCTGGCATAGCGATCATCATGACTCGCCTAGCGACCAACTGTTTCATGTTGCCTAGGCGTCATCGTGGGCACCGTTTCGCTTAAATCGGCATGGGCGGCCATCATCGTCTTGGCGTTGACGCATGACCTGGCCACCGCTCTAGAAAATGATGCGCTTGTTGATAGCAGACAGGCGGAGTTTCGATCAAAACCTTGCTGGTTCCAACTTGCTCCTGAAAAGAGGTATCATCGACGGATCAGTTGCGGTGAGTTGGCGGTTCCTGAGCATTGGGACAAGCCCGATTCCCGGTTAATTCATTTGCCGGTGGTGACCTTTCATGCCAAGGAAGGCAAGCCGGGTCGCGAACCCGTTGTCTTGATCACTGGAGGCCCAGGCGAGCGCCCCTATGTTCGCGATGCTGCTATCGTAAGCCGGTCTTGGCTGCCCTACCTCGAAGTCCAACCTTGGAGCACCAATCACGACTTCATCGTCGTGGGCTTGCGTGGCACCAATTGGACCGATGCCAACCTCGACTGCCCCGAGACCAGGGATCCCTCTTCGGCATTCGGTACATCGTCCGAGGCGGGGCAGACCAATCGGTCGAACACGCTCTACTTTGAGACCCTAGGCCTCTGCTTAGAGCGCCTCGCTAAAAATCATGATTTGGACGCTTACAACAGCGAGCAGGCTGCGCGCGATATTGCATCGCTCCGTATCGCGATGGATGTTGATCAGTGGAGCCTTCTCGGCGTGTCCTACGGGACCTACGTGGCGCTCAAGACAATCCGAGACTATCCCGACGGTATCAAAAGTGTTGTTTTGGATTCGGTGGCGCCGATCGATAATGATTGGGTCAATACGCAATTCCGAAGTCTCGAGCAAAGCCTAGAGCGTGTCTTCCAGTCCTGTAGAGAGAGTGAGATCTGCAATAGACGCTTCCCCAATAGTAGGGAGCAGCTAAAAGACTTTCTGAGAAAGGCTGAAGAGAAAAATCTAGAAATCAAGATCGATGATTATTCTAACTACGGCGGCATCTTTTTCCCGTTAACGCCATCCAACACCATACAGATGCTACTGCATCTCACCTTTAGTTATCCGGACTATGTGTTCATTCCTGCTTTCATCGATGCTCTTCATCAGGATTATGCGCAAGATTTCGTTAGTTCTAGGGTCGAGAAGTCCCTGAGCTTTGCCGACGAAGTCGCACGCGGCGCGCACATGATGTATGAATGCAATGATTCGTTCTACAAGATCATCGACACCGATCGAGACAGCATCGAAGACAGTTACCTCTCCGCCGAAGAGACAAATTTAGAGTTCCTGAACGCCTGGCGTACCCTTTGTGAGCGCTTCGCCAGCAGTCCGCTACCTCAGGACAGTTATCAGGCCGCTGTTAGCGATATTCCGACATTGCTTCTTTCCGGTCGATTTGATTCGGTGACACCGCCACAGGACGCCATTTATGCGGCCACGTCACTATCAAACTCCTATCAGTTTACGTTCTCCAACCGCAGCCACTCTGTCCTAGCTCCTTCACGACGAGACAGCGTCAGTTCGCCAGGCTGCCCCTCAAGGATCGTTACGGCTTTCCTTGAGAATCCGCAGGTACGGCCAGAGGATCCATGTCTCAAGGACCAAGCTAAGCTCGACATTCCTTGGGATGATGTCGTCGAAAGCTGGAACAACGCCAACCAGGTTCGATCAGCAGAACTTGAGAACCGATTAGCGGATGATTGGTCAGCGGCTCGCTCCGATCGAAATACGAATGAAGTCCACGTTACGTTTCGCAATCAGATGTCCGTAGCACTGACCCTTTACTGGTTTGACTTTGAAGGCTTACGAAGGGCCTACGGCGATATTCCCCCTGGGGCGGAACAAGAGCAAAGCACGTTTGAAGGCCATCGTTGGGAGTTGGAAACAACGACAGGGAAAATCGTAGGGCGATTCGTTGCGACCGCTGTCGATTCGGTAGCAGAAATTAGTTCTGATCGCTGAGCCGACCTGTCGTAGCGGCCGCGATGGATCAAAGAGAGCGACATGAGCGACCGGCATGGAAGAAGAGCTTTCGGATGCGTTGATGCCAAAGGCTTCTTGGCTGGTAAGTCCCAAGCGGCCACCTCGCAAATTCTGCTGACAAACGGGTGGCGATAGCCCCATGCTATCAACATCTTGCCGCTTACCAATCCGGTAGCATGGTTTTAGGGACGATCGATGGCGCCGCGTAGTGAAGCCCAAGGCGATAATATTCCTCTGGCGATAGCGGTCATCCTCGTCACGGTGCTCGCACTTTCACTCGGCGATGCTCTTATTAAGCAGACCAGCGCAAGTTTCGTTTTGTGGCAGATTTTTGTCGTGCGATCGATCATCGCAATCCCGGTTCTGCTGGCGGTCATCCGGTATCGAGATCTGTCGATGCCCTTAATTCCGAAAGTACTCGGCTGGACGACTCTAAGAAGCCTGATGCTCACCCTCATGTGGGTGGCGTACTATGCCTCGCTACCGCATTTGGAACTATCGATAGCTGCAGCCGCTTACTACACGTTGCCGATCTTCATCACATTATTCTCTGCGCTGTTCACAGGCGAGAATGTCGGACGAATTGGCTGGATAGCGATCGTTCTTGGATTTGCCGGTGTGTTGTTGATCCTGAAGCCGGCGGCTGGAGATTTCAATTTCTATGCTCTCCTGCCCCTCATTTCAGCGATTCTCTTTGCGCTAGCCATGATTCTCACCCGTACAAAATGCCGGGACGAGAACCCTCTCATCTTGTCGTTGGCGCTTAACATCTCGTTTGTTCTTGTTGGGCTTTTGGCGTCGCTCTTGATCTTGCCATTGAGCGTATTCGACATCGACGCAACGCAGCGCTCATTCCTGGCCGGTGCATGGACACCCATGGGATTGAACGAGTGGATGGCGATGACCCTTCTTGCCACATCCATCCTCGTCGGCAGCATAGGAGCCGCAATAGCCTATCAGACAGGCCCATCTTCCATCATCGCGACTTACGATTTTGCCTATGTGGGATTCGCTTCGATCTGGGGGCTCATCTTTTTTGGTGAGATTCCTGACGCTATCGCGCTTGTGGGCATGACCATGATCGTTGGGGCTGGAATTCTTTCAGTAAGACGGTAACGGCCATGGGTCTGAAGGATGCCTTCGAGAACGGCCGAGGAAAGCTCGGTAGCTAAAATTGCAGCACTAGTTCACAAATTTAGGCATCAGCAGCCTAGGCAGCGCCAAGATAAGATCCGGGAGGAGAATGATCAGGAGGAGAACGAGCAACATTGGGATTAGGAGGACGGCAACGTCGCGTAATGCCTCAACCACCCTGATCTTTCCGATCGCACAAGCGATCAAAAGGCAGAGTCCGTAAGGCGGGGTGACCAGACCAAAGGCTAGCGAGATCACGCCTATGATCGCGAAGTGGATCGGGTGCATGCCGACCGACGTTGCGACGGGCCAGAGCACCGTGCCAAGAATGATGATGGCAGGGATGGCGTCGATGAACATGCCGATGATCAAGAAGGATGCAGCGACCATCAAACCCGTGCCCGTGATGCCCAGTCCCATCGCCTCGATCTCAGCGACCAAGGCTCGCGGGATCTGGAAGTATGCAAGCGCCCAACCGAAGGCCGACGCCGTGCCAATGCAAAAGAGTGAAATGGCCGCGAACCGACCGCTGTCGTAAAGGATTCTCGGTAACTCGCGCGGTGCAATCGAGCGGTAGATGAAAAGACCGAGGATTAACGAATAGATGACGGCGATGACGGACGCCTCGGTCGGTGTAAAGAACCCGAAGACAATACCACCGACGATAATAAGCGGCGTCATAAGGGCGAGCACTGCCTGCCCAATAGCGCTCGTCAGTTCCCTAAAGGAGCTAGGTGCATAAATGGGATAGTCGTAGATCTTGGCGTAGACATAAACGGTGGCCATCATTGAAAGGGCGATCAACAAACCGGGAACGACGCCAGCAAGGAAGAGGCCACCGATCGACACCGACATCAGCCCTCCCCAAACGACCATCAAAATCGATGGCGGGATGATCACCCCCATGACCGAGGAGCAAGCCGTTACGGCCACTGAAAAACGGATGTCGTAGCCTTGCTTCTTCATTTGCGGAATCAAGAGCGAGCCGATGCCCGCGGCGTCAGCAGTACTGGAACCGGAGATACCTGCGAACAGCATACTCACTGTCACGTTGATATGCCCCAATCCACCCGGTAGATGGCCGACCAGTGCCCGTGATAGGCGAATGAGACGATCAGTAATGCCCGCAGCGTTCATGAGATTGGCGGCAAGCAGGAAGAAGGGAACGGCTAAGAGTACGAAGGCGTTGTAGGACTTGAACATCTCCGCAAGAAGGACGAAGGGTGTTAATCGGTCATCGATAAAGAAGACGGGAATGCAAGCGAGGCCGAGCGCAAAGGCTACCGGCACGCGGAGAACGACCAAGACACCGAACGTGGCAAATAGGATCAGCGCAACTTCCCCTGGGCTCATTTGGCCCTCGGCGTATGATGGTCGTGGTGTGGCGGTTCCTGATTCCGTAAGGTTTTGATGTCCTCGATAAACTTCTCACCAAGAAAGACGAGCCAGGTCACGCCTGCAAGTGGCCAGGCGATATAGATCGAAAGCATCGGCAGCCCGGCAATCTCGGACGTTTGGATCGAGCCAAACTTGGCGAATTGGTAGCCATAAGTCACAAAAATTAGGGCAACGGCGAGCATGGCGATGTGGGTGAACAAACGCAGGATCGCATCAGCCCGCCGTCCCAACTTTGGCAAGACATCAACATCAAAATGGGAACCGTCCCGAACGGCAATCATGGCACCAATCATCACGATCCAGATGAAACAGAACCGCGCGATCTCCTCGGTCCAGATATACCGTGGAATGAGGCCGGTATAGCGGGATAAGATCTGGAGCGTCACAGGAATGAGGAGGCCGGCCATCAGGACGGTCAGCAGGATTTGCAGGAGACGGTAGTAGCCGCCGAGGATTCGTTTAAACACGAGTGCGCTCGGATCCGGGGAACGGCTGCGTGCCGATCCCCTTCCCCGATCTCAGCAGCTACTGAACTGCATTGACGGCGTCGAGCACGGCTGACGCTCCGAGTTCCTCGGCATAGGCTTTCTTGACCGGCTCGGCGAGCTCAAGAAGCGTGCTACGGTCAGCAAACTCGTGGGTCGTGAGCCACCCCTTTTCCTCCATCGCGGCGAGTTTCTCACCATCCTGAGAGCTTTCGATCTCACGACCATAGGCACCAGCCTCCTTGCCGGCCTTCAAGATTGCGGCCTGCAAGTCCTCAGGCAATCGCTGGAACGTCTTGTTAGAGAAGCAAAGAGGACGAACGGTGATCGCATGTTGGGTCAGCCCGATATGCGGACCCACTTCGTAAAACTTCATTTGCTCGACGCCAGCCGCCTCGTTCTCAGCGGCATCGATCACGCCGGTCTGGATTGCGTTATAGACCTCGCTATAGGCGATCACAGTTGGCGCCATTTTGATCGCTTCGAAAATGCGCGTCTGGATCGGCGCACCCATAACCCGGATCGGCACATCTTGAATGTCGTCCATTGACGCGACCGGCTTGTTGACAATCAGATTACGCGTTCCACCCCCGGCATAGCCAATCAGACGCACGTCGGCCTTGGTCAAAATGTCGTCAGCAAGCGGGGCGAGCGCGTCTCCATCAAGCACCTTGTTCCAATGCTCGAGATCACGGAACAAGAATGGCATATCCATCAATGGCGCCATTTGTGAAAAGGTCGACATATGCGAGGGCGCGACAATTCCGTAATCGACCGAGATGCCCTGGCTCATATAGGCAAAGTAGTCCTTTTCCAAGCCAAGTTCGCTGTTCAGATGCAGAACAAACTCAAGCTCGTCGGGCCCTTGGTAGTACTCCTGCACCAGCTCCTCGAATTTTCTCATTGTCTTGGTAAAGGCGTGGCTCTCGTCGAATTGACTAGCTCCATTGAGCCTAATGGTGTCTGCATGAGCGACACTAGCCGCTAGGACCATGGCAACCGTTGCAGCCGTCGTCTTAAAAACGCATCGCATCGCGTTTCTCCCTGACTATTGATCATTCCTTTTGCGCGGCATTTGGCTTGAAGCTGCCGCCTTATTGTCATCCAACTATAGCCGTGTTTTCGATTGAGGACAGCGATGTTTCGCGTCCGACCAGCACGATGCTGCAACAGCGCCCTGCTAATCTTGGCCGGCTCCCCTCTAACGGAATGATCTGCTGGCGTGATGAGACGTCAAGCGATCGATGGTGACAGCTGGGCCATCATGCTGAAGAACGACCTCATGCCTCACAACGGAGGCCTTATGGGCAAGTTCGGCATGGGCGTCGCATCCTCCAATCTACCCGATTGTCGGATCGGCCCCCGGCCACAAATGTTCACGACACTTTGCGCCAAATGGCCCATGCGCTTGTCCGCCTCTTGCCCTGAGCCAGCGTTCTCATTGAGCGTCCGCAGATCCCTCGAGGTGGTACCGGATGAGCTTCCGAGACGTTGTCACGCCATTCCGGTTCGTGGTCGAGTATTGCACATAGTGGCCGATTGCCGGCGCGTAGTGGAACGTTCGGGTGCGAAGTCGCTTCTCCGACCGACTTCGGCTCAACCGCTCGCAGGCGATGGGATAGGTCTCAAACGCTCCGGCATCGGTCTGAATGCTAGCAGGTTCATTCACCTGGCAGCGCCAGATTTGCTTCCTCCTCGCCACCTCCCCATCTTTCTTGTGGGTCTCGCGAAGCACATTGAATCGGACCGTCTGCCCGGCCTCGAGCGGCCAAAGCGACGTTGGTTTGGCAAGAACGATGGCCGAGCCACGTGACCATCGCAAACGCGGCAATGCAGGGTTGCGATAGCGCATCTCCCAATTGCGGTTCTCGTTCTCCCAGATCACATGTTCGCCGGCGGCCATGATCACCTCATCGCGCGATCCATCATCGAACGCGAACCAAGAGCCGGGCCGGTAGTGCGGTAGCGATGAAGCTTGCGACGCGACTTTTTTTGGCACGACTGGCGTCGGCAGGTCAGTCGTGCCGAGAGAGCTAGCATTGCAGCCGGTCAAAGCGAGCAGAAGACAGCCGATCGTCGCCGCAGCGCGTCTGAACCTAGCCAAATGGATTGATCGCACTTCGTCGAGAACGCTCGATGTCATCGGGTCCATCCTTTTGAAAATGCTGGCGATATGAAGGCGGCTTAGCCGTCAATCCCGCAAGGGGAAATGGCATTGTCGGCCTCGGTCATGCCAGAGATGGCGCGCCGATCGGCGACCCTTTGACTGACGAGAAGATCCAGGGCGACAGGCGCCATGTCGGCGTTGGAGTGAGTCGCTTTCGGAACGACTTTCAGCTGCCACCCAAAAGGTACGTCAAGATCGGACGCGGTTCCACGGGCCGTCTCGAAGCAATGATGCGCACGAGCCGGACGATGGGCGCCTTGGCGCCTGGCGCCGCTGTCCTGACGAAGACTGTGGTGGTTTCCGTCGATGTCCCGACCTCCGGTAAGAAGTGTCAGGTGATGGCTGAACACGTTCCGGAGATCAACGTCTTCGGGGCCGCCAACAAGCCCGTAGGGAAAGGGATCTCTGTAGCTTGGTAGGGTGTACCAGCCTGCATTGGCAACGATCACTTGGCTCCCATACGGCAACGATCTCGAAAACAAAGCATAGCGGAAGAGGAGCTGCGCACCTGCCGAATGGCCGAAGAAGTCGACGTGCTCGATATCGTGGCGTCGACGTATCTCGTTACAGATTTCGTCAAGCGTCGGGAAGAGCCACCGGTTGGGTGGGGTCAGCCTGCGTTTCGGATCAAGCATGCCCGCTAGGTTATAGTCCCGCCAGCTCGGGAACCGCTTGCGATCGAATAGGGGGACGGCAATCAGGAGATCGTTTCTATTTCCGGCATCCCGCCATTGACGGCAATAGCGTTCGGCGGCGCGATCTTTGCCATGGAGCACGATCAACAGTCTTTTGGACGTTGACGCTCCCGAGGTGGCGGCACAATGCACATCCATCACGCCCATAGGCGTGTCGACAGCATCTTGCCATTGTCGTGATACCCCTTGTGTGAAGGGCGTCGACATGATCTTCGGCATCAGGCCCTCACGATCTGGAGCGGTTGCGGTTCGCCACCATCTGCGGTCAGCATTGCCTTCTCTTCCACCAGTCGCCCTCGAACTTCACGAAAGGATCGATGCACGGCAACGGGTGGCGTCTCGCCATGGACGGCAATCAACACAGTCAATCGCTCCGTAGCGACGATCCGATTTAGAGTCCGTCTAGCCTCAGCGTCGATCTCGAAGATTGGTTCGTCGATCAAGAGAATACCAGGCTTGGCGAGAACGGCACGGGCGAGCTGCAGCCTCGCTTTGAACGAGGGAGATAGCCCCTGCCCGGCCTCATGGACCTTTGCATCTAGACATGACACCTCGCTGTCATAAAGAATGCCGCAATGTTGCGCGACGGCGAGTAGACGTTCTTCGTCTACGTCGGGACTAGCCGCGGTAAGATTTGAACGGATCGTACCGCGTTGGAGGGGCAGATCTGACGAGACGAGCAAGGCTGCACCGCTGGTACGTTTTACCTGGCGTCGTTCGCCCGAAGCAGCGGCGATGGTAACGCGGCCGCTATCAAGTGAACCGAGACCGGCAATGACTCGCAAGAGGCTTTTGACCGTGGCGCTCACTGGCAATGCGATATGGTCCTCGGGCGCTACGTCGAAGCTGGAGCGTCCAGAGGAGTCGGTCGGGCGCGCGCGGCAAAGGGAGACCCCAAGAGGTCCAGTGCCCCGCCAGAGCGCGGCACTGGGGCCGGCACTGTCGAGTGCAGCGGCAAGCCTGCGCCGGCCCTCGGCGTAGCTTAGCCAGAGATCGAGTGACTGGGCGAGCTGACGAAGGGAGGTCGCCGCTGCTGCCAGGATGAGCACCCCCATGGCTGTATTGCCGACATTTGAAGCTTGGCTCTGTTCCATGATGACGCCAAGCGTTGCTATACCCAGAAGGAAACCCAGTTCCGGGGACTGCCGAAGCAATCCAGCCAGACCATAGCGAAGCGCGAGCTTCTCAGCGAGTCGATCCGAGTCTCTGTAGGTCGCTTTCTTTCGTTGGTCGAGCATGCCCAGATTGCGGATGGCTGGCGCGGTGAGAACCACCTCGCCGACCCGCGCCGACAGGGTGCCGCGCACGGCGCGGGCCTGTCGAATTCTTTCCCGCAAAGGTCTAGCCATGCTGGCCATCAGCAGAGCTGAGACTAAGAAAGCTACCGCGATCGCGATCAGTGCCGCTGGCGAGATCAACCATGCGCCTAATGCTAGACCAAACAACCCAGCAGCATGCGCGGTACCACCAGCAATACCTTGCCCCACCCAATTTTTGATCGACGAGAGGTCGGTGATCAACCGCGTCATGGCAATGCCGTGGCGAGAGGTTTTGCCACCGCTCCGCACGATGGCCTTCAACAACCTCACTCGGCAGACGGCCACGTAGTTCTGTCCAAACCACTCGGCAAGCCAACGCCCGCCAGCATGGATGAGCAACGCAAGGATGCCGAAGAGAAGCATCGCCGAAAGAAACATCAGGCGCGTCTGATCCGTCTCAGCGCTTAGAAAGCGACCCAGCGAATAGGCACCGGCAATCATAAGTGCTGCCTGGATCAGACCCGCTACCACAAGAGATATCAGGAGCCGTCGCCGCTCCGCTGAGCCCAGGATGCTTGGCGGCGTCAAGACGCTATCTCCAGTCGGCCTGCGACGGAGCCAACCAAACCCGTGGCGATTTCAGCCGTGCAGAGCTGCTCAAACGTCAAGCATGGAGTGATACCCTCTCCCTCAGTGAATTCACGCATCGCAAGCGGGGAACGTGTAAGGAGGCCAGAAACGCAAGCGACATCGAAGCCACGCGCACCGAGCCAACTCACACCATGCAAGGCCCCGGACGCTTCGCGCGCTGTGAAGATAACCTTGCTGGCGAGCTTGCGAAGCACAGTGCGGGAAAGAAGGGCGGCGGTTTCCTGTTGACCGAGCCCATCGGCGATCTCAACAACCGCGATGTCACAGGCGGCATCCTGGAGCTCCGCCAAGAGCGCAACCGTCGTCTGCTCCAGTACCTCTGGTGCGACCATATACGTGGCGGCATGGCCAGCATCGACAAAATCGACGACATGCGCTGCACCTGCATCTTGGTAGTACCAAAAGTCACCGCCAGCACCGGTTCCCGTGACCTTTGCGGCACCGACCCGTAAACCCGCAGCACTAAGTCCGTGTATCAGCGCTGCCGCTGATGTGGTCTTTCCCGCATTCATCGAGGTACCGACAACAGCGATCGTCGGTATGGTCCCGATAGGCCGTTGCAGGTCGATAGCGACGTCGGCCAAGTTCAGCGGCTGCTTCTTGCTCGAGCCGATCAACCCGAGCAATGTGATTTCCGTGGGCCGTATGATGCGATCATGAATGGTCGTGACCTGCCCGGCAACGCCGCCTGCAGCCGCAAGCTGGCAAGGGCCAAGCGCTTGGGGTGTGATGGCCTCATACTGATCCGGCGCGTAGCGTGGGCCCAACGCGAGGACGATTTCGTCTCCTTCAAACAACCGCGCACGCCGTCCGTTGGCCCGTTCAAGGCGCTGATGGTGGCCAATACGGTCTACACGTGCCAAAGCGAGGTCACCAGAGCGAAAGCGGTAGCCTTTGAGATCACTGCCATCCAGGAGGATCTGCATTGCATTTACTGGAATGCGTCTCGTGGTAAACGCACGATGAACAAGAGAAAAACGTTTTTGATCAAGGATCTGCGGCATAACGTTGTCCTATTGCGCTAAGGTTCATACGACTTAGCGGGACTGTAATGCTGCGGAGCTGATATGAGGCTGACATCGCCTATCAGCTAATTGTAAGGTGCCGTCTGCTTTAGAGTGAGGCTTTCGGAGAGGACCGAGCCACGCATGCTATTTATCTGCAAGCACTCATGACCTTCCTTGATCCGCGACGACGACTTGCTGGCGTAGCCATGACAACGGCGATGTCCTTCATGGCCCTTGCCGGTGATGTCCTCGCTTTCGACCGGTCCTGCCAAGACAGGCAGCCTGCGGCTTTCTCTCGCCTCGGGAGCCGGATTGCTGCGCTCGGCCTTAGCGAAACCAGCAACCTCCTGGCCGTGCGTCTTTTGTCGCACAACGCCGAGGTTTGCAGTCTTGCTTACGAAATTGAAGTGCTTTTCGACGATGGCTTAATCGAGGTTTTCACCTTCGATGCCGAAACACTCGTTCAGATCGACATCGACGACCGCGAGCAATGGCGTGATTTCGGCGAGGATCGGGATGAGGTGGAGGCTGAAGACGAGGAAGAGTTCGACGAGGATGAAGAGGACGATGAGGAGCATGACGAAGAAGAGTTCGATGGAGATGAAGACGACGACGATGACGAGGATGACGAGGAAGAATTCGATGAGGATGACGACGATGATGAGGATGAGTTCGACGGGGATGAAGACGACGACGATGACGATGACGAGGATGATGAGGATGAAAGTGGCGATGACGACGATGATGACGGCGGCGACGACGACGATAACTGACCCAGTGGTGCATTCCGCCGAGCGCTGACACTGATCAATAGCAATAAACTTTGGCGAGATAAGGCTGAATGCGATTACTGCTTGTTGAAGACGACCAGGCGTTGCGCTCAGAGATCCATCAAAGCCTCACCGCAGCAAAGTATGTGGTTGACGTGGCTGAGAATGGCGAAGACGGCGCTCATCTCGGAGAAACTTGTTCCTATGACGCCATCATTCTCGATCTCGGATTACCTATCATCGACGGCATTTCAATTCTTGGGGATTGGAGAAAAAAGGGCATCGGCACCCCGGTGATGATTCTGACAGCGCGAGATAGTTGGCGCGACAAGGTCCGAGGGCTCCGGACAGGTGCCGACGATTATCTCGCAAAACCGTTTCAGACCGAAGAGCTTCTGGCGCGGTTAGAAGCGCTGATCCGTCGATCCCATGGTGTGGCGTTGTCGCTGATTACGCTGCAATCCGTGCAGATCGACCTTTCCATGAAAACCGTCAGCTTTGACGGCCGCCCGGTGCAGCTCACACCAAATGAGTACCGGACACTCGCCTATCTTGGTCTAAATCGCAGCCGGGTCATTTCGAAAACGGAGTTGACCGAGCATCTGTATGATCAGGATTTCGACCTGGATTCCAATGTGATCGAATCCTTGGTGGCTCGATTGCGGAAAAAGCTCGGCGGCGATCTGATCAAGACCAAGCGTGGGCATGGCTACGTTGTCGAGTGAAGGTCGGACGCGTTCCCTTTCTACCCGCCTGGTGTTAAGCGCGACCGCGCTTTGCGGTGGCGTGCTGGTCATTACGGGCATCATCCTGGTCGGCCTTTTTCGGCAGCATGTCGAAAGTCGTTTCGATTCGGAGCTCAAGAGCCAGCTCGTCCATCTCGTATCGATCACGAAGCTTGCTAAGGATGAAACCATTCACGTCGAGGGATCACTTTCCGGCGCGCTCTTCACCGAGCCGTTTTCGGGCTGGGCCTGGCAGATCAGGCGTGGTGATCAAATCTTAATGCAGTCTCGTTCGCTCGGCCCGGCTTTATCTGGTGTGATGGAGCAGCTGGAAGCGCCGTCAGCACGGATCGGCAGCTTCGTGGCGCCGGGTGACATCACATCGCGGGGGATATCGCGCGAAGTTCAAATGCCTGGGATGGTTGATCCGCTGCTTTTCGCCGTCGCGCGCCCGCAGTCGGAAATCGATGATGCCCTCAGCGCCTTCATTCAAGCCGTCCTGATCTCACTCGGAACCCTGGGCGTTGGTCTGGTGGCCACGAACTTCTTCTTGATGCGGATGGCTCTCCGGCCGTTGAGCGACCTTCGGGCGAAGGTGGCGTGCATGCACGAAGGCCAGCCATCCGACCAGACATCCTGGCCCGCGGAGTTACAACCGATCGCTGATGAACTCGATAGTCTTCAGATGCATGTAGACCGATTGATCGAGCGATCACGGGGGCAAGCCGCGGACCTCGCCCATGCTGTTAAAACTCCGCTTTCCGTGCTGCATCAGCTTGCCGGCAGATCTGATCCAGCGATTGGGACCGCGCTAAAAGGCCAACTCGATCGGATCAGCGCTTATCTCGATCGCCATCTCGGCCGGAACCGAGCTGCCGGGAAGGCCAATCTCCTGGTCGACGTCGATCTTTCCATCAGCGATATCCTGTTCGCC
This sequence comes from Geminicoccaceae bacterium, assembly GCA_028285265.1. GTDB lineage: Bacteria > Pseudomonadota > Alphaproteobacteria > Geminicoccales > Geminicoccaceae > JANQPX01. The sequence continues at coordinate 90,358 of JANQPX010000018.1, forward strand.
CTCTCGCATTCCCTGGAAGCAAGGGATATCGAGGTTGTTAAAGCCATCGATCAAGGAGCAAAGTTTGCGGGCGACGAGGCGGACTTCTATGAACTCGTCGGGAATCTTATGGACAATGCATCGAAATGGGCGCGGTCCAAAATTGAAATCACCGCGTCGATTGAGAACAACACCCTGCTCTTAGCCTTCGCTGATGACGGGCCAGGTGTGCCGTCTGGTCAACGTGATCGGATTTTCTCGCGGGGAACACGACTGGACGAAGCCACGCCAGGACAAGGCCTGGGCCTAACGATCGTGCGCGATATCACACGTCTCTATCAGGGCGACGTCGCTATCGGCGACGGCAAGCTCGGTGGAGCTGTCGTCTCGTTATTCCTGCCAGGAGCCTACCGTCCGCAAGATGCAACCACATTGGCAGATGGGCAGACATCGATCGAGCGCAGCCAATCGACCCCTTCGCATATCGGTGATCCCAGGATTGCCAAGGCACCAAGTCAGCTCCATGCGGAAAAATAACCCTCAATGCGGCACATGCGTTTTTTAACGATAGGCGTGCTAGACTTCGGCTTGTTGTCATAGGCGCTTAATGGGCTCAGTTATTTACAGAAGCCTTGATGCCCTCATATCCTGACCGGGTGAACGGTAACGTGGCGTTAAGTGGGTCAGAAATCAGATGCAGATTCCGGAATTGACGACTGAACGTCTTAGATTGCGCGCCAATGTACCAACAGATTTCGAAGCCTATGCAGCATTCTATGCAACTGACAGAGCTATCCTGAGGGGTGGCATCAAGTCTCGTCCACAAGCCTTCATTCAGTTCTGTGCCGAGATCGGGCATTGGGATGTTCGCGGATACGGCTTTTGGGCGGTCGAAGAGAAGGAGACTGGTGCCTATTGTGGACAGGTTGGATGTTGGTATCCAGATGGTTGGGCTGCAAAGGAGATAGGTTGGCTCCTGATTGCCGAGCACGAGGGAAAAGGTTTTGCATACGAAGCAGCACTTAGAGCGCGGCGATATGCTTATGAAGTTTTGAAGTGGAGCGAAGCCGCAAGCTGTATTTCTGAAGGAAACGAGCGTTCTATTCGATTGGCGAAACGCATGGGATGCCAATTCGAACGTCGCCACCATCGCGATGGCCTGCCGGATCATTTGGTGTATCGGCACCCATCGCCGGCCGAATTAGTCACCAATCGCTAAGGGCCGGCAACAGCTCTCACATTGGATCAGATCTCGTCGACCGCGCGCACAAAACGATCGATCTCGTTCTCCGTATTGAAATAATGAACCGATGCGCGCACCAGGGACTGCAATCCACGCTCTCCAAGATCGAGGCGTGCGGAAGGCAGCGAGGAGACGGAGACGTTGATCTGATTGGCACGGAGTATTTCAGCCATTTGCGATGGTTCGACCCCTGCCTTTTGGAACGTCACGATCCCACACTTCTTCTGGCCTAAATCGTGAACAGTGACGCCCTTCACCACCCCAAGAGACTGCCGCAAGGTCTCTGCCAACATTGTCACCCGCTCCTCAATAGCACCTAAACCGATCTGACGCGCATAGCGTACTGCTGCCATCAGGCCCACGCGACCTGCAACAAAGCTCTCCCAGTTTTCGAATCTGCGAGCACCATCGGCAAGTTCGTAACTGTGTGGGCCAGTCCAGACGGCAGCGCGCAGATCGAGAAACGGGGGGTCAATCTGCTGTAGCACCTTACGCCGCACGTAGAGGAAGCCAGTACCGCGTGGACCGCGCAGGAATTTTCGGCCCGTTCCCGAGAGAACATCGCAGCCGATCGCCTTAACATCCACGTCGATTTGCCCGACTGATTGGCAAGCATCGAGCAGGTAAAGCAAGTTGTGACGGCGCGCGACCTTACCAACGTCGAGTGCCGGATTGACCAAGCCGCCTTGGGTCGGAACATGGGTAATGGCGATGAGCTTGGTCTTCGGAGTGATCAGGCGTTCCAACCCCTCTAGATCGATTTGCCCGAAGCGATCCGAAGGAGCAATGTCGATACACAGATCCCGACGCTTGGACTGCTGCAAGAAGGCGAGATAGTTGGATGCGTATTCTGAGCCGTGAGTGATGACCCGATCACCGGCGCGCAAATCAAGACCGTAAAAAGCCATATCCCAGGCGCGGGTGGCATTCTCGACATAGGCAATTTCATCGGCCTCAGCATTTAGCAGACCTGCGAACTCGGTATAGAATGCTGCAAGGTCCTCCGATGCTCGACGTTCAGCCTCATATCCACCAACGGAATTCTCTTCGTGCAACACTCTTTGCACCGCATCAAAAACCGGCGCGGGCATTAAGGAGGCCCCTGCATTGTTGAAGTGCAGCACATGTTCGCAAGCGGGTGTTTCCGCTCGTACATGTTCAATATCGATCATTTCTATCTGATCCACTTTGGCGAGGTTCTTTGGGGCAACTTATTGTCGCTCAGGCAGGCGGCAAAGCCGACACAAGCCAAACGACGCTGCGGCAGATTTGGTCTCATTCAGGCCGAAACGGCAACTGGATATTCGCGTTGCAATCGATCACGGAAAGTTCCGGCAACCGCCATCAAATGATGGCTTCCAGGCCATAACATGACCGGCATCACCGCGACCTCTATATCTCGGTCTAGAGAGACGGTCGAGACGCAAGTTGTCTCCGTCGAATCGGCAATGGATACGAACAAAGCCCCTGTTCAGTTCGGCAACGCTGACTGCTTGCTAACCTTGAAAAGCGTTATCGAGCTTCCCGATAATGCCCCGATCCCGAACCGGCGTGATGCGACACTCAAAAGGATCGCCGACGTCGTTGTGCTCATCTTTACAAGGTCTTAGGCAGTTCCGTCTCGGCCAGGTGAACCCAATAGTCGACACCAAGTGGGATGATGTCGTCATTGAAATCATAGGAAGGGTTGTGGAGCATCGTCGCCCCTTTACCGTCCGGCCCTTTGTTGCCGATGAAGATGTAGTTGCCGGGAACGTCACGGAGCATCGCACCAAAGTCTTCTGCGCCCATCATAGGTGGATAGTCTGAATCGACGTTGTCAGACCCAGCCACGGCCCTGGCGGCATCTGCAGCCCGTTTTGACTCCTCCGAAGCATTGATCGTTGGCAGGAAAACGCGGGAATAGATGACCGATCCTTCGGCGTCATGCGCTGCGCACAGGCCGGCGACAATCGCCGTCATCCGTTGCTCGATACGCTGAGATACTTCGGGTGTGAAACTGCGCGCATCGCCTTTGATCACGACCTGGCTCGGAAGGACGTTGGTCGCGCCATCGGTGTAAATTTCTGTGCATGATACCACGGCACCTTGAATCGGATCGATGCTGCGGGAGACGATCGTTTGCAACTCACAGATAATACTCGCCGAGATGGTGAGCGCGTCTTTAGTCTCATGGGGCATCGCCGCATGCCCGCCCCGGCCCGAGATTCGGATCTCAAAATTATCTTCAGCACCCATGATTGGCCCCGTGCAGGTTGCGAACCTCCCGGCCTCGAGCCATGGCAGATTGTGCATGCCGAAGATCGAATCCGAGGGAAAGCGATCGAACAGGCCCTCCTCGATCATCTTCAGCGCACCTTTTCCGTGCTCCTCCGCGGGCTGAAAGATGAAGTGGACCGTACCGTCAAACCTCTCCGAGCGAGCCAGTTGCTGTGCAGCGCCTAATAGCATGGTTGTATGGCCGTCATGGCCGCAGGCATGCATCACGCCTTCATGCCGTGAGCGATAATCGAGATTCGAGGCCTCCGTGATCGGCAAGGCATCGATGTCTGCTCGAAGCGCAATCGCTCGCGATGCCGATCCCCGGCTCAATGTGGCGACAATGCCGGTTCCCGCCAATCCACGAACATAGGGAATGCCGAACTCCTCAAGGACCTCGCAAATCCTATCCGAGGTTTTCTTCTCCTCGAAGCCCAGTTCGGGTATCTGGTGCAGCTCGCGGCGTAGTTTCACTAGGCTCAGATACTGCTCGGAACTCGCTGTGCGACTCATCTGCTGATCCTCCAGGGGTCGGCGCACAATACCTAGAATTGGCCGGCACTTTAGCTGGCGATCGTACAAAGCTGGTTATATCCAGCATAGACTACATCATGTCATGAATGAGAGCGAAGCCAAGCGACGCATCGAGGTTCACGCCAGTTGGAACAACTGATCTTGAAAGTATTAGGCGTGATTTGACGACGTTCGACAGCTTGATCGGCCGCCATACGATTGATCCTGAACTGCTGATCCGCAAACTGATTATTGGGTACTGTTTCGCACTTCGTCCCGAGCGTCGCTCATGCGAAAAGACCCTTTTGAACCTCACCCGTCTTTGGCTCTGCCGTCCTCGCCTGGATGAGAATGTCGTGGACCATTCGACGTTTTCGTGTAACCGCCATGGCCGCTTTCTTGAGAGCGATCTTTTTCGACGCGTCTTTAAGAAGGTCCTGCCGCGTTATCTTAATGAAGTTCTTAGATGCTGGCCTGATCCAAGCTCAAGCCATCAAGCAGCGCTCTATTTCAAGCAAGGAATCGATCCAGCTAGGCTTCTCCGAATGCGCTGCTGGCATTGAAGGACTATCTCCCGCCACTGAGCGATGCTGCTTTTGGAGTAGCAAACGAGGTTGCACCATGATTCATCTCGTCCTCTAGCCCCGTTGCCAAGTGGATAAACGCGTCATTCTAATTCTTGAAGCAACCTTCAGCTGATTGCCAATCCAGGCCTTTTTGTGGGCACAAGGCGAGGCCTCGCCATTCATCGCTACTTTGATTCTGATGTGGAAGACGACTGACAATGTTTGTTGATCCCGTGACAGAGCCTAGCCGTAAGTTATTATCGATTCGAGTACGATTACGGCGGCTTTTTACCAACCGATATCCACCATTTTATGACGTTAACCTCTTGTGACTGAGCAATACTGGCGAGGCCAACGACGAAATAGACCGCAGCGCCAAGTTTCAATGAAACGGAGCTTCCAAGAGCCGACACTGGCGAGCCTCTTTACTATATGTTATTGCTCGATTCACATCATGCAATCTCTCTACAGAGAAGCGAACGAGCTAAATTCTTGCCATCTGTTGGCTTCGTACCTGAGGCCCTCGCTAGTTCTCAAAATTCGATCTCTTCATGCTAGAGGGCGTCGCTCATGCAGAGTTACGAACGTTGATTCAAACGAATATGAGGGTCGATATAGCCACCGAGTGATCTTAGCGACCCGTCGGCAAAGTTTTCCTGCAAGCGCTGAATTGTGTATACATAATTTGAATGGATGCAGTCGGCGAAAAAGGCACATAGCAAACAACGCTGGTCAGTCAAAGTCAGCGTTTTCACTTCGCTTACGTCACAGAGGGTCAACGGGGGAACAGGTCAATGGCATCTGAATTCGATTCGACAATCGATGCGAGTTGCTTAGGTTCATTCCGCTATATGGCGGAAACGGCCAAGCCTTCCCTCTTCCGCAACGGCAAGGTTCTTACACGCCGCGACCGCGACGGTAGCGATGCCGGCTCAGAGGGGCTGGATCTTGAAACATGGGAGATGCCGGTCAAAAATGCACGACTATTGCCGGCTTCGAAACAGTGCACACTCGATAGAAACGGTTACGAGGTACTGATTCGCCCTCTTGCGGGTCCGGACATCGACTTTCTCGATCACGAACAGGTGGTGCGCAGCTACTACCCACATTGCGCCGATATCATTCGCGAGGCCAGCGGAGCCAGAGTCGTCGCCGCTTTCGACCACAACGTGCGCTCGGCGTCAGGCAAGAAGAGCAAGCAACGTGTCGAAGGCGGTCAACAGGTGCAAGGGCCTGCTCATGTCGTACACGGCGACTACACCTTGACCAGCGCACCTCAGCGGCTGAGAGATCTAACCAAACCGCCGGGCAAGAACGATACGTTGCGCAAGATCTTATCTGAGGGCGAGGCACTGCTTGATTCGGCAGCAGTCGAACGTGCGCTAGCGTCGGGCCGATTCGGGATTATCAATCTTTGGCGGAACATCGCAAAAGAACCCGTCGCCACGAATCCGATGGCGCTCTGCGATGCCGCCAGTGTCCGCCCCGAGGACCTCGTCGTCTTCGAGATTCACTATAGTGACCGGATTGGCGAGAACTACTTCGCCAGGCACTCCGATGGTCATCAGTGGTACTACTATCCAGCGATGACCCCGGATGAGGCCCTGCTGATCAAACAGTGGGATTCAGCCGGCGTGATGGCACGCTCGCAGGGTGCCAAATCGGATGCAACAACGCCTGATGCGCCCTGCACCTTCAGTTTCCATACCGCGTTCGAGGACCCATCTACGCCGCCGGACGCGCCGGATCGCTGGAGCATCGAAGTGCGTTGTATGGTGCTTTACGAATAAGCTAGACGTCTGAAAAAAACCAATAAAGGGGCGGGAACCATGAAACTCTACTACGACCCTATCACCGTCAATTGCCGGAAGGTCATCGCTGGTTTGGATTTCATCGGTGCAGGCTACGATGAGGAGAGGCTGAGTTACTTCGCTGGCGACCACAAACTGCCAGCCTATACGGCGATTAATCCGAATGCGGAACTACCGGCGCTGGTTGATGGAAGCCTGAAGCTTTGGGAGTCCAATGCAATCCTGATCTATGCCAGTGAGAAGGCAGGAAACATGAGGGCCTATCCCGCTGATCCCGAGATACGTGGCGACATTTCGCGCTGGTTGCTTTGGGAATCCAGCAAATGGTTCGGAGGCTGCTATGTTTATTTGGTCGAAAATGTGGTGAAGCCGATCCTGGACGACGTGCCCGATCAGGCTGTGCTGGACAACCACGCACCGACCTTTCATGCCCAAGCAGCCATCCTAAACGACGCGCTCTCCGGCCGCGACTGGCTTTCGGCCGATCACGCAACGATCGCCGACATCGCCGTCGCGGCACCCATGCATCTTCATGCGGCTCAGAAGTTGCCGCTCGAAAGCTACCCGAACATCACCGCATGGATGTCACGTGTAGAAGCCCTGCCCTGCTGGCAAAAGTCGGACCCAATCCCGCACATTCCGCCGGAATTCCTGGCCAAGCTTGCTTAGCAGGCCTGACCGTCTCGCCGGGATCAAGTCTAGGGCAAGGTGACGATGCCGCCAGAGGTCACGTAGGTCTGGCCGGTGATGAAGCTCGCAGCATCGCTCAGGAGGAAATAGGTCAGTTCAGCGACATCTTCTGGCTTGCCAACGCGTGCAACCGGTGTGGCAGCGACAATCCGATCACGCATCTCGTCACTCATGTCTCTGGTCATGTCGGTATCGATGAGACCGGGCGCAACGCAATTGATCCGGATGGCGGGGCCAAAGGCCATGGCACAATTGCGGGAAAACCCGATAACGGCAGACTTGGATGTGCCGTAGGCGATCAACCGATCCGGCCTGATCCGACTGGGCGAAATACCGTTGATGGACGATATGCAAACGACCCGGCCATAGTCACGCGCAAGCATGCTCTCCTTGGCCCGCCAGACACAGTGGAAAGTACCGTCGAGATTGACCGATAAAATCCGGCGCCACAGATCGACCGGCATGTTGGCGTCGTCTTTGAAAGAGGCGATGCCAGCATTCGCCACCAGCAAATCGACCGGACCTCGATCAGACTCAATCGCATCGAACATGGCGCTTGTCGCCTCGAAGGATGATACATCGGCCTGATAGACACCGCCGTCACCTCCCTCGGCACGGATTTGTTCTAATGTCGCTTCAGCAGCCTCGGCACTGGCAGAGTGGTTGATTGCGACCCACGCGCCAGCTTTCGCAAGACGCTGGCAGATTGCACGGCCAATGCCGCGTGATCCTCCCGTCACCAAGGCTACCCGCCCGCTGAATTCACCCTGCCCCATCACACCCCCTCATCGCATCGATTGTTGGCCTGATACCGTCAGTGTCGATGACCCTGCCATCATTCGCAAGAACGCCCGCTGCGTTGACGCGATCTCCATCAAGAATCGACCGGTAGAGATTTTAGCCAGCCTCACGCCTATCCTCGAAATCAGCACACAGCTTTTCCGTCGCAAACGCGTCATTAAACCGCGATTGCGACAGTCCGCTGATTTCGGGGAGCATCCTTGTGTGGGACGTGCGCTCCTATCTGGCCTTAAGTCATTGACGAGTCCGTCGGTCTCGTCCCGAGACAGTTGAAGAGGAGACGTCGGGAACGTGAACAGTGCGTCAACCGTCCAACGGATGCCGACTCGAACACGGATGCTGGTTGCTTGGCCAGACGACCTAAGACTGGATGCTTGCGAAGGTGATCTACGATGTCTCCTTGTACCCATGCCGAGGTCGATGCTCCAGCAGCGAAGCTGGATACCTCGCGCCTCGTTGCCTCTATTGCCTGAGCCGTATGCCAGCGGGATCAAAGGGGGGTTCATGTAAAATCTTCGCCTGATGCGGTCGACCCAGCACATAAACCTCCACCTCGTCACCGGGCTGCACTCCGCTGACATAACCGAGTGCAAGCGACATACCGACCGTGTAGCCATAAGTTCCCGACGAGATACGGCCGACGGGTCGATCATCCTTGAAGATTGGTTCGCCGCCAGTTGCGTCAGCGTTCGAAGCTGATGTCTCCTCCTCGTCCAGAGCCAAAATAGCCAACGTCTCCCGCGGTGCCTTCGCCATAGTCTCCGCAGCGGCCTGGCAGTTGAGGAAGGCTTTCTCCATTTTGCAGAGCCTCGCCATGCCAACTTCATGGGGCCAGTACTCTGGGCTAAATTCTCGGCTCCAGGAGCCGTAACCCTTTTCAATGCGGAGGCTCATGAGCGCACGCGCGCCGACAGGTCCGCCACCAGCGTCACGCGATGCCGTCAAAAGAGCCTGATAGAGCACTTGCTGATCCTCGGAGCGGCAATGCAGCTCCCAACCAAGATCGCCGGTGAAGGACACGCGAAGGGCGAGGACCTCAATGCCTGCGATCATAATGCTCTTCGAGCGCATAAAGGGAAAATCCTCGGTCGCGAACGAGGCATTGGTCAATGACTGTAACACTTCGCGAGACTTCGGTCCGGCAATATTGAATCCACAGTAACCCTCGGTGCAACTTTCAAAACTGGTACCATCAGGAAGGGGTACCAGTTTGAAGAAACGCCTGTGATAGCGCTCAGCGATTCCAGATCCAATGATCCAGAACTCGTGCTCGCCTGTTCGGGTTACCGTGAAGTCGCCGGCGATGCCGCCACGCTTGCTGATCAGCGGTGTGAGGCAGGATCGACCGATGGCCTTCGGCATATTATTGGCGAAAACGGCATTCAACCAGTCTTCAGCTCCAGGTCCCACGCAGCGATATTTCGCGAAGTTGGAAATGTCGATCACACCAACGTCCCTCCGCAACATGCGGCACTCGTCGCCAACTGGACCCCACCAGTTTTGGCGCGTAAAGCCGTTGGTATCCTTGACTCCCGGCGAGCTCGCGAACCACTGCGGATGCTCCCAACCAAAGCTCATACCGAAAACGGCACCCATCTGTTTTTGTAACGCATAGACCGGACGGGTCCGTACAGGTCGGCCAGCATCTCGTTCTTCGTTCGGGAAATGGATTGCGAAGCGATGCGCATACTGATCCTTCACGCGCGCCTTGGTGAAAGCCGGCTCAGCCCAGTCGCCGAAGCGCGCAACGTCCCATGCGAACATGTCGTAGCGGGTTTCGCCCTCGATGATCCATTCCGCTGCTAGCATCCCCATACCGCCGGATTGAGAGAAACCAGGGATGATGCCATTGCAGCAAAAGTAGTTTTCCAACTCCGGAACGGGTCCGAATAGGACGTTGGAATCGGGAGACCAGATCATAGGGCCATTGATGACACGCTTTATCCCGGCATCACCAAGGGCAGGCACCCGCTCCAAAGCATTCATAAGGTTAGGTTCGATTCGCTCCAAATCATCGTCGAACAGCTCGTGAGCGAAATCGACGGGCGTACCGTCCTCGGCCCAAAGCCGTACATCTCGCTCGTATGCACCGAGCAGCAGGCCCTGCCCTTCTTGGCGCAGGTAATATTCGCCGTCCCGATCAGAAAGAACGGCAAGACGCTCAGATCTTTCTTTGATCGTATCAAGCGCTTCGGTGACAAAATACTGATGCTCCGCTGGTTGGAGCGGCAGTGACAATCCGGCAAGCGCAGCAACCTCGCGTCCCCAGAGCCCTGCAGCATTGACCACCCATTGGGTTCGAATTTCACCTTTAGGCGTTTTGACGATCCAACTGCCGTCGGGTTGTGGCGTCGTGCCTGTGACAGGTGTGAACCGATGGATCTCTGCCCCTCGCTGCCGTGCACCGGCTGCATAAGCATGGGTCACGCCGGCAGGGTCAACATGGCCGCCGTTCTCCTCAAACATGATGCATCTAACGCCATCGAGATTGATTAGCGGATTCAACCGTGTTGCCTCGTCCACATCGATCTCACGAAAGTCCATGCCGTAGAGCCTGGCCTTGGCTGCCTGTAGGCGAAGCTGGTGCTCTCGCGTCTCGGTCTGCGCGATGTAGATCATGCCCGTTCGGAACACGCCACAGCTTTGGCCGGTTTCCGCCTCCAGCTCGTCATAGAGCTTCATGGTGTAGTCTTGGATGCGGCTGATATTGGTGTTGTCGTGCAAGCCGTGGATATTGGCAGCTGCATGCCAGGTGCTGCCTGAGGTCAGCTCGTCCCGCTCCAGAAGAACCACATCAGACCAACCGAGCTTGGTGAGGTGATAGAGGATTGAACAACCGATGACGCCGCCGCCAATTACGACGACCTTGGTTTCTGTTTTCATGGCCATGAAGATGCTCTGTGTTTGGGCTCTCACTCTCTGAGCGCTTAGCTATCGTTCCGATAGTACGATTGCTTCGGTAAATCTACGACTCACTTGCTTTAGCCCAAGGCTATTTGGTGCAACCAGCTGGCCATGTGCGTATCCAACAACGCAGCCGGAAGACCTTTAAGCCTTGGTTTGAAGTTCAGAGTTCACGACAAAGTAAGCCTGTCATTCAAAAATTGCAAAACCTCAAAGGGAAAATAAAAGTAAAAAACAAACTCTAAAGAGCGACAATTCATTTTACGGAAGATATCGACAATGAAACAATCGCCTAAAACTTTGATTGAAGAGAATGCACGCTCCTTTTATTTCTATGTGCACTGAAATATTTTAACGGATTAAGGATAGCTTCCATGGGATCTCCGGCCTCGCGTGTGGATGGTTCAGACCGCAAATTCTATGTGATGGCGGCAGAGAGGAGCCCAGAAGGCAAGGAAGCTCTCAAACGATTTGATGCTACCCTAAAGGCGCAAAGTCCAACCAGTTCGTCGACTGGTAGCAACTCGCTCCAAAACGCAAATGTTCGCACGTCACAAGACCAACTGACCGCGCTTGGCTTCGATACCGGCGGTTCTGATGGCATCGCCGGACCGAAGACGGCGGCCGCGGTGCGTGCGTTCCAGGAGGCAAACGGTCTTACCGTCGACGGCATCATTGGTCCACAGACACTAAGGGCACTAGAAGCCGCCACCAACAAAGCGGCGCAGCCGCCCGGCCCACCGGCACCGGTCGACGGTTCAGATCGGAAGTTTTACGTCCAAGCCAGCGAGAAGACCGGAGACCCGGCGATTCTGGCACGATTCGATCAGGATCTGCAGACATATAATGACTTTCAAACTGCGCAGACACCTGTCGATGCTTCGGATCGGAAACTTTACGCTCAATCCGACGATCCGAAGGTGGTCGAACAGTTCGATCGTGATTTAGTGTCGTACAATCGCGTCAAAGAGAATATAGCAAATGCCTATCAACACCGTGTCGATTTGCTAGTCAACGAGCAGGGTTTGGAGCCAGCGGTAGCCGAGAACCTGGTGACGAAGCAGTTTGAGGCCCAAGGCCTTCCCCGCCACGCCCTGCCTGCAAGCGCGTCCACCTCGCAATTCGATCACATTATCGATAGCTCGGATCGACGGTTCTACATGATGGCAAGCGAACGGGCGAATGATGGCGAGGGGGATCCTGCCATCCTCGAACAATTCGACGCGGATTCGAGGGCCTACAATCAATACAAGGGGATCATAGGTGAGGCATTCGAAGCCAAGGTCGAGACCATCATTGCCGAAACTGGCTTTAGCCGCGCCTACGCTCAACATCTTGTAACTCAGCAGTTCTTAGATGCGGACACGCCAAGTCATCTGCTGCCCGACAATGCCAGAACATTCCAGTTCAGCAATCCTGTAGATGGTTCGGACCGACGCCTTTACATGATGGCGAGCGAACAGGCCAACGATGGACAAGGCGATCCAACAATCCTTGAACGGTTTGACGAAGCTCATGCGGCCTACAATGATCATAAGGATGTCTTGGCAACATCTTATGAGAACCGCGTACAGACCCTGATGCAAGAGCAAGGTTATGACCGCCGCCTAGCGGAGGATATGGCCTCGTTGGAGTTCAAGAGTTCACTGCCCACTCACCTTCTGCCCGAAACCGCTCAATCATGGAATTTTGGCACGTCACTCGATGGGTCTGATCGACGCCTGAATCCTGAGGCTTTCGACCGCGACCTCGCCGCACAAAATAAACTTCAGAGCGTGATCGGTGATGCTTACAGCGGACACCTTCAAACTGCCACTCAACAGCTCATGGAGGAGCGAGGTTACAACGAAGAACTTGCCAAGCACTTGGCCGGTCTGAGCTTGGGCGCACAGCTTCGCGCCAGCGGAATTCCAGCCAGTTTTCTTCCCGAATCCATGACCTTTAACGCCGGTCAGGCGTTAGTCGACAACTATAGCATCTTTGACAACGCCCTCGATAGTAAAGACGGCCTTGACGCTGAGGGAGAAGCCTGGACCTTCGGTCGGCTTTGGGATGCGGCCTACGACCTCAGAAATCGACCTTTGGGGCTCGACAATGATGGAAAGGTCGGCCTCGCCGACTTGGAGACGATAAGAGACAATCCCAACGATTTCCCGCCCGACGTCGCCGCCGCTGCGATCGTGCTGCGGACTGCTGCCGACCATGATGATGAGCTGAGGTCGTTCTTCGACCAGCCAAATTTCATTGAAAGATTGAAGGATTCCCCTTGGCTTGATCCCAACACCGATAGCTTTGTCGTGAATATCTCGAGAGGATTATCAAGCGGTGGCCTTTCTCTACTCACTGCGGATGAGTTCCACTCCCGCTTGCTCAGGGAAGGTCCTGGCACTCTGGAAAAGGTTAACAACAGCCTCAGCCAGCTAGACCCGATCAATCAAGGGCGGCTGCTCATCACCGATCGTGATCAGGCATTTGACAACTACCGCTCCTTTGCCGGTGGCGCTGGCGACTTCTTTGTCGATACCGCCAAATTGCTCGGTGGTGCCGCTGCGTTCGCTAATCCGGCCTTAGCTGGCGCTGTTTACGAGGCGACCGGTATCAATGTCTACGCTGAAGCCACCGGCATGGCGATGGGAGCCGGCAACGCCTTCATTTCTGATCCCGATCAGATGGCGCAGGATATCGTTGGATGGGATCAGTTCGTTGAGGATCCCTTCCGTTGGGCCGGCAATCAGGCGCCCGACATCATCCTTGAGATCATCGGCACTAAGGGGGCGAGCAAGGCTGCGAGAGTTGTGCGTGCGGCCGATGCTGCTTCTGATGTATCGGGTGCAGCAAGGAGCGCTGGACGCATCGATGATATTCCGGATTCGATAGCGACAGACTTTATCAGATTTGATAGCGACGTTCCTCTCCCTCCTGGCGGAGGCACCGGGCCTGGCGCGCCAATTAGCGGCGGCAATGCCCCAATACTGCCTCGTTCACGAGACTTGATTGAAGACCTTGATGCTCAGTTCCTGAGATCAGATTTTAACAATGGAGTTACCGATGACTATCTGAAGCTCCAGGATGGAAGCTACGTCAGAGTTACTGAGCAGGCTAACGGTGAATACAGCCTAACCTACCTTGACGGCCCCCCGCCACCTAGAACAGAGGACATTGTCAGGCTCGATACCCAACTCGTACCTCCACGAGCTCAGGACGCAGTTTTCCTCGACAGCGCGCTCTTGCCTCCGAAAGCGGCTGATGCGGTCACGCCTCCCATCGATCTTGATCACGTTCTCGATGGTGAGCTTAAGCAAAAGAAGAAGATCGTCGCTCAAGGGTTCCACCATCGTCCACAGGGTAACGACTTCATTGACGCTCGCATGTCCAAACTCGTGAGCGAGCCGGATGTAAACGGCGTCTATAAAGGCGAAGTTGAGATTTATGATGCGGACAAAGATGCTTGGGTTCCGAAAAAGGGTATATCGACCTTCTTCCCTGACAAGCTAACCGCGCAACAAGTTGAGGACGCCATCAATAACGCTTGGGACAATAGAACAGATTTCAATCCTGAGACGGGCGAATTCGTAGGACCGTCAGGGCATGGATTTGAGATAAGAGGCTACGCGCGTGACAATATTCCAGGCAGTAATGTACCTAGGGCGCATATACCGACAGCTTATCCTATCTATCAAAAGTGAAAGACTTCAAAGGATTTGCCGCACATAGACTAGATCTGATCATCATAAGATACGTGTCTATAGTCAGCGTTCCGCGATCCAAAAGATCTCTATGTGGAAAGTTTATGGTTCGCTATGAATTGACTGATTTTGTGTGAACAGTAAGCCGAAGTCCTTCTGCATCGTGAGTCGCGCAAGGCTGGGCCTGTTAAAGATCAACGAATGTTAAACGGCATTTTCTGGCGGTTTCGAACAGGCACTGCCAGGCACGATGATTCTCAATGTTACAGTACGTCCACCACCTATTGTAGTAGATTTAGTCGCCGGCGTTATTCGGACGTATGGAACCAACGCCTCGAGACTATCGCCGCCAGTGATGGCGACATCGTGATGACAAAGAGCACCAGGTACATGTTCATGAGAGTGGCAGTGCGCGCAGAGAGAATGATTCCGACGCCTGACTGGACGCCGTCGGCTGCTTCCGAGCAGGCCTGACCACGAACATCCATGCTCTGGATGATGCTGAAGGGCTCCCGTTCGTTTCAGCATCTCGCCGGGACAACCCGTCACTCCGCCAAAGCTGACGGATCGCTCCGAGTTCGCAATTGCAAATATTCACGAAGCAATTAGGCCAACAAGCTGCGAATATAACACTGACACTACCATTGCCTATTGTTTATTTTGTTGTCTATTAGGGCTGACGAAAATTCGACGTAATACAAATGGCTATTCTGCAGCTTCGTGCCGCTTCCGCCGCAACCATCTACGGGCAGGCGTCTGGCTAAGGAGCATGATCATCAGGGCCGTGCTTAGGATCAGAGAGATTGGATGAGTCAGGAAGTCGAGAGCGAACTGACCGATATCTTCGCGAGCGCCGATCATGGCGCGTCGGTAGTTTGAATCGATCATCGGGCCCAAGATGACACCGAGGATGATCGGGGCAACCTGGAAACCGTATTTTTTGAGGACATAGCCGACAACGCCGAAGCCAAGCGTCCAGTAGATGTGGACGGGGTTATTCTGAATGGCATAGGCACCGACCGCCGAGAAAATCACGATCAGCGGGATAAGGATTCCCCTTGGACATTCGACAATCTTGGTGAAGATGCGAATTCCAGTCAGGCCGAAGACCAGCAGGAACAAATTGGCAAGTGTCAAATTGCCAACCAAGAACCAGAAAAGATGAGGTGTCTCGCTTAAGAGGAGTGGGCCAGGCTTAAGGCCGTGAATGAAGAGTGCGCCGATGATAATCGCAGTGACGGCGTCGCCTGGAATGCCAAGGGTGAGCATTGGAATGAAAGCACCACCGACAGCGGCATTGTTGGCCGTTTCTGGCGCGATCAGGCCCTCCTTTGCACCTTTGCCAAAAGGCGTTTCGGGATCGGTCGTGCTGCGTTTCGCGTCGTCATAGGCCAAAAGTGCAGCGATATCGCCACCTGTCCCGGGCAACGCGCCGATCAAGGTTCCGATCCCCGACGCGCGTAAGCCGATCTTGATATAGCGCCGGACGTCCTGCCAACCCGGCACGATCTTTGAAACCGCCTGTTTCACCGGGGTTTTATCTACTTGCTCAAGCTGAACGAGTGCTTCAGCCACGCCGAAGAGGCCGATCATCGCGACAATGTAAGGCACACCGCCCATGAGATTGATTGACCCATAGGTAAAGCGCGTTTCCGCCGTCATCGGATCGAGGCCAATCATCCCGATCATGACTCCGAGCGCACCCGCGAAAGCTCCCTTGGCAAAGCTCTCGCCTGACAGCGTACCGACCAGAAAAATGCCGATGATGCCGAGCAGCATGTAGTCGCGTGATGTGAATTTTAGGGCGATCTCAGAGATCAAAGGGGCCGCCAGGGCCAGGGCCAAAACGCCGATCAATCCACCGATGACGGACATGACTGTGGACAGGCCAATCGCTTCACCGGCTTTCCCCATTTTAGCGAGGGGATATCCATCGATGGCGGTGGCGATCGCACTCGGCGCGCCTGGAATGTTTAGGAGAATGGCACTTCTCGCACCACCATAAACACCTCCGACGAACACGCCGGCAATGAGGGCAAGCGCGGCATTCACGTCCCACTTGAAGGTGAAGGAAATCAGGATCGAGGTCGCCATGGTCACGGATAAACCGGGAATCGCCCCAACATAGATGCCGGCAAGCGTGCCAATGGCCGTCAGCATCAGCAGATAGGGATCGATCCAGGAGGTCACAAAATAGCCGAGCGTCTCGATCACGACCAGAACGATCCCGTCGGTAAGACGACCTGAAAAATCAGCCTGAACAGCACGTAGACCGCGAGGATTGCAATGAGCGAGACGGCGATAGACCAAACGACGCCGCGCCGCCAAAGATAGAGTATCGACAGAAACAGAAACCCACCTGATGCCGCCATAAATCCGATCCTTGGGATGGCGAGCGCATAGAGTAAGAGAAGGACACTGAACAAGAGGAGGCGTGTCGGCAGCAAAAAGTCCCTTAGCGCGCCAAAAGACGCCTCCCCTCCTGGCGCTCGGCGTCTCAAAACATCGCGTAAAATGGCGATCCCGCTCACCGTCATGATGGCCGACGCCACCATCGGCATGACGCCTCCTGTCGTCAACCCGGCAAAGCCGGAGATCGCATAAGCTTCTCGAAGGGCAACCAGGCTAAAGGCCAAAAGGACCACGGCAAGAAGCCATTCGCCCGGCCGCCTATCACTCGGTGTTTTCATGACGACATCAAGCTGACTTCGACCAGCCTCTAAAACCAGGCCGGTCGTCGTCGCTACGGTCGAGGGATGCCCAGATCCTCCGGGCTGATCTTAGCGGCACCAGTGTCCTGCAAAGCCCAGACCGTAACTTGCTGCCATTTCGTCAGAAACGCGTCCGCCTCGTCGCCGGAGATATTCATGACCACATTGCCACGATTGGCCATCAACTCGAGGAATGTCTGATCCTCAGCCGCCTTGGCGTAGACGTCGACCAACGTTGCCTTGACGTCGTCAGGTACGTCCCGGCGCACGAACACGCCATAGAATGGACCCCAGGGAAGAAAGCGTCCAATGTCCGGCAGGCTGTCCGTGATCGGTGGCACATCCGGTAGTGTCTCGACAGCCTCCGGATTGACCACAGCAAGTGCTCGCATGTTCCCGGCCTTGATTTGCTCGGCCGCGGCCGAGATGCCCGATGGCATAAAGTCCACCTCACCGCCGAGCATAGCCGTCAGACCGGGGCCTTCCCCATCGAACGGAATCGCCGTTACCTCAAAGTCCGTGGCGTTCGCGATCAACGCGCTGATCGTAGACGGCAGGCCGCCAGGACCTGTCGATCCCATCTTCACCTCACCCGGCGCGGCTTTGATGGCGTCGAGGAGGTCAGCAAGGGTCTGATAGGGCGAGTCGGCCGGCACGGCGATCACGGCAACACCACGACCGAGGATGTTCACGGGAAAAAAGTCGTCATAGTCGAGTGGTGAGACATCCATGACACCATGCAGCTGCGGGTTCTCGGCGCCATAGAGTAGCGTGTAGCCATCCGCAGGCGCTGCATTGACGAATGCCGTGGATATCGCGCCAGCACCCCCAGATTTGTTGAGGACAACGATGGGTTTACCGAGCGCCTCTTCGGCTGCTGGATTTACCGCGCGCGCCACCGTATCCGTGGCCCCACCTGCACCCCACATGACAACGCCCAAGACCTCGCGCTCCGGATATTGCGCAAGCGCCGGTCCTACAACTGATAGCCCAATGGCCATGGCGGCAACTGCCCAACATGTTCTCATCATTATCCTCCCTGCGCGCTTTTTGTTTGGAAACCGGATGATCTATTGCACGCAGATCATGGGTCGTTTTTCAAGGGGCTGCTTGTCAAATCAGGAACATCGCGATGGGGTGATGTCTTGCGGGAAGGCCTAAGTCACTTCGCGTTCATCAGCAAAGTGATCAAGGCTCCGGAGTTTTGGGGTCTATTCAAAGATATTCACGTCGTCCACAAAAGAGAGAGCCGATCAAAGCTGGCATGGACCTGAGCGGCTGTGTCTCGTGATGTCGAACTGTAGCGTTAACGGGGTAAGAGAAGAAACTGGAACCTAGGCAAGGCCAAACAACTGATGTTTGGCCATCTGACCGAAAAGCCTGCAAAACTTCTTAGGGAGACGATCATGATGAAGCTGACAAGACGAGCCTTGGGATGGAGCGTCATAGCAGCATCCACCATAGGCGCATCGGCCGGATTTGCCGCCGACACCATCAAAATCGGAGAGATCAACCACTACAAGCGCATGGCCGCGTTTGCCAATCCCTATAAGAACGGGCTCGAACTTGCCCTTGAAGAAATCAATGGAGCCGGCGGTGTTCTGGGCAAGCCTCTCGAATTCATCTATCGCGACGATCAAGGTGAACCGGGCGAGGCCGTCAAGATTGCCGAAGAATTAATGACCCGCGAAGGTACGGTCATGCTTACCGGCACGATCTTTAGCCATGTAGGCTTGGCAATCTCCTCGCTGGCGGCTGAGAAGAAATATCTTTATCTCGCAGCCGAACCGCTGGCCGACGCATTGGTCTGGGCAAAAGGCAACGACTACACGTTCCGTCTTCGTGCCTCGACCTATATGCAAGCAGCCATGCTCGCCGAGGAGGCAGCAAAAACCGATGCCAAGACCTATGCAACGATCGCGCCGAACTACGCTTACGGCAAAGATGCAGTGGCTGCGTTTCAGAACGCTTTGAAGGCGCTTCGCCCCGATGTCGAATTCGTGACCGAACAATGGCCGGCGCTATTCAAAATCGATGCAGGCGCCGAGGTTCAGGCTATCGAGCGCGCCAAGCCTGATGCCATCTACAATGTGACCTTTGGCGGCGACCTCGCAAAGTTCGTGCGTGAAGGCAACACCCGCGGCCTATTCGAGGGCCGGCACGTCTATGGTCTCCTCACCGGCGAACCTGAATATCTTGATCCCTTGAAAGACGAGGCTCCGGAAGGCTGGGTCGTGACTGGCTACCCTTGGTACGACTTCACCGATGGTCCGAACAAAGCGTTCGTCGATGCCTATATGGCTGCATTTGATGAACGTCCCGGCATTGGTTCGCTCGTCGGCTATATGACCGCACACTCCATCGCTGCAGGCATTACGGCCGCTGGCTCCACCGAGACCGAGGCGATGGTAGCCGCTTTCAAGGGATTGAGCCTTGATACTCCGGTTGGATCGATCACCTTCCGCGAGCAAGACCATCAGGCCACCATGGGAGCATTCGTCGGCACCACCGCCCTCAAAGATGGTGCTGGAATCATGGTCGATTGGACCTACAAGAACGGCGCCGATTATCTGCCATCCGACGAAGAGGTCAAAAAGCTTCGTCCTGCCTCCAACTGATCTGAGGAGCCCGCGTCGGCAAGGTCTGTTGCTGGTCGGCGCGGGACCTTTGGTCAGTGGTTAGACCCGGAAAAGGGCGTGTCGTGATCAAGCTGGAGCAGGCATGGGCCTCATTGTTGCGCAATTATTGACGGGGCTCGCCAATGCGGCCGCCTTGTTCCTGGTAGCATCGGGCTTGTCACTAATCTTCGGTGTAACACGAATCGTGAACTTCGCTCATGGCTCGTTCTATATGCTCGGCGCCTTTATCGGTTATTCGCTGATGCAAGTCTTGCCCGGTCATTTCGGGTTTTGGGGATCGATCCTACTGGCTGGTCTGGCGGTCGGTGTCATCGGGGTTATCGTCGAGATCTGCGTTCTTCGACCTGTCTATCGAGCACCGGAACTGTTTCAGCTGGTGGCGACCTTCGGTGTAATTTTGGTGATCCAGGACCTAGCGCTGATGATCTGGGGCCCCGAAGACGTTCTCGGGCCAAGAGCCCCCGGCCTCAAGGGCGTGGTCAGAATTATGGGTGAACCCGTGCCACAATTCGATCTGGTGCTAATCGCGATCACACCTGTCGTCCTTTTGGGTCTTTGGTATCTGATGACCAAGACACGGGTCGGCATCCTGGTCCGTGCAGCGACCCAAGATCGCGAAATGGTTGGTGCCCTCGGCGTCAATCAATCCTGGCTTTTCACCGGCGTTTTCTTTCTAGGTGCTGCTCTTGCCGGCCTTGGTGGGGCCATCCAGCTGCCCAAAGGCGGCGCCGATCTGACGATGGATTTCAATATTCTGGTCTCGATCTTCGTCGTCGTGGTTATTGGCGGCATGGGATCGCTGCCTGGCGCCTTCGTCGCCGCTGTCTTGGTGTCGGTGGTCAACGTCTTCGGAGTCACTTACCTACCGCAAAGTACGCTGGTCATGATCTTCCTCGTCATGGCGGTTGTCCTGATGATTAGACCCTATGGCCTCTTCGGTCGGGAGGAGGTTGCAGGCGAGCATGGCCAAGTGGGCGAACCAGAGCGGCCGATCAAGCCGGCGGGGATCAAGGGCCGGCTGATCGTCGCAGCGCTCATCGCTACCCTGGCCTCATTTCCGCTTACTGGGTCGAACTTTCTTCTCATCCTCACAACCGACATCATCATCTTTTGCCTGTTCGCCACCAGCTTGCATTTTATTCTCTCCCTTGGAGGCCTGGTCTCATTCGGCCATGCCGCATTCTTCGGCTCAGGAGCTTATGTCGCCGCACTTCTGGTCAGTTACGCTGATACGCCCATGGAGCTGGCATTCTTACTGGCACCGATTGGCGCCGGCTTGGCCGCGGTGATCATCGGCTGGCTGTGCATCAGACTTACGGGTGTCTACTTTGCGATGCTCACTATGGCATTCGCTCAGCTTCTTTGGTCATTGGTCTATCAGTGGGATGACTTCACCGGCGGGGACGATGGTATGGTCGACATCTGGCCATCAGCCTGGCTGTCCTCCAACATTGTTTACTTTTATTTCACGCTGATCGTTGGTATCGGCGGCATTATATGGCTTCGTCATGTCGCTCACTCCCCGTTTGGTTACGCGCTCCGGGCATCGCGAGATTCCGCCCGTCAAGCTGAGGCGACCGGTATCTATACAAAGCGCATCCAATGGGCGGCTTTTGCCTTTGCGGGTGCCATGGCGGGGATCGCTGGCGCCTTGTTCGTGTTTTCGAAAGGCAGTGTTTTTCCAACCGAGCTGGAAATTGCCCGATCGTTTGATGCGCTGATCGTCGTGTTCTTGGGTGGTGTGAAAACCCTTTCAGGAGCTGTTGTCGGTGGCGCATCGCTCGAGCTTGCGAAAGATTACCTGACAAGATTCGAGTACTGGCGCCTCTTGCTTGGTCTTCTCATCATCATCGTCGTCATTCTCGCACCTGATGGTATTGTTGGCACAGTGAGAAAGCTTCGTGATCGCGTCGGACTACTCCGCAGCGCGGAGACATGACAGTGACGATTGTTTTGAAGGTTGACCATCTTTCGAAGTCCTTCGGCGGCATTCGTGCGGTTGATGACGTGAGTTTTTCGCTCACAAAGGGCGAGCTCTTAGCGCTCATCGGCCCCAACGGCGCCGGCAAAACAACCTGCTTCAATATGCTCATGGGTCAATTGAAGCCGAGCGCCGGAGCCGTTTTTCTCAACGGCGAAAATTTGGTTGGCTTGCCGCCTCGGGTGATCTGGCGAAAAGGCGTCGGAAGGACGTTTCAGATCACCGCGACATATCCTTCGATGACCGTCATCGAAAATGTCCAGATGGCGTTGATCTCCCACCATCGCCGACTCTTCTCGGTATTGCCTTATGCTCACCGGCTCTATCGCGAGGAAGCACTAGCGCTGCTGGATCTTGTCGGCATGGCGGATCAGGCTGAGCGCGCTTCCGCTATTCTGGCTTATGGCGATCTAAAGCGGCTCGAGCTTGCAATTGCTCTTTGCCATGAGCCTGCTTTGCTTTTGATGGACGAGCCAACGGCTGGCATGGCGCCAAAAGAACGGATCGCCTTAATGCAGTTGACAGCGGACATCGTGCAGCAACGCGGCATTAGTGTGCTTTTTACCGAACATGATATGGACGTCGTCTTCACCCATGCCCACAGGGTCATGGTGCTGAACCGCGGAGAGCTGATTGCCAACGGCCTGGTCGATGACATCCGAAACGATCCCAAGGTGCAAGAAGTCTATCTCGGCGGCGGACGTCTCCGGCGGGCCAGCGGAGACGCTTTGAATGCTTGAGCTGAGCGAACTGAATAGTTATTACGGCCAAGCCCATATTCTCCATGATCTCGGCTTCTTCGTGGCAACTGGTGAAGTCGTCTCGCTCCTCGGCCGAAATGGCGCTGGTAAGACCACGACCATGAAGTCGATCATGCAATTGCTGCCACCGAGGAGCGGGGACGTCTCGTTCCTGGGGCTCAACATTACGGGCATGCCGCCCCACAAAGTTGCCAAAATGGGCCTCGGCTATGTTCCTGAGGAGCGACGAATTTTCACCGACTTAACAATCGATGAAAATCTCGAAGTGGGTCGCCAGCCGAGTCGTGACGGTGCTTTCAGCTGGACTGCTGAGGCGTTATTCGACCTGTTTCCGAATTTGAAGGAACGCCGAGGCAATCGTGGCAAGGAGCTGTCCGGCGGCGAGCAGCAAATGCTGACGATCGCGCGGACGCTGATGGGTAACCCCACACTCCTCTTATTGGACGAACCTTCTGAAGGGATTGCCCCCGTTATCGTCGAGCAAATGGCTGATACGATCCTTCGCCTTAAGGCTGAAGGTTTGTCTGTGATTATCTCGGAGCAGAACCTCCACTTTGCCAGAGTTGTTGCTGACAGAGCGATTATCATCGAAAGCGGCGCCAAGAGATTTGATGGGACCTTTGCAGAACTCGACCAGCAGCCAGAGGTACGAGATGCGTATCTATCAGTCTGAAGAAGGCGCCAACTGGAAGATCGGATTGAAGAAGAGCATCAAACGCTAATTCCTCGGACACCGCGTCAAAGAGAAGGCTGTCTATATAATCTACCGCAGCACAAAAGCCATCGTGCGGGGCCGCACACCCTCAGTTAGCAGGAAAACTATCGCACAGAGGTTCATCCGCGGTCACGCGGTCACGCGGTCACGCGGTCAATCAGTAGATCGCCCCCTCCCCTGGCTATCAAGCAAATGAGTGGTCTAAACCTACGCGACCTTGGTCCACCCTAGAGTAAGAGGTGACGTTCGGATCGCTGTGATCCAATGGACCTCGACACTTTCATTTGGTTGCCTCTCACCACAGTCCTTTGAGAGCACTCCACATCACATAGATGCCAATAAGCGCAATCATTGCCATTAACACGAACCAATACCGATGGATATTGAATCGTTTGTGGATCAAGCGGATCCTTTTGTAGGCATGATCCTTGGCGAGAATGTCTTCCTCATTCGAGAAATCGATATCCAGATTGGATCCGGCAAGGTTCCTATAATACTGATACTTTGCATCATGAAACTTCATACGTTCGTATTGCTTGTAAACAAATGCGATGCCAAATAAACCTGAAAGAAAAATGATAGCGCCAATGATGACGACATCATCATATGATTTATTTGATATTTCGACTATCGAGAGAAGAATGCCGGAGAATACCATAACGATGGAGCATATGCTTGATCTTTGGGCATCATGATGCCGATCCCATGCATAGTGTTCTCTTGCCAATTCGAAGTACATATTGGTTCTTGCTAGTTCTTTATTGTCTTCCATGAAAGTAAATATTCCTGGCTCTTCGCTTTGATTTCAGTCAGAAGGCGCAACGCCGATTCACCCAAGGCTAAGGCTTCAGTCCCGATCTGTCATGCGCCAGTTACGCCTTTCATTCCCATCCACTTGGTCATATAGCCTAGGCCGCTCGGGGAAACATGAGCATCAAAATGGGATAAAAGCGCCGATGAAAACATGCGGGGTACCTCTGTCTCCGACCATAGTCTGGTTCAGGAGCTTTGGGAGTCACTATCGCTATTTCATGCCAGCTTTGGACACACAGCTTTTTGATTGTTCGCGCGTTGGCGGTGCCTTATGGCCGTATTTATCACAAAGGAACTTTTCTTCTGAATGAGCTTCAACATGCCTCCTAAACCCCTTTGGCTTTGCCTTCTGGTGGGCTTCCTAGCCTGTGGGTGCGATCAGGAGGTGACTTACGAGCTTACCGGTACGACCGATGAACGCATTGTCGGCATTCGACGCGTCATCGAAGACCATGGTCCAGTTCCAAGTCCGATTGACGATGCCCACCTCATTGAGTTGCAATTCGGCGACAACATGCTCGGCCCCGCTGACTTCCGCTCCTATATCTGGATCAAAGTTTCGCCCCAACATGCCGACAAATGGAAATCAGTCTTGGCTGGTTCTCCTGATGACCCACCCATTTACGATTCCCCCCCAACTGAACCCAGCTGGTGGCTGACTAGCGACGAATTCGAGCGGCTAGCGAAATATGATACCTTTCCGATGTTTCAACGGCACGGGTGGGTCGTCATCGACGATGACGGGAATATATTTGTACGGAGTTACACAATGTAGGGCCCACCCTTGCTCCGTTAATGGCGCCGTGTAAGGGTTTCTCTTGGACCAGCAAAGTGACGTTGCGTCACGATCCGCTCAAAGTAACTTAGGCCTAATCGCAGCAAAACGGCGTTCCTTGCAGGTCCAAAAGCTTGGATTGCAGTGATGTCATCCTGGATAGCCCGAGTCATTCTTTGGACGATTGCAGCCCTTTATGCTTACGGCGCGCTCGTACATGTCATGAACATATTGGGATTGTCGGGATTTAGTTGGATCGATGCGCCAGCGAAATGGCAAATTCTCGACCTTGTCTACCTCGTCCTAGATATAGCGGTCGTTATTGGCATCCTTTTGCGGTCGCTCATTGGGTATATCGCACTTGTTGTCGCTGCGGTGAGCCAGATTTTTTTGTACACGGTCTTCCGAGACTGGATCGTTGATGTTCCCGAACCATTCACCCGAACACCAGAAGAAATGGCTTATCTCGATACGCTGGTGACCTTTCATGTGGTCACCCTGTTTCTGTTCTGTCTTGCCCTTTGGATAGGCCGCGGTTCAACACGATCCATCTAAAACTCCAGCGCTGTTTAGTATGATTTTTGGTCATTCGATCGGAGATGGAAACACCAGGGTCTTCGTAACGAAGAAGCTTAAAGCTTGAAGTGGAAACGGACAGAATCGGAGGAGATGCTTACCCTTGGTGACATGCCCCACATGGCTCCGAATGTGCGCTTGAAAGGCAAGAATGACTATTCGGCGGACGGTCGCCCCAAGGTCGTACGCTAAGGCCTCTAGTAGTCAACATGAGTCGTCGCTAGGCTGGCAACAATCGAGACTGAAGAGTTTGGAGAAGGGAGAGCTGAATGTTGAGAAGTCTGAAATCTATGGCGGCTGCCGTCGCACTAGCCGCATTGTCTTGCGGTCCATCCATGGCCCAGGATCTGACGTTCTTTACCATTGGTACGGGCGGCACGTCTTTCACTTATTATCCCGTCGGCGGCGTGATCGCGAACGCGATCTCTAAGCCCCCAGGCTCTCGGCCTTGCGACGACGGTGGTAGCTGTGGCGTCGACGGATTAATCGCATCAGCCGTGTCATCCCGCGGTTCCGTGGACAATGTGAACGCCATCATGTCCGGCCTACGTGACTCGGGCTTTGCTCAATCCGATGTTGCCTATTGGGCCTTCACTGGTACCGGCACGATGGAAGGCGAGGAGCCAGCCGAAGGACTGCGCACGATCGCAGCACTGTTCGAGGAGCACATTCATCTGGTCACGCTTGCTGATTCCGGCATCGGCTCCGTTGCTGATCTCAAGGGCAAACGTGTTTCACTCGATGAGCCGGGCTCCGGCACCTATGTCGATGCCAACCTCATCCTCGAAGCCAACGGACTGAGCCAGGACGATATCACGCCTGAGCAGCTCAAAGGTGCAGCTGCCACCGAAGCGCTTAGGAATGGCAAGGTAGATGCGATCTTTGTGGTCGCCGGCTATCCCACAGGCGCCATTGTTGAACTCGCTTCTGCGGTCGACATCAAGCTTGTACCGATCGACGGCGCTGGTGCCGAAGCTCTGACGAGCGAGTATGGCTTCTTTTCGGCAAGCGAGATCCCGGGCGATGCCTATGAAGGTGTCGACGGCGCCACGACGATCGCGGTGGGCGCTCAATGGTTCACTCATGCTGATAAGGATGAGGAGCTGATCTATCAGATCACCGAGGCGCTTTGGAACGACAAATCGCGAAAGCTTCTCGATGTTGGCCATGCCAAGGGGGCCTCGATCACCGCTGAAACCGCGCTGAACGGCGTCGGCGTGCCACTGCATCCAGGTGCAGAGCGCTTCTACAAAGAAGCCGGCCTTTTGAAGTAGCTATCATGTTGTTTGATGACCCGGGCTGCAGCTTTGCGGCCCGGGTTTTTCTTGGCCAAGGCCGAGCTCGATGACCACCCAAGACCCAAACGAGATCCCAGCAGACCGGCTCGCTGAGCTGGAGCGCTCCTACGATCCGGAATCGGCCTTTCGTGCAACCGGCTCCACCATGACGGCGATCCTCCTGGTCCCGCTGGTCGGCCTTGCCCTCTATCAATACTACGCTTCTGGCTTCGGCCTGATCCGCGAACTATTGCACCGCGGCATTTTCTTGGCCTTCATGCTAGGCCTGCTCTTTCTTCTATTCTCCTGGCGGAAGTCGCTGACGTCAGCGGTCGCACCCAAGGCCTGGCATCGCTTTGATGGTGTTGCTGTCGTCGATATCATCCTCGCCATCGTCGGGGTTGCCGCAGCCCTCTACTTGCCTCTTCTGCCACCTGAGGAGGTCGCAAGACGGGTCGGCAATCCATCGACATCGGATGTTTTTTTTGGCACGGCACTCCTCCTTTTGGTGCTTGAAGCCACCCGCCGTTCGGTCGGCTGGACACTACCTATCATCGCCATCCTGTTCATCTTGTTCGCGTTATTCGGCCCCTATGCACCAGGCGCTTTGAAGCATGGCGGGACCAGTTGGCTCGGACTGATCAATCACCTCTACATGACCAACCAGGGTATTTATGGAATCGCCATCGGGGTCATGGCGCAATATGTGTTTCTCTTCATTCTGTTCGGCGTGCTTGCCATGCGCATTGGTCTTGGCCAGCTCTTTATCGACCTCGCCATGGCTCTGGCCGGACGCTATTCGGGCGGGCCCGCCAAAGTCGCGATTTTTTCCTCAGCTTTCATGGGCACGATCTCGGGTTCCTCGATTGCCAATACGGTCACCACAGGGGCGCTCACCATCCCAGCGATGAAAAGGGTTGGCTATCCACCACATTTTTCAGGAGCTGTCGAAGCAACGTCGTCGACGGGCGGTCAAATTACGCCGCCGATCCTGGGAGCGGCCGCCTTCATCATGGTCGAGTATCTAGAAATCCCGCTTCGTGATGTCTTGGCGGCGGCCTTGTTTCCTGCGCTCCTCCATTATTTCGGCATCTTCATCATGGTGCACTTGGAGGCACGAAAGCTTGGCTTGCGTGGGCTCTCACCCAGCGAGTTGCCGAAGGTTACATTGGTCTTGCGCCAACATTGGCTTTCGCTCATTCCCCTCGGGATTCTCGTCTACCTGATCCTTGCGGGACGAACGCCGGACTATGCCGCAGTTTGGGGGATCACCGCTTGTGTGGTCGTCGGTTTCTTGAACCCTGTGAACCGCCTAACCTTCAAAGATCTGATCCAAGCCCTTGCTGATGGTTCGAAGAGCACTCTTGCCGTGGGAGCAGCAGCAGCCTGTGTCGGCATCGTCGTCGGCGTGGTGACACTTACGGGCGTCGGCTTCAGGCTCGGCTATGTGGTTGTGCAGATGGCGACCGATATCGGTCAGGTGGTCGGCAGCATCTGGCCCTTTAGCTACTTTGACGTCGCCCAATGGGCGCTCTTCTGTTCGCTAATCTTGATCGCGATTGCCTGCGTGTTAATGGGAGCGGGCATACCCACCACGGCCACCTATATCATCCTGGTTGCGGTCGCCGCTCCAGCTCTCGCCCAGCTCCAGGTTCAGCCGCTGGTCTCGCATTTCTTTGTCTTCTATTACGGCGTGCTCGCCGACATCACCCCGCCGGTGGCGCTTGCGGCCTATGCAGCGGCCGGTATCGCCGGTTCGAACCCATTTAAGACCGGCAATACTGCTTTTCGTCTAGGCATCGCGAAAGCGCTCGTGCCCTTTGTATTCGTCTACTCTCCGTCACTTCTCCTGGTCGCCGATGGTTTTAGCTGGACCGAGTTTACGGTGACCCTAGCGGGCGCGATGATTGGCATCGCAACGCTTGGTGCAGCATTTTCTGGTTTTCTCGTAGCGCCGATGGGCATCCGCACGCGCTGGTACATTGGCCTTGTATCGCTATTGTTCGTCGCACCGGGGCTCACAACAATGGGCTTGGGATTCCTCTTACTTGCTCCCGTATTCTATCGCCAATGGCGCCGACGAATAGACCATCCTCAAGTAGTAGACATCGAGTAAACAACTCGACCTGCGCACAAACAGACCAATCCACTAATGAGTTTGATAGAGCCCAATGAACAACGTAGCCGATCGGCAACGAGGGACTGCTGCTGGGCGCATCTCTGCATGATACTTTCAGGCAAAGCGGGGCGGCTTAACTAGATCCCGTGAACAACTTGCAAGACGTCCTCCCAAAGCATATCGGCGCCCTCGGATCTCATCCGCTCGTATTCATTGTCACCAAGCTCTTTTCGCGCCGCGTCCTTAATCTTCTGGAAATCAGCAGAATCGGTATGCTCGAATTCCGCGCCGATCTTATCAAGGCGTGCATCGACCGCGCCAATGATGTGGGCTGCCTTTTCACCCCCTGCGCTCGCTAAGGCAACACCACTCATGGCAGCAACAGCTAGGCTTATGACCATCGGATAGTCATACTCCTCACCAAGCTTCAGGGCTGCCGCTGCCTTCTCGCGTGCTGCTTTCCAGTCACCTTCATGAAGACGAAAGTGGGCGAAGTTCTGTAAGAGATGTCCCTGCCAGAATGTGTTGCCGATCGATTGCAGTAGGCCAAATGCTTCCAGGTGATGTTCTTCGGCAGTAGCTTCGTCACCTTCCGCGCGCGCTCCTTCGCCGATCGCCAGCAGAGCGATCACCACGCCGTAGTCGTCGCCGAGAGATCGAAAGAGCTCGAGCGACTTAACGATCAGCGGCCCGCCTTCCTCCGCGTCACCGCTCACGGCCTTGGCAATGCCAGCAATAATGCCTGCGCTGGCGAGCCCCGCCTTGTCGTCAAGTTGCTTATAGATTTCGTAGCTTTCGCTGCACATCGTCAGCGCACCGGTCGCATCCCCCGACAGATATCGTATCCATCCAGCCAAATCCAGAATGGCAGCAAGAGATGGCAACTCATCGATCCGCCGCACTTGCTCAAGTGCCGCGTCCGTCCATTTTCTCGCTTCCGTAAAGAGTCCCCGCGTGATCCAGAACCACTTGAGTGCATTCAGCAGTTTGACAGTCTGCGTTGCGCTCGGCTGACGCACGAGCCAGTTGATGGCGGCATGAATGTTGCCAGACTCCAGAAACAGGCCTTCGACATATTCACGCTGTTCCGCACTCATGACATGAGGAGCACACTCATTTGCTAGGTTGGTGTAGTAAAGCGCATGTCGTTGATTGTAGTGGTCATCGACATTGCAGTTCTTCAAACCCTCACTGGCATATTCGCGAATGGTGTCGAGCATGTTCAGCCGGGCCTGGCCAAGTGACTTCGATCGTTCCAGAAGGCTGTGGGTAATAAGCGCTTTCAAATCAGCTACGTGGCTAATCTGGTCAGGATTCTCACCTAGAACGAACTCGGCTGCCTTGACACTGAAACCGCCAGTGAAGACCGACAGAGAATAAAATATCCGCTGTTCCTGCTCATTCAGGAGATCGTCACTCCACTTAATCAAGGAGCGAAGCGTTCTGTGCCGCGGATCCACGCCGACCGCATTGCCTCTCAGATCCGTGAGGTAACTTTGCAGTTTTCCCGCGAGCTCAGATGGTTCGAGGAGGCCGATATGGGAGGCCGCCAGGGACAAGGCCAAAGGCAATCCGTCAAGCCTTCTGCATACCGTAGCGATCGCCTTGGCATTTTTCTTATCCAAGGTGAAATCTGATGCTTCGCGCCGAGCCAGTTGCACGAACAGCTCGACGGAAGGATTCTTGGCGATTGTGTTGTAGCTGGCGGACTCGCTTGGTATTGCGAGCGGCTTAACCAAAACTGCTGATTCAATCTGAATACCGAGGGGTCTTCGGCTGGTGATCAGAAAGGAAAGGTTCTGGCAGCCGGAAAGCAGGTCGACAACGATGTCCACACCGCCGATCAGGTGCTCGAATGTATCGAGAATGATAAGGATCTCGGCATCGCCAATGGTGTTCTTGATCGCTCCGGTCGCATTGACGCCGACGGATTCCTGTATGTTCAGGGCCTGGCAAATGGCAGAGGCAACCAGATCTTCGCTGGAGACGCCACCGAGTTGCACCAAAAAAACGCCGCGGGCGAACGAATCGATCTGATCCTGCCCTATGGTCAGGGCAAGGCTGGTCTTGCCTGCACCACCTGGGCCGACAAGTGTGATCAGCCGTGTCCGATCCCCATGAAGCTTTCTTTTGATGTCCTCGATTTCCTGCTCTCGTCCGAAAAACGGCGCTCGATCGAAAGGCAGATTCGTCCTGTTCGCACCGATACTCGAAATGGGTGCGAATTCAGTCGAAAGACCTGGAACTGCGATGTCGTAAAGCGATTCAGGATAGCGAAGATCCTTCAGTTGATGGAATCCCAGGTCTCGAATTTCTATCTTTGGCTGGAAAGCATGCCCTCTGATTTCGTCGCGCACATTTTTCGAGATAATGATCTGGCCGCCATGGGCAGCCGAACCGATCCTGGCTGCGCGATGGACTTCAATCCCAACAAAACTATTTTCGTATCGTTGAATAAGACCTCTATGGAGCCCCATCCGGACCTTCAGCTCTTTGCCGTGCGGCCATTTCTCCGTCTCGAGCGCCCGCTGCGCTGTGACGGCTGCCTGGACACCATTTGAGCTGTCGGGAAAGACGGCAAAAATCGCGTCGCCGGCCGTCTCAACCTTTTCACCATGGCTTCTCTGTATTGCGTCTTCCAAGAGAGCAAAATGACGGGACAGTATCCGAGGATAGGCCTCACCGTCCGTCTGCAGGAGTCGTGTCGAGCCCTCTATGTCCGTGAAGAGCATGCACATCTGCTCTCGCGCTTTTTCGTCTCCGCTTTCCATCATCGCCGCCATACGTAACTCTCAAGAGGATCCAGAACCGTTAGCTCATTTTTTTGGCACAATAATGTTTTCAGACGCTTGGTCAAAGCAAGATTGAATCGATATTCTTCATACAAATGACGAAATACATCATGTTGACTGTATGAATTGATCAAGTCATTCCATGACGTCTTGCCATGTGCTTGAACAATCTCGGCTTGGGCCACGGACAGGTCATTCTGTCGGGGGCGCAGACCTAGATGACGTGCGTGATCATGAGCTTTCTGAAATACGCTAAATCTCATTCGAACTGCGTCGAATTCCGTGGAGGATGAAAAATCTTCGAGAAAGCCAGCCAACGAAGGGTTTCCTACGCCGCCCACGAGCGGCAGGATTTCCAGCAATTGTTTGGAATCGACGGTCTCCAACTTGTGGATCTGACCAGAAGTCATCAGCCACCCTAAGAGGTCCGCAAGAACGCCTTCGGTATTGGCTCCATCAAGTGGATCCGGCGGCCGCTCACGGCCGTCACGCAGAAAGCCGAACACACCAGTATCTGTTCCGGCGGACCCAATTGGCATCTTGTCATGTGACAGTCTGCGTGCGACCCACCTGAAGGCAGCGCGTGCGTCTTCACGCTTGGCGTCGACTTTGGACAAGAATGCCTTCAAATCTCCTGAGAGAGGTAAAGCTGCCTTCGCGAACAAACCCCTCCAGGTGCGCTCGGTATAATGTGTGGCTTCCGCAGCGGTCATCAGACGCCGGGACTGATCCAAGGTCAGCATCTTCGCTCTTGCCGCACGGCGAAGGGCTATGCGCATGTTGATCAAAGGCTCAGAAAGCGGCGGAAACGGCCGATCCGGCGAAAATACCACAGCGACCTCGTCTTCCGACGAAATGCTCCCTCGCCGAAACAGCCTATAGACTTGTCCAATACCAATGGCACCTGCCGGCGCACAATCAGCAGCCCGCAAGGCCCCCATACTCGAAGCTCCAACGATCATGGCTCCGTCATCAATGACGTCCACCACTTCACGAGGAGAGACTGCAGGCTCGTTGGCGAAAACACCATCAATGATAACGAAAAGAGAGGACTTCAATATCCGATAACGGTAGAGATCGCCGCGCTGAACTGGAGGCAGGACGATGGCCTCTGGAAGAAGGGTTGTCACATCGTCCATCGGACAGCTCGGGCCGAGAAAGACGACTGGAGGCGGCGAGCTCATCATCAGACCCACTTTCGATGTGGCATGGCAGCGAACATGCCTTCCAACATCGCTCTTATTCCATTGTGCGGACCTTTGGACATATCTATAGCAAAAAACGCGCGCATCGCCATCCGAGCCGGCGTCGATCCATGACGAACGAGGACAGACCAGGCACCCGAACTCTTACCACAGGAATCTGGAATTCAGCCTTGGTTAGATCTGCGACGATCACGTGACCAACGCCCTGGGTTTGCAGACAGCTCAGGACGAAATCAACATCATCGGAGAGGTCGTCGAAGGCGAAATCGGGGATGGTCGAAAAGTCGTAGGACGGCGCCGCATCGAGAAGTCTTCGATGATGGTCCTTGGTGAACTGGCGTGTCGACTTCGGCATAACGTTGAAGGAATCGCGTGCTCCCTGGATGACACCGGCCCTAGACTGATAGGCCTCAGTGATCGCGCGGCAAACGGCAGTTTCGGACCGAAGATCAGCCCCCCAGCCACCGAACAGCATGGTCCGCAAGCCATCCGTCGCCGGATAGGAGTGGTCGATGAGCGCACAGGAGATGACGGGAATGCCGAGGTCGCCGGTCAGATCCTCTAGCACAATCTCATGATCATTATCCTCGGCGAGGTCGACCAATCCACGCGCCTTGTCAGGAATCGAGCGCAGATCGATACGACGTTTCGAGGGGGCGTTCTTGTGCTCTTCTCCGAACAGCTCGAAATACTGATGCTGACTTACGCTATCCCTTTCGATAACTTCGATGAGCGCGTGCCGGATCGCTTCGCCATAACTTCCGCCTGAAGCTAGGCCATTCGTGTCTACCTGATCGAGGACCCCTTGACGTGCTGGCGATTGCACAAGGTCAGCGGGAATCCAGATCGGTCTGGCACCTAGCAGATCCCAACCTTCGATCCATTTGAACGGATCGTCCTCCCTATAGCTGCTGCCTGGCGGTAGGTCGAACCATTGTGGGCAGGCCACCGTCACACCAGATACCTGAAGGTTCCGGAAAGTGGTTTCCAAGCCATCTTCGGACACTTCTTCTGCGGAAACTCGCTCGATCGCTTCCATCACGGCACTCGTGCGGGCGGCATCACGATCCAATCCCTTGCCGAGATGAGTCGTCAGGTCTTTTGCAAGTGGCGTAATAGCGCCAAAGACTGGTACACCCGCCGTGTCCAGCCTCGAAATCTCGGTGACGCGCGTGATTGGCACCCGTCGAAAAATCGACGCTGCCCGCTGGTACACTACATTCGCTGCGCCCAGTCTTGCAGATGCTGGGCTTACCTTCTTGAAAATTTCGCCAGCCGTGAGCGGGCAGACGTCAAGCGCGCCGGCAGGCGCTATGTTTAAAGGCCCTGTACGATCATCCCAGTCGCGTGGTCTTTCAAGAAAAGGTGTGATTTCGTCTTCTTGGACAGGTCAATAAGATCCGCCAACTGTTGAGCGGTAAGATCGTTTATGGCTTGTTTTACGTGATCACTAATGTGATCCGGATCTATTTCAGGAAGCGCACCACCCTTTTTCAGCGCATCGAAATTTGCCGCAAACTGGTTCTGGCTAGCCATGTCAATTTTTTCCTTTTTTGCTCGGAACCTCTATACAAAGTACATTTCGGTCTAATTGACCTTTGCAAGGTACAACCACGACTATTTAATTTGCATTTTAATAAAATCGCCGTCAACTCATTTCAGACTGGGCACAAGCTTCAACGGACGGTTGTCGTTCTCGACTTTGCCGTGCCTGATCAAGCGCTTTACTCACCCCTTCTTTGATAGCCGGAGGATGAGAGCTAGCTTGCGACCCTTGAAATCAATGATACCCAGATGTAATCGTCGGCCAATAATGCATCAACTAAGGGGGAGATCGTGCCGTGGAGACGTTGAACACGAGCAGCGCCTTGATCCGGGCCAAGCTGCTGACCTATAGCGGCCCTCTGGCAGCAAGCTATGAGCAGCTTTGGAACAACGATCGCCTAGACGAGTTGATGCCGTCGTTCCTAGTGCTCATTCACCAGATCATGCGTGCATCGGTTCCTTTGATGGAGTGCGCCGTCAGACGCTGCAACGAAGTCAATTCCAACGATCCGCTCTGTCCAGCACTGGCAGACTATTACGGCCACCACATCGAAGAAGAACGAGATCACGACGTCTGGGCGCTCGAAGACCTCGAAGCGGCAGGTTTTGATCCGAAGGTAGCTTTGGATGCGGTGCCATCACCAGCGGTCGCACAACTTGCCGGCAGGCAATACTATTGGATTTTGCACCATCACCCGATCATGCTCTTGGGTTACATTATGGTCTTGGAGGCCTACCCGCCATCAAACACAACCATTGACAAGATCCGGGATTTGTCCGGCGTGTCGGACGCTGGGTTCAGAAATCTAAGAAAGCATGGAGAACTTGACGTTCACCATCGGGAAGAACTGGATCAATTCCTGGACTCCTTGCCTCTCGAAAAGAACCACATCGAAATGATCGGCATGAGCATGCTGCATTCGATAGAATCGCTGGTTGCTTGCCTGCAGACATTAAGACCAATCGATTGGCATCGTCCTGCCGATCGGGTGATGTCTTCATCGATCAGCTAGACGATCGATGAGGTTGACTTCTTGTGCGGTGCTATCGCTATTTTCTCGCGATAGCGGCCCGTACTAAAGCAAAGAGGTGAGACGAGGATCGGCTTAGATTAGTTTTCTGTCGGTGGTAGACTACGCGTCGGGAAGGACTTGCGCGCGCGCTCCTCTCTCAGTCGATGATATTCACGCAGCTACCGCCTTCACAACCGCCAGAGCCATCATAGACACCGCTCGGACTCACAATCGATCCACCTCCAAATGAACCACCGTAACTCTGTCGGCCGTTTCGCTGAGCGTCGCGATAGGTGTTGCCCTGATGCAATGGGTTATCGAGGTTCCACCAATTCCCGTTTGCGTCGGCTCCATAGCGTCCGGGAACCACAGTGCCATAAACTTGAATTGCGAGGGCACATTCCTGTTGGGTCATGGGTCGCCCGTTGATCGAGGCGTTGCAGGCTGCAAAAGCCGTTTCACCTGTCGCAACAATCCCGAAGAACACAGCACATTGAAGCATCATCTTTCTGGTGTACCGCATGATTTCTCCTGCCTCTCTCAATGGTGGAAAGGACCGAACAAGTGGGCTCCCAATCTTAAGAACGATCCACTGACGGCGCATAAAATGGCCCAGCGAACTAAGGTATTGCCCACCGCAGTGGGACATCGTTTCATCCTCTTATGATCCATTACGGGATACACTTGTGACATCCATCACACCGTCGCTTCATTTAGCGTCGAGCAATCGCAAATCGTGCTCGTCATTGGCACGAATATCTACCGCCCTGCTTAAGCACCTTTAAAAAAAGCCTCCACTGCCTCTGTCCCAGCTTATGAACGAACGACTTCGTTTGGCGCCGTGACGCTTGCCACCTGAAACGCCAAGGCTGGACATGCCTTGTCGACGTTAGACTTCGCTCGATATCATTGCGATGATGAAGCAAATCGAAATTCGCTACGCAACAGATGCTGACGCCGTTTCGCTTAGCAAACTGATCCAGCGCACGATTCTTGCGTCGAATTCCAAAGACTACAGCCACGAGTCGCTTGACTTGCTATGCTCAATATATGGACCGGAGCAAGTCGCCGAAAGAATTAAGAATGAGCATATTCTTCTTTGCTTTGAAGGCGTCAATCCTATCGGTGCAGCTGGGCTGAGAGGCGACTACCTGCGCTCGGTGTTCGTGGAACCCTTCCATCAAGGACAAGGCCTGGGAAAACTACTGGTTGGAGAGATTGAAGAGATAGCACGACAAAAGTCAGTCTCGTGCCTTATGGTTCATTCCTCGATTACCGCGCGACGCTTCTACCGTGCTCTCGGGTTCAACGTCGTAAAGTACCAATCTTCCCCTGAGGGACCCACTATCCTAATGAGCAAGTCATTGAGCTAACAAACGTCTCCCTTCAGCAAGAAATGTGAGCAAGCCGCCCTGCATAAAAAGGCAACGAGGCCTCAAATTCCTGCTGTTCCACTGATAGCTCTTCGCAAGATCACTAACTCGTCTGGAGGTCGCAACGCTTCCAGGTCTCCTCGGTGCCATCGGGACGGCGAAGCACCATCGTCTGATCGTTGAGTTGCCTCATATTGATCTCATCACCGGCACGAGGATCATTATCCGGCACAACGTAACGGAAGGTGTGACGTGTATAGTCGCCTTTTGTGCTCGTCCCATTCGGGGTTACGATATCGTCACCCTGAATATGCAAATTGCGACCATCATTCGGAAAACACCAATCGCCATCAATTTGATCGGCCAACAATAGGCCCGGCAGAGCAAACATGGCGGACGTTGATCCGATCAAGACGAGGATCAACTTTTTCCAGGAAACCATCACGAAGCGCTCCCCTGTCAGTTTGTTACGACACCAACTATGGCAGCACGTCGTCAAAGATAAAGCTACGACGATCATTGCGTGAGGATTACAGAGCTGGATGACATGGTTCACATGACCACAACGGATCAAAAGTGCAAACCAGCTCCCTGACTGCCAGTGAGTCCCTCGTCACACTAGCCTGCTGTCGTTAAGGTGGTATTTCGCTTCCGCTATCCACTGGGCCGCTTCTCGCCGGAAGGTCATGCCGAGTGTCATCGCTCCAATGATCTTCTGCAACAGGTGCCGCAGTGAGAGGTTGATGAGCCGACCAATCTTCACGAAACGCTTTTGATCTACTTGGGGCATGGGTTTTGGCCTTTGGTTTTCCGACAATCGATCTTGTGACGGCCCTGTTGATTGCTGCAGCGGCAGGGTTAATGCGTGGCTTCGCGGGCGTCGGCTCAGGGATGCTTATGGCACCCTTCTTCGCGGTGATATTCGGTCCGATCCATACAGTTGTGATCATTATCACCATGGAGATCGTGGTCACCGCACAGCTATTGCCGAGTGTTCGCAAACATATCGATTGGGGCGTTGTTGGGGGAATGGGAGCGACGGCAGCTATCTTTATGCCTTTCGGAACATGGCTGCTTGTATCGCTGGATCCGACTCTTATCGCCCGCGGCATTGCGGTGGTCGTCCTTGTTTTTTCGATGATCTTGCTGACTGGATGGCGCTACCACGGTCCCAAACGTTTACCAGCCACGCTGGGCGTGGGTGCCTTATCAGGCCTGTTGATGGGGTCCACCAGCTTGGGCAACCCGCCGGTCATGGTGTATCTGTTGTCCAGTCAAGACCGAGCAGAAGTGAACCGCGCCAACTTCACAGGCTATTTTGCCATCACGTTGATGACACTCTTCGTTTTGATGTTTCTTCAAGGTCTTGTGGTCTGGCGACCTGTTCAGCTAGCAGCCATCTTGCTCGTTCCATTCATGACTGGCGCATGGATTGGGAGTAGGCTTTTTCGAAAGTCAAGCGAAGCGCTTTATCGACGTGTCGCCCTTGGCCTCTTGTTGTGCGCTGGCCTTTATGGGCTCCTTCGCCCTTGACGATCGATGTTGCGCTCTGATTGTTGAGCCATGCAATCCATCGAGAACAGTCTCGAAGGTTACATCCCGTTCAGTGTTGACCCTGTTGACTTCTCAATAAAGTCCACGTGCAGCCATCACGTCAGATTGCCGATCGTTTTCTTCAGGCGTCAGACCTTGCACATGATCAAGGAGCATGGCTGCATAACTCGGTAGCTGCGCGCGATCGATATGCTTCGACACATCCCATAGGCCAGACCGGATGATCGCCTTTGGGCAATGCAAGAAGGCTTCCTCAACAGTGATAATCAAACCGACCTTGGGCGCCCTACCTTGAACGGCACTGCCTTCAAGAAGGCGCGCATCGTCGGTGATCTTGGCAGTTCCATTGATGCGCAGCGTCTCGCCCATACCCGGCACGAGAACCAGCAAGCCAATTCTCGAATTTTCCAAAAGGTTCATAAAGGCATCGAGTCGATTATTTCCAATCCGATCTGGTAGGAGCAATGTGCGCTCATTGAGTATGCGTAGAAATCCAGGAGGATCCCCACGCGGCGATATGTCTGCTCCATCCGGTCCCTGCGTCGAGATCACACAAAACGGCGAGAGTTCCAGTATGGCGCGACAATGCCTGTCGATGTGATTGAGGACCTTGTCTGTTGCACGCGACATTGGTGCTTGGTGCAAGGCGCGTAGATCAGCTTCGCTTGTGACAAGTGATACGTCCTGCAAGTCCATTCTGTTTTCTCTCCACGAAATCTGATACTTCGTCGCGGCGCCGGGGTGGTTACGAGCGACTCCTACGCTTGCTTGCTGAGCCTTGTCCTTGTCACGTGTTGACTGTGTCATGCCCAGGTTCAGGCATAGCCAAGAGCCGCTTCGTTCGCCGCTAGGGCACGTCGGTATTCCATGACCCGGGCGGTTTCGTCGGCTACTTCTTGTCCATGACTGCGTGCCAAACAGTAGAACATTGCGTCGATGCCAAGGGTAACGCCACCACTTGTGACAACATTCCGATCGTCGACGATCGCCGCTTTAATCGCAGTTATATTGCCGGAAAGCTGCGTTAGAGGCGATGTCTCGCCTTCGAAGGTCTCGTCCTTCGTCGTTGCCGATCGTCCATCCAACCGACCTGCTGCAGCAAGGATCATGGCACCCGTACAAATCGCTGTAAGACGGGACGTCGTACTCTCCACATACGCAAGCGTTTCCTGATCTCGGGCGGCCTTTTGCCATCCTGGACCACCGGTCACGATCAAGTCGCTAAAGTGCGGCGCGTTGGCAAAACCAAATTTGGCCTTCACTTCAAGACCGTTCGCACAAACAACAAGACCTCTTTCGCGTGCGACGCCGGCAAACTCGAGATCGGGACAGAGACGACGTGCCATTGAAAGCACACCAAATGCAGCCCCAACGTCAATCGGTTCCACGCCATCATAAAGCAGTATGCCGTACATACGGTCTCCACTGTAAAGGGCGTCATTCTACTTTGAGAGATAGGCCAATCTCTTCGATCGGCAAATGTGAACGGTATGATCGAGGCTATCTTTGCTCTCTATATTGGCCGATATACTAAACGGCTAATTGTTGCAGGTCGAGTATCGTCCATCGTGTCATCCTCTCGATACCTGCGCGAGGCATGAACAATTTGCTGAATTTGGCCAAGCCAGCTTAGACTCATCTCTTGAGCCCCAGACTGACTGGAGCCCCTTGATGCCTCAAAACTATTTGGTCGCTCAGAGCGTTGCGCGACGAGGATAACCAAAATGAAGGCCCATATCGTTCTCGCCCACCCCGAGGCAAAATCGTTCAACGGTCACCTATCGGATATTTCGCGAAGCGTATTGCGCTCTGCCGAATGGCAGCACACGATGTCAGACTTGTACGCCATGGATTTTGATCCACGTGAAGGCGCGCATCATTATAAGTCTCGTCAAGATGCCAAGGCATTCCATCCTCAAACTGAACAGCGGTTCAACGCCGACAACCAAACAACACCGACAGATGTGAACACTGAGGCACAACGCTTACTTGAGTGCGATCTGCTTATCCTTCACTTCCCTCTCTGGTGGTTTGGACCACCAGCGATCCTGAAGGGCTGGATGGACCGGGTTTTTGTCTATGGCCGCCTTTATCGAAGCACGATGCGTTATGACACTGGAATTTGCTCTGGGAAAAGAATGATCGCCTGTGTGACCACGGGTGCGAGCAGCGACAATTGTGCTTACAACGGGCGAGAGGGTGATACACATCTCCATCTGTGGCCGGTCCTCTATCCCTTTAGATATTTGGGATTTGATGTGCTGCAGCCGGAGATCTTTCACGGCGTTGGTAGCGCAGCATTCTTGGAGGGGCGCGAGGACGGTCTGAGCACGCTCGATACCTACGCTGATCGCTGGACAATCTCCCTCGAGACGCTCTCATCGCGATCTACAGTCCGCTACAACCGTGACGATGATTTCGATGAAACAAAGAGACTGCTGCCGGATGCTCGGGCCTACTCACCATTTATACGGCACAAGCCAGACGCGATGCCAGATTAGGCCTCTGGCACGCGCTCAGGGTCGAGTGCACAGCATGCAAAGAAACATAAAGTCGTGAACCTCATTGTGGGTTCCAAATCGCAAGCTCATGCGCGTCACATAAGCGATTGTCTGCCGTAAGCGCTTCGTTTCACCCTCATCGTTGCGTTGGAGCTGAAGTCGTTCTCTTCGACTTGATCCGTCTGAAGGCGATCGTAGCAAGCGCGAGAACGAGGAAGAATAATGAAAACACGGATAGAGGCAGCGTGACGAGGCTGAGCCATCCGATCACTGCCATGTTATAGAGAAGATCCCCATAGTCAGAACCACCGATCAAGCACGGGTTCTTGAAGCCTTCATGTAGTTTGCACCCAGCCCAATTTGCTATAGCTCCTGCAGTCAGCGCACTTAGGATGGGTGCCAGGCCGACAAAAAACAAGACCATCAAAAAGAGTACGGCGTACCAATGCCGCCTTGTCCCCTTCTGCTCCCCAGTTTCCAAGTTCAAGTTCCTCTAATGCAAATCGGCATCCTCATCATCAGCCAATTGGACCCATTGGCGGTCCCTAATAACAATCATCGCGCACGAACCAGCAGCAGACAGGATACCACAAAGTCGAAGCTCGATCCGAAGCCTATCTTTTCACGAGAAAGATATCCGGAGCCTCGTAGAGCAACCCCTCAGTCGTCGTTTCCAGCGCAGCATGCCTACAGTCACCACCGGGCTGACTCAAGACACCGTCACCGGTGATGTAAAGCTGCGTAACCAACGGGGCATGAGCAGGCGCCGTGATGCGGTAGTGGAAATGACGTGGCCGCGGGAAATAGGCGCCTGGCACCAAGGTCTTCACCGCGTACTGCCCGTCCTCGTCGCTTAGCACTGTCCCGCGCAAATCAATCGCTTCATCTGCGTAGTCGCCATAGGCGCCATTATTGTCGGGGTGGTAATCGCCATTGCCATCAGTCTGCCAGATTTCGATCCGTGCATTGGCTATGGGCCGATTATCGCCTTCTGCCGATAGTATCCGGCCGGACAGGATCAATGGATCGCCGGATTTGCCATGTCGGTTGAGATCATCAACGATGGGCGTATCGCTCACATAAAACGGACCCATGGCATCTGCCTCGGTTGGCGTGCATGCGAGCCCCTCCTCAGCAGGTGCTGCCGTACAGCTGGCAAGAACACCGGCGACGATCAGTACGGCATGGCGGTGAAACTGTGGCATGAATTCCCTCGTAGTCTTGGCAGGGGTAATCGGAGTTGCGTCGAGACAGTGATGGCTTGACCTCGGGCATTGACCAGCGCACTCACGCATTAACGAGAGCTTTCGATGTCTGCGCATTTCGAACCAAGCGATATCCTTCTAAGACCGCAAGGGGCACGAAATGGACGAGGGCGGCACCAAGCTCATACTCCAAAAAGATCCAGTGAGCCAAGGTGAAGACGGCAGCGACGTAGACCCAGCGCTGCAAGGGCTTCCAAGCCTGCCGGAGCTTTTTGACGGCGAAGTCATTACTTGTCAGAGCCAGCGGCACGAAGATCAAGAATGCGACCCACCCCGTCCAAATCGAGAGCTTGAGTGCATCAACCAGGACCTCTGACAACGTCCCGAGATCGATAACATAGAAGATCACATGAAGCATCGCATAACCGAACGCTGCGACGCCGAAATATCGGCGCCGGCTCATCAGCCAGAGAGGCCATCGATGTGTTGGAAACATCATGCGAAGCGGCGTGATCATCATGGCGATGATCATAAACCGTGTCGCGAATTCACCAGTTGGGTGCAGCA
Source organism: Geminicoccaceae bacterium (assembly GCA_028285265.1). Lineage (GTDB taxonomy): Bacteria > Pseudomonadota > Alphaproteobacteria > Geminicoccales > Geminicoccaceae > JANQPX01. Next base: position 132,932 of record JANQPX010000018.1, read on the forward strand.
GGTCGTGCGGTGATCCGCTGCCGCTCGCGAAGGCTGAAAGCATACCGATCGAAGGCAGAGCCAAAAGCGCCCAGAGGAAAAAGGGAGAATTGACAAGCCGTTGGATCCCGCCCATTGGATTTATCCTACTCTTCGGCCGCGACCTATTCGCAGCAGCAATCAAGTGTCTTTCTCAGAACGTTATGCGGGATTTGTCGCAGGATTTTGTCGTGAGCAGGCTCTTTTGTAAAAGAGTGTATCAACACGCAAGGGTCATGTATCTGATCGTTCGGTTGCTGCGATCACGGCCTGGCAACCTTCATTTCTTGCCATTTGTCGTAAAGACTGCGGCTTGTTCTGAAAATCCGCGAACATCAACGAGACCAATTTCGCGCGTTGGCAGATCTGAAAGACGATCAACTGTGGCTTTGTCCAGCAGTATGCGGGTCCCATACTCTTTGTTTAAGGCTTCGAGCCTAGCCGCTAGATTGACCGTATCTCCGTAGAGTGAATAATTCTGGCGGCCGCCACCACCGACGCTTCCGGCAATGACAGGGCCTGTCGCCACGCCGGCGCGGATGATCAATCGTTCACCTTCAAATGTGCGTTTTGTGGCCAGATCGATGATGTCCTGCGCCGCGCGGACGGCATTTGCGGCATGTTCTGGATCTCTAACAGGCAAGTTGAAGGTTGCCATAATGGCATCGCCAATGAACTGAGTGACAACACCGTCGTAGCGGGTGATGATCGCAGTTGCCTCATCAAAGAATGCGTTCAGCACGCCGACAACGCTGCTCGGCCCGTTAGCCTCCGTCATTTTGGTAAAACCAGCAACGTCGATGAAGAGCACAGTCGCCGTGTCTTCGACCGGCTCCAGAAGGCCTCGATCGTTAATCAACGTATCGGCAATGGCCTTGGGAACATACTGCCCAAAGATCTCTGACACGTTGCGCCGCTCCTGGTCCAGCTCCCATTGGCGACGTACGGTGTCCCTGGCGCGCCACATCACGATGGCGATCAGAATCGCAACAAGCAAGTAGGCAATCGACTCCTGAACACGGCTGCCCGTGCCAACGAAATTGGGATTCAAGAAGGTTGACAGGAAGTGCTCAGTCGTCGGTGATGGTCCGATATCGCGCCACTCAAGGCGAACCGGCATGTCGTGGATGGCCCAAGCGAAAGCGCTTAACCAACCGACAACACCAACAACGCCGGTCCAGATCACAAGTCCAGGTGAAAAGCTAAAGGCGGCCACACTCAGGATGAGGAAGTAAAAGGGAAAAGCGGCGTTTCGGAAGGTTATGACTTGAGGCACCTCGGTCGTCTCGAACAAAGGTTGCGTTGCCATGAGCATCGAGAGAACAGCGATATCGAAAACGACGAAGGCATATTTGACCCATGGCCGATCAAACCGAGAACCGATGAGCGCAAAATGGAGGAGGCCCAGGGCTGTAAATCCTGCGATGCCAAGACCGAGTTCGAAAGCGTGCTCTGGATTGGCGCTACGCGACAGAACCAGGAAGGTGCCAAGCAACAGCAGGGCAATCGTTCGTCCCTTGATGGCAATCCTTAAACCAGCTTGTTCGGCTTGGCGAAACGTGTCGGCGAGAGGGTTTTCCGGCGTTTGCATTCCACTCGGCATTCCATGACCTTTGTCATCCGACATCTGGTCATCTAAATGGCGATCATTGTGTCATTCGCAACATGGAGCGAGGTCTGGATTGTGCCAATCACAACCAGCTGATCACGGCAGCAGCTACGACTTCTGCTTCACGTTCGCCAATGCCGTTCGGGTACCGGCGACGACATCATCAAATGTCTCCAGGCATCGTCTCCTAGAGGCGTTGACGGCCGTCGCGATCTTAGAATTCTTGCCAAAATTGGTCTCGAACTACTGACACTCCGACCATCAGCCCGGTCACTTTTTGGCCACGATGAACGCGGTGTGACCATCTTTCGGGACCCAATGGTGGTCGATTTCGAAGCCAGCCCTGCTCAAGCTCTCGTCCAGCTCCTTGACGGTAAAAACCTTGAGCATCGGCATCAGGCCGACGAAACGACCGACTGGTGCGATAAACTTGAAAAACCAGAGTTTGTCGCCAAGACATGCCGTACTACTGACGAAGACGCCGCCCGGCTTCAACATAGTCCAAACCTTCTTGATAATCGCATCTTTGTCCTCGACGAGATGTAAAATGCTGAGACCGAGCACGACATCGTAGCGCTCGTCTTTGGCCTCATATTCGTCGATTGCCGCCTTCTCGAACGTCACGTTGTTGGTGCCGGCTTCAGCAGCCTTGTTCTCGGCGATCTCAAGCATCTTCGCTGAGACGTCGATCGCGTGCAGATGCTGTACGAAAGGGGCATGGATGACAGCCGTCGTTCCAGTGCCGCAGCCAAACTCGAACACCTTCATATCTGGCGTGAAATAGCCTTGGGTGATCGCCAGTTTTTTCTGATAGACATCCTCGTCAGGCACGGGTTTTCGCGCGTAGCGCTCGGCAATTCTGTCCCAGATAGCGTGTGTGTCTGTCATGATCATGATCCATTACTCCGATATGAAGGTGATGTCAGGTTCGCCCGTTCTCAAGCCAACGGCTTCCGGCCTATGCAAGCGAGACTGAGATTTCTGCAGCGGGTGTGTCCCTCGAACGCTAGGCAGCGGGTCCGTTCAAGACCGTGTTGGGCGAACCAACCCTCAGCTTCCCTGGCGTTCACGCGATGGGTGCGCCACTTCAAATGGATGTACATCCCGAGTGATGAGCGTCGCGTCAGGCAGCCGAGCAAAACCCCGCCAGGTTTGAGAACCCGAACCATCTCTTCAATCGCGTGATGGGGATCCACCAGATGCTCAAGCACATGAGCGGCCATGACTAAATCGAACGCGCCGTCGTCATATGGAAGGCTCTGGACGTCGCCAAGACGAAGATCCGCGCTGATCCCGCAGTCCTCAAGATTACGCTCCGCCTCAATAAGCATGCCCGGTGAAATGTCGATCCCGTGAAAGGCAAATGGTCCAGCCTTCGTTCGAGAAAGCGCAACCGAAAGCCCGCCGGTACCCATACCGGCGTCAAGCACGCGCAACGGCACCTTACGATCTTCGACAAAGTCATCCGGCAGCATCTGCTCAAGCATGGTTACGTAGGCATCGGCAAAACCGAGCCGCTTGATTGTCCGATCCCAGCCCGCCGCTTCGCGATCGTAGGCCTTCGCAAGTTCGGTCGTGCTGAGCGCGCGGCGCTGCACAGAAATTTTCCAGGACCCAAACCAACGCGCAAAGACGGGAATCGTCCCGCAATTGTCGCCGCTCTCGGGTACCATGATGTCGATCGGGGCCGCGTGCGCCATGTCTCTCTCTCCTTGTTTCGAAAGAGGATTTGCCCATGCGCAAACAAAAAGTGAATTGCGAAAATTCGCACTTTTATTATACAAAAATGCATGAGTTGGCAGAGCATTGCTTTCGACTGGAATCAAGCCCGTGCCTTTCTCGCAACCGCCGAGGAAGGGTCGCTTTCCGCCGCCGCTCGAGCCCTTGGTCAGACACAGCCAACGCTTGGCCGACAAGTGGCGGCGCTGGAGGAAGAACTCGGGGTGACCCTGTTCGAACGAGTCGGGCGGTCGCTTGTGCTCACGCCATCGGGGCTCGAGTTGCTCGACCATGTGCGGGCGATGGCGGATGCTGCCAATCTGATCTCACTCACGGCATCGGGCCAATCGCAGGCAATCGAAGGCCATGTGAGCATCACGGCCACACCGGTTTTGGCGACCTATCATCTACCGGCCATTTTGAAGCGGCTACGTGACGAAGCACCGGGAATCGCGGTTGAGATCATCGCTTCGAATGAGGTGCGCGATCTCACCCGTCGGGAAGCCGATATCGCGATCAGACATGCACGCCCAGAGCAGCCCGACCTAATTGCCAAGCTCATCCGTGAGACGTCGGCACATCTCTATGCATCGCGCGAGTACCTGGATAAGCATGGCCGACCGGAAACGCCCGCGGACCTCGCCGATGCGGACTTCATCGGCTTTGGCCATCCAGAACGTCAAGTGTCCTTAGTCAATGCCATGGGTATTCCGCTCACCAAGGACAATTTTAAGTTCAATACCACGAGCGGCACCGTGATCCTGGAGCTGTTAAAACATGGTCTTGGCATCAGCTTCCTGACCAAAGACGCTGAGGCTCTGGTCCCGGACATCGAACCCGTCCTTCCCGACCTCGAACCCATCCCGGTGCCGGTCTGGCTCGTAACCCATCGGGAACTGCATACCAGCCGGCGCATTCGTCTGGTCTTCGACTTCTTGGCCGACGCCATTGCGCAAGCCCCCCTTGATCCATCGGCCTCCTAAGCTATCAGACCCAACACCGTCGGAGAGAGAGCAAGCCTGGATCTGGTCAGTGTCCTGGTCAATGGCGCGTTTACAGGATCCTTACCGTGCGCAAAAGACACCACAACAATACTCATTGAATACAAAAGCCAATCGACAGCAGAATCACCAAAATACAATGAGATCAATATGTTACGTTCATAATATATATCATTAACAACTGCTAATGAAAAAAGTAAAACAGTCCTTAGGACTTTTGCACTAGAATTTTGTGATTAGCCAAAGAAACCAAAAATTAACGAGATAGGCATACCGTGTTCTCAGATAAGCTTGGGAGCACGACAATGCTTTTCGCCCTCGTTTTCCCGGTCGACCTTGCGACGGTCTCATCTGTTTTTGAAATGTTGGCCAATGGCGCTTCCGTGATCTCTGCTATTGCTGCCATCTTAGGACTTTGGCTGACTTGGAAGTATCAGACGAAGAAGAAACACGCTTCGAGACCACTCCCGCCGAAGCCTTGCAAAAAATGCGTCGACAATAAGCGCTAACACTAGCGCATCGATACAATCGAACTCAGGCCTAATGGGACCGTCTCTTTGACGTTCTGTAGACGAGAACCTTGATCTCGATTGCTGTCTTGGTTGACCGTTGACGCAATGTGATGCCGTTGAGCCGTCAAAGGCGCCGAAGGGCTATTAGGGAAACGTCGCTTGCCTGCATCTTTGATGCGATCGCACTTCGGCAGGCAATCAACGCTGCTACGCGTCGAACACCAAGCATGTCGTCGTGCCGAACGCATAAATCTTGCCGTCGTCTCCCCGAAGTTGGCCCTCAGAAGTGGCGATACGATTGCCGACCTGAATAACGCGTCCTTCCGCGTAGAGAATATCCTCATCTGGTCGGATAGCACGCACCAAATTGGCCTTCACTTCCAACGTGGTATAGGCACGTCCTGCAGGCAGGGTTGAATGGATCGCACATCCCAAGCATGTATCGAGCACGGTCATCGCATAGCCTCCATGCACAATTCCCATGGGATTGAGCAAGTGCGCGGTCGGCCGCGTCTCCCAAACGATTCGTCCGTGCTCCACCTCTTTGATTCGCATCGGGACCGTACCGCAAATGGTCGGCAGCGGCAGCTCGCCGGCCATCGCTTTTTGGAAAAATTCCAGACCGGAAAGTCCGACCAGCTCCGATGACGGCAACTGTCCCAGATGGTTTTGCTGGGGCGGCAGGTCGACCATCCTCTTCACTCCTCGCTTGATACGTCGTTGTTCCTTCGGGGCATCCCGCCCAATCTTTATTCAGTTGGGACCGTTGGCCAACCCTGTCGTTGGTCACTGCCTCCGTTCGCGTCACCGCAACCGCGATACCGCGTTGCGCCACTGGCAATCAAGGAATGGCAGGGTTCTGCTGCGCGTTCCGGGTCAACAGCCCCGCGTCTCGTTCTTCTCATCGTCGTTCATTGACACGCGATGCCGAGGTGCGTTGCCAATAGATCTCAAAGGTCCCGCAATAAGGTCGTTCATCACGCCCCTGACAACCTGCGCCCAACCCGTTGCCTTTAGCACGTTCAGCGTCAATGCTGATGGAGGCGAATGCTCAAAACGCCCAAGCTCGGCTTTGAACGGGAACCTAGGATCATGAATCTCGAAAAGGTCATCTTCGGTTTCTTCATCATCCTGGCACTAACGCTCAACTTTGGATTTTTCATCGGCGAGATTGATAACCCCGATCATCACGGCGTCGTCGAGCTATTCTTGGTGATCATCGTCAACCTTGTGGCCACCGGACTGAAGTTGGGTGACCGCTCGCATCTCGGCGCGATCCTTTTGGCAACCAGCTTGGTCGCCGATTTACAGCTGATTGCAGCGGCTATCGTCTGGACCATCGCCGTCCATGTTACCGAGACCGGCCTCTCTCCGCCGGTGATGGCGACCATCGTCTCCCTTGCCGGAGGCGCCCTCCTCGCCAATGTCATTTCTGTATCGATGCTTGTGATCGAGACTCTGATGCTCCGCCGATAGGACCAACGCCATGCGGACTGAGCCCGCAAAGACCGGTCGCGTCACCTTTATCATGCTGCGCTACATGCGTCGTCCGCTCATGGTATTGATTGCGGTCTACGCGGCGTCGATGGTTGGTTGGATTCTCATTCCCGGTGTCGGTGTCGACGGTAATCCGGAACAGCTCAGTCTGTTCCACGCCTTCTATTTCTTAACCTACACGGTGACGACAACCGGTTTTGGCGAGCTGCCTCATGCCTTTACCGAGGGGCAGCGCATGTGGGGTATCGTTTCGCTCTACACGGGCGTGATCGCCTGGTTTTATGCGTTAGGTTCAATCGTCGGCCTGGTGCAGAACCCAGACTTTCAGCAGTCCCTTGCCGAGCGTGGCTTTGCCAAGCGCGTACGCCGTATCGCGGATCCATTTGTCATTGTCTGCGGCTTTGGCAATACCGGTGCGCTCCTGACCCGCGGGCTGAGCGATATGGGCTTGACGGTCATCGTCGTCGAGCGTGACCCGGAGCGGGTCAAAACGCTGAACCTGCGTGATTATCGATCAGAAGTCTGTGGCTTGTGTGCGGACGCTCGGGTCCCGGAACATTTGATCGAAGCCGGACTCTTGAAGCCAAACTGCCGAGCGATTGTCGCGTTGACGCAGAGTGAGCAACATAATTTGAAGATTGCCGTAACCGCGCGCCTGTTGAGCCCCGACATTGAGATCGTCATCCAGTCAACGTCGGCCGTTTACGAAGACACACTGGCTACGCTCGGCGACCATCTTCACATTATGGATCCGTTCCAAACCTATGCAAAATATCTCGGCGCCACGGTTAGCAATCCGGCGATTCACAGTCTCAATCAATGGCTGGCTGGAACGCCAGGCGCCACGCTGGATCAACGCATCGAACCACCGCGAGGTTCTTGGATCCTTTGTGGCTACGGTCGTATGGGACATTGGGTAAGAGACGCACTTGAGTCTCAGGGGATATCGACCACCATCATCGAACCTAATCCTGGCGACGACACTAAGGGGATGACCAATCTTATCGTCGGGCGCGCCAATCAGGCACGTTTACGGGAAGCCGGCATCGAGAACGCTGTCGGCATCGTTGCTGGTACCGATGACGACGCTGACAATCTGAGTATTTTGATCAATGCCAAAGCGCTGAATCCATCCTTGTTCCTGGTTGTTCGGCAAAATCGATACCGCAATCAGGTGGTGTTCGAAGCCGCTGCGGCCGACTTCAACATGATGCCAAGCTTGGTGACAGCCAGGCGCATCCTTTTCTTGCTCACTGCCCCCTTACTCAAGACTCTGTTTGAGACGATAGCTGCTCGAGGAGAGGAAGGGGATAGCCGGTTTGTCGATGAGATCGTCGAACAACTAAGAATATCCGTCGGTGGCGATCAACCTCATCTCTGGACACTCGATATCGATAGCGAGATGAGCGACGCTGTCGTCAAGATTCTGGATAAAGGTGGAGCCATAACACTCGGTCATCTGATCAGCGACCCGAGCGATCGGCAGCTGCGGTTAGCTTGCGTGCCATTGGTCTTGAAATCGAGAAGCGGAACGACAGTCCTGCCAGGGCCTTCAACGCCTGTGAGTGATGGTGATCAAATTCTTTTTTGCGGCAGCGGTTATGCGCATCGCCTTCTCAACGCAACGATCCATAATGAGTACACGCTACGCTACCTCATCAGTGGACGGGATGAACCGAGAGGCTGGATCGTAAAATGGCTTCTTCGAAAGATGCCCGGGCTCGCCTCAGGAACCAATTCAAAGTAGTCGACAGCCTGAAAGGTGATCGGCACAACATACCGTTCCTCTTGTGGTGTTTTTACCCCAGGCCATGGCATCATGATAGTGCAAGCCCTCCTTCCTGCACGTTCCTACTTGCAGGCCGTCACTGATCAATGCATAGGGTCGGAGGCGGGTTCGATCGGCGAGTTTTGAACCCGATCCTAAGGATGCGCTTCCTTGGTAAGGTGTCCGTACAGGTGTCGCAACGAAGGGTACCTTAGGTCCTTCGTCAATGGTGGTAGAGGTTGCAGATGGCTGGGTTGATGCATGACGATTTGCTGGGGGTTTGTCAGGAAGGCTTGAGGCTCAAAGCTTCATGTCGCCGCCATTGCACGCAAACATCAACGGGCTCTTTTCTCAGCATCGCCATCATCGCTTTGTCGCTCTCAGCAGGATCCGTCACGGCTGAAGAGACTGTTGAATTTACTTGCAAGAGCGGCGATCTCGTTCGCCGTCTTGTCGTTGTCGAAACGAAACCCAGCACCGGTCAGTCCTGCGAGGTCGTCTATTGGAAAGATACAGAAGCCCCAGGTGTGCGACATGTTCTTTGGACCGCCAAGCTGGATGCAGGCTACTGTTATTCGAAGGCGCTGGGCTTGGCGGGCAAACTCGGTGCTACGGGGTGGACATGCAACTCCGTTTCTTTGCCATTTGACTCTTCCGAAGATCAGTCTCTGCTTGATCCCCTTCGGACGGACCTCTCTCGATCCTGAGACCGCCCCCCTCCATCAGAGGCAAGGTCTGGACTTTCGATGGGCATGCGACGGCATGGAATGCTGACCCACGCCCCAAGAGCACCTGACTGGCAGGCCGCTTCCACCGGACCAAAGAAGCCAATTGAACAAAGCGTGTGGAGGCCTCTTGCGCCTTTGCTTATGGGCTGACCGGCATCTCGATCGTCGCCGCTCTTGACTTGCTATGCTCGCGACTGGCCGCCTATGGTTCTTTGAGGCGACGTTGGGGGAGTTCGATGATCGACGCCAGAGAACCAGAGAAGCAGCGCCTGACAGTGCACGGCAAGACGATGGCCTATGTCGACCAAGGGAAGGGCGACCCAATCCTCTTGCTTCATGGCAATCCAACATCGTCGTATCTTTGGCGCAATATCATCCCTCACCTTCAACCGCTCGGACGATGCCTTGCGCCTGACCTCATTGGTATGGGCGATTCTGACAAGCTCGATGAAAGCGGGCCCGATCGATACCAGTTTGTTGAGCATCGCCATTATCTTGACGGTTTCCTCGACGCGCTCGGCATCAATAAGCGAGTAACGCTCGTCGTCCACGATTGGGGATCAGCGCTGGGATTTGACTGGGCCAACCGGCATCGAGACGCTGTCCTGGGCATTGCCTACATGGAGGCGGTCGTCCGGCCGATGACGTGGAACGAGTGGCCGGACGCTATCCAAAGTCTGTTTCAGGGATTCCGTTCGGAGGCCGGTGAGGGTTTGGTGCTGGAGAAGAACGTCTTTGTCGAGCGTGTGCTTCCGGGCTCGGTGCTTCGCGGGCTTACAGAAGCCGAAATGGCGGTGTATCGACGCCCCTTTCAGCATCAAGGCGAAGATCGTCGACCGACACTCACCTGGCCTCGTCAAATCCCGCTTGGCGGCACGCCGACGGATGTCGTCGAGATTGTTCAATCCTATGCCGACTGGTTGTCGACCAGCACTGAGCTGCCGAAACTGTTCATCAATGCCCAACCCGGCGCCATTTTAACCGGCGCACAACGCGACTTTTGCCGCACCTGGCCCAATCAGACCGAAGTTACTGTTGCCGGTAGCCATTTCATCCAAGAAGACAGCCCGGATGATATCGGACACGCCATTGCCGGTTGGCGTCGCGGCATCGATTAGCCTTAGCGCTGATGAGACGCCATTGTCGATCGCTTGATCTCATCACAGGATTCAGATTGTCGTGGATATGGCGGTGTTTGCCCCATCCGTTCACAGTGCTTGGCACGCTGATCGAAACGATGACACATACTCCAAGCCGAGCCTTCGCTCGAATATCAAACGTCAATCATGCCGGAGATGATGGAGCGGTCAGGATCTAGTGAGCCCAGTTATGGGTCGTCACGGCATTTGGGCCTTTGCGACTGTGGTCGAAGCGACGATCCATCGACATTTGGAATACGCAGAGGCTGAGATCGAGCCCGCCGATTGTTGGTTGGATGTCTTGGCCTTGATGGTTTCTAGGGCTACTGATGCTGTTATCTGCCTCTCGACATGGGGCGCCTCATCAAACGCGTTAGCAGCGTTGAAAGCCCTCTAGGCATGGAGCCAGATTTCGACCAACGCTGCGACGCTAGCTGGGATCGTCAGACGTTTTGAACCCCCAGAATACAAGCAAAGTCGACGCTATATCCGATAACACGCCCGAAGATCGCACCTCAGCGCCCTCGCTGACTAAGGGTTCGATCTTAGGACATATAGCTCGTCTATCCGTGCCTGCATCGATGGGTATGCTGTTCAATACGTTCTACAATTTGACCGATTTTTGGTTCGCTGGGTTACTCTCTGATCAGGCACTGGCGGGCATGTCGATCGCAGGCAGTGTCTTCTTCTTACTCCTGGCGATTGGCATTGGAATCCAAACCGGGACATCCGCAATCGTTGCGCCTGAGGTGGGTCGCAATCGATTGAGCGATGTCGCCGTTTGGATCGATCAGGCCTTCGGCCTTGGCATTCTTTTGAGCCTTATCACGATGGCAGCCGGCTGGTTCTTGGCCGACGATTTGGTGCTGCTGCTCGGCGCCGAACCTAGTATCGCACCTTTGGCGAATACCTACCTGACCGTCACACTGGCGGGCACCGCAGCCTTTGTCTTGTCGTTTGCCGCGGCAGGCGCACTTATGGCCCTGGGGGATACAGCATCCAATCGGAATGCGTTGGTTGTCGGATTCTTTTTGAATTTTGTGCTCAATCCACTGCTGATGTTTGGCTTCGGTCTCGGGATAGCGGGCCTTGCTCTTGCAACGGTTCTCATCAAGGCAGGGACAGCGGCTTATTTGTTTTGGGTTTTGGCGCGACGTCTCGGCCGCTGGAACAAGCCGCGTGCCGACTTGATACGTTGGTGGCATCTGCTGCAACAGGTTTTGCCGGCCAGCATGAATATGTTGACCATCATTCTTGGAGGGTTCGTCTCCGTTGCGCTGGTTGGGCGTTTTGGCAGCGAGCACGTTGCTGGCTATGCCGTCGGCTTGAGACTCGAGCAAGTCTTGCTCTTGCCAGCCCTAGGTTTGAATAGTGCCGTGATGGCAATAGCGGGACAAAACTTCGGCGCGGGGAACGGATCGCGCGTGGCCGAAACCTACGATAGAGGTTTGCAGATTGGGCTGCTTATGGCAGCTATTTCGATCCCCATCATGGTCTTTTTCTCACCATTGATGCTTGGATTTTTCGCGGAAAGCCAAACGATTCGCGATACGGGCGCTGCCTATTTGAGGATCGACGCCATCGCCTTTTATGGCTACGTCGTGATCTTCCTGAGCGTCGCTTTGCTCCAATCCATCAAACAGCCTCTCTTCCCGATGGCTTTGGGGATCGCAAGGCAGCTCGTTGTTCCTGCAACGATCAACTACCTGCTCATTGTGGTCTGGGGTTACCCGATGATGGCGATCTTTTACACGATCGTCATCGTCGTGGTCATAAGCGCTATTGTTGCCCATCTCTATACGAGGCATCAGTTGCGCTTGTTGAGCTGACGGGTGAGCGAACACGAGAGTTCGACGATAGCCTGGCGATCACCATCTTGTGTCAAGGCGTTAGGAAGCCAGCCTGAACGATGCAGGGGGACGCAACAGTTCAGGCTGGCTTCTCCGTCTAGGCCACGACCAAACCTAGTGATGAATTGTTAAAGAAAGGTTGCCTGACACACACCAGGTCGTGGGCCTGTTACGTACCTCCATCGTCGATCGAAAGAGACCCAAAGGGCATGTTCGTCCGGATCGGCTATGCTGCGACATTCGCGTTGTCCGACGCGCGTGCCGAAGCACGTGATGTCGCTTCAACCGACGTTTGCGATTCGGTCCCTTCGGTTTGAAAATAAGCCATGAGTGTCTTGAGCTTGATCGACTGATCGCTCAACGCACGAGCAGCAGCCGTGCTCTCCTCAACAAGCGCTGAATTCTGCTGTGTCATCTCATCCATGCTACCAATGGATCGACTAATTTCTTGAACGCCGTTGGCCTGTTCTTGGGAAGCGCTCGCGATATCACGAACGATAGCGGTCGCTTTATTAATGGCTTCAACAATGTCGCCAAGAGCCTCGCCGGTTTCATTGACCAGCTGCACACCCCCATTCACTTGGACATTACTACTTTGAATGAGCACCTTAATGTCTGAGGACGCTTGCGCCGACCGCTGAGCAAGTTGGCGAACCTCTTGCGCCACAACCGCGAATCCCTTGCCTGCCTCCCCTGCCCGAGCAGCTTCTACACTTGCATTGAGCGCCAGCAGGTTTGTTTGAAAGGCAATCTCGTCGATAACGCCGATGATGTCGCTTATCTCCTTGGCCGAGCCCTCGATACCTGTCATCGCTTCGACAGCCCGCTTCACAATACTGCCACCAGCTTCGGCCGCCTGACTCGCAGCAGCTGCCAACGCATTGGCTTCATTGGCATTCTCTGCATTCTGCTTAACGGTGGCTGCAAGTTCGTGGGTTGATGCCGCCGTCTCTTCGAGATTGGCTGCTGCGCGTTCGGTGCGCTCGGAAAGATCACTGGTGCCGCTGCTTATCTCTTGGGCGGCATTGCCAACTTCACCGGTTGCCATTTGAATCTGTGCGACGACGTCACCAAGCTGATCAGCGGTCTGGTTGGCGTTTTCTTTAAGTTCGGCGAGAGAGCCTTCATAGTTCTTGTGGATGCGCCGCGTAAGATCGCCTTTTGCCAATGATGCAAGCATCTGTCCAAGATCAGATGTTGCACCATCGACCAATTCTGCCAAATGATTGATGCCAGCTGCGAGGTCGGCCATGGTGCCTTCGACGCCTTTGGTCTCGACTCGCTTTGAGAAGTCGCCAGCATTCGCTGCATTGACAACCGAGCCAATCGCCTGCCTGAGCTGACGTTCATCGGTCTCATCTTGCCATTGCAGGACGGAACCAAGTCGTCGATCATCTGGCCCCCTAACCGGACTCGCCGCAAAGGAGAGGTAACGATTGCCGATCGTCAAGGATTGGCGGCAGGGTCCATCGAGTTGTTCGATCGTTGTCTTGAAATCACTATTTGAGTGATAGACAAAATCCAGCCCCCGACCGACAAGATAGTATGGATCAAAGTCCGGTACTTCCTTTCTGATGTCGGCTTGGGCCGTCATGAGCATCTGCGTGAGGCGCTCGTTGACATAAATGACTTGATGCCTTTCGTCCGTCACCAAAACGGGTGAATCAGCGCTATCAAGCGCGAGTTTAATGCGCGTCGCCTCGATCGCCTGTTCATGGATGATACCCAGCGAACGCGCGAGTGCGCCGAGTTCGTCATTGCGGTCCGAACCTGACAAGACGACGTTCTCGCCCCGCGCCAAACGACCAACACTACGGCTGATCTCACGAAGAGGTTTGACAATGTTCGGTCCGACGTAGAGCGTCACCACGGCACCGGCAATGGCCAAGGAGCAAAGCGATAGGATGGCTAAAAGCCATCGGCCGTTGGTGATCGCTGCTTGGACAGCATCGCTACTATTGTGGACATCGGTATAGGCCAACCCAACAACTTCATTGACGGCCTGGGTTAGCCGGTCGGCAATGTCGGCCGTTAGTTCGACATCGGCTTGCTGCCTTCGCCAGATATCGAGTTCGGCGCTTCGCATCTCGACGACCGCTTCTGATCCCGCTGTCCTTGCTAACAACGGCTCCAGCCGTCCGCTAAGCTCCTGTTGCGCCTCTTCGGTCAGCCGGAGCATGCCCCGATAGACCTCAAGATGTTCGGTCGCGGCGTTGATCTGCTCGACGAGCGGTCCCAGTGCCGCATCATCCTGCTCCATGGATGCCTGATGCAGCAGACCAGCGAGCCAATTTGCATCCGCAGCGATGCCGAGCAGCCCTTGAAGATTGCCGACGGAGTGATCAATCAGCTGATTGATTGTTTTAGCATTATCGGTAACCGCCGATTCGCTAAGAATGATGAGATCGAAACTTGCTTCGTCGACGATGGGCGCCAGGAGATGCAGGATCGCCTCTCGAGGCCCATAAACACGCCTCGCCCAATCCAGTGGATCGATGTGCTTATCATCGCCACGTTTGAACGAGCTCTGTCGAGACGCAAAAATGCCATCCGGACCATCGCCTAACGCCGTGAGGGCGAGGACAGGTTCGTCCAGCGTCGTGATCGTGCCGTCTTCATTCAGAATCGCCAATTGTTCGTCAACACCGGCCTTAGCAGCCTCGAATCGATCGGCAGCCGCCGCAAGGGTGCCCTGATCTTGGGCAACCGCAGCTTCAATCAAGATACTCGCTAAAAGATTGACTTCAGCTTTTAGCGTCAATGCAGACTGTAAGCGATTAACGCCGTCGGTCATGAGCGATTCGATTTGGTTGCCTAGGCTATCTGTCGTGCTTTCGGTTTCGATGACGAGTTCAAAGCTGGCATCATCGATCTGGGGAACGAGCCAATTTGTCAGATTGCTATGGTCTTCGGTAATGGTTGCAATCGTGACGTCCCGTTGATCGGCCGCTTGGAGCCGCTCGAGAACATGGTCAGAGAGACCTTGAAGAGCGTTAAAGAGGTCGCGCTTAAGCGTCTGGATCGCAACGATCTTTGCTTCTGGAATCGCGGACTCAGCCATGCCATCGAGGATTTTTTGCATATCCTCATTATAACTTTGGATCTCGGCCGTTGCGGCGGCATGATGGGCTTGGTTCGAAGCACTTGCCATGGTCGACGCAGACGAGCGCAAGGCCGTCGCTTGCTCGACCATATGAAATGCGTTTGCCATGGCGGGAACGCTTTCTTCGCTCACTTTGAGCGAAGCAGACTCAATACTGTCGTAGGAGAGAATACCGACGCCTCCGGCAAGGACTGTGGTCAGCGCAACCAGTCCGAAGGACAGCATCAGGCGCCCCTTAATGCCGAGGCCCTTTTTGTTGCTGCTTGTCATCGCTTCTAAACCTTTATCCCAATGGCAATGCCGTTGAAGTCCGACCCATCGAATTCAGAAAATCTGGCAGATGATGGCACGTGACCAAATAAGACTGTTAAAACCCGCCCCGGTCTTAATCTGCCGAGGCGGGTTCTAAATCAGCTGGTTGGGCTCAAACGATCGACGGCACGGAAGCTTCCGTCGGACTGGATAACGGTCAAGAAGACCTGATCCGATCCCTGATTGTCGTCAGGACCGAAGGCCAACTGGACGCCGCCCAAAGAGAACTGGCCAAGATTGGCGACTGTCTTCAAGAAGTTGGCTCGAGTGAAGCTGCCGCCCATCTTCTCAAGGGCCATAACGGTGAGACGACCGACCAAATAGCCTTCGAGGGAGACAAAACCCGGTTCGGCATTGCCATCGACAGCGCGGAGCGCATCTTGATACTGCGCCACGGCCGGGATCGATCGATCCCAAGGAAATGGCACGACCTGCGTTATGACCACGCCAGTACCGTCATCTCCAAGCTCTTTGGCGAGTGCCTTTGAACCGACAAACGAGATATTGACGAAGGTCGCATCAATACCGGTCTTTTTGGCGAGCTTGATAAATGCGGCAATCGGCTTGTAGGCGCCGACCATGACAACGGAGTCCGGCTTCGCTTTGCGAATCTTGAGCACAGCGGATTTGACGGCGGTGGTATTGCGCTTGTAGGTGCCCTCAGCGACTAACGACATGCCGCGCTTTTCCAGGGCCTTGGTTACGCCGGCAAGACCGACACGACCAAAGGAGTCGTCCTGATAAAGGATGGCGATACGTTTGTGTCCCAGATCCTCGGTGAGGTGCTTGACCCAAGCCTCAGTCTCCTGCCCGTAGGTCGCACGATAATTGACGATGTTGCCGTGGCTAGCGTCTCGGAGAAAACCAGCACCAGTGAATGGGCCGATGAAGGGAACTTTGGCATCGGTTGCGATCGGCTGGACTGCCTTCGATGTTGGCGTGCCAACTTCGCCGATGAGGGCAAAGACGTTATCCTGATCGATCAACTTTCTGGTGTTGTCGATCGCTCGATCTGGCTCATAACCGTCGTCATAGCTCTTGAGCTCAAGCTTGCGCCCGGCCACACCGCCATTGCGATTGGCTTCCTCAAAGGCGGCCAGAATGCCAGCCTGCATACCTTGTCCAAGAGCGGAAGCGGGACCGCCAAGCGCGGTCGATTGGCCAAACAGGATCTTATCATTCGTAACGCCTGGCTCGGCTGCTGCTGTATTGGCAGCAACGCATGCGAGCATCGCTGCGAATGGCACAGCGATTAACTTAGACTTCGGCAGCATGGGTTCCCTTTCGGTTGAAGGTGGCTGAGTCTGCTATACAGAAAAGCCATTCAGGAAAGGTGAATCCCACGCTTCCAAGTTCGCGTCTTTGTTAAGATTCCAGCAACCTAAAAGCAATAGATTGACATCTTGATTGTCGCGACCGGATTCTCATGAGTGGCTATGAGCGTTAAAGGTGTTATTGGCAGGCTTGGCCGTGCGATTGGTGCAGAAACACGACTGCTCGTCTCCTTTTTGACGATCGCCGCTGCGGCCCTAGTCGCGGGCGGGGCAGGTCTCTTGTCGTTCGAGCGCATTGAGTCGAATTTTGAGCAATTCGCCGAGCAACGCGTTCCTGCACTTGCCGATGCCTTGCTCATGGTTGAGCAGGCGGCGGCCGTCAATGCGCTTACATCCACACTTGCAGCAACGACGGATGACGCTGAGTATAAACTTGCGCAACAACGGGCTGAGGTCCATCGCCTGAAAGTCCGGCAAACCCTCGATAGCTTGTCAGCAAAAGGGCTCGACCAAGCGACATTGGCCAGCGTGGAGACGCTCTACGTCGACCTATTTAATGCACTGAGCGATCTCGAGCACCTCGTCGGGGATCGGCTGGAGATGGCCGCAGAGAGGCGGTCGCTCGTCGTTGAGACCAGGAAGGACCACCAAGCACTCTCCACCTGGCTAACGCCAAAGATTGATGATGCCAACTTCGACCTTGTTATTCATACGGAAGACGCTACCGCGAATCTGGGAGATCAGCTTGAGGCATTGATGAGGGCAGGTGTCGATCGGCTGAACACTCTGCTTAGGCTCAGGTCCTATATTGATGAACTGACAGCAGTCCTGGTTCAGGCTTCGATCGCCGACGATCGTGAAGCGCTCAGGGTGCAAGAGGACACCTTCGGTACGATCCTTGAAAGCACGAAAACGATCACGAGCAAGTTTGGCCAGACTGTCTTACCTGAGGCGATCGAACGCGACATCGCATCACTTGCGATGCTCGGCATTGGGGATGACAGCGTCTTTCGAAAGCGCGATGCTATCTTGGATCGCGGTGCTACCAGCCCCCAGACGAATGACACGACAAAGCCCGACACCCTCCTACTTACAGTCGAGCGGCTTCGAAATGGAGCCCTTGGCCGGCTTGAGCCATTGATCACGTCAGCGCGCACTGACTTGATCAAGCTCAACGAGAGCGCCGTCGATGGTGCCTCTCTGAGGATTAACGGGCTCATCGAAGACTCCGTCATTGAAGTCACGTCGTATCTGAGCATCGCATCGGAGAGTAACTGGCTTGCGGGTCTATTACGTCAAGCCGCGGCCGAGCTCGATTCTGCGGCTCTCGGGCCTCTGGCCGAGGAAATCGAAACTGCTGTTCTGCACTTGATTGACATCAAGCGGGCGCTCGACCTCCCGGAGGCGACGGAGAACGATCTCGAACAGCATCTGCAGCCGCTGTTTGCCCAAGCCATCGGCGATGAGAGCCTAATTGCACGTCGCCGTGTCGAGCTGAAACTGCAGGAGATGCTCGAGCGTGCTGTAACGCTGACGCATGATATCTCCCTAATTTTTACAAATGAAATCAATCATCTCGTCGATGAAACGCGCGCCGATGTCGTCGCTGAGAATACGTCGGTCAGTTCTGCGATTACGCAAGGTCGCTGGGTTCTTTTAGCCTTGTTGGCCACCGTTTTGACGATCACTGCATCGATCGTCTTGAGAGAGCGGATGTACCGACAAAGGCTTGAGGCGTCGGCAAATGAACTAAGGCGCCATCATGATCATCTGCAAGACTTGGTCGAGGAGCGCACGAAGACGATTACCGATCAGGCCGAAGAGCTTCAACATGCACTGGACGCTGAGAAAAAACTGACGGGGCTACAGCGCCAGTTCGTATCCATGGTTTGCCATGAGTTCCGCACGCCTCTTGCCATTATTGATGGCACGGCGCAACGCCTCATACGACGCCAGAACAAAATTCCTCCAGAGGGTCAGAAGGATCGCTTAGGGAAGATCAGAACGGCCGTCATTAGGCTGACAGATCTGATGGAGAGCGTCTTGAGCGCCGCCCGTTTGGAAGCCGGCAGCATCACGTTTGAGCCGGCACCGTGCGATCTCGCCGGTATGATACGGGAAGTTGCCGACAACCATATGGAGGTCTACCCGAGCCATAAGATCATCGTTGATACAGACCAATTGCCCGACAGCTTCTTTGGCGACGTCAAGCTTCTTCGGCAGGTCATTTCGAACCTGATGTCAAACGCCATCAAATACTCACCTGAAGGTGAGCGGATCTGGGTCCTCTGCTCGCCGAACTGACGTCGGACATATCAAAATCGATATCCGCGATGAAGGTGTCGGCATTCCTAGCGAAGAACTCGATAACCTGTTCGTCCGTTTTTTCCGGGCGAGCACGTCGACCGGCATCGCCGGCACCGGCATCGGACTCCACTTGGTCAAGACCCTGGTTGATTTGCATGACGGCAAGGTCAATGTTGCGAGTACCGTCGGGATCGGCACCACCTTCTCGATAACCCTTCCTGACACCAGCTCACGCGAAAAGCCACCGGATAACCTGACATCCAAAGCTGCCTAACCTCGTTCGATCATCCCTATTCTCCGCACCTCGAGGCCTTAGCTCCTCATCACTGGAAGGGCCTGCTTCGACAGAAAGACAGATGTCGCGGCATCTGTTACCGAACAAACGCCTGAACGGCTCTATGGCTCTTCCTAGTAGCCGTGCTTTCATCGTCAGTGAGACGCCTTCGATCTAGCGAGCGTCAATCGGGCGCCGACTAGAACCGCGCATTGACAGGCCCGGTTACCCGCAGCTAAATAACTAAATAGTTACTTATGAAGATGATAGAATTCCGTCCGGCAGGAAGGATCGTTTGCGTGCATTGTTATCCTTTGTCGCCATGCCCATCGGGTCCTGTTGAGTGGCCGGTCCTGCGCGAGCGAAGCACAAGCCCCTTATCTTTCATTGGTGGACCTCCGACGGCGAACCTGAGGCTGCCACGAGCACCGAACAAGCAGCCGTTGTGCTGCGAATTGCCCATGGCAAATTGGCCCGCCGGTCTGCATGTCAGCCTTCCAGGTCTATCCGCCTTTGGTTCGGGAACTAGCGATGCGGCAGGGCATGCTGCCGCTTCCCTTTTGATGTCAAGGAGAGGAAATAGGATGTCCGAAACGACAATGCTTCGTCACGTCGTCATGTTTGGATTCAAGGATGGCACGTCGGCAGCCGAAATCGACGAGATCGTTCGCCGATTTGCTGGGTTGAAGGATGAAGTGCCAGATATCGAGGCCTTCGAATACGGCGAAAACAACAGCCCAGAAGGACTAAACGACGGGCTTAGCCATTGCTTCCTCTTAACCTTTCCTTCCACACAAGCGCGCGATGCCTATCTGCCACATCCCAGGCACAAGGCGTTTGCAGATTGGGTCGGCCAGTGGGTGGCAAAGGTTGTCGTGGTCGACTATTGGGCAGGGGACGGATCTTAAGCCCCCGCCGTTCCAGCTGCCGCAGACGGTCTTGATCACGTCGACTTCACGGTGTCCGACATCGATAAGGCGGTTCGGTCCGTTGAAGCATGATCGGCTGCATCAAAGGTTTTTACTGGACGTTTCGATGTCGACGATGACTTGATAGCCGAGCAACGCGGTTCGAAGCCGACATTGCATCTTAAGGACCACGTGGTTCTATGCTGTGGCAACGATGCGACCATCGAGCTTCTCAAACATTTCGGCAATAAGGATGAGGGATTCGCCGTCCATCCCATACCGTTTTGAATGGCTACCGCACCCATAGCTGCCCTCTCGTTCCGGGACGCCGATCGGCGTAGGTGCCGGCACGACCGTACCGCCTCCCCTTAACAATCTCGTCGAAAACGATCGACCATGATGTCGAGGACGTCGCCCGGCTCGCGTTTCCACCAATGCTCGGCCGAAAAAATCTCGACCTCACATGGCCCGGCATAACCTGCTGCCTCAACGGCCCGTCGAATGCTCTTCAGATCGGCGACGCCGTCCCCCATCATGCCACGATCGAGCAGCATGTCTCGGGTATCTTCTAGCCAGTCACAGAGGTGATAGCTGAGGATCCGCTTGCTGCCCGCCTGCATTAGGGATTCAGCGAGCGTTGTATCCCACCATACATGGTAGACATCGACAGCGATGCCGACATTCGGTGAATCGACCATATCGCAGACGCGAAGCGCGTCACGCACCGTCATCAAACACGTCCGATTGCCACCGAACATTGGATTGAGTGGCTCGAGTGCCAAACTTACGCCCCGTTGCTGCGCATAAGCGGCAAGCATGGCGACGCGGTCAGCTAAGCGCTTTTGGCTCTCCAAGACACCACGGGTCCCTGGCTCCGTACCACCGGAGACAACCGTCAAGGCCCGCGCCTCAAGCGCCGCCGCCATGTCGACGGCGGCTTTCGCTTCATTGAGATCGTTCGAGGTTCCTGTCCCGACAAGAAAGGGGGAACGACATAGCCCGACAACGTCCATGCCTGCCGCACGCACTCGCTCGCCGATGGCGACGGCGCGATCCCCGACCTCGCGTTGCCAGAACACGATACCGGCAAATCCGCGCGCTGCGCAGGCATCAATCACCTTCTCCGGGGACCAGCCGAAACCATGACCATCGATCATGTGTCCCAGCGTTGCCGTGTTAAGGGCAAGGGCCGAGTGGTCGTTGGAAAAGTCGCGCATCACACACCGTACACCGCAAGCAAGGTCCGCATGCGTTTGGCAGCAAGATCTGGGTCACGGAGCAGACCGCTTTGATCGGCAAGCTTGAAGCTCTCGACGAAGTAAGGAAGGGGTCGCATCGACTGAGCGCCGCCGAGCATCACGAAATGGTCCTGAAACCCGTTAAGCCAGGCAAGAAAGACCACACCTGTTTTGTAGTATTGCGTGGGCGCACGAAAGATAAGCCGAGCAAGAGGAACGGTAGGATCGAGGGTTGCGCGAAATCCGTCGACATCGCCTCGACCGAGTTGGCCGATGGCTTTACCAACAGCAACCGCCAAAGGATCAAAAATTCCAAGTAACGCGTGACTGTAGCCCCTGTCGTCACCGGCGATCAATTCAGGGTAATTGAAGTCATCGCCGGTATACATCTTGACGCCTTCTGGCAGGCGCCGACGCATGACGATCTCTTTTTCCTTGTCGAGAAGCGAGATCTTAATGCCGTCCACCTCGGAAACGTTTTCGTCGATGACGGCGAGCGCCGTTTCGAGCGCGCCCTCGAACGTCGACGATCCCCAATAGCCACGAAGCGCTGGGTCAAACATCTCACCGAGCCAGTGGAGAATGACGGGCTGATCGCAGACTGCGAGTACCTTGCGGTAGACCGTGCGGTAGTCATCAGGCGACCGCGCGACGTGGGCGAGTGCACGACTCGCCATGAGAATGATGCGCCCTCCGACGTTCTGGATGGCTTCAACTTGCTCCAAATAGGCGCGCACCACATCGTCGAGACTCGTCGCTTCTATAGGATCGAGCTGATCGGTACCGGCACCGTTAAACACCAGCGCATCAGGAAGCTCGGCACGAGTCCGTGTGATCAGTTCGAGCGCGCCCTGCCAATCGAGCCCCATGCCGCGCTGTGCCGTGTCCATCGCTTCAGCGATGCCGATACCGAGACCAGCGAGATGGCGCCGAAAAGCCATGGTCGCTTCCCAGTCCAGCGTGGCTCGACCTGAAGGATCATTGGCGGTGAACGGATCTGCGACCACATGCGCCGCGGAAAACACGACCCGAGCAGGATTAGGCTCGAGTGGGTCGGCTTCAATCGGCGTACCGATGAGCGTGTAGTCGTTGGGGAGACCATGTTCGTCAGGCAGGGTGATCTTCATTCTACATGTCTCAAAAGCGAGGAACGAGCATCCCGGCATCAGCCGAGATTGTCTGTCCTGTGGTATAAGGGAGCTTACCGGTGCAAAGCGCGGCAATGATCGCAGCGATCTCTTCCGGCTGTCCAACGCGTGGGAAAAGCGTCAGGCCGCCCTTTGCGCGTTCTTCATAGGTTTGGATGACAGGTGCGGTCATGTCCGTGGCGATGAGGCCCGGTTGCACGTCATAAACCGCAATGTTTTCCGTGCCGAGGCGGACGGCCCAAGTCTTCGAGACCATTGCGGCGGCCGCTTTGGATGCGCAATATTCAGCGCGCGGCACGGCGACAGCGATGGCGTTGGATGACGTCACATTGACGATCGCGTGGAAACGGCCAGCATCACGGTCGCGCGCCAACAATCTCTTGGCAAATGCCTGAGTCAGGAAAAACACGGCTTTCGCATTGACGGCCTGGCAGCGATCCCAGCTTGCCTCGCTCACGTCCATCGGATCGCCACGGCTCATCACCCCCACCCCGGCATTGTTGACCAACGTCGTCAGGGGGCCCAGCCTTTCCTCGATGGTCGCGAGATGAGCGTCATGTATGCCCAAATCGGCGACATCAAAGGGACTAGCCATCGCCGGAACATCCAATGCGCGGACGGCGTCCAATGCAGCCTGGAGTTCCTCGTCATCCTCTGGTCCATTGACGGCAATGGCAAAGCCCTCGCCGGCTAGCGCCATCGCTGTCCCCAGCCCTATGCCGCGAGTGGACCCAGTGACGAGCGCGACGGGACGAGTCACCAGGCCGCCCCATTTTTGATCAGTTCACGCGCGATAATCATGCGCTGGATTTGATTGGTCCCTTCATAAATCTGGGTGATTTTAGCATCACGATACAGCCGCTCGACCTCGAAGCCACGAATATATCCTGACCCGCCAAAGACCTGCACGGCGTCTGCCGTACGCGCCACCGCCATGTCACCGGCAAAGCATTTGGCCATCGAGCAAGCCTTGGTAGCATCTTCTCCCTTGTCAATCTTCATCGCCGCGGCGTGCACCAATAGACGTGCTGCCTCGATATCCTTGGCCATATCTGCCAAGAGCCACTGGACGCCCTGAAACTCGGCGATCGCTTTTTGAAACTGTTTGCGCTGCTGGGCGTAATCGACGGCAGCCTCAAGGCCAGCCTGCGCGATGCCGACCGCGAGGGCTGCGATGCCAACCCGTCCTTTGTCGAGGACACTCATCATCATGTGAAAGCCGCGGCCTTCTTCACCCAGGAGGGCGTCCTGCGCCAGTCGTACGTCGGTAAAGGTCAACGCGCCGACCTGACTAGCCCGCTGACCCATCTTGTGCTCTTTCGGTCCTCGCTCGACACCGCCGGCATGCAGGTCGACGATGAAGATCGACATGCCACGGTGGCCTGCTTCCTTATCCGTCCGTGCTAACACGAAGCCGACATCGGCCACGGGTGCATTATGGATCCAAATCTTGCCGCCATTGAGAACCCAGCCATCGCTGTCGCGCTTGGCCTCTGTCCGAATTCCCGAAACATCCGTTCCCGCTTCCGGCTCGGTAATGCAATAAGCAACTTTCGTCTTGGCTGCGATAACATCATCCAGCCAGCCCCCTCTCTGGCTCTCCGTGCCATGGCGCACCAACAGGGTCGATATAAGTTCGACGAGGCCGCACTGGTCAGCAATCGAGGCATAGCCGCGCGACAACTCCTCCATCACCAGGGCATAGGTAAGAGTATCAAAGCCTGGCCCACCCATTGTCTCTGGCACACCGATACCGAACAGCCCGAGCTCACCCATTTGCTCATAAATTTCGTTGGGGAACCGCTCGTCTCGGTCGAGCGCTTCTGCCACCGGCCGGACCACATCATTGGCGAAACTACGCGCCATATCACGCACTTGGAGATGGGTTTCCGTTAGATACACATCGATTTCCCGTGATCGAGGCGATTCATTTAGTAACCATTTAGTTACTTTATGCGATATCCTGACGAGAGGTCAAGAGAAACGATGAAAATTCCCTTGCCGGGCTGCCATCCCAGAACTAAAGTAACCACACAGTTACTTATAAAAATGCGCAAGGGAGAAGTTCGCATGAAGCCCGGCACCAAGATGAAATTTGGTCGCGTCGACCTTGAGGTCACCGCGTTCAGCTTCGGCACGGCGCCGATCGGCAACATCTTTCGCGAGATTGACGAACAAACTTCCGACGGGATGATCCAGGCAGCCTGGAATGCGGGCGTTCGCTACTACGATACCGCTCCCATGTACGGCCACGGTTTAAGCGAGCTTAGAACGGGGCATTCTCTTCGTTGGAAGCAGCGCGACGACTTCGTCCTATCCTCCAAGGTCGGCCGGATCTTGAAGCCAGCGAAGCGTGAGACCATCGACTTTGCGCCCTGGACCAATGCCGGCGCCTTCACCATGCACTTCGACTATTCCTATGACGGCACGATGCGTGCCTTTGAGGACAGCCTGCAACGCATGGGGCTGGAGCGGATGGATATCTGTTTCATCCACGACATTGATCGTTTTACGCGTGGTGACGAGCAGCCCGAAGTCTTCGCGAAGGCGATGGAAGGGTCATGGCGCGCCCTATCGGATCTGCGGGACCAAGGCGTCGTCAAGGCGATTGGTGTCGGTGTCAATGAGTGGGAAGTCTGCCATGAGGCACTCAAACAACGGGATTTCGACTGCTTCCTCCTTGCTGGACGATATACGTTGTTGGAGCAGGACTCCCTGAACGAATTCCTCCCGCTCTGCGAGGAGCGAGGTGCCGCCGTGGTGGTCGGTGGTGGCTTCAACTCTGGCATTCTGGCTACAGGTGCGATCGACGGCGCCAAGTACAATTACGCACCAGCTCCTGCCGACATCATGGAGAAGGTTAAGAAGATTGAGGCCGTCTGCGCCGATCACGACGTCCCGCTTCCCGCCGCAGCCCTGCAGTTCGTCGTCGCGCATCCCGCCGTGCCGTCCTTCATTGCTGGTACACGCACCGTGGACCAATTGGAGCGAAATCTGGCCTGGTTCGACCATCCGATACCGTCTGCGTTCTGGACCGAACTGAAAGCCAAGGGCCTTCTACGTGAAGACGCACCAACGCCATGATGCCGGGAACGCCGACAGGCATGGTCGACGCTGCCGCATCGACATATCCATTGCTGACATAACCCCGCAAGGGCGGGCGGGATCAGACGGTTGATCGGATCATACCGACTTACACGTCCGCGCGGCCAACTTCTGGAGGACGAGGTGACAACGTTGCATCGACCAGCGGGTCGTTGGCTGGACTAGGACTTCAGGATTCGCACCGCGCGACGCTTTGACCCTAAGATTGAAAGCTATTTCAGGAGCGTCATTGGCGCGGCTTGCACTAGAGGCCGATCAGGCCTGGTTGAAAAAGCCGGGGATCCATCTCACGAAGATCGGAAGCAACGCCGAGTGGTGTCGCTGCCTGCTCCAACACGTCGCGCGCCAGATCGATGCCGGGCGCGATCTCCGTCACAATCAAACCCTGTTCTGTCAAGCGCATGACGCAACGCTCCGTGACATAGGTGGCGTTTTGTCCTTGGGCGACAGCGCGACGCCCCGAGAACGAAATTTGATCGACCTTGGGTACAATCTTGGGAATGCGTCCCTCTTGATCGATCACCAGCTTGCCGTTCTCAATATGCATCTTAGCGCCGGCATTGAAGGTACCGGAAAAGATGATGCGCTTGGCGCGCGCGGTGATGTCGACGAAGCCGCCCGCACCTGCCGTCCGGTGTGGAGTCGCGGCGAGACGAGAAACGTTCACCGAACCCTCAGCATCGATCTCCAGGAAGGACAGTAGGGAGGCATCGAAGCCACCCGCTTGGAAGTACGCAAACTGGTGGGGCGAGGCCACGAACGCTTCGGCATTCGATGCGCAGCCAAACTTAAAGTCGAGTAGCGGCACGCCGCCGACCGCCCCCTGCTCAATCATCCAAGTCACGTCGCCATGGCGACCTTCCTCGATAAAAATCCGGGGCACATTGGCAGAGACTCCAAAGCCAATATTGACGGCCCAACCGACCTGCAGCATTTGCGCAACCCGACGCGCGATCACTTTCCCAACACCAAATTCTGGAATCTGAAAGCTGTCGAGAGGACGAATGAGCTCTCCCGATATCGCCGGATCGTAGTCTGTCTCTGTCGTCTGCAGCATGTCGGGAGCTTCGACTACGTGATCCACGAGAATGCCTGGCACATGCACATCCTTCGGCCGAATCGAGCCATTCTTAGCGACCCGTCGCACCTGGGCGATCACAATTCCTCCGGCGTTGCGGGCGGCAAGCGCCATCTCCATCGCACCGAGATACGCCCCTTCCCCTTCAAAGCTGAGATTGCCACGCTGGTCGGATGTGGTTGCACGAATGATCGCCACATCGGGCTTGAGCGCTTCGAAATACAGCCATTCCTCACCAGCGAAATGCTCACGCCGGACGATGGGCTCGGCCGCCGCGGCGGCGTTCATTGCGCCACCTTCATGCACGGGATCAACGAAAGTCTCCATGCCGACTTTCGTAAGCACGCCGGGACGATGCCCTGCCCCTTCACGCAACATGTCGAAGATAATGCCGGACGGCAGATTGTAGGCTTTGACCTGATTGGCCGTGATCATCTGCCAGATCAGCG
The DNA here is from genome assembly GCA_028285265.1 of Geminicoccaceae bacterium. Lineage (GTDB taxonomy): Bacteria > Pseudomonadota > Alphaproteobacteria > Geminicoccales > Geminicoccaceae > JANQPX01. The sequence continues at coordinate 159,969 of JANQPX010000018.1, forward strand.
GTGGGTCGGCCTTTGTCGGGCCTGACGGATAGGAACCACCGATAATCTTGTCGATACAACCGGGCCGGGCGATATGATCGACCCCTTTGGTTCCAAAGAAATCACCGGCAGCAATCGGGTGGATCATGGTCAAACCGGCGGGGTGACCTGTCTCGTCGAAGCGGCCGCCCATTGCCTTCAACACAGCATCGGGACAGCAAAGCCCACTCGATGAGTTGACGGCAACCATGGCGGCGTCCGGGATTAGCGCAACCGCATCGGCTGCTGTCGTCTGTTTGGTCACACACTTCCCCTAGGTCGTTCCGCGACACAAAGTAACTAGTTGGTTATCTCACTATGCCAAGGCCTATTGCTCGAATCAAGCATCGAAAACGTCAACAAAATCAAGCTTTCCAAGCGAAGGGCTTTCCTCTAAGTAACCATTGAGTTACAAATGAAGGCGGTGATGAGGGAGTCTATCATGAACGTCTATTTCCAAAATACGAACCAACGCGCGTTTGGCACCTTCCCGCTGAAAGGCGACGAAGCCCAGCACGCCATCCAGACAGCAGCAGAGGTCGGTTACCGTGCGTTCGACACTGCCCAAATGTATGGCAACGAAGCAGAAACCGGCGAAGCGCTGAAAGCCACTGGCATTGCGCGAGACGATCTCTGCATCACGACAAAAGTCCATCCCGACAACTTCGATGACAGCAAATTTCTCACCTCAGTGGAACAAAGTCTGAAGGCCCTTCAGGTCGATTATGTCGACGTGCTGTTGCTCCACTGGCCACCAATCGGAGGCGATATCGCCCCTTCGCTGCAACGACTTCAGCAGGCTTATGACAAAGGCTTTGCGAAGAATATCGGTGTGTCGAACTACACGATTGCCATGATGCGCGATGCCGTTGCGATCGTCGACGCTCCGCTCGTCACCAACCAGGTCGAGTTCCACCCACTTCTCAATCAGGACGCGCTGCTTAAGGGTGCCAATGACGCTGGGATTCCTCTTTCATCCTATTGCTCAGTCGCCCGCGGCGAGGTGTTCAGGCATCCCGAATTCGCCGAGATTGGCAGGGGCTACGGCAAAAGCGCGGCTCAGGTGGTGTTGCGCTGGATCCTTCAAAAGGGGGTGAGCGTCAATACGATGTCCACCAAACCCGACAATATCCGCGCCAATTTCGACATTATGGATTTCACGCTTTCTAACGTCGATATGGCCCGGATCGAAAGGCTGACCCACACAGGCTATCGCATTGTCGGCCAGGACCTGGTGCCTTGGGCTCCGGACTGGGATTGATCCGAGCCAACTTGATCAGTGCGAGCGCAAAGCTCTATTGATTGCCGCGGATCAAGTCGCTCGCTTTCTCAGCGATCATGATGGTCGGCGCGTTTGTATTGGAGCCGATCAAACTAGGCATGATTGAGCTGTCGCAGATGCGGATCCCATCGAGACCGCGGACTCGGAGCGTGGGATCAACGACGGCCATGTCATCGACGCCCATCTTGCAGGTACAGGTGGGGTGGTACGATGTCCGACCATATTGGCGGGCGTAGTCCTCAAAGTCCTTTTGTGTCTTGACCTCATCGCTGGGGTAGCGCAGCGCCTTTACGTATTTCTGCAGGCTTCGCTGAGCGAAAATCTCGCAGCTGATCTTCACGCCCTCAACCGACGTCTTGAGGTCGTCCGGTTCAGCGAGGAAGTTCGGATCGACGATCGGGAGATGAACGGGATCGGCTGAGCGCAGGCGAACGGTGCCACGGCTCTTGGGCCGGAGCGTATACGAGTTAAGCGTGATGCCCGAAGATCCCGGCGGCACGCTTGGTACGCCAGCCTCGGCGCCGGCGCCGGCCAGGAAGTGAAATTGCAGGTCAGGCATTGGGTTCGCACGATCTGCATACCAAAAGGCACCTCCTTCGACGATGTTTGACGTGACCGGACCCGATTTGAAGAGATAGTACTGAAGGCCTGCCAGAGCTGCCCAATGCCACTTGTTATACTTGTCGAGGCTGTAATGCCCGCTCAACTCGGCGACGATATCAATGCCGAAGTGGTCGTTCAGGTTCTCACCGACACCCGGCAGGTCATGGACGACATCGATATCATGCTCTTTCAAATGCGCGGCTGGCCCAACGCCTGACAGCATCATGACTTTGGGCGTTCCAATCGCGCCTGCGGTCACGATCACTTCGCTATCCGCGCGAACCAGGACACTTTCTTTGCCATTGAAATAGCGGACGCCCGTCGCACGTGTCCCCTCGAAGACGATACGCTCGACAAGGCAATTCATTTCGATCGTCAGATTTGGTCGCGACATCACCGGCTTCAAATAGCCGACGGCAGCCGAGCACCGCCGATAGTTCCTTGTCGTGGTTTGATAAACGCCCGAACCGGCCTGCTGCTCACCGTTGAAGTCGGGGTTGTAGGGAATGCCGAGTTCCTGGCAGGACTGCACAAACGCACGCGTCATGGGCTGCGGGTCCGGGATATTCGAAACGCCCAGCATGCCGTCTGTGCCATGCCAATCGCCCGCAAGAATGGTGTTGCCTTCAGATCGGATAAAGTACTGCTGGACGTCTTGAAACGCCCAGCCATCGCATCCCTCCTCATGAGCCCAGCGATCATAATCTGCTGGATTCCCACGCGTGAAGACTTCGGCGTTGATTGAGCTGCCACCACCGATCACACGCGCCTGTGCATAGGGGATCTCACGATTGTTGGCGTGCTTCTGCGGAGCTGTCGTAAGACCCCAGGTATGTGGGCCATCGGTCATCTTGGCGAAACCCACGGGCATATGGATGAGGTAGTGGTTGTCATCGCCGCCCGCTTCCAAAAGCAGCACGTTGACATCATCATTCTCACTCAGCCGATTTGCCAGCACACAGCCTGCCGATCCTCCGCCGACGATCACATAGTTGTAGCCCTTATCCGCCATCATTTCGGTCCAATGGTCATGTTGGTTGATGTGTCACGGCACCCGCACGCAAGTTGCCGATCTCTTCAACGGCGCCAACGATCTGGCCACACAGTTTCTACATCACGATCTGCGTCTTTAGATCCTCTGGCCGTTCAGCGAAACTATCGAACGCGGCCTGGATCCGCTCGAGGGGATAGGCGGCATGCGTGAAGCGAGCTGTGTCGATCCGACCATGCACGAGCAAAGTCAGCGCGTCGTGCATATCCTCGCGCATCCCGGCGACCGATCCCTTAACTGAATTCTCCTCTAAGATCGTCGTTAGGATATCGAGTGAGAGAGTCTCCTTCGGTCCCGTCAAACCGAAGGCTGCGAGGTGGCCTCCCTTGCGCATCAATTCGCTCGCCTTAGCGTAGAGCCCGGCATTTCCAACACTCTCGATCACACAATCGGCGCCGCGGCCATCGGTGGCGTCAAGAACCGTTTGCTTTAAAGCACTCGGATCGCTGACGCCGTAATCGGCGCCTGCTTCTATTGCCATGTGAACCCGTTCGGTGCTGATGTCAGCCGCGATGATTGGGGCCGCCCCTATCGTGCGCATGAGCTGAACATGCAGATTCCCGATAGGACCGACGCCCAGGACGAGAACCGATTGGCCGAAGGTCACACGCGCCTTGCGCGCAGCACGAACCACGCATGCAAGCGGTTCGGTTAGCGCCAAAACCTCCACAGGCACCGACGTCGGTGCTGGTATCACGAGCTTCGCCGGGACGGCGATGTAATCAGCGAAGGCGCCGTCGATGGTGATGCCCATCTGCTGCATCTCTGGGCAATTCAAGATCTCGTGGCGGCGGCACCAATAGCAGTGGTCACAGCCGATATTCATGTCGACCACGACGGGTTGACCCTCGTCGAGTCCAACGACATCTGAGCCCAACGATGCAACGTGCCCCGTGAACTCATGTCCAGGAATCATCGGCAGCTTGTCGGCAGCGTAGGCGCCATGGAAGATATGCAAGTCGGTACCACAGATACCGGTGCGGGCCACTTTGATCAGCGCCTCATGTCTTGCGGGTTCGGGACGCGGCACCTGCTTGACCTCGAACCTTCCGGGTTTGATCAAGACAGCTGCCCGCATCGTCGCCGTCACTTGACCACACCTCGGAGCTTGCTTCGATCAATCGTAAGCGCGATTGCCACGATCAGGACGACACCAAACACCATTTGCTGCTGCGTAGCATCGACTTCCAGATAGACCATAGCGGCGCGGATCACCATGACAATTAACGTGCCGATAGCTGTGTTGAGCACACCACCGACCCCTCCCGTCAGCGGCGTACCGCCGACCAGGACCGCAACAATAGCCAGGAGTAAAAAGCCGTTTGCAAGGTTGGCGTCACCGCCAGAAAGCTTCACCGAGAACATCAATCCTGCGATCGCTGCGAACGTACCGGAGATAGCAAAGGCGAGGATCTTCACGCGATCGACATTGAGACCAGACGCAACCGCAGCAAGCTCCCCCGCACCAACCGCCTTAAGCGAACGGCCGAAGGTGGTGCGAGTCTGCAGGAACCAGGCCAGGGCCAACAAAAGACCTGCGATGACAAGAGGATGGGGGATGCCGGCGGTCGAGCCAAACATCCAGCCGAAGCTTTCGTTGCGTGCTGTCGCATCCATCGAGAGCGCCCGCTCCCCGGAGAGATATTTTGCCGCCGAAAGGGCAACGAAACCCATGGCCAGGGTTGAGACGAAGGACGGAACATAGAGGCGCGTGGTCACAAAACCGGATATGGCGCCGATGAGAAAACCCGCGAGCACACACACCATCGCGACACCGATACCCAAATGGGCGAGATAAACGGTAGCGATGACGGTGATCATATTGGCGACCTGTTGGGCGGAAAGATCAATGCCGCCGATATAAATCGCAAAAGTCATACCGAGCGCCATAATGAAGAGCGGCGCGATATCGGTCACGAGTGACAAGAGGCCCCTTGGATCGAAAAAGCTCGGATTGGCGATGCCGACGATCACCACGAGCGCTACCAGCGTGATCCAGGGCAGATGCGGCTTGATGGTTTCGAAGTTCATGAACCTGCCTCAGATCATGTGATGGACGAGATCATAGAGCGACGGCTTGTCACCGGGGTGACCGTCGAAGCGCTTTTGAAACGCGCCATCTTTGATAACGATGATCGTGTGGCTGAGCCCGATTGCCTCCTCTAGCGTATCGGCAATCAGGATGATGCCGATCCCGGCCTCGGACATCTCACGCACCATCTCATAGACATCCTCCTTGGCGCCGATGTCGAGGCCACGTGTGGGATGATCGAGGAGGATGATATCGGAGCCGCCGGAACGCCATTTTGCCAGGACCACCTTTTGCTGATTGCCGCCTGAAAGCCCACCACAGTCCTTGTATTCGTTTGGGGTCTTGATACCCAGCCGCTCGATCCAACTTCGCGCGAGCTTCTTCTCTTCCCCCATGTGCAGCACACCGCCGCTTGCATAGTTGTCCATTTGGCTGAGCGTCATGTTTTCATAGACGTTCATACCGTTGACGATGCCTTCGACTTTGCGCTCGCGCGGAACGTATCCGACACCACGCTCAACGCCGCCGCTGGCGGTGAAGCGGCTGATCGCTTCGCCCTTTATCGTCACTTTGCCGGCACTCGGGGTTTCTAAGCCATAGATCGTACGCAAGATCGCTTCTCGGCCAGAACCCTCCGTGCCGACCAAGCAGAGCACCTCACCCGCATGCAACGAAAAGCTGATGTTTTTGAAACGGCTACCATTGCTGACATCATCGAACTGCAGCAACACTGTCTCTGAATCATAGGCACGTTGCTTTTGCTCGCGGTAGTATTCCTTGTCGACGTCGCGACCAACCATCTTGTGCTGAATTACATCGACATCGGCATCATCATGGCCGACCACGTCGACGACCTCACCATCTTTCATAACGTAGATGCGATCGCTGAGCTCGAGGACCTCATCCATGCGGTGGCTCACGAAAATGAAGGACGCTCGCTTCGTGAGGTCGCGCACGAGTCGAAAGAGGAGTTCGACTTCCTCTTTCGCAAGAACGGAGGTGGGCTCATCCAGAAGGATCACGAGATCGCCGTCGACCCGTTCCTCCAATGTCAGAACTTTAGCCAACTCAACCAATTGTCGCTGCGCAAAGGAAAGTTTCGAGGTGACTGTGGCGGGGTCGATGTCAAGTTTAACCTTGGCAAGCTGCTTACTTGCAGCTCCGGCCATTGTCTTCCAGTCAATCACGCCGAACTTTACGAATTGCTGCTCGAAGCCGAGAAAAATGTTCTCCATCACCGTGAGATTGGTGATCAGAGATTGTTCTTGAAACACCATCCCGATGCCATGATCCATGGCCTGGCGCGGATTCTGGAATCGCACGGTGGTGCCGTCAATTGTGATGCTGCCGCCATCGGGTTGATAGGCGCCGTAGATCACTTTCATGAGTGTCGACTTGCCAGCGCCATTTTCGCCGACGAGGCCGACGATCTCACCACGATTGACTTTGAAGTCAACTGCCTTCAGCGCGTGCACGCCTGGGAAATGTTTGTCGACCTTCTTCAGTTCATACATCGCCCGCCCCCTATTTCACGAAGCTGACGGATTTGCGATCCGTAGAAAGCACGACCGCAATGATGACGAGGAGGCCAAGCACGCCGTCTTGGATGTAACCTGGAAGGCCGATCACCACCATGCCGTTGTTGATGACATTGACGACCAGAACGCCGACCAACGTGTTCCAGACGCCGCCGATACCCCCCCATAGAGCCGTGCCGCCGACGACAACAGCCGTGATTGAGATGAACATGAAGTTGTTGCCTGTCGCGGTCTCGGCAATCCCGATGCGACCGACCGCAAGGAGGGCGCCAACGGCGAAGAAGATGCCGGCGAGCGTAAAGCCTAAGATACGCACGCGCTCGACGTTCAAGCCACTCGCATGAGCGAGCTCCTCACCGCCGCCAACAGCATAGAAGTTGCGGCCAAGTGTTGTTCGCGACTGGATGAACCAGGCGATGACAAGAAACGCGAGCGCCACATAGCACATGATCGGAAAGTTGAACCAGCGCTCGGTCAGCAAGGCGCGGAAGAGTTCATCTTCCACACGAATGCGGTCGCCGCCGGTCAAGAGCAGAGCAAAGCCGGTGCCGACGAAGCCCATAGCAAGGCTAGCCATGAAGGATGGGATCTTGAGCCGGACGTGAATCAGCCCGTTGATGAACCCCATGACCGCACCGACCAACATGGCGAGCGGAATTGCGAAAATAGCGAAGCTTGCAACAGTCCCACCCCAGGCGAGGAAGGCGAAGGCGAAGATAACGGCGCAGACAGAGATCGTGCCTTCCATACTGAGATCGATCGAACCCATGATAATAATGAAGGTGACGCCGACAGCCACCATCAGGGCTGGGCTCGCCGCGACGAAGATGCGGGCGGCATTGCGGATCGAGAAAAACCGACTGTCGATAAGATAAATGTGGTCTTTACCCTCGCGGACGTCCTCGAGCCACTCGAAGAAGGGAAAAAGCAGCATCAAAACGGCGAGAACGAGCAGTGGTGCCCATTTGATGATCCGTTCTCTTGTCAGGAACGTGTCCATCTGCGGCGACTGGATCGCGATGTCGGTCATGGTCCGGGCACCCCAAAGGGCTATCCTTTAGAGGACGAAAGGTCGTCTTCGACCTTGGAAAAATACCGGTTGGCCAAGGTAGGACGCGGCCGAGGTATCGGCCGCGTCCACGATCTTACTTGTACTGAATCTGGCCGTTCGAAGGACCCCAAAAATCGGTCCAGTCATAGGTCGGCACATTGTCGAGATAGTTCGCCTTAAAGTCCAAGGCATCTTCTGGCGTGACCATGATCGTCGGACCATAGAACTCACGATGTTCGTTCGGTTCTTCCGACGGCTTAAAGGCGCCCGTAGCCGCATGATAAGCGAGCGATGCTGTGACACCACCGCCCCAATGCGGGTTCGTGAAGACCGTCGCTAGAATCTTTCCCTCGGCGACCAAGCCAACCGCTTGTGGATTGCCATCATACGTCACGATCGGGATGTCCATCCCTTCGGCGCGCAAGGCCTCAAGCACGCCATAACCGATGGTGTCGTTGGCGCAATGCACACCCGTAATCTCGTCGCCATACCGTGTGATAAATGACGACATGATCTGATTGGCTTTCTGGGTGTCCCAATCCGCCGGCTGCGAGTCGAGAAGTTCGACATCAGGGTAGTCCTTGAGCGCATTCTTCAGGCCGTCAAGTCGCTCGATCGCTGGGTTGTTTGAAGCGATCCCGCCAAGATGAACGACGCCGCCTTTCCCGCCCATGGCATCCAATAGAATGCGCGCGGTCTGCTCAGCAGGCTTTTCGTCTGACCAGGTCATGTGGCTGACATAGTTGTCGCCGAAATCCCAGGGATGTAGATCGTCCGTCTTGTTCCAAAGAGTCGAAACATAAGCACCAGCTTCGACACACGCTTCAACGACGGGACGCGCGTTTGGCGCATCATTGGTGTCGATCGCAAGGGCCAGATCGCCATTGGTTTTAGCCAATAAGGCTTTGACGTCGGCAAGCGACTTTTCAGACGAACCTTCATTGATCAGGTGCGTAAGGGCGTCTTTGGATTTGCCAAGGCTTTCGATGAAGGCTTCGCCACCCGAGACAATCTCATTCCAATAGGGATTGGTACGATTACGATAGCTCCAAGCGATCGTCGGATCGGCGATGGCTGCCCTGGCCATGCCTGGGCCCATGAGGCCGGTGGCGGCTAGACCGCCCACGCCATAGGCTGAGGCAAGCAAGAGATTGCGACGATTGATCGTCTCCTGCTCGATATACTTCTTAATAAACGACATAGAGAACCTCCCATTTCCACGCAGCCTCCATTCGAGGCCTCAGTCTCGTTTCCCTGACAGTCGGTCACCAAGCGACGCTCTTGAAGAAGAAATTGCGCCGTTGATTCGATCGGTAACGCACCAGTTAGTTACTTTTAATTTCTTTTCCGTGTCAAGTCCACTATAACTGTGCCTGCAAGGTTTGGACTCGGAGTATGGAAACTAGATGCAGACCGCTCGGAACAAGATCGAAAGGGGCGAGGCACCTATGCCAAGAAAGAAGCCGCGCGCTCGCGATGCGGATGCGACCAAGGCTCGTATTCTGGCTGCCGCCAAATCAGAATTTGCACGCCTCGGCCTGGCTGGCGCTCGGGTCGACGAGATCGCAGAGAAGGCAAGCGCCAACAAACGGATGATCTATCATTATTTCGGCAGCAAAGAGGACCTTTTCCAGGTCGTGCTGGAAGAAGCTTATCTAGACATACGTAGCGCCGAACAGGAGCTTGACCTTGATCATCTAGCCCCGCGTGACGCGTTGGAAACGCTGGTACGCTTTACCTGGGACTACTATCTCGACAATCCTGAATTCATTACGCTCGTCAACAGCGCTAATCTGCACAGAGGCCGTCATCTGGAGAATTCGGAACGCCTGCGTACGGCAAGTCGTCGCTTCGTCAACATGGTGCGCAGCATTTTGGACCGTGGCGTCGCAGAGGGTGTGTTCCGTCCTGGCATTGATCCCGTGCAGCTCAATATCACCATCGCCGCTATCGGCTACTACTATCTAACCAACCGTTTCACAGGTGGCATTTTGTTCGAACGCAACTTTATGGCCAAGAAGGCCCTCGGTCAGCGGCTTGACTTCAACATCGATACTGTCATGCGGCTGGTCCAGGCTTGAACGAGCACCGGTAAGAACAGACAGAAATGACCCACTCACGACCATGCGTTTACCCCCCGGAGCCTCCTTCATCGATCGAAGCCTACGGGACCCGGCAGCATGTCCAGGTTTGATGAGCCCCTCAACACTTAACATCGAAGAGAAGTGGCATTCATCCCCAGCGCATCAGGCCCAAAATCGCCGATGCTGCGTAGAAGAACCGGAGCGTGAGAAACGCCCAACGCCGGTCAATGACGCCCCAGGCTGCAAAGAGACCCGATGAAACAAGGAGGAGGGTGAAGCCCATCACTTCATTGCCGGTGTTTGAGGCGATCAAGAGCGCATAGGCCATGGCGAGCAATGACCCCGTCACCTCAAACGTGGTGATCAAACGGCGCTGGTAACGAGCTGCTTCTGGCATCATGCGCTGGTCCGTAATGCTGATTGCTAGAGACAACAGTCACGTCGCTGCTTGAGATGCCAAGAAATCGACGAGGTGTCGGCCGATCTCATCGGGCTTATCCTCCATCGCGAAATGCCCACAGTCCTTGAGAATATGAAGCTTGGCGTTGGGAATGGCATCGTGGAGTTTTTGGGCCCAAGCCACGACCTGCCAAGCGTCGTCCTCCCCCCAGATGATCTGCACAGGCAACGCCGCAAGCTCGTTCAATCGGTTTGAAATCTCGAGCGTGTGTTTTGGGTCGTAGTGTCTGATCTGATGCTGGAACAGGCTGCCCTGCCCGATCGGACCTGAGATATAGCTGAGATAGACCTCCAGAGCCGATTCCTTCAGGTTCTGTTTGTCGTTCACTGCGGAAAGAAGCCATTCGCGAAAATGCTGCCGGTGCTCCACGCCGGGCTTCGCGATTAAGGTTTCCACCCCCTCCTGCATCTGCTCATGGGTGCGCTTCGATGGCCAGCTATCGAAACTGCAGACATCGATCAAGGTAAGAGATCTCAAACGTTCCGGCGAAAACACTGCATATCGCTGGGCGATCGCACCCCCGATATCATGCGCGATGATATGGGCATCCTTCAGGCCCCAATGCCCCATCAATCCTTCTAGAATAGGTACCTGTCCGGTCACAGATGTGTCGACGTCACCGCTCCAGGGACGTTCGGAAAGGCCAAAACCGAGCAAATCATAAAGGTGAACCCGATAACCTGCCTCAATCAGGGCCGGGAGATTGTTTCGCCAGATGTAGGACGACGACGGTGTGCCATGGATAAGGACCACCGGTTCGCCCTCGCCATGCACACCGAAGGCGATGCGAGCATTGTTGATAAGGACATGGCTGTCGACGAGAGGCGTCATGGATCGGACTCCGTGTCTCAAGGGATGACAGCAGTGTGGTTCAGCAAGCACTAATCATCAAATGAATTGATTTGATGATTTCATCGAAATTTGTCATGTTCAATCGATCCAGAGGAGGATCACACCGATGTCCCGTCGTCTTGATATCGATGCGCTGAGAGCGCTTCAGGCGATTGCTGTGCGTGGCGGTGTCACGCGAGCAGCCGACCATCTGTCGCTGTCGCAGTCCGCCGTCAGTCACAAAATCAAACGTCTGGAGGAGAGTCTTGGTTGCAACCTGCTCAACAGGAAACCTGGAACGCCTCTGCTCACGGAGGCTGGTCAACGTTTGCTCGGATACGCAAGTCGGATTCTCAGTTTGCACGACGAAGCGCTTCAGGCCCTAAGCAAGCGAACGCTATCGGGAAAAATCCGCCTTGGCATGACCGAAGATACCACCAGCAGCGGCCTTGCCCGTGTTCTAGGTCGGTTCACACGGCTCTTCCCCGAGGTTTCGGTTCGGACCCAGGTTGCACAAAGCCTAACGCTTCAAGGCGACTTGAAAAGTGGGACAATCGACCTTGCGGTCATGCAGGTTTTTACCCGGGATATTGGTCCACGAGATCTCGTACTCTATCGAGACCGCCTGGTATGGGCCAAGTCGATCGATCTGGAGCTCGATTGGGATCACCCTATTCCATTTCTGTCTTACGACAACGCGTGTTTCTATCGACAGTGGATGCTAGAGCAGGAAGCGTCGACTGGTCTTGCCTTCGAGACCGTTCTTGAGTGTTCGAGCAATGCCGGCATCATCGCGGGAGTCGATTCCGGCTTGGGCGTTGCGATCCTCAATCAAAGGCATGTTAGCAAGGAGATGGACGTGTTGATTGAGCGCTTACCTCAACCACCGGACATCGCCTACATCGTGCGGATATCTGAAATCGCTGCATCGATCGCGGTTCAAGCTCTCGCAGAAGAAATCCAACGAGAAGCGGCCGATACCATGCAGCGCGATGCTGCCTGACGTCGGGTCAGGTCTCGATATCCCCCCCCTTTGAGAAGTGATGTGAACGATCCAAGGCGACCGTCATGCCGGTTCTATCTTCGCTGCAACAGTACCCCCGCTATTGCCACTCAATGTTTCCTGGCCTCCTTACGCGGCTGAACCAGTGCCAATCCAGCAACCATGATCAACATGGCGGTCCAAATCCAATGTGAGTGTTGCTCACCGAACATGACGATGCCCCAAGCCACGCCAGACACGGTCACGAGATAGCCCATTTGACTAGCGAAAACAGGACCGGCTGACGTGACGAGGTAAATGAAGGCGCCATAGGCCAAGGCGTTGATAGCAGCCATAGAAATGATGGCACCTTCGACCATCGTGAACGATATGACGGGAGGTAGAAGGTGGCCAGTAGCAAGCGCGACGATCCCTGTCATAAGAGATCCTGTCAAAAACATACCACATAACACCGTTAAGGCATCGCTCCCCGGCGGCATGCGCAACGCGATGTAGAGGCTCTCCGAGGCATAGCAAAACGCTGCGATAACGGCGATCAACACCCAAAAGGTCGAGCCTGAGTTGGGCAGACTGTCGTCTGGGGCGACAATGACCACAACCGCGATGGCACCGAGCAAGATGCCGAGAAATCTGGAAGATGCTGCCTGCTCGATGCCGATTGCGAAAGCAATGGCAGTCGTCAGAATGGGAACAAGCGCGATCACAATCGACAGAACACCTGCCGGAAGTGACGCGGCGGCAAAGAACAGCAACGTCCCAGGCAAGGCCGTACCGAGCAAGCCGCATATGGCATAGAAAACCAGATGGTTTGAAGTCAGCGGCAGCTGATCACCACGGAACGCAAGATAGAGGCGCAGGAAGATAAACCCAAGAAGGGATTGCCAAAAGTTAAGGCCGATCGGATGCATGCCGCCAGCCGTTGCAAATTTCGCCAGCGAAAATGTCACACCCCAGATCGAACCGGCAGCAATCAGAAGCACCCATGAGATCACCTTATCGTGCCGCATCAACAACGTTACCAAGTCGATGAAAAAGGATGCCTAAGGCACTGAACACACGCGTATTTCGAACAACTTCTCATGTTGGATTGCCGCGTGCCTATTCCTTTGGCTCGTATCGCTAGTCTACGACGGACGAGCTCCCTAGTGACGAGAACTGATTTGCCACTATTTCTGTGAAAACAAAATCATAATCAGCCTTCTTCATGTATCTTCGCAGGCAATTTTGGATCAACGATCCGCTTTCCGGAAGATCGCTGCAGGTGACTGCCCTCGATGGGTGCGGCAAGCCCGGTAGAAGCTCGAGTAATCGCCAAACCCTGCATCAAACGCGGCCGTAAGCAAGGGAAGTCCTGGCGTCGATCGTAAGCGACGTTCGACCAGGTCAAGTCGTCGGCCGGTTCGATAGGCTTGCATCGTCATGCCGGCCTCCTGCCGAAAGGCCTGACCCAGCCGACTGAGACTGAGCCCTGCGCTTTTGGCAACGGCGGTCAACGATAAGGCAGGATCAGCGCGAATGGCGGCCAAAGCGTGGGCAACGGCTGGATGGGTCGCTGTGATGTCGCCAATTTCGGCCGCCGTCCAGTGGGACCAAGCACGGTGCAGCCACCAGGAGAGGCCAATCTTGAGAGCCTCGGGCTCGTCATAGGCAATCAACTGGTCGGCCAGCGTTAAGAGTTCGTCGCGCGCATCAACGGTCAGCACGCGGCAGTCAGCGCCACTATCTGCTCTTGTGGCTCGACATGTCGGAGGATGCAGGCCGTTAGGGTTGAGGATTTCGGGCGCCAGCACAGCGACGACCATGTCGAAGTTGGGGGAATCGTCGACCAAAAAATGCGCTTGGTCGGCATGGGCGAACAAAAGAGATCCCGCGCCAAAGGCCACCAAAGCACCGTCAATAAAGTAATGCATCTGTCCTGAAATGCCGAAGAGAACCACCAACTCTGCATGGCGACGAGGTTCGACGTCATAGCGGCGCCTTTGGCTCCGTCGCCAGATGCGTCCGGGTTCACCTCGATCCAGATATCGAACTGGTGCCGTCGTCAAGATGGTTTCGTTCATTTCGGCAGATTGCCGGCGTGATGGAGAAAAACGCAAGGAGTTTCGAGAAAAGCGCCAAGAACTCGACCTCACTCCTCGCTATGATCGATGAAATCGCAATGAGGGAGCAGACCCATGAAGTCCATTCCAGCATCGACCAGGGACACCTATCTGAGCACTGGTTATGTCGTCTTGCGCGACCTGCTCGCTGACAATGAGCTTGCCGACCTGCAGGAGGTCTGCGATAGCCTCCTCATGGAGCCACCGGACGACGACAATGGCGGCAAGTCCCACGACATCGGTCGAGGCCATGATCGGCGCTTCTTGAGGCATCGCCACGAGGACCAGCCTGCCCTTCGCGATTTTGTACTCGGCGCCCAAATGAAACGTCTCGCATCCACCTTTGTTGGCGGCCACCCGCACCTTTTTAATGAACAGTTTGTCGTCAAGGGTCCGAAAACTGGCGCGTCCTTCGCCTGGCATCAGGACAGCGCCTATGTCGGCTTTGCTCACGAGCCGTATGTGACGTTGTGGATGGCCCTTGACGACACCACGGTCGAAAATGGCGCCGTCTTCATTCTACCGCGGGATCTCAATGAAGACCGATCGATTGTCGCCCATCTTTGGGATTCGGAAGGAAAAGAGCTTGTCGGCTATAGTGGTGATCATCCAGGTGAGCCTGCCCTGGTTTCAGCCGGCTCCGTTGTCGCCTTTTCGTCGGTCACACTCCATCGATCGTCGGCGAATGTCACCGATCGACCGAGGCGGGGCTTCATCGCGCAATATTCGAGCGAACCGATTCTCGATCCCAAAACCGGCAAACCGAAGACCTTCGCGAAACCGCTTTAGGCTCTAGCTCGTCGACAACTTTTGTCGAACCCGGCATCAAACAGCTAATCCAGGGATTCCGAGTTTTCTCGAGCGAGCATTTTAGGTTGGGATAAGCGGTTTCGTTATAGGTCGCGCGAGCTCGACATCCGGGTTTTGCACCTCGATCCATCAACTTTCGCTAAGCGTCACACCAACGCCCTTTACAGATTGCTCTTGAACGCTGAGAGTGATGTATAAATCCCCACCAAAAAGGGTGATGGAGGCGGTTTGGTGTCTGTGTTGAGGCTTCTTCTCACACCGTTTCAGGCTTGGAACGACGTGACGCTTCGCGTCGGGTGGTGGATCTCTGTGGTCGCCATTGGTTTGATGGTTCTGTCGATTCTTCTCCAAGTCTTTTTCCGCTACGTCCTTGCCGCTCCCCTCCCCTGGTCTGAAGAAGCCGCTCGGTTTTGCATGCTTTGGATGACGGGCTTCATGGCGCCGCTTGCTTATCGCCGAGGCGGGTTCGTCGCCATCGATATGGTGGTCCAAATGTTGTCCCGGCGTGTTGGCCAGATCCTTTCGCTCATCTTATTGCTCATCGCCTTTGTCGTCTTGGTCGCGGCACTCCCTATCGGATGGGGCGAGGTGACGGGCTTTTCGAGCAAGTTCGCCACAGCCTCACTCTATTTTCCTAATCTTGAGGGTGGCTGGAGCAAGGTCCCGCGCTATTGGATGATGTGGTCACTCCTGGTCTGCGTCATCCTCCTGCTCACCGTTAATATCGAGCTGACGCTTCGCACAATCATTCAATTGTTGGGTGGCGGCGACAGCTTGCGACCGATCCCCGGTGCCGTGACAGTGGACGTCGATTGAGATGTTGATCTGGTTTCTTCCCGTCTTCTTATTCTTCCTCATGATCGGGCTGCCGATCGTCTTTGGCCTGGTGGCAGCGCCGGGACTGCTGCTCTTCCTCGACGGCCAGGATAAGGCGATCAATCTCCTATATCGCAATGTTTATAACGGGATGGACAGCTTTCCCCTGATGGCGATTCCGTTTTTCATGCTCGCAGGTGAACTCATGAACCGGGGCGGCATCACCACACGTTTGGTGGAGTTTGCCCAAGCCTTGATGGGTCATTTGCGTGGCGGGCTTGCGCATGTGAACGTGCTGTCTTCGATCCTCTTTGCCGGCCTCTCAGGCTCGGCGGTCGCGGATACGTCTGCTTTGGGATCGATGCTCATTCCGGCGATGGAAAAGCAGGGGTACACCCGACGTTTTGCAGCGGCGATCACCGCCGCGTCCTCGGTGATCGGCCCCATTATCCCACCGTCGGGGATCATGATCATTTATGCCTACGTCATGGGCGAGAGCGTCGCTGCATTGTTCCTGGCAGGCATTGTTCCTGGCATTCTTGTCGGTGTCGGGCTGATGGCCATGGTGCGCGTCTTAGCTGACCGCTATGACCTGCCGAAGGCTGAGCGCATTGTGCGCCAGGACCAGTCCATCACCGGCGTGGAATACTGGTTTTCCTTCATCCTGGCGCGCGCCAATTTTGGTGGTCTGATATATCTTCTCGCACCACTCGGCGATGCTGCCTCAGCCACAACGAAGTTCTTGGTTTTCGCCGGCGGCGTGTTGGCTGCGCACGCGCTTCTGCTGGCGCTTCGTCGCTTTATCAGTCATGACTTTCGCCTGGTCTGCAAACGTGCCGTGGTGCCGTTGCAAACGCCGATACTGATCCTTGGCGGTATTCTTATCGGCATTTTCACCCCGACTGAAGCGGCCGCCGTCGCGGTCGCCTACGCGCTAATTGTAGCCTTTTTTATCCTGCGCAGCATGCGACTTTCAGATCTACCCGAGATCTTCGGTCGATCGGCGCTGACATCGGCGGTGGTTCTTTTGTTGGTCGGGGCGGCGATCGCATTCAAGACCGTGGTTTCGCTGTCTTATGCACCACAGATTTTGGCAGAGTTCATTCTGTCCCTATCGGAGAACCCGCTCATCCTCCTGTTTTTGATCAACCTTTTGCTCTTCATCGTCGGGATGTTCTTGGACGCTGGCCCCGCGATTATCATTCTCGGCCCGATTTTGGGACCGATCTTCGTCGACCTCGGCGTCCATCCCGTACATTTCGCGATCATCATGAGCGTAAACCTGACCGTCGGACTCGCAACGCCGCCTATGGGATTAGTGCTGTTTGTTGCGTCGTCCGTATCAGGGGAGCGCGTCGAAACCATCGCCAAGGCAATTTTACCCTTCCTTGCTGTTGAAATTCTGGTGATCTTCCTGATCACTTATGTTCCAGCGATATCCATGACGATCCCGCGCTTAACAGGATTCGTGAACTAACACCAAACGTGAGACTAGAAATGGAGAATGACGATGCTTAAACGAACTGTCACGTCGCTGCTTATGGCGACCATGCTGGTCGGGGCACCGCTCGCCGCATCCGCGGCCGACTTTGCGATTCGCGCCACAGCAAACTCGAATGAGAACGACGAAGACTATGACGGCCTCGTCGTCTTCAAGAACCATGTCGAGCAGGCCTCAAATGGCGCGATCGAGGTTGAGCTGTTCATCGGTACACAGCTCTGTTCCAATGGCTCCGAATGCCTTGCCGGTGTTGCCGATGGCAATATCGACGTCGTCATTCAGACGTCCGGCGGCACGGCCAACATCTTTCCGTTCGTCCAGGTTCTCGATCTGCCGTATTTGATGTCCGATGATCGGGTCGCTGAGGCGGTCCTTGAGAACGGCTCGCCTTTTGTTGCCAAGCTGCAGGAGATGGTTGCAGAGACATCCGGCGGTGCCGTTCGCCTGATGACAATTGGCAATACCGGTGGCTGGCGCAATTTCGCCAACACGCAGCGCCGTGTGCAGGGGCCTGGCGATCTTGCCGGTCTTAAGATCCGTACGGTGGTTGCTGACTTACCCCAAGAGCTCGTCAAGGCTCTAGGCGCCGCGCCAACGCCTATCCCCTGGCCCGAGCTGTTTACCTCGTTCCAGACCGGTGTCGTCGAAGGGTCCAAGAACGGCATTACCGACATCATGAGCATGAAGTTTCCTGATGCCGGACTGCAGTATGTCACGCTCGATGGCCATGCCTATATGGGCGCCCTTTGGTTCATGAATAATGAGAAGTTCATGTCGATGCCGGAGAACCTTCGTCGCGTCATCGTCGACGGTTTCTATGCGCTGCAGCAAGCCACCTTCGCCTCTCCAAAGCGGAAGTCCATCCAAGCCTACCAAGACTTTGTGGCTGGCGGCGGCGACATCTATGTGCCGACGCCGGAAGAAAAGGCTGCGTTCAAGGAAGCAGCTCAACCAGTTTACGACTGGTTCAAGGCTAACGTCGAGGGCGGTGAAGCGGTTTTCGACGCGCTAACAGCATCTGTCGCCGACGTCGAAGCCGAACTTGCCGATAGGCTCGCCGGCGACTTGAACTGATCGTCAGCGATTTTGGTTGAACGGGGTGTTTCCTACGATCGGGGCACCCCGTGCAACTCGCTAGACGTCATGATCTCCACACGGATCGACGAACTCGCCGCTCGGTTTCGACGCCGTTCAACGAAACGGGTACATCCAGACCCTGTAATCGTCGATCAGGACCTGCGCCCTTTCGATCTCTTCGGCGGTCATTTTCTTGACGACTTCTTCCAAGCTGATCGCAGCATCTGGATCTCCACCGATTGCCGAGAGGACATACCAAAGATAGGCCCTGACCAGATCGGGAGCCGGCATGCCGAGGCCCAGTTCATAGTACCAGCCCACACCCGATTGCGCGCCTGGATGTCCTTTCATCGCCGATCGCAAATACCACTCGAAGGCCCTAACGGGGTCGGCCTCGACGCCGAGACCAAGCGCGTACATCACGCCTATAAGCTCTTCCGCATCGGCATTTCCCGAACGTGCCGCCGGCCAAAGTGCCTCGCGCGCCTCGACAAATTGCCCTGCCTCCATCAAATCACGCGCCTCTTCAATGTCCGCAAACACTGGAGACGTCGCAAGGAGCAAGGCGACCAAAGCCGTATAGAGTTGGCCAAACTTTCGCATGCTGTCTGCATCTCCCTAGTTATCACCATCAGCTCGTTTGCGGCCGAAGGGTCGGAGCAGCTGGGTTCGGGCGATTTCCATGCCGTCGATCCCGCCAAAGCGAAAATCGGTCAGCTTCTCTTTTATGACAAGATCCTTTCCGGTAATCGCAACATCGCCTGCGGCACCTGCCATCACCACGAGCATGCCGGGGGTGACGGCGTTTCGCTTGGCATCGGCGAAGGTGGCCAAGGTATAGGGCCTGCGCGCAAAGCGGGTTTGGGCTCTGATCGCATCTTAAAGCGAATCCCGCGCAATTCGCCGGCACTTTGGAATCTCGGCCACAAGTCCGTAACCGTCATGTTTCATGATGGGCGGCTCTCTCAATCCGAGCGATACGGCAATGGCTTCGATTCGCCAGCGGAAGAGTGGCTTCCTTCGGGACTTGATACAATTCTAGCCGCTCAGGCTCTGTTTCCTTTGGTTGCCCCTTTCGAGATGGCAGGCAATCCCCGGGAAAACGAGGTTGCTGGCGCCGTCAATGATCGCATTGACGCTGCTTGGCCCATTTTGGCCAAACGCGTTCGGACGATTCCAAAGTACGGCCAAATGTTCGTCGATGCTTTCGCAACGATCGAGAAGCCAGAAGACGTGACCATCGTAGACATTGGCAACGCGCTCGGCGCCTTCATGGCAAGTGAGTGGCAAAGTTACGATAGTCCCTATGATGCATGGTTGGCGGACGGCATTCCTTTGCCAAAGGACGCAGAGCGAGGTCGGAAACTCTTTTTCGGCAGCGCCCGTTGTGCTGACTGCCATGGCGGCCCTCTATTGACAGACCACGACTTTCACGCTCTTGGCCTGCCTGCTTTTGGTCCTGGTCGAACCCGGCGTTTCGACCCCTATGCCCGCGATGTCGGGCGCATGGCCGAGACAGATCGGCTTGATGACGCCTATCGATTTCGCACGCCGTCTTTGCGTAACGTCGCACTGACGGCACCCTATGGACACAACGGCGCTTGGCCAACGTTGGAGGGAATGATCCGCCAGCATCTCGATCCGGCCGTAGCACGAGCCTCGTGGACACCAGCAATGGCAAGACTGCCAGCGGTTCCCTGGCTCGCATCGGTTGACTTCGTCATCCAGGAGGACCGCCGTGAAATGGCACGGCAAGCGGCCAAGACCGACATTGAACCAGTCGCTCTCGACGATCGCGAGATCGGCGACATCGTCGCATTCCTTAACGCTCTGACAGGCGAAACTGTCTATCAACGCCCGTTTGGTCGACCGGAACATGTGCCCAGCGGCCTGCCCGTCGACTGACGCTTCCGCGTCCAAATAGAAGTCGACCGGATGCCCAAACCCGGTTTGAATCCAATAACTTGAAAGAAAAACGGACCACGGTCTTTAGGAAGCATCGTCGGTCGAATTGGCAAACGCCTGCTGGTGTTAACGTTCTAGTTAATCCGATCGATTAGATTTTGTGGCGGATCTTCAGCGCAGATGATGAAAGGGGACAATGATCTCTTCAAGCGTAAGCAGCGCGAACGGTCGGTCATTGCTGCAGCGCTACGCAACAATGCTCGCAGGCTTTCAAGCGGACAATTACGTTAATGTCGCTTTGGAACAACGTGCCAAGTTGCAGCGCCTCGATCTGCTCATGCGCAACATCGTCGAGCAAAGTTTTGATGGCATCATCGCCTTTGATGAGAAGGGCCTTCTAAGGACGACCAACGAAGCCGCCTGCGACCTATTTCGCGGCACCCACGACGACTTGGTCGGTTTGCATTTGACGGCTTTGTTTCCTGATGTCAGCACCTTTCGCCCATCGGCACATGCGGACCGCGGTGATCTTGAGGGCCGCGGAAGTCGGCTTGAGGGTTGGGCCAAGCGCCTGGATGCCAGCACCTGCCCGATCGAACTTGCCTTGCGTCGTGTATCATTTGATCAGACTCACTGGCTGATTGCCATTGTTCGCGACATCACTGTTCTCAAGGCGCATGAAGACAAACTCAGACGGCTTGCCCTCTATGACGCCCTCACGATGCTACCTAATCGCGTCTTGCTGAAAGATCGAATGGCTCAGGCGCTTAACATAGCAAAACGTTCGGGCGAACCGGTTACGCTTGCGATCCTTGATCTCGATCGATTCAAGGAAGTGAACGATACGCTCGGGCATCATGTCGGTGACGCCTTATTGGTGGATGTTGCCAGACGCCTATCCGAATGCATGCGTGATGGCGATA
The DNA here is from genome assembly GCA_028285265.1 of Geminicoccaceae bacterium. Taxonomy (GTDB): domain Bacteria; phylum Pseudomonadota; class Alphaproteobacteria; order Geminicoccales; family Geminicoccaceae; genus JANQPX01. The sequence goes on from JANQPX010000018.1 coordinate 181,053, forward strand.
CGGTCGCCCGTCTGGGGGGCGATGAGTTCGCCATTCTGCTGCCAAGAGATGGCAAGGCCCAATCAGCCCTTGATGTCGCAAAGCGGCTTGTAGAGACCATTCATCAACCGTTTTCAGTCGCAGGATGTATGGCACTTGAAGTTGGCGTCAGTATCGGCCTCGCAATGTATCCGGATGATGCCGAGGATGCCAGTAAGTTGATGCAATGTGCCGATATCGCGATGTATAGCGCCAAGCAGCGTGGGACGGCTGTTGAGCGCTATGATCCCGCCAAGAACAGCAATTCCATTAGAACCCTCATGCTCTCGGGCGGCTTACGCCAGGCTATTGAAAATAATCAGCTTTTCCTCGTTTTCCAGCCCAAGCTGGATTTGGCGACAGGTCACATCAAATCGTTCGAGGTTCTAACACGCTGGCGTCACCCAGATCTCGGCTTGATACCGCCTGACGAGTTTATTCCTCAAGCAGAGCAAAGCGGCAACATCATTCCGTTCACCCGATGGACGCTCGAGCAAACCGTCGGCAGCATGATCAAATGGACGGAAGAAGGACTCGATTTCAGTTTGGCATTGAACCTGTCACCAAGAAGTCTGCATTCGAAGGAAATCTTGGCATATCTCGAAGAGCTCTTGAAGCAGTCAAAGCTGCTGCCGTCTCGACTAACGCTAGAACTCACCGAAACGGCGGTCATGCTCGACCCGGAAGGCGCCATGGCAAAGCTGAAGCAGCTGCATCAGTTAGGCTTGAAGCTATCAATCGATGACTTTGGTACCGGCTATTCATCGCTCTCACTCCTGCGTCAGCTGCCGCTCGACGAAGTCAAAATCGATAAATCATTTGTCGAGACCATGATGGAGAATTCTCAAGATCACGTCATCATTGATTCGACCATTCGCCTCGCACACAATCTTGGTCTCGAGGCAGTTGCCGAAGGTGTGGAGACGGAAGCCCAAATGGAGACATTGCGGGATCTAGGGTGCGATGTCATTCAGGGATTTCTCGTTGCCGAACCCTTCCTGAGCCAGGATCTCGCGACTTGGACAGAGCAAGCAAGATGGCCACTAAAAAGGCTCGACGCGGCCTAGGCGGCCTATCGAAACCGCCAAACGACACCCGAAGCGCCAAATTCTGAGGAGAGGATCGGCGGTCTCGATGAACGGAAAATTTACCATTCGCATTTAGGCTCCTCGTGCTGACGTCAGTGGCATTAAGGAGCTTCCCCATTGGACCATAATGACATCCAACTCGGCCGCGTGGTTTGCGTGTCAGGATCACATGTCGTCATGGTCTGGGAGCAGCATGACATTGCCAAGCTTGATCCTGAACGATCGCGCCTGCAGAAGGGATCTTTGGTCAAGCTGAGAACGCCCAATAGTCTCGTCTTTGGTTTGGTAACAGGTCTCACAATACCAAGCCCGACGAAATCGCTCAGTCCCGAAGCGGCGTGGTTAGCCGAATTGGAACTCATTGGCGAAAGCACCAACGACAATGTCGGATTTCGTCAAGGTATTTCGGTATTTCCCACCTTGGGCGACCCTGTTTGGTCGACGAATCGCCAAGACCTGAACGCGATTTACGCGCGTTCGGGCGACAGCACGATCGCACTTGGTCAACTCTACAATGACCCCGAAGAGCGAATCTGCGTCGAGACCGACCGTCTACTTGGCAGACATTTTGCCATTCTTGGAACGACGGGATGCGGCAAGTCTTGCGCGCTTACCCTAACGTTGCAAAAGCTTCTGGAGAAGCACGAAGACGCCCACGTCGTACTGCTCGATCCACACGGCGAATACCATTCAGCGTTCGATGACCAGGGTGAAGTCTTGGGGCCAGAAAAGCTCCGTCTACCCTACTGGATTTTGAACTCTGATGAAATCGACGTCATCATCTTTGGTACCAACACGACGATACAAGATCGTCCGACCATCGCCGGCATCCTTCACGACTTGATTGTCGAAGCCAAGAATACCTATCAAGGAGAGCCCGCGGAGACCCGGCCCATTACCGTCAACACGCCGGTACCGTACCGTTTAAGCGATATCAATCGACTCATTGACGAAGCCATGGGCCGTCTGGACAAGCCGGGCAGCCTTGCCCCCTATCGATGGCTGAAGAACCGTCTCGAAGCACTTAGTTCAGATCCGCGGTTTGCGTTTATGTTCGGCGGAATTAGCGTCTACGACAATTTTGCCGAAATCTTGTCGCAAATCCTTCGCATTCCGGGCAATGGCAGACCGATCAGCATCATCGATCTTTCCGCTGTTCCCTCGGAGGTTATCAACGCCGTCGTATCGGTGATCTTACGTCTGATCTTCGATTTTGCGCACTGGAGCCGCGGCACACAACCGATTCTTCTGGTATGCGAAGAGGCACATCGATATGCGCCAAACGACTCAAACTTGGGCTTTGAGCCTACGAAAATTGCCCTCGCGCGAATCGCAAAAGAGGGTCGAAAATACGGCCTCTCTTTATGTTTGGTCAGCCAAAGGCCAGCTGAGCTCGCGACATCGGTCTTATCTCAGTGCAATACGTCGTTCGTCTTTCGTATCACTAGTCTCCGCGACCAGGACATTATTCGTGGTATCGTTGCCGACAACGCCTATGGCTTGTTGGACTTCCTCCCGCTATTGAGCAACGGAGAGGCCATTGTCGTGGGCGATGCGGTTTCAATGCCACTGCGGGTACAATTTGACCGATTGCCAGAAGCTCAGCGCCCCCACAGCATGACGGCCAAGTTTTCCGAAGCGTGGCGCTCCGCCGCGGTCGATAAGGCATTCCTTGCAGAGGTCGTCGACCGCTGGCGGATTCATCAACGCTGATCCGACAACAGTTGACATCGTGGCGCTTCGACAAAAAGGGGCGACCTTAGGCAAGATGGCTGGTCTTGCCGAAGACAACCGGTCAATCGTCTAACGTGTCGATTCTTGTTGGGCTCGATGTCTTGTTGGCACGTCGAACAATGTGTTCAAATAGAGCTGGCAATCCGGATAGGATTCATCGAGTAATCCCTATCTCTACTCGAATCCAAGGTCCGCGACATTTGTTTTGGAACCTGGAAAATATAGGCTGATGCCTCGCTTGCCAGCCAGGTAATCTCTTGAATTATGCCCCAATTTCACGACCCAGCATGACGCTAAACGATCCGGTCGGAAAGGCGCCATCCCCTACGGTATGATCTTGCAACTGCGGAATGCGACTAAGCGTGATCTTTGACTAAGCAACAGCGGACTGATGCGGGGAGGCGGCGATTTTGATTTGGTTACGTCCGGCTTGTTTTGCATGATAAAGTGCCTCGTCAGCTCGCTCGACAACATCGCTGAACCGTTCACCCGGTTCATAGAGGGCGCAGCCCCCTGATAGCGTAATGTTGCCTATATCCTCACCGGTTGAACGCTTTCGGATACGAGAGCGCATAATCGCCTCGCGGATTTGGTTGCCAACCACCACGGCTCCATCCAGATTGGTTCTCGGTAAAATAACCGCAAACTCTTCACCGCCATACCTGCCGACAATGTCCACACCCTTGACGCATTTGGTCATCGTCTTCGCAACCAGCTTCAGAACCTGATCACCGATTTGATGACCGTGAGTGTCGTTAAACGTCTTGAAGTGATCAACATCGATCATGAGTAAGCACAGAGGTTCGCCGGTTTCTCTGCCTTCCGCTGACGCGGCAACGAACTCAGCTTCCAGCCGGCGTCTGTTGGCGATACCCGTGAGACCATCCGTTTGCGCCTGATGTGTCTTAAGCGCCAGGTCCTTGTTGAGTTCGGCAATTTCCCTTGTCGAACTGGCAAGGGCAGACTCAAGCGCGATCGTGTTCTCCTGCATTTGCTGTGTCTCGGTCAAAACATCCTCGACAAGATGGCGCACTTCCCGAAGCTCGGATGAATGACCGAGGTGGCCCTTAAACTCTGAAAGCGATTGACCGAAACTCTTGGATCCCTTGCCGACATCTGAGATTTGGAGCAGGACCCGGTCCATCGTCTGTTCAAGCTTCGAGCAAGCCTCATCGATAGCCTTTGTCCGTTGGTCCGACCCGAAGAAACGCTCGTAGATCTGCTCACAGATTTCAGCGGTAAAAGGCTCTCCCTTCGCCACAAGGCGTCGCAGCATTTGGCTGAGGTCGGTATGATCTCCCGCAGCGTCATGATACCAGATCATGTAGTTCCTAGCACTTGGCGGTACGCCAAGTTCAGCCATCGCCTTAGTCGCAGCATCATGTAGCTTTTGCGACTTTATCATGTCGTCGATCATGAATCGTGTCCGTAACGATTGAGCCGGTCTAAACTCATCTTACGTGATCCAGGCCCAAAATTTCGTAAATGCCAAGTTGTGCCGGACAATCATAACTGACGCGGCTCACAACGGGTCTTGCTAGACCGAGGACTGGCATAAGAACACGCAACGCCTTTCTTGTGCGCAGGAACAGCTCTGTCCTTAACTTCCTGATAACGACACTTCATTACCATGAAGGAGTCACAAACGATCGGCTCAATCCCAACAATATCGGCAAAATCGATGCGTTTAATTGTTACACTCCTGTTCGGCCTTGTTTTCACCATGGCAGCGTCTGTTTCAGCGGATGCGCTGACTGCTCTCAAGAAGCCGTCAGGACGCGTCATTCTGTCAGTGACTGGCGAAATTAAGCGCACTAATGCTGACGGCCGAGCAGACTTCGATCGCGCCATGTTGGAAGCGATTGGCATGGTGGAACTCAAGACCATGACCCCGTTCACCGAAGGCTCGACCGTGTTTCGCGGGATTCTCGCACGCGATTTGCTCAGCTATCTTGGGGCGACAGGTAGCCAGGTCGAGGCGGCAGCGATTGACCTTTATGAGGTGACGATCCCCATCGAAGACTTCGAGCAGTTTGATGTTCTGATTGCTTTGGAAGCCGATGGAAAAAAACTTCGCGTGCGCGATCATGGGCCAACTTGGATCATCTATCCTTGGTCGCAACACGAAGAACTTGGTAAAGAGATCTACAGCCGCCGAAGCATTTGGCAGATGAACACCATTAATATTCAGTGAGCGACATCACTCGACAACAGAACAAAGGATCTTTTTAGCGATTTTCTCGCTGATTCCTCAATCTGGTCGTTAGCGACAGAGGCGCAAACGGCAGCCTCACGAATCAATACCTTGGCTGGATCTGAGCAAGTTCGGGCGCATCAAGTTCATCATTGCCCTTAAAAGAGATACGGTGACAATCAAGACACGGGTCGAGCAAGATAAATCGGCAGCACTAACGAGCCTACGAGAAGTGCTATAACATTGTCCTGGATAGAAATACCGCATCAAGCCATTCGTTCGTCACGCTCGATCATCACGGGCATTGCAGATCGAGCCGTGATGAGGTTGGCTGCATCTTTGCCATTGGTCTTAACGAGGCTCGTTTTTGGTGACATTGCCGATGTATTGGGCCTACAGCTCGAGAATCTGAGAGACGGGAGGCCTTCGTGGTCGAGCCTGGTACGCTCGTTGTCATTTCGGGATTTCTCCTTGGCGCCATCATAGGTGCTGCTTCGCGCTGGACACTATTTTGCACCCTTGGCGCCATTGCCGATGCGGTTGTTGTCGGTGATAAGACTCGCCTGCGCGCATGGGCCCTAGCGATTGCCATAGCGATTGCAGGAACCCAAACCCTCCAGATCATTGGCGCCGTTGATATCAGCCAGTCTGTCTATCTTCGTGGGTCTTTGGGCTGGCTCGGTGCCTTGTTCGGCGGCGGTTTGTTCGGCTTCGGCATGGTGTTGGTCGGCACCTGCGGCTATGGCACCTTGATCCGGCTCGGAGGCGGCGACCTTCGCTCTCTAATCGATCTCTTGGTGCTTGGCGTGTTTGCCTATCTTACACTAAGCGGCCCGTTGGCCTATCTCAGGACCACCACGATTGAACATACGGACATCGACCCGTCCGTTATGGCGGCCCCAGGCATTGCCGAGCTGGTAGCGCTCGCTTCCGGTCTTCCGGAGAACCTATCCAGGGTGGTCGTCACATTGGCGATCGTCGGCTCGCTCCTCTACTATTGCTTTCGCGATCGAACGTTTCGAACACGCCAAAAGGAGATGGTGGCAGCGGTCATTATGGGCCTGGCCGTCTGTGCTGCTTGGCTGGCAACGGGGCATCTGGCCTATGATGAGTTCGATCCAAAGCCGCCGGCCTCGTTCACCTTTGTCCGCCCGTTGGGTGATAGTATTCTCTACGCGATGCTATCAAGCGGAATGGCGCTGAATTTCGGCATTGCCTCGGTGGTTGGCGTTCTTGTCGGCGCTCATCTCGTCGCCCGCGCTAAAGGGGAAGTGCACCGCGAAGGTTTCGACGGCGACAAGGAAATGGTGCGTCATCTGACGGGATCGGCCTTGATGGGAACAGGTGGCGTGCTGGCGCTCGGCTGTACGATCGGCCAAGGTATGAGCGGCATCTCAACACTCTCCCTAGCAGCACCTCTGGCCATGGCCGCCATTTTCACCGGCGCTGCGTTCGGACTCCGCTATTTGGAGGAAGGCAGCCTCGCCAACGCGTTCCGAGTGCTGACCAATCGCAATACCTGATGAAGACCCAAGCGGCTGGTGATCGCCATGGCCCGACCTATGTAACATGAAGATATATGGCTAGAGGAATGCGCCATGATGAAGAGGCTCTGCAGCAACGTGATCGCGCTGTTGATGAGTATGGCGACACTCGTCGTTGCGCTAACCCCTGTCCAAGGCGCAGAACTTGTCATGTTTGAAAGCAAGATCTGTGAATGGTGCGACGCCTGGCATGCCGAAATCGGCCCGATCTATCCGAAGACCGATGAGGGCAAACGCGCTCCGATTCGCACGGTCGACATTCACGACACCAGGCCTGCCGATCTCACCGATATCGATGGGATTCGTTTCACCCCGACGTTCGTCTTGCTGGCCGATGATGGGAACGAGATCGGACGCATAAATGGTTATCCCGGCGAGGACTTCTTTTGGGGTCTGCTTGCTGAGTTGATGGCGAAACTACCCGCCGAACCGGACGTAACGACGGAAGCACACGCCGATCCCCACGGGGTGAAGTTAGATCTACGTTTCACCGCAGAACTCGATTAGCCCCGCCACGCCGTCGCCGCGATGGTACGTCTTCTCGCGGTACATATTCAATTCTTACAGAATACAACTCTTGAATATAAACGCGATGTGCTGCTAAGATGTGTATCACTAGAAACAAAAAAGGCGCCTATCAGCGCGGTGGAGGCTTGGGTGAAAATCAACAGCAGTTTGAACATTGCCGGTGTGCTCGCCGTAACGGTCATGTTGGCCGGACTTTCGATGCAGAGCCTCGCCGACGAACCCGTTGCCTACGAAATCGTTGATGATGAAGCTATTCCGACGTCATTGACCGGAACCCCCGGCGACCCTGCTAAGGGACGGGAAACATTCATCAATCGCAAGTTAGGCAATTGCCTTGGCTGTCATGCGGTGACCGAGCTGGAAGCCGAGCCGTTTCACGGGGAGGTTGGGCCTCCGCTCGACGGCGTCGCCGACATCTATGGCGAGGGCGAATTGCGTCTGCGCGTGGTCAATCCGAAGGTCGTTAACCCCGATACCATTATGCCGGGCTTTTACGTCGTCAACGGTCTGCATAGGGTTGCTGGAGACTTTCAAGGCAAGACCATTCTCAGTGCTGACCAGGTTGAAGACATCGTGGCTTATCTGATGACGCTTAAGGAAAGCTGAGTGCTCAAGGTCAAGGGTGAGATCGGAGCACCGAGCGAGGAGACAAGGATGAAGCAGGACATAAGTGCGCTGGACCGCCGCGGTTTTGTTGCCGCCGGCGTGGCGTTGATTACTACCACCGCGCTGTTTGGAACGGCAGCCAAGGCGGGACTTCCAGAAGTCGAAGCAGCGATCAAGGAGATTTTGGGCGATCGGACGGCCCAGGAGGGCCGCATCAGCCTCGATCTTCCCGAGATCGCCGAGAATGGCAACACCGTGCCACTGACTGTTGAGGTCGAAAGCCCGATGACGGACGACGACCATGTAACGGCGGTCCATATCTTTGCCGACGGCAATCCTTTGCCCGACGTTGCATCGATCAACTTCACGCCACGCAACGGTGAAGCCGTGGCTGCAACGCGCATTCGGCTTGCCAAGACGCAGAAGATCCATGCCGTCGCGGAAATGAGTGATGGCTCCGTCTTTACGGCAGCACGTGAGGTCAAGGTCACGATCGGCGGTTGCGGCGGCTGATCTAGAGGAGGAGACACATCATGGCAAGTAAGGTCAAGCCGCGCGTCAAGGTCCCCAAAACGGCCGAAAAGGGCGAGGTCATCGAGATTAAGACTCTGATTTCCCACAAGATGGAGTCAGGTCAGCGCAAAGACAAAGACGGCAATACGATCCCCCGCCAGATCATCAATCACTTCGTCTGCAAATATAATGGCGAAGTGATCTTCGAGAGTGATTGGCACGGCGCCGTTTCCGCTAATCCTTATATGGCCTTCCGCACCGTGGCCACGGAGAGCGGAGAGCTTGAGTTCATCTGGACTGATGACGACGGCTCCGAATACACCACCACCGCCAAGATCGAGGTTAGCTAACGCGTCTGCCGACGATGTAAAAAGAGGATAATAACAATGCAAATCAGGGGCTTGGTGACTGGATTGGCGGTGGCAGCGTTGGCCTTGAGCGTTCATCAGATGGCGCCAGCTGTCGCCGAGGATAAACCTGTGGTACAGCCGCCGGAAGGCCATCCACTTGACGAAATCATCTCGGGCTACAATTTCCGCGTCCCGGAAACCAAGGCCGTTCAGGATGACGATTTCGACAATCCGGCTTTTCTCTGGGTCGAGCAGGCGGAAGACCTTTGGGACGAGGCTGATGGCGCGGCAGGAAAAGCTTGTGCCGATTGCCATGACGGCGTTGAGAGTTTGAAGCCCGTCGGCACCACCTACCCAATCTATTATGAGCCCTGGGGCAAGCTCATGAACATCGAGCAGCGGATCAACCACTGCCGCACCGAGAACATGCAGGCCCAGCCTTGGAAATATGAGAGTGATCAGATGCTTGGCATGACGGCCTTGGTCCGTCATCAGTCCCGTGGCGAGCCTGTGAATGTAGCCATCGACGGTGAGGCGGCTCCGTTCTTCGAGAAAGGCAAGGCATTCTACTACGAGCGCCGCGGCCAGCTCGACCTCGCCTGCGCGCACTGCCATGAGGGTTATGCGGGGATGAAGATAAGGGCCGACACCCTCAGCCAGGGGCAGTCCAATGGATTTCCTACCTATCGCCTGAAATGGCAGAAGCTTGGATCGCTGCATCGACGCTTCAAGGGTTGCAACGATCAGGTGCGAGCCGAGCCCTATAAACGCGGCTCAGACGAGTATGTGAATCTCGAACTGTACCTCGCGTGGCGCGGCCAGGGCTTGCCTGTCGAGACACCTGCCGTCAGGCAGTAGAAAGAAGCCTCCCTGTGACTACCGGGCGGCGGGCGGCATAGTTCCGCCGCCCCTTTTTTTGCAAAGCTCTCGATGCGCGGCGTAACGAAGCGCGCAAGGCGATCGGCTGTTTTGACGACGCGAGGATAGAACCATGATAACGCGCAGAGATTTCATGCAAGTTGCCCTCGCAACGGCGGCCATCACGGCAGGCTCCGGTCCGCTCGGTCGACTCGCCGCGCAGCAGGCGATCACGCAGGATCAGCTTTTGACATTTGAGCCGAAGGGGCAGGTCACCCTGCTTCATCTGACGGATCTTCATGCCCAGCTGAAGCCGCTCTATTTCCGCGAGCCCTCGGTCAATCTCGGTGTAGGCCTCGTTGCCGGCAAACCGCCACATGTCACCGGCCAGGCCATGCTTGATATGTTCGGCATCGAGCCCGGCACGCTGGACGCTTACTTGTATTCGAGTGAAGAGTTCACCGAACTCGCTAAAAACTATGGCAAAGTGGGCGGCTTGGATCGCATCGCAACGCTGATCAAGGCCATCCGTGCCGAGCGCCCCGACAAGACGTTGCTGCTTGACGGTGGCGACACTTGGCAGGGTTCTTGGACGGCTCTTCAGACCAAGGGCGACGATGTCATGAAGGCGATGGCGCTGTTGAAGCCTGACGCCATGACTGCTCATTGGGAATTCACCCTTGGCGAAGAGCGGGTTCTGGAGCTGATTGATCAGATCGGTTTCCCATTCCTCGGCGCCAATGTCCGCGACACCGACTGGGAGGAGCCGGTTTTTGAGCAAGTCGCTCGCTTCGAGCGCGGCGGTGTTGATGTTGCCGTCATTGGCCAAGCATTTCCTTACACACCCATCGCCAATCCGCGCTGGATGTTTCCGGCATGGTCCTTTGGCATCCGCGAGGACGAGATGGCAGCACTGGTCGAAGAGACACGGGCTGATGGCGCCGAGCTGGTGGTGGTGCTCAGCCATAATGGGTTCGACGTCGACCGCAAGATGGCCGAGCAGGTCGACGGCATCGACGTCATCCTAACAGCCCATACCCACGATGCGATCCCCGAACCGACGGTGGTCAACAAAACCTTGTTGATCACGTCTGGGGCTAACGGCAAGTTCCTATCGCGTCTCGATCTCGACGTCGGCTCGGATGGCATCAAAGATTTTTCCTACAGTATGATTCCGGTCTTGTCCGACGTCATCGCGCCGGACCAGGAGATGGCTGACTTAATTGCTGAACACCGGGCACCGTTCGAGCAAAAGCTCGCTGAGGTCCTAGGAACCACCGAAGGTGATCTCTATCGCCGCGGCAATTTCAACGGCACCTTCGACGACGTGATCTTGGATGCACTCTTGGAGAACCAGGATGCCCAGATCGCGCTTTCGCCCGGATTTCGATGGGGGCCAGCGCTGCCGGCCGGTGAAGAGATCACGGCGGAATTCGTCTACAACCATACCGCCATGACTTATCCCGCAGTCTACAAAATCGACATGACGGGTGAGCAGCTGAAGCTGGTATTCGAAGACGTCGCCGACAATCTCTTCAATCCGGATCCCTATTTGCAGCAGGGCGGCGACATGGTTCGTGTCGGTGGCATGAGTTACCGGATCGACCCCAATGCGAGCATGGGAGATCGCGTAACCAACATGACACTTACCTCATCCGGCGAAGGGATCGATGCTAGTAAGACCTACAGCGTCGCCGGCTGGGCCTCGATCAATGAGGGCACCGAGGGCCCGCCGATCTGGGACGTTGTGAGCGACTATATCCGGGCGCAGTCCACGCTGAAGGCCGTACCGTCCGGCAAAGTCGAGATCGCCGGCATTTAGGCGGCATGTCCAAACGATCAAAGCCAGCTGCCAACATCTGGATCGACGGTATGCTGCCGTGATGACTGAAGGCCGCCAGGCGATCATGGCAGATTGGCGACGCCAAAGCTTGGACGCAACCCGTCAGACTTGGCAGGAACGGTCAACGTCACTGATGTGGCCAAGCCACCGATGAGCGGTCTTGAGGTTTCCTATGCAGGCGCCCTACTCGCCGGCCTCCTCAGCTTCCTCAGTCCCTGTGTGCTGCCTTTAGTGCCACCTTATCTCTGCTTCATCGGCGGCGTCACATTCGAGCAACTGACGGATGACAAGGCGGCCGAGGCTGGGCTCAAACGCCGAGTGCTGCTGGCGGCTGCTGCGTTCGTTCTCGGTTTCGCTGTCGTATTTACCGCCTTCGGTGCAACCGCTTCCGTGGTTGGGCAGGCGATCGCACGCCATGCCGATCTTTTGGCCAAGATTGCTGGTGGGATCATTCTGATTCTCGGCCTACACTTCCTTGGCCTCTTCAAGATCGCTCTTTTGCAGCGCGAGGCCCGCTTTCATCCCGAGCAAAAGCCGACGGGTTTAATCGGCGCCTTTATCATCGGCATGGCCTTTGCGTTCGGCTGGACGCCCTGCGTCGGACCGGCGCTGGCTGCAATCTTGTTTGTCGCCGGCAGCGAGGATCAGGTTCTCTACGGAGCGTCCCTCCTATCGGTGTACGCGCTCGGAATCGGCATCCCCTTCATCCTCGCCGCAGCCGCCATCGGTCCGTTCATGACCTTCATGAAGCGTTTTCGCCGATATCTTGGCCGAATCGAACAGGTCATGGGCGGTCTGTTGGTGCTAACCGGCATTCTGTTCATCACCGGCTCGATGAACGAGATCGGTTTTTGGCTCCTGGAGACGTTTCCAGCGCTTGGACGTATTGGCTGACTCTCCTCTCAGTTTCTTGATCCTGGCCACATAACGACGATAACCACCAACGGTCGACGAGGAGAGGTCACCACTAACCGAATTCGAGCCAAATCATGCGGTCGAACGAACGAAGCTCGCGGAGAAGATTGATCAACATCGTTTCGTTGCCTTGATCAAGAGCATCGAAGATCAGCGGCAGTGAAAGTAGGCTTCCTTCGAACATGCGCTTGAATGCATCGTCGCTTTGGTCTTCTGCCGACGCCGATTCGTAACACCGACGGTAAAGGTAGTCTGTAATGGCGGCGTCCCGCTTGACGGCGTTTACATCGTCCGGATCGGCGAAGTCGGGCGGTTCATGACGATGGGTCCAAAGACGATCCATGGCCGCATTCATCTCGTCGATGCAATCGCTATAGACGCGGACCCCATTTCGACGTCGAAGCGCAGCAAGTTCAGCTCGAACCGACGTCAACATCGTCACGGCCGACGTCTGATCGTTCTTGTCGAGCAACGTGCGACCAGATTCCAGCGCGGTTTGGACAGATACCAGAGTCTCGTGGAAACTCATGTCATCGGCAAAAGCGTCAGGCGGCGACTTACCAAAGCGCTCAACAACAGATTGCCATGATGTGATTGAGGTATCGAGATCGAGATAGGCGATGTCCGGATTGCCCGTTCGCAGATAGAACATGGCACTGCGGTACGTCCCGTAAGTATCGGCCACCTGCTCGTTAAATGATTTGAGCTCCCCGGCCGATGCGAGTTGAAGGGGGGACCAAATCAGAAAACTAAAGACGAGGCCCAAGAGCCAAGAGCTATTGCCCTGTCGAATTGCCACCTCCCCTCGAAGCACCGTTCTCCGGTGGTTCATGCCTCGACACAGAATATAAAAAAATATATTGTAAGGAAAGAATGTGTTGGGAGGCTGACAATGAAAAATATGCGATTCGCTTTGCTGGCGGTGATTGGTGGACTCGTCGGAGCGTCCCCTGCGCTGGCCGAAGATACCATTGAGCCAATCTTAACGGACGACGGCCTCTACAAGCAGGAATGGTTTCTCGAGAGCTTCTTGGATCTGGCCGAAGATATCGACGAAGCCGCCGCCAATGGGAAGCGCTTTGCGATCATGTGGGAACTCAAAGGGTGTCCCTACTGCAAGGAAACCCATTTCGTGAATTTCGCCGACCCGAAAATCAACGCCTATGTCCGCGAGAATTTTGAGATCCTGCAGTTAAACTATCTGGGCTCACGTTTGGTGACCGACATCGATGGCGAAGAGCTGGAGGAGCGCGAGCTTCGGGAGAAGTACGGCGTTCGGTTTACGCCAAGCATTCAGTTCTTCCCGGAAAGCAGCGACGAGATCGGTGGCGAGACAGGACAAGCTGCGGAAACTGCCCGGATGGCTGGTTATTTCAAACCTGACCATTTCATCGCGATGTTTCGTTTCATCAAAGACAAGGCCTATGAACAGGAGACATTTCGAGACTATCTGAGCGCACAGCTTGGCAAATAATATTCAATCTTGATATAATATTACCATTGAATATAATAATGCGTAATCGGTGTCTCAAGCTCGAAGCAGGAGTTTAAGGGACCGCTGTTATCAAAGGGATGGCGATGACGGACAATCGAAAACCCAAGCAAGCTCTTGCCAGGCGTAGTTTTCTCCAATCTGCAAGCGCCCTAACAGCCGGCACGGCTGGGGTCGTCGCAGGTGCCAAGTCGGCGTTGGCCGCGTCGGCGGATCCGGCGATCACGGAGCTGAAGGACTGGAATCAGTATCTCGGCTACGGCGTCGACGCACAGGGATACGGTGTCCCTTCAAGTTTTGAGGACAAGACGATCCGTCGGTGGGTGCCATGGCTGACAGCGTCTGCCGAAAGTTCGGTCAACTTCTCACCCCTCTATGATCTTACCGGCTTCGTCACGCCGAATGGTCTGCATTTTGAACGCCATCACGGCGGTATCGCGGAGATCAATCCGGCAGAGCATCGCTTGATGATCCATGGTATGGTGGAGAAAGAATTGGTCTTCACCATGGACGACATCAAACGCATGCCGTCCGAAAGTCATTTCTATTTCACCGAGTGTGCTGCAAATTCCGGTATGGAGTGGCGTGGCGCTCAGCTGAATTCCTGTCAGTTCACATACGGCATGGTCTCAACGGCGCAGTGGACTGGCGTACCGCTAAAATGGCTCTTGGAATACGCCGGCGTTAAAGACGGAGCGAAATGGATCTTGGCCGAGGGTGCGGACGCCTCTGGCATGACCCGTACGATCCCAATCGAGAAAGCGCGTGACGATGTACTCGTCGCTTTTGCTCAGAATGGCGAAGCGATCCGTCCGGAACAGGGTTACCCGCTTCGACTCGTGGTACCTGGATTCGAAGGCAATATGTCGATCAAGTGGCTTCGTCGGATCGAGCTCGGCGATGCGCCCTACATGACCCGCGAAGAGACATCGAAATATACCGACCTCTTGGAAGATGGCCGCGCCCGCATGTTCACATGGGTCCAAGAAGCCAAGTCGGTGATCACCAACCCCTGCCCTGAGCGCCCAGTCAACGGTCAAGGGCACTACAAGATTCAGGGCCTGGCATGGACCGGCCACGGCAAGATCAAGCGCGTCGATGTCTCCACCGATGGCGGCAAAAACTGGCAGACTGCGCGTCTACATGAACCAGTCCTGTCAAAATGCATGACCCGCTTCGAGATACCCTGGGAATATAAGGGGGGCGATGCGCTACTTGTTAGCCGGGCCATGGATGAAACCGGCTATGTCCAGCCCTCCATGAGCGAGCTCCAGGCCGTGCGCGGCGTCAACTCTATCTACCACAACAACGCCATGCAGACTTGGCTCGTGAATCCGAGCGGGGAGGTCGAAAATGTCCGTCTCGGTTAGGGGAACCCGGTCAAGGGCACGCTTCGGTTCCTTGATAATGTGGGTGGGCGCGGCTGCGGTTGGGATGATGCTGGCGACCACGGCGTTCGCGGACCAGGCTGGCCTCCCCTACGGTCGACTAGCCGTGCCTGAGGAAGTTGCCGCTTGGGACATCGACATTCGCCCCGACGGTGCCGGTCTTCCCGCAGGCTCGGCTTCAGCGTCAGATGGCGAGGAGCTGTTCTACGAGCGCTGTGCAGTTTGCCATGGCGAGTTTGGCGAAGGCGTCGATCGCTGGCCGGTGCTCATGGGGGGCTTCGATACGCTGACAGAAGACCGGCCGGAAAAGACCGTCGGGTCTTACTGGCCCTACACCAGCACGCTCTGGGACTATATCCACCGAGCCATGCCATTTGGTGAGGCACAGAGTTTGACCGACGAAGAAGTCTATGCGGTTTCCCTCTATGTCCTCTACCTCAACGACCTCGTCGAGCTGGACACGGTCTATGATCAGAAAAGCTTCGCCGCCATCGAGATGCCGAATGCGAATGGCTTTTTTATGCCTGACCCCCGACCCGACACACCGGTGGCTGAGCCTTGCATGCAGGATTGCGATGCCCCGAGCGAGGTGATCGGCAAGGCTCGTATCCTCGATGTCACGCCCGATCAGGACGAGGGTGAAGCTGTGGTTGTGGACTGAAGGCGGAATACCGCTCGATGCAGATGATGGATCAGGGAAGCGCTAGCTCACCGTCTGCAGAACCTTTCGGTTCTGCGTTTGCAGATCGATCTCTGCGAGAGCACCTGAGCAGAACATGTCGTCGAGCAAGGCAATGGTTCGACGAACCTTGTCGTTGGAAAGGCTGTAGTAAATCTGCTTACCATCCCGTCGCGTGTCCACCAAATCGTCTTCGCGCAAACGAGCGAGCTGTTGTGACAATGTCGGCTGACGCAGGTCCAACTTTTCTTCAAGCTCGCTTACTGAGAACTCACCGTCTCGAAGAAAACAGAGGATCATCAGGCGGTTGGGATTGGCAAGCGCCTTTAAGAAATCTGCCGCGTTTTGCACTTGCTCTTCAACATGATCCATCCGCTGACCCTTCATTTTGGTCTTGGTCTTTGATATTTTCATATTCAAAGATAGCAAAATGACGAAAATTTTCAAGCCCAATGGCAATTTTGACCCTACCTATGCCAAACTGACATCAGTAAAATCCCCAATGAACAAATACAAATGTCACCTAATAAAGAAAATTCGGAGGCTGAGCGCTATGTACCATAGGTTTTTTCCTTCTTTTATTTTTTCCTTATTAATCAGTTTTCAGCCGGCCATTGCTGGTGACTTGGCCTATGGTGAATATCTCGCCGGGGAATGCGTAGCATGCCACCGCGTCGGCGCCGAAGGAGGCATCCCACCGATCAATTCCCTTCCGGCGCCCTATTTCATCGAGGCGCTCAAAGAGTATCGTGACGGCGAGCGTGATCACGACCTCATGCGTACGGTCGCGCGCTCTCTCGGTGACACCGAGATGGCAGCTCTTGCCGCCTACTTTGAACAGCTGGAGAACTAGAGCCAACCCAGATGACAACAATGCCAGAACGGCTCATCAACACTAAGAAGGGAGCTTAAAACATGATCAATATAACAAGGCGTCGCTTCGGGCAGACGGCAGCAGCAGGATCCGCGATCCTCGCTGCTCCATCAATCCTTCGCGCACAATCTGCAGGCCGGGTCGTGGTCATTGGCGGCGGCGCCGGCGGCGGCACGGTCGCGAAATACGTCAAGAAGGACGCGCCAGATCTGGACGTCACCTTGATCGAGGCCAACGCGCAATACACGACCTGCTTCTACAGCAATCTTTATATCGGCGGGATTCGCGACCTCGACAGCATCACCCACAGCTACGACACCATGGCAGGGAACGGCGTCAACGTGATCAATGCGATGGCGTCCGGCGTCGATGCTGGCGCGAAGACGGTCACGCTCGAAGACGGCACGGTGGTGGAATATGACAAGCTGGTGTTGGCTCCGGGTATTGATTTCAAGTGGGATGCGATCGAGGGTTATGACGAAGCGGCTGCCGACATCATGCCACACGCCTATAAGGCAGGGCCGCAGACCAAACTCCTCAAGGAGAAAGTTGATGCCATGGCCGAAGGTGGCACGTTCGTCATGGTCGCACCACCGAACCCCTATCGATGCCCGCCTGGTCCCTATGAGCGCGTCTGCATGATCGCAAAGCGGTTCAAGGAGAGCAATCCAACGGCCAAGATCATGATCCTGGACCCCAAGGAAAAGCACTCCAAGCAAGCCCTGTTTCAGGAGGCCTGGGACAACCATTACGAAGGCATGGTCGAATGGGTGCCGGGTGACTTCGGTGGTAAGGTCACCGCAATCGATGCGACGGCGATGACGATCACCACGGAAGATGGCGAAGCGGTCAAAGCGGATGCCGCGAACATTATCCCACCGCAGAAAGCCGGGACGATCGCCGAGATCGCCGGTGCGACCGATGACACCGGCTGGTGCCCGATCGACGCACACACTATGGCCTCAACCGTGGTCGACGATGTTTATGTGGTCGGCGATGCCTGCATCCCTGGCGACATGCCAAAGTCCGGTTTCTCCGCCAACAGCCAGGCCAAGGTCTGTGCTATGGCCGTCAGAAATGCTCTCACTGGTTCCGATCTCTTCCCGGCACGTTTCCGCAATACCTGCTGGAGCACGGTCGCTGACGAGGACACAATGAAGGTCGGAGCGAGCTACGAGGCAACGGACGAGAAGATCGCCAAAACCGAAGGCTTCATCAGCGAGGTCGGCGAGAGCGCGGATCTCCGCCTGCAGACCCGCGAAGAAGCTGATGGTTGGTATGACAGCATCACGGCTGATATTTTCAGCTAGCGCGGCACGGCGACGGTTCCGCCCACGTGACGATTGAGCTTACGTGGGCGGTAACCGCCCATCAACAGCACAGCTAAGGAGCCAAACAAAACGAGGTCCTAACGAAGAACATGGTTCGATTTATTTGATCAGTCACACTCTTGGTCAGGAAAATCGCGGCGTCCCCGCTTCACCAACGAGGCCGCCCGATTGACGCGTGTTACCTAAGGCAAATGAACAGCGAATAGGGAGCATGGAAATGGCAAGGAATTCAAAAGAGCGTGGTATCTGTGAGCTCTATCAAGATGACCCGGAACGGGCCGATTGGGTGCTGTTCGGTCGCAAGGCAGATGGCAATCGTCGGGGTTTTTTGAAGGGCGCCGGTTTAGCGTCAATGGCTGCGGTCGTGGGTTCCAGCATCCCGTTCCACCGGCAAATGCCGTCTGGCCTTATCCCATCAGCATTGGCCGATGAGCTCTCAGATTTCAAAATTGAGGGCAAGGACGGTCTTTCCGTCCTGAATGACCGCCCCCTGAACGCTGAGACGCCTGCCCATCTTTTAGACGATGCGATCACGCCAACAGCTCGGCATTTTGTCCGGAACAATGGCGTACCTCCCGAAGATACCGATCCGGCGAGTTGGACACTCGCGGTAGACGGTGAAGTCGAAACACCACTCGAATTGTCGATCGACGACTTGAAGAGCCAGTTCGACGTTGTCACCGCAGCACTTCAGATCGAATGTGGCGGTAATGGCCGAAGCGCATTCAATCCGCCCGCCAAAGGCAATCAATGGACTGTGGGTGCCGTTGCCTGCTCGGAATGGACAGGCGTGCGCTATGCTGACGTGTTGAAAGCAGCTGGGATCAAGGATAGCGCGGTGTACACCGGTCATGTCGGTGCTGACACCCATCTTTCCGGCGATCCGGAAAAGCTGCCGATTTCGCGCGGCGTACCGATCGCTAAAGCCATGGATCCCAACTGCCTGATCGCGTTCGAGATGAATGGTGCACCGCTTCACCCAATGAATGGCGCGCCGCTGCGTACGGTTTGTCCGGGCTGGCCCGGCTCCTGCTCTCAGAAATGGCTCAATCGGATCTGGGTTCGTGATCAGGTCCATGACGGTCCGAAAATGACAGGCACATCCTACCGAGTTCCGGGCTACAACGTTGCAGCCGGCACTGATGTCCCGAAAGAGGACTTTGTGATCATAGAGTCCATGCCAGTGAAGTCCCTCATTACCTTCCCGGAGACCAATGCTGCGATTAGCGGGCTCGCCACCGAAGTTCGTGGCCATGCATGGGCCGGCGATCGAGAGGTGACGAGCCTCGACATCAGCATCGACTTCGGTGCGACCTGGCAGGCGGCAACACTGGACGAGCCCGTCAATCCTTTTGCCTGGCAGAACTGGCGCGCCGACGTCACCTTCCCGGCAGCAGGCTATTTTGAGGTTTGGGCACGGGCCACCGATGATGCTGGCGTGATGCAGCCGTTCGCGATCAACTGGAACCCGAAGGGCTATCTCAACAATACCATGCACCGAATCGGCTTAACGGTCGCCAGCTAAGCGAGGGAACGACAGTGAGGCGGATCGTTAGACTTGCTTCAGCGGTGGTGATGACAACATTCTTGGCTTGGGGGCTAACGCCCCCTCGCCTTCTTAACGCCGAAGAACCTGTGGATCCAGATGAGGCCTTACTCGCAAGCCTGCCGGAGGGTCCTGGCAAAGAAGAGACATTCTATGCTTGTCACGGCTGCCACTCCTTTCGTCTGGTCTCACAACAAGGACTCTCGCGAAAGAATTGGGATGAGACTCTCGACTGGATGGTTGAGGAACAAGGGATGCCGGAACTCGAGGATGATGAGCGAACCTTGATCCTTGATTACCTCGAAGCGCACTATAACGAGAAGCGCGCGTTGAACTAAACGACCGCGACGTCGCCAGGCCTGCATCGCAGCAGCCTTCTGTGCAAATAGGAAACGAGAACCTTCCGAGATGACCCTCCTGGAGCATGTCGCCTACGCGCTTCTTTGGCTGAGCTTTGGCGTGCTGCACTCCGCGTTAGCGGATCGGCGTCTCAAAGAGCCAGTACAGCATGTCATCGGCAGTAGCTACAGGATCGCCTACAACATCGTTGCGGCCGTCCATGTTGCAACTGTTTACTTTCTTGGTCGTTTGCTACTCGCGTCGGATGCGCTCGATTTTTCCTCGCCGCAATACTGGCAAACCATCTCCCTCAGCCTCCAGGTCCTAGGCTTTGCGATCATCATTGTTGCCCTGTCGCATTATGACCTCGGACGCTTCGCCGGCATAACGCAGATTAAGAGGCAAGAGCCGGACGTTGACAGTGAAGCCGCGGCAGAACAACTCCATATCACCGGCCTCCATCGATGGGTGCGACATCCCCTCTATCTCGGTGTATTTCTGGTCCTTTGGTCGCGGGTTACTGGCGAATTCGAACTCGCAACGGCCGTGTGGGCAAGCCTCTATGTGGTCATTGGGGCTCGGTTAGAGGAAGGTCGTCTCGTTGGTATCTATGGCGATGCGTACACGACCTATCGACAACGAGTACCCATGTTTTTTCCACTCAAGTTCCATCGATGAAGGCATCCTCGCCGCATGACACGCTTCAAACATCGCCAAGATTCGCGGCTTATTTGATGCTCGCTATCCAAGGCGCCATGATGATCCGTGATTGAAGGGTCGTATCAGGGCTAACGGTCGCCACGATTGGGCGGGACAAATGGGTGGGTTAATTTCTGGATTTATTGGCCCGGCCAAAGCGCCTGAAGGCGCTTCGCCCAATGTCGGCCTTCGATCCAGGCGCCCGGTGAAGACGACGTGTCAGCCGAGGTTGCAGCCCAAGCGAGTGCGAGATTGCACGAGACAGCGGGGCGCAGTCCTTCCTCCTTGCCAAGAAGAATAGCGTTGAGCGTGGCCATACCAGTCCCAAGCATGAGGACACAATCGCAGTCGGTCTCGGAAAGCTTTCGATAGGACGACAGAACACCGGAGCCCTGCATTGCGTAAATTGGATGGAACCTGTCGGATCTCGCCTCGGGTCCAGTATGATCCACAACGGTGAAACCGGAACCTTCCCAGTAAGTAATCGACTTCGTGTTCAGCTCCTCGGGATAGGGCGTCAGAAGGGCGAGGCGACGAGCTCCCATGGCCTTCAGCATCGCGGTGCTCGCGCGTGCGGCCGTCCAAAACGGAACGCCAAAACGGTCTCCGATCCTTCTGGTGAGCTCAGCCTCTGCCTGGTGACCAATCAGATAGGAAGCCCCGGTACAGGCCGCCGCGAGCCCTGTTAACGGAGCGTTGGCGAATTGCTCCGCGGTCCTTTCGAACCTCGTTGTGTAATCGACGAGGCGTTCTTCGATTGTGGCCTTCTCAGATGTCAGGCGCGCATTGGCCAGCGACCAGCCCGACGGAAGCAGCGCCCAAAGTTCCGGCTCGACGGTCGTGTTCGCTTGAGGGGTCAATACACCCAAAAGGCCGAGAGGACCGTATTCTGTTGCTTCTGTCATAGCCATCCCAATGCGTCAGGCAGCCATAGCGAAAGTGGCGGGAACAGGATCAGGACGACCAACCGGACCGCATCGGCCATGATGAAGGGGACAACGCCTTTGAAGATCGTCCCAAGCGGGAGGTCGCGCGCCATCCCATGCAGAACGAACACATTAATGCCGATAGGTGGCGTGATCATTCCGAGTTCGATAACGACGATGTTGACGACACCCCACCAAATCGGATCGTAGCCGAGACCGATGACGAGTGGATAGACGAAAGGCAGTGTCAGAACCATTGCGGCGATCGTGTCGAAGATCGACCCAAGGATCAGATAGAACACCATCAAGAGCATAATGACCGCAAGCGGTGGCAGTCCGAGTCCCTCGATCCAGGCGACCGTCGCCGCGGGAAGGCCTGAGAGAGTGGCGAAGTAGCTGAAGACCGATGCACCGATGATGATGACAAAGATAAGCCCGGTATTGGACGCGGTCTCGCCGAGCGAGGAGAGGAAATTCGCGCGCGTTAAGCGACGCCGAAACAGCGCGAGGAGAAGCGCAACCGAGGCGCCGACTGCGGCAGCCTCGCTCACCGTGAAGATGCCGGAATAGATACCGCCCGAGACGACGACCGCGAGAAGGACCACGGCCCAACTTTGTCGTGTGACGCTACGGCGCTCCGTCCATACGGCTCTATCGGATTGTGGCGCAGCCTCGGGGTTCAGGCGGACGGTAATGGCGATGGCGGCAAAGTAGAACGCGACCGCCAGCAAGCCGGGAATAACCGCTGCCAGGAACAGTGTGATGATCGAGTTCTCGGTTAAGATCGCATAGAGAATCATGACGACCGAGGGCGGGATAATCATCCCGAGCGTGCCACCCGAAGCAATGGCACCCGCCGCGAGCGACTTCGCATAGCCGCGCTCAATCATCTGGGGCAGTGCGATACGTGCCATCGTCGCAGCCGTCGCGACGGATGACCCACAGACTGCGCCGAACCCGGCACAGGCTCCGATGGTTGCGAAGATCAGCCCGCCCCTCCGATGGCCGAGATAGACATAAGCTAGGCGATAGAGTTCATCCGACAGCCCGCCCACATGTGCGAGATTTCCCATGAGAAGGAACATCGCGATCACGGCAAGGCCTTCAGCAGCCATGGCAGCGGACGGCTCGGTCGCGAGCAGCGTCAGGGCCGGGCCAAAGCCGATGATCAATCCCGTGCCAATGACGCCAACCACACCCATCGCCACACCGACGGGCACTTGCAGGAGGATTAACACGAACATCGCGGCGAGGCCGATAAGCCCAGTCATCAAGGGATCAGCAGCCATTCAGACGGCCTCTCCCGATCGGTCGGTCTCGGCATGGGCGAGGTTCTGGTGTTCGGCACCCTCCCCGGTAATGGCGGCACGCGCCCAGGCATAGACGACATAGATCTGCACCGGCGTGCAAAGCACCATGATAGCCGTTGTGATCCACCAAAAGGGTGCGAGCGGGATGCCGATTGTTCGCGTGGTGCGCCCAGCGTCGCCATACTTACCGACGAGCTTCACGAACTGCCAAGCGAGGATCGCAAAGAACACAAGAACGATGGCAGCAGCGAGTGTTTCCAAGATGGCGTTGAGGCGGGGACCACCGATTTTGCCAAAGATGCGAACCGTTATGTTCGTTTGCCGCAAAAGCCCCGCTGGAAAGCAAGATGCAATGACGATCGGGTAGACCACTTCGCCATAGTCGGAGAACCCGTGAATGCGCGGCGCGCCGATCCAGCGCGCCGCGCCGTCGTAGAAGATGAGAAAGCCGACGATGACCAACCCTGTGAAACCGATCAACGCGATTGACTGTGTGATTCGGTCAAGGTGCTGAGCGGTCGCCGACGGCCGCATCAGGACGGACTACGCAGCTCTTTGAGCGCAGCGACTGCAGCATCGTAGACGGCTTGTCCGTTCGGCGTCGCTGCGATCCACGCTTCATGAACACTCTTTGCCTGTTCTGCCCATGTCGCGATCTGCTCGTCAGTATAGTCGACCATCTCGATCCGGCCCTCCTCCTTTACAGCCGCACGAATCTCCTCACCGATCGAGGTGTAGGCCGCACCGCCCGATTCGGCCATCGCGAGGCCACCATGCTTCATCATCTCGTCCTTAACCTCGTCAGAGAGCGCATCCCACTTCGCCTGGTTCATCAAGAGCAGGAATGGGATCGCGCCCGCCGGCACGCTGTGCGCCTGATCGACTAGCGGCAGCGACTTGAAGGTGCGCATACCCGTCCAGCCTTGCACGGCACCATCAAGCGTACCGCGATTGAGTGCTTCGTTCATTTCGGCAGACGAGAAGGTCTGGCTTGCGGCGCCCAGACTTTCGAGCCAGCTTGCGTGAATACCACCGACCGCGCGGATCTTCATGTTGGCGAGGTCATCGAGGCTCGCGACCTTCGTTTTCATGAAGAGTGCGTTCGGCTCGGCGGCAAAGAAGCCGATGACGTGAACGCCGTCGAAGCCAGTGAGCAATCCCTGCTCATACAGCTTCCATCCGACAATGCTGGCTTCGTCGGCGGTCCGGAACAAGAAAGGTAATTCGAAAACCCCCATCTCCGGGAACTGGCCAGCGGTGTAACCCGGCAGAACCCAGGTGATGTCAGCCACGCCGTTCTGGACAAGTTCGAACTGCTTGAACGGCGATTTGCCGAGGGTGCCACCCCAAAATCCTTGAAGCTTGACGGCATCGGTTTCGGCAGCGACCGCCTCCATCCAGGGCTTGATCACCCTCGAGACGCCGACGGATTTTTCGGGCACGAATGTGCCGATCTTCACCAATTCCTGCGCGGTCGCTGGCAAGGAAGCCAGGGCTAGAGCCGCGCCCACGAGTAGATTACGGATATGTTTCATGATCTTCCTCCCTGTTGGTTTGTTGCGCCGGAGCACCAAGGCTGCGGCGAGGTTTCTGGCATCGTGACAGTTTTGGTCCAAGATCGAATGTGAGGTTCTCACACTCATGGCATGTAGGCTCCACCGTTCACATGCAGCGTCTGGCCGGTCATATATCCGGCGGCTGGCGAAAGCAGAAAAAGGATGGGGCCGGTCACATCTTCTGGTGTCGCGATACGCCCAAGGGGGATCGTCTCGGCATAGGCATCGAGATCGAAGCGCGGGCGGTGTGCATCCGGGCGCCCGGTACCGCCACGCAGAAATGCGGTGTCGACCGCTGAGGGCGCTACAGAATTGACACGGATGCGCGGCGCAAGTTCCAAAGCAAGCTGGCGCGTCAGCGCTGCTATTCCTGCCTTCGCGATCGCGTATGGACCGTAGCCAGCGCGCGCATAGTGACCGAGGCCAGAGCCAGCGAAAACGATCGCTGCCCCGTCTTTCAACTTTGACTGGGCGGCTTTGGCGATGCGCCAGGACGCCGTGAGATTGCCATCCAGAACGTCCGACCATATCTCCTCCGAAATCTCGACCATGGCTTGGTTGTCCGCCATGAACCCTTGGAGGCTGATCAGCCCTTCTAGGTCCGACGGCAGCTGGCCGACCGCCGCCTCAAGGCTCGCCGGCGAACTCGGGTCGATTGGAAAGGTCGGAAGGTCGGTCGGATGGGCTTCAATCGAAGCCGGCAAATCTAAAATGACGGGGTGATACCCTGCATCGGCAGCAGCCTCCGACACGGCGCGGCCAATCCCTCCCCGCCCGCCCAGGATGGCGAGCAACCCACTCATGCCAAAGCAGCCGCACGTCGCAGGCCAGCGATCATGGACGACTTCAAGAGGAAGTCGCGAGACCTCGTCGGATCGGCGGCGATCGCCTTTAGCACCTTCAGTCGCTGAGCGCGGTCTTCTGGATCGGTAGAGTTCATGCGGTTGCGGTTGGCATCCGCCTGGCCAATGATGTCGTCCCTTGCAATGGGGCGTCGCTGCCGTTCGTACACATCGAGCGTTTCTATGCTGGCGCCATTGGCAACGGCGACCAGCTTTTCCCCCAGGTTCCAAGCATCATGGATGCCACCATTCATCCCCATCCCGCCCTTGGGACTATTCAGATGAGCCGCATCCCCAGCGATGAACATGCGTGCCTTCCGATAGTGGGAGGCGATGCGACAGTGAACGCGATAGATGCGTTTTTCGATGATGTCGATGTCGCCGGCGTCGGGAATGACAGCTCGCGTCTGCGCACGAATCGACTCGGAAAGAAGCGCCTCCTCCGGTGTCTGATTCGCCGCTGGGTGGAGCGAGATTCTCCAGAGATCGGGGAGCCGCAAAAGCGAGTAGGTTCCACCTGGTTTCCAGATATAATTGACGCCCGATAAGCCCTCGAGATGATGCTCAAACGGAAAATGTGTCGTCACCAAAATCGTGTGTTCCGGATAGGTCGCACCTTCAAATGTCGCCCCGATTGTTTCGCGCACAATGCTCTTAGCACCATCGCAACCAACCAAGATCGCACCCCGGATCTCGGCTCCGTCGACCACCACGCTCACGCCGTCTTCATCTTGAAAGGCAGCTTCGACCGATGCACCGAACTGAAGGCACCCCTCCGGCAGACGCCTAGCGAGGGCACGACTAAGCTCCGCTTGGTGACATTGAAGGCGGTAGGGATGGGCTGTGTCCTTTGAAAGGACCGCCAAGTCGAACTCGGCCCTGTCGCCCGTCTCGTGCATCCTGATCTGCCAGGTCGGCGTAATTCTGCCCTTCTCGATCAGATCATGAGTGATGCCGGACGAATCGAAAAGATCGAGCGTGGGGGGATGAAATGTGGACGCGCGCAGCTGATCCGGGATCTCGCGTTCGGCTTCGAAGACCTTGCAGGAAAGACCAGCCGTGGCGAGCCGCCATGCAAGCGTGAGGCCGACCGGCCCGCCGCCCACAATCAGGATTGGATCGCGGCTCAGCTCCATGTCCCCTAGCCCATCAATGCAGCGGTTCTGTTACCCGATCCACGAACCGCTTTACTATCTCATTGTTTTTGTATCAGTTTTTCCGAGGCTCGCTGATGCCCTTAGTTGGATCGATGCACGCTTGCCCTTATTCAGATGATATATGTGCTTATCACGAGATCAAGCGGTCTTCCCTGAAGACGAAGAGGAAGCCCAAGACATTGAGCGGCGGTGCAGTTTGATGAAGGGCGACGCCACTCGCTTGAGTGTGAAATCCAAGCGCTCCAAACTCATCGAGCTGGTTCGGTCATGAATGTGCCCGTTCCTAGGAAGCCCCTCATCGGCACGTCAAAGGAACCTCGAGTCTGGAGCGAATCGTCATGAGCCTCTCATAACGAGATCCGCGCAACGGTTGCCGAGCATCATCGCTGGTGCGTTGGTGTTACCGGCATTGATATTGGGCACGGCAGACATGTCACAAACCCGCAGATTATCGATCCCACGAACTCGCATTTTAGCATCCAACACAGCCATTGAGTCGCCGTCCGCGCCCATCTTGCATGTCCCTGCCGGATGATAGTTCGTCTTTACGAAGCGCTTGCAATGAGCAGCGATCGCATCGTCGCTGACGTCTTGAGGGCTCGGGATAGCAATCTGCTTGATGCGATCGGCAAGCGGCTTTTGCTGCAGTACCCGAAGGAAAAAACGCTGTCCCTTGATCATGGTGCGCATGTCGTCCTTGTCCTTGAGGAGATGCGGTGAGACCAATGGCATTTGGTCTGGGTCGGCCGATGCCAACCGTACCTGGCCTCGGGACTTCGGCTTAATCACGACGGTTGTGATGGTCACGCCGTAGTCATCCTCAACCAGGTCGAGCGTGTCCCTGTCGAGATAGACGATCGGCACGCAGAAAGCCTGTATTGAGGGTGGCGCTTCGGCATCGTCGGGGTTCACGAAAGCGCCTGCCTCAACACCGGCTGAGGTCACCGGGCCTGATCCGAACAGCTTAAACTGCAGGCCGTTCTTGAGCATGCGCCAGCCCACGCCCTGGCGATAATAGCCATAGGGTCCGTTAGCAATGGCCGTCATCGGAACTTCGGGATGATCGATGAGATGCTGGCCGACACCGTTTAGCCCTGCTTTGCAATCAATACCGTGCTCAGCTAGGTGATCGGGGGGACCGACGCCTGAGAGCATGAGAAGCTTTGGGGATACCAGAGCGCCAGCGGCGACAATTACTTCGCCATCGGTATAGACGGTGTGAACATCGCCAGCCGGATCATGGTAGACAACGCCAATCGCCCTTCCCTTCTCGACCAGCACACGCTGCACGGTTGCGTGCAGTCGCACGACGAGATTGGCGTTGTCTCTTGCAGGCTCGATATAGGCATAGGCAGCCGAGCTTCGACGGCCATGCCTATTCATGAATTGATAAAAGCCAACACCGCGCTGGCTCTCGCCGTTGAAGTCGGCGTTGTACGGCTCGCCCATCGCCTGGACCGCCTGGACAAACCAGCGTGAGAACTCATTGATATGTCCGGGATCAGATACCTGGAGCGGACCATCGGTCCCATGATGGTCATTGCTTAGGCGGTTATTGTCCTCCATCCCGCGGAAATGAGGGAGGACGTCCTCCCAAGCCCAGCCAACGCGGTCGTTGTTGCCGCGCAAAATCTCATCCCATTCATCATAGTCGGAGGGGCGACCACGCATGTAAACCTGAGCATTGACGGATGATCCGCCTCCAAGAACATGCCCCTGGGGAATGTCGTGTATGCGCCCATCCAAATGAGCCTGCGGCGTCGTTTGATGGTAACGCATAAACTTCGAGCCGTTGATCATCTTAAAGATGCCCGGCGGCATATCGAGCAGGGGGTGGTGATGATCATGCCCAGCTTCGAGCAGTAAAACGCGAGCTTTGCCCTCAGTCGCGAGCCGTGCTGCGATAACGCAACCTGAAGAACCTCCACCGACGACGATGTGATCGAAGGATTCGGTCATGGTTCTGCTCCGTCAACGGTTCGTCTTTTTTGACCTTGCCCTATGCGCTGGCGGCGCAATCGAGCTGCGTTTGACCAACGGACATTCGAGAACGGCGGTCTGATAGGAGCCGATCCCACCGAGGCCATCTTTCAGAAGGCAATCGACCGCCCAGATGCCCATGGCGTTATAGGGGAGGACCACCGTGCTGAGTGGCGGGAACAAATGCCGGGAGATTTCATCATCATCATAACCGATGACAGACATCCCCCCCGGTATCGAGACACCTCGCTCCTTGAGCGCCTCATAGCATCCAATCGCCATTCGGTCGTTCTGGCAGAAGATAGCTGTCGGAGGTTGATCCAGTTTGAGAAGCTGCATCGTCGCACGAAACCCGGCGCTCGCAGACCAATCTCCCTCAACAACCAGCATGGGATCCACGGCTAAATCGCCCTTCTTGAGAGCCAGATGATACCCATTGAGCCGATCAGCGGTGGCTTCCATGTAGGGCTCACCGGTAATCGTCGCGATCCGTCTATGTCCGGCATCGATGAGTGCTTGGGTCGCCTGGAAGCCACCCATAGTCTCATCGGGGACGACAGCTGGCCTGGTGCCATCCTTTGTATAGCAGTTGAGGAGCACCACGGGTGTTGACGTGGCGCTAAGTTCTGAAGGCAGAGCCACATCACGGGTGTGCACACAAGCATAGATCATCGCATCCACGTTCTGCGCCAAAAGGGCTTCAATCGCTCTTGGTTCAAGCCTTGGATCGTTTTGGGTTTCTGTTGCGAAGACGATCGCGTCTTCCTTGGCGAGGGCTTGTCGGATGCTTTGCATCGCGGTCATCATCGCCTCGGGGCTGGTCGATAGGCTGTCGATGACCATGCCGATGACGCCGGTCTTCCTGCCGGCCATTGGAGCCTGGTGTTCGCTTGGTGCACCGACATAACCGAGTTCTCTTGCGACCCGCTTGACGCGTTCCCGGGTTTCCTCAGAGATCTGCACCGCCATGTTATCGTTCAGGACAAACGAGACCGTCGATTGCGAGCAATTGGCTGCACGCGCGACATCCGTCATGACGACGCGTCGCTTACCGCGAACGCGTCCTACACCAAGCGTTGGTCGATCGGTCGTTCGTCTTCCCATCAGAGCCCCATATCGGTCACATCGGCGGTTCTTCCACCTTGACCTAACAGTGCCAGTCCTTTGCCCCTTACCATCAAACTAATAAATATTTATTGACAAGCAAAGTCTGATCGGTGTTCGATCGTGTCAAGGCGGGGTTCACCGCTGACGATAGGCAATGATTCAGGGAGAGGACGATGCGCGGATATTTTACCCATCTCGCCTCCATGACGCTGGCCGTCATGGTTGCCACACCTTCGGCCATGGCGTCTGATTTACCGCCGCTCGAGAAAAAGGACCGCTATCGGGTCGGTTTCTCGCAGATGGAGAGCAACAACCCATGGCGGATTGCAGAGACCAAGTCGTTTCAAGACACCGCTGAAGGCTGCAATTGGGATCTCATCTCGACCGATGCTGCTGGCTCTGCCGCCAAGCAGGTGGCCGACGTTGACAGCATGATCGCTCAAGGCATCGACGTGCTATTCCTTCCCCCACGTGAGGAAAAGCCGCTTATTCCGGCCGTGATGAAGGCGAAAGCCGCCGGCATTCCGACCTTCTTGGTGGATCGCTCCGTCGATCCGAATGTGGCTCAAGCAGGACGGGACTATGTCGCCTTCCTCGGCTCAGACTTCGTTGATCAGGGCCGCCGCGTCGCCGAATGGACACTCGAAAATTTTGACGGCGAAAAAGGCATTATTGTCGAGTTGGAAGGGACCACCGGATCGTCACCCGCCAATGACCGCAAGAAGGGTTTTGACGACGTCATGGCAGAGCACGATCACATGGAGATCGTCGCCTCTCAATCCGGTGACTTCGCCCGCGACCTCGGTCGTCAAGTCATGGAAACCCTTCTCCAGGCCCATCCAGACGTCAACATCGTCTACGCCCATAACGATGAAATGGCGATCGGTGCCATTCAGGCGTTGGAACTTGCTGGACGCAAGCCTGGTGAGGATGTCCTGGTGGTCTCGATCGATGGCACGCGCGATGCGTTACAGGCGATCATCGATGGCAAGATGGGTGTGACCGTCGAAAGCTCACCTTTCTTCGGACCGCTCGCCTGCGATGTCATGAACCGTTATGCCAATGGCGAAGAGATCGAGACTTGGGTCAAGGTCGAGGATCGCATCTTTACCGCCGAGAATGCGGCCGATCACATCGACGAGGCCTACTAAAATTCGTCAGAAATGGGGTCGCCGTCGCGGCCCCATTTCTTACAAGAGATGAGGCGCCGATGACCGATCCACTCTCGTCGCCACTCCTTTCGATGACAGCCATCGACAAGGCTTTCGGTGGTGTCGCTGCGCTCAAGTCGGCGAGCCTCAACATCGCATCCGGTGAGGTCCATGCGCTGATCGGCCAAAACGGAGCCGGCAAGTCGACCCTGATCAAGATCCTCACCGGCGTCTATCGTCGCGACGACGGCGACATCCGCTTCGATGGCATGTCCTCCACGATCACCAGCCCAAAAGCGGCCCAAGAACGCGGCATTGCCACGATCTATCAGGAACTCAATCTCGTCCCACTTCGAAGTGTCACCGAGAACGTGACTATGGGATACGAGCCCAAGCGCTTTGGTGGGTTTATCAGCTGGAAGTCCGCCCATGAGCGGACCCGCACAATCCTGGCACGCTTCGGCATCGATATCGACGTGACCGCACCGCTGGGAGACTATTCCACAGCGATTCAACAGCTTGTCGCGATTGCACGCGCCGTATCGCTCGACTCCAAGCTGGTGATCATGGACGAGCCAACCTCATCTCTTGACGACCGCGAAGTCGAGGTTCTGTTCGAGGTGATCAGCGGACTCAAGGCAGATGGTGTCTCGGTCCTCTACGTGTCCCATTACCTGGATGAACTCTTTCGCATCTGCGATCGCGTGACGGTCATGCGTGACGGTCAAACAGTGGCCGTTAAGCCGATCGGCGATACCACAAAACTTGATCTCATCGCTGACATGCTTGGGCGCGATATCGACGCGTTGCAATCCGAAGGCTTAACCGAACTAAGCGGCGGACATGGCGATCTCGGGGAGAAGCTAATCGAAGCCCGGGGGATCGGCACGGGCCGTCGCCTGCGCGATGTCAATCTGGTCGTGCACCGCGGCGAAATCGTTGGTCTCGGCGGTCTCCTCGGCGCGGGACGTACCGAGACAGCCCGCGCCCTGTTCGGGGTCGACAAGTTGACCAAGGGTGACATCAGCCTTCAGGGAAGGATGGCCGCGCCGGCGAACCCGCATCAAGCGATCGCTGCTGGCATTGGATTATTGAGTGAAGATCGAAAGGCCGAAGGCATCATCCCCGATATGTCTGTGCGCGAAAACTTGACGCTTGCTCTGTTGCCGAGCCTGACAAGGCATGGTCAGATCCAGCACGGTCGTGAGCGAGAGTTGGTTCAGCGCTTTATCGATGCGCTCGGCATCAAAACCGCATCAATGGAACAGCCGATCCGGGAGTTATCCGGAGGCAATCAGCAGAAGGTGCTTTTGGCACGATGGCTCGCGATCGAGCCCGACCTCCTGATCCTCGATGAACCGACCCGGGGCGTTGATGTCGGCGCCAAACTGGAAATCCAGGCGATCATTCGCGATTTCGTCAAGAAGGGATTTGGCGTTGTCCTGATCTCCTCCGAATTCGAGGAACTGGTGGAGGGAGCTGATCGCATCGTGGTGCTGCAGGACGGCTACTCGGTTTCGGTGCTGGAAAACCCGGGCATCACAGAAAACGCCTTAGTCAATGCAATCGCCCATCACCATGACACCGGTGGTCGCGCATGAACACAAGGACCCTGCCCCCCGCCGATCGCCGTTGGTCACCGAGCGTGTGGCTCAGCGGTGGCTGGCGTCAGCACGGCGTTCTGATCGCGCTTAGCTTGCTTGTCCTGTTCAACGTTCTCTTCACGCCTAACTTCCTGCAGCTGCAAACCCTGTTTGTGAATATCAGCCAGGTCGCGACCATCGCGATCGTCGCGATTGGCATGACCTTGGTGATCGCAACAGCCGGCATCGATCTTTCGGTCGGCGCAGTCATGGCGCTTGCTGGGGCCCTTGCGCCCTTGATCTTCGGGTCAGCCTTCGGCCTCGACTATCCCGTGCTCGGGCTGATCGCCGCCTTCGTTTTGCCGGTCGCCGCTGCCATGGTCTGCGGTCTCTTTAACGGGGTTATGGTGAGCGTCCTCAATGTGCAGCCGATCATCGCCACATTGATCCTTTTCATCTCGGGGCGTGGCATTGCCCAAGTGCTGACCAACGGTAATCTCCAAACCTTTTCCAATCCGGCATTCAGCTATCTCGGCACTGGCAAAATTCTCGGCTTGCCCTTTCAAGGATGGCTGACCCTTGCCTTGGCTTTGCTGATTGCCTGGCTGGTCCGACGGACGCTTTTCGGTCGTTACCTTCTCGCCGTTGGCGGCAATGAACGAGCAGCCGCTCTTGCCGGCGCACCGGTTCGCACCATCAAGATCGGCGTTTATGTCATCTGCGCTGGGCTTTCCGGCATCGCCGGCTTGATCGTCGTCGCGATCAACTCCGCCTCCGATGCGGCAAGAAACGGCAATCTGATGGAGTTGGATGCAATCGCTGCCGCTGTTGTAGGCGGCGCTGTTCTTCAGGGTGGTCGAGCGCCGATTTTTGGCGCGATCCTGGGCGCCGTGATTATCCAATTGGTGAAGTACACACTTCTGGCGAACGGTGTCGAAGACGAAGTCGCATTGATTGTAAAAGCCGTCATTATCGTGCTCGCGGTTTATCTTCAGCAGGGTCGGAGGGAATAGCTGATGCCGAACGCGGCAACCTTCGATCTGAGGCCTTATCTTCGCGGTGGCGGTCAAAGCGCCGGTGTGTGGATCGCACTCATTCTCCTTATCCTGTTTGGGCTTGCTCGCTACGATAACTTCGGTGGTGCCTATAACATCACGTCATTTCTCAACTACAACTCAATGTTCATCGCGATTGCGATCGGCATGGCCTTTGTGATTATGACGGGCGGCATTGATCTCTCCGTCGGCTCTGTCGCCGCCTTCACGTCGGTGGTTGCTGCCTATCTCAGCCCCCATGGAATCGAGGTCGCACTACCGGGCGGCGTCCTCGCCGGTGCGGCGTTTGGCGCGATCAACGCCTTCGTCGTCATTGCCATGCGCATTCCCCCCTTCATCGCGACCCTTGCCACGATGCTTGGCGCCAAAGGCGGAGCCCTTGTGCTAAGCGGCGCCGAAACAATTGCGGTCGATTGGGGGAGCAATTTTACGAAGCTTGGCATGGGTAAGGCCTTCGAGGTCCTGCCATGGAGCATCGTCATCGTGGCCGGGGTTGCCATCATCGCCTGGCTGATCTTGGAGCACACGTCACTCGGCCGCACGGTCCTAGCCGTCGGCGGCAACGAGGAAGCATCGACCCTGATGGGTCTTCGCGTCGATCGAGCAAAAGCTTTCGTCTACATTTTCAGTGGGGCGTGCGCCGGTCTCGCCGGCGTGATCCTAGCGTCTGGCTTCGGCGCAGGTCAGCCGCTCGAGGGATTGGGCTGGGAACTCTCGGCGATCGCTTCGGTCGTGGTCGGCGGAACACTTCTCACCGGTGGTCTGGGCTCGATCCCAGCGACGGTTGCTGGCGCATTGCTGCTCGGCTTGGTGTTCAACGTCCTGAATTTTGAGAACGGCAAGGGTACCATCAGTCTGAGCGCTTATTGGCAACTCGTCATACGAGGCGCTTTTCTCTTCGTCGTCATTCTGTTGCAGACCCGTGTAACCGGCGTGAAGAAGGCCGTCAGCTAAGGCCACGTACGCGAAGACCCATCCCACTTTGGGCGAGGATTACCGGCGGCACCGCCCCTTAATGGCGGCCTCAATGGTTACGCAACGGATCCCCTTGGACGAAGACGAGTGCCCGGAATGCTGTTCTTCAGATCCAGATGGCTTATGTTGGTCGTCCCATCGAACCCAGCGCCTCTACGCAGCTTCATCGATCGAATGATATCCATGATGTGATGCGCCTCGGTCGGCGGACAGAAATAGAAGCCTTGATATTCGTCACAGGCCTGGTGTTTCAGCCAGTCCAACTGCCAGTCGTCTTCTACGCCTTCGGCAACGATGCGCACCCCTAAGAAACGACAAATCGCGATCATCCCCTCGGCGATACAGCCCGGACGCAAATCTCCCATGAACGATCGATCAATCTTAAGGCTGGTAATCGGATAGTCCCGCAGATACGCAAAATTTGAGTAGCCCGTACCAAAATCGTCGATCGCCAGATTGAAACCCAGATTTCTGACATCGCGCAAGCAGGCGGCGATCTCCTCCGACTCGCCCATCAACACCGATTCGGTGAGTTCCAATTCGATCGACCCCACTTGATATCGGTTGGATTTAGCAACCGCTTCTAGAGTCGCCGCAAACCGGTCGCTGTGGAACTGTCGCGGCGAAACATTGACGGAAACATTGATGTCGACGCCCTCATCATGCCATGCCTTTTGCTGCTCAGCTGCCTGCGCCAACACCCATGAGTCGAGCGCTTCTATCGCGCCACTTTCTTCGGCCAGCGGAATGAAAGCATCGGCGCCAAGCGTGCCTTTTGTCGGATGATTCCAGCGAATCAAGGCTTCGACACTGGCGACATTGTTGTCGGCCACTCTTGGACGTGGTTGATAGAGCAAGAAGAACTCATCATCCAACAGGCCGCGCCGAATACTCGTCTCCAGGTCGACCTTGAGCTGAAGCTGGCGTTGAAGCGCTGGTGTAAAGATCTGCGTTCGATTTCGGCCACTTTCCTTCGCCGCATACATGGCCATATCGGCATGCCGGAGGAGAGTCTCGAAACTATCTCCATGCTGCGGATACATGCTGACGCCGATACTCAGCGTCACATTGAGCTCATGACCTTCGATGAAGATTGGCCGACTGAGGATAGTCGACAATTGGTCAGCGAAAGTTACCGCAGCGGCGTGGTCTTTGAGCGTCGTCAGCACGATGACGAATTCGTCTCCACCCATCCTCGCCACAAAATCACCCGGTCGAACCGCCTGTTGGAGCCGTTTTGCGACATAGACCAACAACTGATCACCGACGGAATGACCCAAGGTATCATTGATGGTTTTGAACCGGTCGATGTCGACGAACAGCAAGCTGAACTGATTGCCCTCAGCCTTGGCCAAGGCCAGCATCGGCAGAATTTCCTGCTCGAGATGACGACGGTTGGGAAGTTTTGTCAGGATGTCATGGTCGGCAAAAAACCGGATCTTCTTCGAGGCCTCTTCACGACCGGTGACATCGATCTCGCTCACCAACAGGGCGGCAACACCAGTCACAGGATCCCAGCCTGAGCGCGCGACAATCTCATGCCATCGTACACCCTGATGGGTTTTGACCTCCGCGACACACTGAGCCTCGCCGCCCGTCGCTAAGCAGCCGATCATCGCAGCATGGACAGTGGGATCGACCAATCGGCTACAGAGGGATTCGTCGGAATCCTGATAAGCTTGGCGCGCCGCCGGATTTGCGTAAAGAAGCCGGTCTTGCCGATCATAAAGCGAGATCATTACGGAGGTGTGCAACAGCGCCTGGATGCTACGCAGGCTGTCAGCAGATTCCTTTCGATCCAAGACCTCCAGTGATTGGTTAAACATCCCCATGCGTCCATCATCAAACCGAATGCCCGAGAAGACGCAACGAATCGTTGTCGGCCGCCCTTTGGGATAGAGCGTCCATATCTCACTGAAAGATTGCCCCTTTTCGAAATCCTGCTTGTACTGTTCAAGCCTTGATTTGACGGTCGGCGAAATATCAGCCGACATATCTCGGTTGCGAAGTTCGCCTAGATCCTTTGCATTCCAGAGTTGAAGGCCCGCAGGGTTCGCCCAGAGAACCCGACAATGGTCGATATCGAACACCCAGACAGGTGATGCGATAATCTCGAACGCAGCGAGACGGTCCATCAATCCGGTTTGATGATGGCAACTTTGGCAGAGGGACAACAGGTAGCCTTCCATAAGCGAATGCAACGCCATGACGATGACGCATACGCCATTTCATCGAAAAATGGCGGACGGCTGGAATTTATCAATGGTTGAAATAAAAATCAATAATTTGCATGTAATATCAGTGAATTTCACTTTCTAGTGATTGTCGCCAGCAACATTCGCGGATCAATTGATTGCCGCTCGATAATCGCGCGCCCCCGGCATCGCCCGTCATGTTGAATGAGCCCATTCGTTTCTTGCCAAATATTTGCGCGCCCGGCGTTTTGCTATGGGATCATCAAGTTTTCCGAGCATCGATACCAGTAACCCGAGACATTGATCGACAGCACGCGGATCGGCATTCTGGCTTTTCAAGACCTGAACTAGATCATCAATCTGTTCCGCTGCACTAACCTGACGGGTCAAGAATTCATGTGACGTCCGCATTGTGGGCTCCAGACATGGTTTGAGAAGGAAGCAAAGGTCACTCTCCGGCAAAGCGTCTGTCGTTTGAGGGCATGGAAAGCATTGCGATCGACGGGAGCGTCAAACGCTTCGGGGCCGATTGTTTCAGGCTGTCTTGATCACCCCATGGCTAGTCGGCACTGGACAGCACCTGACCGCGCAGCGGGCTCGGCCGATAGATTGAGAGCGATTTGCAACCGAGGTCGTGCGCTCGGCTGTAAACACTTTCCAAGGCGGCGAGTTCAACGTCAGCAGCAAAATTGATGGTCTTGGAAATGCTGCCGTCGATGAAACGTTGCGCCTCAGCTTGGATCGCAAGATGCTCTTCGTGATGAACGTCGAGCGCGGTTGCGAATGAGTCGGGCAAGGGGCGATCGGCACGTTCGGGAAAGAGCTCTAGATACTTCTCCAGCGACCAGCTCTTAAGCTCAACCCGCTTCGAGCTATGGTCGGGCATCATGATCTCGCGTCGTTGTCGATGCGCATAAACCGGTTCGATTCCGCCAGAGACATTGTTTGCCAAAAGGGCGGTGGAGCCGGTCGGTGCGATGCAGTTGACAACAGCATTCCGGATGCCCGAGCTGCTTATCGTCGCTCGAATCGCCGGGTTCAAACTCTTGATGAACGGCCGTTCAAGAAAGGCGTCACGCTTGAATAGCGGAAAAGGACCACGTTCCCCTGCCAGTTCGATCGACGCC
This sequence comes from Geminicoccaceae bacterium, assembly GCA_028285265.1. Classification (GTDB taxonomy): domain Bacteria; phylum Pseudomonadota; class Alphaproteobacteria; order Geminicoccales; family Geminicoccaceae; genus JANQPX01. The sequence continues at coordinate 218,556 of JANQPX010000018.1, forward strand.
TCATAAGACGCATCACGAAACGCTCCGAGCCATTGCCGCAAACATGCCAGGCTCTCTGGGGAACCGTAACGAAAACCACAAAGAATCAAGGCATCACCCAGCCCTTTGACGCCAAGGCCAATACGTCGCTTTGCATGAGCTTGTTGATGCTGACCCTGGTCAGGATAGTCGGTGTGATCGATAACACGATCAAGAAAGCGAACACCAAGACGAGCCAGTATCCTGAGCCGGTCAATATCCAGATAGCTCGACGGGGTGAACGGCTCTTTGACGAGCGCTGCTAGATTAATCGATGCAAGTGGCGCTGACCCGCCCGCGGGAAGCGGTTGCTCGGCGCAGGAATTGGTCGCAACGATCTCCTCACAGTAGCCGAGATTGTTCGCATTGTTGATACGATCGATAAAGATCACGCCTGGTTCTGCGCTCTCATACGCTGCCGAGGCCAACTCGGCCCATAGAGCGCCTGCATCGACATAACGGTCGACGTGACCGTCAAAACGAAGTGGCCACGGCCGCCCTTCGGCCTTTGCCGCGATAAGATCGTCAGTGACCAGCACCGATGCGTTCAACCGCGTCAGCGCGCCACGCGTCGATTTCGATCGAATAAAGACCTGGATTTCGGGATGATCGCACCGCAACACGACCATCATGGCGCCGCGCTGCGCATCACTTGAGACGATCGTCTCACACATGCTGTTCCAAAGTTCAGCATAGGCAAGAACACCTGGTGACGTCCCGCCGCCCTTCAGAGGCTCGCCTTTGGGAGGAACGAAGGACAAATCAATGCCGATGCCACCCCCCATCTGCATCGTTCGCGCCGATCGAACAAGGGCCGCAACAGTGTCGTCGGCATTCGGCGTAATGGAGCCAATAACGAAGGTATTGGCCAAGGTAACGTGGTCTCGCGTCCCGGCGCCGGCCAAAATCCTGCCTCCAGGAACCATCTCCAATACGCCCAGGGCATCTTTGAGTGCCTGCCATTCGCTGGGGAAAACACTTGACGACGTTCCCTGCAAGACCCGAACGACGGTGTCATACCAGTCTTCATCCGGCAGATTTGTATATAATGATCGGCGCTTGTATTTATTGCGCCAAATCATTTGAGAGATTTCATTGCTGACTTGAGGCATGGTTTTGGTCGTTAGTAGCTACAACACTATCCACTCGTCCAGGTAGAATTAGAGAATCAAGATACTAGTATTTTATGTCTATTATTTCAATTGACGAATAAATTTCTAAACTACACTGTACAATGCAGAAGCAAAATCAAAAATAGAAACAAATCGCTGATATTGCTTGATTTAATTTTGACGCCAATTTTGTTTCATTAAAGTCATCTGGAATATTTTAATATTATTTTACACCGATAATTGGCAATAGAGACCCCCAAGACATGCGCACAATCTACAATTCTTATTGTGGCAACAGTCCAATGAATTTCGGGTTGAGTTGACCATCGGCATGACAGGCTTCAATTGGATGATGGCGCCAAAGAAGCCAAAGGTCTCCGATCTCATCGTCTTGGTCTTTTAGGTAACAGTCATTGTCGACATTCTGATCGGGTCATCGATTGGCCAAATCATTTTGTCCAAAGTCCTGCGGAACCGGATTATCGATGGACCCGAACCGTTCACTCGATCACCTGATGAAATCGCATGACAGGACATCAATGATGCCCGTGGACGGCTGTCCCTCGGGCGATCGCGAGATGATGGGCCTGGTGATGGCTGCCCGTCGCCATCAGACCAAAGAAGCCCAAAGCACTAATCTTGGCTTGAATGGCTTCATCGGGCGATGTCACGGTGAGGACTGCGCCCTCTGAGATCGTTTCGGCCGACGCTGACCAAGCTGGCATCTTGTCCAGCTCGGCTGCATGTGCTGGTACCATCTGGTGGATTGCAAGCAGGGTTCGCCCAGACCCTGTCACTTTGATCGATAGACCGTCCCCTCGCGAAACCTCGCTAATGGCGGCATCAAGGGTCAGGGCATTCATGTCGACCAGATGTTCCCGCAGGGCAGAGACGTTAACCCTCGACCAGTCGGTGTTGGGGTCTGCTTCGAGCATCGCCACAATTTCAGCAAGTGCAGCGAACGCCCCCTGCCCGACCTCGATCGGTCGTTCAGACAAATGGACACCATGATGGCGTTCGCTGCTTTGGGCGGTCGCGGTCGATGCAAGCGAGGTAACAACCAACACAAGACCAAAACGGGGGATCGGCATGATCAGTCCTTCCTGGAGCTGGATGGCGTCAAGGTGACATGATACCGAAAAAGCTCATATGATCATGATCATATGAGCTCCGGAAAGACGTCATGACCACCGGTACCGAGACACCATTGGATTTCGATCTGCTATTTCCGAACCACCTTGGGCGAATGCTCGATCTCAAGCGGGGCGATCTAGTCTTTGCCACGGGTGATAAGACACACGGTCTGTTCAGGGTTGAGGATGGCCTCATCCGCTTGGTCAGGCATGCTGTCGACGGTCGTGAGGTGGCGCTTCATCTTGCCAAACCTGGAGATTTCTTTGCCGAAGCGTCGCTTTTCTCCGAATCCTATCACTGCGATGCGATCGCCGAGCATCCATCTCAGGTCCTCGCCTTCGCAAAGGAGCACGTGCTAAGCGTCATGGCTCAAAGCAGCGCCCACGCACTCACCTGGATCGCCCATCTCTCGACGCAACTTCAAGCTCTACGTGCGCGAGCCGCATGCCTAAGCCTTAGCACGGCGGAGGATCGGATTCTGGCCTTTTTGAGGATGCAGCCGCAGACTGAGCCAACACTTACGATTGATAGGACATGGAAGTCGGTTGCAAGCGAGCTTGGCTTGACACATGAGGCGCTTTATCGAGCCCTTGGCCGCCTAGAGAAGCGGGGCATCATTCAGCGCGACAAAGCCTCTTCAAGCGTGGCGCTCATTGGGGAACGGTTTCAATGAAACGCATAAAGTTGCTTTCTCCAGCGTCACTGAAAGCAATCACGTCATAGGGTTCCGGCATCGGGCTTGGCATGCCGGGCGATCCAGCTGGCATGCCTGGAACCGCGAGACCCCTGATCGCTGGACGGCGGGCGAGAAGCCTCTTGATGGCGGTAGCAGGAATGTGGCCTTCGATGATGTAGCCATCAACAAGCGCGGTATGGCAGGCCTGAAGATGACCTGGTACGCCAGCCATCCGCTTCATTGCATCGAGATCGGCGACATCCTTAGCGTCGACCCTGAAACCACTGTCGGCTAGATGATCCACCCACATTGAGCAGCAGCCGCAGGTCGGCGATTTGAACACTTGGATAACCGGCAGGTCGTCCGCTCGGGCAAAACCCAAAGGGGCCGCGGCAACAGCGGCCGAAACCGCCAGAAAGACGCGGCGATCCACGCGTTTCAGTGTCATCATCAGACTACAGATCCTCCTCTATTTTATCTGCCTTTAGAATTAGAGCACCTCAATCACACCCATCATGCCGCTCCCTTGATGCTCAAGCACATGACAATGGAACATCCACTTTCCGGGATTGTCTGCGACAAAGGCGACCTCGATGGTCTCATCGACACCCAGCAGCACGGTGTCACGAAACGGCTGGTAGGGCTCATCGCGGCCATCCCGCTTGATGACACGAAAGCTGTGGCCATGCAGATGAAGCGGATGCTCGAACGCGGTACGATTGACCAGTTCGATGATTTGACTGCTGTCGCGCGCGGCCGTTAGCATCGGCGGCTCTCGATAAATCTCTTCGGGGACCATGCCATTGATCGCCCAAAGACGACCTTTCCCAGCAAGCTCGCGCATGCTCATCCGCCGTCCACCCATCATCGCCCCAGTCATGCCGCCCATGGCCCCTCCTTCAAAGACCAGGCGATGACGCTTTGCCGACGCGATGTCGGGCTCAGCAAGCGGATTGGGCAGCAAGGCCACCGGACGGTCGTCGAACCTTGGTGGAAGTGACGGGGCGTCATCATAGGAGAAACGGATCAGTTCATAGGCAAAGTTCGCGCCGTAATGACCATCGATGACAACACTCTCACTCTCGGGCTTGCCCACCATGTCAATGATCAGATCAGCGCGCATGCCGACGCCAAGCGTCAGCGCTTGCTCACCAAGGCGATGAGGCTCTACGGGTTGCCCATCCAAGGCAATCACCCACGGATCGAGATCGCGGAACGCCAGACCGAACGTCCGAGCATTGGCGACATTAATGAGTCGAAGCCGGACTCGCTCCCCGGCGCGCACCGGCTCAACATCACGAATCGCCCCATTGATCGTGGCGCTATTGCCTAGGCGCCCGTTGTGGCTGGCGTCATGCATGTTCCCAAACGGGGCGATCGCAGCCTCCTGATCGAGGCGCCAGTCGTCCAGCACCCACAGGAGCTCGCGATCAACTTCAGGCGGATTGGCTTCTTCGACGATCAACGCACCATGCAGTCCACGCCCGACCTGTTCGCTGCTGTTGACATGCGGGTGGTACCAATAGGTGCCAGCGTCCTTCAATTCGAAGTCGTAGGTGAACGTTTCCCCTGGCTTGATCGGCGGTTGGCTGAGATGGGGCACGCCGTCCATGCCGACCGGTATGCGCAGCCCATGCCAATGAACGGTCGTCGGTTCCGACAGCCCATTCGTGACCGCAACGTTCAGCCTTTCGCCTTGACGGGCGCGGATGACGGGGCCTGGAACACGATCATTGAAAGCCCAAACATCGGTTGCCGGATGGCCCTCACCGACCAGCGGAATTGTAGCCTCGGCAGCCGTGAGCTCGATCTCGACCGCGACCGCCGATCGCATGTCAATGGAGGCTGCCCCTAAGGCTGATACCGCCACACCCGTCTGCAAGAAACGCCGGCGCGTCGAGGTCGTCGAAAGCTGCTCTACCATGGGCCGCAATCTCCGCATCCTTACTCTTTCGGCTTTCGAAAGCGATCATGACATGTCCCGCAGGTCTTTCCGAGCTTGACATATTGGGCACGGATAGTCGCCTGATCCGCTCCCGTCGTCGCGATCTCGACAAGCTTTGCTCCCTCTGCCGCAAGTGCATCGGCATCGGCGACATAATCGTCCCAAGCCTGCCAGATCGTCGGTAAGGCTTCGCTCGGATGGTCATTGCTGCCTTCAGGCGTCATGTCGGGAATCATCGGTGCATGATCCGCAAGAAAACCTGCTTTCTCCACGACCAAGGCTGGATCGAATGCCGTCTCACCTTTGATCATGGCACCCATGACCTTCATCGAGTCCGCCATGTCCTTCATGAGATCCATGCGGTCTTTTACGACACCTTTGGCATCGCCATGGGCGAAGACAAGTGACGATGCACCGCCAATCACCAAGGCCAGGGCAAGGCCGATCACGGCCAAATTTTGCGACTTCGTCCTTAGCATGAAGAACCTCTTATCATTGTACCGCGTTTCGTTGCTGCTGGACCTCGCGCATGCGCGGTGACCAGGATGATTTGATAAAGGCGAGCACCGCCCATATCTCGGCATCAGTCAGCGCATCGCCGAAAGCAGGCATGGCACTCTTGAACGGTGCCGGCACAACGGCAGCGCCGCCAAACTTGGTATAATCAAAGAGCTGCTGGTCGGGATGGTGCCAGGTGTGGCCGGTATCGTCGTGGGGCGGTGCCGGCATGGTCCCATCAGGAAGGCGACGCTTCCAATTCGGCTGCCCCTCAAGATTGGCACCGTGGCACATCGCACAAGCTTGGTGATACACTTGCTCGCCGCGATCGAGCTGAACGGGATCCTGTGGATCGGCAAGGGGTGCTTCGCTTTCCGCACGCTGCATCGTCAGCAACATCGTTGACAGGCAGACGACGAATCCTGCTGCGATCGTCAGGATATGCCAAACATTAAGGGGCTGGGATCGGAACGGCATTCGATCTCTGCATGGTCCACTGGTTACTTACGACGACGGGGCAACACGATCAGCGGTGAAATCTGCTATCGTGCAGGGGTTATGACACTTCCAGCTACTGGAAGGTCAACAGTCTTTGTGATGTTCCGTGATCCATCTCTGCAACTGGAATGCGTGGATCAGTGAATGAAGCGATTGGAATGCAGCGCCAAAAAATGGAGAGTCTCATCGATAGCGCGTCGGTGACATCGGCCCATGGAACGACAGCTGATGGATAGGCCGAAAATCGATGCGCTTCTTCCCTTGCAGTCGGGGCACCAGTTTGTCGTCTATGGCGACAGTTGCTCTGGTGTGCCTGGCGGACCTCACGAAGCGACCCACGCTCGTGTCAACGCCGTGGTCGCCCAACTCGACCCTCCCCCCGAGTTTATCATCTTCCCTGGCGATGAAATTATCGGGCTGGTGCCGGACGAACGATCGCTGAGACAGCAGTGGCAGCACTGGTTTGATCAGGAAATGGCCTGGCTCGATCGATCCAACACTCCGATCTATCACGCGACAGGTAATCACACGACCTATGACGTGATGAGTGAACGTGTCTTTGCTGATGTGATGCGGCATCTGCCGAGAAATGGTCCCACTGGTCAACGAGGACTGGCCTATTTTGTTCGTCGCGATGACCTCCTCCTGATCTTCATTCATACGCTTTGGTCATCCATGGGTGGCGAAGGACATATCGAGACGGATTGGTTGGAGCAGACCCTACATCACCATGCGGATGCCCGTTGGAAGCTGGTCATTGGGCACCATCCCGCCTTCCCAGTGAACGGTTATGTCGGTCCTTATCAAAGAACGATCGGGAGCGAATATGTTGCCGGCTTTTGGCAGATTTTGCGGGACAACCACGTTTTAGCCTATCTATGCAGTCATATTCTGGCATTCGACGTTCAGTGCCATGAGGGCGTCTTACAGATCACCAGTGCCGGCGCTGGTACGGCGCATCGCATGCCTGAAGACATCGAGTATCTGCATGCCGTTCAAATGGCGATTGATGACGATGGCTTGCGCTATCAAGTCTTAGACGATCAGGGAACGCAGCGGGAAACGCTGATCTGGCCACCTCCTCGCGCCTATCAAAGCATCGACCTTCCGCGAGGTCAGGTCTGCAGATTGCCATGGCAGGGAGATGACACACCTGGATTTGTACGATTGGAGATGAACGGTACAGCTCAAAGAGCAGGCTTGGGCGCACGCCAAACGCTCTTTGCGGCAACGGATCAACGCACCGGCGACATGCCGCTTTGGATAGGCCTCGTCGGCGCAACGATGCAGTTGACAGTTGTCCTGAAACCCATCGCCGGGCGAAGCCCTCATTATTGGCTTGGCCCCCTCGTCGACGAGCACCAACCCTTCGAACTCGACCTCCTTCTGCATCGAGGAATGGGTCCCGGCGGTATTTTATGGCGTTCACCGACGTCACCAAACTGGTCCAGCTTAACCGGAAGTTCCGCTTGGGGACTAGAACGTCTGTCGTGGCCGACTTCCTGTACGGTCGGCGTGACATGCACGGTCGATGACGCGCCGTTTTTGGGCCCAAGCCTCAACGTGGCCCTGTCATCAGGACCATCCGCCTCGGGATAAGCATAGCCTACTTTGGCATTATCTCCGTGGCATCTGTTGAAAAAAACACGAACTTTGGGAAGATGAGGGTGCATCGTTAGGAGCGGCCGCACGATCAAATCAAAAAAGCGCCGCCACAGGGAGACTGGAGAATGAAACGCGTATCTATTGCGCTAGTAGCCATGCTAGCGGCGAGTCCAGCTTTAGCAGCCGAGTCGGACGATCCCATTAAACTGACACTGCACGATTGGTCTGGCCAGCTCATCACCACCAATCTGATGGGCGAGGTCCTGAAGAAAGCCGGCTACAATATCGACTATGTTCAAGCCGATTATATCGCCCAATTCGCAGGCTTAAAGACGGGGGATCTCCATGTCGCTATGGAGATTTGGGAGACCACGGGCCGCGAGGCCATGGACGAGGCGACGGCGACCGGCCAGGTGGTTAATCTTGGTGAGACCGGCATGCAGGCGATCGAGGAGTGGTGGTATCCCGCCTATATGAAAGACGTCTGCCCCGGCCTTCCTGATTGGCAGGCGCTGAATGACTGCGCGCAAGAGTTCTCGACGCCAGAAACAGCGCCACTCGGCCGCTATCTCGGCGGACCCGTCACCTGGGGCGGCTTCGACGATGAACGCGTTGAGGCGCTTGAGATGGACTTCGAGGTGGTGCACGCCGGTACGGATGCTGCCCTATTTGCAGAGCTTGAATCCGCCTATCAACGCCAGGCTCCCATCGTTCTTTGGGTCTATTCGCCCCATTGGGCTCCCTCCAAGTTTGAGGGTGAATTCGTCGAGTTCCCTCCCTATTCGCCGGAATGCTACGCGGACCCGTCCGTCGGCGTGAATCCAGATGCCGCTTACGACTGCGGAAAACCCCGCGGGCCGATCTGGAAGGTGGCATGGTCAGGTGTTGCCGAAAAATGGCCGGGTGCTGCCAAGGCCATCGAAAACTTCACCGTCACGAATGATGAAATGGGCGCCATGGTCTCGGCCGTCGATCTCGACGGCAAAACGGTGGAGGCTGTAGTGGCCGACTGGATGGCTGCCAATGAGGCCAAGTGGTCCGCATGGATCCAGTGACAAGCTAAAGAGACGGAGGTGCGTCCTTGATCAGGTACGCACCTTTCTCTTGGCACAGCGAGCCCTGATCCAACAGCATGCAGAGGATCAATGCCGAAGCCCGTCAAGCTGGATTGCCGCCACGTCTGGAAGCTCTACGGACAGGGTGCTGAACAGTTTCTAGCGGCCAATCCGGCACCCACACTGGACGCCGTCAATGAGGCTGGCTTGATCGGCGCGGTGCGCGACGTCTCCGTGCAGATCCAAGAAGGTGAGATCTTTGTGATCATGGGGCTTTCCGGCTCAGGAAAGTCGACACTCGTGCGCTGCCTTTCGCGGCTGGTCGAGCCGACGGCCGGCGAAATCCAATTCGATGGACGGGACCTCCTTCAAGCTTCTGAGGCTGAGTTGATCGAGATCCGCCGCAAGAAGATGGGCATGGTTTTCCAGCAATTCGCCCTTCTTCCCCACCTGACTGTTCTCCAAAATGCCGCCTTTCCGCTGGATGTTCAGGGTATTGACCGTGCGACGCGCGAAGCGCGCGCGCAGGAAGTCATCGACCTGGTGGGCCTCAAGGGCCGTGAGAAAAACTATCCCCGCGAACTTTCCGGCGGCCAACAACAGCGTGTTGGCATCGCCCGGTCGCTCGCCGTCGAGCCCGATCTTTGGTTTCTGGACGAGCCCTTCTCGGCCCTCGACCCCCTGATTCGCCGCGAAATGCAGGACGAATTTCTTCGACTACAAGCCTTGCTGCACAAAACGATCGTCTTCATCACCCATGACTTCGATGAAGCGATCCGCCTCGCTGATCGCATCGCGGTCATGAAGGACGGCGCGATCGAGCAAATCGCCACGCCTGAAGACCTGGTGCTCACACCGGCGACGGACTATGTCGCCGAATTCACGCGGCATGTGTCCCGCGCGAAAGTCGTGCGGGCTCGGAGTCTGATGGCGCCCCTTAGCGATGGCCCTTTCGCGGGTGACGTCCCGGCAGACGCGACGATCGAAGACATCGCAGCTGCAGTTGAAGCAGCGGATCGCCCCCATCGCATCATCGCTGATGGCCAACCGATCGGCGTTTTGCCAAGGCAGGCAGTGATCGACGTCCTGGTAGGGCGTGCATGACCAAGCGGCTTTTCTCGCCGGATGCTCTCTTCTGGTGGGCGCTTCTTCTGATCACCTGGGCGCTTTCAACTTGGTCTTTCGATCTCTACAAAGCGCTCGATGCACGCTGGATTATCAAATATCCAACGGCTTGGCGTCTACCTATGGAAGACGGCATCACGTCAGCTATCAATTGGCTGATGGAACAGGCGAGCTTCGGACTCTTTACATTTCGCGACCTGACACGCGCTGTCGCCGCCTTGATCGAGGCTCCGTATGAGATCGTGCGCGACCTCTTGATCGACGGCTTCTCGCGTGGCTTTGGCGACAACGCGGTCACGATCGCTCCGCCATTGAGCTGGATTGCCATCATTGTGACATTAGTTGCCATGGCACACTATGCCGGGGATTGGCGGCTTGCTGGCTTGGTTGGTGCCTGCTTTACCTATCTCGCTGTCTTCGGTCAGTGGGAAAGCGCGATGGTGACCCTCGCATCGGTTCTGATCGCTGTGCCGATCGGTGCCGTTGGCGGGCTTGCCCTCGGCATCCTCGCCTTTCGGTTTCGGTGGATCGAGCGCGCCCTTCGCCCGGCCCTTGATTTAATGCAAACCGTGCCGGTCTTTGCCTATCTTGTCCCGATCCTGATCCTGTTCGGGTTCGGTCCCGTCGCAGCGCTGGTTGCCACGGTCATCTATGCCATGCCACCCATGGTGCGCGTTACCATTATTGCCCTTCAAAGTGTGCCCCCCGAGGTCGTTGAAGTCGGTCGCATGAGCGGTTGCTCAAAGCGCCAGTTGATGTGGAAAATCTTAATTCCATCATCGCTACCGACGCTCATGGTCGGCGTGAACCAAGTCATTATGCTGACACTCAATATGGTGATCATCGCATCGATGATTGGTGCAGGAGGATTAGGTTACGACGTTTTGGCTTCACTCCGCCGGCTGGATATCGGCAGCGGCGTCGAGGCAGGCCTCGCGATCGTCGTTATGGCCATTGCACTGGATCGCCTGAGCCAGGCGTTCTCCGAACGGGCTGGGAGGGATCCGCTGCATGTGGAAGGCTCGATCATCAAGCGCCATCCTTGGCTGGCAACAACGGTTCTTGTGATCTTAGTCACTCTATTTCTGGGCTTGTTTTTGCCCTTTATTCAAGTCTATCCCGAGGCGATGACCGTGACCACTGGCCCCTTCTGGGGACGCGCGATCGAATTTATCAACGTCAACTTTTTCGACAGCTTCGAGACGATCAAGACCTTTGTCCTTACCTGGTTTCTTTTGCCGGTAAAACGTTTTTTCGGACAGATTCCTTGGCCATGGGGGATCATCGCCATCGGCCTGGCTTGCTGGCGAGTTGCCGGCTGGAAGCTCGCTCTGCTTGCCGTTCTGCTAACGGCGTTTATCGCGGTCAACGGGCTTTGGGCAAAGGCCATGGTAACCGTGTATCTCTGCGGTGCTTCCGTTGTGATCGCGACGCTGATCGGCATTCCTCTTGGCGCGCTGGCAGCTGAGAATGAACGGGCTGGTCGGATCATCGGAGCCCTGATGGACACCCTTCAGACGTTACCGAGTTTCGTCTATCTCATCCCCGTCGTCATGTTGTTCAGGGTGGGGGATTTTTCGGCGATGATTGCGATCATCCTTTATGCGCTTGCTCCGGCCGTTCGCTATGCAGCCCATGGGATTCGGAGCGTCCCCCAACCACTCATCGAAGCTGGCATCGCTTCCGGCTGCACCCGTCGACAGCTACTTTGGCGGATCAAGATGCCGCTTGCGGCACCCCATTTACTCCTTGGCCTCAATCAAACCATTATGCTTGCTTTGTCGATGCTGGTGATCACGGCTCTCGTTGGCACACGCGATCTTGGCCAAGAGGTGTATATCGGCCTCACCAAAGCAAACGCGGGCCAAGGCATCATTGCTGGTCTATCAGTAGCCTTCATCGCGATGATTGCGGATCGTATTGTAACATCACTCGCCGAGCACTCGCGCAAACGCTTAGGGTTGGAGTCATGACAGAAGAAGAAGCGCTGGCACGCGCAGTTAACCTGCCATGTTGGGAACATCCAAACCGTCCCGAAATCCTTGGCGGCGGAATCACCAATTTCAATGTGAAGATGTCGGACGGCGATAAGACGTATGTCGTGCGCATCGGCGATGATATTCCCGTTCATGGCATCCTTCGCTGGCATGAACTCATGATCTGCCGCGCCGCCCATGCTGCCGGTATGACCCCTGCTGTCTACTATCATGAACCTGGTGCCCTTGTTCTCGACTTCATCGATGCCAAGACTTTTGCAGAGGACGATGTTCGTGATCCCAGCAACCTGCTGCGCATTGTTGACTTGGTGCGTCGCTGCCATCGAGACGTGCAACCGCATCTCCGCGGTCCCGTTTTGACCTTTTGGGTCTTTCATGTCCTTCGCGACTATGCCGCTACCCTCCGCGAAGGCGCCTCGTCGTATATGAGCAGGCTCCCCGATCTCCTTTCTACAGCCGATCAGCTCGAAGCGGCGGTTGGCCCAATCGATGTCGTCTTAGGGCACAATGATCTCCTTGCCGCGAATATTCTCGATGATGGTACAAGACTTTGGCTGATCGATTGGGAGTATGCTGGCTTCAACACACCACTTTTCGACCTCGGTGGTCTTGCCACCAATAACGGTCTTTCAGAGCCACAGGAACGTCAAATCCTAGAGCACTATTTTGAGGGATCGGCGGACTCCTATTGGCGCGCCTATACCGCAATGAAGTGCGCATCATTGATGCGCGAAACCATGTGGTCGATGGTATCTGAGATCCATTCGACACTGGAATTCGACTACAGCGAATACACCGCCGAGAATATGTCCCGCCTGGAAAAAGCCTTAGCCGATTTTCGCAATACGTAGATCTATGACCGCTCGACAACCCTCCTGGTCAACGGCAAGGGGCTACCTTGACCTTCGCAGGGCTCGCTTTGATCGAAGGTTATGAACATGGACATGGGCGCCAGCTTCAATATCGGAAATCGAGGTGCCGATCGAATCGCCATGTTTGAGGATGTCAGAGTCATTTCGGATGGGTCTTAGAGCGATTTTATGGAAGATGGGGATCGCTTCAGTGGCGATGATTTGCACCCTACCGTTGGGCGAAGAGACATTGACGACATCACCCTCATTGATCGGGCGCAAAACGGTCGCAACGTGATCGTCGCCATGGAGCGCGATCGCATCCTTATCGTCGTTCAAAGGGCCGCCCCGAATCGACTGATGGTCTCGCCCTGATCATTCAGGATCTCCGCCCAAGTCAAACTGCCTGACGCGATGTCGCAAAGCAGTGCTTCCAATCCCGCGGTCGCCTCGCCCATGTCGGTTTTGTCCGTGAGGACAGGACTTGCATCATAGTCGATCTGCTGTCGGATCCGGTTGGCGGTCTCCGGATTTGCGCTGATCTTAATGGTCGGCATCAAGGCGCTGCCATAGCTGTTGCCGACGCCGGTTGTGAACAGCGCGATATTCGCGCCCGACGCAGCGAAGCCAGTTAGCGACTCCGGCGTATAAGCCGGTGCATCCATCAGCCAAAGACCCGGTTTTGGGGGCGCTTCTCCGTAGCCGAGCACGCCTGAGATCGAGGCCTCACCGCTCTTCGCGATAGCACCGAGGGACTTTTCCTCGATTGTTGAAAGACCGGCCTCAATATTGGTCGGCCCCGGGTTCTCACCGACCAGATCAATACCGGCTTCGATCGCCATGGCCTCCCGCCGCTCGGCTGCTGAGAAGATTGCCTGAGCAACGTCCGGGCCTTCTGCACGTCGTGCCAGACGATGCTCAGCACCGAGCCATTCCGTCGTTTCACCGATGACAGCGCTCCCACCGGCCGTAACGACTCGATCTGAAATGATGCCGGCAAGCGGATTCGCCACGAGGCCGGAACTAGGATCTGATCGACCGCATTCCAGGGCAAGAAAGAGCTCAGCGGTGGGCATTGATTGCCGACGTTGCCTTGAAAGATCACGCAAAAGTCCGGCAGCAGCGCGTACACCTCGATCGACCAAGGTCAATGCATCATGGCCGCATTCATCGAGACTGAACGCCGCTGTCGGACGGCATGCATCCATCGCCGTCTGCGCGATGCTCTCCACCTTCGGCGGATCGGCGCCAATAACCAGGACCGCGCCGACATTCGGATGCGTAACGAAGCCTTCAAGGGCACGCTCATGAAGAGCGCCATCCTCTCCGATCGCGCCTGATCCGAAGGGCGTTCCCAGACAGAGAGAAGGGCGGACCCGTTCGGCAATACGCATGGCTGACGGACCTGTGAGACCGGTCACGGAGAGAATGAGCAGATGATTGCGAGTGCCGGCTCGACCCTTTGGGCGCACATAGCCAAAGAACTCACCCATCGAGGCTATCCGGATCGAGGGCTACACCGTGGCCGGATCCTGGTGGCGGTGATAGCTTTCCTTTCTCCGATATAAACGTGCCGTCGGGCACTGCGTCCCAGAGCCATTGATGCAGCATGTGATACTCGACCGAGTGGGCGTTTGGGATGCTGGCGGCGAGGTGAAGAGAGGCGGCAAACAGAACAGCCGATGATGCGGCGTGCAAGGTCGCGGGCCGGTGAAAGGCATGGGCGAGTTCAGCAATCCGACGTCCCTCCTGGATACCGCCACAAGCCGCGATGTCGAACTGTACCCAATGGGTTGCCCGTCTCGTCATCAGGTCACGAAATGGATGAACCCAGGCAAGGGTCTCGTTGCCGCAAACGGGAATTGGGCTCTTTTGATGCACCTCGGCTTGCCCGTCGACATCGAAGGGCGAGACAGGTGCTTCGAGAAAGGCAATATCAAAGGGAGCGCTTGCTTTCGCGAAACGCAGAGCCTCTGCCACATCGAAATTGTAGAGCGCATCCACCATGAGGTTGACGTCAGGCCCAATTGCTTCGCGTACCGCAGCGATACGAGCTACGTCCTCCGCAAGCGTGACGCCACCAACCTTGATCTTTACGGCATCGAAGCCCTGATCGACCCAGCCCTTGACCTCGTTGGCAAGATCGTCCGCCGTCTTGTCTTCGCCATATAGGCCTGCGCTAGCGTAAACCGGAACCTCGTCGCAGCAACGACCCAGTAGATCGGCGAGCGGTTGATCCAGTTGCCGAGCACGGAGGTCATGGATTGCCATCTCGATGCCGCTCCAAGCGGCCGCCGTGATGCCGGCCTGGTTGCTGGTCTCCACAGCCCGCCGAATACACTCGGTGATCATACCAATGCTATGGGGCTCCGTACCAAGGGCCAGCGGCACCAAGTCATCCTCAATGATGGCGATGAGCGCGCGAGGCGAGCTGCCATGGATCCAGCATTCTCCGACACCAATGCGGCCGATTTCGTCCTCAACAAAAACCAAGAGGATCTGTTTTGTGTGGAACCGCATTCGTGGGTTCCAGACCTTGCCACCCATGTCGCGCTCTATCAGCCGCGGCGTTATTCGTTTGACCTTCGTGGTCATCCCGCCTGCCTCTTTCGCCGCCACTCTCCAATCAGCGGCCAGATGAGGAGGATAAGGGCAACGGTGAGGAAGAGGAGCGGTAGCGGACGCGTGTAGATGGGTTCAATGCTGCCTGCAGTCATCATCAGACCAGACCGCAGTTTTTCTTCCATCAGAGGGGCAAGCACGAAGCCAATAACGAAGGGGCCAAGCGGATACTTCGCTCGCTCCAGCAAGAAACCGATAACGCCGAAGATGAGCATCACCCAGACATCGAACATCGTGTTGTCGAGCCCGAAGGACCCAACCACGCAGAAGACAATGATCACCGGCAAAAGAAAGGTGCGCGGTAGTTGAGCGAGACGCGCCACCCAACCGACGCTGCCGAGCATGATAGCATACATCAACACATTGGCGACGAGGCAGGCGGCAATCATCGCCCAGACGACGTCATAGTTCGTTAGAAATAGCGTCGGCCCTGGCTGGATCGAGTGGATCATCAGCGCCCCGATCAGAATCGCGTCGATAACCGAGCCAGGGATACCCATTGCGATCAAAGGGACCAGCGCGCCGCCGACTGTGGCGTTATTCGCAGCTTCGGAGGCAATGATCCCCTCCTCTGCTCCCTTTCCGAAGTTTTCAGGGGTCTTCGAGAGATTCTTAGTGGTGGTGTAGGCGATGACGGAACCGATCGAAGCGCCGACGCCGGGCAGAATACCGACCCAGGTACCGATCAGGCTGGAGCGAAACATGTTGGCGGCGTTGCGCTTCCAGTCCCTTATCGTCATCAAAAGGCCTCTCGTCGACGCGCTGATGCGCTCCATTGGCCTACCGATCTCCAGGATATCGCTGATGATCTGGCTGACGGCGAAGACACCAATCAGCACGGGCAAAAGCTTGAGGCCGCCATTCAGCATGTACCAGTCGAAGGTCAGGCGCGGCTGGCCCGCTGATGGATCGACGCCTGGCATGGACGCAAGCATGCCGAGCAACCCGGCAATCAGCCCCTTCACCAGACTCCCCTGGCTGACTGACGCGATCAGCACCATCGCCATCAAAATGAGGGTGAAATATTCAAACGGACCGAAGCGCGTTGCCCAGATCGAAAGAGGTTTGGCGAGTAGAAACAGAAAGAACCAGGAGACGATACCGCCGACAAAAGAAGCGGAGATGCCAAGACCTAGTGCCCGACCTGGCCGTCCCGACTTCGCAAGCGGATAACCGTCGAATGTGGTCATGACATTGGAGGGTGTGCCTGGCATGCGAAAGAGTGTCGCCGTAATCAGCCCACCGGTGATCGCACCAACATACATGGCGATCAGAAGAACCACGGCGTCGGTCGGTGTCATGTAGTAGGTGAGTGGTAGGGTTAGAGCGATCAGCATCGCGCCGGTCAGCCCCGGTATCGCACCGACCGCAATGCCGAGCACCGTGCCCAGAACGCAATAAAAGAATGCCCAGGGTGTGAAGACGATACTGAGGCCTAGAAGTAAACCGTCCATCCGCGCTCAGAGCCCTGGTAAGTCGACGACGAAGATGCGGGTGAACAGGTACTGACAACCAAAGCCGGTGATCGCTGCGACCAGCAGAATGACCGGAAGTTTCTTGAGATCGAAGCGTGCAAGGACAAAGATGGTTGCCGTCAAAAACACGGCTGTGATGATGGCAAAGGTCGTCACCCGAAAGTGCAAGGCCGCGACGTAGAGAACCGTCAAGACAGCAACGCTGGCAGCATCCCTCCAGCGCTCCGGCGCCGCGTGCGTGGCCTCTTCATTGCCGTCGGCTCTCAACATCGCACGAAGGATGACCCAAAGGCTGAGCAGGATGATGAGACCGGCCGTCATCTGAGGGACAGGCGCCGATCCCAGAGGTTCGAATGTGCCGGGCGGCAAATCGGCTGACTGCCAGATTGCCACAGCCGCGATAACGATCAGAACGAGAGCAACGCCAATGTCAAACCGGCGATCGACCTGGTCATGCATGGTTGGCCAAGCCCGTGACGTGCTCGTCCGCGCGCATGTCGTCGGCTCCTCTACAAATGATGATCGTTTTCCCAACTATGGCTTGTGGTGAAACGGGCGCCGCCACTGTCGACGGCACCCACCCCACAATGCGACTTAGACGCACTCGGACACGGACCGACAAAATTCCTTGGCCTGGTCCAGGCAGACCACGCTATTTCTGGGCAGCCTGCTTGGCGACCGGTTCAATACGCTCCCAGGTGTCGGCCAGGCTTTGCTGCAGAGCTTCCCCCTTGAGGAACACAGGCGCGAAGGCCTTCGACTCATAAAAGGCTTCGATTTGATCGGTACCGCTTGCGGCCTCGAGAGCAGCAGCCATCCCTTCGACGGCCTCTGCTGGCGTCCCTTTCGGTGCAAACCACCAGCTATCGATACAGAACTCCATGTCGCGTCCGAGCTCTTTGAGGGTCGCCATCTCAGGCAGTTTCTCATGCCGCTCTGCACCTGTGTAGGCAAGCGGTTTAATCTGCGCCTCAGGATTGTCGCTGCCATCCGGGAGCATGGTGAAGTTCAGGACCTCGGCCCCGGAAAGCACAGTCGCATTGGTCTGCGCTCCGGTCAGCGCCGTAAAGTTTGCTGTGCCACCGCCGATCTGCACAAAGCGGAACTTCGCGCCGGGCTCGGTGTTCTGCAGCATGATCCCGGCCATGTGGTTGATAGCGCCAAGATTGGCGCCGAAGATCAGCGTGTCGGGCTCGGCGGCTGCTTTCGCGAGAAGAGCATCCACGGAATCGATGCCACTATCTTTTCTGACCATGGGAAGGACGCAGAACTGGCCGGTCGCGGCGACCGGTTCATAGTCGCGCCAGCCAAAGTCAAACATGCCTCCGCCTTCACCACCCATCAACGCGATATGAACGAGAAGAAAGTTGTAACCGTCCGCTTCGGCTTCCATCACTTGGCGCGAACCCACTGAGAAATGCCCACCGACATTAATAATGGTCATCGGTTGCGACATGAGCTCATTTTCTTGGATCGCCATCTGGAAGGCACGCGCCACCTGATCCGATGTACCGCCTGCTTTGAACGGCACAACGACCTTAACCGGCTTTTCCGGCCATGCGGCTTCGACATTGCCGGAAACACTTAACGCAAAGGCTGCAGCAGCACCCATCATCCAACGAAATGACATGCTCTTCTCCCTGAAATTCCGATGCATTTTTTTGATGGCCGCATCGGCTTGTTGCTTATCTCCAATCTATGTGAACGGCCTTAGGCGCAACCTGTCAAGGACGCTGCCGTCGACACCGATCTCCTGCCACACTGTTGTTGCACCGATCGCTTTCCCGCTACCATACCAATAAAAAGAGCAGCGAACCCTGGGAGGTAGGATGTCGTGACGGACGATCGCCCGAATATTCTCTTTCTATTTTCCGACCAACATGCGCAACATGTCGCCGGTTGCTATGGCGATACAATTGTGCAGACACCAGCCCTTGATCGACTGGCTGCGGAAGGTGTCACCTTTGATAACGCTTACACAACAGCACCGCTCTGCACACCAGCACGCATGGCGATGCTAACCGCGCAATATAGCCATAGTATTGGCTGCTGGACCAACTCCGATATTCTCGCTTCCGACATTCCAACCCATGCCCACAGCCTCGGCGCCGCTGGCTATCGTCCAACCCTGATCGGCCGGCTCCATTCAATCGGTCCAGATCAACTCCATGGCTATGTGGATCGCCGGGTCGGCGATCACAGCACCAACTGGGTCGGTGGTCATGCCCATGGCATGGGCGTGCTCGACCGTGCGCAGGAGCCCTTTCGAATCAGCCTCGAGCGTTCCGGTCCGGGTCAGTCAGCCTATGAAGTCAAAGATCGGGACGTGCTTCAAGCTACCCTAGATCATCTCGACGAAATCCGGGATGCGAGGAAGAAAGGCGAGAAGACTCCCTTTGCCGTCACGGTCGGATTGATGCTGCCACATCAGCCCTATGTGTGCTCGCCTCAGGACTATGCGCACTATGAGGGCAAGGTCGGCATGCCCAGGCTCACCGCACCCGGCGATAACGCCGAACATCCTTATCTCCATGAATGGCGACGCTTTACCGATAGTCTCGATCTTCCCGACGATTGGCAGATCTGCGCGAGGACAGCCTATTATGGTCTGACCACAGCGATGGATCGCATGATTCAACAGATCCTAGACCGGCTCGAGGCCAATGGCCTCGCGGACAACACGCTGGTGGTTTATGCATCCGACCACGGCGATCAGCTCGGCGAACGCGGCCTCTGGTGGAAACAGACCTTTCACGAACAATCGGTAAAGGTGCCGTTGATTCTCCGCTGGCCAGGCCGCCTGCCGCCAGGCGAACGACGGGCCCGGGTGGTGAACCTGCTCGATCTCGCGGCAACGATGATCGATGCCGCCGGCGCACCGGCGCTCCCTAACAGTCAAGGCCGATCGTTTCTGAACGTTGCCTCTGACGGGTCGACGCCCTGGTCCGATTTGACGTTCGCTGAATACTGCACCGATGGCATGGCGCGGTGGACCGGGGCTGTCGTCCAGCAGCGCATGGTTAGAGATGAGCGCTACAAGCTCGTTTACTATCACGGCGAACGGCCGCAGCTGTTCGATCTCCAAGCCGACCCCGACGAGGTCATCGATCTCGGGCTATCCGAGCGCCACGCCGCCGTTCGTGATGCTCTGACGGCACAGGTGCTCGATGGCTGGGACCCGGAAGCTATTGCGCTCACTCAACAACGAAAACTCGCTAACAAGCGGATGCTGTCGACATGGGCGAAGACTGCGGAGCCCGACGAAGCGCATCGCTGGACGTTGAAAATGGAGGATAATTGGCTCGCGGATACAAGCTCATGAGGGGGCTGGGTGTCACCGTCATGCCCGAATGGATCCAGTCCGAAGGCATCGCGCAGGTGCTTGATAATCTGGAACATGCGGGGGCCAACGCTGTCGCAACGTCCCCCTATGTCATGGCCGAAAGCGATGCTGACCATGCCGGGCGCGAGCCACCCATCGATGCCGGTGCCGGCAAAGTCCGCTTGCTCGACCGGTCCCTTTGGGGCAAACGCGAACTCCGCTGCGTCACAGCACCCAGTTATGAGCCGGATTTGTCACAGTATCGAGATTTGGCCTACCTGCCGTCCGAGCCGACCACGCTGACGAAGAAGGAAGGGCCAAAGATCGCGGCCTTTTTCGAAGCGGCGAAAACCCGCGGTTTCGACGTGCAGCTGCAGGTTCAGGCGGCGATCCCCCCTGGCTACCGTGTTCAGTTCGGCGGCCCGAACGAGTCCGACATGCCGCGTCTTCCTGACGGCAGTTTCCACGTGAACCGGGTCGATAAGAATGGCAGTCTCGCGAGTCCCGAGATCGTGAACTACACGCAAAGCCTTATCCGCGACATCGCCACTGCCTATCCCATGATCGATGCGCTCCGCATCGATTGGCCGGAGTATCCACCTTACGATTTCAAGGCTTGGTTCTTTGATTTCTCCGATCATGCGGAAGCCAGCGCCCAGGCGCGGGGGTTTGACGTCGATACCATGCGACGTGACTGCCTTGCGCTCATGGCCGACCCTACGCCGCTCTTGGAAAACGGTTTCGATGTGCTTCCTGGCTTCGCCGCCCTGCAGCGTTTCAAAGCCGAGCTCACAATCGACCTGGTCAAGTCGTGTCGAGCAGCACTGCCGTCGTCAATGCGCCTGGTCGTCCACGCTTTTCCACCACCTTGGTCCCATCTTTCCGGTATGGACTTCGCTCGTGTCGCCGAGATCGCTGACGATATCGCGGTCAAGCTTTACACCATGCACTGGCCGATGATGCTTCAGAACTATCTGCAACACTTCGTCGACGCGGGCATGGAAGAGGATCGGGCGTCAGCCGGCCTACTCGAACTCTTTGATACCGGCGGCCAATCACCCTTCCATTATCCAGAACCCAGCGAACCTCATGCTGCCGGAGCCGGATCACAAAGTCGAAAGATCGAAACGGCCAAAGCCGCGATTCAAGACCTTGCCAACACGATACCGAGCGCGCACGCCTACGGACCCGTCAATGATGTACTCAATAGAGTAGAGACCGCGCTTACAGCGGGTGACGGACGTGCATGGATCAATCGATACGGCTATCTCGGCGACGCCAAAATTGAAGGTCTTGCCCGCATCGTCCCAAACACGACGGCTGCGTTCAAGGCGAGATAGCCACGTCATAGCTTTCTTGGTTTCGTGAACCCAGCAGACAGCGATGACCAGCTCATCAAGGGAGCCTACCAATATGACTGCCAGCATCAGCAGTGATCTCATCGACCAAGCAAAAAATAAGCTCTACACGGCCGTTCTATCGGATACCCTCGACTCCTTCGGCTTGCATGAGCAGGCAAGCCACCCCGCAATCCGTCCACTCGATGATACGCTGGTGCTTTGCGGTCGAGCGCGAACCGGTCTCTATATGGAGATCCATCATGATGACCCGGCTGTGAACATCTATGAGAAAGAGATTGATCTAGTCGACGATCTGAAACCGGATGACGTTGCTGTCTTTGCCTGCAGCAACAATCTTCGCATTGCTCCTTGGGGGGAACTTTTAAGTACCGCAGCCCATGCACGGGGCGCGAACGGTTGCGTGACAGATGGCCTGGTTCGCGATGTCCGCGCCATTCGTGCCATGGGCTTTCCGGTGTTTTCGGGCGGCATCGGCCCTCTCGATACACGCCATCGCGGCATGATGATGGACGCCGATATTCCGGTGCGCATCGGGGGCGTGCGCGTCAAAAGCGGCGACTTAATCTTCGGAGATGTCGACGGGCTGGTCGTCATCCCGCAGGAGATCGCAGCCGACGTGGTCGCCAAGGCGATGGATAAGGTCGCCGCTGAAAACACGACGCGCGATGAGCTCAAAAAGGGCCTACGCCTCAAAGAGGTTTATGAGAAGTACGGCGTCTTATGATCTCTCGATTGTCGTGCTGGCATTGAACTGGATCGATTGAGGGCACAACGCCCGACACCTGGAAGAGGTCAGGCCTTGGCAGCCCAAGCTTCGACTTCGACCAGCAAGTCCGGCGCCGCTAAGGCATTGACGATCACAAGCGTCGATGTCGGTTGAACAGCCTCGCCAAGAACCTTCAAGCGTGCTGCGCGGGCATCGTCGACGAAGCGCGAATCGGTTAGATAGATGGTGAGCTTGACCAAATGCTCCTTGGCCATCTTGTTGGCGCGCAGACAAGCGACAACATTCCTGTAAGCCTGCTCGGCCTGTCTCTTGGCGCCAGCAGCCGTCACGCCCTTTGCATTCACGCCGACTTGTCCTGAGACAACGAGCCACCGGGCATTCGGCGGTACGCTGATTGTGTGGCTGTACTTGCCGAGTGGCTTGTGAACGGTTTTTGGATTCACCGCTTCGTTCATCTTGTATCTCCCTGGTAAACACACCGACAAACGTCACGTTAATCTTAGGCGATCCCTCGTTCCTGACAACTCGGTAGATCGATAGCCCCTTCAAAGGCCATCTCCGGTTTAACCCTTATGAAAGGTCTCCTTGCTCGATCTTGGGTCAGCCCACATGATGAGTTTGATCGCGAGGAGATGAGCATGAGGGGTCGGGTCGGAATCGGCGGTATCTGGCATGAAACCAATACGTTCTCGACGGAGACCACGGGGATGGCCGCGTTCGAAGCGTATCAGCTTGCCACCGGCACGAGCCTTCTCGATCGCTATGCCGGCACTGGAACTGAGCTCGGCGGCATGATCGAGGGCGTGCGCGATCAGGGCTTCTCCTTAGCACCAACATTGTTCGCCGCAGCTGTACCGTCAGGAATCATCGAGCGTCCAACGCTTACGCAGCTCGTCGACGACTTGATCGCGAGAGTCGATGACGCCATGCCGTTGGACGGCATGCTGCTGGTCCTTCATGGGGCAGCCGTCGCCGACGGTCTTGATGATGCGGACGGCTGGATCCTGGCACAACTCCGCAAGGTCCTGTCCCAAAACATGCCCTTGGTCGCTAGCTTCGACTGCCACGCCAATCTCAGCCACGCCATGGTCGACCATGCGGATATGCTGATTGGCTACGACACCTATCCCCATGTCGATATGGCCGAGCGCGGCCGAGAGGCGGCGGGTGCGCTAGCCGCGATGATGCGAACATCATCGCGACCCGCCTCCGCCTTTAGGAAACTCCCGCTTCTCACCGCACCCCAAATGCAAGCGACCGATCAGGAACCGATGAAGACGATTATGGCATCGCTGCATGGCTTGGAGGCCGATGGCACGATCCTGAACGGATCGATCGCCATGGGTTTTCCCTATGCCGATAGCCCCACTCTCGGCGGATCCGTTTTGACCTATGCTGACGAACAGCAAGCTGCCGATCGGGCAGCTGATCAACTGGCCAGGCAGATCTGGGAACTGCGCGATCAATTCCAACCCGATTTGATGCTGGTCGATGCGGCGGTCAAGCAAGCGATCGAGGCGGACGAAACACCCGTCGTCTTAGCGGAAGCGGCTGATAATGTTGGCGGTGGCAGCGCTGGCGACGGCACGGTTGTGCTCAAAGCCCTGCTTTTCGCCGAGGCTAGGGACGCTGTGATTGTTATCGCCGACCCGGATGCCGTTGCGGAGGCTGACAAGGCTGGCGTTGGCGCACCGTTTGCCGGCCTTATCGGTGGCAAGGTTGATCGCCTGCATGGCGATCCCATCCATGTCATCGGTCAGGTCGTGTTGCTAACAGACGGCCGCTATCGCCACACCGGCTCCTATATGACCGGATATGAGACGTCGATGGGACGGACGGCGGTGATCCAGGCAGATGGGGTCAAGATTGTGCTTACGAGCCTGCGCACCATGCCCTTTGATGCCGGCCAGCTCACGTCTGTCGGTATCGATCCTGCTCATCAGCGCATTATCGTCGCGAAATCGGCGTTAGCTTGGCAGGCAGCTTATGGCGCTATTGCGAAACGAGCGATGACGATCGACACCCCCGGGATCGCCACGTCTAATCTTGCGCGCCTGCCCTATCGACGAAGGCGAAAGCCCCTCTACCCACTCGACCGTCAAGACTTTTCCGAGGCCCTGCCCTTTCCTTGAGCCGTTGGCTCTTCGGGCAGCCGCGTAAAGGCCGCCTAAAGCTGCCGATGTCGAGATAGAGAGCTGTCGATGATGAGACGACGTTGCATGTCTCGAAAGAGCACGCACCCTCTCACGTCAGGCACCCTTCTTGTCCCGATCTGACACAGCGTTGGCATGAGCCTCAAAGCCTTCATAGGCCGCAAGCGTACGCGCGTGAGGTTCGAGCACCTCACGACCTCGTCGTGTCACATAGGCAATCGATGTGCGCTTCATAAAGTCAAGCACCGAGAGCGGCGACCAGCTACGAGCATGGCCTCCGGTGGGGAGGACGCAATTCGGACCGATGACAAAATTGCCGAGCGTGATGGGCGTATTCTCGCCGAGGAGGATCTCGCCGGCATGCTGGAGTTGACCGAGGTAGTCCATCGGCTCTTCGGCGAGCACCTCGAGATGTTCAGGTGCGTAGTCGTTGGTGAAGCGAACAGCCTCATCCATATTGGCTGCGAGTACGATGCCGCCGCGCGGCCCGGTTAGAACGTCACGGGTAAAACCGGCGCGTTGTTCGCCCATGTTGTCCCAAAGGACCGGGATGTGCTGCCGCGCCGCCTCGGCGACGTCGATGCTGTCGGTCACGAGGAAGGCGGAGCTGTCCGGACCGTGCTCAGCTTCGATGAGAAGATCAAGCGCAGCGATTTTCGGGTTTGCAGAGCTATCGGCAAGAACGATGGACTCGCTGGGACCGGCAGGAAGGCCTGGATCAATGCGATCGGACAGGAGTTTTTTCGCAGCGACGACCCAGGGACTACCCGGACCGACGATTTTGCAGCAACGTGGAATCGTCGCCGTACCAAAAGCAGCCGCTGCGACGGCGGCAGCGCCGCCTGATTTATAGACATTCTCGACCCCGGCGAGCCGTGCAGCAACTAGGCTCGCGGCATCGATTCCACCTTCTGGCGTCGGCGGCGTCAGCACCGCGATTTCCGGCACGCCAGCGATGACGGCGGGAATCGTCGTCATCATCATGACAGACGGAAACGCCCCTTTCCCACGCGGGACATAGCAAGCGACGGAGGGAACCGGTGTTGTGCGCTCCCCCCCAAACACGCCATCCCGCGTTTCCACCCACCACATCGATTCCGGCTTTTGGGCTTCGTGAAAGGTGCGGATGTTGGCGACGGCAAACCTAATCGCTTCGGTGACCTCGGGATCGAGTTCGGCGAAGGCTCTGTCAAAGTCGTCTGACGTCGCTTTGAGACTTTCGGCGTCGACATCAGCGTTGTCGAACTTTCGCCCAAAGCGCGCTACCGCCTCATCTCCCTCATCGCGCACGGCGTCGATGATCGCCTGGCTCGGTTCGATATAGGCCGAGAGGTCGGCCTCCGTTCTGGTCATGAGCGCTTGGCGCTGATCGACGGACAACGTAGCAAGATCGAAAAGATTGATGGCGCTTGCGTCAGCGGCCATAGCAGTTTCCTTCACTTGGACTTCAAGAAAATTTCGAGGCCGACAACACGGTCGAGGATCCAGATCGAGGCGGCAGCAATCGCGATGTAGACGACGGAAAGAGCGGCCAGATCCGGCGTGATGATTGAACGGATGGCATTGTACATCAAGACGGGGAGTGTGACGATACGCGCGTCCACCAAGAGCAAGCTCACGATGAACTCGTTGAGCGCTAGGATGAACATCAAAAGCGCGCCGGTGATCACGCCTGGCATCACCGCCGGAAGCGTGATGGTGAAGAACGTGGTGATGGGTGGCGCGCCACAATTGGCCGCTGCATGTTCGATGTCGGGATCGAGATTGTTGACCGACGCCGAGACCGCCCAGATCATGAAGGGAAGATTGATGATGCAGGCAGCAAGGCCAACCGGCCAAATGCTGCCGAGCACGCGCATCCAGCCGAAGATCAACATCAAGCCGAGGCCCGAGACGATCAGCGGGACAATAAAGGGAAGCAGGAGCACCACTTGGATCGTGGTCGCATGTTTGATGCGGTAGCGAGCGAGCGCGATCGCCGCGAGCGTGCCTGCCGGCAGACTGACCAATGTGCAAATGATCGCGACTTCGAAGCTTCGCCAAAGAGCCTCACCAAAGGCGCGCTTGGTGAGGAGTTCTTGGTACCAAATCAGCGAAAACCCCTCCGGCGGAAAGGCGATGATCTTGCCCGCGTTGAAGGATGCGATGACGATGACGATTGTCGGCAAGGCGAGCAAGATCAAATCGAGCCAGACGATCGTGAGGAGGACGCGGCGTGCGCTTGGGTTACTCAGCATGGATTACGGCTGCCATCGGCTTTGCCAACCCCCAACGTACCGACCCCAATGGCGGTAAAGATAACAGCAACCACGAGGGTCCCGATCAGGGTGAGGACGATGGCGAGCGCACCGCCGAGACCAGCGTCACTGAGCTGGAAAAACCCATCGTAGATGGCGTTCGCGATGAAGTCATTGCCGCCACCACCCATGATTTCCGGCATGGCGAAGTCGGTAAGGGTGAGTGTAAAGACAACGACGCCTGCTGCGACCCAACCAGGCTTAGCAAGCGGCAGGATGACATGGCGAAAGGTGGACCAAGGGTGCGCGCCCAGGCTCATCGAGGCGAGCTCCATCTCCTCGGAGATAGCGGTAAAGGCCGGCGCCAGCAGGAGCACGGCAAAGGGCAACATATATTGGACCAAGCCGAGCAGCACGCCCGGATAGGTATAGATTAACTCGACGGCAGGCAGGCCTACACCGCTAAGCGCACTATTCAAAAGGCCCTGCTTGCCAAGGATGATCAACCATCCATAGGCACGGATGACCTGGCCGAGGAAGAAGGGCAAAAATAGGCTAATCAGCAGAAGTTTTCGGATTGTGGGGCTCGGTGTCCGCACCATGTAGTAGGCGTAAGGAATGGCAAGGGCGACCGTCACGACGGTGACGATCAATGCGGCAAGCAGCGTCTTGCCGACGATCCTGAGGTAGACTGGACGTTCGATCAGCGTCTGGTAGTTGCCGAACGAATACTCTTCGCCAAGCCGAAACATATCCCGATCGAGCAGTCTGAGGCTATTGTCGCCAATCACCGCAATACTGATCACCAACGTCGCGACAAGCATCAGCGCCGGTAGCAGCAGCAGATACCCCGTATAAGGTTCGAATCTGGAAGGCCAGAACCGGCGACGCCAGAGCTCCACCGCTCCATGCGCCGCCGGTGTTCTAGACGTCAAAGCTCTGCGAACGTGCCGCTTAGCCCTGCATGATTTCGTTGACCCTCGCGAACCAGTCGCTCTCATGCTCGACCAAGATCGGTGTCGGCACACGGATCAGGCGGGCGAGATCCTCTTCGCTCGTGGGGTAAGCGGGATCGCCGACCAGATCCGCAGGTGGCTCCAGGCCCGGACGGACGGGTGGTAGGCCAAGGCTGTTGCACCAGGTCTGCAGGTTCTCTGCCGCCAGCGCTGTCTCGATGTATTTCTTCGCCCAATAGAGCTCATTTTCCGGCAGGCCTTTTGGAATCCAAAGTCCGTCCGTATCGAGCTTGGCGCCCTCCTTTGGTACGGTCCATGAGACGGGAACGCCGTTTTGCTTGGCGGCACGGGCATTGGAGATGATGGTGCAGGCGACATCGATTTCACCGTTTTGGAACCAGGCGGTGAAGTCCGGGTCTTCGCCAAGCAGCGGTTCGTTTGCCTTCAACTGTTCGAAGAAGGACCAGCAAGCGTCCATGTTGTCGGGAATATCTTCGACCGTGCCACCACCCGCAACTTGTGCTGCTGGATGGAAGCCGATGCCGTCGTCATAGATAGCGACCCGTCCTTTGTATTTCGGATCGAGCATGACCTGCCAGCTATCAGGCGCGCCGTCGGGGAAGGCCTCGTCACGATAGGCAAGCACGTAAACATAAGAGTACGTATTAATCAGTGGCCAGCCGTCCATGCCTGATGGTTGGGCAAGTGGTAGCAGTTCGTCGAGCCCGGGGATATCGCCAAGATCCTCGGTGACCTCCCGAAGCGCCGACTTCGACGCGTTGGTCGTGGTGTCCCAGTTGATGTGGATCGGCGGGACCCGGCCCTGATCAACGGCTGCCCAGATCTTAGGACGTATTTCATTGTCCTCGGTGAGGTCGTGACGAACATCAATGCCAGTTGCCTCGCTGAACGGGTTGGAAACACCGTTTTCCAAACTCTCGACCCAAACGCCACCCCAGGCGCGAATAATGAGTTCAGAAGGCTTATCTTGAGCCATGGCACTGCGATATTTGAGAATCGCTGGCGCTGCGAGCGCCGCGCCGGCAAGAGCCGAGCTGCCTTTCAGGAAGCGGCGGCGTTGGACCTTCATCAGATTGTTCTTTTGGGTCGTCATGATCGTTCTCCCTTGTCCTTTCTTGGTCATGAGGTCGGTTGCCGTCCTCAAGGCGGAAAGATCATCAGATCCTCTGGACGCCATGAGACTCGAACTTGCTCGCCAACAGTGCGCGGCATCGCTTCATGTTGAGCGTAATCAAACGCGAGGAGCGGCTGACCTGGCCATGGTTCGACATGCAAACGATAGACCAGTCGGTCGCCCTCGAACACGGTCTCCGCGATAACCGCATCGAGACCCTCATCATGATCCCCATTGACGACATGCACCTTCTCAGCGCGAAGCGCCGCGACAACATCGACACCGGCCTCGATCGTTCGATCGGCAATACGTCCCTCGAAGGTCTGATCATGGATTGTGACAGTCGCCCGCCCATCATCAGTCCTTCCGACGAGCGTTGCATCAACGAAGTTGGTGATGCCGATAAAGCCAGCGACAAAGCGATCGGCAGGTCTCTTATAAGCCTCGGTGGGTGGCGCATGCTGGTGGATCTTCCCGTTGTCCATCACCATAACTTGGTCGGACATGACCAGCGCCTCCCGTTGATCGTGGGTGACATTGATGGTCGTCACCCCGAGTTCCTGCTGGATGCGTCGAAACTCAAGTTGCATGTCTTCACGGAGTTTACGATCAAGCGCAGCAAGCGGTTCATCAAGAAGGAGAAGATCCGGCTCGAATACGAGAGCTCGGGCGATCGCAACCCGTTGTTGTTGGCCGCCAGAGAGTTGCTGGATCCGACGCTGCCCGAGGCCTGAGAGTCGGACAAGATCCAAAAAACGTTCCACACGTGCCGAGAGATCACCCTTTGTCCAGCCACGCATTTTGAGGGGATAGGCAACGTTCTCGGCCGCCGTCATATGGGGAAAAAGAGCGAGGCGTTGAAACACCATGCCGATCGAACGCGCGTAGGGCGGATCGTCGGCTACCGAGCGACCATTGATCGTGATAGCGCCGGAGTCTGGCTGGATGAAACCTGCAATCATCCTCAACACCGTTGTCTTACCAGAGCCGCTTGGGCCAAGGATGGTGAGGAAAGCACCTCTATCGACAGCGACGTCGACGTGGTCGACCGCGAGATGATCGCCAAAGCGTTTGGCGACGCCTTCCAGTCTGACCATCGGTTCTGACGGTTCAGTCCCGCTGGACGTGCTCGCTGTCGACTTGTTGCGCGCTCTCAATGGTCTGCCGCTCGTCGTTGTGCTTGATTTGAAGGTGCCTAAGACGCGGCTGCCGCGCAAGAGGCCCGAACCAAAGAGGGAGCGTTCGATGCTGGATCCAGTTTTTCCGACTTTTTCGCTGGAGGGACGACGCGCCTTAGTCACGGGCGCCAGCCGTGGCATCGGTCAGGCGCTGGCCGTTGGGCTTGCCAAGTTTGGTGCGGATGTCGCGATCTGCAGCCGCCATCTGGACCAGCTTGATCCTTGCCTGGACGCGATCGATGCGACGGGGCGAAAGGGCCTGGCGTTCGAGCTTGATGTGCGTGCAACGGACGAGATTGATCCCGCAGTTCAGCTGGTGACGGAGGCCTTGGGTGGTCTGGATATCTTGATCAACAACGCCGGCATTGAAGACGTCCGTCCATCACTCGAGGTGGATGAAGCGCTTTGGGACAAGATTATCGATACCAACCTCAAGGGGGCCTTCTTTGTCGCCAAAGCCGCCGCCAATCAAATGCTGGAGCAAGGTGGATCGATGGTGAACCTCGCCTCGCTCACATCCGGCGTCGGCGTGCCAACGGCAACCCCTTACGGCTCATCGAAGACTGGTCTCCTCGGCATGACACGCGCCCTTGCCACCGAATGGTCATCGCATGGCATTCGCGTGAATGCCATTGCGCCCGGTTATTTTCGGACCGATCTCACGGAGGTCTTTTATCAGGACGAGAACTGGTGCGATGCGATGCTACAGAAGATTCCAGCTGGGCGCTTTGGAGATCTCGACGATCTCGTCGGCGCAACGGTTTTTCTCTGCTCGGATGCTTCGCGTTATGTCACCGGTCAAATGCTCTATATCGATGGCGGCTTCATGGCATCGATCTGACCGAGCACCGGCGAGCAACGTTCGACGGGAGCGTCATCCCTGTCGACGAGATCGCTCCGACCATCGTGCGTTTAGAACTGTTGGACGCGATGGCGGCGGACGTCATCGGGACATCGTTGCCCGTCGACGTCTCTCAGCGATTGTGCCGCGCTGACTGGACAAGATTAGCGAAAATCCGGAAAGCACCTGGAACCAGGTTGTCCATTTGATGGAAGAGATTGAGCGCAACATGAGTATGACGCCCCTCGCCGATGACCGCACTCAACAGACCACCCTTGAGCAACGGTTCGCCGTTGTCGCTCATTTCCAAGATTGCGTCGTAGGCTGCATCCCAGCTCATCGCAAAATACAAGCCACGTTCCTTGACCCAGCCGTGCCAGTCCGTAGCCTCGATCATGTTGGGTGCCGTTAGCAGCGGATGATCGGGCCTCGTCACGATGACCTCGGCATCGGGATTGGTGACACGCCATCGAAGTGACGGTTGACCGATTTCCATTCGGCAAGGCGGCGTCTCGTCAGGATCCCATCCGTCCCAGGGACGGTGATACTGGGTCACGAGGTGGCCGCCCGCCTTGACCCATGCATTGATCATGGCCGTCGCATCACGCAGCTCTGGGCGCTTGCCAAACGCCATGACACCGATGACCAGGCTGTCGATTCCTTCAAGCCCCTTCCCGAGCGCTTCGACATCAAGATCTGTCACGTCGAGACCCATGGCGCGCAGCCACGCGCCGGTCCTATCCGTACCGGCGCCGATATAACCAACGCGCACGTCTCTCGGTAACGCGATCGAGGTCGCTAAAACATCGATCGTCGCTGGCCGCAAGAGATGGGTCTCCTCGATATGAGCATAGTTGATACGATTCAACGACTGAACAACGCCGTTCTCGTTGCGCAGTTCGATCCGATAGCGACCTTCAACGATCGTTGAAGGGATCTGGAGTGTCGCCTCCTGGCGCTCGGCCGCTTCGCTCCCATGGTCGGACGGCACCAGACGGTTTGGTGTGATCGACCATCCTTCAGGAACGTGCCAGCTACAGGTTTGATCGCTGTTTGAACCACGGCTCTCCAGCTCGACGGCAATGTTGATTGGACTTGGGGACAAGGTGGTGTTGACCACGAAGCGGTCAGGCGTCGGCGTTGCAACCGTCGATGGTAGTCGTGCGATGCTTGGCTTTGGGCTAATCGTGACCTCGACCCTTTCCTCGGCCTTGCCCCAACTCAGCTCAAGGCTGACGGGTGCGGCAGGCTCGTCAGAATCGTTAAAGAACGCATAGGGATGAACGCGAGGTGCGCCGGCCTTCGGCTTCGCCAGGATCGACACATCATCAACAGCGCCAGGATCGAGCCTGGTCGGCTTAATCTCCTTTTTTTTCTCGATGATGGTCGGGCCATCGAACACCCATCGGGTCGCGAATGCCTCTAAGCCCACCGTTCCACCATGCCAAAGGCGAGCCATCACTTCGACGGCCTCACCGTCGGCGATCTCGGACTTGACCGGCGCGACATCGACAGTAACGCCGGATGCCAGCAGGGCAGCTTTTGACAGGTCCTGATACTTGGTGACCAATCGATCTCTTAGGTCGGATGTTGCTCGGTCTCGAACAGCATCGACTTCGCCAAGAAGACCGCGAATTGTCGCCAAGGCGCCCGTCGCATGTTCAAGAACTTTTGCTTCATCGGGAAAAGCGTCGAGACACTGGTCGATGGCGTGATCAGCATCGCGCAAGTCGTCGGCGATTTTCTGATCGAAGACGTCGTCGCTCCAATCCGAGAGCCGACGCGGCAGGCCATCAAACAGGTCATCTTCCTCGAGATCAATGTTCAGCGTTGAGCCTTTACGATGGAGGGATAAGGCACGCGGAGCAGGATCCAGCCACCGCCCCATACCTTGGCAAACATGGGCAGCGCGCGACCATTGGCCGAGCTGATCGAAAGTTAGGCCAGTGGCGGCATCGCGGCGTCCGACATCGATGTCGATTGTAGCCGGCGGCGGTGGCTCCGTGTCGTCATACGCGGCACCAGCACCGCTCCATGCGGGCAGAAAAAGTTTTTTCACCTGCCAAGAAGCAAGGCCTTGATCTTCGAAGGCGGTCGGATCCGCTGCGGCGTCGAAGGCTTCTTCGGTCAGTCGAGTCATAGCCCGGTGATGGCCATGCTGACCCTCGACGTCGAGGAAGGTTGGCATCATGACATCGGGGCGAAAGTGGCGAATGACGCAGACCAGCCTTTCAAGCGTCCGCTCATGTCCCCAGATTGCCAATGTTTCTTCTGCCGACTTGGCGAGGCCAAAGTCATGGATGGGTCCGTCGAGTGCTTCGTTCAGCCAGTAAATCCGCATGGGAATGCGGCGCGCCGCCAGCTCCATTTCCCGGGTGCGTAAGACACCGAGCGCCGTCCCCCGCTCGGTACCGATCGCATTCTGTCCGCCTTCACCACGCACAGCGCAGGCAAAAGCGACCTTGACGCCGTCCTGACGTGCCAACTTCGACAGGAGTGCCGACGTTTCGTCATCGGGATGGGCTCCGGTTTGCAAGAAACGGTGCGTTGTCCGAAGAGATTGAAGGGCCTGCCAAAGCTTGGTCATGGCATTGTCGGCGACAGCGGCTTCCAGACGGCGGCGATCCTCTGGCACGATAGGCCTCCGGCGATAAAGGCTTGTTGGTCTTGGAAGCCTGCGGCAAGCTTGGGGGGCTGGCAAGTCGGACATGGAGGAACGTCATGAACAAGCTCATCAAACTAGCGACTGCAGCAGCGATTGCCGGCTGCATAGCCACATCGGCATCGGCGGTCGAGATCGATTACTGGCAATACACCTTCAAGGGCCGGGTCGACGCGATTGACGCTCTGATCGAGCAGTTCGAGGCGGCCAATCCCGACATCACCGTGAACCACACCCATTTTCCTTATGCGGATTATCGGACCAAGGTTGCGGCCGCCATTCCGGCCGGTGAAGGCCCGGATGTCGTCCAGCTCTTTTATGGATGGCTTGAAGATTACGTCCAAGCTGAACTGATCCGCCCTCTTCCTGCGGACCGGTTCGACCCTGCGCAGATCGATGCCGATTACTTCCCGATCGTTCAAGCCATGAAACGCGATGACACTTACATGGCGTTGCCGACTGCGGTGCGATCTCTCGCTCTCTTTTACAACAAGCGGCTCCTCGATAAAGCCGGCGTCTCGGTTCCAACGACCCTTGATGAGCTCGTCGATGCGACCAAGGCCATCACCGAGCGGGATGGCAGCGGCAATCTCCTGGTCGCCGGTATGACCTTTGGTATGACAGCCCAAGATCATCATTGGTGGCGTGAAGTTTTGGTCCGTCAATTCGGTGGGCAACCCTATAGTGACGATAATACGAAGGTTGCCTACACCGACGCTGGTGGTGCGGAGGCGCTTGCCTGGTATGTCGACATGATCGAGACCCACAAGGTCGGCGCTGTCGGCTTCATGGATGAACCGCAGGCCGCCTTTAAGGCAAGCCGTGCTGGCTTCCACATCGACGGTTCGTTCCGTCTCGGCGCACTGCGCGAGCAGCGCGGCCTTGAATGGGGTGTTGCCGAGTTGCCGAGCCATAACGGTGTGGCATCGAACTTCAGCTCCTATTGGGTCAACGGCATCACCAGCAAGGCTGAAGGCGAAAAGCTAGAAGCTGCCTATAAGTTCCTCGAGTTTCTGACGTCCGATGAAGCGATGCAGCTCTGGGTCGAGACAGTCGGAGAACTGCCTGCTAAGCCGTCTGCGGCATTGACCGAGGCCAATCTTAACCACGAGGAATACGGCCCCTTCATCCGTGGGCTCGAATATGCACAAACCACGGTGTTCGCCGAGGAGAGCTCGCAGCGCCAGGGAATGATCGATGCCTTGGACCGCATCCTGCTCGAAGGCATGAGTGTTGATGATAGCCTTGCAGCCGCTGCGGAGGCAGAGCAGAAGCTGCTGGACGAACTCTATCAGTAGCGACATGTCCCAGAGCGAGACACCTGCGCTCACGTCTCGCACACCCTGGAACGAGCGGCTGTCGATCGGCACCAAGCAAGCGCTGTGGGCCTGGGCCTTTCTATTGGTGCCGATCGTCTTCTACGTTGTCATTCGTTTCTGGCCGACGCTCCATGCTTTCTATCTGTCGCTTACGGATTGGAACATCGTCGGCCAGCCGAACTTTATCGGGTTCGAAAACTACGTCGCTCTTTGGCATGATCCCGTGTTCTGGAAGGTCTTCTGGAACACATTCGAGTATCTGATTTTGGGCGCACCGATCAGTATTCTGTTGTCATTCACCATCGCCTATTTTCTCGATCCCGTACGCTTTTGCCATGGCTTGATTCGCGCGCTTTACTTTATCCCCTTCCTGACCACTGCCGTCGCCATGGCGTGGGTTTGGCGATGGTTTTATCAGCCGGTGCCGATCGGCGTTTTCAATAATATTCTTGCGACCTTTGGCATCGAACAACAGCCGTTTCTCCGCTCGACAACCCAAGCGCTACCAGCGATCTTGGTGCCGGCGATCTGGGCAGGGTTGGGATTTCAGATCGTCATCTTTCTTGCCGGCCTGCGCGCCATTCCCGAGACCTATTACGAGGCCGCGAGGATCGACGGCGCCGGTCGCTGGCGCATCTTGTTTGAGATCACCATCCCGCTGCTTCGCCCGACCTTCATCTTTTTGGTTGTGGTCAGTTCGATCGGCTTTCTTAGGATTTTTGATCAGGTCTACAACATGACTCCGCAAGGGGATGGGGGGCCGCTCAATTCGACCAAACCCATGGTTCTTTACATCTACGAGTCGGCTTTCGATCGCTTCGACATGGGCTACGCGACGGCCCAGACCGTCGTGTTGTTCTTAGTATTGCTTGCGATCACGATCCTGCAGTTGAAGCTGCTGCGCTCCAAATGACACCTGCCATCCTTTCCTATAAGCGATCGATCTCACCAGGCCGCATCATCAGTTGGACAATCCTGTTCTTGGGCGGCGTGGTGATGGTGACACCGCTACTTTGGATGTTCTCGACGTCGCTCAAATATCCGCATGAGGTCTATAATCTACAGATCATTCCCGACGAGCCGACGTTCGAGAACTACTTCTTCCTCTACGAGAACAGCCGATTTCTCTTGTGGTTTTTCAACTCAATTTTGATTGCCACGCTGACGACAGTGTCGGTCGTCTTCTTCGATAGCCTGGTCGGCTACGTGCTTTGCAAGTTTGATTTTCGCGGTCGCTATTTGGTGTTCATTGCGATTCTCTCAACCCTCATGATTCCGACGGAAATGTTGGTGATCCCTTGGTACATCATGAGCAAGGAGTTCGGTTGGCTAAACAGCTATTGGGGAATAGCCTTTCCGGGCTTAATGACAGGCTTCGGCACCTTCCTCATGAAGCAATTCTTCGAATCGGTGCCAGATGACTTTCTTCATGCGGCGCGCATTGATGGGCTGAACGAATTTCAGATTTGGTGGGAGGTGGCGATGCCACTGGTGACGCCGGCGCTTTCCGCCCTTGCTATCTTTGTGTTCCTCGGCAACTGGACCGCCTTTATCTGGCCGCTGATCGTGACCAACAGTCAGGAACTTTACACGGTGCCGGTAGGCCTCGCCTCCTTTTCCGGCGAGTTCGTCACGGAGTGGGAACTGATCATGACCGGTGCCACCGTGGCCACGCTACCAACACTCTTTGTCTTCATCATCTTTCAAAAATACATCGTCCGTGGTGTCATGTTGACAGGATTGAAGGGCTGACGATGTGCACCAAAATCGCGGGTATTCAATGACCATAGATCATCAACGTTTTCCGGCTCCCGTCTATGCCGAGACTGTGTTGGAGCCGCTCTTTCAGCAATCGGTTCAGCATTTTGCAGAAGCAACTGACCGGATCAATCGCGCGCATGTCGTCATGCTGGTTGAGACCGGCATCATCGATGCAGCGACGGCGCGCGCAATCTTGCAGGCACTCATCGACTACGACCGGGAGAGCAACCTCGCTTCGCTTCATTATGACGGTTCCGTCGAGGACTATTATTTCCATGTCGAAAAGGATCTGATCGCCCGGCTCGGCATCGATCTCGCCGGACGCATGCATACGGCCCGTTCGCGCAACGACATGGGCCATGCGATGTTCAGGCTTGTCCTGAAAGCCAGACTCGAGGATCTCATCGCCGATTTACATGCGACCATCGACGCGATGCTGGCGAAAGCCTGGGACGAGCGTCAAACAGTGTTTCTTGCCTATACCCACGGCCAGCCCGCGCAGCCCACCACCTTCGGCCATTATCTCGCCGCCTTCGTCGAAGTCTTGCTTCGCCACAGTGAACGACTTTGGTTGGCGCATCGGCATCTCGATCGATCCCCTATGGGGGCTGCGGCGATCACAACCACAGGCTTTCCTATTGACCGAGAACGCATGGCCGCCCTCCTTGGCTTTGCCGACGTTCAAGAGAACAGCTATGGCTGCATCGCCGCGACCGACGACGTTGCAGCCGTCTACGGTGCACTGAAGTTGCTGTTGGTCGACCTTAGCCGTATGGCTCAAGATCTCGGTCATTGGACGGCCTTCGAAGTCGGGTTTTTGAAAGCGCCGAGAAGCTATGTACAGATCAGCTCGATCATGCCGCAAAAGCGGAACCCCGTGGTGACGGAGCATCTCCGCCTGCTTTCTAATCTCGCCGCTGGCCAATGTGATACGATCGTCGATACGATGCGCAACACGCCTTTTATGGATATCAACGACAGTGAAAGCGAGACTCACACCGTTGGCTATCAGGCGATCGATCGGGCTCGACGAGGCCTTAATCTGCTCGCCGACTTTGCGGGTGTGATTAAGATCGATGAGACCAACGTCAGACGGGCGATCGCCGACAGCTTCGCCACCATCACAGAAATGGCCGACAAACTTGTGCGGAGCGATCATCTCTCCTTTCGCCAAGCCCATGACGTCGCGTCTGATCTTGCCAACGACTCGATCGCCCAAGGCCGTTCGTTGGACGAAGTAGGTTACGATCGATTTGTTGACATCTTCAAACAAAGGCTGGGACGAGCGCCATCGATCGGTGCCGAAGACTTCCACCTGATCCTGAGCCCCGAACACTTCATCGCCGTGCGCGATCGTCCCGGCGGTCCCGCCGAGGCGAGTCTTGATGTCAGCCTCAAAGGCTATCAGCATCGCTTAGCTTGCCAGCGGGGTAATCTGGAGGGAGCGGTCAAGCGATCCCAAGATGCGTCGATCGGACTTGATGAGGCTGTCCGATCATGGCTCCACAATAAGGCTGCTTGACGGATACCATGGCCGACGTCTCGATCCGAAATGTGGTCAAGCGCTATGGCAAGACAGGGGTCATCCACGGGCTCGACCTGGAGATCCCGCATAACGAATTTCTCGTCATGGTCGGGCCATCGGGCTGCGGTAAGTCCACCATGCTTCGGATGATCGCTGGGCTCGAAGACATCACGGCCGGCGAAATTTGGATTGGCGGCCGTCTCGTCAACAATGTGGAACCCAAGAACCGCAATATCGCGATGGTGTTCCAGAACTACGCGCTCTATCCGCATATGAGCGTGCGCCGAAATATCGGCTTCGGCCTCAGAGCAGCGCGCTTGCCAAAGGCAGAGGTCGAAGCACGAGTCCTAGAAGCAGCAACGACACTCGGCCTCGAAGATCTGCTGGACCGGAAGCCAGCTGAGCTCTCCGGGGGGCAGCGACAAAGGGTTTCCATGGGCCGCGCGATCGTGCGCGAGCCGTCAGTCTTCCTATTTGATGAGCCGCTCTCCAATCTCGATGCCAAACTTCGCAACCAGATGCGCACAGAAATCAAGAAGCTGCACCGTCAGGTTGAGACCACGATCATCTACGTGACCCACGACCAAGTTGAGGCGATGACACTGGCCGATCGCATCGTTGTTCTGCGTGACGGTCATATCCAACAAGTCGGCACACCACTGGAGTTGTTTCACGAACCGGCCAATCTCTTTGTTGCTGGGTTCATAGGCAGCCCGGCGATGAACTTCATCGACGGCCAGCTTGAGTCTATGTCGACAGCACCAGCGGTTCGGATTGATCCGACGATACTCTTGCCGATCACCAAGCCAATAGGTGCTGACGCACACGACGGCATGTCGGTGGTCGTCGGTATCCGTCCCGAAGATCTTGAACTCGCGACGAACGGCGAGATCGGACCTTCGACGTATCGTTTAAGAGCGCCCATCAGTGTGGTCGAACCGATGGGATCGGAGACAATTGTCTTTTTGGAACTCGCGTCGATAGAAGTGATTGGCAAAGCCCGTGGCCGCAATCTTCCAGCCTTAGGGATGGCCGAGTTCGACATTCGTTTGGAGCATCTGCATTTCTTCGATGCCGCAACGGGCCTTTCACTTCAAGGAAGCGAGGGTCGGATTTGAGCGCACCAGCATCGCGCAAGTGCCTGACCATGGTATCGGGAAGCGAACATGACTGAAGCTGATAACATTGAGGTGTTCTTCGAACCTGAGGTCGAGCGTCACGATCCTGCTCTCTATCAACACGAAGGCTTAGCAACGGGCATCAAAGCCGATGAAGCGCTTGCCGATCGCGCGCGAAAAATGCTTGCCGATCAAGGCTTCGTCCTCGTGCAGGGGCTGCTCTCAGCCAGCGACCTCGAAACGGCTGCCAAGGAGCTGCGCGAGCTGACCACAAGCAACCATCCTCGTTGTGACATGATCTGGTTCGAAGGAGGCCTTCGACATCATCTGCAACTCTCGTCCGAAGACGATCGAGAGATGGATGGCAAGCGCGCGGGTAGTGGCTTCACCCTGGGTCAGTCAGGGCAGCAATTACCTCGGCTTGATCCCGCGTTTAGGGCGAATTTCGTAAGAAAGGTCATGGGATTCGTCGACAGGAATCCAGGCCTAAGAGCACTCGCTCAGCATCCCGAAATTGTTGGCCTGGTGACCGAACTGATCGCGACATCACCGCAGTTGTTTCAGGAAATGGCGCTGATCAAACCGCCGGGCGGGCGGGAGAAGCCATGGCATCAGGATCAGGCCTATTTCAATCTCCCTCTCGACACGCCTGTTCTCGGCATCTGGATTCCGTTTGGCAGTGCCACGCCGATGAATGGATGCATGCATGTGCTGAAAGGTGCTCATAGGCAGGGGCCAAGACCTCACTTCAAGCGTCGGGACTGGCAAATCTGTGACACCGATGTTGAGATGAAGGAACGTCTCGCGGTGCCTATGGAGCCAGGTGATGTTCTGTTCTTTGATGGTAAGCTGCCGCATGGCACGCCCATCAACCAGACCAACGAGCAGCGCTGGGCCGTCCAATATCACTATTGCCCGAAATCCGTTGTCCAGGTGGACGATGCCGAGCGTTTGAAGGCCTTCGGTAGCGAGGGCAAGAACGTTACATGCTAAACACCGTTCCCTAAGTCGGCGGAGCAGTCACCCATGCACACCGGCGTCTTCAATCCACTTGATCCCGAGCAAGATGGCAAGGTCGTCACGCATCTAAGCCTCCCTTACTCGATCGACCGATCGCCTTACTATCAAATCAAGATTCCAATCTGCCACATCCGAAATGGTGATGGCCCGCGAATCCTCTTGATGGCCGGCA
This sequence comes from Geminicoccaceae bacterium, assembly GCA_028285265.1. GTDB lineage: Bacteria > Pseudomonadota > Alphaproteobacteria > Geminicoccales > Geminicoccaceae > JANQPX01. Next base: position 258,654 of record JANQPX010000018.1, read on the forward strand.
ATCATGGCGATGAATATGAGGGCGAGTTGACGCTACTGAAGTTCATCCAACGACTTGATCCCGCCGACGTCAACGGCACGGTCACGATCTTGCCTGCCGTCAACCTGCCCGCGGTGATGGCGGCACGCCGCCGCTCGCCACTTGATGATGGCAATCTTAATCGCGCTTTTCCCGGTGATCCCAAAGGTACGCCCACTGAGCGGATCGCTCATTTCATCGAGACCGATCTCGTCCGACGCCACGACTTCCTCGTCGATCTTCATTCCGGCGGCACGTCCATGGCCCATCTGCCGTGTGGGCTCATCGAGCGCAATGTCGATCCCGTCCTGCACGCTAGATCGTTGGAAGCCATGCAGGCACTCGGCCTGTCCTACGGCTTCATCGCAGACAATGGCCCAGAGACGCCGACCTCGATTGGCGCTGCATTCCGTGCCGGCATCCCCAGTGTCAACGGCGAGTTTGGTGGGGGTGCTACGGTAACTCCCGAAACGATGCGTCTAACAGGCGAAGCAGTTGATCGCCTGCTCATGCACCAAGGCGTTCTCAACCGACCCATTCTGGTGCCGGATGCGGCGGCGCCCAAAGAGACCGTCTTGCTCGGCCTCGATCGACAGAATCTGTTCATCTATGCGCTTCGAGAAGCTTGGTTCGAGCCAGCTGTGGTCCTCGGTGAGAAGGTCAATGCCGGCCAAACCGCCGGCTGGTTGCATGACCTCAAGGAAATCTCCCGGCCGGCAGAGGCATTGACGTTCGAGGATGATGGCGTCGTTCTCGCCCTTCGACTCCACACGCACTGCCAAGCTGGCGATTGTCTTGTTGCCGTCGGCCGGTTTCTTTAACCAAAAGGTCCTTGTTGACCCAAAGCATCTCAGGCGTTCGGCCGACAAAGGTCGCACCAAGATTCTTGGCGAAGGCCATCCTCCCTTAGACCATCAGAGCTTATACTTTTCGGACTCTTAACGATCAGGGAACGACAGATTGATTCTCGTCATTGGCAATGTGGTCGTCGACATAAGCTACGACGTCCCGTCCCTCCCCCGATCGGGCGAGACATTAGTGGCTTCTAGGATGGTGACCGATGTTGGAGGCAAAGGGTTCAACCAAGCGGTTGTCTGTCATCGTTCGGGCTCGAGCGTTCGCCTGGTCGCGGCTGTCGGCAACGACCCTGAGGGTCAACTGATCAAGGACAAAGTTTCGGATTGCGGTTTGGCTCTTTCCGATCTTGCCCTTGAAGAGGGTGCCAGTGACCGGTCGATCATCTATGTGAGCGAGACAGGTGAGAACTGCATCGTCAGCACAACGGGCATGACGCAGTCGCTTACTATCGACAATGCCAAACACTTGCTGAACGGCTTGAAGCCGCAAGATACGCTTCTTCTTCAGGGCAATTTAACGGCAAACATGACCGAAACTGCCTTGCGTCAAGCTCACAGCCAAGGGGCTCGAACCATTGTCAATCCAGCTCCCATCACATTTGACTACCAAAGGCTTTGGCCAATGATCGACATTGCCGTTGTCAATGAGGTCGAGGGTGAAATCCTGACGAAGGCAAGCGACGCCGATGGGGTCGCAAAAAGACTCTTGGACTTCGGTGTCCAGCTTGTCCTGGTGACTCTGGGTCGAGGTGGTGTCTTCTTGTGCGATGCTGATGACGGTCGGCAGCTCAAAGCCCCCGCCGTTCAAGCCGTGGACAGCACAGGCGCTGGCGATGTCTTTTGCGGCGTCGTAGCCGCAGCATTCGATCAAGGCATGAATGTTGAGACAGCCTGCCGATGGGCTGTCGACGCTGCAAGCCTCTCGGTAACCCGACGCGGGACGCTCAGTGCGTTTCCAAGCAAATCCGAACTCAGTGATCTGAGGCCGATATGAAAGAACAAGCGCCAACTGATCTGACCTTCACGGCGTATCAAGCCCAGCATGCAGGCACCGGGTTCGCCGATTGGCTGCGCGCAGCCAATCAGGATCGATGGAATCAGATGACGGGTCATCGCTTCGTCAACGATATCACGTCAGATCGCATGCCAGTCGCGACGCTTCTTCGCTATCTCCAGTTCGAACACGCCTTCGTTCGTACAGCCGTCACAATCTTTGGCCAGTCCCTCGTCAAAGCGCCTTCATTTCAGGATCAGGTTCACCTGATCGGCGTCCTACATGGCCTGGCATCAGGCCAGGACGAGTTCTTTGCACGCGCTTTCCAAACCCTTGGCCCAACGGACGATCAAACATCTCGCGATCTTTGGCCAGTCGGTGCGCATTCGCTGAGCCGTGACTCACAAATGATCGCCGAGAGCGGCACCTATGAGGACATCCTCTCCATGATGCTGGCGGCGGAGTGGATGTACTTTACGTGGTGCAAGGCTGCCCATGGCAAGGTCGCTGAGCCAATTCCTGCCGAGTGGATCGCCCTTCATATCGAGCCTGCCTTTGAAGCTCAGGTTGCTTGGCTCAGAACGACCATCGATCGACTCGGCCCCCTTCTACCATTGGATGCGCAGACGAACTGCGCTCATGTTTTTGGCCGGATGCTGGATCTTGAGATTGAGTTCCACCATGCGCCTTACGAGAGTGCTTAAATCGTCTCAACGTGTCTCTGTTAACCAGGCGAGACATTGTCGCCAGAGCCGACCAAATCCTTGCCAGTTTGCAAACTCGGGGGGCACCCAATGAGGACCGATATCCGATGTCCAGGCGATAGTGCGTCCCTTTTGATGATGTCCGGTGACCAAGAGCGGGTGAGCGCCTTCGTTGTCGGGAAGGCGTGCGAGAAGGTCGACATCAGGATCTGGTTTTAGCTGGACCTCATTGACCCCAAGGAGAATTGGCCACTCCTTGCCGAGGCCGGATAGGATCGGGTGATCCTCGCTGCCGACAATGTCGGCTTTGAACCCTTCCGGCACTTCGATTCGATCGTCGAACGGATGACACGTGACGGGCAAGACCTCCTCGACCGCCGTTCGGTGAAAGCGTGCTCCGCCATTGATACCTTGAAAGCTGTAATAGCCTCCGATCATCATCAGACCACCGCCTTGAGCGACATAATCCCGGATCAGCTTCAGACGATTCGGCACCGCCTTGCCATGGATCCAGACGTCTGGGTGCAAAAGCAGGGTATTCGAGCCGATGTCGCTCAAAATGAGCGCATCGTACGCCTGCATCGCCTCGATGCTCATTGGAAAATTGGTCGCCGCCTCATGGGCCGGCATATAGGTGAGATCGAAGTCACTATCCTTCAACGCTTCGACCAAGGGCTCAGCGCCGAGATGGAACGTCACGCTGCCGAACTGATCCCATCCTTTGTGATGTGTCGCCGCGCTTACCCAAGACTCACCAGCAAGCAAAACTCTTTTTGAACCCGCCATAGCTTTTCTCCTGTTTTCACGCTTGTCGGTGAGTCGATGAGAAGACGCGCTTTGGATTACCGACCATAAGCTGTTGGATCTGCTCAGCCGTCACACCAAGCCGCATCAAACGAGGCAGATAGTGGCGCACGACATAGCCGTATCCAAAACCGCCATGGCGGCAGAGCATCATTTTCAAAAACACGTCCTGTGACAGCAGCAGGGATGTCAGCCAGCCTTGATCGATCAGGGCATTGATCGCACGGGCGGTTTCAGCATCCGAAGGGCATTGAGCGTCCTGATCGGCATAGTAGAAGTCCATCCCGATCATGTCGTATTCGATAAAAGCACCGCGCTCCGCAAGGCTGATCTGGTAGTCGAGATCATCGAAGCTGGGATTCATGTGGCAAAGGACGGTGTGCTCGGGCATTGCGCCCTCTTCGCCCACGATGTCGAGCACCCGGTGCGCATGACGCTCCCAACCGGGAAGATGCACCATCAAGGGCAGACCTGTGGTCTCGGCGGCGCGGGCAGAGGCACGCAGGACCTTTTCTTCGTCTCGCGTGAAATCAGCACTCACGCCAATCTCGCCAATCAGCCCGATCTTGATACCGCTGCCATCAACTCCGTCGATCGCATCGCGTTCGATCTCCTCGGCAATGGCGGCGAGGGTCATGGACGTCACGTGAGGCGGATGCGATCCTTCTAGGTAGTAGCCAGCGCCCATCACCACGTGAAGGCCACTTGCTTCACTGATCCGCCTCAAAGCGTTCGGGTCCCGTCCGATGCCACGGCAGGTCGGATCGATGACGGTACGACCGTCAAGCTTGGAGAACAGGGCAAGTTCTTCAATCGCCGTCTGTTCGTCATCGAGACAGCAATTGTCGACATTGACAAACGGATCCATGCGCAGTTCGCCCAGGATCGATGGGCGGACCTGCCCTTCGGCAAGATGCTGTCGCTCAGGCTCTGTCGGTTTATGCCACCAGCACCGGGCGTCGACCAAGAGATGTTCGTGCATCAAGGTTACGCCCATCGCGTCGGCATCAATGGCACCAAGAACGGTCATAACGAGGCCGGTATCGATCGCTGCATCGCTTCGCTGTTTGGACATGACCGCTCTCCTTGATGTCGCTAACGTCTCCTCATCCGGCTGGCTTGATTGAAGAGGCGCGTGTTCAGCCAGATCGCGAGCAAGATGATCAGGCCCGTGACAATTTGGGTGAAGAACGGCGAGATATGGGCAAGGATCAGACCGTTGCCGATCACAGCGATGGTGAGGGCACCAAGCACTGTGCCAACGATCGTGCCACGCCCACCAAAAAGGTTCGTGCCGCCCAAGACCACAGCGGCAATGACTTCGAGCTCGAAGCCGACCCCGGCGTTTGAAGAACCGGAGCCGAGGCGCGCCGCAATCACGAGGCCGGCAATGGCGGCCGCGACGCCGGTCAGCATATAGACCGAGAGAATGTGCTGCCTCACGTTGACGCCTGCTCGCCGGACCGCTTCGACATTGGATCCGATGCCGGTCACATAGCGCCCATAGCGGGTTTGGGTGAGCACGATATAGCCGATGGCCGCGACCGCGAAGGCTATGATCGCCGGCAATGGCACGCCCAAAAGCCAGCCGCGGCCGATCTGTACGAACCAAGTATCGCCGCTGATCGGAATGGAGTAGCCCTCGGTCAAGAGAAGAGCAAGCCCGCGGATGGCGCTCAGCCCGGCGAGTGTCACAATGAAGGCGGGGATGCCTTCATAGGCGACGAAGTACCCCTGCACGGCGCCCATCACGACACCCAAGGTAAGCATCAGCAGCACAACAACTGGCCATGGAAGACCCGCGGCGAGCGAGATCGCTGCAAGCGCATTAACCAGGGCAAGATTAGAGCCGACGGAGAGATCGATGCCCCCTGTGGTGATTACAAAGGTCATGGCGGTCGCCACGATCAGGATTGGCGCGCTCTGGCGGAGCAGATTCAGCAGATTGACTTGCGTTAAGAAACTGTCGGTGATGATGGAAAAGATGAGACAAACGAGGATGAAGAACGCAGCAATACTCAACACCGGTGCGTTACCGATCAGGAAGTCCTGCAGCTCACCACTGCCAGCGTTAGATGCTGCGACCTTGATGGTGCGCTCGTCGCTCATACCGTCAGCGCTCCAACTTGGACATCTTCTCACCGACGATTAAGCGGACCACATCTTCGAGATCCGTTTGGTCAATGCGGCGCTCAGCGACATTCCGCCCTTCGTAAAGCACCATGATCCGATCGCAGGCGCGAAAAAGATCCTGGAGCCGGTGCGTAATCAGAATGACACTCACCCCCCGCGCTTTGACACGATTGATCAGGGCGAGCACCGCTTCGACCTCAGCAACGGCAAGTGCGGATGTCGGCTCATCCATAATGAGAACGTCGGGCTCGAAGGATGCCGCCCTGCCGATCGCGATGGATTGACGCTGTCCGCCTGAAAGATTGCCAACGCGTGCCCGCATATTAGGAATATGGATGTCCAGGCGATCCAACATGCTTTTGGCGTCTCGGACCATCGTTTCTTTATCGAGGAAACGACCGCCCAATATCGTCTTCACGGGCTCACGACCAAGAAACAAATTCCCGGCGACATCGATCGTGTCGCAGAGTGAGAGATCCTGATAGACCATTTCAATGTGTCGCGCGCGGGCATCCGCGGGCGACGCGAAACGGACGGGCTCCCCGTTCAGCTCGATCTGCCCGGCGTCGGGAACGAGCGCACCTGCGAGGATCTTCGTGAGCGTCGATTTACCGGCGGCATTGTCGCCGACAAGACCAAGCGCCTCACCTGGCCAGAGCTCAAGATCGACACCACGAAGCGCATCGATCGTGCCGAAGCTCTTTCGTACACCCCTCATGCGCACGCGCGGTATGTTTGGATTTGTCACCTCGGTGAAGAGACCGGTCGGCGGACCGGGCGCGACAAGCGTCTTCCCGGATCCGCTGACACCGTCGTCGACCTACTCGAAGATCGAGCGGAAGTCGTCGACATTGTCCTTGGTGACGATGGTGATCGGCACATCAATCACCGGCTCCACCTCGCCGCCACCGATCAATGTCATCGACGCATCAACCGCTGCCGCTCCCATGCCATAGGGGTCTTGCTGCACGACGGCTTCGACATAGCCGTCATCGATGGCCTTGATGACTTGGGCGGTAAGATCCCAACCGAAAACCTTCACACGATCGGTCGCACCCTGGGCTTCGACGGCGGCGATCGCGCCAACCAAAGCGGGCTCACCGGTCGCATAAATGGCATTCATATCTGGGTTGCCGGTCATCAAGTTTTCGGCCGCGGCAAGCGCATTGTCCTGAATGTTCCGCCCATCGACAACACCGACGACCTCGACATTGCCGTTTTCCGCGATCGCCGTTTCAAAACCTTCCTGACGGACGTTCTGGATGAAGGAGTTGAGGGCTCCAACGATGCCGATCTTGGCACTTCCGCCCATGGCATCGTCAACATAGCCTAGGAAATGGGCACCAATGTCACCGCCTGCGCCGCCATTGTCGACGCCGATCTGCGTCTTCTGCGGCCCCTCTGGCAAGATGGCGTCAACGGCCAAGATATGAATACCGGCGTCGGCTGCCTGCTGTACCGCGGGCATCACACCGTTGACGTCGATCGCGACAACGATGATCGCGCTCACGCCTTCGGCAATGTAAGTCTCAATCGCGTTGTTCTGAGCGGCCGGATCATTGTTGGCATTGAAGATGACGAGATTGGCACCCGCCTTCTCAGCCGCTGCCGTCGCCCCCTCATTCATCTGATTAAAAAAGAGCGCCTGCTGATTGATCTGGACCAGCGCGATCGTAGGCTCCTGTGCCTTCAGCGCACCAAATGTCGTCAAGATGCCAGCCATCGCTAGCGTGAATATCGTCCGCATGAGCGTCCTCCCGCCTTTTGTTGGTGTCGTTGTTGCCTATAGATTTAAGGTAGCAACTTCGATGCCAATCTCCATGTTTCTCCTGCAATTCGTCACGTGACGCACTAAGCGTCTTTGGTCACACCGCACCATTCAGCGATGATGACTGACGTTGCAACGATCGAGCGATGGAAGTCGGCGATGTCGATCCATTCATTAGCATGTCCAGCCATGGTCAGGCCGCCGCAGAGTGGGCCAAAACCGACGGTCGGCATGGCCTTTTGCACAATCGGGTTTCGAATATCGCTGGAGGTATGGAGAGGATTGATGATCGGTGTTGCCCCCAAGCGCCGAAGTGTTCCCGCGACCGACTGATAAAGGGCACTCGCCTCCTCGGTTTCAGCAGCGCTCACACCAGAAAGCCATTGGATCGTCGGCGGGTTGTCCTGAAGCCAGCCATCTTGCTCGACGGCGGCGGCGATGGTTTTCTCAACCGTCATCATGATGTGGTCGAGCCTTTCTCCGGGAATCAGACTCATGGCACCACCCAGCTCGCAGTGAGGTGGTATCCTGCTCAAGGCCGACGTCGCGCCGAAATCGCAGTGGGTTAGCATGAGATTCGTCGAACGTCCGATGGCCTTGTCGATGGTCGGATGGCGAACCTGCAATCCTCGTATCCGATCGAGCTCCAGGAGCGCGTTGGCGATCGGCATCATCTTGCTGAAAGGATTGATGGCGCGATGGGCAAAGGCTGTATGGGCTGGTTCTGCTGTGTCCGGTTCCCTTCCTTGAACGCTGATCATGAATTCCAGCTGTCCGGGCGCATAAGCTTTGATCTCATCAAGACCGCGCCCGGATTCGGCAGGGTGCAGATAAACAGCCGCATCGGCGCCAAGGCCGTGATGCAAGGCAGCCGCAATGCCGCGCCGATGTTTTTTGCTCGGCGCGCTCGCAAGGAACAGATCGCCGGCTGGTCGAAGGCCGCACAGTTGAAGGAGGCGAATGCCCTGCACAAGCATGGTGATCCCAGCGAGATCATCGGCAACACCCCAGCCATAAAGCCGTCCGTCCTGGATTGTGGGTTCGAAGGGGGAGCTACGCCATGCCGGCTCATCGACAAAAGGCTCGGTATCGGGATGAGCGAACAACAGGAGACTTCGTGCGTTCGGTTTCCCTGGAAGACGGCCGATCAGGCAGCGTTCCATCGTGGCTGCTGCGACATGCTCAGCTGCAAATTCGTCAACAAGCGGCACCTCAGATGGTCGATAGTCCAGGTGCTCGACGGTACAGCCTGCAGCGCTCATCGATGTTTCGATCACGCGGTCTGTGGCTGCCCTGCCCTCCTTACCCGCAACGATCAGCTTTTGAAGCAGCGACAAACTCTCTGCCTCGACGGAGGCGTTGGCTACCTTGATCGTTTCGAGAAGCTCAGACGATGGCATGACCCTGCCTCGTCAATGCGGCAAAATCTTGGCGAGAAATTGCTGGGCGCGCGCGCTTCGATCTTCAGTGAAGAACGCCTCTTTGCCGCAATCCTCTATGATCTCACCCTTGTCCATGAAGATCACGCGGTCAGCGACCTTTCTCGCAAATCCCATTTCATGGGTGACACAGAGCATGGTCATCCCATCGCCTGCGAGCTCCACCATGACATCCAAAACCTCGTTGATCATCTCGGGGTCCAGCGCGGATGTCGGCTCGTCGAACATCATCGCCATCGGGTCCATAGCAAGGGCTCGCGCAATCGCCACACGCTGCTGTTGACCGCCGGAGAGGTGGGCTGGGTATTTTGATGCCTGATCGGAAAGACCGACTCGCTTGAGGAGACCCTCGGCCTTCGCCGTTGCTTCGTCTGCTTTGCGGCCGAGCACCTTTGTCTGCGCGATCACAATATTGTCCAGAATTGAGAGATGCGGGAAAAGCTCGAAATTCTGGAAGACCATACCGATCTTGGCACGCAGTTTCGGAAGATCGGTGGACGACGCACCGACATCGATGTCACCAACAACGATCTTTCCAGAATCGAAGGGTTCGAGGCCATTGATGCATTTGATGAGCGTCGATTTTCCGGACCCCGAAGGGCCGCAAATCACCACAACTTCTCCCTTCTCAATCTGCGTCGAGCAGTTCTTCAAGACCTGAAACGTGCCAAAACTCTTTGAAAGATTGTCCATGGTAATCAATGGCAGGCTCCATCAAAGCGTTCGAGGCTGTAGGGCGAGATATCCCAATCAGTTCGGCCCCGGCCTATGAGATCTGCTGTTATCCTGGCGACTGCTGGTGCAAGCGTATAGCCATTGGACGTGATCGCGTTAAAAAAGCCAGGCTTGCCAGGCGCCTCACCGACAATCGGCGCACCGTCGATATTAACGTTCATGCCACCCCACGTCCTCAGCACATGGAGACCATCGAGCGTCGGCAAGACACGGCTTGCCACCCAGAGATTGCCTTCAACACTGTCGCGAATCGTGACGTTCATGTTTTGATGCTCGCTATAGCGCGCAGGCCAGGCGCCACCGATAATGATCCCGCCGGCGGCCAGCTGTTTTAGGCTAAGGTGCCTGTCCGCATGGGCCACAAGTTGCTCAACGAGTGGCGGCGCATAATCGGTAACGATCATTTGCAGGGGCGCGCTGTAGACCGGCACGTCGAGCCCTGCCATCGCACCGATCTGTCGTGCCCAAGGACCGGCGGCATTGACCACACGACCTGCTTTGATCACGCCTCTGTTCGTTCTGAGATGCCAAAGGCCGTTATCTTGTTCGAGTGCGATGACATCTGTGCTTCGAAGCAGTCGCGCGCCAAGTCGCTCAGCGCGCCTCATGACGCTGTACGTCGCGACCAAGGGATTGATCTTCCCCTCACTTGGTGCGTAGGCGGCACCGACGAGCGTGTCGGCAAGGGCCGGCGCCAGATCTCGCAAATCGCGTCGGCCGATAATTTCGGTATCCAAACCGTAACGACGTTCCAGAGCAGCTTTCTTTTGAAGAAAATCGAGGCCGGTCTCGTTTTCTGCGATCATGAGGCCGCCGGTGATCCGAATTTCAAAGTCTTTGCCACATTGTTCGGCAAGCTCCTGCCAAAGCGACACGGCCCATGGTCCGAGCGGTAATGTTGCTGCGGCGGGGCCACCGCCAGCCTCGGCCTTGTCGCCGAAATCAAAGGATAGGAGCTGAACATGAAGACTGCCGGCATTGGCACCGGAGGCTTGAAGATTCACATCATCGCGCTCGACCACGAGCACGTCTTCGCCACTTGCCGCAAGCTCATGGGCGAGGCAAGCGCCAACCACACCGCCGCCGATGACCGCCACACCGGCTTCAATATTGTCGAAGGATGGCGCCGGTGTCGGCCGCGATAGATTCGGCGAGCCTGCACGCTGATGACCACCCCATTCGCTCTTTTCCAATGCAAGTGCCGATGCGGGGAACGGTTTGACCGGCAAACGCGGCGCCATGGCCGGACGGGACGTCACACTCGCCCCCTTGCTCAACAGATGAGCAACCGTCGGCAGGCAGTAGCGTCCCTGGCACCGCCCCATCCCGAGGCGAAGGCGTCGCTTGAGCACGGCTAGGCTGGTTGCACCGCTCTTTATCGCGTTTTGGATTTTGCCAAGCGTCAGCGTCTCACAGCGGCAGATGATCGTCTCGTCAGACAGATGATCCAGCGAGACGGGTGGTGCTTGGAACAGTGACCAAAGCGCGTCTTGGAAACGAAACGCCGTTTCGAGCCGGCGATGCGCATCAGCGAATCGGCGACTGTTGGTTTCAAAACCCAGCTCGCGTGCTGCCGCCATCCCGGCGAGTTCACCTTTGGCTAACGCGACAGACGCTCCTGCGACCTGGGCACCATCACCAACTGCGAAAACATCTTCGACGCTCGTCGCACCAACCGTCGAGACGTCAACAGCAAGACTTCCGAGATGCCGCTCATCCCAACGCATCTTGCAGCCGAGGGCGCGGGCAATCTCGGAGGACGCGATGAAACCATAGCCTAGACAAACGACATCGCCGGCAAGACGCATTTGCTGATCGCTATCCGGTCGACCATCTGGACCGATCGGAGCGACATCGATGGCATTGACGCGTTGATCACCATGCGCGGCGATCGCCATGTGTGACCATAAAACCGGAACCCCTGCCCTCCTTAGCTGAAGCAGATAGCTGGCACCCCGGATCATATTGCTGGGCTCGCTTCGTAGTGCCTTTGAAAGGGTCGGCCAACTTTTGAAGCTCGGACGGGCAGCGCTCTCGACGACGGCAGCGATGTCGACGCCGAGGCTCACCAGGTCGGCAGCTAGCTGAAAATTGAGCGGGCCATTGCCGGCGATGACCACGCGCTTCCCGGGCATCACCTGCTGACTCCGAACCATCGTTTGCAAGGCGCCGGTGGTCATAACACCAGGCAGAGTCCATCCAGGAAATGGCATGGGGCGCTCAAGAGCGCCGGTCGCCAGGATCAGCCGTTGCGGGTGAAAGACGACCGCCTCGCCATCAACCAGCGCCAACACCTCATCCTTCGCAAAGGCACCGAAGACGGTGACGTCGTTTAAGCATTGAACACCGGCGGCACGAACTCTTGCGAGGAGCGCTTCACCGTCATTGAACTGACGGTCTGGTGGTGCCGCCGCCTCGTGGGACGATGCAATCGGCTTATAATACTGCCCGCCACTGTCGCTGCGTTCGTCGAGAACAACCACCGATGCCCCGGCGTGACGTGCTGCGACTGCTGCAGACAAACCTCCCGGTCCCGCCCCGATCACAAGAACGTCGACCTCTCTCTCCGAGAGCGCCTTGCCAACCGGTCGATTGGCCAGGGGCATGACGGGATCGTCCGCCTTTCCAGAAGGCTGTGTCGAGCGCACCCTTTCACCACCACGCACCTTGGACATGCAAGCACGTTGCCCAAGGCGTCCATCGATGGTGACGGCACATTCGAAGCACGCCCCCATCCCACAATAGACTCCGCGCCACTTGTCGGTTTGATCACGGCGTATGGTTGCGATGCCGTGGGCGGCGAGCGCGCTCGCAATCGTCTCGCCCTTGAACGCTTCGATCTCATGTCGATCGAAATAAAAGGAGACCGGCTGGCCGATAGGCCTGACGCCTTGTCGCTTCAAGCGCATGATGGCAGCAGAGGCAGAACCATATCCGATCAACCCTCACCATCTTGGTCATGTACAAGATGAGTATTCTCTGTCCTAATGACCTTAAGCAAGAGGGAGGGACGTTGAAGCATGCGGCAGTTTCGCGGCACCTACACGGTCCTGGTAACCCCATTTACGTCGAACGGATCAGCCGTTGACGTCAAGGCTCTGCGTCAGTTGGTGAACTGGCAGATTGAGCAAGGCATCCACGGCCTGATCCCACTCGGCAGTACCGGTGAGTTTCTCTCGATTAGCCGTGAAGAACGCCAGCAGGTTATCGAGATCTGCGTCGCCGAAGCGCGCGGACGTGTGCCTATCCTGATCGGCACCGGTGCTGAAGCGACCTTCGATGTCATCGAGCTTTCACGCGAAGCGGAAGCGATGGGTGCTGATGGGGTGATGATCATTCCGCCCTTTTATTCGACACCGACCGATGATGAGTTGTTCGTGCATTATCAAAAGATCGGGGAAGCGATTTCGATCCCAATCATGGTCTACAACAACCCGGCGACCGCCAATGTTGATCTGTTGCCGTCGACGCTCGCGCGTCTTAGCAACATCGATGCTGTCACGATGGTCAAGGAGTCGACGCTCGAGGTTACCCGCGTTCGCGACATCATCGAGCTTTGCGGCGACCGCATGACCGTCTTTGCCGGAATCCTCGGCTACGAGTCCTTCTGGCTTGGCGCCGAGGGATGGGTTGCCGTTTGCTCCAACATTATGCCTAAGGAATCGGCAAGACTGTTCGAGCTGGTGGCTGACGAACAGGATCGTGACGCGGCGCTCGCCTTATATAAAGACATCCTACCTATCGTGCGCTGGGTCGGCGGTCATCGTTATGTCTCGGCCAGCAAGGCAGCACTCTCGATGATGGGCATGCCTGTTGGCGAACCGCGGCCGCCGCGACTGCCGTTGCCGGACCATGAGCGGGAAGATCTGGCCGCGATATTGCATAATCTCGGCTTGGTCGCGTCCTCTACCTAGCGACAACAAATAAGAAAGGGAGAACGATATGCCTCAAAAAACAACAATCGCATTGGTCTCAGGCATCGCATTCGGGATGATCGCGGCGTCAGCGCATGCGCAAGATTGCGAACCCAAAGTTGCCGATGATGCGCTGATCACGCCGGGCACGCTCACCATGTCCACCAACCCCACTTTGCCACCGATGCAGTTTGTCGACTCGGATGGCAACCTCAAAGGTATGCGGATCACGCTCGGCGACGAGGTCGCCAAGCGTCTTTGCCTGGAGCCGGAATACATCCGTATCGAATTCTCAGCCATGATCCCTGGTCTTCAGGCCGGGCGCTGGGATGTCATCAACACTGGCATCTTCTGGACAGAAGAACGCGCTGCGATGATGCAGATGATTCCCTATGAAGCACAGGCGATCAGCGTCTCGGTACCAGCAGGCAACCCTGCCGGCGTTGCGGCGCCGGAAGACCTCGCCGGCAAAGCAGTCGGTGTCGAGATTGGTGGGTTCGAAGAAGCCAAGTTGAAGCTGCTTGCGGAAGAGCTCGAGGGCCAAGGGCTGGATCCGATCAACGTTCAGACCTTCGACAATTTCGCAACGGCCTATCAAGCCCTTCGTGCGGGTCAGACCGACGCCACCGTCACCATCGATTCGACGGCCGCGGAGTACGCGGCGCGCGGCGAGTTTGACCGGGCCATTTCCGGCATGTTCGCGACGCCAGTTGCTCTCGCCATGGCCAATGAGGACCTCGCCAATGCCATCCTCGGCGTGCTGAACGATATGATGGAAGACGGCAGCTACCAAGCCCTGCTCGACGAATACGGCATTCTCGCCAATACGGAACCCTTCGAGATCCGTGGTCCCAGCAGCTAGCAGCTGAATGCAGAAGGCGTTCGTTGATGCCGCCTGCCTGAAGACACAGGCAGCGGCTTCAGCGAAAGCGCCGGTACGCCAAGCCCAAGCGGGCCCAATTCATGAATAAGCAAGTCTGGGACTGGGGTGGTTTCTTCGACTACCTCTCCAATGAATTTCTGTTTTATGGGGTCTTGACCACCCTCGGACTCACGGTTGCGGCGATCTTCGGTGGGTTAATCCTTGGCGTCGTGCTGGCCTTGATGCGCATGTCGCCGCTTCGCCCTGTCTCGATCATCGCGCAAGCCTATATCTGGCTGTTTCGCGGCACGCCACTTCTGGTCCAGCTCTTAATCATCTACACTGGTCTTCCGCTTGCGATCGGCGTCCGCTTCAGCGTGCTCGAAGCAGCGCTTCTCGGTCTCATCCTGAACGAAGCCGCCTATCTTGCCGAGATCGTTCGTTCCGGCATTCTTTCCGTGCCCGAGGGCCAGAGCAATGCTGGCAAGGCACTGGGCTTCACGAACACTCAGGTGATGCGCTACGTCGTCATGCCCCAGGCAACGCGGATCATCATCCCACCGCTTGGCAACAGCGTGAACGGCCTTTTGAAGACCACATCGGTCACATCAGTGATCTCGATGGAGGAGTTACTACGGCGCACGCAAATTCTGATCCAAGAGAAATTCCTGGTGCTCGAGCTCTTCGCCGTTGCCGCTATCTATTATCTGATCTTGACCACACTTTGGGACGTCGTTCAGCGCCGGATCGAGGCACGTTACGGCAAAGCCTATAGCAAGGTGCAGATCCCGGAGAGCTATTAGCGACTTTAGCTGACCTAAAGAGGTGAGGACACTTACCAAGCCGTCAAAACGCGTTGACGCGCAGGCCCGAGAGCGTCCATGCTATTTTTAAGGCCAAAATGCTGCTTCAGCAGCCAAAGAAATGCCGTCTTATAGGGAGGATCGATATGATCGACGTGAAATGTATTTTCGCAGCGGGATTAACTTTTGCTGCCCTTCAGGGCTTTGCCATCGCTGATGAAACAACGCGTGTCGCCCTGGTCCCCGGTGGCCCTCATCCTTACTTTGCGGCTTGGGAGCAAGCTGGCGTCGATGCTGCTGCTGAGTTCGGGCTTGGTGCGGCGGACTACAAGGTGCCGCAAAAATGGGAACTCGGGCTCCAAAACCAGATGCTGGAAAGCCTTGTAACCCAAGGGTATAACGCCTTCCTCGTTTTCCCCGGCGACCCTGTCGGGACGGTAGCCATCGCCGACGAGCTCGCTGATACCGGCGCTCCTGTCATGGCCCTTGCTGGCTGTCTGAAAGACCCTTCAAACGCCGTTTTTTGTATGGGAACCGATACAGGCAACTCCGCCTATCTAGGCACCAAGGAGTTGCTGGCGGTGCTTGGAGAGGGAGCGAAGATTGCCCACTTCACTGGCTTCCTGGTCGATCCCAATACGCAGCTGCGCATCGATGCCGTGGAGAAAGCAGCTGCCGAAGGTGGTGCTGAGGTCGTACAGGTGATTGCAGATATTGATGCACCCGAACCGGCAGAAGAGAAGATCAACGCCTATCTCGCAGCTCATGCCGATGACGTTGATGGCATTATCACCACCGCCTGGGTACCGGCGGTGGTCGCATCTAACGCACTTCGCAAGATTGGCGACAAGCGAATCCAGATGGTTGGTATCGACCACGACGAGGTCGTTTTAGGCGCCATCAAAGATGGCTTTGTGCACGGTACGATGCTGCAAAACCCCTATGGGCAGGGATATATCGGCTCCTTTGCGGCTGACAGACTCCGCTCGGGCTGCACCGTGAAGGCGGACGCGCCTTTCAAATCGAACGCACTCACCGACAAATTCATCGACAGCGGGACAGTGTTTGCCGGCATCGACGATGTCGACAACTACGTCGTCTCTATGCAGTCGATTACCGAAGAGCTCTTCGAAACATTCGAAGCGACGTATCTCGATTGCTGAGACATGCTTTCGTGCGGAGCCTGGAATCGCTCCGCACATTCATCCGACGTAACTGGCGGTATCGCTGACCATGGCGAACGGTGATGCGAACATCGCCATCGACACCGGCAACATGCCAAAGCAGCAAGATAGGTTGCGCGCACCGTTTCGTTTTCTGCTGAGTAATGAATTCGGGCTGATCATCCTGATCATCCTGTTCACGATCATCTTCTCGACGCTGTCTCCGGCATTTTTGTCGAAATTCAGCTTGTTTGCGTTGGGCCGGAATGCGGCCGTCAACATCATGATCGGCTTCTCCATGATGATCGTGATCATCACAGGAGGGCTGAACCTGTCGGTCGGTGCTATCGGCGTCACCTCGGCAATGTTTGGCGGTTGGCTGATGCAGGCCCTTGGTCTGCCCTGGATTCTTGGTCTGATTGGTGGTCTGGCGATGGGTGCAGCTCTAGGGGCGATTAATGGCGTGATCATCGTACGCTCCGGCCTCCATAGCTTTATCATCACGCTTGCAACGATGAGCATCTTTTTCGGTGTCATGATTTTTCTGACCCAGGCCGAGTCGTATCGGGACATCTCCCCGGCCTTTGCCGGCTTCGGACGGATGAAGATCTTTGGCGTGCTCTCGCCGCTTCTCATCACGGCCTTTGTTGTCGGGATCGCGCTTTCGGCGTTGTTTCGGTTCACGGCGATCGGGCGAGAAATGCTGGCGGCCGGCGCCAATCCACGCGCGGCTGAACTCTCGGGCATCCGTGTCCAACGCATGATCAGCTATTGCCATGTGCTCTCGGGCGTGCTTGCGGCTATGGCTGGATTGATGCTCGTGGCACGGACCGGTGCAGCGATCCCATCAATGGCAGGTCAACTCGGTCAAGACTGGCTATTGCCTGCCTTTCTTGGTCCTGTGCTCGGTGGAACCCTTCTGACGGGCGGGCGCGTGTCGGTGCTTGGCACCCTCTTGGGGGCCTTTTTGGTGACAATGCTGACAGCGGGATTGCTCTTGATGCAGGTTGGCGCCTTTTGGATCCAAACGTATCTTGGCCTGCTTCTCCTCGCGGCTGTTCTCCTCGACCTACTTCGACGATCCTACCTTGCGCAGAGAAAGCTGGTCTGATGCAGAAGGCCTGGCAATCAGACTGGTTTGGACCCTTCGCGATTACGCTTGCAGCGATCGTGATCGTCGGGGTGCTGAACCCGTCATTCCTATCGCCGTTCAACATTCAGATTTTGCTGCTTGCCATCTCGGTGAATGCGATGATCGCCTTCTCGCAGATGATCATCATTGCGATCGGGCAGATGAACCTATCGGTCGGCGCCATCGGCGGGTTAGCGGCGATTTCCTTCGCCGGCATGATGGAGGTTTGGGGGCTCCCCTGGCCGATTGCTGCTGTCCTCGCTCTCATGATCGGCCTTTTTGCCGGCATCGCTAATGGCGCCTTCGTTGCCTTCACCGGCATCTCGGCTTTTGTGGTGACCTTAGCAAGCCTCTCCGTCTTTAAGGGTATCAATCTTGGGATTACTGAGGCGCAGCCCTTCTATCAAATTCCAGATTCCGTGAAGGCCATCGGCAACGAAACCTTTCTTCATCCACTGCCCTGGTTGGTGATTCCTGCGGTCTTGGTGGCCGTATCGTTATGGTATCTCTTGTTTCGCCTCCCTTTGGGCCGGAGCATTCTCGCTGTTGGCGGTAATAGCCATGCCGCGGAATTGTCGGGCATCTCCGTCCCAGGCGTCGTGATCGTGGCGCATGCGATTTCAGGCTTACTCGCAGCCCTTGCCGGCATCATGCTGGTCGGACGCTTGCAACTCGGTCAACCCACCATCGGTGACGACTGGCTGATCCTTAGCTTTGCGGCCCCAGTGATTGGCGGCGCAATTTTGACAGGCGGCAAGGTCAGCGTCGCTGGCACCTTTCTTGGCGTTGCTATTGTCGCGATCATCACGCAAGTGCTCGTCCTCTTCAGCATCGATCCTTTTCTGGTCCAAGTGGTTTTGGGCGGGCTTATTCTTTGGGCCGTGGGTGTAAACCGGCTCCGTGAAGTGAGGGCGGAGCGGCAAAGCTCGGCAGCAGGCGCATGACCGAGCTCGCCTTCACAGCACAGAACATGACCAAAACTTTCCCCGGCGTCACCGCCTTGAGTGATGTGGCGCTAACCTTGGAGCAAGGATCGATCCATGCCCTGCTGGGAGAGAATGGTGCGGGTAAATCGACACTGATTAAGGTGATGACCGGGGTGTACCGTCCAGACAGTGGGGAGATGCGTCTCGGTGGAAATCCGTTTGCTCCACACAACACGCGGGATGCCATTGCTCAAGGCATTGGTGTGGTTCACCAAGAACGAAATCTAATCCCGCGTTTTTCCATCGCCGAGAACATCTTTCTTGAAAAGCTGAGTCCTCATCCCTTAAGCCGTATTGACTATCCCGTGCTTTACCAGGATGCGCGCCAATGGCTTGAGATGCTGGAGATCGACGCTGATCCGGCAACGCCCGTCGACCAGCTCAGCGTCGCCAAGATGCAACTTGTCGAGATCGCCAAGGCGCTATCGCTTAACTCTAGAATCCTACTACTAGACGAACCCACAGCCTCGCTGACACCGCATGAAACCGACACGCTTTTCGGCATCCTTCGCCGTCTTCGTGACGAGGGCGTCAGCCTGATCTTCGTTAGCCATAAGCTCGAAGAGGTTCAGGAAATCTGCGATCAGGTGACGGTGTTACGAGATGGTGTCAACGCCTGTCAGAGCCGTCCACTGGACGGGCTGGACCGCCAAAGCATTGTGCGCTTGATGATTGGGCGAAGCGAGCAGATTCCCGACTGGTCCGACCGCGATCGAACGGGCAATAGGCTCGCGTTGGAGTTAGAAGATATTACCACCGAGCTCGGCCATATGAAGGTCAGTTTCAAGGTCCATGAGGGTGAAATTGTTGGCCTCTACGGACTTGTTGGGGCTGGGCGCAGCGAGTTAGCAAAAGCCCTGCTTGGAAAATACAAGATCACGCGCGGTGTCGTTAAACTGGGCGGCGAGCCTGTCCAGATCCAGGGCGTTGCTGATGCTGTCGGCCGTCACGGGATCGGTTATGTCAGCGAGGATAGGAAGAGCGAAGGCTTGATCCTGATTCACTCCGTTCTGGAAAATGTCGGCATGACGGTCTGGCGACGGTTGGCAAGCTGGTTCGGTCTTTTAGGTCGCGGGCAAGTTCGTCTCCGCACTGAGCCTTTCATCAAGAAGCTGGATGTCAGAACACCGTCATTGGAACAATATGTCGGCAATCTTTCCGGTGGGAATCAACAGAAAGTAAGCGTTGCCAAGTGGCTTGCCGCCGAGGTCAAAATCCTCATTGTCGACGAACCCTCGGTGGGCATCGACATCAAGACCAAGGCCTACTTGCATCAGCTCATTCGCGAACTGTCTGATAGCGGAACGGCGCTCATTCTGATCACCAGCGACATGCCCGAAATGATTGCCCTTGCCGATCGTATCGTCGTCATGAACGACTATCAGCTGATGGGCGAAATCACCAACACACGTGTCTATAAAGATATGAGCGAGCGCATCATGGATCTGATCCAACGGGACGCGTTGTCAGTGCCAAGTGTTGAGCCCGTCGAGTGATGCCTTCGGCGCAACCCGAATGGATCAGGGAGGCTTGTCAGTGCCGTTGATGATGAGAGGTACATCAAGACAACTTCCGCGGCTGGGCTTCGGCGGCGCACCGATCGGCGGCCTCTTAAGTGACGTCGACGCAGAGTCAGCGATGGGAGCGCTCAAGACGGCTCTTGAACGCGGTGTGCGCTATGTTGACACTGCGCCATTCTATGGCTTCGGTATGTCAGAGCGGCGAATTGGCAATGCACTGCGCGGACGCGATGATGTCATTCTATCCACCAAGGTCGGCCGTCTGCTGAAGCCCGGTCTTCCAGACGATCCAGCGTCAATGGGCTGGCCTACTCCCTTGCCGTTCCATCCCGTTTACGATTACAGCTACGATGGCGTTATGCGTTCCTACGAGGACAGTCTTCAGCGGCTTGGTCTTGATCGAATCGACATCCTTTACCTCCACGATATCGGTGCGTTTACGCACACAGATCCGGAGGAGGAAGCAAGGCATTTTGAAGAAGCTATGACCGGAGGTTATCGAGCGCTCGAAGCACTCAGAACCGCCGGCGATATTGCAGGCTTTGGCATTGGTGTGAATGAAACCGAGGTCTCCATGCGCGCACTTGAGCGAGGAGATTGGGACGTCTTTCTTCTCGCCGGCCGCTACACCCTTCTTGAACAAACCGCGCTCGATCCGTTGCTCACGCGCTGCATCACACAAGGGGTCAGTGTGGTCATCGGCGGCCCATTCAACTCCGGGGTCCTTGTCGGCGGCAAGACCTGGAACTACGCCGATGCGCCGATCGATATTGCGAATCGTGTCGCCGGCATCAAGCGTGTCTGTGACGCGCATGACGTTGCTATGCCGGCCGCGGCCTTGCAATTCCCGCTCGCTCATCCCGTCGTTGCCAGCGTCATTCCAGGAACGCGCTCTGAGCAGGAACAGCGCGAACTTCTCTCATGGTGGACATCAGAAATTCCGGCCGCACTCTGGGACGATCTGAAGTTTGAAGAACTCTTGGATCCGTCAGCGCCAACACCACGTTAGGCCAGGTTTAGTTTTGACAACAGAGGTCTTGCGCTCCTGTCGGATCAGAGGTCCCTAGGACAAGGTGCTTATCAAAAGGCAACCGTACCGACGATTGTCATGGTTTCGGTTGAAGGCCGAGCGAATTTCAAGAATGACGCTGCGCAAGTTCTCCGATTGCAGCTTTCTATCGCAGCTCCGGCACAGGCATGCCCCCACTCCTGCTCGACTGCCAGCAGGCTTCGACCAGAGCCATGGTCCGGGCCGCGTCCTCGACGGCAGTGTGCAGAAGCGGATCCTCACCGGCTGCAAATCGCTGGAGGTTCGCCATGACGCCGATAAACGCATCGGGAAACCACCTGCCGCTCATCGGCACCGGGACCCAGTCTGTTCCCTTGGTCTTGATGTGAACTTCTTCGGGTTCACCTTCGGGGTAGTTTAGGAGTAAGCCGAGTTTGACATAGGCTGCTCCGTTCTGACCATCGATGCGCACGCCGGCTTCCTGATACGGACCATCGTGTTTCCAGGTATGATTGAGGGAGAGGCAACAGCGCGTCGTATCACCATAGTTGAGGATCGTGCTGGTTCGTGCATCGGCGAGATTGGGATGATCCGGATGTTTGACTGAATGGCTATAGACTCCGCACGGGTCGCCAAGCACGGATCGGATCCAATCCAAATAGTGGATTGAGTGCATGATCACCTCGACTGCCTCCAGATCAGCCATGAACGGCCAAAGTTCCCAGGGTTGGCGGAGTGTGAGATGGATCGACAGATCGGTGATGTCGCCGATCAATCCTTGATCGATCGCATCGCGGAACGCCAGCATCATGGGCGAGAATCGTAGCTGGAAATTGACGGCAGCGGTCAAACGACGAGCATGGCATAGCCGGACGATCTCACAGGCGTTTTGAAAATTGCGCCCCAACGGTTTCTGGATAAGGACAACCGCACCTTCAGGCAGTGCCGAAAGGACTTCCAGAACCGCTTCCGGCGGCAGCGCAAGGTCGAACACCACGTCCGTTTCGGCAACCGTCTCGGCAAGGCTTGAATAGATGCGCTTGATTCCAAAGTCGCTCGCAAGACACCTTGCCCGGTCTTGATCGATATCGAAAACACCAGCGACTGGCAGGCCGGACTTCTTATAGGCGGGTAAATGCGCGTCGCGAACAATGCCGCCACAACCAATGACGACAATGGGCTGAGGGGTCGACGGCATGGGCCAAGTTTGCCGGAGCTGTTTGATTGGCTCGATGTCGTCGCCCTGAATCACGCTCCGTCCCCGCCGACAGGTACCATCACCATGTCGGCTTCTGTAGTCTCTGTTGCCATGCTGTGTTCCCAGCTATTTGTATCTAAGCCTAACACAATTATGATGCCTTGAATGAGATGAACTTGCCGGTAGGACAGGCAGGTCGATAGGAGGCAGCGGCATCGTCATGGACATTTTGGATACGCATCAACATCTCATCTATCCCGACCGTTTTGGCTATCCATGGACCGACGAGATTGAGGCGCTCGCGGGCCGTCGCTTTCATTATGAAGACTATCGCGAATTGGCCGCTGGTACCGGCATTACGAACACATTGTTCATGGAGGCAGATGCCGAAGATTGGCAGGCCGAGACCGATGAGGTGTTGGCCATGGTCGACAATCCGGCGACGATCATTTCTGGCGTCATCGCCAATTGCCGCCCCGAAGATCCGGGCTTCGATGCCTGGCTCGACACCATCGCAAATCGACCCGTCGTCGGATTGCGTCGCATTCTGCATGTCATGCCAGATGAACTCTCCCAGGATGAAGCGTTCAGAGCCAATTTACGTAAGCTCTCCGGTCGAGGACTCACTTTTGATCTTTGCTTTCTTGGCCGGCAATTAGGCATCGCTGCTGAGCTCGCCAGAAGCTGTGAAAACGTGCAGTTCGTCCTTGATCATTGCGGTGTCCCGGACATCGCCTCCGGGTCCCTGGACCCCTGGCGCGATCAGATTCGGGCGCTCGCGGCCATGCCAAACGTCGCATGCAAGATTTCCGGCGTAACCGCCTACGCAAAGCCGGGCGACGGAACGATCAATGTCGTGCGACCTTGGGTCGAGCACTGCATTGAGTGCTTTGGCTGGGACAGGGTCATTTGGGGCAGTGACTGGCCTGTTTGCAACATCAATGCCGGGCTTGTCGAATGGGTCGCAATTTCCCGCGACATCGTCTCGGGCGAGGATCCTTCGAACCAAGCCAAGCTTTTCCGTAACAATGCCATCGACATATACGGTCTCGGAGGAAGAGGCCTTCTCACCTAACGTCGGAATAAGGCAAAAGTCGCCTTGGCCCGCAAGCTTGCCGTCATCCTGCATCGAATGCTGGACGAATTCGCCGTTTTGGAACCCGCTTCGCTGCTGAGCCAAGAGCGTTGGGATCGACGTGCATGATTTAGACCCTCGGTAGATCGTAACCAAACGATCTGGCCGCGTTTGCGATGATCGGTGCTACTGCAGCAACATCGTCACTCGACAAGTTCTCGTGCCATCGGCCAACGCGTACTGAATGATCGGGCCTGGAGTAGGCTCTCGATGTTTGCGCCTCGACGAAGTCATGATTGTTTGTATTCTGCACGCGCCTTGCCCAAGCTTTGAGACGGCTGGCTTGAGTATCGGGGTTGATGCCGAGTGCATGGCAAACTGTTGAAGCAAACTCGCGCGGATTGTGTATCAAGTCCTCAAATCGCATGACGATGGCCAGTTGCTGAACCCTTCCAAATCCGACGGAGTTCAGGAATGTCCAGTGATAGGCGCATTGCTCGATGATTGGCCGGTCAAGCCATGATCGCCAATCTGGCGGCCTCGGATGATGTCCCCAATTGTTTGCGATGCCCACACGAAGTGAACTAATAGCATCGAGCGGATGGCGTACGATCCAAAAGTACTTCATGTTCGGGGCTTTGCTTTGCAGAACGTTCAAAGGAAACGAAAGTCCCGGATCCGCAGGATATGGAGCGCTCTCTTTTGGCACTTTGAAAGCAACAGGCCGCACGAAATCAGTGGTTGCTACAGCATCGAATGGTGGCTCGCTCATATAGGTGTAGTCGCCCACATACTCGAATAACTCTCCGAAGATTGACGTACCACTCCGACCGCACCCCAGAATCATCACGGGTGGATGGCTGCCATCGGGATCGAAAGCTACCATCGAATTGAAAATCCTCCGATCGTTACGCCTGCTCTCGCGATCACAAACGACGATATTGCTCTATAACTGAAATCGTCAAAACGACGTGACATCGTGAATAATTGTATCAGCGCATTCTTTTTCAAACCATGTTCCTCAGGTGATCTCGGCAAAAAGGCTTAGGGTTTTCTCTCGGACAAACCTTCTTGAACAATGGCGTCACATCCAATACCGGCGGTATATCCCTAACATCAAATCCCCACAACGCGACGAGGCCCGAAGGCTCAGCACCGCTGGCGCATCCGAAAGAGAGGCTGATGGCATCGTCGACGTCGCGATCACCAAACTCGTGCCTTGGATCGACGTCGTATCGATCCTGACAAGATGTTGAATGCGATCGGATCGGTCCTGAAGGCAGGCTGTTTGCCAAGCTGTACGCCTTGATCCTCAATCCAAGCATTCAGTCGAGGCTGCTTGAAGACACCGGATCACGGCGGTGTTTTTTCAGCTTGGGGGAACCCATCAGGGCTGGACAGTTGCTTCGGCGATAAGCTGGGGTGACGAATGTGAATGTCTTGCTGCGGGAACGGGATCACGATTCCTGCTTCATCGAGAGCCGTGAGGATCGCAAACCGCAAGTCGCTGCCAACTCCTAATAGTGTGTCGATTTCACGAAGGAAGAAGCGCAGTTCGAAATCGAGCGAACTTGGACCAAAACCCTGCAGCAACACCACGGGTTCCGGCCGTGGCAGCACCAGAGGATGAGCGGCAGCGCAATCGAGCAGCAGTTGGCGAACCTGATTTGGATCGCTGCCATAGGCTACCCCTACAGCCAGGATGACGCGGCCCAGTGTATTCTTGTGTGTCCAATTCTGCACCTCGTTGGAGAGCAGATTGCTATTGGGCACCAGGACCGAAGCGTTATCGAACGTCTGAATTTCCGTCGACGTGACATTCACATGTTTGACGTAACCCTGATGCGCGCCGTTCCCAACAACAATCCAGTCGCCAGACTTGATAGGGCGTTGGATCAAAAGAATTAGGCCGGCAATGAAGTTGCTGACCACATGCTGTAGCCCAAAACCAATACCGACCGAAAGCGCCCCCAGAATCAGCGCAAGCTGGCTCAGATCCAGACCAAGCAGTGAGAAGGCTACCAGGGCAGCGATCACAAGGCCGGCATAGCCGAAGCCCGTGGCAAGCGCATCGCGCGCACCCACATCGAGCCGGGTCTGTGGCAACACTCGGTTCGTGAGGAATCCCTGGAGCAGACGAACAAGAGCCAGCAGCACTAGAAATACCGCGGCGGCCGATGCGACGTCGATAAGTGACAGCGTATAGCTACCGATGTTGACACCACGCACCAGAACAGCGGCAAGACGCCAAAACTCTGCTTCAGGGACGCCCCAGCGCAACGCAAGAAAAACAGTTAGAGCGACCACCAACGCAGCATCCAGGAGTAGCAACAGCCAGAAGATCAGCCGCGCAGCGCCACCTTCATCAAATGCCAGATGGTGACGGAGCTTGCGGCCGACTTTGCGCTTCGTTGCGGATAGGTAGCGCAGACCTTCTGCAGCCAGGGCGCGCATCAAAAACGCAAGGCTGACGAGAGCAAGCGTGAAGCTTATACGGTCTGCGAGGTACATACCGGCATAGAGATAGCCAAAGACTCCCAACAAGACGGCAAGAACCAGAGCGCTTCGGGTTAAGAACAATGCGATGCGCAGCCGGTGAGAAGGCGGCGTGTCGTCGCCACCGGCCCGGTCATCCGCATGGTTTCGAAAGCGCCAATTCCGCGGGCGAAGAACATTCAGCAAAGCAATGACGACAATCAACAACGCCAGGAGGCCGAGCACGCTATGCAAATTCGGATCGGCAGCAAAGAATGCGCTGATCGACTCTTCGAAGAACCGTTCCGTGCTATCCTGCGGTGGGTTCACGATGACAATAACGGCGACCACCGCGAATCTGAGTATGAGGAAAAGGCGCACTGCCTGATGAAGTGATGAGGCCGCGTCATCACGGAAGCGACTGATGCGCCAATTCGGACGTCCTGGTGCAAGAACGGACTTCGAGAGGCCGACAAGAATGACCACGCTCAGTAGCTCGAACAACAAGAGATCAGCTGCGATGTATAGCGTCTCGGGCAACATCTGGATCGATCTCATCGCCCCCCAAAAGGCGGCTACAGCTGAAGCCGGGAGCACGACGTTTACGATGAACAGAGAGACGAATGCCAACAACCGGCGGCCGAGTGTTGGGGGCTCCGTCACGGAGTGATCGTCGGATTTGATAAGGGGCCGCCAACGCAGCGCTACCATGATCGCACCCACCGCGCAGAAGAGGCCTAAACTCAAGAGCAGGCGATGATCCGCCATGTGGGAGACACTGATGCTTGACCAACTGTCTTGAAGCCCTGCCTTCAGTTCCGTCAGCCGTTTCCCAAGATGTTCTAGGCCCATCGTCAGATTAGACGACGTCAAGGGAAAGCCCGTACGCTCGGTCAGGATCCTTGCCAGGGCGCGAAGCTCAGCGTCGGCCATCCGCGCGAACAGAATGTCGATGCGCGCTAAGGTCAATTCGCTCCGTTTACGCCACGCTTCGAAACGTTGAAAGTCGAGGCTGATCGTCGCTCGCGCTTCGGCAACTCCTTGGCTCTCGGTGAAGCCATCACTGTCCGGTTTCGGCCCGAGTGCATCAAGCAAACGCTTCTGCTCGTCGGCCCCTCTGGCCGCGCTGTCGCGTGCAGCAAGCACCGAGTTCTGCACAACAATCAGATTATTCCTGAGGGGCGTGATCTGGCTGCGGAGAATGCCACTCCTGGCGAGATCTTGCGCAACGCTATCGAGCGTTTGGGTCCAACGCTGTTCGCGAAGGTCGAAACCATCGCTTTCCGACTGCGAGCTGTCCGCAATAGAGCTGCCCAACGTCAGTACCAATAGACTCAGCGCTGCGAAAGACACCCGAAGCATTGATTCAACCCTTGCACGCCAACCATGGAATCCGGAAATCTACCAACCGATCTCGTTCATAGCCCACATCTCCGAATGCTCGCCAGAAAGACAAGGGAAAATAGCACCGTGGCGACTATCCGGCGACGAAACCTCGATCGATCTCACATCAGCGTATTGGGAAGATAGAGTGCCAGCTGTGGCATAGCCGTTAGCAAGGCAACGCCCGCTAGCAGGAGGAGCCAATAGGGAATCGTGGCCAGAGCGGCGGCGCCGAGCGTTACCTCTTCTCGTGTGACTGATACGAGAACAGAGAGATTGAGACCGACCGGTGGGGTGACTTGGCCGATCTCGATCATGATCGTGATGATAACGCCGAGCCAGATGGCGTCGTAACCAAGGCCGGTCATGAGCGGGAAAACGATCGGCAGGGTCATGATCATCAACGAAAGACCATCAAAGAAACAACCGAGCAGGAGATAAACCAGAACAACGATGGCGAGCACCGTTGCCGGTCCGAGATCGATAGCTTCCACCGATTCCAAAATGGCTTGCGGCACCCCGAGCAGACTCACGGCTTGAGCCAGAATTGTCGCTCCCATGACGACGAAGGCGATGGACGCGTAAAGCAGGATCGCATTGTAGAGACTGGCTGCCAGCGTTTCGATGTCGAGCGAACCCCAGAAACGGCCGACGACAATGGTTGCCAACACGCCGAGACCAGCCGCTTCAGTTGGCGTGGCGATGCCGTAGGTAATGCTGCCCATGATCGCGATGATGAGCACGAGGAAAGGCCAGAGGCCTAGGAGATCGAGTAGAATCTTTCGAAGCCAAAGCTTCTGATCATCCCTAGGCGCCAGTGTCGGCACCATCAGGCAGCGAACCAAGATGTAGCCCATGAACAGGACTGCGATCAGAATGCCTGGAATGATACCAGCCATGAAAAGACGCCCAATCGACGTCTCCGTGAGGGCACCATAGATTAGCAAGGACAAACTCGGCGGGATCAACAGGCCAAGCGTGCCGCCTCCGGCAAGCGAACCAACCACCATCCTGCGGTCATAGCCGCGTTTCGCCATTTCCGGATAGGCGACCGAACCCACGGCTGCGGCCGTCGATAGGCTTGAGCCACTCACGGCACCGAACAGCGTGCAGACCGCAATGTTGGTGTGTAGTAAACCGCCCGGCACACGCCGGAAGAGCGGCGTAAGTGCCGTATAGATTCGTTCGCTGACACCACTCCTCAGCATGATCTCACCCAGCATGATGAAGAGTGGAATGGCACTGAGAGTGAAGGAATTGAAGACGTTCCAAACCGCATCGACCGCAACGAACGTCACACCGCCAGCCGCGAACTGAAGGAGCAGAAATCCCGTAAGTCCGAGCGCTGCGCCCAATGCCAGACCCGATCCTGCAAAGGCGATCAATCCACCAAGCAGCAAAGACCAAAATGTTGTCATGCCTTGCTCAGCTTCGCTGAGGCCCGACCAGGCCCCGAAGGATAAAGGCCATCGACGTCAAGATCATTGAGAAGGGAATGAGCGCCATCCACGGATACATTAGGAGACGCGCAACCTCTGTTTTGAGGTTGCGATCGAACGCGAATTCCAGCCAAGGCAAACAAAGCGCGACGTACCAAATACAGAAGATGAAGCCGAAGAATCCTGCGGCGAAGCCGACCCATTGCCTCGTCTTGTGAGGCAGATTCGCGATGAGGATGGAAACGCGCACATGCTCAGCTCTTAGCGTCACCAACGGCAACGCCAAAAAGAAGGCCGATGTCATCAACAAGCCCACAAGTTCCTCGGTCACGTGCAGCGGGGCTCGCGCGACATGGCGCATGGTCACACTCATGGCGATTAACAAGACGATCGCGCTGCCGGCGATCGCCGCGAGAACGGCGAGCCCTCGAAAGACTGGCAACAGCCATTCCTGCACCCGGTGCGCTATGGCCGAAACGCTTCCTTCCGCGAGCTCGTCGTCCTTCAAGATCAGCGGCCAAGCACGCCTAGGATGCGCTCTCGATAGTCAGGCGCCTGTCCGCCAGCCTCTTCGGCCAATTCCTTCCAAGTTGCCGAGGCTGCCTCAAGAAAAGCAGCTCGATCATCCTCAGAGAAAGGCTCTAAAAACTCCACCCCTTGCTCAGCAAGCTTAGCGCGCGCTGCCTGCTCGTTCTCCTCGGCCTTTGAATACTCGTTCGTGCGTGCCCAAACATTGTCGGCCGCCGTGGTCACAGCTTCCCGTTCGGCATCGCTCAAGCCATCCCAAGCCTCCTGATCGGCGCCAAGGACATAGGGCACACTCGCGATCGGATAGAGGTATGACGCGTATTTTGCGACTTCCTGCAATGAGATCGTATGGGCGAACAAGGCTGGATAGACAGCGCAATCGACGACACCGGTCTGCAGTGCCACATAGAGTTCGGTCTGACCGACGATCTGCGCTGCGACATCCAGCTTCGAGAAGGTTTCGACCTGATCCTTGCTCCAAACTCGGAGCTTCCGCGTGCGCAGGTCTTCGAGCGTGCGCACCGGTTCATCACGGCAGAAGATCGAAGCCTTGAGCAACGGAAGCGCCATGAATCCGGTTGGTGCGATACCCCACTCGGCGAGCTCTTGTTTGTAGATCTCCTGGATTTCGGGGAGGACCTTCAGCAATTCATCCGAGCTGCCGACTGATCCCTGCACCAGCACAGCACTCAATGCGGGTGCATCGCGTCCGAGATAGTTTGCCCAGACAAGGCCCATCTCGACGGCCCCTCCGGGCAGCCAGCGAACGACGTCATTGTCCTTGAGGTTCAGCGAGCCGCCGTGGAAGACCTTGATCGTTAGACTACCGTCGCTGAGCTCTGCAACCTCGTCGGCGAACATATCGAGCTGCTTGGCTTCGTTCCGGGTCTCCGGAAGCCCATTATTGAACCGCCATTCCGCAGCATCAATGGTCGTCGACAGACCGACCATGCAGACAGTAGCGGCGAGCAAACGAATGGCAGACTTTTCCATAGGACCTCCCTTTTACTCTTTTGGGAAAGGCTAGCGCTGATGGCTAGAGCTCGCAACCTGCTACGCTGCTAGCCCTTCGTGGCTCCGATGGCGAGCGATTTACCTGCTTGCCGATACATGAAGAGCCCCAGTAGCAGCGGCGGAAGGGTCGCCAGGATCATCACGGCAGCAGCAACACCCCAGCGTACCCCGCCGCCAGACGCCGCGAAAAAAAACGATGCGCCGACACTTACCGGTGTTGCTGATGCGGTCGTCAGCATGAGACCGAACAAAAACTCATTCCAAGAATAGATGAAAGCAAGAATGGCGGTCGCGGCGATCACGTTGAGCGACATCGGCATCACGACATGAATAAGCAGTCGTGTGGTCGACGCGCCATCGACACGGGCTGCTTCTTCAATCTCAAGCGGCAAGTCGATGATCGATGAATAAAACAACACCAACGCCAGCGGGATGTTGATGAGGCAAAAGATGAAGGCAAGACCTAGACGCGTGTCGAGCAGACCCACTTGTTGATACATTAAGTAGATCGGTATTGCGAAGATGATCAGCGGTACGGCACGCAAATTCATAATGACAGGCAGGAGCCAGCTCCGCGCCATGCCAAATCTTGCCATGGCATAGGCCGCCGGGAAGCTAAGAAGGATCGCCATGGCCGAACCGAGCAACGACGCGATCAGACTATTCAAAAGAAAGTGCAGCAGGTCGAAGCGGTCAGCCATCTCGAAGATGGCACGGTAGTTGGCAAGCGTCGGCAGCTCGATCCACAAGGAAGCGTTGCTTGCGATCTCGGAATCGGATTTCAGCGACGTGATCAATGTCGCGAGGACCGGAAAGTTCATGATGAAGGCAGCAAGAACGAACACCAGCCAGCGCACAAGATTGGCAAGCCTTGCCCTCATGTCGTTCGTCTAACCAGAGCCAATCGGTCGATAGCAAGCAGCACCGCTAATGAGGCCGCCAGCAACAACATGGATGCGGCAACAGCAAGACCGATGTTCCCGACCTTAAAGAAGGCCTGATAGATGTAGATACTCATCGACGTCGTCGATCCACCAGCGCCTGCGCCCACCAGCGTGTAGATGTTGTCGAACACACGAAAACTGTCGATGAAGCGGATGAAGAAGGTTACGCCCAAGGCTGGTGCTAACATCGGCAGATCGATCAGCCGGAGACGCGCGAACCCGGTTGCGCCATCAATAGCTGCCGCCTCACGCACCTCCGGCGGAATCGCGGCATAGGCCGTATGCAGAATCAGGAGGGCAAATGGCGTCCATTGTAGAACCTCGATAATGACCAGCGTGGTGAAGGCGTTGTCGTTGGAAAGAAATGCAGGAAAATCGCCAAACCACGCGAGCAGATAATAGGGCACCGGTCCAACGAATTCGTGCAGAATCAACCGATACATCAAGCCGACCAAAGCCGGTGCCACCATCATCGGCAGCATTAGGAATGCCATCAGCCATGGTCGTCTCTCGAGCAATGGCGCCAGAAAGATAGCGAGCATCAACCCTGCGAGCACCTCAACGAGCGCCGCTAGTAGACCAAACCGCAACGAAAACCATCCAGCCTGCCAGAACTCTGGATCAGCAATCGCTTTGCTGTAGTTGGCAAAGCCGATCAGCGTCGGCGATCGAATGCTGTCAAAGCTGACGTCCGAAAGGCTGTAGTAAAGGTCGACCAGTAGCGGAAGACCGAGCAATGCAAGAAGAAACGCGGTCAAAGGTGCGAGAAGAAAAATACCTTCCCGCGCCTTCCTCAATCGCTCAACCATGCGCCACCGCGCTTAAGCAGGGCGGTGGCACGGTTGTCGACATCATTCCTGCAAAAGCTCGGCCATGCCGGACGAGGTTGCCGCAAGCGCATCGTCGATCGACTTCGCGCCACTCCAATATGCTGTAAACTCCTTCGCCTGCAGCTCATAGACTTGGAGAGCCTTGGCCGAAGTCCCACCATTCATGACAAAGCCGTACTGACCGGCAAACTCGCCAAGCGTAATCAAGTCCGGTCGGTCTTCAGCAAGTACCGACGTGATGGCTTCCGAAACTGCAGGTGAACCCCCGGATCTCGCATAAAGCTCCATGGCATCGGCCGTGGCGAGCCAGTTGATGAACTTTAAAGCGCCTTCCTTGTTCTTAGCCTCCTTGTTGAGGCCAAGGCCAAGACCGTGAATGTGGGTATAGCGGCCATCAGGGCCGGTGGGCGGCGCGACCGTGCCGATCTTGCCAGCAACAGCCGCCGTCTTCTCCGGGTTGTCGAGATCACCAAGGGCTGCATTCCATTGCAGCATCGTCGCAGCCTGGCCCGAGCCGAACGCAGCATTGGCCTCGGCATACTCGTAAGCGGTCGAATCCTTGGGCGACGTGCCGGCATCGTAGAGTGTCTTATAGAGTTCGAGCGCTGCTCGGAAGGCTGGGCTGTCGACGGTGATCTCGCCCCCTTGATCCATCCAGTCGCCACCCTGGGCGCGCGCTGCCGAATGCCAAACCATCATATTGAATAGGAGGTTTTTCATCTGGAGCACGGCACCATAGCGGGTCGGGCTATCGGGATTGATCGACTTGGTGAAGAACAACGCCGTTGCCGCCCAGTCCTCCCAATTCCATTGATCCGGATCTTTGGGAGTCATCGCCTGGCCCATATGTTCCTGGCTGATCTCGCTGTAGCGGGCCTGCCAGTCGCCATCGGCCAACAACTGATCGATAAGGTCCTTCCGATAATACATGAAGTGCAAGGAAAGATCGGTCGGCACGCCGTATTGCTTACCGTCGAATTGCATGGTGGCGAGGACTTTGTCACTGAAGACGTCACCTGCATCTTCTGGCAGCGTCACCGGCTCCATAAACGGCGCATAACGCCCAATGGCATAGGTCGCGAGTAGGTTGATGTCGAACTCCTGCGACCCTGCAGCGAGGTCGGCGGCAAGCTTGTCGAAAAAACCATCACGGTTAAAGAAGATCAGCTTGACCTGATCAGTCTCGGCCGCGTCCGCATTGTAAACCTCGGCCGCCTTTCTAAGAGCCTCCTCTTCCGGTCCACCAGGCCAGCCGAGCACGATCACTTCAGCCGAAGCCTGCGACAGTCCGACAGCTGTCAGCAACGCTGCGCCTATCCATCCTGACGTCCATCGTCTCATGGTCGTTTTCCTCCCTGTTGATTTCGTTTTGCCATGGCGAGATCGGCAGCACCGATCACACCGGCATATTGTCCGAGCGCCGCATGGCAAAGCCTCGGTCTGAAATCAGCCGGCAACGCCTCCAGGCAACGTCCGAACTGTTTGAGCATGCCATCCGCAAGGCCTATGCCGCCACCGATGATGAACATTGCTGGGTCAAACAACATGTGAAGGTTCAAGATGAGTCTTGCGATCTGCTCGGAAGCACGCGCCACAATCGCTTCCGCCCAAGCCTCACCTTCACGGCTAGCAACAATGACGCCCCGTGCATCGATGTCGTGTCCGGCCAGCTTTGCAGCGGAGGCGATCCATAAGCCGGAGGCCTGATCCTCTAAACGCCCGACTTCAGGAGGTGTACCAAACCGGGTCTGCCCAGCACTTCCAGCTAGGCCATGCTGGCCGGTGACGAGCCGTCCATTGACCACCACACCTCCACCAATGCCGGTTGAGATGGTGAGAAAAACCAAATCTTCGCCCTGCCCTACCCCGTGGCGATACTCCCCCCAGGCAGCGGCCTGTGCATCGTTGACGCAAGTGATCGGCAGGTCAAATCGACGATGCAGTTCATCGGCCAGAGGAAAGCCCGGCTCTATCGGCAGTGTCTTTGGATTGAGCGCTGACCAGCAGCCGTCCGTTATCACGCCTGTAACCGCAACACCAACCGCCTGATACCGGCCACGCCAGTCGAGGGTGAGATCGGCGACGGCATCGCACCAGGTGGCTGCTTTACCGCTACGCTCCGTCGAAGCGATTCGTTGTTCGAGAACGGTTCCACCCTCAATCAGGGTAGCCAGAATCTTGCTGCCACCAATATCGATGGCAAGACAAGCGGTCATCGTGTCGAACCGGTCGCGGCATAGCTAATCCCGGTCCGCTCAATGGCTTCGGCGAACCAACCCGTGATGTGTTCCGGCCGGGTGATCGCTGATCCGACAACCACCGCATGCGCACCAAGCTCGATAGCCGCTGCCGCTTGGTTCGGCGTTCGAATGCGCCCTTCCGAGATCACTGGCTTTGCAAGCTGCGCGCAACGCTGGACCAGCTCAAGATCTGGTGCTGTCGGTTCAGGACCGCCCGTATAGCCAGAAAGGGTCGTGCCGATGAGGTCGGCACCAAAGGCACTTGCTTCCTTTGCCTCCTCGAACTTGGCGATATCAGCCATGCCAAGTTTGCCTGCACCATGAACCGCAGAACAGAGCTCGGAAGCCGTGTTGGGCCGCTTTCTATTTGTGGCATCGAAAGCGATGATGTCAGCCCCGGCAGCGGCCAGCATCTCGACGTCTTCAAGCAGAGGCGTGATCCGGACTGACGTCGCATCCAGGTCGCGTTTGATCAGACCGATGATGGGCGCACTAGTGGCGGCGCGCACAGCAGCGACGTTGGCAGCCCCCTCGATCCTCAACCCCCGCGCTCCGCCCGCAAGCGCGGCCAAAGCAAAACCAACCACGATCTCAACACGATCGAGCGGGCCACCAACCACAGGCTGACAGGAAACGATCAGCGTCCCGGCTAATTCCGTTATTGGATCCTGCACTGCAGATCTCTTGCTTCAACAACGCCCCGATCTGAAATCCTAACAGCTAGCATCGCGCCCGACTATCATTGATGTTGCAAACGATTAGGCCGAGATTGTGAGCATAATCAGTCGCGTGCGGCAATGTGGACGAGACCTCAATCAGTGTCGGCGTTGCGATTTGGCAAATGTGTCAAAAGCAACCGCAAGGACGATGATGATGCCGATGATAATCTGCTGGACATAGGAGGAAACATTGTTGAGCACGAGACCATTTAGCAGGACACCGATGAGCAGCGTGCCTATCACTGTTCCGAAGATCGTACCGATCCCACCGAACAACGAAGTGCCTCCAATCACCACCGAGGCGATCACCGTGAGCTCATAAGTGAGGCCGGCGACGGCTTCTGCAGAGTTTAGGCGCGCCGATAAGACGAAGCCGCCGAGACCTGCCATGAAGCCGATGATGAGATAGACCTGAAGTGTAACACGATCGACGTTGAGGCCAGAAAGCCTTGCTGCCTCAGGATTGCCACCAACAGCATAGACCCTGCGGCCGAATCGCGTGTAGCGAAGCAGAATGTGAGCGAACACCGCAAAGGTCAGGAAGATAATGACTGGCACGGGCACCACGCCAACATAGCCCTGCCCCCACCAACGATACCCCTCGTCGAAGCCGCTGATCGGACCGCCGCCAGCGAATAGAAGCGCCGCACCGCGAAAGGCTGACATGCCCCCGAGCGTGACGACAAATGGCGGCACTTTGAGCTTGGTGATGGCGAGACCTTGCAAGCCGCCTGCCAGTACACCGACCGTGATAGCCGCGAGCAATGCCAGCGGCCAGCCGAAACCCGCGGCTTCCGCCTCGGCACCGACCGCAAAGCGGCTTTCAAAACCACCCTTGGCAACTGCAGCCGCTACCAGTCCGGCAAAAGCAAGAAGCGAGCCAACAGATAGATCGATCCCCCGGGTCAGGATGACAAAGGTCATTCCGATGGCAAGAAGACCGAAAATTGAGACTTGGCGCATCACATTAAAGAGGTTGAGAGAGCTCAGAAAGCGAGGCTCGAGGATGGCGAACACCGCCATCAGCACCAAGAGAAAAATCAACGGTGCAAACTTGGCAAGGAAGCCAAAGACATCAAAGCCTGCGGGGTTCGGCCGGGTTCCCAGCAGCTCATTTTTCTTCGACGTGGTCATATGGATTCAGGCTGCCTGCTGCTTGAGGGACATCAAGGCCATCAACTTCTCTTCGCTCGCATCCTCGGCCATGAGTTCTCCCGTGATCCGCCCTTCCCTCATGGTCACGATGCGATCACTGACCGTCATGATCTCGGGTAGCTCGGACGAGATTACGATAATCGCGATGCCACTTTCAGCCAGCTCGAACAGAAGCTGGTGGACTTCTGATTTGGCAGCAATATCGATGCCGCGTGTCGGCTCGTCGACGATAAGCACCTTGGGCTCGAGGGCCAGCCAACGGGCGAGCACGACCTTTTGCTGATTGCCGCCTGACAGATTGCCGACCTCTTGCTCGGGGTTCGCCATCTTGATTGCCAAGCGGTCGCCGTAGCGCTCGATCATGGCGTCTTCAGCCCTGCGGTCGATCCAACCGAATAGGCGCGACAGACGATCGATCGCAGCGATCGATAGGTTCGTTTTGACCGCAAGACTCAAGAAGAGAGCTTGCTGCTTTCGATCCTCCGGCACCAGGCCGACACCGGCGCGGATGGCGTCTTCGGGAGACGTCAGTGAGACGTCCCGGCCTTCGACACGGATGCTGCCGGAGTCGATGGGATCGGCACCGAAAATCGCCCGAGCCAGTTCGGTCCGCCCAGCGCCGACCAGGCCGGCGAGGCCAAGGATCTCACCGTAGCGAACGGTCAGGTCGATATCGATGAGACGGGTCGCATGGAGATTTAGGCGATCGACACGGCTGCAAACACCGTCGACTAGCAGCGCGATCTCGCCGGTATCATGGTTCGGCCGGTGAGCGAACAAACGCTCGACCTCGCGACCGACCATCATCTGGATGATCCGATCGACGTCGAGGTCGGCAATGGGAGCGTGACCGACCAGCTTGCCGTCACGCAGCACGGTCGCGCGATCACAAACCTCGAGCACCTCCTCCAACCTGTGGGTAACGAAAATCACACTGACGCCGCGCTCCTTCAGCCCTGCGATGATTTCGAACAGACGGGGTACTTCGGACTCCGATAGCGCCGAGGTCGGCTCGTCCATGATGATTAACCGGCTGTCCAAAGAAAGAGCGCGAGCGATCTCGATCATCTGCTGTTCAGCAACCGAAAGGTCCGCCACAAGGCGGCGAGGATCGAGATCGAGGCCGACCTCGGCGACGATCGCTCGGGCGTGCCGATCCATCGCCCGCCAATCCACCAGACCGAGGGCATTGACCGGCTCCTTGCCCAGCAGAACATTCTCGGCAATTGAGAGCGTCGGGATGAGGTTGAATTCCTGATAGATGGTGACGATACCGCGTTCCTGAGCGTCGAGCGGGCCGCTTAAACGGACGTCCTTTCCATCCAGGTTGATTTTGCCATCATCCGGCCTCTCCGCACCGGACAGGATCTTCAAGAGCGTCGACTTGCCGGCGCCGTTTTCTCCAAGAAGCGCCAGGACCTCGCCCGCGTGAAGCTCGATCGTGACATCGTCAAGGGCAAGAACGCCGGGATAGCGCTTGGCAATCCCGGTCATCTGCAGGAACGGCGCCGACGCCGTCAACGGAATGGGCTCACCACTCAGTTCAGCTCACCCAGGCGCTCTGCCTGGTCGATATTGTCCGTGGTGATCGCAATCGGTTCGAGCAGAACGAGGCTTTCGTCCGGCACTGTGCCATCTTTGACGAACTCCACCATGATCTGCATCGCCTTGCGACTTTGGCCTCCCGGAAACTGTTCGACCGTCGCGGCGAGTGTCCCGTCCTTGACCGCCGCCAGTGCCTCGGGCAGAGCATCGAACCCAAGGATCTTGATCTGATCGCCCAAACCTTGGGCCTTGACCGCTTCGGCAGCACCCAACGCCATATCGTCATTGGCAGCGACGATCACATCCGGTGGGCTGTCAAGACCGGCAAGAATACTCTCCGTAACGCTCAGGCCCTGATCTCTGGCAAAATTGGCGGTCTGTTCGACGATGAATTGATACTTGTCGTTACCGTCCAGAACGTTGTGCACACCCTTGTTCCGGTCGATGGCTGGACTGGCCCCAGGCTGTCCTTGCAAATTAACGATCCGCGCGCCGTCGGGGAACATCTCCATGATGTACCGGCCCTGTGCCTCGCCGCCGATGACATTGTCGGCACCAACATGAGCGAGGATGCCATCCACGCCGTCGACCCGGCGATCGATGGTGACAACGGGCACGCCATTCTCGACGGCAGTCTGGATTGCGGGTGCCATGGCGTTGACGTCCGAGGGGCTTATGACGATCCCATTCACACCCTGGATGATCGCCGCCTCGACGTCGGCAGTTTGCTTCGGCGTGCTGTTCTGGCCGTCAGATTGGACGGTGGCGACGCCGAGGGCTGCAGCTTCATCCTCAAGTGCTTTCATCATGTGCACGAAAAAAGGAAAGCCGAGGCTCGGTACTGAGGTGAGAATACTCGTGTCCTGAGCAAGGCTGGGCGAGGCCACGCCGAAGGCCAAGGTACTCGCTAGAAGCAAGCGTCGGGTCGTTTGAAACATGTCATTGCCTCCCTAAAGTTACGGCTGCTTTGCAGCACATCTTATGAGCGATTGACCGACATTCTTCAGATGTCGGCCATTTACATCGACTTTGGAGCCTCGAGGCCGGGAAAGCAAGCGAGCAGTCAGCGCCGCGAGAGGTCGCGAGTGCCGAGGCACATGCCGAGACATCTCAAAACGCCAATGGGCAGCAAGGTCCAACGCCATCTTGCTCCATGGCACGTTAGCCTGTTGGATGAAACGATCACCAAGGCGTTTCACGTGCCTCCAACAATCGAGCTCTTTGTTATGTCCGATCATCCACTTCTTAGCGTCAAGAAACCGATCATCGCGATGGCGCATCTGGGCGCGTTGCCCGGCGCGCCAGGCTATCATGCCGCTGGCGGCATTGATGCCCTGGTTGACGCCGTCGCCAGCGACATTGAGAAGCTGCAGGCGGGTGGGGTCGATGCGATTATGTTCGGCAACGAAAATGACCGACCCTATCTCCTAAAGGCAACGCCGGAGAGCCTGGCTGCGATGACGGCCGTCGTCACAACGTTGAAGCCAATGCTCAGCGTGCCGTTTGGCGTCAATTATCTATGGGACCCAGTAGCGACGGTCGCTCTTGCCTGCGCAACGGGCGCTTCTTTCGCGCGAGAAATCTTTACTGGCGTCTTCGCTTCTGACATGGGCGTTTGGCAACCGGATTGCGCTGCGGCGCTGCGGTTACGAAGCCAGCTGGCGAGAAATGATCTGATGCTCCTTTTCAATATCAACGCCGAATTCGCTGACAGTCTCGATCGTCGTCCGATCGAACAGCGCGCAGAGAGCGCGGTCTTTTCGTCGCTCGCCGACGTCGTTTGTGTTTCAGGCCCGCTTACAGGTCAGGCCGTCGACCAGTCAGCCCTGCGCAATGTCAAAGAGAAAGTCGGCGACACCCTCGTCTTCGCTAATACCGGTGTGAGGATTGACAATGTCGATGCCATCCTCGAGATCGCCGATGGCTGTGTGATTGGCACGCATTTTAAGGTGGACGGTGACACCTGGAACCCGGTTGATGGCGATCGGGTGAAGCGTTTCATGGACCACGTCAGCAAGCGTCGTTGAGGTACCGGCATGGCGATCACACTCGGCATCGACATTGGCACCACATCAACCATTGGCATCTTGATCGATAGTGGAGGTCGAACCCTGGCCCTCGCCAGCCGGCCGGTCGCCCTCCATTCGGATCACCCGGGATGGGCCGAGGAAGATCCTGAAGTCTGGTGGCAAAATGTCTGCGCTATCATCCCCGAACTCCTGTCGACCTCCAGCACGTCTGCCACAGATGTCAAGGCGATTGGTGTCACCGGCATGCTGCCCGCCGTGGTTTTACTCGATGGCGATGGCAATCTCCTGCGTCGAAGCATCCAGCAAAGTGATGGGCGGGTCGGGCGCGAAGTCGAGGCGATCGCGGCCGAATTCGACGGGCCTGACTTCGTCAGACGCACCGGCAATGGCATTAACCAGCAGCTCGTCGCCACCAAGCTCCGTTGGCTGGAACGGCACGAACCCGATGTCTTTTCGAATATCAAGACTGTCTTCGGTTCTTATGACTACATCAACTGGCGCCTTACCGGCGAGCGCGTGATTGAACATAACTGGGCGCTCGAGGCTGGCTTTGTCGATGTCTCGAAGCGTCAGATCGATACAGAACTTGTTGCCCTCGCCCATATCGATCCCAGCATTTTACCGCCTATTCGTGCGTCTCATGAGATTATCGGTCACGTTACAGCTCGCGCCGCGAGCCTCACGGGCCTTGCTACCGGTACACCTGTGATCGCGGGATCAGCCGACCATATCACATCAGCCTTCGTTGCCGGCATCCGAGACGATGGCGACTGCCTGATCAAGTTCGGCGGTGCTGGCGACATCATGCTCGCAGCGGCTTCACCCAAACCTGATCCTCGTCTTTTTCTCGATTTCCACATCGTACCGGAAAAATTCATGCCGAATGGCTGCATGGCCTGCTCCGGAGCCATGCTCAATTGGATCGTTGCCAACCTTGCAAGTGATACCATTAAGTCCAAGGCGAATCCGCATGCAGCCCTCGATCAGCTTGCGGTCGAGATCGAGCCTGGCGCCAACGGTCTGGTGATGCTGCCCTATTTTCTCGGCGAGAAGACACCGATCCATGACCCGGACGCGCGCGGAACGCTGGTAGGCCTTGGTCTCCATCATGAGATAAGCCACATCTGGCGGGCAGCGCTCGAAGCCGTGGTCTTCGGCTTTCGCCATCACATGGATGTCTTTTCCGAGCTTGGCCAACCAGCACTACGCCTTTTCGCCTCGGACGGCGGCGCCCAAAGCCGTCTTTGGATGCAAATCGCCGCTGATAGCCTCGGCCTTCCCATCCACCTCCTCGAAGGCCATCCTGGGTCCTGCCTCGGCGCGGCCTACATTGCCGCGTTCGCCACCGGTGCCGTCGATGATTGGGACGGTGTCTCCCGCTTCGTTAAGCCAGCCGAGATTGTTGAGCCGAATACCAAGAATAGCGCGCGTTACGATGCGCTCTACCACACCTATCTGGAAACCTATCAACAACTGAAACCCGTCTTCCCGCAGCTTGCAAGACGTCCATAGTCTCTCAGCTTTGAAGTCAGTGGCGATCGCAACAATGTTGGTCCTCATCTAACGGCTGGATTGGTTCGGATAAGCTTCTGCGCTTTATGTAAACGGCGTCTCGTCTAAGAAGCGCCGCAATACATTGCCCGTGATTCGCGCGACATTGTTGTCGTACCCGTTATGGGAAAGCGATCCGCACCAGGCGATGGATCCTGTCGAAAACACCGCGCCACCTGAAGGTGTTTCATAAAAGGCGAGGTCGGCGCGTACCAGCTCGTTTTGTGAGCCGGAAAGGTCGGGGCCCATGACGTTGACTTCCTCCGTGACCACAAGAACCAAGTCTGTGTGATTTTCCGAAGACGCCAACACAAGAAGATTGGCAGGAGTCCCGAGCGCATGGTCGGCGCGATCGAGCTCTAGCCCGGCAGCACCGCCGCCCACCAGGCCAAAATCGCCGATCAATTCATTGTCGCCCACGCCGTCGAAGATGAAGGCGGCGCGCGGATTGAAGCTATCCTCCTGGCGTCGATAGTAGGAACTGATATCGAATCCTTGTGCGGAAAAGCCGAGACCGACGACTTCATTCGGTGGTCGGCCATTCCGTCGCCAAAGCCCTCCGAATTCGCCGGTGAACGAGTGATAATACTCGCCAGGCTCGGCCGCCCACGTCCTGATGCCATCCTCGGCTCGCCTCACTTCAATCACGCCTGGCTCATCGCCATGCCAGGCGATGCGCCAGTACCAGCCATTGGCGCCAAGATACATGAGGCGACCGCCCTTGCCTTGCCAGGCAAGCATAGCGTCCGACATTCGTTTCGTGTGGTATTCTGGATGGGTGCCGGTCAGGATTACGCGGTAAGGTTCGAGAAGAGAGACACCTTCGGCTTCCAAATCCTCATCGGTGATGCAGTCAACCTCAATGCCCTCGTGATCAAGCCAATCCAGCAGATGGGTGTCGCCATTGAATTGCCATAGACCGGAGCCATGGGCACCAAGCCAGGAGGCGTATTTCGGGCGCATGTTCAAGATCGGGCGCAAGTAAGACGAATAGCAGACCCCGCTGCCGTCGCTATGGGTGTCGTAGAGCGCGTTGCCAAACTCGCGATGTTCCTGGAGAAACAGGTCGGTTGGCTGATAAACGAGAAGCCTGCCCATCATCATCTCGGCGCCTTCGGCGTCGAGATGGCTGTGGTCGTTCGCATAAGCCATATAGCTCGCCGTCGGCACGAGGAAGGCAGCTTTCGGGCGGCCCGCTTTGCCCATCTGCCCGCGTGGTGGCCTGACAAAGAACGTAATGTAGTCTTCCTCTTCCGCCGTTTTACCGTCGTCGATCCAGACATGGGCAGCATAGGCACCGCTCGGCAGATCACTCGGGACGTCTAACGAAAAGTCGGCCTGCCACCCGCAGTCATGGAGATCGTCGTCGTGGAAGTGGATCGCCCCATATTGCTCCGGCTTGTCGGTCCAACGAATGGTCGAGCCATCCCAATTCCAGCCTTTCATCGCGCGCGCCGGCAGGTGTACAAGCTTGCCGTCAAGACCGTTGGGACCGATGTCGATGATATCCGTGGTCTCGACTTTTTGGGAGAAGTCCCAGGCAGCGACCAGTGACGTCATCAGGCTTTCCGGTAAGGGTCGGCGAAATGCGCCGTCCAGCTCTTCAATGGCGAGTGCTCGATCAAAGATCGCTGGACTGTCGATCTTACCATTGTAGTGATAATCGACCGCACCGTGGTCCACATGCCGTCCCCCCATGATCACGTCTGCCGCCAACGTACGCGTCGTCACGTCAATCGTCTGGCTGATGGTGGCACTGTCGTCGACATGAGGATGGTGCTGCAGTGGTCGCTGCACGAGGCTGGCCATGCCGCTTCCTGGGTCAATGGTGGCGGCGACCAGATACCAGCGCCGTTCGAACATTTTTTTACCGCTTTTGATGATCTCATGTTGCTTGCCATCGCCGAGGGTGAGGGCCAGCTGACCATCGAGTATTGAAAGACCGAAGCCCTGCTTCCCGTCTGGAGAACGCTGGCCAATGAGAGCCTGCTCGCCGTGCTTCTCTGGTGTCGTCGGCCAGATCATTGCAAGGAGGGTGACCGCTTTGAGCGTCTGCAAGCGGGGATGATCGGGAATGCAAGCATAGGAGCCCGCATCGGTCTGCTGCGCCCGCCCCTGATAGCGGCCATCCACCGTCGACGCCACCGGTCGGAGCTTCAATCCTGGACCTTCTGGATTGGCATCACCGTGGATGATGCGCACGATCTCAGCCTGATAGGCGCCACCGCCCTCGACGCTAACCATAAATCGCACTTGCTCGCCAGGTGCCACCGAGAGGCGATCGGCATAGCCCAGAATCTTTAACATTTTCGCTCACCTGTCAGATTAGTTCAGGTCTTCACCGGTGTGCTCCTTCCAGCGCATTCGGAACACGGCCCACTCTGCCTCTTCTCTACTGGTAAACCGGTGTTCTTGCAGAATCTCGATGGGCTTACCACGCTCGCCCGGGTGGCGGGCCAGCGCCCATTCTTCAAATGGCTTGGTGCATACCAACACAAGCTTGCCTTCAAGCGGCCCACCGCGAAGGGTGTTCAGCACGCGCTGCAGGTCTGGGCTGTGATGCCCGATCGGATTTTGTCGAAACTCGTCCACCACCTCACGATCGCGTCTGGGATCGATCTTGTAGGTCAACGTTGAACCCTCCCCATCGTGGCCTTGTGAGTGCGTTTCTTTTTGACGATAGCACCAGCGCCCTGATTGCAGCAAAGTCACGATGTCAAACGCTGGCGGTCTCGCCGGCGGGAGTCTTCGCATAGCTTGGGGTATGGTAGTGTGACCTAGACCTAAGAACGCGTCCCAAGCTCAATGCCTTCGATCGTAACGAACGCGTTGACGCTTCATGCCGATTAATGTCTTGAAAGTGATCAACATCGTCGGCCGTCAATTCGCGTATGGCTCGTTCCCTCACGTCGCGGTCCAGGTCCATGGCGCGGCAATACCCTTTTTCGAAGATTAGGTTATGCGGCCCACGCTACTTCACGGCGCCAGCTGTCATGCCCTTGATGATATAACTCTCGAGCAGGATGCCAATCAGGATGAGCGGCATGATACCTGCTGCAGAAAGAGCGGCCATCGCCCACCAGTTGATGCCCTGGCTACCGGTTTGGCTCGCAATCATGACCGGTAGCGTCTTGGCATCGGTGCTGGTCAGAAGGGCGGCAAAGAAATACTCATTCCAGCAGAGTACGAGCGAGAGGATAAAGGCAGCGACGATGCCTGGAAGCACGAGCGGTAGGACAATCCTCACGAAAGCGCCCCAGATCGAGAGACCATCCACTAGCGCTGCCTCTTCGAGCTCGACTGGCACTGAGGCAAATTGATCGCGCATGATCCAGATGACAATTGGCAATACCATCAGCGTGTAGATCGCGATCATGCCGATCCGGCTGTCAAGCAAGGCGAGTTCCTTGTAGAGCACCAAGAACGGTAGAGCGAGTACGACCGGCGGCAAGATTAGCTGAGAGAGGAAAAAGAAGGAGATATCGGAGTTCTTCATGAAACCGAAGCGATAAGAAAAGCGACTCAGGCCGTAGGCCGCAAGTGAGCCCAGGATGACAGCGCACGCTGAGGCTGATGTGGCAATGATCACGCTGTTCAGGAAACGTTTGAGAAACTCGGCGCGTACGGTCGACGTGGCGAAGATCGTGTCCGGAGAGAGGCCTAACGACTTCCAACCGAGCCAAGCAGGCGCAAAGTCGAGC
The DNA here is from genome assembly GCA_028285265.1 of Geminicoccaceae bacterium. Taxonomy (GTDB): domain Bacteria; phylum Pseudomonadota; class Alphaproteobacteria; order Geminicoccales; family Geminicoccaceae; genus JANQPX01. The sequence continues at coordinate 303,322 of JANQPX010000018.1, forward strand.
CACGGCACAAGATGACCTTTCATCACGTTAGGTGCCATCTTAAACGATGTCGTGAGTGTCCAGTAGATCGGAAAAATGCAGATGACGGCCCAGAAGATCAAAAGTCCGTAGACAACAAGACGCATCAGCCACCAGCGGTAGCGATCATCTTTCATTGCGGGAGAAGCCATCAGCCCGTCCCCGTCACACGGCGCACCAAGCGCTCGGACAGCTTCAACATGATTGTCATGAAGATCACGATTGCTATCAGATAGACGATGGCCAGGAGTGTGCCATAACCAACATTGGAGCGATCACGGTACTCGCGGAAGATGAAACTGGTGACCGAATCGGTGGCGCCACCTGGCCCCCCGGACGTGACATTGATGATGATATCGGCGAGCTTCAATTTGAAGATGATACGGATCATCACAGCAGTGATCGATACGGGCAGCATCAACGGAAAGACGACGCGCCAAAAACGTTGCCAAGCCGTTGCTCCATCGACTTCCGCGGCTTCCAGGATGTCCTTCGGTATAGCCTGAAGCCCTGCCAAAATCATGATCATCATGAAGGGGATGAAGGTCCAGGCGTCCATCGCCATGATGGTTAACCGGGCAATTTCGGGTGTACCGAAGAAGGAGGGTTGCTCCCAGCCGAGCCACTTGCCGAGACGTGCAATAGGTCCGAAGCGGACTTCAAGCATGGATTTACCAATCATCCAGCTCACCGCCACCGGCGACAGCATAAGGGGCATCAGGAAAATGACACGCCAGAACTTTCGTGCACGGATATTCGCGTTCAGTAAGAGTGCCAAGCCAAAGGCGATCGCATACTCGACCAGAATGACGAGCGTGTAGAGCACCATGTTGTAGAGTGCATTCCAATAGAAAGGATCGCTCATCATCTGTCTGATATTATCGAGGCCGTTAAATTGTCGGCCCGTGAGCGACGACAGATTCCAATCGGAAAAAGCGATCCAGAGGGCGAAGATCAGAGGGAAGATCACCATCGAAATGACAAAGAGGGCAGCGGGCAGCACGAACAGGGCTTTCTTCCCCTGCTCGCCATGAATCATCACACGCGACAGACAAAGCGTGAACGCCCAAAGGAAATAAGCGTAGAGAACGGGCCGCCAGGTCTCGAACCCAAGGCTAACGACGCCGGACTCAAACAAAGCCTGAATCAGGAACGCCAGGGCAAGAATGGCGCTTGCCACCCATAGCAGAACGCGGCCAAGCCTGACCTTGCCTACCGGAATTGTCCCGGGTTGGACGGTGTGCAGAAGGTCACCTTCGGCAACACTCATCGCATCATGTCATTGAAAAAACGTGGCCGGCTCTCGCCGTGAGGCCAGCCACGTTTCAACAAACTCGAGTATGATGCCTTCACGCGCTAAAGGCCGAGGCTTGCCTTGTAAAGCGCGATCTGACTGTCACGGCCGATCTGGTCGGTGATCTTCTCCCACGCAGCCGCGATCGCATCCGCCGTTTCCTGCGCTGAACCGTACTGACCAGCGAATCCTTTGGCCAATTCATCTTCGGCGACCGAATAGTATTGGAAAATTCCGGGGATACGCGGTTCAATTGCCGCATTGGCATGGTTGTAGCTATCGGCGTTCGAGCCTAGATAATCCTCGACGAATGCGCGGTCGTAACCTGCTTCTTCCCATTCCTCGAAATTGAAGTGCGACTGGCGGTAAGGCTGGAAGCCAGAGGGATAGGCAGACGCCCAAAGTGAAAGATCCTTCCCGCCGAGATGCGCCGCCGCCGACCAAGCTGCTTTCTGCTTTTTGCTGTCACTGTCGACTCTGGCCATCACATAGACGCCCCAACCAATGTACGCCATGTTCGGCGCTTCATTTGGCGTCTGCTCCCATTCGCCGGTCCTGGCGTTGTAGACCTCATCAGCACCCGGGATGATGTCAAAGCCAACCACATCACCGACCACCGATGTGTCCGACGTGCGCGCATTCGAGCCGACATCGCCCCACCAGGTAAGCGACGAGCCGGTACCAGCCAAGAACTGCTGGAAGGCCGTCGTGCCAGGGTCGGCATTGATTTGATCCGCCGGGAAGGTGTCCATGATATCCATCACTTCCTGGATCGCACGCACGAAGGCTGGATTGTTGACTCTCGGCGTCATCGTATCGGGATCGAACAACCAGGCCGGGTCGTCGGGATGTTTAGCATAGGCAGTCGCGCGATCTTCCAGGAAGTAAAAGCCAAAGCCGCCCCAACCCTTGAGTGGATCAAGGAAGCCGTGCGCGTCTAGGCCGGTGAGTGGATCGGTCTTGCCCTTTAGGAACTTGGCGTGCGCGTTGACCTCCGCCCACGTCTTGGGCGGTGCCCAGTCCCCTTCCCCTCCCGCTTCTTTCCAAGCAGCAGCGAAGTCCTCATTGTCGTAATAGTCAGTGCGATAGGCGAAGGTGTGGCAATCTCCGTCGATTGAGATGCGGTAGGTCTTGCCGTCCCAGGTGCCGACTGGCGCTTTGAGATAGCTGACATAGTCATCCATGTCGATCAAAGTCGCGACCCAATCTGGCATCTCAGAGGCCAGTCCCTTGCCGCAGACGTCACCTTCGAAAGGTGCCCCCATCTCCAGAATGTCGAAGTCGACTGTGCCCGTCGCGATCGATTGTTGGAGGCGCGCATTGTAGTCTGCTTGCGCGAGATCGATCCAATTAATGGTCGCTCCCGTGTAGGCCTCCCACGGCTTTAGAAAACCGCGAAACAGAAAGTTGTGAAGGTTTTGATTGTTGAGCCCCATAAAGGTGAGTTCAACACCGGCGAACTCACCTTCCTGCACTGTCTCCTTCGTGCCGCCGAGGCAGAGTTCACCGACCTTCTGCCAATCCGCATCGGTTGGCGAGCCGACACCAACACCAGGGATTTTTAGAATTTCGGCACGCAGGCTTCCGCTTTGTGCCAATGCTCTTGTTGGCAGACCGCCGAGCATAGACGAAGCCCCCACGACAGCAGCTGCTCCCGCAGCACTCTTTAACACCGAGCGGCGGTTCGCCTGCATGGCCATGAGCTGACGATAAACTTGGACCTTCATTGTTGTCTCCCCGAAGACGACCTTTGCGATTGTCGATTGTGAATTGCCGAAGCCTACCACTGGTCCGGCTTTCTTCGTCCTTGCTGAAAGTGTATGAATGATCGTCGTTGCAAGTCAATCACAGCAGTTTTAGGGCAAAGAACCCTGCAATAGTGCGTGACCTTAAGGACCGAATCCATGCTCAAAGGAATCAATCATCTGCTGAACGCCGACGTGTTGCAGGTGCTGCGTGCCATGGGACACGGGGATGATCTGATCATTGCCGACACCAACTTTCCAAGTGACTCAGTGGCTCAACAGACTGTTCATGGCCGTTTGCTGCGGATTGATCGCAGCGCACCCGAAGTCGTCGAGGCCGTTTTGTCAGTCTACCCACTCGATACGTTCGTGGACGATGCTGCGGCCCGCATGGAGGTCGTCGGTTCCCCAGACGAAATGCCCACTGTGCAGCAAGAGGTGCAAGCAAAGATCGATGTGGCCAACGGTGCCCCTTGGCCAATGATCTCGATCGAACGCTACGCGTTTTACGAGCGCGCCAAGCAAGCCTATGCCGTTATTCAAACGCACGAACGGCGCTTCTACGGATGCTTTGCCTTCAGAAAAGGTGTCATTCCTCCGGAGGAGTAGAACCTGATCCTATTGGACCTCTGGCCGCAGCAAGGCCATCCGCTGTTTTGAAGGAGGCCGTAGTTGTTGCGGCCCCATAAATGCAATTGGGAGCGGCCCTTCCGACCGCTCCCTCAGAATCTTTTGCAACCTGCTCGCGCTTAAGGCCGCATGACAAGCGAACAAAAAAGCAGGGTTACTCAAAAAGACATTTACGTCCAGAAACGTAAGACGCTACTCGGCTTTTCGACCGATCTCGTTCAGGTCTGCGTCAAGCTCGATGTCGAACTGGTTGCCGCCCTTGCAAATGACGTCGTCGAGTTCATAACCGTCGTCCTCGACCTCGATATCGTCCGGGTCCATCTGACATTCCATGGAGGCGAGCTTTGCCTCAATGGCCGCAATGGTTTCCTCATCGACACCATTCGAGTCAGCACTTGCTGCACCTGCCAGCATGACAGAAGCGATCAGAATTCCCACAGTCCTCATCTTGAACTCTCCCTGTTTATTGTATGCTTAGCGTGACCTGCTGTGACTCGCCCGTGGAGCCGGGAATGCGCAGCACATGGCTACCCGGCTTGATTGCGATGAACGAGAACTCAGCAGTGCCGGCATCATCGAATTCGATCGAGTCGATCGCCATCGGTCGGACTTCGATCTTGTTAATCACGATCTCGTTCATCCAGATCGCCCGGAAGAACTTCGCTCCTTCGATCGCGAGCTCCGCCGTACCATCGGCGGTGATCTGCATCTTGTAGTAGGCCCCGGATTGCAGTACCACGTCCTCACCCAGCGGCTGACCCGAGGCGAGGGTGAGCTCGATCGTCTCGCCACGATTGCATTTAGCAAGAAGACCGGCGAAGCCCAAGTCGTCACATAGCGGCGCCGCACTCGCCGGAAACGCTATGGCTGTCAGCAGAGCTGCTGCCAGAATGTGTCTCATGATATTGTCCCTTGTTCTGTCACTTGATCACAGCCACGCCCCAGGGCTGCTGCCCCACCGGCACGGATTTGATCGCTTCCTCGTTGGCGACATCAATGACTGTGATGTCGTTGGAATTGCCATTGGTCGTCAACAGATACTTTTCGTCCGGCGTGAATGAGAGCTGCCAGACACGCTGTCCGACGAGAATATAGTCGAGCACCTCGAGGCTTTCGGCATCGATAACGGCGACACGGTTTGCTGGGCCGAGTGCCACAAAGAGGCGCTTGCCGTCCGACGTTACCTTCGCGCCGACCGGCTGTAGCCATTCCGGCTCGACTCCCGGCACCTCGAAGCTGATCTTGCCAATCACCTCCGGTGACCCGTCCTCGGCAATGTCCATCGCGGTCACCGTACCACCGATTTCCGATGTCACGAAAAGGCGTGTTCCGTCAGCGGTATATTGCGCATAGCGGGGACGCTGATCGACGAGCACATTGTGCTTGATCTCGTAATCTTCGGTGGAGATGAAATGCGCCATGTTCGTTGTTTCGGACGTGTTGACGACGAATTTGGCATCAGCGCTGATGCCCATGCCCTCAGGTTCTACGCCAACTGGAACCTCCGCGAGAATGGTCCGCGTCTCCGTATCCGTAACGGTGACCAGATTGTCATCCTCGTTAGCGATAAAGAGCGGGTTGCCAGAGGGGTGCAAGACGAACAACTCCGGATCCGGTCCCGATGGCAGCGTGAAGACCTCCTGGTAGGTCTCCGTATCGAAGACACGTACGATATTGTCGTCCGAGGCACAGACATAGAGCAACTTGCCGTCCGGGCTGACCGTGATCCCGCGCGGTCTGTTGCCGGCAGGGAATTCTTCGACGGCTTCCCATGTCTCGGTGTCGACAACGGTGATTGTGTTGCCCTTCTCGTTGGAAACGAAAGCTTTCCCAGCCGTGGCGGACCCAGCCAACAGGGGGCTAGCCGCAAGAGCGAAGACAGCGCCGAACGTAAAAAGTGTCCTCATGTCTCTTCCCATCAGTTGAATGCCGTGCAGTTGGATTCCGGTTGGTCGAGACCGAGGGTATCGAGCACCGAGTGCTGGTGCAGGAAACCCTCTTGAGGACTCACACTCACGGTAATAGAGCCGTCGTAGAGCAGGATCGGCTGACGCAACTGACCATTCCACGTTCTGAACGTTACTTTCTGCCCTTTAAAGGCAGCGAGCTCGAACGCTTCTGACAACGCATAGTCACGCACGCCTTCTGGCGTCGCCGTGTTGACCCGCGTCACGGCCTCACCGACCACACGAAGGGCCAACCAAACATTGTAGTCCTCGGGCTTAACATAGCGCCCGTTTAACTCCTCGAAGCGCGTCTGATACTGGGTTGAGCCCCAGGCTTCGTGCGAGCCATGCATGGTGACCGGCCGCAAGCCGGACGATCCCATGACCAAGCGCGGGGTCCAGACGTGATAGGGAAGATACCGGGCAAAAAAGTCGGTCCCATCCGCAGCAATCACAACGTCATGGTCATCGACGTTCTGCGTGTCTGTCGGAATTTGCTTTTGAACAAGAACGTGCCCCGAATCGGTTCGCCGCGCCCCGCCGGTATCCTCAAAGATTCGATCCTCGACGATGTTAGCACCGAACTTCTCCGCAGATCGGCGATAGGCATCCGCAATCACTTGACCTTCGGCATTGCCGCCGGACACCAGAAACCAGTCGCTCCACCTCTTCCACATGGCGAATTGCGCTACTGCGTCGGCATTCATGGCATTCGACGGCGCGATGTGTAGTAGGTTCGCCCTGCATTGATCATCACGCAAAGACGTATCCGCATTGGCTGCATTGAATACCAGAGCCCCAGCCTCCGCCGCCTGATCCGTCAAGCGCAAGAGTTCCTCGGTTCTGGCTAAGATGACGACGAGCTTGGTCCCGCTGTTCAAGATCTCGCCAAGCGCAGCTTCGGCCTCCTCAGGGGTCGTCGCAACCGTTTTCGTCTCGTAGACATGCCCGAGAAAGCTGCCGGTCGTGTTGTTATCTTCATCAGCAAGTGCTGCGCCAGCGAAGGCAAAATCGTCCTGTTGCCGATCGAAACGGCTGATCGGCAACAAGGACGGATAGTCGACGCGAAGAACGGCTGAATTCACATCGACCGCCATCGCCTTAAAAGAGAGCAAAGACAAGGTGGCGGCGACAAAAAGCATCACCAATCGAGCAGACACGTTTCCTCCCCCTGCGGCCTTTGAGTTGATCAGGCCGCCCATTTCAGACGATCTGCTAAAGACCTACCACCATTTTTTTTCCCATCGCCAGGTTAGTTTAGCCAGCTCGTTATCAGAGACGATTCTTATTTCATAAGAGGCGTCTCTGATTCAAATCGGCGCCGACGCGCATCAGCTATCAGTCTGGGGGGGAGAACTCTTCAGGTTGGACGGCTTCGAGCGGAAGATCCCAAAGGCGCCATCCGTCTGTTCCTTCGGGAAGCCAGTAGACGTCTGTGTATCCCCACTCGATGGCTCGCTTGGCGGCGTTCCAACTCATCCAGCAGTCCTCGAGGCAGAAGAACAGCACAGGACGGGACGGATCGCCACCGGAAGCCTTGTCGAGTCCCCTTTGGAAATAGGTCGCGGTGATTTCGGCTATCTCTCCGTAGCCGACATTGGGCAGCCAGATCGCACCGGGGATCGATTGTCTCGGTTTGTCCCGCCAGATCGTTCCCTTAGGCAGGTTTGCAGGCTTTGGCGCTCGGGGCATGACGTCGATGAAAGCGACGTCACCTTCCTGCCAGAGCGCGTGCGCTTCTTCGGGGCCAACCACCGTTCCGCCCGAAAGCGTCACTGGCACCGGTGCACGGTACAGCTCCATCCGGTAGTCGTCTGGCTCGGGCACGGGCTGTGCCAAGGCGAGCCGCGACCATGTCAGAAGGGCCAAAGCTATCCCGACCCCGACCAACCTCAATTGTCGAGGTCCATCACCTCCGTGCCCAAATCAGAAATCAAGGGAACACCGGCATCAGCGAGGAGGCGGTTGATCTCATCCTGATTGCGGCGGATCAGCGAATTCAACTGCCGCTGCCAGACCTTCTCACCCTGTCGAACACCCATGGTGATGCGATAAAACAATCGCGGTGGCAGCTCTTCCCTGATCAGAGGAATGACCTCCATTTCCGGAAAGTCCTGCTTGACGAGCGGTCCGCCCAGCGGCCCCCAAAGGATCGCAGCGTCAATTTCTCCGGCCGCGAGATCACTGAGCATCTCGGTAGCCGGGCTGTCGTGCCTTCGATCGACCACAAGCTGATAAGGTTTCGACTTCGCTATGAGACCGTTCCGAGCCATATGGGCTGCAGGCGGCGTCCCAGCGATGATGCCGATGCGGCGATCAGATAAAGCCGGATCAGACAGCATTTCGACATCGGCCAAGTCGCTGCCCTTCGGAACAATCAGGGCATAGACCGACGTGAGATAGTGATTTGTGTTCAGAACCAATTCGTGGCCCTGTGCATAGCCGATGACAACGTCACATTTCTTCACCCGTAGCGTGTTACGGATGAAACCAGTGGCCATGGGATACCATGTATACTCCACCGGAAGCTCAAGCTTTTCGCCGATGAGGTCGGCCAGATGGTTTTCGAATCCGGTCTCGTCTTTCGAGGACATCGGATGGTTAGCAGGATCAGCGCAGACTCGCAGCGCATTGGTCGAGACGAGATCGGAGGTCTGCGCTGCCCCGTCCTCCGCCGGTCCCACTATCGCAAGACAGGACAGCAGAACGGACAGCAGGCTGAGCGAACGGGCCTCAGCTATCCAAGCAGGCATTCTCAGTCTCTCTGATCGCGTCCGATTTCGCCTCTTTCTTGGCAGGCCGTCCCCGCGGAACCACATCAGCACCGCGCGCCTTGAGATAGACATACATGTCGTCGAGGAAGCACATGACATTGCGGTTCTCGCCGAAGGCCGGCATCACCGAATTTTCTGAAGCGTTCACTTCCTTCCGACCGTTTACGACGACATCGACGAAGTCGTAGTAGTCCATATCGATCGCGGATTCCTTCAAAGCCGGCGCATAGGTGGAGCCTTCGCCTTCCGGTCCGTGACAGACATGGCATTCCGAATGATATCTGCGAAAGCCCGAATAGGTCAGCCAGTCGACGGTTCCATCCTCCGCGACGTTGTAGGTCGGGACGTCGTCGCTGGTAAAGTAACGGCCGTCTTCGCTATAGGCGGCTGTAAGATTATCGACATCTTCGGCCTGAGCCGATTGCGCGACAAGCACTGTGAGGCCGACGACAACGAGCTTCCCTGCAAGTTTCATGTTTGCTCACCTATTCCCTGGCAAAAGTTGGCACGGGCGATGCCCGTGCCAACACTTGGTTTTGCGTTGCGCAACCTCGTTAGTTCGGCAGCGCAAACACAGTCAGTTGACCACCCAGCGCAGTGTAGTCACTGAGCGCGGCATAACCACCCACAGCGCCAAGACCGTCATTCGGGTTGGTCAGACCAGCCGCAAGGCCGATGCCGGCCCAACCACCCACGCCGGAAAGGATACCAACGTACTGCTTGCCGTCCAACTCGTAGGTCATCACGTTGCCGATGATGCCCGATGGCGTCTTGAAGCTATAGAGCTCCTCACCAGTTTCCGCATGAACGGCCTTCAGGTGACCTTCAAGCGTGCCGTAGAACACAATATCGCCGGCGGTTGCCATAGCGCCCGACCAGACTGAGAACTTCTCAGGCAGCGACCACTTGATCTCGCCGTTGATGTTGTCCCAAGCGATGAAGTTGCCCATGCCGCCATGGCTATCCGGTGCCGGGTACATCGACAGAGTCGCACCGACATATGGCTGACCTGCGGTGTAGCTGACACGGAATGGTTCGTAGTCCATGCAGACGTGGTTGGTTGGAACATAGAACAGCTCAGTCTTCGGGCTGTAAGCCGCAGGCTGCTGGTCTTTGGTTCCCAGCGCCGCCGGACAGACGCCAGTTGTATTCACATCCTCGCCATTCTGCGCGGTCGAATACTGCGCCACCACAGCCGGACGACCGTAGGTGTCGCTGTTCGGGTCCATATCAACACCGGTGGTCCAATTCACGACCGGATCAAACTTCTCGGCGACGAGAAGCTCACCGGTGACGCGATCCATCGTATAGCCGAGACCATTACGATCGAAGTGGGTGAGCAGCTTGCGCATCTCACCGTCAACTTCCTGATCCGACAGGATCATTTCGTTGACGCCGTCATAGTCCCACTCGTCATGTGGGGTCATTTGGTAGACCCACTTGGCGATGCCAGTGTCGATGTCACGAGCAAACACGGTCATTGACCAGCGATTGTCGCCAGGGCGCTGTGACGGGTTCCAGGTCGATGGGTTGCCCGTGCCATAGTAGAAGAGGTTTTCTTCAAGGTCAGCCGAGTACCAACCCCAGGTGGTGCCACCACCGATCTTCCACTGATCACCTTCCCAAGTCGTGATACCAGAGTCGACCCCTACTGGCTCGCCCAGATGCGTTGTCAGCTCGGGATCCATCAGCGTGTCGGAGTCTGGCCCCATCGAGTAGCCGCGCCAGGCCACATCGCCGGTATTCATGTCATAGGCAGTCACCGAACCGCGAACACCGAATTCGCCGCCCGAGATGCCGACAATGACCTTATCCTTGATCGGCAGAACCGTCGCGGTGTTGGTCTCACCGATCGCGGGGTCACCATTCTGCACTTCCCAGATGACCTCACCTGAGTTTGCATCAAGAGCGACCACCTTGGTGTCGGCCTGGTGCAGGAAGATCTTTCCTTCCGCGTAAGCAACACCACGGTTCACCGTATCGCAGCACATCACAGGAATGACGTCCGGATCCTGCTTTGGCTCATATTTCCAGATAATCTTGCCTTCGTTGGCCAAGTCGAGCGCGTAAACGATGTTCGGAAACGGCGTATGAACATACATCACGTTGCCAATGACCAGCGGCGAACCTTCATGGCCGCGTAGTACGCCTGTGGAGAAGGTCCAGGCGACCTGAAGATCACCGACATTGCCGGCGTTGATTTGATCAAGCTCGCTGTAGCGTTGGTTTTCGTAGTCGCCGGTCTGGATAGCCCATTGCGCAGGGTTCTCCATCTGGGCAATGAGATCATCATTCGCAACCGCCCCACCGGCGGCGCAGAGCGCGATCCCAGAGGCGATCAGCATCGGTTTCTTCATCTTGCTCTCCCTATTTGGCGGCTTGCTGGCCGCATTGTCAGCAATGGGTCTGCGATGGGATCCCATTGCTAGTTTTGCTGGCTTCTCGAACCGTGGCGTGGCCTCGGCTCGTCAGCAAAAATTCGTAGTAAGTTCCGTCGTCAAACGGTCCCTTTTTGACAGGTGTTACAAAGCATGAGATGGCGTATACCCTGCCTGCATGCATCATCCCATTCGGTCCTTCCAGTGCTCCCCGCTGTGTAGTCGCTCCGCGTGCCACTCGACATGGTCACGCGCAAACGAACTGACGAAAAAGTAGGAATGGTCATAACCCGGCTGCATACGCATGATTCCCGCCTGCCGACGGCTGGCCATCATGCCGGCTAGCGATTCCGGCTTCAGCAAGTCGAGGAACTGGTCATCCGTTCCCTGGTCGATCAGAATGTCACTTTTCCAGCCACGTTCTTCCAAGAGCAGAGTCGCGTCATGTTCGGCCCATGTGGACTCATCGTCGCCGAGATAGGCGCTCAGCTGTTTTCGTCCCCAATCCGATTGCGTCGGATTGGCAATCGGAGCGAAGGCGGACAGCGATTCAAACAAATGACTATTCCGCATCGCGATAGTAAGGGCACCGTGTCCCCCCATCGAATGCCCGGTGATGCCGTGACGGCTGCACACTGGGAAGCTTTCTGACACCAGATCGCGAAGCTCGCTGACGATATAGTCGTACATGCGATAGTTCGATTTCCATGGGTCCTGGAGGGCATTCAGGTAGAAGCCCGCCCCCTGTCCAAGGTCGTAAGCCTCGTCATCGCCGACCGATTCTCCGCGCGGCGATGTGTCGGGGAACACCAGGGCAAGTCCGGAAGCTGACGCATGACTTTGGAAGCCTCCTTTGACCATGACGTTCTCATGCGTGCAGGTCAGGCCCGAGAGATACCAAAGTGTCGGCACCGGGCGAGACTTCGCCTGAGGCGGCAGATAGACGGCAAACGTCATGTCGCAGTCGCACGACTTGGAAAAATGCTTGTAGACGGCTTGTTTGCCGCCGAAACACTGACTTTGCGACACCAACTCCATCTGGTCTCAGTACTCCACGACCGCGCGAATGCTCTCACCCTTGTGCATTAAGTCGAAGCCCTCATTGATCTGATCCAGAGAGAGCTTATGAGTGATCATAGGGTCAATCTCGATCTTACCATCCATGTACCAATCGACGATCCTCGGCACATCGGTCCGTCCCTTGGCGCCGCCGAATGCCGTGCCGCGCCAAATCCTGCCGGTGACAAGCTGAAACGGCCGCGTCGCAATCTCTGCTCCCGCGGGCGCAACACCGATGATGATCGACTCGCCCCATCCCTTGTGCGCGCACTCCAGCGCCGTCCGCATGACGTTCACATTGCCTGTGGCATCGAATGTATAGTCAGCCCCGCCGCCCGTAAGCTCGACCAAATGCGCAACCATTTCCCCGCCGACGTCGGCGGGGTTGACGAAGTCAGTCATACCGAAATGACGGCCCATCTCAGCTTTGCCATCGTTGAGGTCTACCCCAACAATCTGGCTGGCGCCGGCCAAGCGCAGGCCTTGAATAACATTGAGCCCAATGCCTCCCAGCCCAAACACGACACAGCGGCTCCCGATCTCCACCTTAGCGGTGTTGATGACGGCCCCTATACCCGTTGTTACCCCGCAGCCGATATAGCAAATCTTGTCAAAAGGCGCGTCACTCCGGACCTTGGCGAGTGCGATCTCAGGAACCACGGTGTGATTCGCAAAGGTCGAACAGCCCATGTAATGATGAATAGGCGTGCCATCGAGCATCCTAAACCGCGTCGTTCCGTCCGGCAAAAGGCCCTGGCCTTGTGTCGCTCGGATGGACTGGCACAGATTGGTCTTCGGATTGAGGCAGTATTCGCACTCCCGACACTCCGGCGTGTAGAGCGGAATCACATGATCGCCAACACTGAGGCTTTGGACACCCTCACCCACTTCCAACACAACACCGGCACCCTCATGGCCAAGAATGGCCGGAAAGATGCCCTCGGGATCGTCACCGGAGCGCGTGAACTCGTCGGTATGACAAAGGCCCGTCGCCTTAATCTCGACGAGAACTTCACCGGCTTTTGGCCCGTCAAGCTCTACGTCCATAATTTCGAGCGGCTTTCCCGCCTCCATGGCAACGGCTGCACGAGTCCTCATGCAGAATTCCCTCCCGATTGCGGCTTGTTATTGGTCTGCATTGGCCATGGAGGAGTATGACAGCCCCTTCGTCACTTGATCAATTAAGACAATAGTTTGTATTGAAAACTCCTTGGGAGGCGTGATGACCATTCGCTTGTGCGGGGCGTAACCACTGTATCTAGGAGACTCAAGATGCCATTCATCAAGCTTCTGGTTGGCACGCTCACGCTGATCGGGTTGTCATTTCCAACCATGGCTGCGGATTTCTCCGATCCCACATGGCCCTGCGTGCAGCGAAAGGTTGAAAAGCTCTCGCTTGGTCTGATGTGGCCATTACCTGTCGACCTCGATTTCGCGCCTGAGGACGATGTCGTCGAACAAAACATCGGAGCGCTCGTGGAAACACTCGCACTGAGGCGGATCGAGCTTGATGATACCAAACCATCCATCGATGCATTTGCCGAGAGTCACGCTGGCGATCCTATCCTTCTCGGCCAGGTCTTTGCGGCGGTGTTCGAAAGACTTTCCCAGCGTCGGTCGCAGATCATTAAAGGCATCGGGGATTTTTCACTAGGCCAGATCGTACTCGCCGAGAAAATCGACGACGCGCGCCTTGAAATGAACAAGCTGATGGAGGCCAAGGAGCCTGATTTCGACCGCGTCGACGCGCTAGAGGAGCAACTAGATTGGGATCAAACAGTCTATTCGGACCGTCAACGTTCCATCACCTATCTCTGCGAGACGCCGGTCTTGTTGGAGCAACGCCTTTATAGTGTCGCACAGATGCTGCAGGCGGTTGTCCGCGAACAATGATACCCGTCGACTAAGACCTATTCCCACTCAAGTTCCGTAAAAGCGACCGTGGCGTTTCTTTTGTTATAGGCCTGGAAGAGCACCCAGGCTGTCCTCTCCGATTCGGCGATGTGGTTTACTGCATCCCCTAGACGTTCGCCATCGGCAATCGCTTGTCGTGTATCCCGCTCAAGTGTCTTCAAATAGCGGTTCATGTCGGCCAGACCATCCGGCCAATCCAGCGCCGGACCGCCATGCCCAGGCACGATCTTCGTAACCTGCATATGTTCGATATCATGCAGCACCGCCTGCCAGCCCATCAAACGCCCATCGAGAGCGGGCGTATGGCGGTGAAAGATCAGATCGCCGGCGAAGAGGGTTCCGCTCGACGTGTCGAATGCCGTGACATCTGCAAGGCTGTGCGCTACGGGCCATGCCTTTACCAAGACAGGCCGATTGCCAAGATCGATCGCCATTTCCTTGTCGATTGCTATGGTCACGGGCGGCACGTTTGTGCCCAGCACCGACTCGATACCGATCAGCGTTTCGAAACTTTGGCGATAGGCAGCCTGCCGATCCGCAAGCGCCCGCGAGAGCCCGACATGCGCAACAATCTCCGCGCCTGTGAAGGCGAAGGGGCCCGTGCCGAACACGTGATCCGGATGCAGATGTGTCAGGATCACATGGCTGACCGGTTTCGACGTCTGTTTGCGGATGGCACGCCAAAGCCCTTCACCAACCCAAGGGGCGCCGCCGGTATCAACCACCGCAACGCTATCGTCACCGACGATGAAGCCGAGATTGGCGACATCGCCACGATTCGCGCGATCCGGTTCGGCGATATGTCCTTTATGCACAAAGACACCGTCGGCGACCTCCTCCACGGTCAACGGTTCGCCAGCCGGTCTGCACATCGGCGTCTTCAACGTGCCTAAGACCGATAAGTTGATCAACGCCGGAGGACGTGCCGCTAATGCAGCTTCACATTCGGCCTGCGTCACCGCCTCATAGCCAGGAAGAAGCTGATCGCGACACGGCTCTGCGGCCAGATCCAGACACAATGCAATGACGGCCTCGAACACGAACTGATCCCCACCAAACACCCTGCCCCTGAGGTCTACGACACTAATCAACGCATGGCTAACCACCACGCATCCTATCGTCTATGTGTCGTTTCATTCGATTTTGTGCCAAAATTTAACGTCAGCTGTGTCAGGAGGATGCGTTATGGTACGCCAACCCGCCTTAATTGCTGCCGCGACCATGTTCGCTTGCGGCCCGCTTTTCGCCGGAGAACCTGTCGTTAATCCCCTCACCAATAGCGAAACTTGGGAGGAGCTGCGTTACGACGTCATCGGCGATACAGAAATCCAGCAAGGCCCTGCCATTCTCGAGCTTGATGCTCCCTATCGCGCGCACGATGCAGCAACGGTACCCATCATCTTGCGTCAGCTCGACGCGACTGCGGCAATCACCACGGCGACCGTCGTGATCGACGAGAACCCGGCACCGGTCGCTGCCATTCTCGGCTTCTCGCCTGCGATGGCGCCCATTGATTTCGAGTTGCGTGTGCGAGTCGACCAGTATTCCAATGTGCGCGTATTGGCCGAAACCAACGACGGGCTCTCCATGTCGGGTCGCTTTGTCAAGGCATCCGGCGGCTGTTCAGCGCCGGCCTCACGGGATCCGGAGATAGCGCTAGCCAACTTAGGCCAAATGAAGCTGCGCATGTTTGACGATCAGCCGCTTATCTCGGTACCACGCCGCGAAGCGCAAATCATGATTCGGCATCCGAACTATTCCGGTCTGCAGCGCGATCAGGTGACCCAGCTGTTTATTCCTGCTCATTTTATTGATCACATGGAAGTGTGGCAGGGTGACGATCTTCTTTTCACGATGGATGGCGGCATCTCGGTCTCGGAAAACCCTGTGTTCCGCTTCACCTATGCCGACAATGGTGCGCCCGACCTCGTGGTCAAGGCAACCGACACCGAGGGCAATGTGTTTGAGAACAGACTTTCAAAGGTGATGGGAAGCTGACAGCCAGGCCTGGCACCAGACCAAAAAATCACGCGACAAATAAACTGTGTCGTCGACAAGTCAACGTGCTGCCGGTCGTTTCAGCGAAGCGCTCGGTTCAGATTCTTCGCTGCATCGAGATTTGCTGACTCAGCGCCAACTACCCCCTTCAAGCGCGTCGACGTCAGGTCGGCGTTCTCAAAGTTCGTCCCACTGACGTCGGCCTTGGAAAGGTCGGCACCGCCCAACGTTGCCATGGAAAGATCGGCACCCGCGAAGGTCGCGCCAGGCAATTTGGCGAATTCGAGATCAGCCCGTGACATCCGGGCCCCGGTAAAGTCGACCCCCTCGCCCCGTGCCGATTTCAGCACACCTCGCATCAGTCCCATCGATTGGTTGCGCATGTCCGCCGAGAAATCCGCTTCTCGAAAAACGGCACCGGTTAAATTCGCCTTCGTGAAGTCAGCTGCGGTTCGAGCGCGCGTAAAATCCGCCGATGTCAAATTGGCCTTTCCTAGCTGCGTCTGAAATAGCTCCGCGCCTACGAGGGACGATCCCTCAAGATTCGCGCCGATCATCCATGCCTGGCTCAAAATGGCACCATCAAACCGCGTGTCACTCAGGTCAGTGCCGTTGAGCGACGCCGCCCGGAGCACGGCACCGCTAAAATCCAGGCCCGACAGATCGAGCCCGTTTAACCAAAGGCGGGTGAAGTCCGCGGGGGAGTCTTTCGTCGAGGCCTTAAGCCGTGCGACAACCTCGTCGCGCGTCATCTCTGCCTCTGTCATTTTAGGCAGTGTCATGTCGACGCCGTCGATGGCCGATTGCGCCGATGCAGGAGCGCCCCAAGCAATGACCCAGGCGATTGTTAGCACAAATCCCAATCCAGCCTGCATGATTTTCCCCTGATGCATCAAAAACAGATGATTTCTGCCTCCGCCTGCGCGCGCTTCAATTCAGCGACGAGGTTCTCGGCAGCAACAGCGGAATTGAAGACAGCCATGCGTTCCCCTCCAACCCTGCGCATCGACAGCACCGTCTCAGCCTGAACATAGGCTTCATAGGGCAAAATCGATGCGATCTCGTCAATCGAGCAGGCACAGCGCTCCAGCATCGCACGACTCTGACCGTTGACGGCCATGCAGGCGAACACGTAGTCGGCGCGCGCTGCCGTCGGATAGTCGTTCAGTCTATCCGCTAGTCCCTGCTCCTGCGCGACGACAGGCGACAAACCCCATCCAAGTGTAAAAAGAAAGATTACGACCAGACGTCTCATCATTCTGCTGCCTCAAGTCCTTCGAACATAACGGCCGACCTGTAGACCGTGTCATCACGGTTCGGAGGCGCTGTCTCGGCCACAAGGCTGAGATACCACCCCGGGACCTCCTCGGACATGGTGACTCGCATTTCGAGGTCACCAAAGCCCTGCATCCGATCCCTGTTGGGGTCATCCTCAAAGGGTTTCATCCGGACGGTAACCGTGGGGACGTTCTTCCCATCGACAACGGCTTCGCCCTCCTCGAACGCGGTAGGCTGCGTGAGCGCCTCCTTCACGCGATTTCGAATATAGAACGGACTTCCCCCGGCCGACTCGGCCATATCACGCACAACCGTCTCGTAAAAATACATAATCATGGGATTGCCAACGCTCACCGGGAACTGGCCTAAGGCCCGATGTTTGCCGTCCGTCCGGAACCTGAGCTGCACCATCGTTGCATCCGAGGGCATGACGGAAAGCGCTATGCCGCCGGTATCGCGCTTCGCTGCGTCTGGCCTGATCATGTTCGTGACATCGCGACGATAGACCAACGACATTGTAGGGTCGATCGCATCAAGCGTCCCATTCCGGAAGAGAAGATCATAGGTCTCCTTTCCTTCCGTCGCGGCTGCATGCGGTGGCACAACCGCAAGCGCCAGAAAGCCCGCGAGGACCAGTGTCTTCATCATGTCGCCGATACTCCCTCTTAATCAGTCCCCACGCCTGCCGTATTGTCATGGCCGACTTTGGTCGGTGTCTCTTGATCGATGTCGGCGGACGCTAATGCCTCCGCTTCGCGATGATGGACCTTGCTTTCGATCATTTGCGTTAACAGCTCGATATCGACCGGCTTGGTCATCAGGGTGATGTCGTTCCGTTCTCCGATCCGCCTCAACGCTTTGCTCCGATCGGCCGTGATCAGGATCGCCGGTATGTGCACACCTGTCATGGCGCGCAATTTGGCGATGGCATCGGTACCCCTGTCGTCGTTATCCAGCTGGTAGTCAGCGAGGATGATGTCAGGCGACATGCCCATATCCATGACCAGCCCACGCGCCTCCGCCGTCGATCGCGCCGCCAGAACACTCGCTCCCCATGATTCCAGATGCGTTGTGGTAGCAAAGAGGACGTCCTCGTCATTCTCGATAACGAGGACAATCCGGTCGAGCGATTCGTCATCCTGGGAGGATAGTTGATCGACCGACACGCTGCTTTTTCTGTCCGAACCGACGAGATCCATCTCGATGGAAAAGACCGAACCTTGCCCGGGCGTCGAGCGCACCCAAACTCTATGTCCCAAATGCCGACAGGCACTCTCGACGATCGACAAGCCCAGCCCTACGCCGGAACCCGGCCGCGCATTGTTCGCCCGCGTAAACTCATCGAAGATTCGCGCCTGATCCTCCGCGGCGATACCTATCCCGGTGTCCCAGACCTCGAGTACAACCTTGTTGCCGCGTCGTCGACACCCCACGAGAACGCGACCGCCTGGCTTGGTGTACTGGATGGCATTGGCAATCAGATTCTGCGCAGAGCGAAGGAGGTAGACAGGATCGGAGTGAACGACGACCGAGGTCGATACAGCCGTAAGACGGATCCCCTTTTGTACAGCGACCACGTTCTGCTCAGCGTGGACGTTCTCAAGAATGCCGCCAAGGCTGACATTGGACGGACTGACCGCATTCGGGTCGCGGCTCTCAAGCCTCGAAATATCGAGGAGTGATCTCAAGAGGTATTCCGACGACGAAAACGCCTTTTCGAGCCGCTCGACCATTGATTTCAGATCGGTCTTTCGGGCCGCTTCGCGAAGCGTGAAGATCAGCAGCTTTGCAGCATTGACCGGTTGAAGTAGATCATGACTAGCGGCCGCAAGAA
Source organism: Geminicoccaceae bacterium (assembly GCA_028285265.1). Taxonomy (GTDB): domain Bacteria; phylum Pseudomonadota; class Alphaproteobacteria; order Geminicoccales; family Geminicoccaceae; genus JANQPX01. The sequence continues at coordinate 322,190 of JANQPX010000018.1, forward strand.
AACGGGTCTTCGACGAGACCGCCTCTTCAGCACGCTCCTTGGCGACACGGAGTTCTTCTTCGACTAGAGCTTTTTTCTCATATTGCTCTGTCAGACGCGCGTTGGTTTCCGTGAGCTCCGCTGTTCTCTCCGCCACACGCTTTTCGAGGGTCTCCGTGGTGCGCGCTTCCAGCGTCACATCCTTGAGTTCGACGAGAAACCCGCCACCGGGAAGCGTGTTCGCCTGGACGTCCAGGACACGATCGTGACGATGCCTGACACGCTTTTGCAGCCGTCCTTTTCGTTTCAGTTCGCCGCGCCAAAAACTTGATTTGAGCATGGCGCGATCGGAGATCAATGAGCGACTGCTGATATAATCGAGCAACCCTTCGAGCGATGCGCCCTCCTGCGCAACCGTGAACGGCACGCCAAGCAGTTGGCGGAACCGAGGGTTCAGCATCATGATCTCGCCCGAAGAGGAATACGTGCACATTCCTGAACTCGAACTTTGGAAGACGGCCTGCAAGTAGTCGGCCTGACGGTCAATAAGATGCTCACGCTCCGTTCGGTTGCGGCGCACGATTGACGTGATTTCGGTTAATAGCAACACGACATAGGACGGCGATGTGTGCTGGACACCTAGCTGGTACCAGCGATCGTGCATTAATTCGAGAATGATCGAACCGACAGAAGCACGATCCAATGCCGGACTGGACCGGCCCCATTCCAGCGGTGATTTGCCGTCAAATGAGACCAGGTGCTTACTTTCAAACATGAACCGGAAATAGGCGCTAATGTCCAATCCCGGACGGAGACATTCGGTAACATCAGGCAAGAGCCTCTGAAAGAGCTCGTTGCAGATTTCGAGCTTGTCGTCATAGAAGAGTGCTATCCCCTCCTCCATCGACGATAGAGCCTCCATCAGGCTTGTTCGTGTCCGTTCCCGTTCGTATCGTGCACTCTCAAGCTCGGTCGTGGCGCGCTCCAGATCTCGGCTCTGCGCATCGATCCGCTCCTGCAGTTCCATCGCCGACTGAAAGGCACTAAACGCTGAAAAATCCATGCTTTTCTGCCGGCTGGCACGTCTCATGAGGGCATCGATAATCTTCGTCTGCCGCAGGAGTTGGGCGTCCAGGGGCTCGTTCGGGTCTATCAGCGTCACGAGAAGGCACCCATATCCTGCGCGAAAAAAGCAACGCCGACGAATGTCTGGTTCATATGCATCCCGCGGTGCTGTTCACCATAGGTGTTGAACCCGAAAACCCGCCTATTTCGAAAGATGGACGACACGGCACCGCTCATCTGTTTCTGTTGGATTTCCAGCTTTCGAAGCACGCAATCAAAGCCGAGAATGAAGTCGGGTGCCGCTCCAGTCTGGTCACACACCGCGAGGCTTTCATCGAGCGTTTTGATGATCTCACGACCCTTGCCCAACGACATGACAAGACCGTCGTCGATCGCCGCAAGAAAGCATAGGGCATGGTCGCCTACAGCTCCGCTGATCGCTCGCACATAATGGTTCCCGTAATGCTCAACCAGCATTGGATTTTCTGCAAAGACAAGCGGCGACAGATCGTGCTCGTCGCATCCGACAAGACGCGCATATTCTTGAGCAGCTGGTGCGCCGTTGATCTCGTAAACCAAGCGTTCACCGGGGTCCGCCTGGGTTACCACCATTTGGGTTTCAGCCGGAAGAAAGTGGTCGAAGCCAAGTCCCTGAAATCCTAGATTGGTTTCAAGGAGCAATAGGAGGGCGGCATCACTGTGAAATTGTTTGTCGTGAAGGACGAAGGTCTCAACGAATTCGAGACCATCTCCTGCGGACCCCCCGAATACGGGCAAATCGTCCAAAGCGAGGTTCAGTGCTGAGATCAGCAGGTCCTCCTGTTTCGAGAGACCATCGGTGAACACCAGACCCATGCGATTCCAGCCGGCGGTATGGACAAACCTATCCGAAAGGCGTTTCGCTTGAGCGGAAATGCCTGTGATGTGGATGGGGTTGAGCGGCTTGAAGAGTGTGGAAGCACATCTGAAATTCGCCTTCGGGAAGGCCAGCAATAACAGCGCTTCCGACTCGTAACCGTTCCCGGTGATCTGCCCTGCCGTGGTGCAACCGAAAACGGGTGTGCCTTCGAGATGCGCGTTAAGCGCATTTAGCATGTCGCCCAAGTCGAGGCTTTTGGGAATAAAGGCAAGCACGAAGCGTGCGTCCTCAGGGTCAATCGTTGCGATCGCCTCAGCTACTGCTCTATGCGCTTGCCCTGCAAGCGAGGTACCGACACGAACGAAAGAAGGGCGATGAGCAGGATCGTCCATGCCGTCAGCCTAATGGTTCAGGAAGGCGCGTGCCTCAGGATTGTCATCAGGCTTGCCCGCAGCGGCTTCAACCAAGACCGCGACTTGCGTCCGGTTGCGAACATCGAGGCGCCGAAGGAGCGCCGTGATATGTGCCTTGACGGTCGCTTCGGCAAGAGAAAGTTCGAAGGCTATCTGCTTGTTCGGCTTTCCTGCACAGATGAGACGTACGATTTTCTGCTGCTGCGGGGTCAGCGAAGCCAGCTTTGGATTAAGTGCTCTGGCGCAAATCTTCTGGCCTGTCCGCTCGTCCTGAACATCATATTCTTTCGGCACATAGCTCTCGCCTGCAGCAATTCGGCTCAAGACGTCCTTGAGCTTGTCTGCGGAGGTGTCCTTTGGCAGGAACCCAGCAGCCCCTTCGTGAAGAAGCGATTGAACCAACTCCAACGAAGCCAGAGACGAGATAACCAGGATCGGCGCGTCGCCCAAGCGGCTCCGAAGCTGTACGAAGCCAGAAATCCCGGAAACGTCCGGCAATTTAAGATCGAAGATGACCAGGTCTGGAACGAAACCTCGTTCCAGAACGCTGAGCGCATTGCCCAACGACTCCGCCTTCTCGATGCGACAGCCAGGAAAGACCGTTTCAATGGCAGACGCCAAAGCATCGCAAAAAAGCGGATGATCATCGACGATCAAGACAGATGACCGGGACATCCGAGGCCTTGAGTCCTCCCACTTTTTCATTGATGTTCCTCCCTACCGGAAAGAGTGCAGTGCCCCCCTCTCGCGGCTGGCAAATAAGCTAACAAGAGCTTGTTGCCATTGCAATATCTCACGCATTTTAACTAATTGAGATCGAAAATATCGCCGATAAGTTGCAAGGCTTTTCGTACTGCGGCTTGCACGCGACCGCTAGGAGGAGGAGCGGTCCTTTGTTGCGCTACCTAAAAACTCCCGCACAAAATCCCTCAGCTTAAGGCGGTCACGACTGGCCCCGAAAATTTTTGCATCGAGCGACGCCAAAACCTCTTGCCGATGCGCGTGGTGCACCTCGCCATCTCTCGCCATCATCGCCGTTGCCGCGCGGCGCACACCTTTGACGTCCTCCCGCCATGCGGCGATACGCAAGCGCATGGCGACAGGATCCAGCCAGGAGACCACAGGCATTGAAGGCCTCAAGGTCAGACTTCGCCCCCATACCACTGAGCCGATCGTCCCGAGCAAGACCACCACTGCCGCTAAGGCCTCCGGCCAAGCAGGCAACCGCACAGGCTCTTTCGGACGGTCTGGGGCGATATCGGCATCTCCGGCATGCTCACTGTAGGCAACCCTCTGTGCCGAGATGGATACGGTTTGATGCATGCGATGGGTTGTGTCGTAGTACGAGAACGAGAACGGCTCGACGATCGCCGATGTGTTGTTGGTTGGCCGGATCGTCCAGCGCCAGAATGCATAGGTGATGGGTCCAGCTGGCGTTAGCTCCACCAAACGTTTTTCCGGATGCGGAAAGATCAAAGCCGAGGGCGAGCTTAGATCTGGCATGGGCGGAATCATCTCCGGCGTCACGCCAAGCGCTTCGAGTCGCACGACCCGAAGCACCCCCTCGCCTGCCTTTAGACGTGCCGGCGCATTCGACCATTCGTCAGAAACCTTAAGGGAAAGAACGGGGAACCACCAATCGCTGATCTCTGGTGCTGGCACGACCTCGATCGTGACAGGCTGCGACGTCACCTCATGCTCGAACCAGTCGTCACTTTCGTCCGTTAATGTCAGCCGATGCGTGAACTCGCCAATCGTTAACCGTCCTGACTGATTAGGGTAAATCGCCATTCGCCGCTCAAAGATCTTGTAGTTCTTTCCGTTGATCCGTTTCTCCGTCCAATTGTCCGGTCCGAGCTGTGCCCAGCTGAATCCGTCAAAATCTGGCTGCTCCAGAGTTTCGCGCGTAATGTGCCGCCGGTACTGCCCCCGGATCGTTAACAGGACCATTTCCCGAGTGAAGGGTGCTCGATCGTCAGCAGACTCGACTTCGATACTCAGGCTCAGTTCGCCCGGTCCTACGCTGCTGGATTGTGCGCTGGTCTGATCGCTTAATAGCATCATCGATGCGAAGGCAAGGATGAAGATTGCCCTCATCGCGGATCATCCGGTTCTGGCGGGGTTAGGCCAGACTTCGCCCGCATCTTCGCTTCATGCGCGATCTTTGCTTTGAGGTACTCACCCGGGACATCCGGGAGCTGACGCAACCAGCGATCGTCGGCGACCATGAACCTGTCGTCGAAGATCCGACGGACACCCAGTCGGCCATGGCTATCAAGCTGGGCAAGGCCGAGCATCGTGTTGGTGTTGGTTACGTCATCGCCCGTACCCGCAGCGCGGCCGTCACCTTCAGCGACGAAGCTTTGAGCGGAAGGCCCGTTCTTCCGTTCAGGGAGAAGACCAAGGGCGTCTGGGTCGATTGCTAATCCGCCATAGTATGACGCCACAAGATCAAAGTTTGCACGCGCCTCCGCGTCGCCTTTGACCATGGCAACATCATAGGCTTCCAATGCTGCAGCATAGGCGCCGCGATGCACCTCTGCGTTGCCGAGGTTGTAGTGATCTTTGGCCTCACGAAATGCGTCCCGTGCGCGTGTCATGTCACCTGCACGAAAATGCGCCACGCCACGCCAGCCGGGATCATCGAACAGCGCCGCCGCAGGTTTCGGCAACCCGAGCGACAGCAGAACGCGACCGAAAGGTGCTGAACCACCCAACACGATCGCCAGCACCAGCGCGACAGGCGTTATCAAAGCGACGGCCTTCATGCTGCCTGCCTTCGGAACAGAATCAGCAAGGGGACGAGTGCAGGGAAAAGCAAAAAACGCCCGTAGTCCCTCCAGAACAACAGCGGATAGTCCTGACGCTCAAGCTGGGTTCTCGCGTCATCACGGAGCCAGGCCACCAACGCGTCTGTCTGATCGGTTGCGAAAACATGCCCGCCACCAACCTTTGCGTGGCTAATCAGTTCAGGCGGCTCATCGTTAAGCGGAACGATGGATAAACGAATATCCTGTCGCGCAAGATCCTCCGCAGCAGCCAGCGATGCAGGCCCGAGGCCTGCTCCATCGGTAAACAGGACGACATCACCTGCCAAGATCCCCGCGCTGCGCAGCACATCCGATGCCATGTTGAGGGCGCGTTCCGGTCGAGAACCCGGGTTAGGCACAGTTTCCCCGTCAATCAGCGAAACGGTCTGTCCAAGCTGCACGTGATCGGCCGTCAAGTCGGTCGCGGTGTAGCTATCCCCGGCATAGACGATCAGACCGCCTGGTCGGCTGCCAAGCGACGCGATCGCGACCTGGGCCATTGTCAGCAGTTCCGGCCAGCGCCGATCTTCTGTTACACTCTCGGACACATCGACGAGCAACAGCACGCCATCGAGATTCCGGTAGGACAGGCTGTCCCGTCGCTCTATCGCAGGACCTGCAAGCGCAAGGATGATAATCAACACCACCAAGAGCGACGCCAAGAGCGGTCGTCGGTTCACGCGCGTCTCGACCCAACCAAGCTCGGTCAGCGCCTGCAGGAGTTCAGGCCTTGCCGCCTCCCGCCAAGCACCGAGCGTTCCGAGGCGCTTCATCAACCACCAACCAGTCAAGGCTAGCGGCAGCAAGGCAAGAAGCCAGGACGGCCTCAACAGGGTGACGTCGAGGCCCACCATTACACCTCTTGCCAGGCAAGACCGAGCGCGAGCAACGCGGCCAGAGCTGCCGGCCAAACCCAGTACTCGTAAAAAACCTCCGCGGCCAGCCCATCCCCATCCGTCGCCTCAAGCCTATCCAGGGCGTCTGCAACCACGACAAGATCGTCTGTCGTCCGGACTCGAAAGGCTTCACCGCCGGAAATATCGGCGATTGCCTGGAGCGTCTCGGTGTCAACCACACCCCGCTC
>JANQPX010000019.1 GCA_028285265.1 Geminicoccaceae bacterium
GGAACAGAAAACCCTGCAAACAATCGACAACCCGTTCGGCTCGAGGTTGTCACCTATGTCTTAGGAACGTTCTGTTACCTATGTGTCCGGGCTGGACAAGGCGGTATTGGTGGGCCCGGCAGGATTCGAACCTGCGACAACACCGTTATGAGCGGCGCGTTCTGACCACTGAACTACGGGCCCGCTGTTGGATAGAGACGGACGTGTTCTTATAGCGATTGGGCGTTGCGAGTCCAACCGGCATTGCGCGATGTTTGGAAATACCTCAGTTCTTGACGAAGAGCTTGCGCGGATAGGAGCAAAAGGGCTCGCCGCCAGACGCCGTGACGCGAAAACTCTCCGTGATCTCGAGACCCCAGTCCTCCTGCCAGATCGCGGGAATGAAATGGAAGGTCATGTCTTCTTCCAAAACAGTGTGATCCCCTTGTCGAATGCTCATGGTGCGCTCACCCCAATCTGGCGGATAGCTTATGCCGATGGGATAGCCGCAACGCGTTTCCTTTTCGATTCCATGGCGACTGATCACGCCGCGCCACGCGGCTTCAACCTCGTGGCATGTAGCGCCAGGCTTGGCAGCTTCGAGTGCTGCAGCGATGCCTTCGATGACTGCCTCTTCAGCATCACGAAACTTTTGCGGAGGCGTGCCGAGGTAAACGGTTCGGCACATCGGACAATGGTAGCGGCGATGACAGCCGGCCATTTCAAAGAACGTGCCCTCATCCGCCTTAAAAGGACGCTCGTCCCAAGTGAGATGGGCAGCGGACGCATCGATGCCTGATGGCACGAGCGGCACGATCGCGGGATAGTCGCCACCATGGCCTTCAGCCCCAGAGATCGCTGTCTCGTAAATCGCAGCGACCAGCTTATTCTTTGGAAGCCCTGGTTCAATCAGTTCGAAGGCCTTAGCGTGCATCGCCTCGATGATCCGGGCAGCGCGTCGCATGTAAGCGAGTTCGGTCTCAGACTTGATCGCCCGTTGCCAGTTCACTAGACCGGTGATGTCCTTGAAGGTTGCGTTAGGCAAATGCTTCCACAAAGAGGCAAACGCGGCAGCCGAGAAATAGTAGTTATCCATTTCAACGCCGATGATGCGTCTTCCCCAGCCTTTCGAGCTCATGCATTCAGCGAGAAAGTCCATGGGGTGTCGTTCTGTCGACTGCACGTAGTGATCGGGATAGCCGATGATGCTCGTTTGATCCATGAAGACGGTGCGGCTGGCACCCGGCGCATCTTGGCCTCGGCCAAACCAGATTGGCTCACCGTCTAGGGCCAGAAGCACCGCTTGATGAACGTAGAAGGACCAACCATCATATCCTGTGAGCCAGGCCATGTTCGAGGGGTCAGTGACGATGAGCACGTCGACCCCGTAGCTTTCCATGGCGGATCGGGTCTTAGCGATGCGCTGATCATATTCGTCTCGGGAAAAATCCAAAGTGATGTCATCAGGCACTCTCATCGTTCCTTCCGCTTAGTCTCACCCCGGCAATATAGATGTCCGCAACCATTGATTGGCATCACCCTCTCGCTTGGTTGAGGCACGCCTGCGTTCCTTAACTATCTCTCTAACCCTGGGCTAGGCAGGACACGGACGTCAATCTTAAGTGCTGAAAAGACCGAGTCCGATTCGAAGCAAAACCGAGCGTCGACTAAGCAACCCGCAGGAGCGCACCACCCCTCGTACCGATGAACCCAAACGATACGACCCAGTCTCTGACATCAAAGACTGATTGGATGACGGTGAAGTTCGCTGGGTGTGCCTATTCCGCGCTTAGATAGAAAAATCTCATCTGTTGTAAAATTGTTTGACCTTCAGGTGACAACTCGCTTACAGTTCTCACGTCAAGGTCAACGTTTACCCGGCGGAAAAAGGGGAGGCTCGCTACGAAGCTTCGCGGAACGTCGAGGATCGTAGCAGTGATGATGGGCGGATCGCCAACCGCCTTGACGTCGTCACGATAAGGCGAAAAAGTCGATGTGACGGCGACAAGAGATCGGGTGTGTCACCCGAAGAAACGCCCTAGAAGGCGTAGGCATCGTTTAGACAAGCCATGACAAGCTCAATTACCGGCCTCTGGGCCGGTTTTGCTTTGGAGAAACATGTTTCTCCTAAGGGGTGCTTGATGCAGGCTTAACAGGCGCTGCGATGATTAGCGTCGAGCAGTTATCGACGGGCAGACTGCTCTTTCACTCAATCCCCCGATCAAATGCAAAAGCGCAAGAAGACTGAGAGACGTCAATTGAGTAGGCAAGGCATCAGAGGATCATCGGAAGAAATAACGTCAATACTATTCTATGTTCTATTGCCATTTGGCACTGGTTATTTTTTGTCCCAAATGTTTCGTTCTGTTAATGCTGTAGTCGGGCCTGATCTCGCACGGGATATTGGTCTTAGTGCTTCAGAACTTGGCTTTTTGACATCGGCTTATCTTCTGGCTTTCGCTCTCTTTCAACTTCCTCTGGGCGTCCTGCTTGATCAATATGGGCCGCGTCGCGTGCAAACGGGATTGATCGCGCTTGCTGGCCTTGGTTCTGTCTTGTTCGCTATGGCAGAAGATTTTGCCATGCTGACGATCGCACGGGCATTGATCGGGCTTGGCTTTGCCGGTGGTTTGATGAGCGGTTTTAAGGCCGTCGTCTTATGGGTACCGGAACCACGTCGGGCTCTCGCCAATGCTATCGTGATGTCCTTCGGCGCGCTGGGCATTATCGTCGCCACGCAGCCCATCGATCTCAGTGTTCAGGCTTTCGGATGGCGGGCCGTCTTTTTCGGACTGGGCGGCATCACATTCGCTGTTGCCCTGATGATTTTCCTCGTTGTGCCCGAGAAGAGTGGTGCTAATAGGCAAGGGGAAGATCTCAGGTCGCAGATCAGAACCGTCTACGACATCGTTAGGAGTGCGGCTTTCTGGAGATTGGCGCCGCTGCTTGCGATGACCGCCGGCGCCCATATAGCCATCCAAACGCTTTGGGCAGGCCCTTGGTTTCGGGATGTCGCCGGTCTCTCGAGAGATGACGTCGCCACGCATCTCATGATCGTCGCCATCGCCTTTATGGTGGGCATTCTCTTAAGCGGTGCCGTGGCTGATTGGTTTGTAAGAAGAGGTGTTCATATTCTGAGCGTCATGAACGGCTTTCTTGTGGCCTTTCTGATTGCAGAGGTTTTGATCGTCTTCGATGTAAAGCCCTTGATGCTACCGGCCTGGCTGGTATTTGGCATGACGGGACAGGTTGCTGTCCTCGCCTATCCCTGGCTTTCGTCTTACTATGGTGCGGCTTTATCGGGCCGAGCCAACACAGCCATGAATCTGACGATATTCGGCGCGGCTTTCTGCCTCCAATATGCGATTGGTAGCGTCATCGACCTGTTTCCGACGCCAACAAATGGCGGCTATGCGCCTGAGGGCTATGGCTTGAGCTTTGGTCTTTGTTTGGCCCTTCAGCTCTTGGCCTTGCTTTGGTACGCAGCTGGCTTCCGCGGCTTGAGAACTGCGCCGGCGCATGAGGCAGAAGTTTGAACTGACGAGTAGGTCAAGTTGGTAAGAAGAAGGCGGATGTCGACGCTCAAATAAGCAACATGTCCATTCTATCTTACGCATCCTGTCTTTCGGAGCTTGTCGCCTAAACGTCGATCGCTATACTCCCCGCGCAAATTCAAGAGGCAGTTTTTCTTTCAATAAACAGGAATCGAAGCGCTCATGTGCGGAATCATCGGTATCTTGGGACGTCAGCCAGTTTCGTCGTTGTTGCTAGATGCGTTAAAGCGCCTCGAATATCGTGGCTATGATAGCGCTGGTATTGCGACCCTTGTCGATGGTCGGATTGAGCGGCGCCGAGCCGAAGGAAAGCTCGTCAACCTCGAAGCTGTTCTCGAACGAGATCCGCTTGGGGGCACAATAGGGATCGGTCATACCCGCTGGGCGACACATGGTGCGCCGACCGAAGAAAACGCACATCCGCATGAAGCTCGCGGTGTCACGGTCGTCCATAATGGCATCATCGAGAATTTCGAGACGCTTCGTTACGAGCTTTTGCAAAAGGGGCATAAGTTCCAGACACAGACCGACACCGAGGTGGTGCCGCACCTCGTGAGTGCAAATCTCAGATCTGGAATGGATCCTGTGGAGGCCGCGCGAGTGGCGCTCAATCGCCTTGAAGGCGCGTTCGCCCTAGCCTTGCTATTCGAGGATTTCGACGACCTACTTATCTGTGCACGGCGTGGTAGCCCGCTGGCTATCGGGTATGGTGAGGGCGAGATGTATATTGGTTCAGATGCCCTAGCACTCGCGAACCTCACCGACCGCATTCAGTATCTCGAGGAAGGCGACTGGGCGGTTCTTCGTTCAGAAGGCGCCAAGATTTTCGATGCGCTCGGCGATCCCGCTGATCGTGCGATAACGCAAACGGCGTTTTCTGGCGCGCTCATCGGCAAGGGCAATTACCGCCATTTCATGCATAAGGAGATTCATGAACAGCCTGCTGTGCTCGGTGACACCCTTCGCACCTTCGCGAACCCGATCGATCATCGGATTCAATTACCTGACCTTCCGATTGACTTCGAATCGCTGACGCGTCTGACGATGGTCGCCTGCGGTACGGCATCCTATGCTTGTATGGTGGCCAAGTATTGGTTCGAACAATTGGCGAGGCTGCCAAGCGATGTCGATATCGGATCAGAATTCCGCTATCGTGACGTACCGCTTGATCCAAATGGTGCCGGCGTTTTCGTATCGCAGTCCGGCGAAACCATGGACACGTTGGAGGCCATGCGTCATGTCAAGAAAGAAGGCCTTCCGACGATTGCCGTGGTCAATGTGCCGGAAAGCACGCTTGCTCGAGAGGCGACGTGCCACTTGCGCACGCTAGCTGGTCCCGAGATAGGTGTCGCCTCGACCAAAGCGTTCACGACGCAATTGGCAACGCTGGCCTGCCTGGCCGTCGGCGCAGCGCGGGCGCGAGGCCATCTCTCGCCGGAGCGCGAAACCGCCTTGACCCAAGCACTCGATGAGGTGCCGTCACGCGCAGCAGAAGTCCTGATGCAGGATCAGAAATTCGAACAGATTGCGCACGAAATCGCGCCGGCCCGAGATGTTCTCTATCTTGGCCGTGGCACCGCTTTTGCCATTGCGCTGGAGGGGGCATTAAAGCTGAAGGAGATCAGCTATATTCATGCTGAAGGTTATGCGGCCGGTGAGCTGAAACACGGACCAATCGCCCTGATCGATGAAGACGTGCCGGTGATCGTGGTGGCGCCGCCTGATCCCTTATTTGAGAAGACAGCGAGCAATTTACAGGAGGTCGTCGCGCGCGGTGGCAAAGTGATTTTGCTTAGCGACAGAGCAGGGTGTGACAAACTTGCGGACTATGTTCATACTGCCGTCGAGTTGCCTGATGTTGATCCCATGGTTGCACCGATTCTTTATGCAATCCCTATTCAGCTCCTCGCTTACCACACCGCTGTTGTCAAAGGCACCGACGTTGACCAGCCCCGAAATCTGGCCAAGTCTGTCACGGTTGAATGATCGGGTTCGCTATCTTGAGGCGAACTCGGCTTACCCATTAGGTGGCGTGCCGAAAGCCTGGATTGCGGAATAGAGCCCTTCCTTCGCGATGTCGCCAAAGACGTCTCGAAGAGGAATTTCCCCAATCAAGACAATGGCTCCGAACAAGCCTACAGCGATCAGTGAGACCAGGCTGGCGCTTAGGCTGTGCAACACAACGTTTTTCCATAGGCGTCCGTCAGACCGGATGGAAAACATCCGGCCTGTGACTGCTCTTGATGCCCAGAAAAGCATTGGAAATACTGGAAAAAGTAGCAAGGTCACTAGCCAGGCTCCTTCGCCAAGCGGATCGGCCACGGCAGCGTCGATCATCGGCAGACTATCGAAAGCCAGAATGCCTGAACGCATAAGCGTTAGCTGATTGTAACTTTCGGCACCGTACCCGAGCAGGTAGGCAAGGCTAGCCATCGAGCCCAATCCAATCACCGATGAAAGCATCAGAGCAGTTAGGGTGCCAATGCCAGATTTCTGGCGCATTGGAAAAATGCGAGCCAAGCTTCGCAGCATGGCGAGCGCGAACCAGCCACTCAGGCCGACCAGCATTGGCAACATCAAGAAAAAACAGAAAGCGAATATGACGAGTGGGCTGTCCCCCCAGCCTAAGAGCACGGCAGTGATGATCAGGAGACCGATCGCGCCAATGGCGCCGGCATAGGCGCCATGATGCCCCATACGATTGTGTGACACGGCAGCGGCGACCGCGAGAGCGCTAATGCCGCCGATCGCCGCCGACAGTACAGTAGCTTCCCTAAAGGCTAACGTCGCAACCGTAGCGCCGCTCATGAGGATGATGAAGGCAGCAAGACCAGCTCGCGACATGGTGGCGACACCCGTAAGGGTCGCAATTCCGGTGCCAGCGCCAGCAAGCGCCAGGGCAACGGTTGCGACCCCAGCGCCGGCAAGCGCGAGCCCAATCGTGAAGACGCCTCCCATGATAAGATCAAGTAAGACGCCAATAGCACCGGCAAACGCGACATTGGTCACACCCAGAATTGCAAAAGCGAAGGCGGAAACCCCAGCACCTGCAAAGGCAAGAATGAGGAGGACGGCGCCTGTGATCGATCCGAAGCCTGCAGCCAGCGCAGCTAGGCCCTGCGATGTTGGGGTGGAAAAGCGTCTGGCGACAGCGATACCTGACACCGGGCCCAATGCCAGCCAAGAAAAGACGATAGCGAAGGCGGCGACGTCGCCGCGGCGAAACCAGATGAGTGCGGAGACGAGGGCTAAGCCGAAAGCCAGGCCGAGGAACCAGCGATAACGTCGTTCGAAGTCATGAAGCCGAAGGCGCTTTCTGAACTGTTTGGGATTACGACGCCACCAGCGCAGCAAGCGAAGTTTTGCAGACCGTTCCGATCGCCCAAGAAATCGGCCGATCAGCATGGCCGCTAGAGGAAAACCAATGGCACTCAGGGCTCCCAAGAGCCTTGCTGGCTGATCAGGGTTGGCCAGCAGGGCGACATCGCCAACATTTCCGGACCCTCCTAGGCCCCATCCGAGGAAATAAGCGATCCAGCAGTAAACGAGAGCGAACCCAAGAAAAATGCGTAGGGAACGAAATGACCAGGGGGGACCACAAGCCTGGTCAAACCAATGAAGTGCCGCATCGATGGAGGAATAGTCTGGCGCGACTTCGGGAGTCTGATTTCCGTTCGTTTTTCTATCGTCGTCCATAGCCTCCGATGGATCGAGCGGTGCCGTCTCGCGCGCCACCTTCTTATCCCCCATAACATCATCGCGGCACTCTGCCCGACCATTCGGTACAACAAGAGAACCACTTAAACTTAAGGCTTCATAGGGTAGTCTTGGCGTTACGATTGAGGCAAGCGATCAGGCCGAGCAACGTGAGTTGCGACGCTGGTCGTTACCACGACGCACGCTTGTGTTGGTGACGAGTCTATCGGGTATCGATCGTGACAGCCCGGAACCTTCCCGTCATTGTAGGGTTTTGGCGGGCCATGCTGCTCATCGTGATCGACCATTTGCACCCTGGACCACGCGCCTGCATCCAGGCCTCCTCAGACACGCCATGATTTGTAGCAACGGACCCGGACAGCCTTGGCGCTGTCGCTTCACGGTTCAAAAAGGTTGGACACGTGCCATAAGGCTAAGCGTCAATCTTGGGCCATCCTTCAAAGGCAGGATGATCTTTCGAAAGGGGCAGGGCGACGGTATCGCCCGAAGACGCAGAGAAGTAGGCCGCCGAGAACAACTCAATTGAGCGCCGGCTGTCGTCGAGCCGAACCGGTAAGGGTTCACCTGCGGTGAGTGCAGCGTGGAGCGCCTTGAATTGGCCAACAAAACCTAGAGGGCCAGGTTCAAAGTCACTAAGGGCTTCGTCAATTCTAGCCTGACTCTCATCATGCATCGGCAAGAAGCGCCAGGGATCCGCTTGTGGATCATAGGGGCCAAGGCTGCTTTCTGCAGTGAGATTCTCGAAGTGAAAGCGCAAGCGCGAGCGTTCCTCGGCAGCTCCGAGTGTTACTGAAAGTGCTGCAAGCGCGCCGTTCTCCATCTCCAATGACAGGATGGCGCAGTCCTCGACCTCGATCGGGTTGACCCTTGTTGCAGTTCGTGCGTGTAGATTGGCGACTGGGCCAAGTATGCTCATCAGCATGTCGTGAGCGTGGATCGCGTGACTGACCAAACAGCCGCCCAGCTCGGTCCTAAACTTACCGCGCCATGGCACGTGGTAATAGGTCGGCAGTCGTTTCCAGTGGGTTTCGACTGTCGCGATGTAAGGCCGACCTAAAACGCCTTTGGCCTTTAGATGCTGAAGCTTTTGAAACCCGCCGCCGAACCTATACTGGAAGATGGGACAGATATTGCGGCCGCTGACAGACTCGGCTTCGGCCAATGCGTCGATATCAGAGAGCGAAGCAGCGAGGGGTTTCTCACAGATGACATCCTTGCCTGCGGCGAGCACCGCTTTGATCTGCTCGACGTGAAGCCCAGGCGGCGTTGCGAGATCAATGAGATCGATGTCCTTCCTAATCAGAAGGTCATTGAGATTGGTTGCCGATGTCGTAATGCCATACTTTGCAGCGACCTGCTCAGCAGTTCCTGGATCAACATCGCAGAAGGCGACGAGGTCGTAGAGACTAGCCAGCTGCTGCCAAGCCTCAATATGTTGTTTGCCGACACCGCCGCCGACGACGGCCACTCTCAAGCGGTCGGTCATTCGCGCACCTCGGGACGTTCGCCGGCGATCCAAGTTGCGTTGGCTTCAGCGGTCAAGGCTAACTCGGTCGCGAGGAAGCAATGCTGTTGCCCCATGGCCGTTTCGGTCCGATTCAGCACGTCATCGCGAAGGGCGGGGCCGTATGGCAACGTGGTGCTACTACAATCAATGTATCGGGCGCCTTCTTTATCGACGAGAAACAGATGATTGGCACCCGGCCGTCCCCCGATATCGATGTATTTGCGCAACTCGATATAGCCCTCCGTGCCGAGGATCGTATGACGACCGTCTCCCCAGACACCGAGACCATCGGGCGTAAACCAGTCAAGACGGACATACCCTGTGGCACCTGGACTCCTCAACACCATGTCGCCAAAGTCCTCCAGTTCTGGCGTTTTTGGATTGGCGAAATTGCCGACTTGGCTATGCACCACCTCCGCTTCAGAGGAGTCGGTGAAGAACAAAAATTGTTCAACCTGATGGGCGCCAATGTCGGCCAGGATTCCGCCATATCGAGACCGCTGAAAAAACCAATCGGGTCTAGGATTGTTGCCGAGCTGATGAGGTCCCAGGCCCACGGTTTGAATGACCTGGCCTATAGCTCCCGCTTGCACAAGTCTGCCTGCTTCGACCGTCGCCTTCTGACGAAAGTGCTCGCTATAGCAGATCGACAAAATCTGCCCGGTTTCCTTTTGGACCTGTCGCAAGGTTGCAAGCTGTTCAAGTGAGATAGCTGCCGGCTTGTCGAGCATCACATCTTTTCCGAATTGCATTGCCCGGACAGCCATGGGCGTACGCTCGTCCGGAATGCCGGCGCCGATAACGAGTTTGATGCTCTCGTCCTCAAGGACCTCTCTCTCTTCTCGCACGCGCTTCGCTTGCGGATAGCGTGCGGCGTACTGCACCGCCAATTCGTCTTCAGGCGCATAGAACGCTTTCAACGTGCAACCGGCATCGAGCAGGAGATCGGTTTGACCGTAAATGTGATTGTGGTTGATCCCGATGGCGGCAAAGGGGAAGCCTGGTTTCCCGGTCATGGTCAAGTGGTCCTCACTGAACAAGTCATCATGTCATCGCGGCAGTTTCGATACATCCTCTCGGGCGTAAAAGCTGACGTCTCGCTTAAAACCATAGTCGCATGTTGCTCGACATAAGGTTGCACGACGATGTCGCCCGGGCGTAACCACCATTGCTCGCCGGAGGAGATCTGCACGTCATTCTATTCCTGACAGACTTGGTGTTCCACGTCAGCTCGGATTGCCGGGAAATCGATCGTGCCCTCAATCGGAACATCTCTTCTCGGGATAGGGCAGTCGTAGATGGAAGAGGCGGGAAGCCTTTGCGGCCGCTGCGGCGCTCTGGGGAACGACTGACGGATCCCATGGTGTAAGCCTGCGCTTTCAGGGTTTTCTGCGCCTGCCTGCGGGACAAGGGGAGCTATCACCATGTCAGCTAGTCAGATTGCTTTGCACCGTAGGGCGTGAATTCGCCGAAGGCGACCTATTCGAAACGTTGAGCTCAGATCAACCTGGTTGATCCACCTCAATGGCAGCGCAATCGTCGGCCTTCATGTCTACGAGGCGCTTGATCGCGAGGACAATTACCTGCGATAAGCAAGACCGTGCCTTTGAAGGTGGCCGGCAAGCTACCTCGATGCGTCCATGTTTCGAGATGACGGAAAATGCCTTGGTTCACGTTCCATTCCTGAGTGAAGTGATCATTTTTCTAGTGGCGACCGTCGTCATCGTGCCACTGGCGCGCGCCATCCGCGTCAGCCCTATTCTGGGCTATCTGGGGATTGGCATCGTGGCAGGTCCTTCTGGGCTCGGGCTGGTCCAGAATGTAGAAGAAGTTCGGGCGTTCGCCGAACTTGGTGTGGTCTTTTTACTCTTTGCGGTCGGTCTGGAGCTTTCCTTCGAGCGATTGAGGACTTTCGCGCCATTGATTTTTGGGCTCGGCGCGGCGCAGGTTTTCCTAACAGCGATTGCGATCGGTGGCGTAGCATTCGTTTGGGGAAACAACCTTCAGGCCTCGGTGTTGCTAGGCCTTTGCTTGGCTCTGTCATCAACCGCGATGGTTATTCAGCTCCTTAGTGAGCGCGGTCAATTGGTGACCCGTTACGGTCGCGTGTCATTTGCAATTTTGTTGTTCCAGGACCTCGCTGTCGTACCGATTTTGATGTTGGTCACGGTATTCGGTAGTCAGGGCGGAGGGGGTGCCGTCGGTTTGCAGGCGCTTTTGGTTGCGATGAAGGCGTTGCTAGCGACCGGCTTGATTTTGCTTGTCGGTCATTTTCTGTTGCCTCGGCTCTTCCGTCTTGTTGCCGCGGGCACAACACCCGAAGTGTTCGTCGCTATGGCACTGTTGACCATCCTAGCGACGTCGCTAGCCACAGGATTGGCAGGCCTCTCCATGGCACTCGGTGCCTTTCTGGCAGGACTGCTATTGTCGAAAACGGAGTTCCGTCACCAAATCGAACGTGACATCGAGCCGTTCAAGGGATTGTTGTTAGGCCTCTTCTTTATGACGGTTGGCATGTCCATTGACCTTGCAGCGGTTGCCGATCGAGCGTTGCTTACCGCACTTTCGGTATTCGGCCTAATTGGCCTCAAAGCTATCATTATCTTTGCTCTTTGCCTTGCCTTCGGTCTGCAGGCACAGGTCGCAGCGCGTGTCAGCTTGCTTCTAGCTGAAGCCGGTGAGTTCGCTTTCGTTGTGATCGGCGTAGCCACGCTTCAGTATGACGTAATCCCGCAAGAAATAGCGCAATTCATGGTAATTGTAGCTAGCGTGTCGATGTTGCTGGCGCCTCTATTATCCCTCGCGGCAAGTGCCTTAGGAAACCAACTCGAGCACCGTCATGATGCGCGTGCCAATGACGTTGAGGCGGACGTTGATCTCGGTGAGCCAAGCGGACATGTCGTTATCGCCGGTTTTGGACGAGTTGGGCGTACGGTCGCCAAGCTCTTATCTGCATGGGGCGTAAGCTATGTGGCCGTGGACCAAAACCTCAGCCATGTGCGTGCCGGCAGGAAGGATGGTTTCGCCGTGGTTTATGGCGACGCCACCGATCGCGATCTTTTAGCGAAACTGGGTGCCGACAAGGCAGCTCTGGTCCTAGTGGCGTTAAGCGATGCTGCATCGACGACAAAAGCACTCAAGACGATCGGCAAGGACTGGCCTGGCGTTAGGCTTCTCGCCCGGGCACGTGATGCTGAACACGCGAGAACGCTTTCTTCAATAGGTGCACTCAATGTTGTTCCAGAGACGCTGGAAGCCAGCCTGCAGCTTGGTGGCTTGGTGCTGCGTACGCTCGGCATGCCTATCTCGGCTGTGAACGATTCGATCGAAAGAGCTCGCGCCGAGAGCCAGAACACCGGCGGTGATCTCGACAAAGCGGTGCGGGGATCGACTGGAGGATTGGGTGACCAGAAGTCGTCTGCGATGTTGTCCAATGAACCGAAGTTTTTGCGAGACGCTAGCGGCTAGGCGCTCTCTTCTTTCTGATAGTCTTGGCGCATGGTTTCTCGGTGGAATCAGGCCTTCGATGACGTCACTCGAGACAATGTTGCGACGATGTCGCTCGCGCTTTGCCCGTGTTCAAACTCAACCAAATGAGCTTGGCAACGCTTACAGTCACTACTGCCGAAGCCATTGACTGGGTTATGTGCCTGAAGCTGACGAATGAGGGTCTCCGTCAGACGGCATTCAGTGTCGCCTGGAAATCCATAAGCCTCCACTTCGTCCGCTTGCCGTGTAATCCAATCGATATGCCAACGAAGGGTCGCTGCTCCCTTAAGATGTCGACGACAGCGAGCCCGAATACCGCCGGAGCCATAGGCACTACCCGCATATCCATAATATCCTGAAGGGAGGAAAGGTTGATGGAAGCGCCTGGGTAGTTCTATTGGCCGTGTCACGCTGATGAGCAGAAGGTAAGCCCCCTTTGAGTCCATCAAGTCTTTAGAGCGCGTCGCCAACTGGCATTACCTCCTCATGCGCAATGAAGCAAAGCGTTGCAGCACATGTTTGGTGTCACGGCAACGAGAGTATTTCCCCACGAGTGCCAGATTTTCGTCCAAGTTTGATTTAGAGCGAAACCGTCGGCAGCCCATGCAGGTCGTCACCGAGTCTTAACCTTAAGCTTTTCTATCGTGCCGAAACATGCATCTGGCAATATTAACATCGGGAAGATGGTTGTTCATTGAGGCCGCGGTTGTTCTCTGCGTCACGGCTTTGAATAGAGAAGCGATTTCCTTTTGATATCTCTTGAAGGCAACACATCCTAGGCATAGACACTCAGCGCCTTGCGCATTCAGATCATGCAAGAGCAAAACCTAGATGAAAGAACGTTTCCGTGAATCTCCGAGCTTGCCAATTGAGGATTTGATCAAGGTGGCACCAAATTAGACCTCGCGGATCTTGTAACCGAAGCCGCGAACGGTCTGGATCAAGGGGTTGTCGCCATCAATGTCGATTTTTTTTCGGAGTTGGCGAATGTAGACTTCGACCACATTTGTCAGCGGATCGCTGGTATAGCCCCAGACGCGCTCCAGGATCATAGCGCGGCTAAAGACCTTGCCTGGTTCTGAGACAAGACATTCTAGGAGAGCAAATTCACGCGGTGTGAGTTCGATCTCTCGATTCGCGCGTCGGACCTGCTTGCGATCGCGATCAATCGAGAGGTTATCGATCTGCGTGACAGTCTCGGATTCCTGATACCTGCCTGCGCGTCTAATCAGGGCCTCGATTCTCGCTAAAAGTTCGGAAAAGGAAAACGGTTTGGTTAGGTAGTCGTCCGCACCAAGCCGAAGGCCAGCGACGCGATCATCCAGGCTGCCAAGGGCTGTCAGCATCAAGATTGGTGTAACAACACCCATTTCACGCATATCTCTACAAAGGTCTCGGCCATCGAAGCCGGGCAACATGATATCCAGAACGATGGCGCTCCACCGATCATGGCTCGCCAGGTCTTTCGCAAGTTTGCCGTCGCCTGTAGCGGTTACGCCAAATCCCTCGGCTTCCAGTCCACGTTTGACGAATTCAACAATTCGAAGGTCGTCTTCAATCAGAAGAATTTGCATTGCCGATCTTGCCAGCTTCTTAGGTGGGCAGCATCAATATCACGGTGGTACTGACATCCAGAGCGCTGTCAATCATTCCCGTGCGATCATCCTCTGCCGTTGTGGATTCACCGCACAGTTCCATCTCCACGCCACCACTGTTTCCTCGATGTAGAGCTTTGAGTTCGCAGCTATCAAGTGTCTAATTTGGTCCCGTCGTTTCCAAATGAGATCGCCGCATGAGAGTTTGCCCGAGGGTTTAAGAACTTTCTGATTCCGATCTGCTTAGATTGCTATGGCGGCAGTGGATTGCTGTCGCTGAGCCAAATCTATATGAGCGACCGGCCCTATGATCTGGGGGAAATAGCTTCGGGGGCGCTTCGGTAGGCTTGGTTCGTTGTGGTCAAGGTGGCCGAAGTCGCTCCCGATTAGCTTATGCAGTCAATGCGGAACGATCCAATTCAGGATCATACCTACAGCGAAGTCTAGAAATTGGTGCTTGAACATCGCATGTTTTCTGAACGGCCTGCTGCACGAAAGAGAGGAGGTCGTGAGCTTGCAAGAGTGGTCTTGATACATTGCTGGCGGAGGGTTTCTGTATGCATCTTGCGGCAGCCTAGGGGAGCCTATGCAGGTGGCTATTCGGCTAATGGAGGATCAGATTCAGTCCTTTCACGATGATGGCTTTGTCGTGATCACGAACGTTCTGGATCGTAAGACCATCGGTGATGCGCGCGCGCGCTTTGAGCCCTTGTTCCGTGGCCAGTTCGAGACAGGACTACAGCCAGATGAGTGGAATTGGCGCGATGGTGTCGGGGCACCAGACGTTACGCGTCAGATTTGTAATGGTTGGAAGGCCGATAGCACCATCGCATCAATCGTGCTTCGCGAGGACGTTGGCCAAGCCTGCGCCTTATTGCGCGATTGGCCTGGAGCACGCATTAATCAGGACAACGTCATTTGGAAACCTCCTGGCGGCCGTTCACTGGGCTTCCATCAGGACGATAGTTACCAGGACTGGATCGTTCCCAATGAAATGATGACATTCTGGATCACCTTAGATGATACGGCAGCAGACTTTGGTACAATCGAGTATGCTCGCGGCTCTCATCGCTGGCCCCTTTCTCCGCCCATAGGTCAATTCCATGCGCCTGAAGATCCACTTGCAGATCTACGGATAGCGGCGGCTAGGGCAGGGGAAACCAAGCCAGAGATCATTCCGATCGAAGTTGCAGCAGGCGATGCGGTGATTCATCATGGACTCTGTTGGCACGGTTCGCGAACCAATGGTGGATCAGTGCCGCGTCGCTCGGTCATTGCCCACTGCATGTCAAGCGCTGCACAGTTCCACTCGACGAAGATCAACCCAATCTACAGTCGCTATCGTCAAAGGAACACAAACCAAATGGAGGAGAGCTTCTTCCCAATTCTCTGGCGAAGAGATGGCTACCGAACACCATGGCTTGATGCTTAGCTCAACGTGAGGCGATATCGCGAACACTCTTGTTGCACTTTGGATCTAGAATGGCTGGAGAGAAGGACCGAATCCGCAAGAACATAGGCGAGATTGAATATCGTCCTTCGAGTGGGTAACCGCGATACTGTCGTCCAAGGCTCGCTACCCACGCATCCTATTACGTCACATTGCAGAGTTGCTCGCCGTCGGTCTTAAGACCCCTAGACCAGATGTTTGCCTTGGGGCGTTGAGCCATCAATAGCGGTGGTCCGCCCCGACGTGTTGGATAAGGTCGTTGAGACCTGAACGAGGGTTACGC
>JANQPX010000029.1 GCA_028285265.1 Geminicoccaceae bacterium
GGGCCTTGATGGTTACATCACCAAACTGGCCAAAAACACGTTGGTTTTGAAGCGCTTCAATCTCGCTTTTGGCAGCCAGCAGATTGTCTCGAAGGTCGCCTTTTACGGCCGGGACGCCGTCCAGAGGCTTCGTCGGATCAATCGCGCTGACCATTAGGAGGAGTCCAATTTTTTGCTGCAGGAGGCGATGTTTATGAGGCTAATATCCTATTAGTAGTTTTTATGTCAACGCAAAGAACAACTTATGCGATTAACTTGAACAGCGTTCAAATATTGAAAAACAATGGCCTGAAGCGATCAAAAATTTGCTGTTGAGCGCGATGCTTTACGATCGTTGAGAGCGCTTCCTTGATCATGCATCTCTGTCCTTTGTTGATCAGCAAAGCGCTGACCTCGGATGCAACCATTCCCGATATGCATTCAACCATCACCCCGCGACCAGCAAAGCGACGTCGTCTTTGGTTAGAGGCAGCAATCCGGGAGTTGGGATTGTCTCTAAGGCAGATACGCCGCCCTTCCCCAGGCGAGCAGTGACTTGCCTCGGGACCTCAGCGACAGAGGTCACGCTCAGAGGCGATGGCAGGAACCGGTCTCCGTTCGCCCCGCCGCACCGTATCCGCTTCGCCTTGAGACCAAAACTGCGGCGATATCGAGCTTGGCCGCTTAGCGCCTTATTATCCCACCGGCAGAGATCGGATCGCTGAGGCGCTAGCCTTGCCTGCATCCAGCATCAGCGACAGATCGCTGCCGGCAAGGATCATGCGAAAGCCCATATCGACATATCGCTCAATCAGGTCTTGGCGATAAACGCCGCCGAGCCCAGGATGGATACCGGCCGAACGGCATGCTGCGACCACCTTGCTCAGAGCTTCGACCATCAAAGCATGATCGAGATCACCCGGAATACCAAGCTCCATGCTAAGATCATTTGCGCCAACCAGCAGTACATCGACACCAGGCACCCGTGCGATCTTCTCGGCATCATCGATAGCCTGAGCGGATTCGATCATCAAGATCAGCAAGGTGGAAGCGTTGACAGCTGCAGCCGCTTCGCCAAGCGGCGTTGAAGCGAAATCGAGTTGAGGCAGACGCCCTACCACCGAACGCTTACCAATCGGCGGATAGCGGCTATGTTGGACCATCGCTTCCGCAACATCGACGCTATCGACATGGGGAACGACAATCCCCTGCGCGCCGCCATCGAGTGCTTTGGCAGCATGATAGTGCTCGATCCCCGGCACCCGAACGATCGGTGTGATTCCGGCATCCTGGGCAGCACAGGAGATGTCGGCCGCATTGTCCAGACTCGAAGAGCTATGCTCTTGATCAATGAACAACCAATCAAAGCCAGCTGTCTTCATGAGCTTGGCGATGTCAACCGTCCGCGCTTGGCGCAGACCGACCCCAATCGCAAGGTCGCCGTTGTCGAGGCGATTCTTGGCGACATTTTCTATCCTAGTCAGCGCGCTCCTCCCTCTCGGAATCGTCACTGAGCCCGAGCTGGCGCCACCCAACGTTGCGGCGCCAGCCACAATGGCTTTCTAGCTATTCAAGGATGAACGTCACTTCGAGATTGACACGATACTCGGTAATTTTCCCCTTCTCGACAATGACCTTTTGCCCCTTCACCCAGGCCCCTTTGACATTCTTGAGTGTTTTACAGGCACGCTTTACGCCAACTTTTACGGCATCGTCGAAGCTCTTTGGTGAACCTGCAATGATTTCTGTTACGCGCGCAACCGACATGGCGAAGTCTCCTCATTTCATTAGAAACGGCGCTGACTTGGCACGCTTAGACTGACGCCATGCCGTCTAAGACGCAAGTTGGCCGAGAGGTCTCGCTAATGCCGACGAAGAATCTCTTCGATCATAACCAAGGCACGTATCAGCGTTGCCTCGCGCACGGCGTGGCGGTCGCCAGGAAAAGTTTCACGTGCGATTTGAATCTGTTCCTTGAAAGCAAGAGCGAGGTAGACAAGGCCAACTGGCTTGTCTGCTGTTGCGCCGCCTGGGCCTGCGATTCCTGTTACCGCAATCGCGAGATCAACGTTGGCTTGTTTCTTCGCTCCGGTCGCCATGGCTTCTGCCACCTCAGCGCTGACAGCCCCATGTCCGATGAGAGTGTCGGCAGCAACCCCTAGAAGTTCCTGTTTGGCTCGATTGCTATAGGTAACGAAGCCACGGTCAACGACAGCGGATGAGCCAGGAATTTCGGTCAGACAAGCCGTAATGAGTCCGCCAGTACATGACTCCGCAGCCGCAAGGCTGAGCTCCCGAGCTGCGCAGTTGTCGATGATATTCTCGGCAAGTTTGAGCGTTGCATCTGCGAAGGGCATGACCACTGATCACTCACATCGGAAGTAACACCGTAGCAACAGCCTGAGCGGCGATCCCCTCTCCGCGCCCAGCGAATCCCAGCCGTTCCGTCGTCGTAGCTTTGACGCTAATCCGGCGCTTTGGAAGACGTAGCAGGTCGGCAATGCGTTCCGTCATTGCATCGCGATAAGGGCCGATCTTCGGTCGCTCACAAATCAAGGTCGCGTCGACGTGCAGAATCTTCCCGCCGGCATGATCGATTTCATCGCGCGCATGCGTCAGAAAGATTGCGGAGTCTGCCCCCTTCCAAGCCGGATCGCTCGGCGGGAAATGACTACCAATGTCACCTCTCGCGAGCGCACCAAGAAGCGCATCGGTGATCGCGTGTAGACCGACATCCGCATCCGAGTGCCCGATCATACGAAAGGGCTCGGGCAGCGTCAGCCCCATCAGGACGAGCCCTCCACCGTCCTCGGGATCGGCTGGCTCGAGGCGGTGGACATCAAAGCCCATGCCGGTCCGAGGCAAGAGCCCGCCCATGATGCGATCCTCGACACGTGCGAGATCATCTTGCACGGTCACCTTGATGTTTTCCTCGTCACCGTCCACGATCGCGACAGAAAGACCTGCGGCTTCAGCGACAGAAGCATCATCTGTCATGGCCTGCCCCTGAAAACGACGATGCGCACCAAGGATCGCATCGAACGCAAAACCCTGAGGCGTTTGAGCTCGGAAAAGTCGATGCCTGTCAACAGTCTCAATGACCTTCTCGCCATCGGCACGTTTTAGCGTATCGGCAACAGGTAGGACGGGCAGAACGCCGTCATGGCGATCCAATGCCGCGACAACGCGGGCAATCACCTCCGCGCTCACGAGTGGCCGCGCCGCATCGTGGATCAGCACTTTTTCGGGCGGATTTTCAGTCAGACTTTCCAGCCCCAATCGTCCGGAGTCTTGCCTCGTTTCGCCACCGAAAACAGGCGCTAGCAAATCCAGCCCGGCAATCGCCCGATCGTAATGGGAACGATCGTCAGGGTGTATTACGGTGCGCACGCCAGTGATGTCTGGGTGTCGAGAGAACCGCATCAAGGTGTGCTTCAAGAGCGGCACGCCAAAAAGCGGGGCGTATTGTTTGGGGAGCTCATGACCGAAACGCTGGCCCCGGCCTGAAGCAACGACAATGGCGACGCAACCCGTCATCAGGGCAAGCCCCCTTGCCGCAAGCTCTCCTTCAATTGCATCGCCGCAGTGCTCAACTCGTCCGTCCTTTAGGCACGACAGTTTTGTCGGAAGCCGACTATGCGATTACCAGGAAAAATCACGTTCGGTCCATGGTCAGTTCGCGAAAGGCCGTTACGTCGGCAGGATTTTATCGGAAACCCTTGCTATTGAAGCCATGCGAGCGTATTTTTTGCATGTATTTTGTGCACAAGGCCGGAGTGCCCAAAAATTAACCACGCACAACCAAAAGCGCCATCGCAAGATGGCAAGGACCTGAACGAGCCGTGCGCGACCATCGAGTCGATGATCATGAACGCGATGGCATCGAGCGTCCTCGTGGTAACGCCATCGATGCGCGTCGCCTTCGTCAATCCGGCTGCAGAGCAACTCTTAGGCGTCAGCAGCACACTGCTGAAAAAGACGCCTTTACAAGAGCTTATGCCGGTCGATAGTCCACTTTTGGACCGCATCCGCCGCGTGCAGCTCGACGGCAGCAGCATCTCCGACTATCGGGTTGAACTCCCGTTTTTACGCGAAACCCGACATCTGCTGGACTTGCATGTCTCACCGTTGATCGACCGACCCGGCGACGTCCTGGTTCTCCTACACCCTTGCTCTGTTGCCCACCGGCTCAATCACCAGCTCAGCCATCGCGGTCGCGCGCGCTCGGTCGCCGTGCTCGGCGCCACGCTGGCCCATGAGGTTAAGAACCCGCTTTCCGGGATCCGCGGGGCCGCCCAACTTCTCGAGGCCGGGTTGAATGAGAGCGAGCGCCCCCTGACACGTCTCATTTGTGATGAGACCGATAGGATCTGCGCGCTCGTCGATCAGATGGAGCAATTCGCTGACCTAAAACCACTCGTGCGTGGACCGGTCAACATCTACGAGGTTCTCGAACGCGTCCGCCGTCTTGCTGAGACCGGCTTTGCCAAGCGCGTTCGCTTTGTTGAGCGTTACGACCCCTCCCTTCCGGAAGTCGATGGTGATCGAGACCAGCTCGTGCAAGTCTTTTTGAACCTTGTGAAGAATGCGGCCGAAGCCGTGCCGTCCGAGGACGGTGAAATTATGCTGACGACCCAGTTTCACCACGGCCTCTCTATTCGTGTCCCCAACAGTCGCGAACGCGTCGATCTGCCAATCACCATCAAGATCCAGGATAATGGCCCAGGTGTCAGCAATGACGTCGCGCCGCATATCTTCGAGCCCTTCATTTCGACCAAGCATTCGGGCACGGGCCTCGGTTTGCCATTGGTCGCTAAAATCGTTGGTGATCATGGCGGCATCCTGGAATTCGAAAATCTCGCACGCGGCGCTCTGTTCCGAATCCATCTCCCTGCCTATCGCCGATCTACGGGCAAAACCGACCGACAAGAAACCGTCAAATAGGAAACAGCATGGCCGAGCCGACCATTCTCCTCGCCGACGATGATGCAGGTATCCGCACGGTCATTTCACGAGCGCTTACGCAGCAAGGCTATCATGTACGTGCCACTGGCATGGCTTCGACGCTTTGGCGCTGGATGGAGGATGGCTCGGGCGATATTGCGATTCTTGACGTGGTGCTTCCTGACGAGAACACGCTCGACCTCCTGCCGCGGATTAAACAACGCCGCCCACAGCTTCCGATTATCATGATGAGCGCACAAAACACGCTGCTCACAGCGGTTCGTGCAACCGAACGCGGGGCCTTCGATTACCTACCAAAGCCGTTCGACCTCGCCGACCTCGTCTCCATGGTAAAGCGCGCTTTTGCCGTGCCTGCCCCCGGCGTAAGTATCGCTGGCGGCCAAGAGGAAACGCTCCCGATCATCGGTCGCTCGTCACCGATGCAAGATATCTACCGTATCATCGCACGCTTGACAGGTACCGATCTCACAGCCTTGGTCACCGGCGAAAGCGGCACGGGCAAAGAACTGGTAGCCCGCGCGATGCACGATTATGGCAAGCGCAGAAATGGCCCATTCGTTGCTGTCAATATGGCGGCCATTCCGCGCGAGCTTATCGAAAGTGAGCTGTTCGGTCACGAGAAGGGAGCCTTCACCGGTGCAGCCGTGCGGAAGATTGGGCGTTTTGAGCAAGCCGAAGGCGGAACCCTTTTCCTCGATGAAATCGGCGATATGCCGCTCGAAGCGCAAACACGCCTGTTACGGGTCCTCCAGTCCGGCGAATTCATGACGGTCGGCGGCCGCTCTCCGATCAAGGCAGATCTTCGTATTGTGGCAGCGACCCATCGCGACCTTCGCCAACTCGTCACTCAGGGGCTCTTTAGAGAAGATCTCTTTTATCGGCTGAACGTCGTTCCTATTCGGCTACCGCCCCTTCGCGAGCGTGCCGAGGATATACCGGCGCTTGCTCAGCATTTTCTTGGTCAGGCGAAAGACGAAGGGCTGCCGACAAAGACGATCGAACCTGAAGCGATGACACTGCTTAAGACCTACGAATGGCCTGGCAATGTACGGGAACTGGAAAACCTGGTTCGCCGCCTGGCTGTACTCTACGCCGAGGATGCTATCGGTCGCGATGTCATCGAGATTGAGCTCCGCGCAAGCCGCCCTACGCTCGATAATGGCATAGATGATGATAGTGACGATCTTGGCGGATTTGTGACCCGTCATCTGGACCTGATGTTCGATAGTTTCGAAGGACGCTTGCCGCCCAGCGGGCTTCATGGCAGAATTTTGCGCGAAATTGAGCGACCGCTAATCGAA
The DNA here is from genome assembly GCA_028285265.1 of Geminicoccaceae bacterium. Lineage (GTDB taxonomy): Bacteria > Pseudomonadota > Alphaproteobacteria > Geminicoccales > Geminicoccaceae > JANQPX01. The sequence goes on from JANQPX010000029.1 coordinate 6,246, forward strand.
AAGGTGCTGGCGGTCACCCGAGGGAACCAGCTGAAGGCAGCAGCACTTCTCGGGGTCAATCGAAACACCTTGCGCAAGAAGATTCGCGAGCTGGACATCGAGGTGACGCGCGTACCGCGCTAGCCGGTTCGCCGATCTCAGGAGTTTAGGTCCGCTCTGACACGATGGCGAGCTTGCTGACCACATCGTCTCAAACGCAGTTGAGCCGACTCGCGTCATGGGTGCAGGGGCGCCACATGGCTCGTCGGCTTGCTATCGTGTTGGCAATCGCCGCAACCATCTCGGGCCTCGCGACCTATTTTGCTTTCCGCTCGCTCCAACCTGATGCCACCTGGGTGCTGGCTCTCCTTTGGCTGGATGTTATCCTGTTATTGGCACTGGGCGGGATCGTCGCCCATAGGTTGGTGCAGATCGTTCTTGCACGACGCCAGGGATCCGCTGGCTCGAGGCTGCATGCACGTCTGGTTGCTCTTTTCAGCTTCGTTGCCGTAACGCCTGCGATCATGGTTGCCGTGTTTGCGGTGATGTTTTTGCATTATGGGCTTGAATCTTGGTTCAGTGAGCGGGTCAGTCAGGCCCTGACCAACTCCCTAAACGTCGCCGAACGCTATCTCGAGGAGCATAAGGAAATCATCCGCGGCGACGCCGTCGCCATGGCAGCTGACATCGACCTCGAAGCACCCAATCTTGTGAATGATGCCGCAAGGTTCCAAGACTTTTTTGACTATCAAGCAACCCATCGTTTGCTGACGGAAGCCATTATTTTCGAAGGCAATGGCCGTCTGATTGCGCGCACCGGCCTGAGTTTCGGCCTGGAGATGGAAGCCCTCCCAAACGCTGAACAGCGCGCAAAAGCGGAACGGGGCGAACCGGTCATTCTCACCAATGACAACGACGATCGCGTTCGTGCCATTGTCGCGTTGAGCAAATTCGAAGATACCTTTTTGTATGTCGGTCGTTTCGTTGATAGCCAAGTGCTTGGCTATGTCGCCGAAACCCGTGAGGTCGTTAGCGAATACCAATCCCTCGAACTTCGTCGCTCCGGCATCGAACGATTGTTCGCCATTACCTTCGGCGTGGTTGCTCTCCTCCTACTGCTAGCCGCTGTCTGGGTTGGCCTTCTCTTCGCCAATGGCCTTGCCACACGCGTGAGCACGCTCATCGAAGCAGCCGATCAAGTCAGCGCGGGCGATCTTACCGTTCGCGTGCCTGAGAGCGAGAACAAGGACGAGATCGACCATCTGCAAAGCACCTTCAACCGGATGACAGATCAGCTCAGCTCGCAACGTGATGAGCTTGTTCAGGCGAATAGCCAGCTCGATCAGCGACGCGCTTTCACAGAAGCGGTCATCGGCGGCGTGTCCTCAGGTGTCATCGGTCTCGATCGGCAGGGCTTAATCACGCTTCCAAACCCTTCGGCGCTCGACTTTCTAGACCGCTCGGCGGATCAGTTAATCGGCCGTCCCGTCATTGCCGTGCTCCCTGAAATTGCAGGCCTTCTCGCTGGCACGGTCGCCGCACCTCATATTCCTGCTATGGAGGAACAGCTCGAATTCCGTCGACCTGATGGCAATCGTACCCTTCTTGTGCGCGTATCCGCGCAGCTCGATGACGATCGGCAAATTGCGGGTTTCGTGGTGACCTTCGAGGACATTACAGAACTGCTGAGCGCGCAGCGCACGGCCGCTTGGTCAGAGATCGCACGGCGCATTGCTCACGAAATCAAAAACCCGTTGACCCCGATCAGGCTTTCCGCGGAACGGCTGAAGCGCAAATACCTGCCTCAGATCGAAAAGGATCAAGATACCTTCACCGGTAGCATCGACACCATCGTTCGGCAGGTCGAGACGATTGGGAATTTGATCAACGAATTTTCTGCTTTTGCACGAATGCCTGCACCGGTCTTCAATTATGAGTCGGCCTGCGATTTGGTTCGACAAGCCGTTTATTTACAGCAAGGTGCTCGAAGTGACGTCAAGTTCGAAACACAGCTTCCCGAAGCGGACATACAGCTGTATTGTGACAGCCGAAAGGTTGCGCAGGCTCTGACCAACCTCGTTCAAAATGCGGTTCAGTCAGTGCTCCAGCGGCTGCGTGATGACAAAGATCAAACAGAACGCGGCTGGGTGCTGGTGAAGCTCGACGCGACAGAGCATTTCTGTTCGATCGAAGTTCATGACAATGGTCATGGTTTACCGGCGGATGAGCCGGCAGACCGGCTGACCGAACCATATGTGACCAAGAGAGCTGATGGCACTGGATTGGGATTGGCGATCGTCAAGAAAATTATGGAAGAGCATTCTGGTACGATCTCACTAAGCAATCGACGGGAAGGCGGCGCATGCGTGAGCTTGTCTTTTCCCATGCTGCCTGCTGCAAATAAGACTGCAGCGGAGTGATGGCATTGCCTGAAACCGTTCCAGTCGCTAGGTTTCTTTCGCGATCATCTGCCCAACAGCAATTTCCGAGAGTGGTATGAAGGGCGAAATACTCATCGTCGATGACGAGCCGGAGATCCGGCAGGCTATCGCTGGCATCCTTGAAGACGAGGATTTCACCGTTAGGCATGCTGGAGATGGACCAGGCGGTCTTGCCGAGATCGAGGCACGACCGCCTAGCTTGGTGCTTTTGGATATCTGGCTGGAAGGATCGTCCATGGACGGTCTCGAGGTCCTCGATCATATCCAAACCACGAGGCCTGAGGTTCCTGTTATCGTCATCAGCGGTCACGGAACCATCGAGACCGCAGTCACGGCGATCAAAAAAGGGGCTTACGACTTTTTAGAGAAGCCGTTTAACGCCGATCGACTGCTTGTTTTGATCGACCGCGCTCGAGAGAGCGCCCGATTGAAACGTGAAAATGCTGAGCTCAAGCTCAAAGTCGGCGAAGATTTGGAGCTCATCGGCAAGTCGCCAGCAATCCAGCAGGTGCGCACGGCTATCCAGCGGGTGGCGGCAACAGGAAGTCGCGTGTTGATCACAGGCCCTCCGGGCGTGGGCAAGGAGATCGTCGCTCGTCTCATTCATCTCAACTCGAAGCGCTCGGAATTACCGTTCGTTGTGATCAACGCCGCGACGATGGCACCAGAGCGGATGGAAGTTGAGCTGTTCGGTTGCGAGGCTGGCTTTTTAGGGTCGGATCGCCCCAGGCAGATCGGGACCTTCGAGCGGGCCCATGGCGGGACGTTGCTGTTGGATGAAGTCGCGGACATGCCGCTGGAAACCCAAGGCAAGATTCTTCGCGCTTTGCAGGAGCAGAGCTTTGTCCGCCTGGGTGGCGAGCGCAGCATCGAAGTCGATGTTCGTGTCATTGCGGCCAGCAATCGTGATCTGCAAGAGGAAATTCAGGCGGGCCGCTTTAGAGAGGATCTCTACTACCGTTTGAATGTCGTGCCGATCGCGGTGCCACCGTTGTCCGAACGCAGGGCTGACGTGCCCATGCTGATCGAGCATTTTATGCATCGGGCTGCTGAGTCTGCCGGTTTGCCAGAAAGGAGGCTTTCGCCCGACGCGCAAGCTCTGTTCCAATCTGCCGCTTGGCCGGGCAACGTTCGACAACTCAAGAACGTTCTGGAGAGCCTTCTGATCATGGCGCCAGGTGATGCGAAAGCGGACATCGGCGTTGATGCCTTGCCACCTGAAATCGTCGATGAAACGACGGCTAATCTCAGCCCCAACAGCAATGGCGAGTTGATGGTGTTACCGATCAGGGAGGCTCGCGAACACTTTGAGCGCGCCTATCTTCAAGCGCAGCTTGAGCGTTTCGGTGGCAATATTTCGCGCACCGCGAATTTTGTCGGCATGGAGCGATCCGCACTCCATCGGAAGCTAAAGTCGCTCAGCATCCACGCCGACGACTGACATAGCTCGTTGATGTTGGTGCGTGAATCCCGCGTTTGCAGGCGTTTAGCCATGCGTAGCAGCTATGTCGATATCGCCTCCGCTGTCGAAGGCTTTCGGCCGTGAAAGTCATTGTCTGCGGCGCAGGACAGGTTGGTTATAACATCGGACGCTATCTCGCGGTCGCTGGCAATGAGGTTACTGTCATTGATCAGCGCCAGGAACTGACCGAAAAAATCGGCGAGAGTTTCGACATCAAGGCGATCACCGGCCACGCCTCCCATCCCGACGTCCTGGAGCGAGCCGGCGCCGAGGATGCCGAACTCTTGATCGCAGTGACCCACCATGACGAGGTGAACATGGTCGCCTGTCAGGTCGCTCACTCGATATTCAACGTACCAATCAAGATCGCTCGAATTCGACAACAAAGCTATCTCGAAGGGCGCTGGCAGGCCCTGTTCAGACGTGAGCACCTGCCGATCGACTTCATCATCTCGCCAGAGCGGGAGATCGCACGCGCCATCGCTACAAGGCTGGAAGTGCCGGGCGCTACGTCTGTTACGCCATTTGCTGACGGCAAGGTGCGGCTCATTTCTGCACGATGCGGCGAGGAATGCCCCATTTTGGACACGCCCCTTCGCCAGCTGACTTATCTTTTCCCAGATCTCCACCTCGTCTGTGTTGGTATCATTCGGGACAACAACTTCTTCGTACCATCGGTTGATGATCACATCTCGAAAGGGGATGAGGTTTATTCGGTCGTGGACACCGCCCATGTTGAGCGGGCGATGCGCGCCTTTGGCCATGAGGACAAAGTCGCTGAACGGATCGTCATTGCAGGCGGCGGCAATATTGGCCTTTTCTTAGCCCAGGAGATCGAACAGCGCTGGCCGCATGCATCGATCACGCTGATTGAAGCCAATGCAGAGCGCGCCCGTTTGATTGCTGACCAATTGCCAGGTCATGTTGTGCTACACGGTGATGCACGCGAAGCAGAGATCCACAAGGAGGCCAATCTCGCGGCTGCGGATGCGATCGTCTGCGTCACCAATGACGATGAAGTCAACATCATGGCAGCGTTGCTCGCAAAACGAGAGGGTGACCTGAAGGCACTGACCCTCATCAACAACAATGCTTATGCCGCCTTGCTAGGGCCGCTTGACATTGACGTCATGATTAATCCACGAGAGACAACCGTCTCCAGCGTCCTGTTACATGTGCGGCGCGGTCGGATTCGCTCGGCTTACTCGATACGCGACGGCGAGGCAGAAGTTTTCGAAGCGGAAGTTTTGGAAACCTCCTCCTTGGTGGGATTGACCGTTAAGGAGGCACGATTGCCAGCGGGCGTTATCGTCGGTGCCATCCTGCGCGATGACGAGGTCGTTGTCCCGCGCGCGGATACCGCTATTCAAACCGGTGATCGCGTTGTGATCGTTGCGCGTGGCACCATGGTCAAAAAAGCGGAAAAGCTCTTCTCCGTACGCATCGACTATTTTTAGCATCCACGAGGGATAAGATCCCAGGCTCGACTGTTTGCACTCTGCATGGGGTCGCAAGTGTCTATGCCGAGGTCACGTCGTGTTCACAACCTATTGCAAAGCAATCCCCCCTTGACGCTCAGGCGTACTGGACCAACATCCCATAACCAGAGAGGTTGACCAGTCGCTGCTGCACGGCGCAGCCAACACACAGAACAAGAACGGATCCAGTCATTTTTTTCCCGATATCACACAAAAACCCCAGGCTGGCCACTTGGCAGGGAATGATATCAATGGTTGATTAACAGCCGCCGTCAATTTGTTTCTGGGTTGCAAACCCACATCAGATTGCTCGGCATATCGGCCGGGGCCGAGAAGCTTCGGAAAACGTGGTTTCGACTTGCTTTCGCTCTTGAAACGCCAAAGCAGGACGGAGGAAGCACAGGCAGGACTGCAATCACTGCCTCGAACAAAAAGAAAGGATTGAATGAATGTCCGGCGAAAAGTCCCAAAATGTGCAGGACGTATTCCTTAACCATATAAGAAAGAACAAGGTTCCGGTTACAATTTTCTTGATCAATGGTGTGAAACTTCAGGGCGTCGTCAGCTCGTTTGACAATTTCTCCTTGTTGCTTCGCAGGGACGGTCACGTCCAGCTCGTTTACAAGCATGCTGTATCGACGGTCATGCCCTCGACGGTCATTCGACTCTATGAACCCGGTGCACCCGACGCCGAAGAGGCGGGCGGATCCCCTTCAGTTGGAGCTTCAATCGACGGCTGAGCAACCAACGGAAGCAAAGGACAGGACCAGCAAAGCGCTGGTCCTTCATCCAAGCCTCAAGTCTTCTCAAACCACAGATAAACGTTCACCAGACGGCCGACTTGCTGAAGCGGTCGGGCTTGCCCGTGCCATTGACCTTACGGTGGTCGATGCGTTGGTACTGCCTCTGCGCGATATGCGTCCCTCCACACTCATTGGGTCAGGTCGGGTTCGCCAAATTGCGGATTGGGTTAAGTCCGACAGTATCGACTTGGTCGTCATCGATGCAGCGTTGAGCCCTATTCAGCAACGCAATCTAGAGCGAGCCTGGAAGACCAAGGTCATCGACCGAACGGGGCTGATTCTCGAGATCTTTGGTGCTAGAGCCCGCACCAAAGAGGGTACTCTGCAGGTTGAACTCGCAGCCCTAAGTTATCAGCGCTCACGGCTCGTTCGCTCGTGGACCCATCTGGAACGGCAACGGGGTGGTTTTGGCTTCGTTGGCGGACCGGGGGAAAGCCAAATTGAGCTCGATCGACGGCGGATCGACGAACGCATCACGCGCCTTCAAAAGCAGCTCGACGATGTCAAGCGAACGCGTGGCCTGCATCGGGCGGCCCGAAAACGGGTCCCCTACCCCGTCATTGCGTTGGTCGGCTACACAAATGCAGGTAAGTCCACCCTGTTCAACCGGCTGACCGGCGCCGCGGTGATGGCCAAGGATCAGTTGTTTGCGACCCTTGATCCGACCATGCGTCAAATCACGCTTCCATCCGATAGACCCGCAATCCTCTCCGACACCGTCGGCTTTGTCGCCAACTTGCCGACCGATTTGGTTGCGGCTTTTCGAGCAACGCTAGAGGAAGTTCGGACCGCCGATTTAGTCATTCATGTCCGTGATATCGCCCATCCCGAAACGGAAGCCCAACGTCGAGATGTCCTCGCCGTCCTCAGTGATCTGGGCCTGGCCGATCTTGCCGATGAAGGACGCATGATCGAGTTCTGGAATAAGCGGGATCTCCTGCCACCTGATGAAGCGGAACGCGTCGCTGTCGCGGCCGAACGCGATCCCGATGTGGTGTTCGGATCTGCAACGACCGGGCTTGGCCTACATGACGCTTTCATCGATATTGACCAACGGCTTGCGGCATCGTCGAGTGTCGTCGAATTGACCCTCGATTCCGCTGATGGTAAGAGCCTCGCGTGGTTGTATCGCCATGGCCGCGTTCTGGAACGACAGGACATGGATGGTGATACCAGAGTGAAAGTTGCTTTCGAGCCCGCGGAGCGCGCTCTTTTGGAGCAACGACTTTCACCGAAAACGCTTATCGAACTTTCTGAGAAAATTTAAATTACATGTCGTTGACACGCTTTCGAGTGGCTCCTACATAGCGCTTAGCACTCGACGTTTGAGAGTGCTAGCAGACCTTCCATTCATGAAAATTGAGGCTGGTCAGCAAGGGAGCTGATCGGTCTGTCAACTAGGGACGCACGGAGAAATCGATGCAGATTAAGCCTTTGCATGATCGGGTCGTGGTCCGCCGGATCGATGAGGACGAGAGGACTCCCGGTGGCATCATCATTCCCGATACCGCCAAGGAAAAGCCCATGCAGGGCGAGGTGGTCGCGGTCGGCCCCGGCGCACGCGACGATGACGGCGACCGGATCGTGCCTGACGTGAAGCCTGGCGACACAGTGCTGTTCGGCAAGTGGTCCGGCACTGAGGTCAAGATCGACGGCGAAGAGCTGTTGATCATGAAAGAGAGCGACATCATGGGGATCATCGAGGGCAAGGCCGCTGCTCAAGCTGCCTAAGACTCGTTGATTGGACTTTAAGGAGGCCTAATTCCTATGGCTGCTAAAGAGATTAAGTTCGATACTGATGCCCGCGGCAAGATGCTGCGTGGCGTCGACACCCTGGCCGACGCGGTCAAGGTGACTCTCGGTCCTAAGGGCCGTAACGTCGTCATCGAAAAGTCATTCGGTGCGCCACGCATCTCCAAGGACGGTGTGACCGTCGCTAAGGAGATCGAGCTTCACGACAAGTTCGAGAACATGGGTGCGCAAATGGTGCGCGAGGTCGCTTCCAAGACCTCAGACGAAGCCGGTGACGGCACCACGACCGCGACAGTCTTGGCCCAAGCCATTGTTCGCGAAGGTGCAAAGGCCGTGACCGCGGGCATGAATCCGATGGACCTGAAGCGTGGCGTCGACATGGCTGTCGAAGCTGTCGTTAATCAGGTCAAGTCAGGGTCCCGCCCAGTTGCGTCCGAAGGCGAAGTTGCCCAGGTGGGAACGATTTCCGCCAATGGCGACAAAGAGATTGGTGACATGATCGCCCAAGCCATGCAGAAGGTTGGCAAGGAAGGCGTCATCACCGTTGAGGAAGCAAAGGGTCTCGCCACTGAGCTCGATGTTGTTGAGGGCATGCAGTTCGACCGCGGCTACCTCTCGCCATACTTCGTGACCAATTCCGAGAAGATGAACGTCGAACTCGACGATCCTTTCATTCTTCTGCACGAGAAGAAGCTTTCTGGCCTGCAGCCGCTCCTTCCGGTTCTGGAGCAGATTGTTCAGTCCGGTAAGCCACTCCTCATCATTGCCGAAGACGTCGAAGGTGAGGCTCTCGCCACCCTCGTTGTCAATAAGCTTCGCGGTGGTTTGAAAGTTGCTGCTGTCAAGGCGCCTGGCTTTGGCGATCGCCGCAAAGCCATGCTTGAAGACATTGCAATCCTGACCGGTGGTCAGGTGATCTCTGAGGACCTTGGTATCAAGCTCGAGCATGTGACCATTGACATGCTTGGCACCGCCAAGAAGGTCCTGATCACGAAAGAAGAGACCACCGTCGTTGATGGTGCCGGTGAGAAGTCCGCGATCGAAGGTCGCTGCGGGCAGATCCGTTCGCAGATCGAAGAGACCACGTCTGACTACGATCGCGAAAAGCTCCAAGAGCGCCTTGCTAAGCTTGCGGGCGGCGTCGCCGTTCTCAAAGTTGGCGGTGCGACTGAGGTCGAGGTGAAGGAGAAGAAGGATCGCGTTGACGATGCTCTTCACGCAACCCGCGCAGCTGTCGAAGAAGGCGTTGTTGCTGGTGGCGGTGTCACCCTCCTCCGCGCTCAGTCCGCGCTGGATGGCCTGACTCCAGGCAATGATGATCAGCGTGTCGGCATCGACATTGTCCGTCGTGCACTCTCCTCTCCAATCCGCCAAATCGTCGCGAATGCTGGCGGTGATGGCTCGATCGTTGTCGGCAAGGTGCAGGATAACGGCGACACCAACTTTGGCTACAACGCCCAGACCGGTGAATATGGTGACATGATGCAAGCTGGCATCATCGACCCGACCAAAGTTGTCCGGACGGCGATCCAGGATGCCGCTTCTGTTGCTGGCCTCCTGATCACCACGGAAGCCATGATTGCCGAGAGGCCCAAGAAGGATGCTCCGGCAGCCGGCGCTCCCGACATGGGTGGCATGGGCGGTATGGGTGGCATGGACTTCTAAAGCCCATTTCCACCAAACTCCCAAAAGATCGGGGCCGTTCCGTTTGGAGCGGCCCTTTTCTTTTGATGAGCCCCTAACGACAGACCGATGTTGTGTCCGAACTCAAGAATGCATAAGCCCGCTCCAGTCGGGGCGACGGTCATCTCAACGATGAGAGAAGCACAATCCACGGCACGCAATCCCCTCATCTTCCTTTCGTTTAGTCAATTAAACGGGCTCAATGAAAGGCCAATGCGGCGTATTGGTGCGCCTAGCGTTCCCCTTGCTCGATAGCTCTGGCCTCCAAAAGCGCCTGATTTTGCGCAAGAAATAAATCAGTTAAGCGCACTTCGGCGATCACCTGCATGCTCGCTTCATTCTTGACCACCGGCATGTGCTCTTCATGGTTCGCCTCACAAACGCGAAGGGCCTTTTCCAGGTCATCATCGGGCGTAAGAGCAATGGGCAGGCGGTGGACGAGATCACCGGCGGTGAGTCCTCCATCCTGATCCGGTTCAAATGCAGCGTCGGCCAGATCCTCAAAATGAATCGTCCCAACAAGTCCCCCCGCATCGTCGACAACGAAGATCGGTAGATGGCGATGCAGAAACATCGACTTGAGATAGTCAAGGCTCGCATCAAGGCCAACGGTCACGACTTCGGTGCGCATCACCTCTGAAACCGTGCGACGGGCCAAAACCTGCTGATCATGACGCGCATAGAGATCGATTCCGCGCCGTTGAAGCTGCCAGCTGAAAAAGGAATGCCAATGAAGTTGGCGAAAAAGCAACGATGCGATCGCGACGGTCACCATCAAGGCAAATGTGATGCCATAGTCTGCAGTGAGTTCGAAGACCATAATGATCGTTGAGATCGGCGCTCCTAGTGTACAAGCAGCTACGGCCGCCATCGCAAGCAGAGCATAAACGCTGGTGGATGACCCCAGGTCTGGGAAAAAACCGACGGCTACTAACCCATAAGCCGTGCCGACGAGAGCACCGAGAACCAGGCTCGGACTGAAAATTCCTCCGCCAAAACCGCTACCAAGGCAAACCACTGTTGCTGTGCCCTTAGCAAGGGCAAGCAGGATCACGAATGAAAGGCTATAGCTCCCTTTGAGCGTATTATCGGTGGCCTCATAGCCAACACCCAGAACTTCTGGGAACTCGAGCGCGATAAGGCCGACAAGCAGCCCTCCCGCCATCGGTCGAAGATAAGAAGGAACCTTGAAGCGCTCATGCGTCCGCTGAACAATATCGATGCCTTTAAGGAGGCCCATCGCTGCTAAAGCGCAGACCGGGCCCAAGATCAGGAACGCCGGTAGCTCCCAAAAAGAAGTAATTTGCTGCGGCGGCAAAATGAAGGCAGCATCCGCACCAATATGAATCCGCGTGATGACCGTACCGATCACCGAGCTGATAACGACCGGTGAAAAAGCACCGATCCCATAGTGACCAACCACAACTTCAAGCGCAAAGAAAACGCCGGCAATCGGGGCGTTAAAGGCGCTGGCGATCGCTGCCGCGACACCGCAACCGAGTAGCGTACGCGCAAGAGAAGGCGATAGATGTAAACGCTGCGCGACGGCGGAAGCGAAGGTGGCCCCCAGATGGACAATCGGTCCTTCCCGACCAACTGAAGCGCCACAACCAATTGACCCTGCGCTGACGGCAGCCGCGGCCAGCCCTTCACGAAGTGACATGCGGCCGCTTCGAAGGGCACTCGCCGCCATGACATCGGCGACTCCTTGCGGCAATCGCCCCGGAAGGACGTGACGCGTAAAGAGGCCGATCAGAAGGCCACCCAGTGTCGGCACCAAGATCACATGCCACCAAGGCAGAGATGCCACCTCACTGACGATCCTATCCATGGAATTGCCAAAAAGACCCCATTGGAGTCCTGCGGCGAGCAATCGAAAGCCGATGGCGCCGTAACCTGCCGCCATACCGATGATGACTGCCAGAAAGAAAAGCACGACCTGGTCATTCCGGCAGAAGTCCAGCCAAGCCCGTGCGAAACGCTCCATAGTACCAAGCACAACTAAAATGAGGCAGAGTCAGACCATACGTGCCAAATGGTTGATCCAAAACGCGACAGCCCGTCACACCGGGCATGGTCCCGTGCGATAATCGTATCGGATTCGGTCGTTCGGACGGAAAGAGGGGGGGAAAGGAGGTCGATATTGTCGAGGAGACGGCGCGATGGGCCCAAGGCAGGCGGCCTGCATGCGCGCGGCCAACCTAACACGCGCTAGTGCCCGGTTCCCCATCGAGAAGAAGCCCAAATATTAAAAGTTGACGCAAGAAAGAGGCGACATTGAACGTTTTCAGGGCAATCGTCCCGTCGAACACCTCGGAAATGTGTCAAATAGCGCTGAGATGCTCGGTGCGCCGTTCTCAGACGACTTAAACTCCATGACCACGAGCATCCGAGCCATCATCGCATGCCGTGTCCGGGCGGTGAAAGACGCCTCGTTCAGACAACCACGAACCGGCATGAGGAAAGCGTTCCCTTACCATGTTGACGCCGGGGAATTTTCCAAGCAACCAACCTGATTGGTTGAGGAGCCGTCGCCATCAATCGGGACGAAGCCGCGAGCTTTCGAACGCCGTCAGAGCCAACCGAATGAACGATTAGTGGGCAGCACTTCCACTCTTCGTGGCGTCGATCATCGCCTCAGCAACCTTGATGTCACGCTCAAGCTTGGCTTTCGTGACATCATCGTCGGCGCTTGCAAGATCATCTTGAGCGAGTTTAATGCGCTTTTCCGCCTCGCCGACATCAATGTCGTCGACGCGCAACGCCTCCTCAGCGAGGACCGTGCACCCCTTCTCGTTCACCTCTGCGAAACCGCCGCCAACAAATATGCGCTGGGTGATGTTGTCACCGTCGTAGATCTCGATGACGCCTGGACGCAGCAGCGACATGAGCGGGCTGTGCTCCGGTAGCACACCAAAATCACCGCCTGCACCTGGCGCCACCACCATGTCCACGTCTTCGCTTGCGAGCAAACGCTCAGGTGAGACCAGTTCGAACGCGACTTTATCCGGCGTTCCGGTAACGTCAGCCATCGAAACCCTCCTTAGGCCGCTTCAGCCGCCATTTTCTTGGCCTTCTCGACCGCCTCTTCGATGTTGCCGACCATGTAGAATGCGGCCTCGGGAAGATCGTCATAGTCGCCGTTGCAAATCGCCTTGAACCCGGAAATCGTGTCTTCCAGCGAAACGAGCTTGCCTGGCGAACCGGTGAACACCTCAGCCACAAAGAAGGGTTGCGAGAGGAAGCGCTGGATCTTTCGCGCGCGAGCCACAACCAGCTTATCCTCTTCGGAAAGCTCATCCATTCCGAGAATAGCGATGATGTCCTGAAGGCCTTTGTAACGCTGGAGGGTCTCCTGTACCTGGCGAGCGACCGCATAGTGGTCTTCGCCCACCACGCCAGGCTCCATAATACGGGAGGTACTATCGAGCGGGTCGACAGCCGGGTAGATGCCAAGTTCCGCAATCGAGCGCGAGAGCACGGTGGTGGCGTCTAGATGCGAAAACGCTGTTGCTGGAGCTGGGTCTGTCAAGTCATCGGCAGGCACATAAATCGCCTGCACGGAGGTAATCGATCCTTTGTTGGTCGAGGTAATCCGCTCCTGCAGCCCGCCCATGTCGGTGCCAAGGGTCGGTTGATAACCCACTGCCGATGGGATGCGCCCGAGCAGCGCTGACACTTCGGAGCCCGCCTGCGTAAAGCGGAAGATGTTATCCACGAACAGAAGTGTGTCAGCTCCTTCAGCGTCACGGAAATGCTCCGCCACGGTGAGACCGGTAAGAGCGACCCGAGCACGCGCACCAGGCGGCTCATTCATCTGCCCGTACACCAAGGCCACTTTTGATTTGGTCTGGTCCTCAAGATCGATAACGTTCGATTCGATCATTTCATGGTACAGATCATTGCCCTCGCGGGTGCGCTCACCAACACCGGCGAAGACCGAGAACCCACCATGGGCTTTCGCGACATTGTTGATCAGCTCCATGATCAAGACTGTCTTGCCAACACCAGCACCGCCGAACAGGCCGATCTTACCACCCTTCGGATAAGGGGTTAGCAGATCGACGACCTTAATGCCGGTGACCAGAACTTCGGTATCGGTGGATTGGTCGACAAATTCCGGGGCAGGAGCGTGAATCGGTGCCGAAGCCTTGGCGTTGACGGGACCACGCTCGTCGATCGGTTCGCCGATCACGTTCATGATCCGCCCGAGAGTCTCACGTCCCACGGGAACAGCGATTGGCTCGCCAGTATCGATCACTTCCTGACCACGGGTTAGTCCCTCGGTGCCATCCATCGCGATGGTCCGCACAGTCTGTTCACCGAGATGCTGTGCGACTTCGAGCACCAATTTGTTGCCCTGATTTTCAGTGTGAAGTGCGTTCAGGATCTCGGGCAAGTGCCCATCGAACTGCACGTCCACCACAGCGCCCATGACCTGGGAGACTTTACCGGTTTGAACATTCTCTTGCGTCGCCATTCTCTTCCCTCGTCTCTCCGTCGTCCTGACGGACTCCCGTTGGCCGGGCCCGGTCCTGAATTACAGGGCCTCAGCGCCCGAGATGATCTCGATCAGCTCGCTGGTGATCTTGGCCTGACGTGTCCGGTTATACACCAGCGTCAATTTGTTAATCATCTCACCAGCATTACGTGTAGCATTGTCCATCGCCGACATGCGTGCACCCTGCTCTGATGCTGCATTTTCGGTTAAGGCACCATAGATCTGTACCGCAAGATTACGCGGCAACAACTCTTCAAGGATCACATCTTCCTCAGGCTCGAACTCGTAAACTGCTTTGACGTCCGAGCTGTCCCCTTCGTCGTCTTCCGGTGTTTCGACCGGAATAAGCTGCTTCGTCGTTAGAATCTGCGTGATCGCCGACTTGAACTGATTGTAGACGATCGAACAGACGTCGAAGTCACCGGCTTCGTAAAGCTGCTCGATCTTGAGCGCTATCGCCGCGGCTTCTTCGTAGCTCAGCTTAGCCTTGCCGACACCATCAATCGTCTCGATCACTTTCTCATTGTGATCACGCCGAAGCTGATCCCGCCCTTTTCTGCCGATGCAGAGGATTTTGACGGTTTTTCCCGCAGCCTCTAACTCGGCAATCTTCTGCCGCGCCCCACGTGCGATCGAGCTGTTGAAACCACCGCAAAGACCACGATCAGCCGTAGCAACGATGAGAAGATGAACCTTGTCCTCGCCGGATCCGGCCAGAAGTTTGGGCGCATTCGACTTGTCGGCAACGCCGGCTGCCAAATTGGTCAGCATGCCGGACATGCGTTCAGCGAAGGGTCTGGCAGCCTCAGCCTGCTCCTGCGCCTTCTTGAGCTTGGACGCCGCCACAAGCTTCATTGCGCTAGTGATCTTCTGCGTCTGCTTGACGCTGCCGATCCGGTTCTTGAGTTCTTTTAGGGATGCCATGGATCAGCGCTCAAGCAAAACCTTCGGTGTAGGACGAAACCAGCGTCTTCAGCTTTGCCTCAGTGTCATCGCTGATCGCACCCTCGTCACGGATTGTCTTCAGAATGTCCTGACCGTCCGCTTCGAGCTTACTGACGAGTCCATTCTCGTACCGCACCACATCAGAGGTGGCTACTCCATCGAGATAGCCATTCACACCCGCATAGATGACGGCAGCCTGCATCTCGACAGCCATCGGTTGATACTGCGGCTGCTTCAACAGCTCGGTAAGGCGTGCACCTCGATTGAGCAAGCGCTGGGTCGCTGCATCAAGGTCGGAGGCAAACTGTGCGAATGCCGCCATTTCACGATATTGCGCAAGTTCCAGCTTAATCTTGCCGGCGACTTGCTTCATCGCTTTGATTTGAGCCGCCGACCCCACACGCGAGACTGACAATCCCACATTCACTGCTGGCCGAATGCCTTGATAGAACAGA
This sequence comes from Geminicoccaceae bacterium, assembly GCA_028285265.1. Taxonomy (GTDB): domain Bacteria; phylum Pseudomonadota; class Alphaproteobacteria; order Geminicoccales; family Geminicoccaceae; genus JANQPX01. The sequence continues at coordinate 21,745 of JANQPX010000029.1, forward strand.
TCCGTTTCCAAGAAGATCTGTCCGTCGGTGATCGAGATGACGTTGGTTGGAATATAGGCAGACACGTCGTTCGCCTGCGTCTCAACCACCGGAAGTGCCGTAAGGGACCCAGCACCGAGCTCTTTGTTCATCTTCGCCGCGCGCTCCAAGAGACGCGAGTGAAGGTAGAAGACATCGCCAGGAAATGCCTCACGGCCGGGCGGACGACGAAGAAGAAGAGACATCTGCCGATAGGCGGTCGCCTGCTTCGAAAGATCGTCATAAACAATCAACGCATGCATGCCGTTGTCGCGGAAATATTCGCCCATCGTGCAGCCAGCATACGGCGCCAGGAACTGGAGAGGTGCTGACTCGGAAGCCGTCGCGGCAACCACAATCGAGTACTCCATCGCGCCCGCGTCTTCGAGAGTCTTCACAACCTTCGCGACAGAGGAACGCTTCTGACCGACAGCAACATAGACGCAATAGAGTTTCTTGCTCTCATCATCACCGGCATTGACCGGTTTTTGATTGATGAAGGTGTCAATCGCGATCGCCGTCTTCCCGGTCTGGCGATCGCCAATGATCAATTCCCGCTGGCCGCGCCCGACGGGAATCAAGCTATCGATGGCCTTCAGTCCGGTCTGCATCGGCTCATGCACCGACTGGCGCGGAATGATCCCCGGCGCTTTCACCTCGGCAAGTCGTCGCTCCGCAGCCTCGATGGGCCCTTTGCCGTCGAGCGGATTGCCAAGGGGATCCACGACACGCCCCAAAAGGCCTTTGCCAACGGGCACGTCCACGATCGCCTTGGTGCGCTTGACCGTATCACCTTCTTTAATGTGGCGATCATCGCCGAAAATCACGATACCGACATTGTCGGTTTCGAGGTTCAGCGCCATGCCACGCGTGCCGTCTTCGAATTCGACCATCTCACCGGCCTGAACCTCGTCGAGGCCGTAGGCGCGAGCGATACCGTCACCGACGGAGAGCACACGGCCGACTTCGGTAACCTCGGCCTCCGTGCCAAAGTCCGCGATCTGTTGTTTTAAGATATCGGAAATTTCTGCGGCACGAATGTCCATCAGGCAGCCCCTTTCATCGCCAGCTCGAGCTGGTGCAGTTTTGTCTTCAACGACGCATCGATCATGCGCGAACCAACGCGCACCACCAATCCACCCAACAATGAGGGATCGACGCGCTGCGTCATGGTCACAGTCTTGCCGACCGATTGCGAAATCTTGCTTTGAACGTCCTTGGCCTGCGCCTCGGTGAGCGCAATAGCCGAAATCACCTCTGCCTGTTCTTCTCCCTTTTCCTCAGCGAGCAAAGAGGCATAGGAATCGATCACGTCGGGTAGGACAAAGGCCCGGCGCTTATCTGCAATCAAGCCCAAGAACTTGGTCGTGAGATCCGAGGCTCCAGCCTTCTTGGCCACCGCCGTCAACGCCGTCACCTGATCATCTCGCGAAATCGCTGGACTTTCGATTAAACGTGTCAGATCAGCAGATTCAGCCAAGAGCCTCTTAAGGCCCGACAAATCCGCTTGGATCTGATCCAGCGACCCCTGGTCTTTTGCCAGATCGAACAACGCACCAGCATAGCGCCCAGCTAGCCCAGACGCTCTAGAATTTCCAGCCACGCTTACGGCTTCCCCAATCCTGGGTCAGTATTGACGAAAACACGCGAAAACCCAGCATTTCCGCGGTCCCCCACTCGTTCCAGCGCCATCTAGCACACCGCACCGCAGCAAAGCAAGACGCCAACCGGTCGCAGGCACGAGCGGAGCCTATTGATCTTGATCGCCGATGATCACGGATCATGAGCCTCAAGGGCCTGAGATCTCTGTGTAGGCATTTCTGCTGACAAGGAAGGAATTAGAGTTATCTCCCTCGAAAGGTCACTAGATGGGTTCAAGGAATGCGATAACCTCAAGCATAGCTGACGCCGGCACCTCAAGATCATGACTTATTCAGGTTCTGAAAATTCCTAGCCTTCTGACGTTTTAAGCTGGTTTGTTCAGGGTGGTTGAGCAGAGGACGGACGCAATCGCCACCCTTGTTTTTTTGCCAGTTGGGTCAACTGCTTTCGCACTTGCTGTAAGAAAAACGATACGTAACACGGCTAGTCGCCGATATCCTGATGTTGGTTCTATCTTTTGGGCCATGATTCTCTATCACTTCAAAGAAGTGGCTATTCGGAGAAGGCGGAAACGAACAGATGACATATGAAGAGTACAATGCGTTTTGCAGAACACTTCCCGCCACAACCCATGTGGTTCAATGGGGTGGTGCTCATGTCTGGAAGGTCGGCGGCAAAGTCTTTGCCATTGGAGGGTGGGACGATGGTGAAGAAGCGCATATCACGTTCAAAACCTCACCTATCGCCTTTGAAATCTTGCAAGAACAACCGGGCCTTCGGCCAGCTCCCTATCTAGCACCACGCGGTATGAAGTGGATTCAACATTACCAAAAGCCTGGCCTGTCCGACGACGACCTCAAGGTCTACATCAAGGAGTCGCACCGCATTGTTGCTTCGGGACTGACCAAAAAGAAGCAAAAGGAGCTTGGGCTCACAATCGAGACGAAAGAAAAGCCCCGACACAAGCCGGGGCATTCTGAAAAATCATCGGCGACTCGGCCACCTAAGTTAACCGGTAACGCGGATCAGTAGCGGAAACGAAAGTCCCCTCTGCCAAAGCGGCCATCACCGAAATAAATCCCGCCTCGAAAGCCACCTCGCGGGTAGTAGTGGCGATGGTGATGGCGGTGGCGCTTGTAGAACGCCCGCTTGCGAGCGTCGTAATAGCCCTCTTCATAGCCACGATCATAACCGCGATAGTAGCCGCGCTTGTAGGCCTTACGCTTCTTTTTCTTACTGTAGCGCTTGTGATGATGGTGATCATCAAACCGGCGACGATCGTCAAAATGGTAGCCACGCCTTGAATGCTTAGGCTCGATCCAGCTGCCTCGATCCTTAACGAGTTGATAGAGGGACGTGGCATCCACTTCGCCTACCGCGACCGTTGGTGTCGCATTAGCCGGGGATAACGACCCGACGACAAGCAACCCTAGCGCTGCTATGAAACCTGTCCTCACGATGGTCATGACTGACCTCCCAAACTTTCCTTCATAACATGCGATTAAACGAATTCGTCTGAACTGAAACTGAACCATCTATTAAGAAAAACATCCGGATCGCTTATTCCTTCCACGGAAAGCAACCATGTAGCAACCGTTCTCTGCGGCGATATCGGCTATACGGCACTATAATAAGACCGCGGTCGATAAAGGCTGCACCGTTTCAACTTATTGCGTCAACAAAGTCCGTGACCACGAAGACAAACGAGCTGACGTCGACGCGGACACTCCATTTGCTGGCATCAACGCTCATCGGGATATGCGTCCTCCTCGCCCGACCTCGGTCGCAACGATCAGCTTTTGGCTTTTGAGCTGACAGGGTAGGTCCGGTTTCGTCATTCCAGAGCGCCGGTCGAATTTCAAGGGACACAACAACAAGGAGCCGCTTGATTGACCTTTGGCGTTAAGCAAGAGTGCAGAGAACAAACGGCAGTCTTGATCAGCCAGTTTCTGATCCCATCCAGCGGAGGTGATTTGCGTGCCTGAGACAAGCGAAATCACAACGCTTAAACATGATGCTTATGAGCTTGAACTCTGCCCTATAGGGGGCGGCTGCATCACCGCATTTCGCTACCAAGGCCACGATGTTATGCGGCGGGCGACACAGAATTATTGGGCAAATTATGACCCTCGCGAGGCTGGGTCGTTCCCGCTCGTTCCCTATTCAAACCGTATCGCTGATGGTCGCTTCACCTATGACGAACGAACCTATCAGTTGCCTCTCAATATGCCGCCGGAACCTCATGCCATTCATGGTGATGGATGGCAGGGTCATTGGAGCATCGAAGGAACAACGTCGTCAGATGTCGTTCTAACCTTCGAGTCGAAAGATGCACCGATAGAACATCGCAGTCGTCAGATCTTCAGGCTTGACGACAAGGGGCTTTCGGTGACTCTCGACATCACTAACACAGGCGCACATGCCCTTCCCTTTGGCTTTGGTCATCATCCCTATTTCCCTAAGAGTGAGGGTTTGACGCTGGAAGCAGCGGTGAACGGTGTCTGGATGCCAGATGAGCGCATGATTCCTAAAGACCGCGTTAGCCTGCCTGACGCCTGGAACTTTTATCGGCCAAAACGCCTGGCGGCGCTTGAACTCGACAATTGCTTTACGGGATTCAAGGGGCAGGCGACGATGCGTTGGCCCGAGACCAAGCTCACACTCACCATCGACACGGACCCAATCTTCGGCCATCTCGTGGTTTTCGTACCACTAGGTAAGGACTTCGTCTGCGTCGAGCCCGTCAGCAACGTCAATGATGGCGTTCATCAGCTCGTCAATGGCCGTGTTGACACAGGCCTCAAGGTCCTTCAGCCCGGGGAAAGCGTTAGGGGAAGCATGCGTTTTTCTGCGGCAGCTGCCTAGTCACACGGCCCCGGGCCGGGCAAAAGCGTCGACGCGCTATTTGTCTAAGATACTTAGATCAAGGCCACCCTCGACGTCTCGTTGGATCGGCTCGCCGACGGCGTTTTCCGCTCGCAGATCCGAACTTGTCTCGTTGACCCCATCAATCGGCAATGGCCAGATGTAGGTGTCCTCAGCCATGCCAAGTTCAATCGCATAATCACGAAGTCGCACAGCCTGATCACGCGGTAGCCGCCGTCCAACAACAATCGCATGATGCGGGTTCGTCTCATAGTAAGGAACGTGCAGCTGAAAATACGTATCTTTCCAACGACGCTGATGATCGCCAAGCTTGTCCCACCCGCTGTCAACATCTGTCGGCGATGCGACAATGACGGCCCAACGATCGGTCGCAGGGTCAGCTATTGCGGCAGAACGGAACCAGAGTTTTCGCCAGAGGTCCCGGACGTTTAAGACGTCCGGCGACGTCGTCGTTTCGGCTTGAAGGGCGACCGTTTTGACGCTTGTGTCCTGCTTCACGTCGTCAGGATCGCCAAACGCAATACCGGTGGCTTCCAGAAAGGCCTGACGTAATTCAGGCAGGCTATCGTGAAACGTCTCGAGGTCTAGGCTCGCGCGTGCGCAGCGATCGACAACGTCCGACAGCTTCGCCAGGAGCGCACTCGGTGTTTCGGTGTGCAACCCAGTAATATCTTCGCTGCTGATGCCGCGATAACCATCCAGGTCGAGCGCGACCGTCAGTCGATGCAAGAGACGTTCGGTCTCTGCTGAGATATCCGTCGATCCTATCGACGCAGGCGGAACATCTGGACACAGGACGATCTGCGCCGAGACATCAGCTGTCGCCCCGATTGCAACATGTCCCGCAACAACCGCAGAGACACCTAAAGAGCGCAACAGCATAGTCACTCTCCCCAATGAGAAATGATCTCAAGACCGTCCTCGCTGCCATCAAAAGCTGGAAACCAAGCGATGGGCTGAAGCGGAAGCAACGAAGACGCTTGACCAGCTGCCATAATCGCATCTGGCAATACACAAAGAATTCACGTCAAATTAATGAAAAATGCAACCAAGAATATAGAAATGGGCGGTCGCAAACTGTCGCAAGGACACTTTACGCGAGCTCAAACCAGACGCGACGGCGGCACACTGCCATAGGACTCAGCCAGGCGGTATAACCTTAAACACCTTGCCGCTCTGCCCTTCAGGCCCCTGAGTGCCGTGACCGAGAAGATAGAGTTCGTTCGCGGCATCATGGGCAATGCCAAGCAAGAAATATGGAAAGCCTGCAGCGACGTCGATTCGCGTATAGCCCCAGGACTCAAGCTCATTCGGGGGCGGTACTGCTGCATAGATGACGCCTGTCGGCTCGCCGCCATCGATGCTCCAATCGCCAAAAATCAATTTGCCCTCGAGTTCAGGTAAGGCCGCTCCACGATACACAACGCCGCCAATGGTCGACCGTCCTTCACTTTCATCAGGATGCTTACCACCGTTCTTGTACTCAATGATCGGGTCAATCAGCCCCTCATCGTTACAGCCTTCGAAATGTCCTTCAAAATCATCCCAGTCAAAGCAATGTGTTGCTTCCTTGATCGCCCAACCATAATTGCCGCCGGGCACGACCAAATCGATTTCTTCATAGGAGTTCTGACCCACATCGCCGGCAAAGAGGCGGCCTGATCCATCGGGATCGAAAGCGATCTTATAAGGATTGCGAAAGCCCATCGCATAGATCTCACCACGATAGCCATCTTTGTCATAGAAAGGGTTGTCTTCAGGAATTCCGTAGGGAATGCCATTTTCCTGATCGACATCTATTCGCAGAATTTTCCCGAGGAGATCATCAGGCATCTGGCTGGTCCCTTCCCGGGGATAATCGCCATTCTCCGGCGCGCTGCCGCCATCGCCAAGGGCGATAAACAGCTTCCCCTTCGGACCGAAGGCAAGCGAGCCAGCATTATGAGCGAATTGAGGTTGATCGACCTGTAGCACCAATCGCTCATAGTCAGGATCGGCAACATTTTGATCGTCTTCGGATACCCTTATCTCAGCAACATGACTGGTGTGGGTGCCCCATTCCTCGTTTAAGAGGCCATGGCCCTCTCGGAGAGGCGCACTGTAATAAAGATAGAGCTTGCCATTCTCGGCATAGTTGGGATGAAAAGCAAAACCAAGGGCGCCGCGCTCATCGAACCCAGGCTCGATTGTTGGATCCAACCGATGCCGAAAGTCGAGAAAAGGCGTGTCAAGCAGGCGCCCATCAGCATCGATCACGCGAAGACGTCCAACCTGCTCAAGGACAAAGAGACGCCCACTACCATCAGGTGCCTCAGCTAAAGCCAAAGGCGCCGTCAGTCCATCGGCCACAAGTTCAACGGCGATTTCCGGGGCACCAGCTTCGGCAAGGGTGCCCAATCCAACCCACGTCAGAGTCGCGGCAAAGGCAGCGCCACTCCAAAAGCTCCATCGCCCTTCGACACACGGCATCGATCTCTCCCAAGGCATGATTGTATTTATCGTGGAGGGGGTTGGCGCCTCGGCAAAATCGGCAGGTCCATGCCCCGGTCTAGTCCGCAGAACATAAGCCAGGTTCCGCGATCATCAACCCGTCAGAAGATTAATTAAGGATGGGCGTTGCGTGACGATCCTGCATTCGTCTTTCCGTCAAGCCAACCGGTACCGCGCCTGCAACGGGTATCATGGCGCCTAGACCTCATGCAGCCACCTCCAACGAGTAGGACAACGACGGAAGCACGGTCATGCTGTAAGGGGTAAATCGTAAATCATGTCGAAGATGAGATAGATCAAGAGCGTCATCCAGATGCTAGCAAGCGCGAGGCTCTCTAAAAGCGAGAAGCCAAAGGCATAGAGAGCGTAGGCGATTACGGCCACGGTAGCGTAGTTGCTGAGGCGCAGACGAAAGGGGATGAGGGTAAAAGTCGTGATGAATGGAATACCTGGGGGCAATAGAAGATAGGCCTCAAACAAGAAGATGGCGAGGAGCAGTAGTCCGATGCCCAGTTCGATAACGCGTCGCCTCCGATCTTGACATCGTCGAATCGTTTAACCCGGCGTGTCCATTGGAACCGATGCTACGCGCCGCTTGGAGGACGATCAAGAACGTTTGATGCCAACGCCTTCCCAGGTTGGGGAAGCACAAAGGATCAATAAGAAAGAACCGGCATGGTGAAGAATGTTGTCCAATTCGAGGCAAGGGCTTGGCTGTCTTCGAGCTGAAAATCATCGACGAGCACAACAATCAAAACGAGCGTTGCAGCAAATTTACGACACGCATGATCAAGTGAAAACGGCGCATCGGCTCAATGACAAATGCCGACGGGACAATAATAAACAACGAAAAGAAAATCATCAAATAAGACAAAATGAGAGGGATCTCGTAGGACAGCTGAGAAAATAGATAGGCGTCACAGACGTCTTGCATGGCGTTTTCTTCTTATGCCACGCGGAGATGGACGCTCGAGAGCGCATGCCTACACCTTTCAGTATTTGACATTCCCGCCGAGACAGCAAGATGCTGTAGTTTTAGCGTTGCTACCTCTGACGCAACGCCGTGACGCCGGGCAATTCCTTACCTTCCAGCCATTCGAGGAAGGCACCACCAGCGGTCGAAATATAGCTGAACTGGCCAAGAACGCCGGCATTGGCAAGAGCTGCTACCGTGTCACCTCCGCCAGCAACACTCAGAAGCTTTCCTTCCTTGGTCATCTCTGCGGCGGCAATGGCGAGCTCCGTCGTGCCCCCGTCAAAGGGTTCAAGCTCAAACGCTCCAAGCGGACCGTTCCAAACAACCGTGCGGCACTCCGCCAAACGATCCTCGAACATCTCAGCACTGATCGGGCCAATGTCCAGCATCATCCCATCTTCTGGGATCATCTCGACCGGCGCCGTTACGGGATCAACGCCTTCCTTAAACTCTTTGGCGATCGCTCCGTCAATCGGCAGAAGGATCTCGCATCCAGCGGCCTCGGCTTTTTCTCGTATCTCTTTTGCTGTGTCGAGCATCTCATGTTCGCACAGGGACTTACCCATCGGCGTGCCTTGCGCCGCAAGGAACGTGTTGGCCATGCCGCCACCGAGAATCATGACGTCCACCTTCTCGATTAGATTGCCGAGCAGTTCGAGCTTAGTGGAAATTTTTGCCCCGCCAATCACCGCCATGACCGGATGCTTCGGTTTTTCAAGGGCCTTTGAGAGCGCATCCAATTCCTGTTGCATCAGAGGGCCTGCGACTGCCGGCAATCGCTCGGCTAGGCCCGTGATCGACGCATGGGCTCGATGCGAGCAGGAAAACGCGTCATTGACAAAGATATCACCGAGGTCAGCAAGGCGATCAGCAAATCCCGGATCATTTGCCTCTTCACCCGGATGAAAGCGAAGATTCTCCAAAAGTAGCAGGTGGCCGTAACGAAGGGACTTAATTGCCTTCTCGACGTCGGGTCCGATGCAGTCGGGGGCGAAGGCGACATCGATGCCGCGAAGGGCCTTAGCAAGCGCGGCCTGAAGGGGCTTGAGCGACATCGCAGCCTGCGGCTTGCCCTTGGGTCGTCCAAAATGCGAGAGCACCACGACTTTGGCACCAGCAGCAGACAGATCGCGCAGGCTGTCGATGACACGGTCAATACGCGTTGTGTCTGTGATCTCACCGTCCTGCATTGGCACATTGAGATCAACGCGCACGAGAACAGTCCGACCGGAAATCTTTACGTCAGCCAGCGTCCGAAAGCCCGCCATGACTTGGAACTCCCCCTAATCAATTTTTGCTGACGCCGCCAATCCCAAGCTGTCGAGAGATCAGCGGCGTAAGAGTTTCGAAGAGAAATCAGAGCTTGCCGTAAATCGCTGCGACATCGCTCATGCGGCAGGAGAAGCCCCATTCATTGTCGTACCAAGATGCGACCCGCACAATGTTCCCATCGATGACCTTGGTTGCCGTCAGATCTACCGTCGAGCTGGCTGGGTCGTGGTTGAAATCGATGGAAACTAACGGCTCCGAGGTCACCGCAAGAACGCCTTGCAATGGTCCGCTGGCCGCTGCAGACAGCGCATTATTGATCTCCTCGGCGGTCGTCTCCCTGCTGGGAACAAAGGTCAGGTCAACCAAGGACACGTTTGGCGTGGGTACGCGGATCGCCCCACCATCCAGCTTTCCTTTGAGCTCCGGCAGGACAAGGCCTACCGCACGCGCTGCACCGGTTGAGGTTGGAATCATTGAGGTGGCCCCACCTCGGGCTCGGTGCAGATCTTTGTGCGCGGTGTCTAGGAGCGTCTGATCGTTTGTATAGGAGTGAATCGTCGTCATATGGCCACGCTCGATACCAACGGTATCATTGAGCACTTTCGCCACGGGAGCGAGACAATTGGTTGTGCACGATGCGTTCGACACGACCTGGTGTCCGGCCGCGAGTTGATCATGATTAACGCCGTAGACCACGGTGAGATCGGCGCCGTCTCCGGGTGCAGAGATCAGCACTTTTTTGGCACCTGCGTTCAGATGCTTCGCTGCTGCATCTCTCTTGGTAAAGATGCCGGTGCACTCCATCACCACGTCGATGCCAAGATCACCCCAAGGAAGGCTTGCCACATCTCGCTCGGCGATGACCTTAATTGGTCCAGTACCACAATCCAGCGTGTCACCTTCGAGCTGCACATTTGACGGAAATTTACCGTGTACGGAATCGTAGCGAAGCAAATGCGCGTTCGTCGCTGGCGGAGCAAGATCGTTGACCGCAACCACTTGAATATCGCTCCGATTGTTTTCGACAATCGCGCGCAGCACGTTTCTGCCGATACGACCAAACCCGTTAATGGCTACCCGAACGCTCAAAGTCTTTACTCCTAAGGTTTTTCAGATTGTCTCGGCCGATCAAAAAGCTCAGCAGTGCCGGCTGATCAAGCCAATCGTTCACGTACGCGCGTGGCAATGGCATCCGCCGTGATGCCGAAATGCTCATACAGCTCTTGATAGGGCGCCGATGCGCCAAAACCGCTCAGACCAACGACGTCGTTCGCCTCATCAGCGACATATCGGCTCCAGCCATAGGACGATGCCGCTTCGACGGCAAGACGCACGTCATTGCCAAGAACGTCCTGTTTATAAGCTGTGTCCTGTTGATCGAAAAGTTCCTGACAGGGCATCGAAACAACGGCGGTCCCGATGCCATCAGCCTGAAGCTGCGATGCAGCCTCAAGGGCTATAGCAACCTCCGAACCCGTCGCGAGCAGTGTAGCCTTTCTGATACCGACGGCTTCTTTCAACACATAGGCGCCGCGCGAGCAGCGATTGTCCTCGCCAGCGTCGCGCACGGTCGGCACGCCCTGACGGGTCAGGGCTAGCACTGACGGTCCATCGGCGCGCGCGATCGCGAGCGCCCAGCATTCGGCCGTCTCGATCGCATCTGCAGGACGGAACACCCAGAGTCCAGGTACGGCACGCAGGCTGGCAAGTTGCTCCACCGGTTGATGCGTAGGACCATCTTCGCCAAGACCAATGGAATCATGCGTCATGACATAAACCACCCGCTGGCTCATCAACGCGGAAAGGCGGATCGCGGGACGGCAGTAGTCTGTGAAAATCAGGAATGTGCCACCATAAGGAATAACGCCGCCATGCAACGCCATGCCATTCATCGCAGCTGCCATGGCATGCTCACGCACACCGTAGTGAATATACCGTCCCCCGGGTGTATCCGCGGCAAGCACGTCAAGTGCCTTGGTTTTCGTCAGATTGGATCCCGTAAGATCAGCGGAGCCACCTATCAGTTCGGGCACCGCCTCGGTGAAGACTTCAAGGGCGGCTTGACTTGCCTTTCGGGTGGCCCAGCTCGGCTTTTCGTCAGCAAGATTTCGCTTATGGGTATTGAGAGCAGTTTCGAGAGCAGCTCCCGGAACGTTGTTAAGCGCTTTCAAGAAAGCCGCCTTTTCAGGCGAGCGTTCAAGCCGAGCCTGCCACTCCTGCCGCGCCTCCGCCTGGCTCCTCCCGATCTCACGCCACGCGCCAAGGATCTGTTCTGGCACTTCAAAAGCTGGATAAGGCCAATTCATCGCCTCACGTGACGCTGCGATTTCGTCAACACCGAGTGGGGCGCCGTGGGCGCTCGCGGTTCCTTCCTTGTTCGGAGAACCCTTACCAATGAGTGTGCGACAAGCGATCAAAGACGGCCGATCAGAGCCTAGAGCTTCATCGATCGCGGCTTCGATTTGATCGGGATCATGGCCGTCGGCAGCAATGACATGCCAGCCATAGGCTTGAAATCGACCTTGCTGATGGGTCGACATGGCAAGGGCCGTGGATCCATCAATTGAGATTTGGTTGTCGTCATAAAGGACGATCAATCGACCAAGTTTCTGGTGACCGGCCAACGCTGCGGCCTCGTGGCTGATGCCTTCCATGAGATCGCCATCGCTGGCAATCACGTAGGTCCAGTGGTCAACGAGGTCACGGCCGAACCGCGCTGCCATCTGCCGTTCGGCGAGCGCCATGCCAACCGCTGTCGCGAAGCCCTGGCCAAGGGGACCCGTCGTCGTTTCGACGCCAGGAGTATGGCCAACTTCGGGGTGGCCCGGGGTCAGTGAGCCATGTTGTCGGAAGCTTCTGATTTGCTCAATCGTCATCCCCGGATATCCGGTTAGATGCAAGAGCGCGTAGAGCAGCATTGAACCATGCCCCGCCGACAGGACAAAGCGATCGCGGTCAAACCAATCCGGGGTGGCGGCATCAAAGGTCAGGAACTTTGAGAAAAGGACCGTCGCCACATCCGCCATGCCCATGGGCATACCGGGATGGCCGGAGTTCGCTTGTTCGACCGCGTCCATCGAGAGAGCACGGATCGCGTTCGCCAATTCGTCATGTCCAACAGGGGCAGCGGACACGTCGGAAGTTTGCATGTTTTCAATAGAGGTCATCTGATCATCGATCTTCTGCGGCCCTAGCCAAGACCAGGCACGCGCGATGGAGGAAAGGCGTCGAATGCCCAAAAGGCCCCCACAACCTCGCCAATTCTCGGGAAAAATCAACCGTATTCCTTGCCGCACCTCAATCACAGGTCATGTCGAGTTGACGTAACGGGTGTTCTATGTCAATTCAGATCGCTAAATAGTTGTTTTCATGAAGAGGATTCTCGAACAGAAATGTCAGCGCTCAAGATAGCCGAGCAGCATCTGCACGAGGCCTTGTCTCGTTTGGAGCAGGTCATGGCGCGCCGTCTCGCCGCTGCTGACCCCGATCAGGCCGCGGTTGTTAATCGCCTGACCCAAGAACGTGATGCACTTGCTCGTGATATTGGCCAGCTGCAGGCCGAATGCGAACGTCTTGGAGAAGCCTTAAAATCCGCCGAACGTGATCACGAGGATATGAAAGAAACCACGGGTGTGGTTGCGCGCCGCCTTGATACCTCCATCGAGGAGCTTGATCGGATGATTGGAGACTAGAGTCATGCCGATGGTCGAGATCACCGTCAATGGCCGGAGACATTCCGTCCAGTGCGGCGAAGGAGAGGAAGCGCGCGTAAGAGGCCTTGCCCAATATATTGATCGCAAAATTACCGAGCTGGCGGTCGACGGCGCTAAAGTTGGTGATGCAAGGCTCATGTTGCTCGCAAGTTTGATGGTCGCCGATGAGCTGTCTGATGCTTATGACAAGATCCAGGAGCTGGAAGCCGGATCCACCATCATGGATTCACCACCGACTGTGAGCGGTAGCGAGCATGAACGCCGAGCTGCCGCATTGATTGAACAGGTCGCCGAGCAACTGAATGCGGTTGCGGCGGAGCTTGAGAGAGCCTAACTAAACAAACGGCGGTCGCTACCTGGTGCGTCAGGTCCACAGATCCCTGGGGCCAATGTTCTCTATCCCGGGAGCTGTCCCTGCCGAGATCGTGGTCTCGGTACTACGGCGCCCACCTGCGCAAGCAGGCCACAGAGGACTTATCGGACCAACGGCCAAGGCGGCTCCGCCACTTTTTCAACAGCGTCGCCGATTAAGGCATGAAACCTCCCAGCCTGGCAGACCAAAAGCGTGATCTACGGAAATGGTGCTATAGCCAACGCATCAGGATCGCGGATCACGAAGCCGAGTCGGCAGCACAAGCAGTGGCTGCAAAGGTCATCTCAATCGTTGACGTTGCCACGCGCACAATTGTTTCCGCCTATTGGCCGCTGCCCGGAGAGCTTGATCCGCGACCGGGCTTTGTTGCTCTCGGGGAGCGTGGCGCGACGCTCGCCCTGCCACGGACAGTTGGGGATGCTCAGCCGCTGGAGTTCCATAGCTGGCAGCCTCAGGACAATCTCATCGAGGGTCGATTTAAGGTGATGGAGCCTCCATCCACGGCTGCCCGTGTCCAACCTGACATTCTCCTTATCCCCCTTCTCGCTTTTGATCGTTATTGTCACCGTCTCGGCCATGGCAAGGGATACTATGACCGAACACTGCAAGGCCTTCGTTCGCAAAACCGCGCCGTGCTGGCCATCGGCGTTGCCTTTGCGGTTCAGGAAATCGAGCATGTGCCGACGGACGCCTACGATCAGACCTTGGACATGATAATCACCGAACAAGACGTGTATCGCCCGGCATGATCAAAAGCCCAATGATAATCAACACCATGACAGGTGCACTGATGCTGTCTCTCCTCTTTGGCTGCAACGCCGCCCCTCCCTCGTCGCTCGGGGTGACGGATGGGCGCCTTGCGCCCTGTCCCGATAAGCCGAACTGCGTTGCCAGTGATTCCGAAGACGAGGCCAAACAAATCGAGCCATTGAGGTTTGAAGGCGACCAGACAGCGATTTGGGCCGCGTTGCAAGACGCGGTAGCAGGCCTGCCGCGCACGACGATCGTAACGGTTGACGATACCTACCTTCATGCTGAAGCACGAAGCCGAATCTTTGGCTTCATCGACGACCTCGAATTTCAACTACGTCCTGAGGAACGTTTGATTGCTCTTCGATCCGCTGCACGGACCGGCCGTTCGGACTTCGGCGTGAATGCCGCACGCCTCGAAGACGTGCGCACACGTCTTAAGAATGACGGCGTTTTGCCCTAGCGGGCCGTTGGGTTTCCAACACCGCCTAGACGCGCGACAATCTCTTTTTTGGTGAAACGCGTCTGGCCGCTAACTCAGGAGGCTCGAAATGGATTGGATGTTCCATCACATCAATCTCCCGGCCGTGAATGTGCAGGAGACCAGGACATTTCTTCGCGATGTGATCGGGCTTCAGGAGGGGCACTGGATTTATCCAGACCGGCCAGGCGAACTGCATCATGACGACGATAGTATCGCGTATTTCGGCAGGGCAAACCGAGGTTTGCACGTGGTGCGCTCGATCGTTAGTTTCGCACGCGACAATGGTTTTATGCACAACCCGACCGTCGGTGGGCATATCGCCCTTTCCGTTCCTGATCTAAAGGTCGTCAAAGCCAGGCTCGACGCGGCGGGTACCCCTTACTCCGATGCGGGGGTCTACGCCATGTCTGGTGTGCATCAGATCTATGTCTACGACCCATCATTCAATGTCATCGAAATCAATCAGACAGTAACCCCACTGCCGTCTGAGAAACTCGATCAGCAAGATTTGAGGGCCGAAATTCAGCTGCACCACGCCGCTATGACAGTGCTGGATTTGGCAAGCTCGGTTGCCTTTTATCGCGACCTGATTGGCCTAGGTGAACCGACCGTCAACCGTCGGAGCGCCATCTTTCGCAATAGTGGTCTGGCCATTTGCCTGACCTGCCTAACGTCGGGCTATGCCGACGACAACGCTGCTGCTCCAACATCACGAGACCCCTACTTTACCCTGGCTTTCTCGGATATCGAGCCGGTGAAGGAGCGCCTGGAGCGCGCCGAGATCCCAAATAGTGGGATCGTGAGCGATCCGATCGACGGCAAAGAGAGCATCTTCGTGTATGCCCCATCCATGCGACTCATGGCAGTCGTGGGGAGCTAGAGGGGCGGTCGCAAGTCAGCGCGCACCATAATGCTCGCTTCCGCTACGAGGGACGTACGGCAACAGTCTTGCGGTTTGTCAGTTTTTCGCCATTCTTGCAGGATCAAAATGACAGAGCCGATATGTGCTTGACCGACGTCGAGCCCGGTCACGAAAACAAGAGGAGAGGCGTCCGATGACGACAACTGGCAAATTTCTAGCGGGATTGATGGGGGCGGCAGTCACGCTTGGTGCTGCGGGTGCCTCAGCCGAATCGGTCAAAGTCGGCTTGATCTATACGCTCTCCGGGCCGCCCGCCGTCCTAGGCGAGCAGGCGCGAGATGGATTTCTTCTGGCCCTCGAAGGCCTCGATGGCAAGCTCGGCGGTCTTGATACTGAGATCATTGTTGTCGATGACGAACTCAAACCCGATAACGCCGTCAATAAGGCAAGGGAGCTTGTGGAACGCGAAAACGTCGACTTCGTCGTCGGTCCGATCTTCTCCAATATCCTGATGGCTATCATGAAGCCGGTGACCGATAGCGACACCATCCTCATCAGTTCGAATGCTGGCACCTCCAATTTCGCTGGTGCCGAGTGCAATGCCAATTTCTTCGTAACGTCCTACCAAAACGATCAGAACCACGAGGTTCTGGGCAAGTATGCCGAAGATCAGGGCTTTCAGCGCGTTTTCTTGATGGCACCGAACTATCAAGCGGGAAAGGATAGTCTGGCGGGCTTCAAACGTCACTTCACCGGCGAGGTGACAGATGAGATCTACACACCGCTCGGCCAACTCGACTTTTCAGCAGAATTAGCCCAACTCGCAGCTTCCGCTCCTGATGCCATCTTCACGTTCATGCCCGGCGGTATGGGCGTGAACCTCGTTAAGCAGTATCGTCAGGCCGGTCTCGATACCATCCCATTTCTGTCCGCATTCACGGTCGATGAGACAACGTTACCTGCGCAGCAGGATGCAGCGGTCGGATTCTTCGGTGGGGCCAACTGGGCGCCTAACATGGATAATGAAGCCTCTCAGGCTTTTGTCACCGCTTTTGAGGCTAAATACGATCGTGTTCCAGGCACCTATGCCATGCAGGCCTATGATGCTGCCATGCTCATTAATAGCGCGCTGACTGCGACCGGCGGCGATCTTGACGATAAAGAATCCCTTAGAGCTGCTCTCAAAGCCGCAGACTTCCAGTCCCTCCGTGGCGATTTCGAGTTCGGTGACAACCACTACCCGATCCAAGACTTCTACCTTGTCAGGGTCGCAAAGCGTGACGATGGCAAGTATCAGACTGAAATCGCGGAAAAGGTCTTTGAAGATTACCAGGACGTTTATGCAGCGGACTGCTCGATGTAGGGCCAGTTCCGCAAAGGCGCCTTAGACTGGCATGCGGGTTCGAGCTGGTGTAGGTCGAAGCCGGGATCATGACAAGCATGGGCGTGAGAACAGCAATGGCAGGTGAGCTGAGCGCTGGTGGGGACGAGCCCTTACCGAGAATAGCGATGGTTCTCGGAGGTTTAGGGCTCATTCCGTTCGTCGTTGGCACCTTCTTCGAGATTGCAGGCGGGCCGGGCTGGGGCAGTCCGGCCCTGCGCTACTATTCAGCAACCATCTTGGCCTTTATGGGAGGAATTCACTGGGGATTGGCCATTGGAGTTCAGGGCGACCATCGGGGCGAGGACCAGATGCGCCTGCAGCTCGTCGCGAGTGTGCTCCCATCACTCATCGCCTGGCTTGCCCTCTTGATGCCGATGACTCAAGGCATCACCACGATGGCAGTCGCATTTCTGCTTCTGTTTGCAGGCGATATCTTGGCGGTCAAACGTGGCTGGGCTCCCATCTGGTATCCAAAGTTACGCATGCCGCTTACGGTCGTCGTTGTCCTCTGTCTGTTGGCCGCTGCGTGGCTGTGAACGACGGCTACTGCAACTTTTATCGGATACCGATGAATGACATTGATAGGGCTTGGTCATGAGCCATTGGATCAATCCGGGCACTCCCAATGCCCTCCCCTCTAAGCGTGATGGCGTGACGATTCTAACCACCGCGAGGATCGCATGACCCAAGTGATCGATGACCAACGGGATGGTTGACCTACTCACGAGCTACCACAGCAACTCATGTTGCTCTGTCAGCTGGCTCCCACAACGATGTTAGGTGAGCAACGAGAATCGGCTTTCGACAAGATGGCTGGTTATTACCGACCTAAAAGAAGACGACACAGCAAGTTCATGCCCATAACAGCATCGCTATGACGAATCTTCTCGTTATTCAGGCATTAAACGGTCTTCAGTTTGGCATCTTGCTGTTCTTGGTCGCTGCGGGATTAACGCTGGTCTTTGGCGTTATGGACTTCATCAATCTCGCCCATGGTGTCCAGTATATGGTCGGGGCTTATCTCGCGGTGACCTTCACCCAGCTTACCGGATCCTTTTTTACGGGCTTGCTCTTGAGTTTACCGGCCGCCTTTGCGTTTGGTCTCATCCTCGAAGTCTTGATTTTTCGGCATCTCTATGACCGCGACCATCTTGACCAAGTCCTTGCCACGTTCGGGGTCATCTTGATCCTGCATGAAGGCGTAAAAATCATCTGGGGCGCTGCCCCGATCAGCATTCCCATCCCGGAGGTGATCGCCGGTTCAATTCCGCTCCTCGGCCCCCTTCGCTACCCCGTTTATCGTCTCTTGATCATCGCTGCCGGTATCGCCGTAGCGTTCGGTCTCTTTGTCTTAGTCCGCCACACTCGGACCGGCATGCTGCTTCGCGCAGGAGCAGCAAATGCGCCGATGGTTCAGGCACTCGGTGTCGACATTCGACGGTTGTTTATGGTCGTTGTCGGCATCGGCGCGATGTTGGCGGGATTTGCTGGCGCCCTGGTTACACCAATCCTCTCGGTCGAACCCAACATGGGTGATGGCATTCTCATTCTCACCTTTGTGGTGATCGTCATCGGCGGCATCGGCTCGATCCGGGGCGCGTTCATTGCCGCACTTTTGGTGGGCTTGGTTGACACGGTCGGCCGTAGTTTCGGTCCCATTCTTTTGAAGGTTGTGCTGGAGCCATCCGCCGCTTCGCAGGTTGGCCGCACCATCACGCCGATGCTGATCTATATCCTCATGGCAGCCGTCTTGTTCTTCCGCCCGGCCGGCTTATTTCCGGCAAAGCAAGCGTGATGTCTGATGCTTTGTCATCGAAGCCGAATGGCAAGAGATTGTGGGCCGATCGGGGCTCATGGGGCATCATATTCGTGTTTGGGCTTTTCGCTGTGTTTCCGCTTGCCCCTCTCCTTGGCGCCGACCCATTTTATCTGGTCATCGTCACGCGCATTATGATCTTTGCCATCGCCGCACTCTCGCTGGATTTGATCCTAGGTTATGGCGCCATGGTCTCCTTTGGCCATGCAGCATTCATCGGTATAGGCGCTTACGCCGTCGGTATTGCTTCAAGTCACGGCATGTCGGATTTGGCCGTGCAAATCATCTTGGCGTCGATGGCCGCCACGATATTTGCCTTGATTACGGGCGCAATCTCCCTTCGAACGAAGGGAGTCTACTTCATCATGATAACGCTCGCCTTCGGTCAAATGGCCTACTTTTTTGCGGTTTCGCTTTCGATCTATGGCGGCGACGACGGCCTCACCTTACAGCACCGCTCCACGCTTTTGGGACAAGCTTGGCTCGAGGACGACACTGTCTTCTACTACATGGTCTTGTCGCTCCTTCTCGGTAGTTTCGTCTTTGCACGACAAGCGGTCAGGTCGCGCTTCGGACGCGTGCTTCGCGGCACACGCGACAACGCAATGCGCATGCAGGCGATCGGATTCGAGCCTTTTTCTTACCAGCTCACAGCCTATGTCCTTGCCGCTGTGCTTGCGGCACTCGCTGGTGTGCTGCTTGCCAACCAAGCTGAGTTTGTGTCGCCTGCATACATGACCTGGCAACGCTCAGGCGAGCTCATCATGATGGTCGTAGTCGGCGGTATGGGAACGCTCTCCGGCGGAATCCTAGGCGCAGGCGTCTTTCTTCTCGTTGAAGAGGTTCTGTCAGGATTTTCACAACACTGGAAATTGGGCTTGGGCGTTATTCTGATCTTGATTGTCCTCTACGGTCGAGGCGGCATCCAGGGAATGATCTCCAACGTCATCGGCAAGTCAGTCGACCGATGACGGCGCCGATCCTACAAACGGAACATCTTCGCAAGGCTTATGGCGCTCTGACGGTCACCGACGATGTCTCAACCGACCTGAAGCACGGTGAACTGCATGCCATTATCGGCCCCAACGGTGCTGGCAAAACCTCACTCATTCACCAGCTTTCTGGCTACCAACCGTCAGACGGGGGCCGTATTCTTTTCGATGGGATCGACATTACGACCTTGCCAATGGCGAAGCGCGTTCGGTTAGGCATTGCCAGAACCTTTCAGATCACATCAGTTTTGTCAGGCTTCTCCGTACTGGAAAACGCATCGATCGCCGCGCAGGCTGGGGCGGGCACCAGCTTTCGCTTTCTTCGTCCGGCCGATCGAGAACGGGACTTAAACGACCAGGCGATGGCAGCACTCGAAACGGTCGGCCTAGCAGATCGAGCTGAACGGCAAGCAAGCGATCTCTCCCATGGCGAAAAGCGCCAGCTCGAACTCGCGATTGCATTGGCGACCAAACCGAAACTTCTTCTCCTCGATGAGCCGCTTGCCGGTACTGGGCATGACGAGTCCGCATCGCTGACAGCATTGATCAACCAGCTCAAAGGTGACTTCAGCATCATCCTCATCGAGCACGATATGGACGCGGTCTTCGCCCTTGCCGATCGGATCAGCGTACTTGTTTATGGCGGTATCATCGCGTCTGGTGATCCTGGCGAAGTCCGTTCGAATCCAGAGGTTCGCAAAGCCTATCTTGGCGATGAGACAGCTTGATGTTGAAGGTTGAGAAGCTCGCCTCCGGCTATGGAGATAGCCAGATCCTGTTCGATGTCAGCTTTGAGATCGGACGTGGAGAGGTGGTCACGCTTCTAGGACGCAATGGCATGGGCAAGACAACGACAATCAGGACCCTATTCGGTTTGCTGCCGGCGACCGCTGGAAGCGTTACGTTTGAGCAGGTTGATCTGACCAATCATAGGCCGCATGAAATCGCGCAGGCTGGCCTCGGTCTCGTTCCTGAGGGCCGTCAGGTGTTCCCGACCCTGTCCGTCGAAGAGAACCTGATCGCGACAGCTCGCTCGCGGTACGGCGGGGCATCGGCGTCCCCGAGTTGGACATTAGAGCGCGTTTACGAGCTTTTTCCACAGCTTGCTGAACGCCGGCGTCACGGCGGTCATCAGCTTTCTGGTGGCGAGCAACAGATGCTCGCTATAGGTCGAGCGCTGATGACTAACCCGTCCTTGTTGCTCCTTGATGAAGCGACGGAAGGACTCGCGCCGCGCCTACGCGAGACCATTTGGGCATGCCTGAGCCAAATCAAATTGACCGGCGTCGCCATCCTGGTGATCGACAAACATATTGAACGGCTTGCAACCTTCGCTGATCGTCACATCGTGATCGAAAAGGGTCGAATCGTCTGGGAGGGGCATAGTGAGGCCCTCCTCAAAACCCGCGACGTTGTCGACCGCTACCTCCACGTATAGCCAAGGTCCAAAAGGACCGACTTCCAACAATGACAATTTACGCTAGACTCAGCAGATATGACTGAAGCTGGGTGGGTGAAGGGAGTCGATATGACGGTTATGACGGCTGGTTTAACCAAGGCAGGTGACGGTATAGACAGCATCTCCTGGAACATCTTGGGCCAGACCTATGTACCAAAGCAGCTTTGCGAGGCGTCATTCTCATGGCATGCAACCTTGCCACCAGGCTCCATGGTACCGCCACACATCCACCCTACCCAAGACGAGTTCATCTACATGCTCGAGGGTCGGCTCGATCTCGTTTTAGACGGCAATGAGCGCTTTGCAGAGCCTGGAGATCTGATTCGCCTACCCCGTGGCATCCCGCATGGCCTCTTTTCGAAGAGCGACAGACCGGTGAAATGCCTCTTTTGGGTGACACCCGCACGCCGCCTCTATGAGCTCTTTTGGCAACTCCACAATATGCCCGACGCTGCACCAGCCGAAATCGTCGCTGTGTCCGCTAAGCACGAGATTGACTTTCTTCCACCGCCAGAAGAAACCGGCGAAGCAAACTGAAGGCAAAATGCATGTCCGAAGGGGCGGCGGTACCGCTGGCTGAAAGCTCCGCGTCCGACGCAGCCGACTTGATATCCCTCATACCTCAAAAGTCCAACGGTGCGCTGTTGATCACCTCCTTTAGGACAAAGAAGCTTCTTAACTGCCTGACATCTGGCAATGTTAAAAGGCGTTCTCGATGAAGCCGGTTGAAGTCCGAAATGTCACTTGCTCTGACTTTTAAGAAATAATCAAAGTCCCCGGCGACACACTGACAATCGAGAATGAAAGAAAACTGGGCAACGGCCTTCTCGAAAGCAGCAAAGCTTTCAGGTGTCGACCTCTCCAAGACAGCCGCAACCAAGACCAAAGTGCTGCGGTCCACTGCCCAAGGATTCACCTCCGCCTTGAACCCCGAGATGACCCCGTCCTCGACCAGCCGCTGAATGCGCCGGTGACAGGTTGCGGGGCTGATGTTCGCGATCTTGGCAACATCTGCATTCGCCATCCTACCGTCTTTCTGAAGACATCGAAGGATTTTGCGATCGATCTTGTCCAGCTCAATCGCGATGGAATTTTCTTTCATATTCTATCTTTCTAGTGAAGCCAAACCTCACACATAGGCAACAAATGAAATTATAGGGGGAATATACGCCTTCCTTTGCAAGCCTATTTGGACCGATATGCGATATCCTGACACCGAATGTCCTTTCGGAGAAACGCCAATGAACCTTGCGAAATTCGAGCGATACCCGCTGACCTTTGGACCAACGCCCATCGAGTACTTGCCGCGCTTGACGGAAGCGATCGGCGCAAATGTTGAGATCTACGCCAAGCGAGATGACTGCAATTCTGGCCTTGCAATGGGAGGCAATAAGCTTCGAAAGCTCGAATATATCGTTCCGGATGCCCTTGCGTCTGGCGCCGATACGCTCGTTTCCATCGGCGGCGTCCAGTCCAATCACACTCGTATGGTTGCCGCAACCGCCGCCAAGATTGGGATGAAGTGCGTGGTTATTCAGGAAAGCTGGGTTCCCCATGACGACGCCGTCTATGATCGCGTTGGGAACATTCTCCTGACGCGCCTTATGGGTGCTGATAGCCGCCTGGTTAATGAAGGTTTCGACATTGGCATTCGTAAGAGTTGGGAAGATGCATTGCAGTCGGTTCGTGATGCAGGTGGTGTTCCCTATGCGATTCCCGCAGGCGCATCAGTCCATAAGTATGGTGGCCTTGGGTATGTCGGATTTGCTGAAGAGGTGCGCGCCCAGGAAATCGAGATGGGGCTTAAATTCGACTACATCATTGTGTGCGTCGTTACCGGTTCGACCCAAGCTGGCATGATTGTAGGCTTTGCCGTCGACGGGCGGGCAGGTCGTGTCATCGGGATTGACGGCTCCGGAACGCCTAAACGCCTTCGTGAGCAGGTCCGAGGCATTGTCGACAACACAGCTCAGCTTGTTGAGCTCGGACGAAAGATTCACGATGACGAGATTGTCATCAATGAAGACTACGCCTATCCCGCGTATGGCGTGCCGAGCCCAGAGACGAATGAGGCGATCCGTCTCGCCGCTCGAACCGAAGCGATGATTACCGATCCCGTCTATGAGGGTAAGTCGATGCAAGGGATGATCGACCTTGCTAGGAACAATTTCTTTCCCGCGGGATCAAAGATCCTCTACGCTCACCTCGGCGGTGCCCCCGCCCTCAACGGCTACAGTTACACCTACCGTAATGGCTAGAGTGTGGACTCATAAGATTTGAGCCACATCCTTACCGCGACGAGTTTAATGGCAGCGAGGAAGTTGATGGCCTTTCTGTCGTAGCGGGTGGCAATGCCCCGATAGTTTTTGATCCTGTTGAAAAACCG
>JANQPX010000060.1 GCA_028285265.1 Geminicoccaceae bacterium
GACATCACCGACATTGATCGTGAAGGTCTCGTCGTAAGTCGCACCGGCACTGTCGGTCACACGAACGGTCACGTCATGACTGTCCGCAGTCTCGTGATCCAGTAAGGACCCATCAGCGACAGTGATCTCGCCACTGCTGCTGTCGATCGCAAAACGACCGCCAGCATCGTCAACAAGGCTGTAGGTCAGACTGTCGCCAAGGTTCGAATCCCGGCCGATAACGCGCGTAACAACTGTCCCGGAATCTGAGTTTTCTGCGATCGTGGCACCGGAAGCAACCATGTCGCTCGGCGCAACATTAAAGGGCATCTCAACAGAAACGGGGGCATCTGACTCGTCATCGGCCCCGTTTGGACTGCCTTCCTCCGGCGAACTCACTGATTCGGTCGGTGAAGGATCAGGAGATGCGGCAGTTGCTTCCTCGCCCGTTGTTGATTGATCATCAAGACCTGAAGCTAGCTCACCCAGCGCCTCCGGCGGGCTCGAGTCTTCGGCTGGACGTGCATCATTTTGGGTCGAAGGCGTCAGTATCTGACCTGGCGCGTTGGTCGCTCCTAAGGACGATCGACCTGGCTCGCCATCCGAGCTGCCATCTTTTGGTTGGTCTTTTCCACTTTCTTCATCAACTGGCCCCAACGATGTGGACTTTCGATCGTTGCTGGCTGCCTTGCTGTCACTTTGATCCGATTCCTGCTCTGAGACTCCGAGTGCGTATTTGGGCTCACCACCACTCAGTTCTTCAGCAGCTAGGCTTATTGAATCCTGACTACTCGTCCCAAGATGCTGACTTGGCAAATCAGGTGCAGGGCGGCTTTCTTGACCATCTCTCTGCGTTGTCGCTGAATTACGATTCCGCCACAGTTGTTCCAGCGCGCTATTGTTCTCTGTCGCTTCGTTGGACTCAACTTTTTGGTTTTCGTCTTCGGTAGCGGCCATCGGTGCCCCTTCTCGCGATCAACATCGCCGACAGTTCTCCTGATGCCAAAGTGTAAAGATGGACGTTTAAGATTTTCCTCACAATTAAAGTAAAAGAAAATTATTGATGATTGCCCTCTGAATGGCTGGGATGTCGTTTGCGTGGTTCAGCAGTCAGTGAGACTGACGGTGGGCCGCTCTTGATTGTCACCCTTGTCGCTATTCTGCGGAGGAAAGAGCGTCATAATTGTTTCCTGCTCCTCAAGTGGCATTTTTGCGAATGTCGTCCCACATCAAGCCTCGAATAGAGAAAGCTACCCCGATGAGACAATTGGGTCCTTGACCACAAGGACTAGAGAGGTCATTCCGTCGCTGCTGGCGATTGTCGGACTAGCACCATCTGTTGTCAGCATTAGCAACTTCATTGCCCTTTGCGGAGTGCGGCATGAGCCCAAGCATCATTCCCGTCGAACTCTTTGATCTGGTGGTCTTTGGCGGAACCGGAGATCTAGCAAAGCGAAAGCTGCTACCAGCTCTCTATCACCGGGACTGCGACGACCAAATTCCAGACGAGAGTCGAATAATCGCCATTTCTCGGAGTGAGCTAGACAAGGACACATACGCAAATCTCGTGCGCGACGCGCTCCAGGAACACGTCTCCGAGGAGTTGATCGACGATTCTGTTCTTGATCGATTTCTGGGACGCCTTGACTATGTTTCCTTGGATGCGAAGGCTGATGCAGGGTGGTCAGAACTAGGCACACGCCTTGGCGGACACGATGACCGGGTTCGGGTCTTTTATCTAGCTACCGCACCTGGCCTCTTTGGCGAAGTTTGCCGCAAGATAAATGAAAATCGACTGAACACCCCGAAAAGTCGGGTCGTACTCGAAAAGCCCATTGGACGCGATCTTGCGTCCGCAAAACAGATAAACGACGCCGTTGGGAAGGTCTTTGCGGAGGACCAAACCTATCGGATCGACCACTATCTCGGGAAGGAGACAGTGCAGAACTTGATGGTCCTGCGCTTCGCGAATACACTTTTCGAACCACTTTGGAACGCGACAGCCATCGATCACGTGCAGATTACTGTCGCTGAAGCCATCGGTGTCGAAGGGCGGGGAGGCTATTATGACCGCTCTGGCGCGCTACGTGACATGGTTCAAAATCATCTCTTGCAGCTTCTTTGTCTCGTTGCCATGGAACCACCGACGAGCCTTACCGCCGATGCTGTGCGTGATGAGAAGCTCAAAGTACTGCGCGCGTTGAAACCAATTACCGGCTCAGACGTGTCAAAGAAGACGGTCCGCGGACAGTATAAGGCTGGGGCTAGCAATGGTGCCGCCGTGCCAGGCTATATCGATGAGCTCGGCTCTGATTTCGAGAGTCGGACCGAGACGTTCGTCGCGATGAAGGCCGAGATCGAAAACTGGCGATGGGCTGGCGTACCCTTCTATCTGCGCACCGGAAAACGGCTCGCTACACGAACGTCCGAAATTGTGGTGCACTTTAAGAGTATTCCACACTCAATTTTTCCGGTTGGCGCTGATGATGTGACAGAAAATCGTCTCGTCGTGCGCCTGCAGCCAGACGAAGGTATGGAGCTGTCCTTGATGGTCAAAGATCCTGGGCCCGGCGGCATGCGCCTTCGTCCAGCTTCCTTGAACCTGTCATTCGCCGAAACCTTCAAAGTACGTTATCGAGATGCCTATGAACGCCTGTTGATGGACGTTGTTCGCGGCAACCCGACACTCTTTATGCGTCGCGACGAAGTCGAAGCAGCTTGGACTTGGATCGAGCCGGTCATCAATGCGTGGCAGGAACAGCGCGAACCGCCAAAGCCCTATACCGCGAGTTCCTGGGGCCCTTCTGCCGCAATTGCCTTAATCGAGCGCGACGGGCGCACTTGGTATGAGGTCTAGCAGCAAGTCGTTGCTTTTGTTCCCCTGTTGCTGCGAATTGTTGCCGAACCTCTCTCTTTTAACTCCCGCAAAGTGTCGAAAAGTTTGACGACGGAGACGTCTGGCCATGCATCCCCGCCTGATCGAAATCACGGAGCGGATAATCAGCAGAAGCGCGCCAACCCGGCGCCCTTACCTCGCTATGATCACCGCAGCAGCGCGTCGCAGCCCAAAGCGATCTGCACTCTCCTGCAGCAACCTTGCCCACGGTTTTGCGGCTTGCAATTCTGAAGATAAGGCTTCGTTGAAGGGTGACGCCAAAGCAAATATCGCGATCGTTTCCGCGTATAATGATATGCTTTCTGCACATCAACCGCTGGAAACCTACCCTGCCCTGATCAAGGATGCCTGCCGCGAAGTCGGTGCTGTTGCGCAATTTGCCGGAGGCGTTCCGGCAATGTGCGATGGCGTGACCCAAGGTCAACCGGGCATGGAGCTCTCGCTATTCTCGCGCGACGTGATCGCCATGGCCTCCGCCATCGCACTCTCGCATGATATGTTCGACGGCGCATTATTCTTAGGTGTCTGCGACAAGATCGTGCCGGGTATGGTGATGGCCGCGGCCAGCTTTGGACATCTACCGGTCATCTTTATACCGGCCGGGCCAATGACATCGGGCCTTCCCAACGCGGAAAAAGCGAAAGTCCGCCAGCTGTACGCCGAAGGCAAATGTGATCGTGCGGCGCTCTTGGAGTCTGAAAGTCAGTCTTATCATGGCCCAGGTACCTGCACGTTTTATGGCACCGCCAATTCGAACCAAATGTTAGTGGAGATTATGGGATTGCATCTGCCGGGGGCTTCTTTCGTCAACCCGGGCACTCCTCTGCGGCACGCGTTGACCAAATCGGCAGCAAAACGAGTGACCGAAATCACCACTCTAGGCAACAACTACACACCTGTCGGTGAAGTCCTGTCAGAAAAGGCGTTCGTCAATGCAATGGTCGGGCTCCATGCTACGGGCGGTTCGACCAACCATACCATCCACCTCATCGCCATGGCGCAGGCCGCAGGAATACAGCTGGCATGGGAGGATTTCTCTGACCTTTCCGACCTCGTGCCATTGCTTGCACGCGTTTATCCGAATGGACTCGCGGACGTGAATCACTTCCAAGCTGCAGGCGGCCTACCCTTCATTATCCGGCAACTGCTCGACGCTGGCCTCCTCCACGATGACGTCAAAACGTCAGCCGGATCAGGGGGGCTTCGGACCTATACTCAAGAGCCGAAAATGAAAGATGACGACGTCGTTTGGAGTGATGGCCCCGCGGAAAGCCTGGATAAAACGATCGTTACGACAATGGCCGCACCATTCAGTGAAAATGGTGGGCTCAAATTACTCTCGGGGAATCTTGGGCGTGCGGTCATTAAGGTTTCGGCGGTAAAGCCGGAGCATCGTGTCATTGAAGCTCCAGTCGTCCTCTTTGAAGATCAAAGTGAGCTCCAAGACGCCTTCAAAGCGGGTAAGCTGGAGAAAGACTTCGTCGCGGTCGTCCGCTTCCAGGGTCCAAAGGCTAACGGCATGCCTGAGCTCCATAAGCTCACGCCACCACTTGGTGTGTTGCAAGACAAAGGCTTTAAAGTAGCGTTGGTCACAGACGGCCGCATGTCAGGCGCTTCAGGGAAGGTTCCTGCGGCGATCCATGTGACCCCTGAAGCGGCAGAGGGTGGTGCACTTGCGAAACTTCGCGATGGCGATCCTGTGCGCTTGGATGCGTCGACAGGGGTCTTAAACGTTCTCGTGGAGTCCGACATTTGGGACTCGCGTCAGCCTGTAGCTCCCGACCTTACCAGCTATCAGTCGGGCCTCGGACGAGAGCTATTCAGTAATTTCCGCAATCAGGTAACCTCGGCCGAGCAAGGTGCGTCAGCCGTCGGCTTTCTTTCGGCATCCGGAGCCTAACGATGACTCTCGACGACATCATGCGCGCTGCCCCCGTCATTCCTGTGATGATGATCGATGAGATTGACCAAGCCGTTCCTCTAGCACGCGCTTTGGTAAAAGGCGGGTTAAGGGTCCTGGAAATCACACTGCGAACGCCGATCGCCCTGGATGCCATAAGAGCGATCATTGCCGACGTCGACGACGCTATTGTCGGTGCTGGCACCGTCCTAACGCCGCAGCAACTAGAACATGTCGCAGCTTTGCGTTGTAAATTCGCTGTCTCGCCTGGCTTTACGACCTCTCTCCTCGATGCTGCAACCACATCTCCCTGCCCTCTCCTGCCAGGTACCTCGACTGCGTCTGAAGTGATGCAGTTGCTGGACCGCGGTCATGATCGGATGAAATTCTTTCCTGCAGAAGCCGCTGGCGGTACCGCCATGCTGAAGTCGCTCGCATCACCCTTGCCAGCAGCAAAATTCTGTCCCACCGGCGGCATCGGCCCGGATAACGCAGCGGGATATCTTGCCCTGCCTAATGTGCTGTGTGTCGGTGGTTCCTGGGTGGTCCCAAAGGACGCGATCGCTCAAGGAGATTGGGACAAGATCACCATGCTCGCCACCGATGCCTTCGAGCTCACAAAGACAAGATAAGACGCCGAGCGACAGCAAGGCCAAGCACAAGGCCCATGAGCGACAGTGTAAAAGACCCCAAAACATAGAGAAGCAGGGGCATATAGGCCTGCCGTTCGTAGAGCGTGAAAACGTCCAGCGAGAAGGTCGAGAACGTTGTGAATGAACCGAGGAGTCCAACGGCGAGAAACAGCCGAACTTCCTGGTTAGCATTCCAAGACAGGGCCATGGCAGCCACCAGCGCGCCCATAACAAATGAGCCCAAAATGTTGACGATCATGGTGGCAAGGGGGAAGCCTTGACCGGCGAGCTTGATCACGCCCACATTGACGAGGTAGCGCAAGACTGCGCCGATCATGCCACCCGCGGCAACCATGACAATTGCTCGCATTCATTCGCTCCGGTTTCTTCATGACTGAAGGTCTTGGTAGTCCGTCACGGTCAAGGCTGAAACCCCCAAATGAACAGCTGGAAGAATCTCGCGTAATCCACAATCTGGTGTAGAACCTGTCATGCTGCAGATGGATGCGTCTAACACCGCGAGGTTTGGCTCATGACTGGGCAAGTGCGCAATGAACCGCAAAGACCCGTGCGACGGACTCTCCGCCGTGCCGTCTATCTGACGCTCGCGCCAGCGGAACCCAACAACGAAGCTGAACATCGCGACATCATCTGGCTCTCTCGGAGCGTCGACGGCTTCTTGATCACACTGATCGTTCTCAATGTCGCCGCGGTGATTCTCGAATCCGTGCCGAGCATCGAGTCTCGTTTCGGCACGTGGTTTCTCTGGTTCGAACGAGTTTCGGTGTCGATCTTCACCGTGGAATACATAGCAAGAATCTGGTCCTCGATTGAACGTAACGACGAAGCGAAATCTCGACCTTTTCTGACACGGCTTCGCTATATGGCGAGACCACTCTCTATCGCTGACTTGATCGCCATCGCTCCTTTTTATCTGGGGGCGCTACTCGACGTCGACTTGCGTATGCTGAGGGCACTCCGACTCTTGCGTGTGCTAAAGCTCAGCCGCTATTCGACGTCGATCGGCCTGCTTCTGGATGCGCTCGAAAAGGAAGCACGTCCCATTGCGGCAGCTGTTTTCGTCCTTAGCCTCTTGCTATTGATTGCCGCCAGCCTTGCCTATGCCGCCGAACATGCCGTTCAGCCAGAGGCCTTTGGAACCATCCCAGACGCGCTTTGGTGGGCAGTCATCACCATGACTACCGTTGGCTTCGGCGATGTCGTTCCGATAACGCCAGCTGGCCGTGTCATTGGCGGCGTGATTGCAGTCATTGGCATCGGCATGGTCGCCCTTCCCGCGGGTCTACTCGCAGCAGCATTCTCTGAACAAATTCATCTTCGGGACCAACGCTTCGAGGCCGAGGTAGAACATCGTTTAGAGGACGGCCGGCTTTCCAAGCAGGATAAAGTCGAACTCGAACATTTGAGAAAACGGTTAGGCCTTCGCAGCGGCGACGCACGCATGATCATGCTCACCGTACTGCGCGAAGCGAGAAGCGAGCCACCAACCTGCCCTCATTGCGGTGAGCCGTTGATGACAGGCGTTTCGGGCCCTAATCCGCGCCCACAAAGGCGCCACTTCGGCAAAGGCCTTTTGAGATCATGAGCCATGTCAGAGCTGCATAGCGACCACTTGGGCTAACGTTCAATCATCTCTACAATTTGCCAGCAATACAGGAATGGCCCGTTGGTTTAGGCTGCCAAAATCTGCGTTGACCTCGACGGCTATTTCCATGGCTCGTTTGAGGCAGAAGATCGCTAACGATGCGCTAGATGGTCGTTGTCTTTGAACGACCGCCTAGCTCATGAGCGCACCTTTCGATCAGGGCCGTGATTTGTCGGTGTCTAAGGACGCCAGGCTTCATAGTCACCGGTCGTGGGCGCGCGATTGCCGCCGCGCTGCACAGCGCCGGGTGGAAGATAAGCCTCAGACGTGCCTGTGGCATTCGGGAGCGGTTCAGCTTCGAAGTGCGGGGACGGCAGCGAGGTTTCTGTCGGCGGTTCTTGAAACCGGCCATGAAGCCATCCAACCCAACCCGGTGGGACGCGCGTCGGCTCCGCTTCTTTGCTGTAGACAACCCAGCGACGTTCACGGTGACCTTCAGGAGTGCGCTTATCCCGGTAGTAGCGGTTGCCATAAGAATCCTCACCGACCAACTCGCCCCTGAGCCAGGTCTTAAAGTGCGTGAAGAAGCTATTGGCCAAGACCTTCTCCCAAAGCGATCTGATCGCGTGCTCTCAACGATATGCCGCTTGTGCCATTCATCAGGCAAGAGCTCGAACGCCCTCATCTGGTTTCACTATGATGTTCTCAAACTCTCTGGTCTAGCGTCGATTTTGTCGCGTCTTCTTTTCCACATATTGTGGATAACTTTCAGAAAAAGGTTCGCATTTTGTTCTTTCTCCAGCACATCCATCTGCTGGATATCCAGGTCCAGTAGATGATTTCTCAATGAAAAATCACCTCCTGTCGGCTCCATCTCCATCACATCCAGCGGCGGTTTTATCCCCAGTTTTCACAAACCTCAGACGCTGATCGCTGACTTTTCCCGAAATTTCCCACTGCATAGCGCGGCAAACACTACATCTAGTGGTTCTTGCGTTCTTGGATGGACAGATATATGGTTAACGCCGCTATATGGACGCGAGCCCATGGACGCTGGACGGCACTCCAAAGGGTTCGAATCGGAGGCCAAAAAACACCAACTGGCTGCTGCGCTTGACGGTTTTAGGGCCAAAAGCTCGATCGTTGACGTTAGCCAGAGGGATTTGACGCCACTTTTTGTGAGTTAATCGTTGCCGTGTGGTCGGGAAGAGCCTAAAACTCAGTTGAGCTGATAAAGATTGAGCGTAACTGTGTTGATTCAACTGGACCTACGGCGTTTGCAGATCAAAGGCGGCCCCGCAAAAAAGCGGGCCGTCGGCCTTGCCGTGATGGAGTCTGGTTGATGAGAGTAGAGCGCGCCTTCACCACCGCCGGAAACTCCCCTTACGAGGGAGTGGCTTTTCGGACAGCTACGAGCGAGATCCGCAACCCTGACGGGTCGATCGTCTTCAAACTTGATGAGATCGACGTGCCAGCTGCCTGGTCGCAGGTCGCGGTCGACGTCCTCGCACAGAAGTATTTCAGGAAAGCTGGCGTGCCGGCCGCACTGAAAACCGTCACCGAGAAGAATGTGCCGGCGTGGCTGCGCTCCAGAAGACCTGACAACAAAGAGCTGAAGAAGCTTCCCGAAGACAAACGCTTTGGCGGTGAGCGCTCAGCGAAGCAGGTATTCGATCGACTTGCTGGCACCTGGACCTATTGGGGTTGGAAGGGCGGCTATTTCGATAGCGCGGCGGATGCCGAAGCGTTCTATGACGAACTTCGCTATATGCTGGCGACTCAGCGCTGCGCACCAAATTCGCCGCAGTGGTTCAATACTGGCCTCCATTGGGCCTACGGCATCGACGGCCCGGCTCAAGGACACTACTACCCCGACCCGAAAACCGGCGAAGTCAAAAAGTCTGACAGCGCCTATGAGCGTCCACAGCCCCACGCCTGTTTTATCCAAAGCGTCGACGATGATCTCGTGAACTCAGGCGGAATCATGGATCTCTGGGTACGGGAAGCCAGGCTTTTCAAATACGGCTCGGGCACGGGCTCGAATTTCTCTAAGCTTCGCGGTGCAAACGAACCTCTTTCCGGTGGTGGCAAGTCATCGGGTTTGATGAGCTTCCTAAAGATCGGTGATCGGGCGGCAGGAGCCATTAAATCTGGCGGAACGACCAGACGCGCAGCAAAGATGGTCACCGTTGACGTCGATCACCCCGATATCGAAGAGTTCGTTAACTGGAAGGTGGTGGAAGAGCAGAAGGTTGCGGCGCTGGTCGCTGGGTCAAAGCTCCTGAACCGCCATCTCAATGATATTCTTGGCGCCTGCCATAAGGGTGGCCTCGACGGAGAAGCGCGCTTCGACCCCCAAGAAAATTCGGAGCTGAAGAAGGCTATCAAAGCAGCAAGAAAAGTACTGCTGCCGGAGAACGCCATTCAGCAGACCATCCAATTCGCACGTCAAGGCTATACCCGCCTTGAAATCCCAACCTATACGACGGATTGGGATTCGGATGCCTATCTCACTGTTGCAGGTCAAAATTCCAATAACTCGATCCGAGTGAGCAACGAGTTTCTGGAGCGGGTCAATGACGGCGGTGCTTGGGATCTAACCACGCGCACCAATGACGGCGTTGCCAAAACCCTCAAGGCGCGGGACCTGTGGGATCAGATCTCAAGAGCAGCCTGGGCGAGTGCCGATCCGGGCGTGCAATACGACACGACCATTAACGAATGGCACACTTGTCCTGTTTCAGGGCGGATCAATGCATCCAATCCATGCTCAGAGTACATGTTTTTGGATGACACAGCCTGCAATCTGGCCTCGCTGAACCTTATTACTTTCCTGAACCAGGACGGCTCATTCGATACGGAGCGCTTCGCGCACAGCACGCGTCTTTGGACGATCGTGCTCGAAATTTCGGTCATGATGGCGCAATACCCCTCTGAGCGCATCGCCGAGCTTTCCTACCGCTATCGCACGCTGGGTCTCGGCTTCGCCAATCTCGGCGGCATGCTGATGGCAAGAGGCATCAGCTATGACAGCCCTGAAGGACGGGCGATTGCAGGGGCGATTACCGCGCTGATGACCGGCGTCACCTATGCAGTTTCGGCTGAGATGGCGAAGGAGCTTGGCCCCTTCGCCGGCTACGAGCCCAACAAAGACGAAATGCTGCGAGTGATGCGCAATCATCGGCGTGCCGCTTATGGCGAGAAACGCGACTATGAGGCGCTTTCTGTTCGCCCCGTGCCGCTTGATGCGACTCATTGCGACTGGAAAGATTTGGTCGTCGCTGCAGAAGAGGCCTGGGATCAAGCGCTAGAACTCGGCGAAGCCCATGGCTACCGCAACGCCCAGACCACCGTGATCGCCCCCACGGGCACGATCGGGCTAGTCATGGATTGCGATACCACCGGTATCGAACCCGATTTTGCTCTGGTGAAGTTCAAGAAACTTGCCGGCGGCGGGTATTTCAAGATCATCAATCGCATGGTGCCGCGAGCCCTTGCCACACTCGGCTACCAGCCGGAACAGATCGAAACGATTATTCGCTATGCGGTCGGCAATGGCTCCTTGAAAAACGCGCCGGAGATCAATCACGAAGCCTTGAAGATGAAGGGTTTTACGCCTGACGTGTTGGAGCGTCTGGAACAAGCCCTTCCGAGTGCGTTCGATATCAAATACGCATTCAACCCCTACACACTCGGCCAAGACTTCTGCAGGGATGTCCTCGGCATCTCAGATGAGAAGCTTGCAGATTTTGAGCTCGATCTGCTCGCTGAGATCGGCTTCACCAAGTCCCAATACGAGGCAGCAAACCTTTATTGCTGCGGTGCGATGACTGTCGAGGGTGCCCCTGGCCTTAAAGATGAGCACCTGCCCGTCTTTGACTGTGCGAATCCTTGCGGTCGCCTTGGCAAACGTTTCCTGCAAACGTCCAGCCATATTCGTATGATGGCATCGGCACAGCCCTTCATCTCGGGAGCCATATCCAAGACCATCAATATGCCCGGCACTGCCACGGTCGAGGATTGCGGTGACGCCTATATGGAGGCTTGGCAACTCGGCCTGAAAGCCATGGCACTCTACCGTGATGGCTCGAAGCTCTCCCAGCCACTGTCGGCGATCGCTCTCGGTGACGACATCGAAGAAGACGATGATGCGGTCGAAGCGCCGCTTTCCGCAGCACGTGTTCAAGAGATTGCGGAAAAAGTTGCACGCGCTGCGGTGGAACGTCATCGCCTGCCGAATCGCCGAAAAGGCTACACCCAAAAGGCATCAGTTGGTGGCCATAAGGTGTATCTAAGGACTGGCGAATATGCCGATGGCAGTCTCGGTGAGATTTTCATCGACATGCATAAAGAGGGCGCCGCCTTCCGCTCCCTCATGAACAGCTTTGCGATCGCCGTTTCGATTGGCCTCCAATATGGCGTGCCGCTCGAGGAGTTCGTTGAGGCGTTTGCCTATACCCGCTTTGAGCCTTCTGGCCCAGTTCAGGGCAATGATACGGTCAAGATGGCAAGCTCGGTGCTCGATTATATCTTCCGCGAGCTTGCAATTTCTTATCTGGACCGCGTCGATCTCGCCCATGTCGATCCGGCCAACCTACAGCCCGATAGCTTAAGCGACAGCGAAAAAGAACAGCGACTTAAACGAGATGATGGGGACACAATCGCGCGCATCGCCAGCAGTGGTTTTGTACGCGGCAATCTGCGTCTTCTTCAGGGTGGTAGCCGCCCCGAAGAGCAGATGGAGACGGCCCCACCCGCAATTCATGGCCGGCATGGCGGCGACGGCGGTAACGCTGTCAGCACCGCGCTGGCTGTGAGTGACTCACCAGAAACGGCCGTTCTTGAAGAACGGTTGGCTCAGGTGAGACTGGCGAGGCTCAAAGGGTATGAAGGTGATCCCTGCCCGAGCTGCGCCAACTTCACTCTGGTACGCAGCGGCACCTGCCTGAAATGTGACACTTGCGGCTCCACGACGGGCTGCTCGTGATGGGACACATGATGGTGATGACGCACTTCCCAGCGTAGCAGAGACTTACTTCCTCCTCCCAAGCCTGCGGCCCGGCATTTCGATGCCGGGCCCATTTTTTTTCGACATGCCGAGGAGCGCGAGCGAACACGAACGCCGCTCTCCCTGACAACACCTTATGTGTTGCAACTATCACAGCCCCTAACCTCACCACG
The DNA here is from genome assembly GCA_028285265.1 of Geminicoccaceae bacterium. Taxonomy (GTDB): domain Bacteria; phylum Pseudomonadota; class Alphaproteobacteria; order Geminicoccales; family Geminicoccaceae; genus JANQPX01. Next base: position 12,195 of record JANQPX010000060.1, read on the forward strand.
TGCGGCCTCCTAGAGCCACCTGACCGGGTATGTGCACAATGTGATGCACAGCCTCTTGCTTGACTCAAACTCAACCCAAGTGGAGGCGCGATCCATCGGATCAATTCTTGCGTCGCAGCATATAAAACCGTGGCAAATCAGTCACATATGGAGAGGGAATAAAGATAGTCCCGGACTTGACTGTGGTTTTTCGTCAAGACCGATTTACGCTACCAATGCGTGAATGTTTCGAAGGGTGATCACTTCGTCAGCTGTTGATGGACCAGCCGTTCGGACGTTCAGTGAAACAATAGAATCCGCTGCGATTTGAGCTGATCGAAACCGGCAGATGCGTGTCGACACGAGCTCAGGAACAAGCCTTGGGATGCTGGGTTTTCGTGATCAGCGGCTCAGCGCTTTAACCGCTTGTTAAGCACGACTCCCTAATTTGATGGGAACGTGCCGGAGCCGTGTAGGAACGTCATGCGCTTGCAATGACGTGGGCGACATAAAGGAGCGTCGGGACGATGGGGACGATCGCAGACGATAGAGTGCCAGCCCTTACTTTGGTGTAGACAACGTCATGGATAGTTTTGCCGCCTCGGCGGAGTCAGAATTCGAGTCAGCCCCCTCAGCATTGCCCGCGATGTCAATTGGCGAGACACCCGACATCGAGGTTTTCAATCCAGAAGGCAAAGCCTCTGTTTTGCTTTTATCTGATCATTCCGGATGCCGAATTCCGGAGGAGTTGAATGGGCTCGGGCTCGATGAAAAAGAGCGATCAAGACATATCGCTTGGGATATCGGCACGACCGACATGACGAGACGGCTCGCAAAAAAAATTGATGCGCCCGCTGTCCTCAATCACATTTCGCGACTGGTGATCGACCCGAATCGACTGCCACGCACGCCAACCTCGATTCCAGAAATTTCTGACGGCACGGTCATTCCTGGCAATCAAAACCTCTCAGAAGCGGAGGTTAGGCGCCGGATCGGCCTCTCCTTCATCCCCTATCACCGCGCCATATCGCAGCAGCTCGCTCGGTTGCGACGCGGGGGCGCTGTGCCGGCTATCATTGCGATGCACAGCTTCACACCCGCCATGCAAAAGCAATGGCGCCCTTGGGAAGCAGCGGTTCTCTGGTCGACTCAGGACGATCGTCTGGCAATGCCGGTTCTTCAGGGATTACGGGCCTATTCCGAGTTCTGCATTGGCGCCAATCAACCCTATTCTGGCGACCATCCCGACGGATATTCACTTCAGTTTCACGGCTTGCGCACGGGTTTTCCAAACGTGGCTTTCGAGGTCCGTCAAGACCAGATTTCCACCAAGAACGACGCCGAAGGTTGGGCAGATCGACTCTACAAGGTCTTGCAACCTGCGCTTTCCGATCCCACACTCTACCGACGATGGGGGAGCTGGAGGCGCCTAGATCATGTCGATTGTGCCGCCGTCACTGACGCTGGGAGTCGAAGAAGAATACCTGCTGGTTGATCCCAAAAGCCGTGACCTTGTCAAGGCACCGCCAGACGGGTTCATGAAGGCTTGTAAGGATCGTTTGGGCGACGGCGTCGGCCACGAACTCCTCGAGTCACAGATCGAGGTGGGAACACCAGTCTGTTCAGATATCGCTGAGGTTCGCCACGAGCTGACCAAACTGCGCCTTGGCGTTTCTGAAATTGCGCAGGAATTCGGTATGGCGATGATGGCATCGTCTACACATCCGTTTGCGCGCTATGCCGATCAGGCCCAGGTCAAGAATGACCGGTATGATGGGCTTATCGCCGATCTTCGAGCCCTTGTTGATCGCATGCTGATCTGTGGCATGCATGTTCATGCGGCGATAGAAGATGAGGAGCTTAGGATCGACCTGATGAATCAGGCGACCTATTTCTTACCGCATCTTCTAGCGCTCTCGACCTCATCGCCGTTTTGGGAGGGCAAAAATACCGGCCTCAAAGCTTATCGCCCGACCTGCTTCGGTGATTTGCCGAGAACCGGCCTGCCCGAATATTTCTCAAGTGCTGCCGCCTGGCATGAAATGCTTGGCCAGCTGGCACAGACAGGCCTGTGTCAGGATCCAAGCAAGATCTGGTGGGATATCCGACCAAGCTGTCGCTTTCCGACTCTCGAAATGCGAATCTGCGATATCTGCACTACACTTGATGATACGATCACGATCGCTGCGCTTTATCAGGCGATCCTCGCGACCTTGTATCGCGCACGCTCGCAGAATCAAAGCTGGCGGCAATATCGTCAGATTTTGATTGCCGAGAACAAATCGTTAGCCCAACGTTACGGAATCGATGCCTCGCTTGCAGATTATGGGGCACTGTCCTGTAAGCCTTTTCCTGAGCTGGTTGACGAAATCATCGATCTGGTTCAGATCGAGGCAGCTCGCTGGGGATGCCTTGCAGAGATTGAACATGCCCGTACAATCCTCATGCGCGGCACCAGCGCCGATCGACAATTGGATGTTTTCACGCGCGCACGGGCTGCAGGGGCCGATCACGAGGAAGCCTGCCGTGAAGTGGTTGACTGGCTGGTCGCCGAAACTGTAGCCGGGCTTGAGGCCAGCGAGGCTCCTATCGCCCCAAAGTGGGCTAAGTCTGAGGAAGAGCATGAACGAAACCGATTTGGATGAGACGACCCGCACAGAGCTGGAAGCTGCGGCCTTTCGGACTCTGGTTGGTCATTTACGCGAGCGGACGGATGTTCAAAATATCGATTTGATGAATCTGTCCGGGTTTTGCCGAAACTGCCTTTCCAAATGGTATCGAGCTGCCGCGGAAGATCGTGGACTGGATCTTTCCTATGAAGATGCCCGCGAGATCGTCTATGGCATGCCCTACGCCGAGTGGAAGTCCGCACATCAGACCGAAGCCACGCCCGAGCAAAAGGCGGCCTACGCGAAATCACATAAGACCGGCCATTAACCCTACGGTCAGGCAAGTCGACTGAAATAGAATGAAGTTAGATCAAGCCATATTAACCAATTCCTTGCGTGATTTTGGTTAAAATTTGGTATGTGAGTATTCCATTTTGCATTAGTTTTTCATTAACTATTTTACAAACTCGATCGGCTTTGCTCTCAAATCTATAGATATCCCCAGACAGTCTTTTATGGGGATGTCGATGAACAAGCGCCATCGGAACAGTCGCTTATCAAAACTTCTTGCACGCGGCGTCGCTGGGTCAGCGTTGTTGATCCTCTGTGCCGTTGCTGCATTCGAGCTTCAGACATCCTGGTTGCAATCCGAATTCTTCAGCAGCTTTGCAAAGGAGCTGACTTTCGATTTGAAGGATGGCCACCATCCAAACGCCCATCGCCCTGATACCGGGCCTCACAATAAGCGGCTTGGCTACGTTCAATTGGACAGGTTTGAGGGTCGTCTCGAACAACGCGGTTTTGATCTGACTCGCCAGGCCGGCCTTTCACCGAGACATTTCCAATTTGTGCAGGCAGGCGGTTTCCCGATCTACTCAGAGAAGAACCGTGCTGGACTGAAGCTCCTCGATCACAAAGGCGAAGTCGTTCATCAAGCGCGCTTTCCTGCACGAGTCTATCCAGCGTTCGAGGCCGTTCCGTCGTTGGTTCTCGCAACGCTGCTCTTTATCGAAAACCGCGAGCTACTTGATCCTATCGAAGACCGACGGAATCCTTCTGTCGACTGGAGCAGGCTCGCAGCCCTCCTTCCAGGCCTCGCTAAGCAGCTGGTTGGAGGCAGCGGGCGTGCCGCCGGGGGCAGCACGCTCGCCACCCAGATCGAAAAGTTCCGGCATTCACCAGGTGGTCAAACACAAGGCCCTGAGGACAAACTCCGTCAGATGGTCTCTGCAAGCCTTCGCGCCTATCGAGATGGTGCCGATACCAAGGACCATCGCCAGCAAGTCGCACTCGACTATCTGAATGGTACGCCGTTAAGCGCCAGGCGTGGCTTTGGGGAAATCAATGGTATCGGCGATGGTCTTTTTGCCTGGTTCGGCGCTGATTTTGGCGAAGTCAACGGTCTCCTCAGCAAACCTGCGGACTCGATGTATGGGTTAATGCGCAAGGCACATGCCTATAAGCAGGTCCTCGCCCTGCTGATCGCTCAACGGAGGCCTTCCTACTATCTGCTCGCCGGTCGTGATGATCTGGAAGCTCTCTGCAATCAGCACCTGCGCCTGCTTATGCGGGAAGGCGTGATCGAGTCCAAGCTTGCTGAAACTGCCCTTGGCTTGGATCTCCATTTTGTCGATGCGCTACCAAAAGCCGAGACGACCTCGCATCTCGATCTCAAGGCGACCAACGCGCTTCGAAACGAACTGATGTCCCTCTTGGGGATCTCTGATCTCTACGCACTCGATCGGCTCGATCTGACACTTGCGAGCAGCATCAATGTTGAAGCCCAGCGCCGGGTTACTGATGTGCTTCAGGGCCTACGTGATCCCGAAACTGCAAGAAAACTCGGGCTTTATGGCCACCGGCTCCTAAAGCCGGACGCAAGCAATGACCCGCTTGTTATCAGTCTTGCTGTCTATGAGCGCGGCAGCGACACCAATTTCCTTCGCGTTCAGGCCGACAATCTGAACAAGCCCTTTGACATCAATAGCGGTGCCAAGCTTGATCTGGGCTCGACGGCGAAGCTAAGGACCCTCATTACCTACCTTGAAGTGATCGCTGAGATCCATGAGCGATTCGCTGGATCGGACTTCAAGGACCTTGCCAAGGCTGCGCGCAACGGTCCGGATGGGCTGACACGCTGGGTCGCGCAAACTTTGAGAAGTCGCCCTGATCGTTCGCTTTCGACTCTACTCCAATCAGCGATGGAGAAGCGCTATTCCGCCAGCACCCGCGAGCGCTTTCGCACCGGCGGAGGTCTCCATCAATTCGCCAACTTCAATAAGCGTGACAATGGCCGTGTCGTGTCAGTCGCCGAAGCGATGCGCCATTCGATCAACCTGCCATTCATTCGGATGATGCGCGACATCGTCAACTATCATATCGGCGAAGATGGCTATGCGGTTCTCGCCGACAGGAGCCACGCCAGGCGCACAAGCTATCTAAGGAGATACACGGACCAAGAAGCCATGACATTTCTCCGGCGCTTTCATCGTGAACTTGCCCATCTCGAGGCGGATGAGGTCCTGGCGCACATGACCAACCGTATTCGGCCAACGAAACATCGACTGGCAGCTCTTTTCCGATTTGTGCGCCCGGATGCCTCGAAATCAGCATTTATCGAATTCCTGAAGGAACACGAGAAGACCATGCATCTATCCGCCAAGGCGATGGTGGACTTGTACGACGACTACGATCCTCAGACCTTTAGCTTTGAAGATCAGGCTTTCCTTGTGAGACTTCATCCACTCCACCTATGGCTTGCGCGTGGCCTGCAGACTCAGCAGTTTCCAACAGTGCAAGATGCATGGATCGCAAGTGATGAAGCCAAAACAGCAGCGGCTGCCTGGCTCTTCAAAACCAGGCGCAAAGGCGCCCAAGACCTGCGCATTAAGCAGATGTTGGAGGAAGATGCATTCAAGCGGATTCATCAGCGTTGGACGAAACTCGGCTATCCGTTCCCGTCCCTTGTTCCTTCCTATGCGACGTCAATAGGAAGTTCAGCTGACCGGCCGGATGCGCTTGCGACGCTGGTCGGCATTATCCTCAACGACGGTATCCTGAAACCGTCAACGCGGATTGAGGCCCTGCACTTTGCTGCCAGTACGCCTTATGAAACACGCTTCGAGCGACGCCTTGCGACTCCGGTTCGGGTCATGGCCGCAGACATTGCCAAAGCGGTACAGCGTACCATGATCGATATCGTCGACAACGGCACGGCACGACGCCTAAGAGGAGGCTTTGACCGCGGGTCTGAATTCAAAACGGCCATCGGGGCAAAGACGGGTACGGGGGACCATCGGAAAAAGACATTCGATCGTCGCGGTAACCTGGTCAGCAGTGAGGTGATGAACCGCACGGCCACCGTGACCTTTTTCATCGGCGAACGCCTGTTCGGTAACCTCACGATCTTCGTCGCTGGTTCCGAGGCTGAGAACTATAGTTTCACCAGCTCGCTTCCGGCACAATTGCTGAAGGCACTCGCGCCGGCACTCATTCCCCTCATGCAGGAAAATGAACTCCTGACTGTGGACGCTCCACCGGTTCGCGAGGCATCTTGACAACTCCTATCGCAGCTCACCTCAAGATCCAGCGATTTACGCGCCCGGCTGGTGTTGAGGTGCGGCCATGGCGAAGGCCTCGATTTCCTGACAACGGTCGTTAATGGTGCGCAGTGTCGGGAATGGACCAAGGTCAACTTCGTAGCGCTTGGCATTGTAGACCTGCGGAACAAGGCAGATATCGGCAAGGGTCGGCTCATCGCCATAGCAAAAGTCGCCTGGTGCCGCCTTCGCAGCAGCCTCAAGCGCCTTGAATCCATCAGCGATCCATCGATGATACCAAATCATGCGCTTCAGCTGGTCGCAGCCAAGATCTTTTTCGAGGTAGCTGATCACCCGCTGATTATTCAATGGATGGATATCACACGCGATGATCTGTGCCATCGATCGCACATAAGCACGCCCCGCTGCATCATTTGGTAAGACGGCGGGCGTTGGATGGAGTTCCTCCAGGTAGTCAATGATCGCGAGAGACTGGCTAATCTTGACATCACCACTTTCGAAAAATGGCAAAAGGGCTTGAGGATTGACCGCAAGATACTCCTCAGTTCGCTGACCGCCAGCCCGCAGATCTACAGGGATCTGCTCAAAGGTCAGCCCCTTGATATTGAGCGCGATGCGAACGCGATACGAAGCGCTGCTTCGCCAATAATCATACAATCGCATTTCCATTGTCCCCATCTCTAATTGGCTGGTCCGCAGCGGCTTCGCTGACTCAGGTCACGGCCGTCGGCAGCGGCTTGCTGGTAAAGTGCGCGCTTAGATTTGCCAGAACGAGATCGCCCATGGCGTCACGCGTTTCAATCGATGCGCTGCCTTGATGCGGCTGCAGAACAACGTTCTCCAGCGCGATCAGATCGGCCGGTACATTGGGTTCGTTTGCAAATACATCTAACCCTGCTGCACCAAGTCGCCCCGCCTTGAGCGCCTCAATCAAAGCCTGTTCGTCAACTACCGATCCACGAGATACGTTGATGAGCCAGCCTCGCGGGCCGACCGCGTCGATCACCTCAGCACTCACTAATCCGGCAGTCTCGGCACCGCCTTTGCAAGCAATCATCAACACGTCGCAGGCCTGCGCTAGGTCCACCGGATCACTGTAGAAATCATGAGCTAGATCAGGCTTGCGATTGGGCCCGCCATACACGATCTGCATGCCGAAAACGCTAGCGCGCTCAGCAATGGCCTGACCGATGCGGCCCATACCAAGGACACCAAGCGTACGGCCAGAGAGCGATGATGCGAGCGGCGGATCACCCTCCAAAGGCCATCGACCGGCGCGCAGATATCGATCGTTCCAAGTGATCTTTCGCGCGACATCAAGGAGGATGCCCATCGCTAGCTCGGCCACACCAACCGTCAGCACGTCAGGCGTATTGGTGACGTGCACATGACGACTCCTCGCAGTCTCAAGATCGACCGAGTCCACACCGACACCCAAGACAGCGATGATTTCAAGCTTTGGGAGGCGCTTAATCAGCTCGCCCTTTATCCCTACGATGCCGTTCGTGACGACGCCGCGACACGTCTGCGCCACCTCGTCGATCAGCGCGTCCTGATCACCGGCTTCCCATAACTTATGGAGGATGTAGTCGGCATCGAGTTTAGCCGTGGTGCCCGGATGGACGTCCAAGAGCTCCAGGATCTCCGGTTTCCTCATACTTCTCCTCGCATCGCGAATGGCAAGGCCAGAGCAGTCAGCTGCATCTCGACATGCGGCCTGGGACTAGTATGGACCGCCAGCCCCGTCACCCTCACCCGTTTCGCCACGCGCGACCTTGATGGCCGCTTGGCACGCGCCGGCGAGCAGGCGGCCATCGGAGGCGATGGTGACGAATTGGTAGCCCTTTTCTACGCAGTGGCGCGCATAATTGGGGTCCATTGTGTGAATACCGCAGATCAAGTTTCGCTTCTTACAGCCATCGAGGATCTTATCAAGGATGGCGACCATAGCCGGCTCCTTGAGATCGACACGCTCAGCAGCGCCATAGCTCTGACAAAGATCTGCTGGCCCAATATAGACGCCGTCCAAACCATCGGTATCGAGAATGCCATCGAGATTATCGACCGCTTCCTCAGTCTCGATCATGGCGAATGTCAGAACGCTGTCATTGGCGTGCGCAGGATAATCCGCCCCTGCATACAGCATGGCGCGGGTCGGCCCGAAACTTCTGAAGCCTTTCGGCGGATAACGGCATGTCTTAACAAATTGCTCAGCCTGCTCAGCGGTATTCACCATCGGGCAGATGATGCCGAAAGCGCCAGCGTCCAAACATTTCATGATGATACCAGGTTCGTTCCAGGGCACACGAACCGTCGGCGTTGGATCCTTGTGCGACATCGCCTGAAGCATGGCCAGCGCTGCCTGATAGTCGACAGGGCCATGCTGCATATCGATGGTCAGACTGTCCCAGGGCTGAGACGCCATAACTTCAGCAGCAAAGCCGCTGGGTATCTGAACCCAGCCATTAATCGCCGCGCCGCCGTTAGCACATAACTCCCGTAGCCGATTGGCCCGCATCCCTGCCTCTCCCGCTCCTGAATGACGTCCGGCCCTATTCCTGGACCAGGACGCCATCTCGTGCAAGAGGGCCGCAATGATACGTCGCTAGCGAAGCGGCGCAATCATGTCGATCAATCGCCCTGCCGAATGCCTTCAGCACCGATCACTAGCTTGATCTCGTCACCGACGATGTCGCCTTGAACGCCATAGCTCATGCCGAAATCACTACGCTTGAAACTTCCCGTGGCGTCGAATCCGACGGCATAATGGCCATCGCCAAAAGGATAATTGCCAGCCTTGTTGAAGGTGACGTCAAGCGTTACAGGCTTCGTGACCCCAAGCAGGGTGAGATCGCCCGTGACCGTGCCTTCCGTATCCGAAATCCGCTCCGCCTTGGTTGCGACGAAGGTCATTTCGGGGAATTCCTTGACGTTAAGGAAGTCCGCACCACGCAAGTGATTGTCGCGCGCCTCGTGATTGGTGAAAACGCTGTCGGTCTTGATAGTGACCTCGGCAGCAGACAATTCTTTTGCGTCCTCGTCATAGGTGAAGCTGCCGTCTGCCTCGAGAAACATCCCGGCTAGGTCGGAATAACCGATATGACTGACAAAGAAGGTGATGTAGAGATGAGTCTTGTCGAGGACGAAGTCTCTTGGCTCTGCCTTACTCTCCGCCATCCCGAGCGTGAGGCCGCCAGCGACCAAAAAGATCCCTGCGACGAGGCTCTTCCCTCGAGTTTTCATAGCATTCAACATCAAGCCAATCCTTCCGCTCCGATTTGCACCTTGCGCGCATGTGGTTAACATTGGGCGCAATGGCAATCCCTAGCAGCACGCTTTCAACAGATCGTGACAACGACATCTTCAAGCGTTTTGGTCTATAATTTCATAGCCACAAGCTAGGAAGAGCTGTCCATGCAGACGATCCAATCCATTGATGAACTCGAAGATCTCTATGACGAGGCATCGCCGACGTCCCTAACCAAGGTCGCGAACAGGATGACACCACTGTATCAGAAGTGGATCGAAGCCAGCCGCTTTCTGATCTTGACCACGGTTGGTCCGGAAGGAACGGACGCCAGCCCGAGAGGCGACGACGGCCAGGTCGTGCACATCACCGACGACAGGACTCTCCTATTGCCGGATTGGCAAGGCAATAATCGCCTGGATTCGCTACGCAATATCGTCCGGGACGGCCGTATCAGTCTTCTGTTCATGGTGCCGGGCTCCAACAATGTCGTCCGAATAAACGGGTCGGCCAAGCTGACGGCGGACAGCGAGTTAACCTGCCGGTTCGACAAAAAGGGTAGACGCCCGAAGACCGTCATTATCGCAAGGATCGATGAGATGTATTTCCAATGTGCCAAGGCACTAATGCGGTCCAACCTTTGGCACGCTGGCGATGAAAGCGCGACGGTGCCGACGGCTGGACAGTTCATCCGTGAGGTTAAGGACGATTTCGACGCTGAGACCTATGATTCGGGTTATGCGGCCTATGCTGAACCGAAGATGTGGTAGGCCGCTTGGCGATCGGTTTGGAGTGTCATGCAGTTCGAGTGTGAAGGGCTCGATGAGCAACACAGCTGCTATGCATGTCTCCAGCGTTTCACCTCATCGGCGATGGGATGCTTTAGAAAAAAGGCGCTCGTCATAAAAGCCAACAAATAGGGCAATCCAACACAAACCAGGTAGAGGAACGTTCCTAGCCGCCAATGTTCAGCGAATTGGGCAGCCAAGACTCCAACGATGATGGCTGGCAGAACAACAAGGATGGCATTTGCGAAGGCTCTGATCAGCGCTTTCCGCGTCACATCAATAAGGGTCGGTAGAAAGAACAGATCGGCAAGCGCACCAAGGATGGAGGTTCCGACGAGCGCCCAAAGCGCGGGCATGACACCGAATGGTGCGGCGATGATCAGAGCAAAGACCGTGACTGGAGCCAAAAATGACTGGATCTTGAGCACGATATCGACCCGTCCGTGGGCGATGTAGATCGGCGTAGCCAGCCGCTCAAATGCCGAGCCGAATAAGGCCGCCAGCATCATCGGCGGCACAAATGCAGCTGCATCGCGCCACTGCTCACCATAGAGAAAAATCAACACCGGCTCAGCGGCAATAATCAAGAACCCGTAGACGCCCATCGCCGTCAGGTTGAGCATAGCCTGACCTTTGAGCAGCGGCTCCACGCTGTCAGCACCTGATCGGCGTAGTTCAGCAAAGGCGGGCAAGACAACCGGATATATTCCGGCAATGACCTTGTCATACAACCTGATGATCGAAAGGGACCGATCTGCGAGGCCAACTGGCGCTGGCCCAATCAAGCGTCCAGCAATGATCGCGAAAGCACCGTCTTTGACCTCGCGCAGAATGAGGGATCCTGTGGCAACCACAGAAAAGCTTAGAACAGCCAAGACACCGGTGAAGCGTACTCGGAAGCGTTTCAGGTCTGGAACCACGGCAAGGCAAAAGACTGCGCGGACGAAGCTACTGGTCGTAAGGGCAATCGCAAGGCTGTAAACGCCAAAACCAAGAAAGACCAACGATAGGGCAACAAATGATTGAACCAACGAAACAGTAACTTCCATGATCAGAATGGTGTGAAACCGCATCTCCCTTTGCAGTGTTGCAAAGACCGTAGCAACGAAGGGATAGGCCAGAAAACTGGCCATGATGATCCAGAGAATGGAGGTCACTTCCGGAGCATTGAAGAAGCCACTAGCGAGGGGTGCCATGATCAATAAAATCAATGCAGAGATCAGGCTCAAAAACGTGGCGGCTGTAAAGGCAGCTTGGAGGACGTCGAGATCATCGGATTGATGCTGGATGATATAGGCGTTGACACCGCCTTCCCTCAGAGCATTTAGAAATCCTGTCGAGGCCAACGAAATCGAATAAATTCCAAATTCTGTAGGCGTAAGTTGACGTGCAATGATCAGCATCGCCCCGAAGGAAATAAGCATCGTCACATAATTGCTGACAGTTGCCAGCGCCAACGACTTGCGCACGGTCATGCATTCAGCCCTTCAGCCGTGCTTGCATGCTTTGGAGATGCCAAACAATTGATGAAAAGCAACATGTCGACCTTAGCAGCTACCAACAAAGCTGTTAGCGTCCAGGCACAAAAGGTCTCATCATCAGGGCTTCTTTCGAATTCTCCATGGCTCATATCGCGTTTATCACCAATGGCCTCACCGGCTTGCTTTTCGCAAGTTTCGAAATGGTCCGACGCCTTAGGGCTCATGGCCATCACATCACCTATTGGGCACCAGAACTGGCCCGAGATGCCGTGATCCGTGAAGGGTTGCCTTTTCACGCCATCCCCGACTTTCAGGCCAAGGGTGTCACTGAAAGCGACATGGATCAAATTGCTGAGAACCTAGACACACATTCCCCAGATCTCGCATTGATCGATACAGAGTTGCCAGAAGTCGTCCTGGCGGCCCAAGCCGCTTGCTTGCAAACCGTACTCCTCAACACCTGGATGTCTATCTGGCAGCATCCAGGCCTACCCCCACTCCACCGCTCTATACAGCCCGGCGTAGGCTGGCATGGTTCAAGCATTGGCGTGAACCTTGCGTGGACGAGGCATCGATTGACCCGTCGCATGAAACATATAGTTCGCCGTTGCTGGCATGGTCGCAAATATCGCGTTACGCGGCTCAGAGCCTATAGTAACAAGATTGGCTTTCCCCATACCAAAGAGTTCGATTTCGACAACTGGCTCCTTCCATTCTCCTTCAGATCCCTTCCGATTTTGACTCTGCACGCCCACGAACTCGATTTCCCGCATACCCCGAGGGATCATGTTCACTATGTTGGACCGATGGTGAACCCTAATCGCCAGGAATCGCCATCCCACGCCACCGACCTGGCGATCGTCGAAGCCGTCTTGTCGAGACGCCAGTCCAGCAATACACGCCTCATCTACGGTGGATTTGGCTCGCATTTCATTGCGGATGACCGTCTTTTGTCGGCGCTTTTCTCGGCATTTTCGGAACAACGCGAATGGGAATTGATCGCGCCGCTTGGCGATAGGGTCTCGAGCATCGATGTTTCGAAGAAACCCGCCAATGTCCACTTGGTAACATGGGCACCTCAATTGGCATTGCTGCAACATGCAGATGCCGCGATCATTCACGGTGGCATCAACACAATTGACGAGTGCATCCACTATAAGACACCGATGTTGGCGTGTTCTGGTGGCATGACTGACATGCCCGGCAACATTGCGAGGGTCGTCCATCATCGGCTTGGTCTTTCTTACGACGTCCATCGCGACAGCCCTGAAGCGGTCACGAAAAGCCTTGATCGTGTTATGACGGATCCTGACATCAAAGAAAGCCTCAAGGCCCAACAGTCAGCTGCGGAACGATATGCCAAGGACAAAGTCCTCGAGTGCATCATCGATGGTTTCCTCGAAGGTGACCTCGCATCATCGGCAGGCGTGCTCACGTTATCTCGTTCAGCTTCGCCGCAAGCCGCTGCGTCCAGGACTTGACGATCGTTAGATCCCGACGAAACGCAATATGCTCACAATAAAAATGCTCCTCGTCATAACGCCCTTTCGCAAGCTCTTTCCAAAGATAGCGGCAACTTGTGTCGCGACCGAGAAGCGATCGGAACACGAGTAGTCGACCGGAATAAGGCGACAATTCGTGACGTTGGATCGCGAAGTTATAAACGATCCAGGCATAATGGGCTGCAGCACCGGGTGAGAGCCTATAACCCAAGCTGTAGGCCAGCGATCCCTGGGCCAGCCGAAATGGCCCGCGCACATAACGATAGTATTTTCTGACGATGACATTACATGCTCGAACCATCCAGCCCGGCAGAAAACGCTGTCCTATCTCAGGAACGATGGATGGACTTGTTAGTTGAGAGGATGTCGTCGAAACAGCTTTGAGCGTGTCTTTGTCGAGTCCGCGAACACGGCCGAGGAAGTCCATATCATCAGGTGGATCGAGAAGAAATAGGACCTCAACCTCTTCGCCAGCGGCCAATAGTCGACGCGCCATCTCAACCGAAGCAGCTGCACCGATAGAATAGCCCCCGAGACGATAGGGCCCATGCGGCGAGATATTTCGGAGTTGAACAAGATAGTCATCGGCCATGCTGTCAACGGACGTCAAAGGGCTGAGACAGCCGTCATTCCAATGGTCTTCAAGAAGGTGAACGGCATGATGCTCCCGAAGTGCATCCTCAAGACACTCGCGCATGCGTTCCCCGCCCTGGACCATAAAGAACGTTTTTCTTGGTGATGGTCGGCTTTCCTGTTGTTGCTCGAGCGGTGCCTCCATAGACCGTACCAAAGCCTGAATCGTTGGAAACTCGAGGACGCTTGTCGGTTTAACGTCGAGTCCCTCACGTCTTGCTAACGACACAATCCTGATGCTCGTCAACGAGTCACCGCCCAACGAAAAGAAGTCGTCGTCTATGCCGACCTGCTTGACCTTGAGCACTCGCTCCCAAATTCGAACCAAAGCCGTTTCGGTTGGGTTGGTCGGAGGCTGATAGACGTTTCTCGCTTGTTGGACGGTTTGAGTCTCAGCCAGTTTGGTCAGTTCTTGACGGTCGACTTTGCCATTAGGCAGCATCGGCATCGCCGACAAGGCGATGATCGTTTGCGGGACCATGGCTTCAGGTAGTCGGCTGGCTATGCCGGGACGGAACGAGCCCACATCATCTCCGCGGTCCTCAACAAAGGCAGTGAGGCGGACACTATTCTCGTTGATTGCTGACGCAATCACTGCCGATGCCGTTCCAGAAATCGCTGTAAGTACGGCTTCTATCTCAGCAATCTCAACGCGATGCCCCCTCATCTTCAGCTGGCCATCCCGCCTGCCGAGATAGTCAAGTGTCCCATCCGTCCGCCAACGTGCAACATCGCCGGTTCGATAGAATCGGCCGCCGCTGTCCCCAGGTTCTAGCGGAAAACGCGATGCCGTCATCTCAGGCTTTCCGAAATACCCTAGCGCGACGCCCGGACCGCCGACCATGATTTCGCCTGGGACGGCAGCAGGTGTCTGACGGCCACGGTGGTCCACCAATTTGATCGCCGTGCCGGGAATCGGTTGCCCTATTGAGGGCACCTGGTTCGTCGGCATGTCAGTAATGTCCGATACGGTGCACCAAACCGTCGCTTCCGTTGGGCCGTATTCGTTGATCAGCCTTGCCGCCGGCAAGACCGTCCGGTGGCGCACAGGCAAAGCGGCGGGACATGTTTCGCCAGCGACGATGGCATGGCTCAGCGATGCAAGCTTCGTTGGGTCGCCATAGTCGATAAGGATCGCATAGAGGGATGGCAAACAGAGCAGATGGGTCACCTGGTATCTATAAATGAGCGCGGTCAGATGCTCGACATTTTGCTCTGAGCGGTGCTGGGCAATAACGAGCGTCCCACCTGTCGATAGAGTCCAGAACAACCCTGCAACGGAACTGTCAAAGGATAGAGATGACATCAGCAAGAACGCACTCGGCGGCTCGCCATAGTGGCTCAGTCTTGCACCATTGGAATAAGCAAGGTTGGATCGGCTGACGACCACGCCCTTTGGATGTCCAGTCGAACCTGAGGTGTAGATGATGTAGGCGGGGGTTTCCGGAGGGGGCTTTGATCGGGTCCGCAGTTCCTCAGTGACGGCTTCGATCCGATCCAAATCAACCTTGTCGAGTTGATCGAGCGTTTGCGTACTGGCTCCGGCAACGACGACAATGCGCGCCTGGCTGTCCTCGATAATCGCTACGCGCCTGGCGTGAGGATAGGTCGGATCCAGCGGCACATAGGCAGCACCCGCCATCAAAACAGCAAGGATTCCAACGATAGCTTTCGGGCCACGGTCGACGTGAACAATCACTGGCTCGCCAAGCTTGACGCCTCGGTCCATCAAGGTTCGGGCTGCGGATTGAGCCGTGTTGACGAGCTCAATGTAGGTTAACTTCTGATCGTGATCAGCAACGGCAATGGCGTCTGGATGAAGAGTGGCCATTGCTTCAATCATGTCGACAACATCATCGACAGGATGTTTGAGATCGCCACCATTTCCGCGTCGAGTGAGTTCCTGCCGCTCAGCGACAGGAAGGTCGTCGATCGTCGCTAAGGTTGCATCAACGTCGCGAGCGATTGCCTTTGCCGTCTCGACAACGGCGATGACCAATTGTTCACCAAGACTAATGTCAAATCGCGATGGATCCGTGACCGTGCTGACGACCAGACCTCCCTTGCCATCAGGATCGATCAGCAGGGCAAGCGGAAACGTACTTGGTGCTTTGATATCCAATGATCGCAGGTGCAATGTTGCACGTTGTCTGTCTTTTGCTGGTGGATAATTTCCGAAGACATAAAGGCAGTCGAATAGAGCCTCACCAGGCGGCACATCGCTCCAGCTCTGGATCTGAGAGAGAGGAGCCTGTTCGTGCTGCCGTATCATCGTCGCATCGTCTTGAAGATGCTTCAGAAACGTTCGAACGGCATCGTTGTGGTGGATCTTAGCCCGCATCGGTGTTGTCGTGACCAAGAGCCCAATCATTCGCTCAATATCGGGCACATCGTCGGGGCGACCGGATGATACGACGCCAAAGACGACATCATCTGCTGACGTGTAACGGCTCAGGACCAGAGCCCATGCGGCTTGAAACAATGTATTTAAGGTGACGCGTGATGATGCTGCAGCTGAAACAATCGGACTCAAAACGTCAGCATCGATGCGATGTGACCAATACTCCCGGCGTTCGGATCGTTGGCTTTGATCGCTTGGTCGCGCCGCATCGATGACGCTTTGGCGCCTAAAGCCCTTGAGATAGCGACGCCAAAACTGCTCGTCAGCGCTAGCATCCCGTCGTAGCAGCCAGGCGATATGGTTACGATAAGGAGGCGCTTTTGGGAGCAGCGTGTTGTGGGCATTCGCGCATGACAGAAGTTCCTCAAGTGCAATGCCGATAGACCAGCCATCTGCGATCACATGGTGGCAGGCCCAGACCATGCGATGATCATCCGCTGCCAACGAAAACACATCAACGCGGCACAGCGGCGCTGCAGCAAGATCAAATCCAACTATGGATTCTTGCCAGAGCCAGTCATTCAACTTCTTCTCTGATTCGCTTGCCGATAGCGCGGTCCAATCATGATGGCGGACGGGCATTTCAAGGGTCTTACGGACCACTTGCATCGGTGCGTCGAGCCCTTCCCAAACAAACGCAGTGCGCAGGGCCGGATGACGTGCCAGGACCTCCCTCCAAGCCCGGCGGAACATTTCCATGTCGAGCTTGCCGCCCAAATGGCAAACAATACGGCCGACATGCATGGTTGTGTCAGGTTTGGCAATTGCGTGAAAAACCATACCTTCCTGGAGCGGCGTCAACGGGTAGATATCTTCGACATTGTCGAGAGCCGAAGCCGCGGTCTCCTTTTTTAAATCCGACGCCGTCATCGAGTCTCTACTAAGATTCGATCTTGTGCGATGAGCCAAGCGCTTCTGCTATTGCGCTAAGCCCCTCAGCCCCAAGTCCTGAAAGTGCGAAGGGGGCCGGATCGTTATTGTCCGGGAGAGCTATCGCCGTATCAGCGTCAGCACTGATCGCAGCAGCTAGTTGGGCAATGGTCTGATGCTGGAAGATTAATGCCGGCGCGAGTTCGACACCGCTCCTTCGTGCGCGGGCGGCAATTCTTATTGCAGCGATAGAGTCACCACCAAGTTCGTAGTAATTATCGTCCACACCCGGCCGCTCGATACGAAGTATATCTGCCCAAATCGCACAAATCTTTACCTCAATCTCAGTCGAAGGCGCCCTGTAGGCACTTGGTTGTGTGTGTGCAACTTTGTCTGGCAGCGGCAGAGCTCCAACGTCAACTTTGCCATTGGTCGTGAGTGGGATGGCGTCCAGGCACATCACCCGTGACGGAATCATTTCTAGCGGCAGGCATTCCTTCAGCAAGCTTCGTAGATGTGATGCCGGTGTATTGGGGTCGGATACGACATAGGCAGTGAGTTGCATCTCATTGGACGTCTCAAAGAGATCGTCAGCGTCATAGCCTATATCCTTGAGTATGCGTCGCACCCGTGCGACGTCGATATCGTCATTTAATTCATCGAGCGCTGCATCGCGCTCCTTGTGTCCCATGCGAACGTCCCAGGAGTAAGGGAGTGCATAATTGTGGAAGCCTTGCCGCCTTTTGTGAACGTAGATGCCGACATCATTGATCAGACAATTGGATGACCGACCTGTGTCGTCCGGGCGTCGCCACGGCAGCCGTTCATGCAAGTAACGATAGATCTCATCGAGGGATACGTCGCAGTAGCGATAGAAATCAACAAATTGGATTTGCTCAAAGGTGGCATCATCTTTGACGGCTCGAACATCGAGAAGCTGTGACACGGCGTCATTGGTGCGGTGATAGGCTTTCCGTGCTTCCAGTACCATCGCCTCAATGGCCGCACAGCTTACAGGACCGGACTTAAACAGTTCGGGTGTCAGACGCGTTTCAAAGAATTGGCCACGCGACAGACCTGTCACGATGATCGGAGCACCGACCTCGATGGCCGTCTGCATGGCGAGCGCGTAGATGGTCTTGAAGCAACCATTGCAGACATTCGAATGTCGTTTCAGGCTGTCAATAAAGATTGCGTTCATCGCCGCTGTCGACACATAACGATGTTCGACGCCAAGCAGCTCGGTAACACGTTGGATATTGTCTTTGGCACCGTCGGACAGATAGCCGTTGTCCAAGGTCAATGCGAGAATGCGCGGCCTCATCTCGGCGACTCGTGCGAGCGCATAGATGCTGTCCTTGCCTCCCGATGTCAAAACGATACAGTCATAGTCGCCGGTCGCCCGATGGTGAGCATCGGTCAAAATGGCGGCCAGGGCCTCCATATCGCTGAAATAGACATCGGCACGACTCCGATAGCTCTCCAGCTCCCGACAGATTGAACATACCTGGCTTTCGTCGATCGTCGCCTCGGGATAGTCGGAAGAAAGGCCGCAGCGCATGCAGTAGACGTCACTTGAGCCAGCCTTGATCGGTCGTTGCTCCTGCGGCGCAGCGTGGGCCAAAACAACAGCGTCGCTGACACCAGGAAGCTGTGCGAGCGCTTGCTCGATTTCTCCAAGTTCGATCCGTACACCGCGTAATTTGATCTGCCGATCCGACCGACCAAGAAAGTCGAGTTGTAGACGGTCATTGAACCTCGCGAGATCCCCGGTGCGATAGAGACGCTCGCCCGCATGGAACGGATCGTCGATGAAGCGTTCGTCGGTGAGATCTTCTCGGCCCACATATCCTCTCGCCAACCGATTGCCACCGATAAAGACCTCGCCAGGAACCCCTTGCGGAACCGGGTTCATACCTGCATCGAGTACATAGATCCGCATTCCGTCCGCCGGCGCACCGATCGGCACCGAGACACCAGTATCGTCTCCGGGCTCGAAGCGATGAACCATGCAGCCGATGACCGCTTCTGTCGGTCCATATTCATTGAAAATAGCGATGTCTCGTCCAAGTCGATCGAGCGCACGCGTTGCCAATTGCGTCCTGAGATCCTCACCCCCAAGAATCAAGGTTCTAATCGTTTGTGGAGGACCAGCATGTTCCGCAACAAGCGCAAGATGGGCCGGCGTAAGTTTGACGATATCAACCCTATCCTCGTCGAAGACATCGAGGACTGAGAGGTCCCCACCCTCCAACGGCTCCTGATAAACAACAACCGACCCACCACTTATCAATGGCAGGAAGAGCGAGGTCAGCGTCAGGTCAAATCCGATCGCCGTAAATAGCGGCATAGAAACTGCCCTGTTGCGACCGTAGACGGATCCGGCCCATGTGAGATAGGCTGCGAGTGCTCCATGCTCGACCTCGACACCTTTTGGCTGACCCGTCGATCCAGACGTGTAGATGACGTAGGCCATGTCGGTTGGGTCGGCGATGCGAAATGCAGTCTCCGATGTCCGGCTCGGCGGCGCATCGACTTCGAGCACAGGTGCTGCCTGTCCCTCCAAGCGATGAATAAGCGATGGATCCGCGACGATGGCAGCAACTACAGAGTCGGCGACCATGTAAGAAAGCCGGTCTTGCGGCAAATGAGAGTCAAGGGGAAGGAACGCAGCGCCTGTCTTCATGACGCCCAGAACCGCCACTGGGTAGGCCATCGACCGTCTCATGTGAACGCCGACGATAGCGCCAGGCCGAACACCCATCGCCTTAAGCTCTGCAGCGATCGCGTCGGACCAATCATTCATGGCCGCGAAGGTGAGCGTCTCTTCTCCGAAAATCACAGCTGGCACGTCTGCTGATGATAACACAGCCTTTCTGAAGAGAGAGAGCACGGTCTCTTCACCAACGCCGACCGAGGCCGCTCGATTGTACGTTTTCAAATGCGCCACTCGCTCCGATTCTGTGACGATCGGAACCGCATCGATTGGCTGATCGAAGTTGTCCAGCATGGCGTTCAGGATGACTACGAAATGGTCCAAAATGTTCGATCTCAATGGCTCTGGAAAGACACCGCATTTGAGATCCATGGCCAGAACCGGAACACCGTCGCCATTCATATCCATGACGTGCAAGCGCAAATCATGGCCTGTATCCATGGCTCCGGTCGATAGCCACTCGACTCGGCGCGTCAGCCCGCTGACCTCGGGAAACGCCACGTTGATATAGTTCATTATGATGTTGAAGGACCGCGCCGACTCAGCCGACGCAGCACCGGCTTGGCTGAAACGCATGTGCTCCATGTTCGCTGCTGCGACCTTGTCATAAAGCGTATGGAAGGTCTCACCTTCATCGAGTTCTGCAACGAATGGGAAAACCTCGACGAGCAAGCCGGGTAGCCTCTTCAGGAGAAGCGTCGAGCGGTTGTGCGCCGGCGTTCCTATGGTGATCTTTCGCTGATCCGTGACACGCGCCAGATAGGCGAAAAGAGCCGTAACAAATAGATTGAAACGCGTAAGATGGATCGAAAAGCTTCGAACGCCATCCGTCTGAGATAACGACGTGAGGCTCTCGACTTGCGAATCCGTCAGGGAGCGAACAAGCCTAACAGTCTCCGTGGAGGCCTCAATATTTCGCCGGTTGTAAGGACGGGGCAATCCAGTTGAGCTTTCAGCAATACGACGCCAATGGTCCGCCGCAGCCTGTCCCTGATCACTCGCTCGAAATTCCTGCTCTTCAAGGACAAAGTTTTGGAACATCGGGAGTGGATCCGACGGCATAGCCAGACCTGAACGAAGCGCCTCTAAATGCTCGCAAAGGGCTTCGAACAGGACCGCGACAGACCATGCATCGGTAACGATGTGATGTTGACTCAAGAAAAAGACCTGATGATTGTCCCCAAGTTTGAGGAGAGCAGCATCGTAACTTGCCCGACCGAGGTCGAATGGTTTCCTACTTCTTGTCTCGATATGGGATTGAGCTTGTTCCTCGGGATCCGTCAACGAAGATAGGTCAATATGGTCGAGAGGCTTTGGTGCCTCTGCCGAAACATCTTGGTAGATCCCATTCGGCGTCTCGCGGAAAATCGTACGCAAGACATCCGTACGTTCGACTAACCGCTCGAAGGCTTGCGTAAAGTGACTTGGGCTAAGCGGCCCAATCAAATCGATACGCCAGGCTTGATTGTAGAGCGGAACATCGCCAGCCAAGGCCTGACCAGTCCAGAACAATTCTTGACTTTTAGTGAGCTG
Source organism: Geminicoccaceae bacterium (assembly GCA_028285265.1). Taxonomy (GTDB): domain Bacteria; phylum Pseudomonadota; class Alphaproteobacteria; order Geminicoccales; family Geminicoccaceae; genus JANQPX01. The sequence goes on from JANQPX010000060.1 coordinate 33,514, forward strand.
ACGCGTCATGCAGTCGTTCGCTTTCCGAGATAGGCGGCAATTGTGTCTACCGATGTAAAGTTCTCGATGACCACATCCTGTGGCGGCACTTTCACACTGAACGCCGTTTCGAGATGCATGACCAAGCGCATGACGTTCATCGAATCGAGAAGGCCAGAAAGTAACAGATCGTCATCGTCGCTTATGCTCTTGCCTGAAAGAAGGTGGTCAACAATGAATGTTCGGATGTGGTCTTTCATGGTTTTGGCTTTCCATCAAACCTTCGCTCCCTGACGAGATGTCGTAGAGCGCGGCGATCGATTTTGTCCGTTGCCGTTCGCGGTAAGGTCGGGGCGACGACCACGTGTTCTGGCACGGCATAAGGAGGAAGCCGACGCGCCGCGTCGGCCTTGACCTCTTCTGAAATGCCTGAATCAAAGCCTGCATTCAACGTCAGGACAGCGGTGATCAAGTCATGACCGTCATCACCTTGAATAAGGATGGCGGCAACTTCGTCAACGGCGGGATGACATGCGGTAGCGGCTTCCACCTCGTCGAGTTCAATCCGAAAACCACGCAGTTTGATCTGGCGGTCTTGTCGACCCAAAAATCGAAAGACACCACCGCCCTCATCGACCACGACATCGCCTGTTCGATAAAATAGCTCCGTCACATCGGCTGTCTTACGGCGGACGTAAAATGCCTTACTGTCGAGTTCGGGTCGTCGCCAGTAGCCGGCCATCATCGTCGGACTACTCACCAATAACTCGCCGGATTCGCCGCACTTGACTTCTCTGTCGTCGCCATCCACGACCAACGCCTCAGCGCCGTTCCAGACCTGACCGATCGGTGGCGGGCGATCGTCAGTGATATCGCCCATTTCAATGTGGTGATAGGTGCATTGGTTGGTCTCGGTAGGACCGTAGGAATTACTAAAGCGAGCTGTCGGTAGCGACGCCATCAGAGCATGGAGGTGTTTTGCCACGAACGGCTCACCAGCAAAAATCACCCAGCGAAGTGTACTCAGATCACGCTGATCGAGCACGCCGCCTTGCAAAAGTTGAGTCAAGGCAAAGGGCACGGAGTACCAATGCGTGAGCCGCTCGTCTTGGATCAGTTTCGACAGGCTTGCCGGCAGCTTCGTGTAGGGCTCAGGGATGATGATCGTACAGGCACCGCGGATCAGGCCACTGACATAGTCGAAGATCGACATATCAAAATGAAGCGGCGGATGATTGCTTAGCCGATCGCCATGCCGGACCTCGTAAACATCCGCGGCCAGGTTCGCATAGGCGAGACCGCTTTTATGCGAGTGCATGATGCCTTTTGGTATGCCGGTCGATCCGGACGTGAAGAGGATATAGGCCAGATCATCCGGATCAACTTTAGACCGCAACAATGGACCGGCTCGATGTACGTCAGCCCAGCTAATCATAACCGAGGCAAACGACGGGGAATCGTCAGCTCCAATGACGCATTGAAGCCTGCGACATCCATCGCCGCTCTGCAAAGCCACCTCAAGATCCCTCGCCTTTGGCGGATGAGTAATCACGACATCGATCCCACACTGCTCAATGATCGCCCAGGTACGAGCAGGTGGCGCTGCAGGATCAAGAGGGACGTAAATGGCACCAGCCTTCAGTACGCCATAGAGTGAGATCACGGATTCGATCGATTTATTGAAGTAGAGCCCTATCCGATCTCCATGCCGCACCCCCTGCGCCAACAGCGTTGCGCCAAGCCGATCGCTCTGCTCTGCAAGGCCCTCATAAGACAAAATAGCCTTGGCGAATTTCAGCGCGGGCGCCTGAGGAAATCGCTCAGCCGCTGTGTCCATTGCGGTATCGATGAGCATTGTCACGCTACTTGGTGCCACGGAGGCACTATAGTCCCAATGCGCTCTTTATTGGTTCATGGATCGGACCCATCACATCGAACGTTCGCTCGACAAACCACAGACCGGCGACGGCGATCATGGCAACGGAACCAGCCTGCAAGACCACCGGCTTATAAACTGGTAGACGGCGAATCAGATAGAGAAGCGGGAAAGCCGCCATCACAACGATTAACTGCCCTATTTCGACGCCAATGTTGAAACCGGAAAGTGCAGCCAGAAGAGAGTGGCCTTGTGCTCCTAACGGATCCAGGACGTTGGCGAAGCCGAATCCATGAAACAGGCCGAGAATAAAGACGATTGACCAGGTTTTGTTTGCGATGAACGGATAAAGATTGTTGAAAGCGGCAATCGCGATCGAAAGCGCGATGACGGCCTCAACCAACATCACGGGTAATCTGACGATGCCAAGCGCTGCCAGCGTTAACGTGATGGTATGGGCCACCGTGAACAGGGTGACGACCTTCACAACAAACCAGAATGGCTCGCGAAAGCTCGGAGCAGGCGTCCACTTTCCGGAACGCACGACCATGACGGAGGCAAGAAGCAGCGAGAGAAGGAAGAGAATATGGTCATAGCCGATAGGCACGATGTGGTAGATGCCCTCTCCCACAAAGCGGCCGAAGATCACCCAACTTGAGACACCGTCGACGTTGAACGATTGCCGACGACGTTCTTCACCAAAAATGAGGGAATGCTGCGCTTCGTTCTCAACAATGCCTGCACGCGTATTGCTCTCGATAAGAAGAAGTCCGCGATGATTGCGATCAACCCCGTCAAAGAGAAAACGATAGTCTGCCTCAAGCGTTTCAGGCGGCCGGTTCAGACTGGGTACGTCAAACTGAACCTGCACGAAGATATCGAAGCCTGCGCCGTCAAAGAACTGATGACCAGTTACCTCAACCGGATGCGCAACATCACCGTCGTAAAAGACCAAACGCGGCTGCAAGTATTCATAGACCTGCTGAGCATTCGAATCGAACTCATCCTTGCTAATGGTGCCATTGCCATCGACATCAAGTGAGATCGCTTTGTCCAGCTCCTGGAACGGGATTTCGAAGCGTCCGGAAAGGCTTGTTTCGGTTACGTTTAGATAAACATAACTTTCACCTGTGCTATGGGCCCTCGCTTCACCGGACAGCCCGATAGCCGCGCTGACGATGATGAGCAAGCCTAACATTCGCTTAAACTGACGATAGAGCACGATGTTCCCCTTATCCCCGACGTTCTGGTCTTGTCCGATCAGCTCTTGAGGAGCTGCGCGATGATCTGTCTTTGGATGTCGGATGTGCCTGAGTAAATGACGCCGCCGATCGCATCACGTAAGTCTCGCTCAATGCCAGTCTCCGAGAGATAGCCTTTGCCACCGTGAATGCGGATCGCATCAAGGCTCGATTCGACGAATGCTTCCGACATATGCAGATTAGCGAGGGCGGCCTCCACGGGACACGACTGGCCCTGGGCCTTCAACCAAGCCGCCTTGTAAAGAAGAAGCTGGGCCGTCTCTAGGCGCAGCTTCATATTAGCAAGCCGGTTTGACACCGATTGAAACTGATCAATTGGTTGATCGAAGACAATGCGACTGCGGGCAAAACCAACGCAATCGTCAAGCTGACGGCGCATTGATCCGACATGGCTTGCAAGAATGAAGCTCCGTTCCCACTCCATTATATGCTGAAAGATGGCGAGCCCCGCTCCCTCGCGACCGAGGCGCGCCTCCTTTGGTATGCCGCAGTTTTCGAAGATGAACTCGCCCATCGGCGTTGTCCGCAAGCCCATTTTCTGTTGCGGCGGACGACGGATAAACCCTGAGGTCTCTGCGTCGACCAAAAAGGCCGATATGCCCCATGACCCTCGATCGGGCGCGGTCGAAGCAAAGACCAGGGCTACATCACACGAGGGGCCCAGGCCGACATAGGCCTTAGCACCGTTGAGTACATAACCTCCGTCGATCGGCTCGGCGGTCGTCTTAATACCGGCTGCGTTTGAACCCGCCCCATGTTCTGTCATGCTTACGGCTCCAATGATTGAGCCATCGCATAGTCCAGGCAGATAGCGACGTTTTTGATCATCCGTGCCGAATGAGAAGATTGGTTCCTGGACCGCCCAAATCTGCCCATTGGCCACAAGGGTGAGCCCGTTATCCCGACAGCCATAACCGATCGCTTCTAGAATCAGAATCGATGTCAGGATGTCTCGTCCGCGCCCTCCATATTCCTCAGGGATTGATAGGCCAAAAATCCCAAACTCTGCACATTTGCGCCAGTCTTCACGCCAGGTCTCAAGGTTGTCGCTACCGGATTGGTCTCGATGCACGAGATCGCGCCCCAGATGTTGGGCCGCGAAACGTTGCGCTTCGTCGCGAAGCGCCAGCTGCTCGTCGCTCCAAGAGAAATCCATTTAATGCCTCGCCAGACCGCGAGCGACCAATGATCCAGCTCAGGTTGTTCGGTGGCACAGCTAAATTAAGGTGACCGAAGACCAAGGATCATTGGACGATGCAGTGTTGTTCTACAGATGACAAACGTACGTCCTTAACGTTTGGATCTCTCATGGTGCATTTTCGTTAACGGTATTTTATGAACTCAACTTTGACGTCCATCGAAGGGACATTGACTTCAATCAAGATTCTCGTCGTATCCCTGATCGTTCCAGCTTCAGGTCGTCGTTATCTCCCGCATTCAAGCGGCCCATGTCGGTTTCACCTCGATCTTTGCTCCGGTGATACCTGTCTGTCGTGACAGCTTGTCAATGGACGAATGGCGGCCACTCTTTCGCCTATTCAGTCGTCAAGCTTAGCCCAAGGGCATGCTCGATCTCCGCGGCTTGCAACATGCCTCTCGATGAGTGGCCAACGCCTCCTGCAATGACGAGCCTCCAGGAAAATGGCCAATCTCGCGAGCGAGCCAGATCTCGCGCCATCTCATAGACGAATTGAGCTCGCTCGAACCGGTTGACGCCTTGCCGCATAGCAGCCTCATTGGACACCAGGTTCTTGCGTCCCGTGTCGTCGCTGCCGACGTAAAGTGTTATTGGAAGATCAAGATAGCCCTGAAGGTCCGGTTCGCTGTTGAGGGCATTAGAAATCTTGCCGAAACCGTAAGGAACGGGCTCAGTAAGTGATGGAAGCACGTGAACCGATGGGTTCGCAATCAGGATCCGTTCGGCATCAGCAGGCGGAGAATACGCCGAGACCCTTGAAAGGAATTGACCTCCTGCGGAGTGGCCAAAAAGGAAGTAACGGGCATTCGCATCGCCGAGCCAATGACGCGCCCATGTCACGAGGGCGTCGACCTTATAGCCGGTCCAACGTTCGCGAGGCTGAACTCGGCCTTTGCGAAAGACACCCGCCCGATGGTAGCGCCAATTGGGAAACGTCTGCTCATCGAAAAGAGGCGCGATCACAGCTAGGCAAGCCCGATCTGCCAAGGGGCGCGCCCTACGACGCATTTTTGAGGCCTTTCTGCCCTTACCGTGAAAGACCAGCAGAAGGCTAGGCGAAGCGCAGTGTTGCGGACGATAGGTGAAAACTGAGATGACGTCATTGCCGAGCTTGACCTCGAATTGGTCATGGCCTGAATCCCGCGCGAGAACGGACGACGTCATCAACGACAAGATGAGTGCGAGTAACAAGCCCACCCAAGTCATCGTCACCACGGGCGCCAATGAAGCGTGATATCCAGGGGCGAAACCACCAAAAGCTCCCATCTTCCAGCAGCTCTGGTTCATGGCAGCCCTGAAACTGCGGCTGCCGGGTTTGGCCGCCCCTCGCGTTTAATGGTCGGGACCAAGGCCGGAGCCTGGCCGATCGCCTGCTCAAGCTCACTCACCTGCAGTCCCAGTCCATGAGCGAGGGCGAGCGCAAACATCCTCGCCTCGATTGAGCGCTTTTGTGGACGTCTAGGACTTGGTCGGCCGGTGTCTCCAGTTGGCAGCGTTAGGATCGGCTCGCCCGCCTCAATCAAGACAATTTGCTCCTGGTCCTCGCGCCAACGAGTCACGATGGCAGGCCCACCCTCGGCAAGATGCCGTTCGAGGGTATTCCCCTGCCGACGAGGCGTAACGAGAATGACACGCGATGCCTCAACCATACGGACTGCGTCAAGGGCAAGCACATCGTCCGCACTGACCACGATATGTCCCAAGGTTGCGCGGATCAGCACATCCATTCCCTTGCGAAACAAGTCGACGTCACCGTCGACATTTCGGCTTGTTATCGCGGAACTCTGGCAAGTTTCCAGCTGCATGCCGCGTTTAACGATCTGCCGAAGCGAAACAGCGCCGACAAGGGCTTCGATTCGTGGATCATGAATCAAAAGTCCAAGCGAACGACGCCGGCGTGAGTCGGGGATGTCGAGCGCTTCACCATTAATAAAGGCTCCATGACGAGTGACCAAACCGACGGAACGTCGATTGCCACGAAGAAGACCGTCAAGCTCACGGGCGATCCGTCCAGTGCCCCGGTCCCCGGCGATCAAACTTGCGGGGATCTGCACCTCGGCTCGCCCCTTGAGAAGATGAGCCAAGACCGTCGGCGCGAGGCCGTCCCGCTTGCTGTGTCGAGGCCACAGATAGCCGTGAAGTTCCGGTTCGGCATTGATTTTCATAATCGTGCCGACTCCGACCTTGTATGATCTGCTGATATCCGTCGTTACAAAATCGATGCTGATGAAATCTTGATCCAGGACTTTCCCGACACGCTCCGCAAGCATTCGATTGTCGTGATGGACTTCATCCGTGACGTCAATCGCTGCGCCACCGGCTGAAATCGACGGGCTAGATCGGAGCGAAACAACCCTGCCGGCTGGCAAAACGTCGTCAAGTCTTACACCCTGCTTGCCGAGATGATTGATGAGATCATCATCGATAGGCACCTGCATCATTCTGAAGTCATCACGGAAGGGATCGCGATTGAGCTGGCGGATCAGATCCTTGGTTGTACCTTCTCCGTCTCCTTCAATGATCGGTGGCATGCGCCTTACAGCAGCAGTGTAGCTTCCATCGATCACCAGAAGACTAAAGTCTTGGCCACCAAAACCACCGTCAACCGACCTGTCTTCCCTTGGTGTCTCAGTTTGGTCTGCAACACTGATGATACGGGCACTGGCATCGATCGGAGACGGTCTTTGGTCATGTCTCGCAGGACCAGGCAGGTTGACCAAGACTCCGGCCCGTGCCGGTTCCAAGCTGTCGGCAACCTGCCGCTCTAATGCTGGCCTATATTGTTGCGGCACTGGCAACCCGACATCCGCCAGTCGCTGCATCACGTCGTTACTATCATCAGTAAGACCAACGGCGTTGATGGATGTGCTGACGGCAATCGTGCGTTGTAAGGCGCCTTGGCCCAAACGCAGACGATCCCCGCCAAGGACCTGACAAGCTATTCCCTGCCCTAGCGCAGCTGCGGCCAGTGCTGCAGCGCCGGCTGTGGGACGTCGGCGGCGGACGCGCCGTCTAAGCTTTGCAAACTGATCCTCTAAGGCGCTCACGTCCAGACTTGGCATCTTAGAATAGTGAGCGGGCAAAAGTGCGATGACACCAGCCAATCCAATTTCGGCAACTTGGCGCGAGGTGTTGGGGCTGTTGCTCGGCCAGATAAGCGCCGTCTGCCGCGCGATGTCCACCGGCTCAATCATGCCGAAGATCTCGGCATCGAGCCGCCCCCGTTCGAACGCCAGTGTGGCCTCAAGGGCCATGATCGCTTCGAGAACAGCCTCCTCGATAGCCACTCCCGGAGGCTCGCTCAATCGTTGGAAAAAGTCTCTGGAAAAGTCGCCATTCGGCAAAGCCCGCCTCAGTGTGCGAAAACTCTCGATGAATTGCTCGGCAAAACCGGAACCAATCTCCCCACTACGCAATGCATGCAGGCTTCCGAAGTCAAACGTTTGACGGACGACAGTCGACGTATGATAGGGATTACGCCCTCGAAGCACCGTACGAGTCAAAAGCTTGACGGGTTCGCTTTGGCGATGGGTGTCCGGCTCCACGGTCTCTTCGTCTTCTTGCCATTGGGCCACAGCGTTAGTTCTCCCTAAGGCCTAGTTGAATAGTGCGGGCAATGGGTTGAATGAGGTAGTCGAAGGGTGTGCGAGCGCCGGTTCGTATGAAGACATCCGCGCCCATGCCTGCGAGGAGTGTGGTCCCACCCTGTTCGAGGCTTTGCGTATCGAGCTCTATTCGGGCGCGATAGTATGCTGCCCCCGTCTCTTCATCCAAAAGGCGGTCGGCAGAAACAGCCGATACTGTTCCCTCGAGGAGTTTGCGCTGACGCCGATTCTGCGCTGTCAGATGGACATGTGCGGGCAAACCCAGCCTGACTTCGTCAATGTCGACCGGGTCAACAAAGGCCTCGACGACCAATTCGTCGGCAACCGGGACAATCTCCATCAGCGGCTGACCGGCACCGACGACGCCATCCCTCGTATGGACTTGCAAGTTGACAACCACGCCTTCAATTGGGGAACGAATCTCCGTTCGCGCGAGAACGTCTTCCGAGGCGACAATCTGCTGCGAGAGCTCGTAAGCACGGGCGCGTTCGGTACGCAATTGCTCCGTGATCGCCGCAGTAGTTGATGTCTTGAGCTCGCTAATCTCCAAATGGGCTTCAAGTATCGTCTTCTCTTCGCGGGCGATGTCACCCGAATATTCGCTGATCAATCCATCAAACTCGGCGATACGCCCCTCAAGCTCGCGTAGTCGGGGTGCAGGCACCAAAGACTTTTCGACAAGTGGCTGGATCTCTTGACGCTCGCGCTTAGCCAAGTCGAGGCGCCGCGTTGCCGAGTCGATTTGCCCCCTAAGGCCGATGATCAAGGCTTGTGACTGAGCAATCTTCTGTTCGAGAACTGCTTGGCGATCTTCGTGAAGTGCGCGGCGCGCTCGCAGGATGCTCGCCTGGCCGTCAAAGGCCCGTTTGATCTGATGGTCGGATCCGTCTAGCCCCGCGAGATCCTCTGGTACAGTAATCGCGGGCTTACCCTCTCGCTCTGCTAAGAGACGTTCGACCACCGCTCGAGCTTCAGCATACTGCACGCGAAGCTGTTTGACCTCGGCAATAGGCCGGATGTCTCGAAGCTTGATCAAGAGCTCACCAACTTGAACACGATCGCCGTCGCGCACTTGAATCGTCTCAACAATGCCGCCTTCAAGATGCTGTATCGTCTTCCGATAACTTGCGACGCTCACGACACCTGGCGAAATCACAGCACTCTCGATCGGTGCCAACGCGGACCAAAATGAAAAACATCCAAGAAAGGCCAGGATCGCAATGATTCCGATGATCATCGAACCTAGTGGAAATGGGCGACGAACCAACGTCAGCGTGGAACGTCCTTCATGGTCCTCAACGGGTTTTGAGTCATCATGACGACTGTCTTCCTTCCTCATGCCCTCATCCTTACTGAGCGGCGAGATCTTGATCGTCGAAGCGACTCGATCTCCTCCCGCGTCTCAAGTAGGCGTATCGTGCCCTCATCCAATGCCAGAACTTTGTCCGCTATTCGGCTAAGGGACTTGGATTGGCTGGTGACGATGATGATGGATCCCTGTGCCGCGCAGTCTTTCAAAGCACGGTTCATGACCCTACGGGCGCTGCGGTCCAGATGCGGTTCAGGTTCATCCATAACAATCAGCTGAGGCCAACCGTAGAAAGCGCGCGCAAGGGCGATCGACTTTCGCTGACCTGCAGAGAGTGTCATGTGTTCATCATCGAGTTCTGTATCGTAGCCATAGGGTAAAGACAGGATGGCTTCATGCGCCCCAGCAAGTTGCGCCGCTTCAACCACCTGACCGAAATCGCCTTTCGCCATGTGAGCAATGTTCTCTCGTGCGGTCCCGCGAAACAGCCGAATCTCCTGCGGCAAATAGCCGACATAGCGTTGAGGCCCGTCCTGACGAAGCCGAGAGATATCAATGTCGCCAAGTCGGACCGAACCGTATCGTGGCTTCAGTCTCCCAATGGCAAGTCTGGAAAACGTCGTTTTACCAGAGGCTGAGGGACCAATGACGCAAAGAATACTTCCCGGATCCAAATCAATGTCGATCCGTTTCAAGATCGATGCTTGCTGATTTGGATATCTATAGCCGAGATTACTAATTTTAAGTGCTGCCGGAAGCGCATGATCATGCATTGAGACCGGATCACGACTTACCGATGAAAATGCGCTACAAATTCGACCATAGGCTCGCCGCGCATTAGTGAGCTCCCGCCAGCGAAGCATGGCGTCCTTCACTGCTTGGAAAGCCATCCGGCCGAGGAATCCAGCAGCGATAACGCCGCCCAGTGTCATAACATCACCAATGACGAGCCAGAGCCCGACCGCTAAGAGGGCCACTCTTAAACAACGACCACAAAAGCGAATCGCGGCGCTGATGGTAATCGTGACGCGCCTAGATCGCAGGTTTTCATCAAGGCGCTCAAACGTCGCCTCGGACCAACGCTCGGTCACGTTCTCCGCCATGCGCAGCGGTCCGATCGTCTCACCGCTGCGTTCCGCTGCCGCTACGAGCTCTTTACTGTCAGCTGATGCACGGAGGGCGGCGTCGCGCGACGAACGGGTTAAAACTTCGTTGAGGATACCGAGGACGAAGACGACCAGCACACCGGACAATGCAATACCGGCCAACAAGGGGTTGATGAGATAAGCAACGAGAATGAAGGCAGGCGCCCATATGATGTCCAGCCACGCCAAGATGGCATGCCCCGAAACGAAGGACCTGATGGTGGCAAGATCGCGCAGTACCCTTGATGGCGTCGTCGAATCGCTGTTACCGGCAACATTCAGGCTGCCTTGAACGAGGGTTGGGCCAAAGGATCGCTCGATCCAACTACCCCAATGCAGAAACATGCGCCGTCGGATCAACTCCAACAACACGCCCGTCCCAACCGCTGCGACGGTAATCACCGTCAACATGACCAATGTCTCGACGCTTCTGCTCGCCGGAATACGATCGAGAATCTGAAGGACGTAAATTGGCGTCACTAGGCGAAACAGATTGATAAATATACTGAAAATTCCAATGACAAGCAGGCCTAAGCGAGATTGTCGCCATGCGCTTTTGATAAGCTCATTGGCCGATTTCGTGGATTGCTTTGACGTTCTTGTCGACATGGGATCTTCAGTAGCGGCTTGGCAGCCAAACCTCCGAAGGTGACGTTTGTTGCATGTCTGTCAGGCTTGCATGCTTCTCCGCACCCACATCGTTTGCCGCTTTAACCTCCCCGGATTGCCAGGATTTGAACTGGGGCGAAACGAACGTGACCTGTTCTTGATGGTCAGCGTTACATGTCGCCATCAGCTGCTCGACGAGGGCGCCTGACTGCAACTCGATGGGCGTATAGACGGGACACTCAATTGATCTTTGAGCCTCACGGATTGCTAGCGGCGACCGCGTCAGCTGGCCGCTTACTGCGAGGACCTCATGTCCTTCCTGCTGAAGCCTTTCGACGCCAGCGCGTGCGCCCATCGAATCATAGGCCGCGAAAAGGACGCCCTTACTTTGCGCGCGCAGCTTGTCAGAACGAAGGAGTTCTGCCGTCTCCTCATGCTGAAGACCATCGGCGATCTCGACGACGGCATATTGGCATTTCAGACGCGCCGCGTAGCTGATGAGTCCTAAGACACAGGTTTCGATCTTAAGCGCAGGAACCAGATAGGTGCTGGCAAGTCCGGCGTCGGTGAAGTCGAGCACGGCGTAGGCGCCCATGTCCTTCATTTGCCAAAGGTCGCCGCCGGCACCTGTGCCTGTCGCCTTGATCCCGGCGACCTTGTGTCCCCATGAGTGGATCCCGCGCACTAAAGAGGAGGCGGAGAACGTTTTGCCAGAATTCATGGCCGTTCCGGCAACAAGTATCGTCTCGATGGGCGATGGCTCCCGAAAAAACGGGATCGCATAATCGGCGAGATTGATCCGCTCGCCTTTACTGTTGCCGACCAGACCAAGCGGCGCAATTTTCGTTGGCTCGATCATGCGATCGTGCCGACACATCTCTTTCGCTGCAATCCCTCCCGCTGCAACAAGGTCACAAGGGCTGAGATCTTCCGGTACAAGCGCTTCGAACTGATCAGGCGCATATCGGTTACCAAAGGCAACGATGATTTCGTCGCCTGGTAACATAAGCGCACGTCTGCCATTTGGTTTTTCGATTTTGCGGTGCTTACCGATCTCGACAACCGTCGCTAGAACCAGGTCGCCCGTTCTCGGTCTGACATCACCTGCGATCAGACATCGCATCTCTTTGGCCGGTACACGCCGGGTCGTAAATGCCCGTTTAGCGGCGCGTATACGGTCTTCACTCAAGGTTTCTTTGTTCATTGTCGATGTCTCATTCACCGGCGGCGCTACCGGTTGCATTTCTGGAGCCAGCCATCTGGACGTGACTCTACTTTGCCCTTTTCAAAGGACGCTCACGTCTGATGAAAAGCCAGTTTTCATAAGACAAAAGGCGATCGTCATTGGCATCAGCACAGGATTCGACAGTTCTTTGACATCGCCATCATCTGCTCTGTCTTCATCAACTCAAGGGTCCCGGTCCGGGAACGGCAGGTGCTTGCCAGCGGGACGTCCCAATTCGTAAATCTCATCGTGTGCCAGCCGATCACTAAGCCGAGACCGCTATTGACCCACTAAAACAACACCCGGAGATCGCTGTTTCTTTTTTTGGCTGCAAAAAACTTTGAGATTTTTTTCTGAAGAAAAAAACAAAGTGCATAGCCGGCGTGTTGTTCAACAGATCGAGATCATCGCCAGGCGGCTGTGAAATATGCCTTTCGACATTGGGGGAATTGAGCGATGCGCCAACGCTCAAGTCATCCCAGGAATATTCGGTCGGCCACATGATCTCGTCTGCCGTCCTGGCTAACGAGAGAAGAGCGTTGAATAAGGTCCTCACGAGCGACGATGTATTCGATGGTACTGTCATGCCAAGAAATCCATCGACGCCACACCTCAAGCGAGGTGAAGTCTTACGCGGCTATAACATCTACCATCGCGCGAGCGTGATGCGTCAGCGACTCCATCTCGGTGCGCTCAAGGGATTGAGTACTGCCGATCTCGGTGACACCTTCGTCGCTCAATATCTTAGTCGATTTCAGGCATTGAAGAGTCTCCTCGACGGCGGTCCTGTCAGGAACGAGTTCATCGCCCGCCTCGGCGATGGCTTACCGATTGAGACGGCTTTACTCGAGGCTATTCGCGCCGTTGAGTCCGCGATCCTTGCAGCAGCTCATTGTCTCGACCGTGTCGACTTCACAACATTGGTCAGGGGAGACCGCGACGACGACGTTTGGTTGATTTGGGAAACGCACTCGCCACGCTTCTCTCGTGCGGCGTCAACCGTCGCCTTTGCCGGACTTGTAGAACTACTCCCGGAGCGACTTCGCCCCCACCTTGACCATTCCTTTATTGAGGGGCTTTCGGCTGCACTTGAACAGGCGAAACGCCGTCGCTTGTCGCCGACAAGCGCTGTTCTCAAGCATGCCGCTAAGCTGCGCGGCCTTGCCGTAGACAACATCACGGGACAACATCTACGCCTTGGACAAGGGGCTCGACAGCACCAGCTCTACGCATCGATGACCGGCTTCACATCGATCAGCGCGACGAAGCTTGCCAATGACAAAAGACAAGCCAACCGACGTCTCAGGCAACTTCGATTACCTGCACCGGAGCAACTTCGCGTCGAGTCCGCTGCAGCTCTCTATGAAGCAATCGAGGAACTCGGCGGCAAGGTTGTCGTCAAACCACAAAAGGGCAGCCGCGGTGCCGGCGTCACCGCCGGTTTGGAGGCGTCCGATGATGTCGAGGCCGCCTTCGAGCAAGCGATCAAATCGGGCTCGGGTGTGCTCGTGGAGCGGTTCATTCCAGGCGTCGATCATCGAATTCTCGTTATTGGCGGACGTTTCCGAGCCGCATTGATCCGCGTACCCCCGGCGATAACAGGTGATGGCCGCCTCACGGCTCAAGAATTGATCGACAATCTCAATGCTGATCCGTATCGGGATGGTTTCCGTCTTTTCCACGTCACGGTCGACGAGACGATCGAGGGTCTTCTACGTGCACGTGGTTACGGCCTGAATGATGTGCTTGCCGAAAATGAGATGATTCCGCTCCGCACAACCTCGAATGTCTCAACGGGCGGCATTCCGATTGACGTAACGGATAGTGTTCACCCAGACAATCGGCAAATGGCGGAAGATGCTGCCAACGGCATCGGACTAGACGTTGCCGGAATCGACTTTATCACGACAGACGTCCAACGCTCTTACAACGACGTTGGCGGTGGTATCATCGAGATTAACTCGCGGCCAGGGCTCTGCATGCACACATGGCCACGCGACGGCAAGCGCCGTAACGTCGCTGGTGCAGTTCTTGAGTTAGCCTTTCCCAAAGGCAAAGATGGCATGATCCCCAAGCTTGTGGTTGCTGGCGATTGTGGACTTGGCGGGGTTGCAAGAGCTACCGAACAACTTATCCGATCAACCGGACAGGTCGTTGGCCTCGTCGCCCATGACGGGGCGACGTTCGATCAGCAATCGCTGCCGTTCGACGACGCTAAACGCCATCAGCTCATGAAATCACTCCTCTTCGAACAGAGGCTGCAAATGCTCGTCGCGACAACGACGATGCGCCGTGCTGTGCGGAAGGGATTACTGCTCGATAATTGTGAAGCCGTCGCCATCCTTCCGCCGTCAGCTGACGGAGATCCAAAGATATTCGCTCAGGGGCTTGATCTCTTGGTCAAAGCTAATCGAGGCTGCTTTGTTACCTGGTCGGACGACACCGTCATTGCCAAGGCACTACAACCTGTGGAACCCCGTCGCGTGATTTTGGTCGCAACATGTTCCGACGATAAGGTTGCGGCCGCCCATATCGCACGTGGTGCTCCCGCGGTGATACCACATTGGGAGGCATCCGGCCCGGGCTTTACGCTCTATGATCGAGGCAAGCCTCAATTTTCCACGTCGCTAGCGCCTAGCGATCATACGCGGCGGCCCCTCAAACCGCGTGAGCTGGACGATCGCGTTCTTGCTGCCGCGCTGGCTTACGCATCTGGCCTCAGTGTCCTATCCCTCGAAAAGGCCCTCAATCAGCCAGATCCAAAGGCGCCGGAAGCGCTCAGCGCGTGACCGATCTCGAACTGGAGCGGATTACGACTGACCTCCAGCTTCGTCGTCACAGACCCAACTGGGTCAATGACCAGCCTACATTTTTTGCATGTCGGGTAGCCGGGAAGACCTTTCGGTCCTCCCAGCCCCCTAAGAACTGTACGTGCGACTTTCGCTGCATACAGCTCGAGCCTTCCTAAGTCGCTGATGATGCCTCGGTACGACCGGCAACCGACCGTGGAGCCGGATGGTGGACATGGTGGGCCTGATGGCAAACGAGGTGAATAAGTTCCAAATTGGAATCCTCATCCGTTCCGTCGGCTGATCGGGGGATCACATGATGTTCGTGATGCCCGGTCTCCACCGTCAGAAGCTGCCCGCAGTGCGTGCAGCGCCCCTCTTGCCGTTTCAAGAGCCGAGCACCTTGAGACCTCTCCCGGTGTTTAGCCAAGAGACGTTCTCGATGTCGGTTCTCGAAATAGGCGTCCCATGCAGGATCAAATGGATTGGCATCCATCTTCACCTTCTTATGGCGTCGGATCTTGACCTCGTCACAAGCATATAACGCGGCCCCTCTCCAAACGCCTCTGTCGTCTAGCCCATGACCGGTAAACAGCCAGCGATTGCGACCTCGGATGTTGAAGTACTTGTTCCTAATCCAATGACCACGCAGCCTAGCCTCTTCCGCACGTGCTGCTCGTGCAGTCCAAGATCCCACCTCACGGCAAGACCCTGCGGGCAGATGCCCAGAGTTCATTGTCAGGACGCTCAGCACCCCGCCGTTACCAGCGACGCACCGTCCATAGGCTACTGATGGCTGAACATCAGGTTCGCTACGCTGAGACGTGCCTCTATACCCAAGGGGATCCGAACCATAACGTTGGCACGAATTTCCTGGGCTCCAGAACACCTTATCGGATCGAGCTGGATGATCGACCACGTCAAAACATCCAAGATCCTCTAAGATCCTCAGCGCTGAACAATTATCGACTAAGCTTACAGTCACATGTCATCCTTCACACCCAAACCACCGACCAAAGGTCGGCAGCCAACATCACTTCCAACGCCTTTTGCGGGCGCTGGAATTTAAGCGAGTTTCAGGCATGCCCGAGGACATACCAAGCTCGCAGGCGTCTAGTCGGACGCCGACATTGAATCATACAGGTAGAGAAACCAGCGAGACCGCTGGATCGTTGACCCGTAGAGGGAGTAAATCTTCAGACCATAGGTCCGAACGTCACTCCGGGTGTTGGGCCCCGTTTCAGGACCGGCAGACACAACAACTTGCGTTGTTCGTCGCGGGAGACAGAACCGTTATTGGTTCCTTGAACGCAAATAGTCTCCGAAGCGTTCAATTTTCTCACTTAAGGAGCATGTCACTTCCAAAAGTGATGATGAGCAGACCACGCTCATCGGAAACGGTAAGACCTAACAACGAACTTTCTTCCGGTCTTTGAGAAGTCTTTGCCAGCCTCTATGGAGGAGGCCCAGCCGTCCAACGATGTATTCTCGAAGCCATTTTGGTCTTGCTTCTCGAACAATCGCAGCCCTCGAATTGCCTGACAATTCATAGACTTAGCCGTGACATGCGACATCTGGTCGCACTGGTACCCCCAAGGGGACTCGAACCCCTGTTTCTGCCGTGAGAGGGCAGCGTCCTAACCGCTAGACGATGGGGGCGCGGTGAACGTGTGTTGTATTTAAAAGGCAATCATTTGGGAATCAAGAGGCCTTGGCACGATCAAATGCAGCAACGAGTTCGATTTCTGCTGAATACACGAAAGCGTCGACGGGTTGCACCCACTTGAGACGATAGCCAGAATCGATCAATATACGTGAATCACGGGCGAATGTGGCGGGGTTGCAGGAGACCATTGCCAGTCTGAATGGCTGCTCGTGCTCTGCAATGGCATCGACCTGTACACGAGCGCCAGCACGTGGAGGGTCAAGAATAAGGGCATCGAACGGAGCGAGCTCAGTCCCGGTGAGGGGGTCTCGGTCAAGATCGCGGCTCTCGGCCTGGATCTTCATGTGTAGCCCTGCATACCTCGCCGCCGCATTGAGGGTGCGAACCATCGCGGGATCACGCTCATAGGCCTGAACTCTCTGTCCGTGACGAGCCAGCGGTAGGCCAATAGCGCCGCAACCCGAGAAGAAATCAGCAATCCGCCCTGCCCCATCCACCGCCGACATGACTGCGTCGACGATCGCGCGCTCGGCGACGTCCGTTGCTTGAAGAAATGCACCTGATGGAAGGTTTACGAGAACATCACCGAATAGAACGGTGACGTCACACCTAGCGGCTACCGGCTCGACAGCGCTCATCACATCAGGGCGCCAGGCAATGCGCGCCAGATCCTCCTCTTCCGCTAAAGCTGCCAATTTTTCGCGGTCGCCTAAGGATGGTTCAGTCTTGGTATCGAATAGAAGATCGATTCCGCTCTCGACCTTAGTTATGGAAACCTCGCCGCCCTCTTTGGCCATGTCGAGTGAGGCCAAAACCCGATGCAGAGGCTTGAAAAAATTCGCGATTGCCGGAAGCGCTATCGGGCATTCTCGGATCTGTACGATCTCATGCCGCGCACGCCGTCGAAACCCCAGGACCGTCCGCCTGTCTTGATTGGCAAATGCCAAACGCAAACGCCGGCGGGTCGCAGGTCGCCCTTGGGTCAGTGAACGACATGAATCGCAGTCAATGCCTTGGGATCTGAGCGCCTTTAGGATTTGATCCCTTTTCCAATCCCGATAGTCTGAGCTCGGTAAATGCTGAAGCCGACAGCCACCGCAAGTCCCAAAATGGCGGCAATCGGCGTTACGTCTCGGTACTCGATGCCCGTCTCCGACCGCCGTCGCGCCATAGCCAACACCACGTTTTTCGTTGAGCTGAACCGAGAGGTGATCGCCAGGAAGCGCCAGCGGTACGTAGACCAATGTCCCCTCAACGGAGGCGATGCCATCACCGCTCTTGCCTAGGTGCGTAATCTCAACATCATGCACTTGGCCAATGTTACGATCCGGCTTTGACTGCCGCTTTCGCCTGCGCTCTCGCTTCATTCCGTCGGCGCCACACGGATCAAGCTCTTCCGCTTGCCGCTATCAGCATCAACAACGGCGATGTATTGCTGTCCGTCAGCCCCCTCGCCCAACAAGACCAGACGCTTACCATCCACGACGACTTGTAAGATCTGAACACCGATTGGCAGGGCCAGCTCAACAGGTTCCGAAGGAATAGCCTCGCTGTCCCTGGTGTCACCAGTGGTGGCGCGGATGATGACCATGACTGCCAACAGCAGCATGCCGATAATGAGAACGACCCCGCCCAAAATCACAAAAGCCTTGAGAAGCCCCGAA
Organism: Geminicoccaceae bacterium; assembly: GCA_028285265.1. GTDB lineage: Bacteria > Pseudomonadota > Alphaproteobacteria > Geminicoccales > Geminicoccaceae > JANQPX01. The sequence goes on from JANQPX010000060.1 coordinate 51,841, forward strand.
ACGTTGTTCACGTTAGGAGCTGCGTCATCCTGCATGGCTATTGTCTTTCATCTCTTGGCTTTCCATTCTTTGAATTCCATGCCCGAAACTTACGATCTCACTGCCAGTTCTGACGATGCCGGTCTCCGGCTCGACAAGTTTTTGGCCTCCAAGCTGCCCAATTTTTCCCGTGCAAGGCTGCAGGCGCTCGTCACCGCTGGCGAAATTCGCCGGAATGGCGCTCAGATAGCCGACACATCTGCCAAGGTCAAACCAGGACAGCATTTTTCCGTGACGGTACCGGACGCCAAGCCCGCGACACCGGAACCTGAGGCGATCCCCCTCGACATTCTCTTCGAAGATGAGCATCTGCTCGTGCTGGAAAAACCTGCCGGTATGGTCGTCCATCCAGCGCCCGGCCATCAGACCGGAACGCTCGTCCATGCTCTGTTGCACCATTGCAAGGGCACACTTTCGGGGATCGGTGGCATCCAACGGCCAGGGATCGTTCACCGCCTCGACAAGGACGTGAGCGGATTGATGGTGGTTGCCAAGAACGACAGGGCACATATTGGTCTTTCAGCGCAATTCACGGTGCATCGCATCGCTCGAGCCTATGAGGCTGTCACGTGGTGGGTCCCGGCGGCAGCAGCAGGCAAGGTCGATCAGCCGATTGGGCGGCATCCGAAAGACCGAAAGCGCATGGCCGTCGTGGCACATGGGAAACGTGCCGTGACCCACTATCGTCTGCTTAGTGCAGCTGGAATGACAGCAGCTCGCCTAGAAGTGACCCTGGAGACTGGCCGCACCCACCAAATCCGCGTTCACCTCGGCACACTCGGCCTAGGCATTATTGGTGATCCAATCTATCGTCCTCGCCGTATACCTCATGTTAACGAAAAATTAATAATTGACATAAGAAAACTTGGTCGCGTTTTGCTACATGCACGTGTGCTTGGCTTTGAACATCCTATTTCTGGTAAGAAACTGGACTTCGAACGGCCTCCACCTGTAGTTTTCGAGCGAATTTTTGAACAATTCTAAGGGGAATTTTAGTCGTTCATCCTCTGTTAACAATTTGAGCACGACAATTCACGCATGGCTGATAGTCAGTTTTACACTGGATTTTTCCGGAAAAGCGCAGATATAATGCGCGGCAACTCTTGAGGTCAGGAGACTCACGACTTTGGGCAACTTCTTATCCGTACCCGCGGAAGGCACCGGCCTGTCCCGCTACCTCGATGAAATCCGCCGTTTCCCGATGTTGGAAGCGGAAGAGGAGTTCATGCTTGCCAAGAAGTGGCAAGAGCAGGAACACATCGAGTCTGCCCATAAGCTAGTCACCAGCCATCTGCGGCTGGTGGCGAAGATCGCCATGGGCTATCGCGGCTATGGCCTTCCCATTAATGAAATCATCTCAGAAGGCAATGTCGGCCTTATGCAGGCCGTCAAGCGCTTCGATCCTGATCGTGGTTTCAGGTTAGCGACCTATGCGATGTGGTGGATCCGGGCGGCTATTCAGGAATACATCCTGCATTCGTGGTCCCTCGTAAAAATGGGCACCACAGCAGCCCAGAAGAAGCTCTTCTTCAATCTGCGCAAGTTGAAGGGCCAGATGCAAGCGATCGACGATGGTGATTTGCCTCCGGAGACCGTCAAAGCGATTGCAGATCGTCTTGATGTCACGGAAGAGGACGTCATCAGCATGAACCGCCGATTGAGCGGTGGCGATCACTCGTTGAACGTACCGCTCAGAGCAGATGGAGATAGTGACTGGCAGGATTGGCTGGTGGATGACAGCCAGAGCCAAGAGACGACGATTGCCGATGCTGATGAGCACGATCATCGAATGTCACTACTCCATCGTGCGATGGACGTTTTGAACGAGCGCGAACGGCATATCCTTACAGAACGACGACTGAAGGAAGAGCCAAGCACGCTTGAAGAATTGAGCCACGTTTATGACATCTCGCGCGAACGCGTCCGCCAGATCGAGGTTCGCGCGTTCGAGAAGCTGCAAAAGCAAATGAAGGCGCTGGAAGCCGAACAAGCGATTGCCATGGCACAGGCGCTTCCCTCGCCAGAGCAGCAAGCGGCTCAGTAAGACGGGCAAGACCGGCCGGCATCATGGCAATGCCGGCCCGGTCATCCTTCCTAAAGAACCGATCCATCGGCGACTTTTGTTTCCCCTGAGCGAAGGTCAGCGTTCGTACCGCGCCGTTGACGCTAACCACCCTGATGTGTTGACAACTCTTCACGTTTAGAGAACGACCGTTTCTGACCGGAGGTCGGAAGCGACGTCGTGCGATGCTGGCGTTGTGCGATCCTAGGGTTTTTCGACGATACGGACGAAGCAACACTCTTTCAGCGCAGGCTGCCCATTCGCTCCATCGAGATGCAACGACAAAGGTCGATGTCACGTTGACCCAAGACTCGGTCAGCTCGGCCTCTTGAGCAAGAGTTCAGTCCGGCACGATCTGGTGGATCACGCCAGCGTCTAGTAGATGCTCGGGCAGGGGATGCCACATATCGTCATGCGGTGTCACAAAGATTTGTTCGACAAAGCTGGGGTCTAATCCCTGCCTTAGAAAAAAAGCACGATCCTTTTCCTGCTCCTCTTCAGGATCGATGAAGGCCATAACCCCATTGAGCCGATAGCTGTGAAATCCGAGAACGCCGTCTTTGCCGAGACTCCTGATCTGACCGGCGATAAAGACAATGGTACAAGCCGAACGGCAGTGGCCAGCGACGAAAGTGTCTAAACCACGGTCAATGATCTGCCTGGCAACCCCCCTCGCCTCAAAGATCCGACCGCCATTGCTGTTCAGGATAATTCTTTCAATCGACCGCTCCTTTGCCAAAAGTGCTTTCATATCGCGTGACAGACCATTCCCGATCTGCCCTTCGATCACGACCGCCCTGTCGGCAGGAACCACGCGCAGCTGATAATCCGGTATCAGGGCATCTTCGACTCGGACAGCGTCAAGACCGAGGGTACGCTGCACCGTTGTGGCGGCACTGCCGACCGCCGTGATCAAAGCAACAACGGCTCCAGCCTGCGCAAACGTTGCGACAGTGATGCCGCCCTGTTCCTTAACGTGACGCTGACTGCTTCGCCAAAGTCCCACAAGCTGCCAGGGTAAAATGATGAGATAGGCGCCCATGAGGTACAGGACGGCGATGACAATGTCCGAAAGAGTCCCACCTGCGATCGGGGGCCGTACCGTCGTCTCACCAAAGAGGATCAGGACAAACAGGATGAAAAAGTTGACCCAAAACGCCCTTGAAAGCGAGTGCTTACCCAGCCAGTGATCGCGTAAGTATTTCATATCAGAACTATCTGATGCCAGCTCGAGGGACGCCAGTCGAAAAATAGCCCGCATTGCAGAGCTTGATCTGATACCGGCATGATCGTCGAGGCATTGCCTGGACCGACGGCATATGCGACATCCAACCTTTATGCCACCGTCGGGATAGAGGAATGGAACCACAAGCAGACATCGGCCTGATCGGCCTTGCGGTCATGGGTCAGAATCTGGCGCTCAATATCGCCGACAATGGTCATCGCGTAGCGGTGTTCAATCGATCCGCCGAGCGGACCAGGGCATTCGTTGACAGCCCGGAAGCCAAGGGGAGGCCCATCATCCCGACCTATGACCTTGCTGAGCTGGTCAAGGCCATCAAGAAACCTAGGGCCATCATCATGATGGTGAAAGCTGGCGATCCGGTCGATCAACAGATCGACCAGCTTCTGCCGCTTATTGAGCCGGGCGATATTCTGGTTGATGGAGGCAACGCGCTCTATCAGGACACCATCCGGCGTGAATCAGCACTTCGCCAGCAGGGCATTCGCTTCATCGGCACGGGTATCTCCGGCGGCGAAGAAGGCGCACGCAATGGCCCCTCGATTATGGCTGGCGGTGAGGCGGACGCCCTCGGTCGCGTCGCGCAGATCTTTGAGGCCATCGCTGCAAAGGTGGACGATGAATCCTGTTACGCTCACATCGGTAGTGATGGTGCAGGTCACTTCGTCAAAATGATGCACAACGGCATCGAATATGCCGATATGCAGCTCATTGCGGAAGCCTATGCACTTTTGAAAGGTCCGGCAGCCCTAAGTCATCTTGAGATGCGTGACATCTTTGCAAGCTGGAACAAAGGCGAGCTGGATAGCTATCTGATTGAAATAACGGCAGACATTCTCGGCAAGAACGACCCTGAGACTGGTCGCCCCATGGTCGAGGTGATTCTCGATCGCGCTGGGCAAAAGGGAACGGGCGGTTGGGCCGTGCGCGCCGCACTCGACTATGGCAGCACGGCACCGACGATCGCAGCGGCAGTCGAGGCGCGCACGCTTTCCTCGATGAAGACTGAACGCGTCACGGCAGCGACGAGACTTGGCGGTCCGGACCCGTCGCAAGGCCTTGATCATAGGACGGTTATCGATCAGCTGGAACTGGCCCTGCTTGCCAGTAAGGTCTGCGCCTACGCTCAGGGCTTTGCCGTGATGGACGCTGCGGCGGCAGAGCATGGCTGGACGCTCAACAAGGCAGAAATCGCGAGCATCTGGCGCGGCGGCTGTATCATCCGCGCGCGCTTTCTTCGTCACATCAGGGCGGCCTATCAACGAGACCCTAAGCTTCCCAATCTTATGCTCGATCCTTACTTCGCCGAGCTCCTCGAACGCGCGCAGCCTGCATGGCGTAACATCGTCACACTTGGCCTACAACAGGGCCTACCGCTTCCAGCCTTTAGCTCCGCACTCGCCTATTACGATGGCTATCGATCGGCAACGCTTCCGGCGAATCTCATCCAAGCGCAGCGAGATTATTTCGGCGCGCACACCTATGAACGTATCGATCAGGAAGGGACGTTCCACACGGACTGGTCAGAATAAGAAACGTTTGGTCGCGCCGCCCGATCATGTGTTGCTATGGTGCCTGTGATGCTTGGATGGTTTCTGGTTGTCATCTTGATAGTCTTCGGTTCGATCACCGAGCCGGCGGCGGCGGACACATCTTGTGTGGTGGAAGCCGACCACCCATTGATCGGCGAAGCGCGATGGTACGGCCTCTATTTTGAAGATCGCAAGATCGGACACGCCACGACCGCTATGGCTGTCGAAAAACCGGCTGATCCCGACATCACATCAAATGTCATCGTCCAGCGATTCGCTATGACCTTCAGACTGGAAAAGACGGAAGAAACGATCGAGCAGATTCGACGCTTCGATGCCAAGCCTCCTCACCGACTTTTAGATGGTGCCTTTACCACAGCGGATCGGCAAATCACCTACCAACAACAAGATCATGCACTGGAGATGAAGGAAGATGGCCTCATCAGAGCTTGGCCAGGGCTCGAGCGTCATCTCTGCGACGAGGAGGATATCGCGGTCCATCGCTTCTTAACCAGCAACCCTCCGATCGGTGCGCGTCTCGAGACGATCGATTTTGATGTCGAACAGCAAGTCTTGGCAAGCTCGACCCATGATCTCGATGAGGTTAGTCGCCGGAGGATTCTCGGCGCTAGTCATCTCTTTCAATCACTGCGCACAGAATCCTCGAGTGACGTCTTCTCTTATGTCGCCAAGACCCGCTTCCAAAATGGAGAAGCAGTCAATCTATTCGTCGGCCCAATCGAACTCCGCGCTGAGACCCAGGCGATCGCCCATCAGCCCAATCAAGGGGTCGATCTCTTTGCTGAGTTTGAAAAGCCACTGAACCGTCCGTTGGCTCGACTAGCGGCTGTTCGATCCCTGAGCTTGAAGGCCACAATCGACGACGAGGCCATGACGATACGCGATGTTGTTCAGGACTCCTTTGGCCAACGCGTGGAATACCTGGATCATCAGACCGCCATGATCCATCTGAGTGACCAGCCCGCACTGGACGATGGGGCTGATTTTGAGCGCTTCCGTCGAGCGACCTCGACACACCCGGCTGACCATCCGAGAATTCGGTCCATAGTTGATGAAATCAAAGGCACATTGGAAACAACAGCGGATGATCGGACGCTCGCTGAAGCCATGATCAGGTTTGTTGCTGACTTCATCGAGATCGTGCCTGAAAGTCCGTATCACTATCACACGACATCCGTCTTCGACATCCTCGACAACCGCACGGGCGATTGCACGGAGCACAGTCAGCTCTTTGTCACGCTGGCGCGTGCCGCTGGCCTGGCTGCGCGTGAGGTATCAGGCTTTGTCTATGGCGGTAACGATCAGACACCTTCACTTGGCGGGCATGCTTGGGTGGAAGTCTTGATCGATGGCCGTTGGATCGGCATGGACCCAACATGGGAAGAGGTCCGGCTGAACAAATCGCATGTACAAACACGGGGTATGCTTGTGCCAAGCCTAGCGTTCGAGGTCATCGAGATCGAATATGACTGATTGAGGCATCCCATCGATCTCGCGGCATGCTTGCGGTTGCTGCCCGCAGCTTCTAAATTGCGCGACCGCTGACGGGTCAGCCGTCACGAGTTTATCATCGAATCCCACTGCACCATCTTTGGATGCCCATGACCAAAGCCTTAGCAGACGGAATGGTCGAGGTTCGGGAGGTTGCCGACCGAGCGGACTTACGGGCATTCATCGATTTGCCCAATCAGCTCTATCGACATCAGAACACTTACGTGCCGCCGCTCGCCATGGAGCGGGACGAAACCTTGAACACTGCCAAGAATGCCTATTTCGAGCACGCGGACGGACAATATTGGCTGGCGTTCCGTGGCGATCGACCCGTCGGCAGGATCAGCGCACAGATCGACCAACTTCACCTCGAACGCTACCGAGATGATGCTGGCCATTTTGGGCTCATTGACGCTGAAGATGATCAGGAAGTGTTTCATAGGCTGCTGGCTACGGCCGAGGCTTGGCTTGGTGAACGAGGAATGAAACGAGCTCGCGGACCATTCAACCTCTCCATCAACGAGGAATGTGGCCTTCTCATTGCTGGGTTTGATCACCCGGCGATGATGCTGATGCCCTTTGCACCTCCTTATGCTGCTGAACGGCTGGAACGGAGCGGTTACCAGCCCACCAAGGATCTCCTTGCCTATACGCTCGATGTCGAGGAGACGATTCAAATCCGTGGCGAACGTTTTTTGGAACGTATTAGTCAGGAAGCTCGCATTACCGTCCGACAAATCGAGACAAAGCGGTATCTCGACGAACTCGCAGTCGTTCTCGACATCTTCAACGATGCCTGGGCCGACAATTGGGGTTTTGTCCCCTTCACCGATGCCGAAATGCGTCAGATCGCCAAGAGCATGCGCCCCTTGGTGCGACCACGCCTTAATTATATTGCCGAGGTCGACGGCGAGCCTGCAGCCATGGTGATCTGCCTCCCTAATCTCTATGAAATCATCGCCGATCTCGACGGCAAGCTGCTTCCCTTTGGCTGGGCTAAGTTGCTGTGGCGTCTGAAGATGCACAGCTTTAAGAGTTGCCGTGTGCCACTGATGGGGGTGCGGAAGCGTTACCATGGCACGATGATCGGCTCAGCGCTGCTGCCATTGCTCCTGAAGTCGCTTCATCACGGGCTCCTCACCGAGGGCTTCTCACGTGTCGAGATGTCCTGGGTCCTTGATGACAATAAGCCGATGCGCCGTATCCTTGAGGAGCTAGGTGCCGACGCATATCGGACCTATCGGCTCTTCGAAAAGCAGTTGAATTGATGGATCGACCACGCCAGGCCTTAGTTCTTGCAGGCTCTCGCGGGCCGACCGATCCGGTTGCAAGCGCGGTCGGACTGCCACACAAGGCCTTGGTCCCCGTTGGCGGCATTCCAATGTTGGAGCGCGTCGTTAGCACCCTCTTCGCTTCTCCTGACATCGACCACATCATCCTTTGCACTGATCCGGACTTTGCAAGACACGGCTTCGGTTCCGCCCTGACAAGAGCGATCGATGAAGGCCGAATAACTCTCGCTTCGCCCAAGCCCTCACCCAGTCAAAGTGTGGCGCATGTGCTCGATAGCTTGGTCGAGAGGCCCGCTTATCCTCTGTTGATCACGACAGCGGATCATCCGCTCCTGACAACGCCAATTGTCGAACATTTGATCGCCAATGCGCCGCCTTCTTCTGACTTTGTGGTTGGTCTTGCCAACGCAACGACCATCAAGAGGTCATATCCTGACGCGATCCGCACCTTCTACCGCTTCAAAGGGCAGGGATACAGCGGTTGCAATCTATTCCTTGCAACCACGCCTAAGGCCCGGCAGATCGTCGACTTCTGGCAACAGGTTGAACGTCATCGGAAGAACCCCCTCCGTTTGGTTGCAACCGTTGGGATGTTGCCACTCCTGCAGTTTGTCATCGGCCAGCTTGGTATCGACGATGCCCTTGCTCATCTCTCGAAGCGGATCGGCGTGAATATTGGCATGGTTGACATGCCGTTTGCCGAGGCTGCGATCGACGTCGACAAACCAAGCGATCTCGATCTCGTCGAAACGATTCTCAGCACAAAACCCAACGTTGCTCAGACGCCAAGCTTATGAGCTAGATCTTCGAAGTCATCAGCGATGATGTCAAAGTCGTGCTCCGCGGCGAAGTCCGCCTTTTGATGAGCACCATATTCGTCAATCCTCGGCACGAATGCGGTTTTCATGCCCGTTGCCGCCGCCGCGACAAGGTCGCTATTGTGTGCCGCTACCATCAGGCAGCGGCTGGGATGGAGATCGAGAAGCGCTGCGGCACGCTTATAAGCCTCTGGCTCGGGCTTGTATGCCTCTGCGATTTCGGCACCAAGAATGACGTCCCAACCAAGCCCCTCATGTTTGGCAAGGTTCACCATCAGTGAGACATTGCCATTCGAAAGCGGGGCAATGATGAAGCGCTGTTTGAGACGAGCCAGCCCTTTCGTGACGTCCGGCCATGCAGGCAGGCGGTGCCAAGCGCGGTTCAACTGGTCGGTCGTGTCGTCAGACACGCCATCGATCTCGAACTCCCGAAAGACATCCAAGAGGTTCTCACGATGAAGCACGTCCAAACGAACAAAGGGGCGACGCCGCGCCCGAACTTCTTCCATCGACGGTTGGTAACGTGCCCGCCAGGCAAGGGCAAAGGCCTGACCGTCAACATGGTGCCCCTCCGCCGCAAGGATGTTTTCGGCCTCCTTTGCAATGCCGTTTCGCCAGTCTACGACTGTGCCAAAGACATCGAAGGTAAGCGCCTCAATTTCCGGTTCCGCCATGTCGTGTACCCCATCAAACTCCATGATCAGTTTGCCCGAAAAAGCCGGTGAGTAAAGCGTGCTCGACAAGTGTTGATTGCGGGTCGAGACTTGTCTGAATATTCAATCCAGTTGATGTCCTTGGTATGGATGGGTCTCATGGCAACACATCGGCGGTTTGACCAGTGATGGAGTCTCATAGGAAGAAGCTCTTTCTCGACGATCTCGAGGCCGGCCAGGTTTATCACCTCGGCCGTCAGACATTGTCAGAGGAGGAGATCATTACGTTCGCGACGCGCTATGATCCCCAGCCCTTTCATATCGACCCAGACGCTGCGTCCCAGTCAATCTATGGCGGTGTCATCGCCAGTGGCTGGCAGACAGCATGCATGTTTACGCGACTTTTCGTTGATGGCCTGCTGAATCGATCTGCGGCGATGGGCTCGCCGGGACTGGATGAGCTTCGATGGCTGAAGCCGGTGAGACCTGGTGAAACCCTGACTGCCAGCGTTGAGGTCCTTGACGTTCGGGACAGCCGATCGAAACCTGATCGCGGTCTCGTTAAGCTCCGATGTATCGTTGCTGACTCCAGCGATGATGAGGTAATGACTTTTGTAGCTAATGTCCTGTTCCAAAAGAACGAAACAGGCTAGAACTGCCGAATCTTTGGTTGGTGACGTGAATTGATAGGCTTGAGGTCAACTTGCTGATTGATGTCCAGGGCGCACTCCAGTCCATGGACGAGGTGCAATCCGGGGAGTGAACATGACGTCGGAAAACGCTACCAGGCGGTTCGACAAGCACATTGGTCTTTGCGCACTGTTCTTGTCCTGTTTGATTGGCATGCCAGACATCCCGCACGCCCAATCGACGGCACCGAACGGCGTTAACGGTCCGGACCAGAATGATGAGGCCGCCCCTCTCGATCGCGGCAAGATGCGGCTGAGGCTTCTGATCAATCTCGTCGAGAACGAGTTTAAAGAAGCGAAGCTCAAACAAGGCCGCTTAGCGACCGAGGCGTCGGCGTTAGACCAGCAGCAGCGCTCACTTCTGAGCGGTCCAAAGACCGGCACCGAAGCTGAACGACGGCAGATCGAGGTGATTAGGCAGCGGCTGGAGCAAATCGACCGAGAAGTTGCCGACGTCAACGCGCGGTTGCCGGAAATCAGTGCCGAACTTGCCGAGCTGCAAGCGCGGCTCGATGAGGCGAATGGCATTGTGCGTGAACCCGAAACTGACGTCGCCACCGAAGAAGTCGTGGTCGACAGCGCCAGCCGCTGGCTTGACAGCAAGCGGCAAGTTCAAGAGGCCCTTGTCTATCTCGGAGGCTATAATGGGCTGATTGATGGCGATTTCGGCCCGCGAACCCAGGCTGCCGTCAAGGTGTATCAGGCAAGCCAGCAGGTAAGCCAATCCGGAACACTGACGGCTGATCAAGAAGCCGGATTGCTTGAGGAAGCTGATCGGCTCCGCGGGCGCTATGGCGTGACGACTCTTGAGGACGAGCGGCTCGGCTATCGAATCACTTATCCAAGTGGCCTCTTGAAGGAAGCCCCATCCGATGATGCCAATCGCCGACGGTTTGTCACAGATGATGGCGAAGGCGACCTCTTGATCACGTCGTCTGGTGATGCTGATTCGGTCGTACTTAGCGCGCTCTATGATGAACTTTTGCAGGACTACAACGTTGAATATCGTCGTATCCGCGATGATTGGTTCGTCGTTGCAGGGCCTATCGAAGGAGACCGCATCGTTTATGACACGGCCCGACTCAACGGCAATCGCCTCATCAGGGCCAGGATTAGCTACCCCGCACCATGGCGCGATCTATGGTCTCCCTTTGCCGTGATCATGTTTAACAGCTTTGAGGGTTTGTTGCCGGGGCAGAGCTAATCGTTAAGATTGGTGCTCGCAGTCAGATCGGTTGGCGGTTCAAGTCTCGGGCAGCTCTTCCTCTTTCAATCTCCGAGCTTCACCACGTGGGGGAACCAGTTCGACGCTCGACGGAACGGCAATGATTTCCGCAAGCAAGCTGCCGACCAGCTCCGTATGCACTTTGCCACCACCGCACTCGGCAACGAAAGCTATCGCGTCTTCGAGGCTGTCGAAAAGCTCCGCGTCGACTGAGCAGCGGATAGGATCATCGTCTGACGTGTTCATGACGTTGATCATGTGGCAAACAGCTTAAATTAACGTTAAGGGCCTTTCACAAGAAGCCACACTGATGGAGGCAGCATGGATTTTGGCTACTCATCCCGAGTGGAAGATTTGCGCACGCGCCTAGAGGCGTTCATGGAGCAGCATGTCATCCCAGCCATACCCGCGTGGGAGCGCGAGGTGGCTGCGGGTGTTTACCCGCCCTCTATGATCGAACCGCTCAAGCAGGAAGCGAAGGCGCTTGGTCTTTGGAACCTGTTTTTGCCGGACCTGGAGGAACATGAGCCCGGAACAAAACTCTCTAATCTCGACTATGCGCCGCTCGCTGAGATCATGGGGCGGGTCTTCTGGGCATCAGAACTCTTCAATTGCAACGCTCCGGATACTGGCAATATGGAGCTGTTGCACATGTTCGCGACAGCTGAACAGCGCGAACGCTGGTTGACCCCCCTTCTCGATGGCACCATCCGCTCCTGCTTCGCGATGACAGAGCCCGAGGTTGCCTCGTCCGACGCGACCAATATCAACACACGTATTGAGCGCGATGGCGCTCACTACGTGATCACGGGACGAAAGTGGTTTATCACAGGGGCTGCCGATCCACGCTGTAAGCTTTGTATTTGTCTTGGTGTAACAGATGAGGATGGTGAGCCTCACGCTCGCCATTCCATGGTCCTGGTGCCTATGGACTCCCCCGGACTGCACGTCACACGCAATCTGCCCATCATGCATCACACCGCGCCTGAGGGGCATTGTGAGGTTGTCTTTGAAAATGTGCGCGTGCCTACGGATCACCTACTCGGCGAAAAGGGTAAAGGCTTTGCGCTCGCCCAAGCCCGCCTGGGTCCGGGGCGTATCCACCATTGCATGCGCTCAATAGGCCAGTGCGAGCTGGCACTGGAGCTTATGTGCAAGCGCGCACGTGAGCGCGAAGCGTTCGGTAAGAAGCTGCATGAGCATGGTACAGTTGCCGAGTGGATCGCCCTTTCCAGAATGGAAATCGACCAGGCGCGCCTGTTGGTGCTGCGCGCTGCTTGGCTGATTGACAAGGAAGGAAATCGCGCTGCGCGCAATGACGTTTCCATGATCAAAGTGGTGGTGCCGCGCCTGCAAACCCGCGTGATCGACAGAGCAATGCAGGTCTATGGTGCTATGGGCCTGACGCCAGACACGCCGCTTTCGTTCCTTTGGAGCTGGGGACGGGCATTGCAGTTCATCGACGGCCCCGATGAGGTGCATCTTCGCGGAGTCGCTCGCCGCGAGATCAAGCTTCAGGCGACGCATCGCAATGATCCGAGCCGTTATTGCACGACGCCCGAACGTCTCATGGAAGGACCTCAGTGATGATCGACCCCTTCGACCTCACGGGTAAGACGGCCTTGGTCACGGGCGCATCACAAGGGCTCGGCGCGCGTTTCGCAACGGTCTTGGCGGAACGCGGCGCCAAAGTTGTGCTCGCTGCGCGTCAAGTTGAGAAACTCGAAACGCTCAAGGCCGAGATTGAACGTTCGGGTGGCGTGGCACATGCGGTCAAGCTGGATGTGAGTCAGATTGATTCCATCAGCGATTGCTTCGAAGACACCGAGCAAACGCTGGGACCGGTGGATATTCTCATCAACAATGCGGGTGTCGCCATCTCGAAATCGGTCCTTGAGCAGTCCGAAAATGATTGGGACAGGGTTATCGAAACCAACCTGAAGGGTGCCTTTTTTGTTGCCCAAACAGCAGCTAAACGCATGGCAGCGCGCGGCCAAGGTGGCTCGATCGTCAATATTGCTTCGGTCTTGGCCCTAGAGGTTATCGGTCATCTGGCTCCCTATGCCGCCTCCAAAAGTGGCATCTGGCAGATTACCAAGACGATGGCGCTGGAATTGGCGCGCCACCAAATACGCGTCAACGCGCTCGCGCCAGGCTATATCGTGACCGATATCAATCGCGAATTCCTGGAAGGTCCAACGGGTCAACAGATGGTCAAAAAGATTCCGCAGCGACGTTATGGCGATCCTGCTGATCTGGACGGCGCCCTTCTCCTGCTCGCATCTGACGCCGGTCGATACATGACCGGTAGCATCCTCGTTGTCGACGGCGGCTTCATGCTTCAGTGATTTGCGCGATTGGCTCTTTCGAATGGCATGGCGCTTGAGGCTCTTGTTGAGAACGGCCATGCACAGGAGGACGGCGATCATAATGGAGAAGGTACCGGCTTCGATCGACTAGCCAAAGATCTTGAGATGGGCGAGAGGACGACCTTCTGAGATCAAAAGAGTGCCGATGATAGAATGAAACCGTTCGTGCCGACACGATAAGGCCCCGCGTTGGTCGCGAAGTCTCCCGGCACTGGGAGAACGGATAGAACGCCTATGAGAGGGGATGCAACCCTCGAAAGGACAGGCTAAGGTTCATCTATGGCTTTTGGACCTGATCCCCATCCCTGGCTTCAGCCGATCGGGCGTCGCGTTGGCGTCACGGTTTTTTGCGCGCTCTGGCTTGCCTTCGAGGTCTGGTCCCAAGCTGGCAGCATGTGGTTTTGGCTGGCTGCAGCAGCCCTCGCTTGGGCGATCTGGGACTTTTTCTTGTCAGGGAATTATCGGGAAGCAGACTAAGAAGAGCCGCCGCGCTGACTCTTGAACAGCGCAGCGGCATGACAGACCCTATGGATCAGTGGCGAGCTCTAGAATCGGTAAGCAATGCCGCCGGTTATCCCATGGCTTGCATACTCAAAAGTGCTTTCGACGCCAACACCGTCTTCGACCGTGACCTCGCCAGTTGCAAAATACGTGTACGCGGCTGTGATGGACTCATTGCTCGTCAAGTCATAGCGGGCACCCACCCTGCCTTGATAAGCAAACGCTGTGTCGGTCTCGCCATCAAAGACGACAGCGTCGATGCCATTTACATCAACAATGGTGTCAGCCTTGACCCGGGCATAACCGAGGCCAGCTCCAGCTGTGACAGCAAGGTTGCGGAGGACATAGACGTCCAGGTGCGCATTGACCATGCCAGCGTAGGCGTTGGTCACCGAATCATCGATTCCGTCCGCCGACGTTCCATCGGCGAATTCGAACTCATCGAGCTTATTGCCCCGAATACTGAACTCTCCTTCAAGTCGAATATTGATGGGTCCCTGGGGGAGGTTAAACCCTGCCGCTACGGCACCAAATGCACCGACTTTGCTTCGAATAACAGCATCATCAGCCACACCATCGATGTCCACGTCGATATCGCCCAGCAAATTGAGGCCCAAAAGACCTTCGACATAGAGCCCTGCACTGGTTGGGTTATTCCCTGTCGGCCCAGGGGCGGGCGCTGTCGATTGAGCAGAAGCAAGCTCCGGGAGAGCAAGAGCCACCGCCGCCTCTCCAAAAATTGAAAAGCGTTTCATCTTTGTTCCAGTATGTTAATCGTAAGAATTTATCCGAGCAGTCAATGAAATCGTACACAATTCTACTATCTGAAATTCTGGATTTTCTATGTTACTTCAGAACATCAACTTATAAAGTTCTTACAATTCTTCATTCTAAAAGATAAAAACCAATTTAGCTTAGAAACAATGTGGATCATTCACGATGATCAGCGGGCTCACCTGACGGTGGATCCCCGAAGGCCCCTTCCGGGATAAAGTCGCCGATCGGAACCTCGTGGGTGACGAGACCGTCGCTTTCTTGCCAGTGATGAAGAAGAAAACCTGGTGGCTCCGTTGTCCAAGGCCCCATCCCCTCGTCGAACACCAGTTTCACCTGATGCGCCGTACCGGGAGCAATTTGGCCGATGGTGCCGGCAAAGCGTGTCTGCACCGCGCGGTGGACGTGACCGCATAGGACGCGCTCGACATTCGGATGTGCGTGGATGATCGACGCGAGCGCCTGCGCGTCCTTTAGCATTGACCAATCCATGTGGCCAATCCCCGTCTTGAATGGCGGGTGATGGAGCATCACGAGCGTCGGTTTGTTGCGCTGACGGTCCAACGTCTCTGAGAGCCAGTCACGCTGCGCTTCACCAAGTTCGCCATAGGGTTTACCGTCGACTGAACTATCAAGCGCAATGATCCGAAGTGGCCCTTGATCAATCGCATAGCAAAGCTTCCCTGAAGGCGAGAGCTCCGCGATCTCGGGGAAAGCTGCGCGGATCAGTTCTCGATCGTCGTGATTGCCGGGAACCGGAAAACAGGGCTGTTCGAACGCACTCAATAGGTCCGCCAAGGCATGATAGGTTTGACGGTCGCCATCGTTGGTTAAATCGCCGGTGATCAAAATGGCATCCGGCGAAGGGCGCGTGGCTCTCACCGCCTCGATACAGCGATGCGTATAGGCGTGCACATCAAGCTTGCCGAATGCGAGGACACCTTTCCGAAGGAAGTGGAGGTCCGATATCTGGGCTAGCAACATCGTCAGCGTCCCCTTTTACCAAACCGCGTCTGCGATCGGCACCAATCCTGATCAGCCACCATCATCGTTGTCTTGCAACCAACTCACAATAACGAACATGAAGTCGAGACTTTGTCTGTTCGCCAAGAGTTTTTTCAACAAAAAGTTTGGCACGGAAGGCATTCATCTCAAGTTTTCGTCGAATTCAAACACTTCTCGCCTTGGCTGATCGGTTCGAAATCGCTAAGTAGCTTCAGGATGTTAGAAAATGGTTGGCCACTTAGGCCAACGTGGCGGAGTTGAGAGCCTTGTCGTCTATGCCCTTCGAAGAACTGAAGACCACGCTACAGCAGAGTCCAAAGAGCTGGCTGGTAACAGGGGCTGCCGGCTTCATCGGTTCCAACCTCGTCGAAACGTTGCTCAAGCTCGGCCAAATCGTGGTTGGCCTCGACAATTTTGCCACGGGTCATCAGCATAACTTGGCCGATGTTGAGGCCGAAGTTGGTCCTGCTTTTCGACAGCGTTTCCGTATGTTTGAAGGCGACATCCGGAGTCTCGATAGCTGCCGAAGGTCAGTCGCCGATGCCGACTATGTTCTGCACCAGGCAGCGCTTGGCTCGGTGCCTAGATCCCTAGAAGATCCCGTGACAACCGATTCGGTCAATACGGGTGGCTTTTTGAATATGCTCGTCGCCGCCAGGGATGAGGGTGTCTCGCGCTTTGTCTATGCTGCTTCTTCATCGACCTATGGCGATCATGAAGCCCTACCGAAGATGGAGGACCGGATAGGAAAGCCTCTGTCACCCTATGCCGTCACGAAGTACGTGAACGAACTCTATGCGGATGTTTTTGCGAAGTCCTATGGCATCTCAACCGTCGGCCTTCGCTATTTCAACGTCTTCGGTCGCCGCCAAGATCCAGACGGCGCCTACGCCGCCGTGATTCCGAAATGGATCTCGGCCATGCTTCGAGGTGACGACGTTTTCATCAATGGCGACGGCGAAACCAGCCGTGACTTTTGCTATATCGATAACGTCGTCCAAGCCAACATTCTTGCAGCAGTAAGAGGCGATGATGCAAAGAATGAAGTCTTCAATGTCGGTTGCGGCGATCGCACATCCTTGAATCAGCTCTATCGCATGATCCAGACATCACTTGGTGACCTTGGTGTCGATGCCGGCAAGAACCCGATCCATCGAGAATTTCGCCAAGGCGACGTGCGGCATTCCCAAGCGGATATTGGAAAAGCCAAGCATCTTCTGGGCTATGCCCCCAGCCACAATGTCGCGGATGGGCTTCAAACCGCGATGCCTTGGTACCGTCATTTTCTTGAAGCTGCCTGAGTGACTCAGACGACCCGAAGCGCGATGTCCTCTTGCACCTGTCAGCCTTGGCTGACACCGCAGTGGATCGACCATTCGGATTATTCCAACGCACTCTAATAACGCGGAAATTTCTTCTGGCGGCATTCAACTGTGCTCCGCATAAGAATTCTTGCGTTTTTGCGTGCTTCGGGTCTGAGATGAATTGTGCGTCGCATCAAAATAGCGAGCTAGATAAACGCGACGAGTGCAAACAGGATAGATCAAGAGGTCGGGATGAAGACGTTTGAGAAGCTACTGGTCGCTAATCGCGGCGAGATTGCTATTCGCGTGTTGCGCGCCGCAAACGAACTCGGCAAACGCACCGTTGCGATCTATGCAGAGGAAGACAAACTGTCCTTGCACCGCTTCAAGGCCGATGAGGCCTATCGCGTCGGCGAAGGCCAAGGACCGGTCAAAGCCTATCTCGATATCCCAGATATCATAAGAATCGCCAAAATCTCAGGCGCCGACGCCTTACATCCAGGCTATGGCCTACTCTCGGAGAATCCCGATCTCGCCGAGGCCTGCGCTGCGGCAGGCATCACATTTGTTGGCCCCAAACCTGAGACCATGCGCCTTCTCGGCGACAAGGTTAGCGCTCGGGCCGTTGCGGTCGAGGCTGGGGTGCCTGTGGTACCAGCGACGGACATTCTGCCAAAAGACCCGAAGAAGGTACAAAAGCTTGCGGATGACGTTGGTTATCCGTTGATGTTGAAGGCAAGCTGGGGCGGCGGCGGGCGTGGCATGCGTCCAATTCACAAGAAGGAAGATCTGGTCGAAAGCGTTCGTGCTGGCTCGCGTGAGGCCGAAGCCGCCTTCGGTCGGGGTGATGTTTACTTAGAAAAGCTGATCGAACGCGCACGTCATCTCGAGGTACAGATCCTTGGTGATCTACATGGTCACATCGTCCATCTGTTCGAGCGAGATTGCACCGTGCAGCGGCGCAACCAGAAAGTTGTCGAGCGCGCACCTGCCCCCCAGCTTGACGAAGGCAGACGAGGCGAGCTTTGCGAGCTCGCGCTCAAAATCATGCGACATGCTGGTTACGAATGCGCCGGAACCGTCGAGTTCTTGGAGGATGTTGACACCGGCAGCTTTTATTTCATCGAGGTCAATCCTCGTGTGCAAGTCGAGCATACCGTGACCGAGGAGGTCACCGGCATCGACATCGTCAAGGCGCAGATCCGAATTGCAGAAGGAGGACGCATCGGCCAGCTCGAGGAGACGGGTGTTCCTCCTCAACATGCCATCGCGCTGAACGGCCACGCCTTGCAATGCCGGATCACGACCGAGGACCCGCTCAACAACTTTATTCCAGATTATGGTCGCATCACCGCCTATCGTGGCGCGACTGGCTTTGGGATCAGACTGGATGGTGGCACTGCTTACTCGGGTGCCGTGATCACGCGTTACTACGATAGCCTGCTGGAAAAGGTGACGGCTTGGGCGCCGAACCCCGAAGAAGCGATCGCGCGAATGGACCGGGCACTTCGCGAGTTCCGCATTCGAGGTGTCGCGACCAATCTTGCCTTCGTTGAGAACCTCATCGCACATCCCACCTTCAAAGCATCAGAATACACGACCCGGTTCATTGATGAGCATGATGAGCTCTTTGATTTTGCACCAAGGCGCGACCGGGCAACGCGACTTTTGACCTATGTTGCAGATGTTACGGTCAACGGCCATTCGGAAGTGAAAGACCGTCAACGCCCACCTGCTCACGCACTTCCACCCGTGCCACCCAAGCCCAAGTCGGACAATCCGCCTGCAGGTACCAAGGACTTGCTGGATGAACTAGGCCCGGTTGGGTTTGCAAACTGGATGAAGAAAGAAAAGCGCCTTCTCATTACCGACACGACCATGCGCGATGCCCACCAATCCCTTCTGGCAACCCGCATGCGCAGTTACGATATGATCGCCGTAGCCAAAAGCTACGCTGCCAATCTTCCCACAATATTCAGCATGGAATGCTGGGGCGGTGCCACCTTCGATGTTTCCATGCGCTTCTTGCATGAATGCCCCTGGGAACGGCTGCGTGAGCTGCGTGAGGCGATGCCCAACATTCTGCTGCAAATGCTCTTTCGTGGCTCCAATGGCGTTGGCTACACCAGCTATCCCGACAATGTCGTGAGCGCTTTCACCCGCCAAGCGGCAGACAGCGGTATCGATCTATTCCGCATCTTCGACGCGTTAAATTGGGTCGACAACATGAAAGTCTCGATCGAGACCGTGCTGGAGACCGGCAAACTCTGCGAAGCCTCGATCTGCTATACCGGAGATATCTTCGATCCCAGGCGCAAGAAATACGACCTCGACTATTATCTGAAGATGGCGCGAGATTTGAAAGCAACGGGGGCCCATATCATCGGCATTAAGGATATGGCTGGTGTCTGCAAACCCGAAGCTGCTGCCACCTTGGTGAAGGCGATTAAGCGCGAGACCGGCCTTCCCCTGCATTTTCACACCCATGATGCGAGTGGCATCGCTGCCGCTTCGGTTCTCGCCGCAGCTGCCGCTGGAGCGGATGCCGTCGATCTTGCCATGGATAGCCTCTCCGGTCTTACCTCACAGCCCAATCTTGGCGCAGTGGTGGCGGCCCTTGCTAGGGACAAACGTGCGCCGGGCCTCGATGCCGCGGAGATTCGAGCCTTCTCCGACTACTGGGAGTCGGTGCGCTTTCAGTATGCTGCCTTTGAAAGCGACATGCGCGCCGGCTCATCTGAAATCTATCTCCATGAGATGCCAGGCGGTCAGTTCACGAATCTCAAGGAACAAGCGCGCGCCATGGGGCTGGAAGGACGCTGGCATGAAGTCGCCAAGACTTATGCCGACGTCAATATGATGTTTGGCGACGTCATCAAGGTAACGCCGTCATCGAAAATCGTCGGTGACATGGCACTCTCAATGGTCGCTGGCGGGCTGACACGGGAAGACGTCGAGGATCCCAAAAAAGACGTCTCCTTTCCCGAGTCGGTGGTCGGGTTCTTTAGGGGCGATATCGGTCAGCCTCCTGGAGGCTTTCCTACAGATCTCCAAAAAAAGATTTTGAAGGGAGAAAAGGCTCTCAAGAAACGCGCCGGTGAGACAATGAAGCCTGCAGATCTCAAGAAACTGAAGAAAAAGGCCGAGGGAGACGCCGGACGCGAAATCACGAACGAAGAGCTGTGCTCCTATCTCATGTATCCCAAGGTCTTTCTTGACTATGCCGCTAACCGTGCCACCTACGGGCCGGTCAAGGTTCTGCCAACGCCTGTCTACTTTTATGGCATGGCACCGGGTGATGAGATCAGCCTGGACCTCGAGCCAGGTAAGACCTTGATGATCCGCTGTGTTGCGATTGGCGAGCCGGATGACGATGGACAGGTTCGAGTCTTCTTCGAGGTCAATGGTCAGCCCAGAGTTGCACGGGTTAGCGACCGGCAAATGACCGCGACCGCCAAGCATCACCCAAAGGCCGAGGATGGTAATCCCGCCCATCTAGCCGCTCCTATGCCCGGCATGGTTGCGACGCTTGCGGTGAAAGAGGGACAGAATGTCAAACCAGGCGACCTCCTGATGACGATTGAAGCCATGAAGATGGAAACGGCGATCAATGCTGATCGTAGCGGCACGATCACAAAACTTCATGTTGCCGCTGGAAGTCAGATTGATGCGAAGGACCTCCTCCTTGAACTCACCTGAGCTGTGCGCCGATTGCCTGGAGGGATATCCGATATGACCGCAGACGTTGTTGCATCGCGAGCTGATCTGACCGTGGCTATCGGTGGTTTTGGAGCGATAGGGCAGACGATTGCCGTCAAGTTGGACCGAGGCGAGCCAGGTCTACGGCTCGGAGCGGTGAGCGCTCGCGATCGCGCTAAGGCCAAAGCCAATATGGCGGCCTTCACCCGCAAAGTCCCAGTCTTGCCACTGGCTGATCTCTCGGATAGCGCAGATGTCATCGTGGAATGCGCGCCAGCAAGCGTCTTTCGAGAGATCGCCGAACCTGCCTTGATGGCGGGCAAAATCTTCATGCCCCTAAGTGTCGGCGCCCTCCTGCTTCACGATGACCTCCATGACCTCGCTGCAAGGAATGGTGGCCGGATTATCGTTCCGACAGGCGCCCTCCTCGGCCTTGATGCCGTCCGCGCCGCTGCCGAAGGGGAGCTTCGTGAAGTCTCCATGGTCACGAGAAAGCCACCGACAGGCCTTGTGGGCGCCCCCTATCTTGACGAGCACAAGATCGATGTTCTGGCGCTGACGGAGCCAGTCAGGATCTTCGAAGGAAGCGCGCGCGACGGAGCAAAGGGCTTCCCGGCCAACGTCAACGTTGCGGCGGCTCTCTCACTCGCTGGAATCGGCCCCGATCGGACTAGGCTCGAGATCTGGGCGGACCCGGGAATCACACGAAATACCCACTGCATTCGGGTCGATGGCGACAGCGCACGGTTTGAGATGACGATTGAAAATGTCCCCAGTGGCGAAAACGCCCGCACGGGAAAAATCACCGCGTTGAGCGCGCTTGCAGCGCTGAAGAGCTTGACGTCGACGCTACGAGTCGGCAGCTAGCGGCGGCGTCTTCGGGCCAAGGAACATATCGCTGTCAGTTCGCGACCGGTTCGTCTTCGGACGCACCCTGCTGGACTTCCTGCACATTGGTTGGCCATGTGCTTTTGATAAAGGCGATGACCGCCCATATCTCATCGTCGGTCAGCTTGTCGCCGAAGCCTGGCATACGGCTGACTTTGCCGTCGGGCTGAAGGGTTTCACCTCCCACTTTGACGACCTCGAATAGTTTGGCGTCAGAGTGCTGCCACGTCTCACCCGCTGCGCTGTGCGCAGGCGCCAAGCGGGTGCCATCCTTCAACGGCTTTTCCCAACCGAGCTGACCGTCTAGCTCTACGCCATGACAATTCGCACAAATTCGGGCGTAGACTCGCGAACCAAAGGCAACTTGATCAAGATCGGCAGGATCGCCTGGAATGCCGGGGCTGTCTTGAAAATACCAAGCAGCTCCCGCAGCGGCACCACCAACTAAGAAGGCGACTGCAGCAAGGAGAACTACCCGTCGCCCAAAACGACCATTGCTCATATCGATACGATCCCCAATCGCATGGCCGCGCTCTCCCGACACCCACGCGATGCTCTGACGGATATTCGACTATGAAGCGTTATAACAGTGTCGTCGCTTCTCTTTATTTTAGAGGCGTCATAGCAGACCGGGCGCTTGCTGTCTTGGGCAAAACGTGAATTTTCCGACGTTCAGTCATCGATGCGATTAGCACGATCATCATAGCCGCGGCGATGGCTGAAGAAGACAAGCGCCATCAATCCGGCGCCCACAAGGAAGGTCATCACGACACCGAGCGTCAGCGCGATCCAGCCATGGTGGCTCATTTCGACATCGCCGAGTTCTATCCAGACCCAATAGCCAAAGACCGAGGCAAGAGCGAAAAGGCCAAGAAGGACGGCAAGCGTGAGGAAGGTTCTCATCTAGGCGTAATCCTCAATCTGCCAAACTGTCTTGCCAAAATGAGGGGGGTGCTGTCTACCTCGGGCTGCAAAAACTGCGACAATTCGGGCAAATACAGCATGGAAGATATCGCCGTCATTCCCATTTCTGGCGAGGAGGATTTAGGAGCCGCCTTTGCGATTCGTAAATCCGTTTTCGTCGACGAGCAAAACGTCGAACTGCGTCTCGAATTCGACGGCCTTGATCGTGATGCCAAGCATCTCGTCGCGACTCTCGACGACAAGCCGGTCGGAACCCTTCGGCTTCGGCAGATCGACAACCAGACCGGCAAGATCGAACGGGTCGCCGTCCTGCTCGAAGCGCGGGGACGGGCCATTGGGAAAGCCCTTCTCAAAGCGGCCCTTTCCCAACTCAAGGCGGACGGTGCCACAAGCGCGAAACTTCACGCCCAGACCCATGCACTGGAATTTTATGCCGGGTTGGGTTTTGTCGCCTATGGCGACGTATTTGACGAGGATGGTCTTCCGCATCGGGCCATGTTGCGTGACCTCTGAGCCATCGTGCTTCGCCCAAGCTCCCCTGAGGTCGTTCGCAGTTTTGTGAAGGCAGGTAACCACGAAAGCGGCTAAGCTCCGCTAACGGGCTACATATGACGACGCGTCGAGGGTCTAAACCATGTTCGATCTACTGCCAGGGTTTGTTCTCACGTCCCTGAGTTTTCTTGCGACACTTTTAGTTTTTGCCATCGGTTGCGTGATCCTGGGCATTGCTATTCTTTACGTCATCGATCGCACACAAACCAAAAACACGGTTCGCAGGAACTATCCGGTTATCGGGAGGCTCCGTTATGTCTTTCAGCATCTCGGGGAGTTCTTCCGGCAGTACTTCTTCGCAATGGACCGTGAGGAACTGCCCTTTAATCGAGCCCAGCGCACATGGGCCGAAAGGGCATCAAAGGACGAAGACAATACCGTTGCCTTCGGCTCAACGCGTGATCTTCGACCAGTCGGTACGCCCATGTTTGTCGCCTGCCCTTTTCCAACGCTCGAACGCGATGCAGAAAAAACGCCTGCGGTTACGGTGGGCCCCTATTGTCGCCAACCCTATGTCCATGAACCCATTTTCAACATCTCTGGTATGTCCTATGGGGCGCTTTCCAGGGTGGCTGTGAAGTCGCTTTCGCGCGGTGCCGCCCACGCCGGATGCTGGTACAACACAGGCGAAGGCGCCATGTCCGAGTTCCATCTCGAAGGGGGTTGCGACATCATCTTCCAGATCGGCACCGCCAAATATGGATGCCGCAAGCCGGATGGCTCCTTTTGCGAGGAAACACTCGCTAACGTCGCGGCGCACGAGCAAGTTAAAATGTTCGAGATCAAGCTCAGTCAGGGCGCAAAGCCTGGAAAGGGTGGGATTCTTCCAGGCGACAAGGTTACCGTCGAAATCGCGAAGACACGCGGCATTCCGGTTGGCCAGGACAGCATCAGTCCGAACCGCCACGTCGAGATTGATAATCCAGGCGAGCTGCTCGACTTCATCGATCTTGTTCGCAACGTCACCGGCAAACCGACGGGCTTCAAGACGGTCATCTCCGGGGTTGTTTGGCTGGGACAACTGTTCGAAGAAATTCATAAACGCGGCATCGAGAGCGCACCGGACTTCATTACCGTGGACAGTGCCGATGGGGGGACTGGTGCAGCACCGCAAAGTCTGATTGATAACATGGGCCTGCCGATCTGGGAGAGTCTGCCTATGGTCGCCGATCAACTCATCCGCTACGATCTGAAAGTTCGCGTGAAGCTCATCTCTTCGGGCAAGCTCATCACACCTACTGACGTCGCATGGGCCTTATGTGCCGGGGCAGATTTCGTGGTCTCGGCGCGAGGATTCATGTTTGCGCTCGGCTGCATTCAAGCGCTGAAATGCAACAAAAATACATGCCCGACGGGCATAACCACCCATAATAAAGACTTACAACGCGGTCTGGTGCCACGGGAAAAACAGTACCGCGTCGCTCACTACGCCAAGAACATGGAAAAAGAGATCGGCACCATCGCCCATTCTTGCGGCGTCCGCGAGCCACGTCGCTTGAAGCGCTATCACGTGCGCATCCAAACCGACACCGGCAAGTCCATCCCAATGGATCAGCTCTGGCCTTATCCGGAGACTGGCGAAGCCTTGCGCAAGGCGGAAGCGACGGCAGCAGAATAGCACCGAGCATCAGAAAGCGGGGGAACGCACGCCCTCAGCAGGCTCAGACTTCGATCGGGCCAATGCCGTCAGTCCCAGTCCGGTGAGAAACACACAGACGCCATCAAGCCTCAAACGGTGGCCCCTTAGAGCACACCGCGCATTTGTTCTGAGACACTGATCCGACCCGCGTTGAATGCATGTTTCAGGATCGGAACGGCCTTGTGGGGTTCGGCGGCACCGCACATGAAAATGTCGACGGCTGCATAGGAACGCTCCGGCCAAGTATGAATCGAGATGTGGCTCTCGGCGAGAACAGCGACGCCAGACACCCCTCCATTTTCCGAGAACTCATGGAAGTGCATATGCAGCAACGTTGCTCCGCATTCCTTAATGGCGCGGCGAAAGGCCATCTCGATGACCTCTGCATCGTTAAGACGCTCAGCTTCCCATAGATCGAGAATAAGATGGCTGCCCGCGTACCGCAGGCCATTTCGCTCAATGAAGTAGTCTTTCACACCGTCTTCAGCGGCGGACTCACCCGCTTGGATTAGATCATCTGCTCGGGCGTTCTCCGCCTCCGCTTCAGTATCCACACCAATTTGGGCAAGAGAGTACTGGCTCATGTCGCTCTCCTGCAAACCAGAATGAACCCGAAGGGTCGAACCGGTGCATATGAGCGTAAAGCCTGCTGATGACAAGATAATTATCGGCAAAAAACTGTTACAGCGGCACAATGCAGCACCAACGGGCTTTCCCAGCACCTCAATGCCGTCCCAGCGACAAGCGTTATCAAAAAAGACCTATGTTATCGCCAGCGGATCAATCGCCGAGTTGCCATCTTGATCCGCTATCGGCATGTTTCGGGCGATGTAGGCCTTGCCTATGGCAGAAAGGCGGCCGTTAGGCCATTAGCGGAGATTGATTGCGTGACCAAACCTATCAGCGAACACGACATCGGCTTTCCCCATGCTCATGAGGATATGGCTAGGGCGGATGGTGTTGCCGAAACGGCGCAAACGCAGTCCCCGGCCTATCGCCTTGCCTTCGCGGACATGGACTTTATGGTGCGCCGAGAATTGAGACCAGTGCGCTTTCAGCTTGAGCTGCTGAAGCCGGAAATGTTGCTTGCGGAGCATGACATCCGGTCGACCGTCGTCGTTTTCGGCAGCGCGCGTGTGCCGACGCCGGACACCTGCCCCCCAGAAGAACTTGTAAAAAAACCTGGCTGCGTCCTTGACAAAAAACGTGTCTATGAAGAAGCGCGCAAGCTTGCCCAGATCGCCTCAGTTGAAGGACAAAAGGATCGTTCGGAGGGACGGGAATTCGTGGTCGTCACCGGCGGTGGGCCAGGCATCATGGAAGCCGCCAATCGCGGTGCTGCCGATGTCGACGCTGAAAGCATCGGCCTCAATATTGTTCTGCCCCATGAGCAAGCCCCTAACAGCTACATCACCCCGGAGCTCTGCTTTCAATTCCACTACTTCGCCATCAGGAAGATGCATTTCATGATGCGCGCCCGTGCTTTGGTCTGCTTCCCCGGCGGATTTGGCACCATGGACGAGTTGTTCGAGGCTCTAACCCTGATCCAAACCGGCAAAGCGAAGCGCATCCCGTTTCTCTTATTCGATGAGGGATATTGGCGACGTATCATCAATTTCGAGGCAATGGTGGAGGAAGGCGTCATTTCGGCAGACGATCTCGATCTCTTCCAATATGTTGAAACAGCTGACGAAGCCTGGGCGATTATCGCGAAATCGCACGGACTCGAGTCCCAAAAAGGCAATGGAGCAGCATCGTGACACCGGAGCTGATTTTTCATGGCGGAGCCGGCACCGTCACTGGCTCGTGTTACGAAATACGCCACGCGGGCGGGCGGCTCATGATCGATTGCGGTATGTTCCAGGGCAACAAGACAGTTCGAGCACTGAATTATCGCGACTTCCCCTTTGAGCCGGCGAAGGTCGACACCCTTCTCCTGACCCACGCTCATATCGACCATACAGGCCTCGTTCCAAAGCTGGTTAAACACGGATTTAGAGGAAGGATCTTTGCGACGGCGCCGACCGCCGCTCTCGCGTCCTTTATGCTGCCGGATAGCGGCTATATCCAGGAGAGCGAAGTCGCGCGACTCAACAAACGCAATCGACGGCGCGGCCGGCCCGAAGTGGAACCGATTTACACGCGAAAGGACGCTGAAGCCTGTCTCAAGCAGTTCGAGGGCGTCGATATGGAACAGTGGTTTGAGCCGATGCGAGGTGTGCGGGCGCGCTACTGGAATGCAGGCCACATCCTTGGATCCGCCTCGATCGAACTCAAAGTCGACACCGGGCCAGATCAGTCGGTTCACATGCTGTTCTCAGGTGACATTGGTCCCGACGAGAAAGTATTTCATCTGGAACCCGACGCACCCGCCGGCTTCGATTACATCTTGTGCGAAAGCACCTACGGCGATCGCGAACGGGAAGGCGCCACAGTGGAGCAGCGCCGAGAGGCTCTGAAGCACGAGATTGTCGAGGCTCACAAAACGGGCGGCAATCTAATCATCCCCGCCTTTGCAGTCGAACGGACGCAGGAGCTGATGCACGACATTGGCGTGCTCATGGCGGAACGGCAGATCCCCGACATGACCGTTTTTTTGGATAGCCCCCTTGCCAACAACGCTACCAAAGTCTTCATCGAGCACGCTGGAACGCTCGACGATATTGCGATGGATGAGGCGGAACTTTTTAGAAATCCTAGGTTTCACTTCACCACCTCGGTTGAGGACAGTAAAGCGATCAACAACGTCGCAGGAGGTGCCATTATCATGGCGGCGAGCGGCATGTGCGATGCCGGACGCATTCGGCACCATCTCCGAAACAATTTGTATAAGAAAGAAACGACGGTCCTGTTCGTCGGCTATCAGGCTCCGGGAACGCTCGGTCGTTTGATCCTGGATGGTGAAGAGGATGTCCGCATTCATGGTCGTGAGGTCAAAGTACGAGCACGCATCCGTCGTATCGGCAATTATTCTGCGCATGCTGATCAGCGCGAATTGATTGCCTGGGTAAAGGAACGCATGCCGTTGCGCGCCGGGCTCTTTCTGACTCACGGTGACGACAAAGCACGCGATGTCTTGAAGGAGCTACTTACCGCCGAAGGTATCGAGCGTGATCGTATCATCTTGCCGGGACTGGATGAACGAATAGAACTGACAATTGACCCCGATTGGAAGCCTCAGACGATCCAAGACAAGCGAGCTCGGGTTGCACCGACGGACATGGCAACCGACTGGTACAATGATTACGCATCATTGTTGCTAAAGCTTGGTAAGCAGCTCGAAGGCATGGATGATAATGAGAAACGCCGGGCCTTGATCGCGAAGATGCATGCCTTGCTCAAGACCTGACTCGACCGTCACCGCTCAGCTTCAGTGCGGGCCGCTTCAATCAGAAGCCAGTTTCGAAACGCTTCGATCTTCGGCTGCTCAGCAATAGCTTCCGGGACGACGAAGTAGTAGGCCCAGTGATTATCAAGTGAAAGTTCGAACGGCTCGATAAGCCGTCCACTCGCGATATCGTCATTCATCATCGGCATCCTCCCCATCGCGATGCCGACACCGCTTGCTGCTGCCTGGAGGGCAATCTCACCGCTGTCAAAGCGCAGACCACGCTTCAGATCGATTCCATCGACACCTGCCGCATGAAGCCAGAGCGGCCATTCATCAGCACTATCTAACGCGTGCAGCAGCGTGTGGTGAACGAGATCCGAAGGCTGCGAGAGAGGCTTGTCGCCCGCAAGCAGGGACGGGCTGCAGAGCGGGGCGAGTTTCGCCTGAAACAAACGATCGGCTCGCAGCCCTGCCCACTCACCGCTGCCATGGCGAATGCCGCAGTCGATATCCTCACGTAGGAGGTCGACATTGCGTTCAGTTGCATTGACGCGGAGCTCGATATCGGGATGCGCTAGTTTGAGGCGGCCAAGCCGACCCACGAGCCAATGGCCGGCAACAGACGGCGTGGTTGTAACCGTGAGTGCCCCGCTGCGGCAGAATTCTTCGAGCTGGCGCACACCCATTGCCAGCTGTTCAAAGGCGCCACGGACGTAGGGTAGGAGTGTTTGGCCTTCTTCAGTCAGAGCCAAAGATCGATTCAGCCGGCGGAATAACGGCACACCCAGATCCTGCTCCAACGCCTTAATCTGATGGCTGACCGCGGCCTGGGTGACGAAAAGCTCTTCAGCTGCCTTGGTAAAGCTCAGGTGACGTGCCGCGACCTCGAAGCTGCGCAGGGCATTCAGAGCAGGTAGACGGTTCATCAGTGAGATCTCACATGAATTTTTCTAATCTATATCATGAGAGATGATCGTTTGTCCTGCCTTTTGTGATTCGCTAAAAGTCATACCAGTCAACGATGTCTCCCAAAACGGCCCGAACTCCAGCCAAGAGGTTATGATGAATAATTCTAACACTCATGCACCCCTCGGCCTCCTCTTTTCCACGACCGCCGCCTTGGTTTCACCCGCCCATGAGGCGATCGCGCGAACATCGCTCTATGAGGCAATACCACCGCTGACCATTCGCTCGACTGTTGGATCAGCACTTCGCCAGGTCGCAGCCATACTTCGCGTGTGGCAACGACGTACAGCGCAGCGCCGGCAGCTTGGTCTGCTCAATGATCGGATGCTAACAGACATCGGCGTTGAGCCACTGGAGGTCGCCAAAGAGGTGGAGAAGCCGTTTTGGCAAGCCTGATTCGCCACACCTGACCGTGATGACGGGCGAATTCATCTTGTTCTCTCGCTCTGAAGAGCGTGCACCACCGTTCATCGATACACTTCATCGGGTTGTGTCGGGCGGACCTTTCGGGCTGACGACGCTCACCACACCGATCCTCCGAGACGGCGGCGACATGGCCCTCTGACAGCGATCGGTGGCAACCATCAACGCGGCGTCGGTCTGTCGTGCGCAGGCGCAGCACCCACGAACATCGACGCTGCACTTGACCGCTCAATGACAAGGACGGAGCCGGTAACTTGCTCTTGACCACGCGTCCGTACTCGGGCTTCCCTGCCCTCCTCGAAACCGACGTGAGGAGACCACGTCATGATGCGTGCACATCTCTGCCGCATGGCGCGTTACAATCGCTGGGCTAATCGTCGGCTTTACGCGGCGGTCGAAGATCTAGGGCACGAGGCCTATTTCGAGGCACGCCCTGCATTCTTCGGTTCGATCCATGGCACGCTGAACCACATCTTGGTGGGCGATCGTCTTTGGCTTTCCCGAATTGAGGAGCAGCCTACCCCTCAGCTTGAGCTGGACCGTTGCCCCTTTTCAGACTTGGCCTCCCTCAATGATGCACGGAGGATCGAGGACGAACGCATGATCAAGTTGACCGATAGCTATGATGACCGAGCGATCGATCGTGCCATCCGATACCGCATGGTGACACGCCCCGGCGAGGCAGAGACGCCCCTCCATCTCTGCTGGCTGCACCTGTTCAATCATCAGACCCACCATCGCGGCCAAATTCACGATCAGCTCAGCCAAACCGATGTTCCGCCCCCATCACTTGATCTCATCTATTATCTCCAAGAGAACGAGTAGCAGCTTTTGAACACCATCAATCCCGACCAAATCGATGTGGTCGAAGCGACCTCCCACGAGGACATTCTGGAAATCCGCCGCTTGTTCCGCGCCTACGCGAATTGGCTGAACGTCGATCTTTGCTTTCAGGATTTCGAGGAAGAGTTGGCGAGCTTACCCGGTAAGTATGCCGCTCCTAGTGGCAGGCTCCTGCTCGCCAAGGTCAATGGCGACATTGCTGGTTGCGTAGGCGTTCGCCCGCTGGACAACGGCATTTGCGAAATGAAGCGACTTTGGGTCGAGCCAGCGTTCCTCCGACTTGGCATTGGTCGGCGCCTTGCTGAATCGATTATCGATGCCGGCCGCGAACTCGGCTACACCGCGATGCGGTTGGATACGATACCCAAACGATTGAAAGCTGCCGGACATATTTATGAAACGCTCGGCTTCAAGGAAATCCCGGATTATTACCGCAATCCCCTGGACGGCGTGGTGATGTATCAGCTCGTCTTGTAAGACGGCCCGCCATGATGTTGACCTCAACCCGATACAATGATTGGGCGCCGTCGCCCCTGCGTCCGCAACGATGATACCAGTCGCAAACCAAGGCTTAGGCTAGGTTACTCCCTCTACGACCGACCAGTTGGCCAGCCCAAGGCCGCTAGGCGACCTTGAGCGGCTTGTATTTGATCCGATGCGGCTGGTCAGCGTCAGCGCCGAGACGACGCTTCTTGTCGGCCTCGTAGTCTTGAAAATTACCTTCGAACCAAACCACCTGGCTCTCGCCTTCGAAGGCGAGCATGTGCGTCGCGATACGGTCCAGGAACCAACGATCATGGCTGATCACCACCGCACAGCCAGCGAAATCCAAAAGCGCATCTTCGAGCGCCCTTAAGGTGTCAACATCAAGATCGTTGGTTGGCTCATCAAGAAGCAGAACATTGGAGCCTTCCTTCAAGAGCTTGGCGAGATGCACACGGTTTCGCTCACCACCGGAGAGCTGGCCAACCTTCTTTTGTTGATCAGGACCTTTGAAATTGAAGGATGAGACATAAGCGCGGGAATGCACGTCACGTTTGCCGATCTCGAGCACGTCATGACCGCCGGAAATCTCTTCCCACACCGTCTTGGATGCATCCAAGCTATCCCGGCTCTGGTCGACATATCCTAGTTCAACGGTGTTGCCGATCTTCAGCACGCCGCCGTCTGGTTTTTCTTGCCCTGTGATCATTCGAAACAGCGTCGTCTTACCGGCGCCATTGGCGCCAATCACGCCGACAATGCCACCTGGCGGCAAACGGAAATCAAGATCATCAATCAACAAACGATCGCCGTAGCCTTTGATTAGCTTCTCCGCTTCAATCACCGTATCCCCGAGGCGCTGGCCCGCGGGGATGATGATTTGAGCGGAACCAGGTGCACGATCTTGCGCCTGATTAAGCAGGTCTTCATAGGCTGTGATACGTGCCTTACTCTTGGCCTGGCGAGCGCGTGGACTTGCGCTGATCCATTCCAATTCGCGATCAAGGGTCCGTTGACGCGCCTGTTCCTCCTTTTCTTCCTGCGCGAGACGCTTTTTCTTCTGCTCGAGCCAGGAGGAGTAATTACCCTCATACGGGATCCCACGACCGCGATCCAACTCCAAAATCCAGCCGGCAACATTGTCAAGAAAATAGCGGTCATGCGTGATCGCCACGACCGTTCCCTTGTAGTCGTGCAAGAAGCGCTCGAGCCAGGCGACAGATTCGGCATCGAGATGATTTGTTGGCTCATCGAGCAACAGCATATCGGGCTGTGAGAGCAGGAGGCGACAAAGGGCAACCCGCCGTCGTTCGCCACCAGACAACACCGTGACATCGGAATCACCGGGCGGGCAGCGAAGTGCATCCATGGCTATATCGAGGGTACGCTGAATCTCCCAGCCATCGACCGCGTCGATTTTCTCCTGCAGCTCGGCCTGCTCCGCCATGACCGCATTCATCTCGTCGTCGTCCATGGGTTCGGCGAACTTGGCGGATATTTCGTCGAAACGGTCGAGAAGCGCCTTCGTTTCCGCAACGCCCTCCATGACATTGCCAAGCACATCCTTCGACGGATCGAGCGCCGGCTCCTGTGGAAGGTAGCCAACCTTGACACCATCAGCGGCCCACGCCTCGCCACCAAAGTCCTGGTCTAGCCCTGCCATGATCTTCAAGAGCGTCGACTTACCCGCGCCATTAACACCGAGAACACCGATCTTAGCGCCAGGTAAGAAGGCAAGCGTGACTCCCTCCAAAATCTTCTTCCCTCCCGGAAAGATCTTGGAGAGTTGCTTCATCACATAAATATATTGGTAGGCGGCCATCGTCGGTCCTCAAAGCTGGGTGCCGCCGCGTTCTAGCAGGCTCTGCCTCCCAACAAAAGACCTGCGTTCAGGATCGGCCAAGCACAAGGACACGGCCTCTTAGATTGAGGCCATGTGCAACGTTGAGCAAATGCTTGAATGCGTTGCCGTTATGCGCTGTCGATACGACGGCGCAGTTCTTTGAGCAGTCCCTCGATACCGCTGCGCTCGACGACGGCGCCAAATTCTGAGCGCTGCGTCACGATAAGACTGACGCTTTCCACAATGACATCAATGGCGATCAACCCGCGATCCGAACTCTCCCTGATCCGCCAGTCGACGCGCAAAGGCGGCCGATCAGGACTGTAGATCAGCGTTCGAACCAACGCATCCTTTTTGCCCGCCACTTGCGATTCGGTGATCTCGAACTCTTGCCCGTTGTAGATATGCAATTTTGAAGCAAGGCTATCGAGGGCATAGGCACGGAACAGCTTTAGATACTCAGCCTGTTGAGTCTCATTGGCCGACCGCCAATGACGGGCCAAGATCAGCCGAGCGACAAGATCGAGATCGATTGATCCGTCAAGGAGCTCCACCAGCTGCTCGAATTTCTTCTGTTGTGCAACGTCCTGTTTAAGAATGTCCAGGACCTGGGTGCCAACGGTCTGAATGAGATCACGCGCCTCGTCCGGCGACGGTGCTGCCGCAAGGCTGACCGTCGCACCAGGCAGCACCAGCGATCCAAGGACTGCGGCAGAAAGAGCTGAAATCAGGCGTCGCCGATCCAACGTCATGTCAACCGCCCTCTCCAGGATCGTCGAAGTCCTCGTCAAAGATACTCTCGTCATAGATGTCCTCGCCATAGACCTCATCAAGGGGGGCCGGCGCTCCATTTCTAATTTCATTGTCCCTTAGCTGCTGGGATAGCGTTCGTGTCGCCGCATAGAAGTCGATACTCGTTCGCTCGAGCTCATCGACCGTCTCAATGTTTCGTTCTCGCAATGACAGGAGATCCGCTCCCGTCCGCGCCAAACCAAGTTCGGTCGGTGCAATGAAGGTCAAAGGATCGAAAGCGAAGTCCACCACAAAGCCGGCCAGGTCGCGCGGGTTGGACGGGCCCAGGAACGGCACCATGATAAACGGTCCAGAGCCCACCCCGTAAACCGCAAGCGTCTGACCGAAATCTTCGGTATGGCGTTCAGGCATGCCGAGCATGCCACCCACGTCAACCAGTCCGCCGAATCCCAGTATCGTGTTGAACATAAAGCGGCCGACACTTTCCGTCGCACGAGTCGGCTCCCCCTGCAGGAGATCGTTGGCCACCGTTACTGGGGTTTTCAGATTGAAGACAAAGTTGGACACGCCGGTCCTGACGAAACCAGGCGTCACCAGACGATATGTTTTCGCGATCGGTTTCAGCAACAAGCGATCGAAAAATAGGTTGAACTCAAAACTGGCGCGATTGAAGTCTTCAAGGGGGTCACCCGCATTCGGCTGCGCCGCTAGTGATGATGTCCAACCGACCATCAAGAGGGCAACCACCAACACAGTGCTTCGCCAAAATGGCGATCTCGGCTGTCTAACGGCCCGACACCGTTGCTCCACGGTTTTACTGCCGCTCATTTTCTTGCTCTCCGGTCCGGCAAGGACATTTTTTCCCGACACCAGGCCTTAACACCAACGTCATCTCAGGCACCGATTGATAGGCTTAGAATACAGTGAGTTAACACGCAAGATTAACCAAGCCGATGATGACAAATAGACCACTTGCGATTCTGCAAAACGGTGCTGGATTCCGACGATCCTACCATTCTAGCTGACCTCCATCATCCACCAATAGCCGGGTATGGCAATTAACCCTTCATCACGATTGCATGAAGGAGGTGTAAAAGACGATAGTAAAAAAATCATTAACTTCCCGCTGGTTACCTGGCGACTTTGGAGATTTCCCATGAAGGACGCACGTATCATCTCGCTTGATGACCTGCTCGATCGGCTCGAGGAAATCCTGGGCGCTGATAGCCTTCTCTATCGCCGGTTTGAGGAAGGATTGCGTTATGAGGATGAACGTAGCCTGACTGACGCCATGCGCAGCCTGCGCCTCTATCCCGACAAGGTTCGATGGGTCGTCGAAAACACGGTCATGAGCTGGCTATTTGGCGCACGCGAGGAGGAGAAGATGGCAGCAACGGCTTCAAAGCCAGCCCTCTAGCTTCTCGATCCCTGAACCCAACGACATGACAACACGACGGGGGCGGCTGAACAGGCCGCTCTTTTTATTGAGCCAACCCGTTCGCTTGACATTATGATATAAAGATTTCTTAATATCTTTAATCTAGTATATTTTCGAGTTCACGACGGCCTACCCATGACGACAGATAGCCTCGACGATGTTCTAAATGGCCTACGCGCTGCGGCAGATATGACGCGGCTCAGGCTGCTGCTGCTCTGCGCACAGGGTGAGTGGACCGTAACTGAGCTTACCCAGATTTTAGGCCAAAGCCAGCCGCGAGTTTCTCGACATCTGAAGCTTCTTACCGATGCTGGATTGCTTCAGCGCATGCCCGAGGGCAGTTGGGTTTTCTATCGGCGCGCCCGCTCCGGTGCAGGCGCTCGCATGGCGCGCAATCTTTGCAGGATGCTCCCGCTGGACGACCCAACGGTCGTACTTGATCGTCAGCGCCTGCAAATGGTGCGGGAAACACGACGATTGCAAGCGACACGTTACTTTGCCGAACGAGCCGAGAGTTGGGACCGTCTGCGCTCGCTCTATGTCGACGAAACAAAAGTCGAAGCCGCATTGCAGTCGCTATTCGAAGGACGTTCTGTCTCCAGGCTCCTCGATGTCGGCACCGGCACTGGCCGTGTCCTACAGCTTCTTTCCCCGCATATAGGTTTTGGCCTCGGGATCGATCAATCGACTGAGATGCTGACCGTCGCCCGCGCGAATTTGGACAAGACGAGCCTTCGCAATTGCCAAGTCCGTCAGGGCGACATGTACCATCTCGCCCTTGATGCTGGGTCTTTCGACGCCGCTGTCCTGCATCATGTCCTTCATTTCGCCGACGACCCGGCAGCCGTGCTTGTCGAGGCCGCCCGCGTGCTGCGCCCAGGCGGGCACCTGGTGATCATCGATTTTGCACGCCACGACCAGGAACATCTTCGCCGCGACCATGCGCATCGACGACTCGGGTTTGACCATGACGAGATGCGTCTTTGGTTCGAAGCGGCAGGTCTAGCATTCAATGAACCCCAATCGCTGAAAGGGGACCCGCTCACCGTCGTCCTTTGGACGGCGACGCGCGTTGTTAAGCCTTCTTTAACCAAGACTTCGATTACCGATACGCCTTTAACCGAGCCCCCTGACGAGGATAGAGAAAGCCAGGTTGCATGATCGACAAACCGAAAGACCCCCTTGCTGATAGTGACACCTTCGCTGAACGCCGAGTCGCTTGGCTCGGGGAGCGTTTACCGGCACCGAGGATTTCATTCGAATTCTTTCCGCCGAAGACCGAAGGCGCCGAGGCAAAGTTCTGGGAATCCGTCACCAAGCTCCAGAGTCTGCAGCCTTCTTACGTCTCCGTCACCTGCGGCGCCGGCGGCAACCCTGCGGAGGGTACGGCGTCACTGGTGACACGCTTGAGAGAGGACGCGGGCTTTGAGGCTGCAGCGCATCTCACCTGCGCGACGGCATCGAAGACCGAGATCGAGGACATTGCCAGAGCCTATTGGCACGATGGTGTTCGGAGAATTGTAGCCCTTCGCGGAGATCGTCCCAAAGATGGCACCCAGCCCGGCGCCAATCATCATCGCTACGCTGCCGACCTGGTTGCGACGCTCAAAACGATCGGCGATTTTGATATCGCTGTTGCCGGCTACCCCGAGATACATCCGGAAGCAAAGAGCGCCGATGCCGATCTCGATAATCTCAAGTGCAAAGTCGATGCCGGCGCCGACAAGGTTATCACGCAATACTGCTTCGAGACGGATTCGGTATTGCGATTCCGCGACGCGATGGTTGGACGAGGGATCGACGCCCAAATCGCCGTGGGCGTCCTGCCGGTGCAGAACTTCGTCCTCACCAAACGCTTTAGCAACGCCTGTGGCGCCAAGCTGCCAGATTGGCTCGGCGCTCTCTATGAGGGGCTCGACGAAGATCCCGAACAACGCGGCCTCATCGGCGCCTCGGTAGCAGCGGAGCAGGCACGACGCTTGGTGCTGGAGGGGTTTGAAGAGTTGCATTTCTACACGTTGAACCGCGCCAACCTGACCGTCGCCACCTGCCGCCTGCTTGGCCTGAAGCCGACGCTCGCACACGCTGCCTAGGGATTCATCGCGTACCCGGTACGCGGCAGTCCATGGATCATAATGACAGGATCGACATGAACGATTTTCTGACAGTACTGAAACGGCAAGTCCTTCTTTTCGACGGCGCTATGGGCACGCAGATCCAAGGCCGCGACCTCTCGGTCGAGGAGGATTTCCTAGGTCAGGAGAATTGCTCAGAGATCCTCAACCTTTCACGGCCAGATCTCATACGCGACATCCATCAAGGCTATCTTCAAGCCGGCGCCGATGCGATCGAGACCAACAGCTTCGGCGGTTCGCCATTGACGCTCGGTGAGTTTGACCTGGCAGAGCGAGCCTTCGAGATCAATAAAAAGGCAGCAGCCCTGGCTAAGGAAGCTGCGCTATCTGTATCGACCGATGACCGGCCGCGCTTTGTCATTGGCGCCATTGGACCGGGGACACGACTGCCGTCACTCGGGCATGTCGCCTATCAAGACCTTGAAGATGGTTTCGCCATTCAAGCAGCAGGTCTCTTGGATGGTGGCGTTGATGTCATCCTTTGCGAGACCTGCCAGGACCCGCTGCAAGTCAAGGCTGCTATCAATGGCGCCAAGCATGCGATCCGCGAATCGCAACGGCCATGTCCGTTGATGGTGCAGGTGACGGTGGAGACCACCGGGACGATGCTGGTGGGAACAGACATCGCAGCTGCGACCACGATCATTGAAGCGTTGGACGTCGATGTTCTGGGCCTCAATTGCGCTACTGGCCCCCAGGAGATGGCAGAACACCTCCGTTATCTCTCTGAGAACTGGCGCGGGCTCATTTCGGTGCTCCCCAATGCAGGTCTACCCGAACTGGTCGACGGCCAGACTCATTACCCACTCGGTCCGGACGAACTGGCGGGCTGGCTCGAGCGTTTCATTGTGGAGGATGGAGTCAACATCATCGGTGGTTGCTGCGGCACCAGGATTGATCATATCCAAGCCTTAGACGCGATGCTCCGAAGCCAGTCCAAAGATCATGATCGCCCCTGTCCCCGACACCGAGAGGTGCATTCGGCGCCGAGTCTGGCCTCCCTGTTCAGCGCTGTCGAATATCGGCAGGAGAACGCGTATCTCTCCATCGGCGAACGCTGTAACGCGAATGGATCCAAAAAGTTTCGGGAACGCCAGGCGGACGAGGACTGGGACGGTTGCATCGCGATCGGACGGGAACAGGTTAAGGAAGGCTCGCATGCGCTCGACGTGTGCACTGCTTATGTCGGGCGGGACGAAATCGCAGATATGACGGCGGTGGTGTCAAGACTTCGCGGTTCCGCCGACGCGCCCTTGGTTTTCGACTCGACAGAACTTCCCGTGCTTGAGGAGGCTCTCGCTCTTTACGGCGGCAAAGGGGTGATCAACTCGATCAACTTTGAAGATGGAGAGGAGCCGCCCACAGCACGCATGGAGCTCGCACGAAAGTTTGGGGCGGCCGTGATTGCACTCACGATCGACGAAGAAGGCATGGCCAAGAAGGCCGAGGACAAGGTCAGGATCGCGCAACGCCTCGTCGATTTCGCCTGCAATCGTCATGGTCTGCCGCAAGCGGACCTCATGATCGATCCCCTCACCTTCACGATTTGCACGGGCAATGAAGATGACCGAAAGCTCGGTCTTTGGACGCTGGAAGCGATCGAAACCCTCGCCCAGAAATTTCCGGACATTCAGATCATATTGGGTCTCTCTAACATTTCCTTCGGCCTGAATGCTGCTGCGCGACATGTGTTGAACTCGGTTTATCTCGACCACGCAATGAAGCGTGGTCTCACAGGCGCCATTGTCCATGCCTCGAAAATTATGCCCCTTCACAAGATTCCAGCGCAAGAAGTCGAAGCTGCGGAAGATCTGATCTTCGATCGCCGGCGCTCGGGCTATGATCCGCTCCAGGCATTCATGGCTTTGTTCGCCGATCGCAAGGTCAACGAGGTCAAAAAAGAACGGCCAGCTGATGTTGAAAAGCGCCTGACCCAACGCATCATTGACGGCGACCGGCAGGGCCTCGAGGTTGATTTGGACGAAGCCCTGGAGACGTATCCGCCACTGGACATCATTAACACCCATCTTCTTGACGGCATGAAGGTGGTCGGTGACCTTTTCGGCGCCGGCAAAATGCAGCTCCCCTTTGTGCTTCAGAGCGCGGAGACGATGAAAGCCGCGGTCGCCCATCTCGAGCCCCACATGGAAAAAACGGAGGGCCAAGAGAAAGGCACCATCGTGCTCGCTACGGTCAAAGGTGATGTGCACGACATCGGGAAGAACCTCGTCGACATCATTCTCACCAATAATGGCTACAAGGTCGTCAATCTCGGTATCAAGCAAACGATCTCGGCGATTCTTGAGGCTGCGAACCAAAACCGGGCTGACGCCATCGGGATGTCGGGCCTTCTGGTCAAATCCACGGTGATTATGCGTGAGAACATGGAGGAGATGACGAGACAGGGCGTCAACACACCAGTGATGCTGGGTGGTGCCGCCCTCACACGCCAATATGTCGAGGACGATTGTGTCAAAGCCTACGGCACCGGGGGTGTCGCCTATGCACGCGATGCCTTTGATGGCCTGCACCTCATGGATAAGATCGTCAACGGTCAGTTCAATGACCACCTAGCGCAACGACAGGAAAAGTCTGCCGGCCGGTCCAACCGACGAAGAAAGTCCCGGTCGCTCGAAGCGATCGACCCACCCAATGCAACGCTACGCCCGATCGAAGCGGAGGCATCCCGCCTGCGCAGAAACGAGCTTTCCAAAGGGGTCGAGGTGCCGGAGCCGCCTTTCTTCGGCCCACGACTGCTCGAAGATGTTCCGGTCAAAGCGCTCCTTCCCTACCTCAATGAGAACATGCTCTTCCAGTTTCATTGGGGCTATAAGAAGGACGGTCGGTCCTTGGATGATTTCTTGACATGGGCTGCGAAAGAGCTTCGTCCGATCTTGGCTAGTCTCGTCGATGAGGCGGAGCGGGAACGCGTGTTCCTACCACAAGCCGCCTATGGCTTTTGGCCCGCAGCCGCCGATGGCAATGACGTCATTCTGTTCTGCCCAGACGACCCAGAGAAACAGCTGGCGCGCTTTGCACTTCCTCGGCAAAAGAAAGAAAACGGCCTTTGCATCGCTGATTTCCTCCGCGATGTCAGCGATGCCGAGCGAGACGTTCTAGGCCTTCAAGTGGTCACTGTCGGTCAACGCGCGTCCGATGTTGCACGGGACTGGTTTGCGGCCAATCGCTACAATGACTATGTGCGCCTACACGGGCTGGGTGTCGAACTCGCTGAAGCGCTCGCCGAATATGTGCACAAGCGGATCCGTGCTGATCTTGGTTTTGCTCATCTCGACGAGCGCGATAGGATGCGTTTGATCAAGCAGGGCTACCGTGGTTCTCGTTATTCCTTTGGCTATCCCGCCTGCCCCAACCTCGCCGATCAAGAGACCTTGCTGACACTGCTCGATGCCAAGCGCATCGGCATCGAACTCGGCGAGGAGGATCAGCTCTGGCCCGAGCAGTCAACCAGCGCCATCGTGCTGCATCATCCCCAGGCGCGCTACTTCAACGTCTAGCTGACGCCCTGACGACACGCTTTTCTCCTAGCTGATTGAACGCGCAACCTTGCGACTAGAAGGTCGGCGCTTTGACACCGATTGAGGGCGCTTCGGAGATGGCGGGACGCGGGACAATCGCATTTGGACTGCTCGCGCCTTCGCCATTCAGTCCACCCCCAGACGCGCCGCCGGTCGTCTCATCGCTACTCGCCGGCTCGATCACCGGCGCCGCTTGAGGGGTTGGGCTTGGCGACACTTCGGCCGGCTCTGCGGTCGGCTCTGCAGTCGCCGAGATGGAATTGTCGTCGCCGGTAGCTTGAGATGGATCTTCGCGCGATGAAGCGGCATCTTCGATCAATGAGTTGATGGCCTCCTCCTCAACGAAAACACCATCCACCTCGGTCTCGATGGTGAGCGGTTCTGTGATCGTCGAATTCGTCGAAACCAACGCTGATTGCTCGAGTCGCGCGCGTCCTTCTAAAGCGATACGGCGCGCCGTTCCCTCGTTGTCGTCGATCCAACGCGCTGCCGGTTCGAAGCGTCGCCAGTTCATAAAGGGAACGGTCGGATCGACTTCACGCCATTTCGCATGATAGTCGCTGGCTTGGAGCGTCAGCAGGCTATCAAACAAGGCTGTGGTCATGTCACCCAGCGCTTGATAACGCGACGACCCCGGCCGCCAAGAATACGTCAAGAGAGCCGTACGGACAGCGATCGTCGGCACCACATCATCAGGACGCATTAAGTTGGGATAGGCACTACCCCGAATTTCTGCAGCACGATAACTATCGAAATAGTCAACAGGAGGAACGGCAATGAGCTTTAGGCCACTGTTGCCGTCGATTTGGCGCAGCAGCGGCATTGGCTCACCACCAACAAAGAACGCGCCGTCGATCTCGCCTTGCTTTAACTTCTCGATCGCGAGGCGTGTATCAAAGCGGGTGAGCTCCGCGCGCAGGCCTAGCTCCGACAGGATCACAGACGCGGTCACATCCGCACCCATCCCCGAAGCGCCAATGTTGATCCGCTTGCCGGTGAGATCGCTGAGCTCGGTTATATCGGACTGAACCAGCAGGTGAACTTCCTCGGGGAACATCTCGGTGATGTAATTGATCGCGTTATCAAATGGCGGATAGGCATCCTGACTCTGCGCATAATTCATGAGGTCAGCGCGTACCAAAGCTGTATCGACACCGCGCAGATAGAGTAAGTCCGTGAGATTCTGACCCATGCCGCCACCATTGGTCACGAGGAGACGAACATTTTGGCGGTCGACATCCAAAACAGAGGCAAGCTCGGCCGCAATGAGGGTCGCCGTGTCTCCTTCAGTACCCGCGAACATCGAGATCACGCCCTGATTTGCCGCATCGCGCGCCTGCTCGACTGATCCGTAACTGGCAAGCAAGTTCGGGTCGAGCTGGATGGGCGGAAGGGGTAGCTCGACGCCCCTCTCTTCGAAATAGCGCTGGGCACCAGCGTGAATGGGAAGCGGCAGACCTTCGACAGCACGGTCTAAGCTGATCTCCTTTGTCGACTCATGAAGTCCGTGAAGGTAATCAAGCTCCTCGAAAATGGTCTTTGTGATTTGATAGACGATGTCATCGCCGACATCCTCATGCACGACCAGAATATTGGGCACGCCGATCGTAAAGATGTCGCGGTCCTGCCCCGGATAGGTACCGCTTGGGATCACCACCCGCTGCCAAAGATCACGACCACTATCAATGCGCGACAGCTGCTCATCGTTGACATCAAGCAGCGTCGCCTGACCGCCTAGTGACTCGTAGGCTTCCGTGACCACGCTGAGCGGCAAGGAACCGGATGCCCCCATACCGTCGATTTGACCGCTGGCTAACGCCTCTACGCTCTCCTCTGGCCCCAGATCCGCAATCTCGAAAGCCTGATCGACATCTGCTCCCAAAGCTGAAATCAGCTTACGGTTTTCCAAGAGTGTGTTCGTATCTTCCCGACCGAGCGAGACCGAGCGACCTGTCAATTCGAGAAAATCTGCAACTGTCCCGCTGGTCACGGCCTCATCGCGGACGAGAAGATGATCGACGCTTAGCCAGAGCGTTGCGACCGCTCGCAGGTTCTCATCGGGTCCAAACCGTTCGAAATACTCAGAACCTGTTCGAGCGTCATGAGCAGCCAGGGCCGAGACGATGGCAAACTGAACATCGCCTTGTCGTACAAGGTCGACGTTTTGGCGCGATCCTGCCGTGTTAACGGCCGTCAGATCGATCCCATATTCAGGCAGCAGCTTGAGTTTCACCAGGGTCGAGAGAGCGACGCCAACCGGATGGTAGCTGTCGCCAGTCGACGAGGTGCCCAATAGAAAAGCCCCCCGGCCATCCGCTGCAGTTTGCGCCGACGCGCGCCATGAAGCACCCATCTGTACGCAACAACAACAGCATACGACAGCCAGCCAGCGCCAAGTTTTCGTCCGCGCAAGCATCGCGATGTTTCCCTTGTCTTGCCCAACGTTTTCGTTGCCGATCGAGGCTTTAGAGGCTGTGCATACGGTGTTTCAACCAAAGACGCAATGTCACAGTGCAAACAAAGTCTTAGCGGTGATCATCGATGTGGCTATTGAACAACGTCCCTATGTAAAAAAAGAAAATCAAGCCACATACCTGAAGATCAACGAATAAATCTCTGTAAAATAACACAAAACACACATTCAACATTCAACCCGATGCACTATAGTATACAAATTTCCTCGGCATCTCGACTTTATCGGCTATTGTGTTACATAGCGATCTGCAGGGCTTTATTGACCTGTTTACTGTTTGGCATACGGGTATCCGGCTTAGGGGATGGCGGATTAACTCCGGGAAAAAGTGTACGGCGGGGGTTCACGAAAAAAGCGTTTGTCTCCAGGCGAGGCATGGATGACCAGACAGGCTAAGGCTCGCACTGAAGAGCATTCCATAGACTCCTGGAATGATTAGGAAAATATCGTTCCACTATGGCGATTGACAGCGAGACTCGCTATAGAGATCGAGCATGCGTAGTCGTTGGGAGGGGCCTTTTGAGAAAGATGCTTGGTGCCATAGTTGTCGGCGTCGCTGTCGTCATGTTGACGGCGGCTGCCATCAGTCCAGTGACCGCGCAAGAGGCACGGGTGGAAACGCGCGACAGCTTCGTCCTATCAACGGCATCGACCGGCGGCGCCTTTCATCAAGGCGGCGTCAGCCTCTCGGCGTTGGTGAAGATCAAGTTGTTACCGACGGAGCAGATCGATCTCACCACCAGCAATTCTTGGGGATCACTCGACAACATTGCGAGACTGTCCGACGGATCATCTGAATTCGCAATCGTGCAATCGCTTCTGGGCCACTATGCTCGAAACGGTGAAGGCATTGCGTCAGAGTTTGGCCCACAGGATGACCTTCGCGCCGTTACGATGCTTTGGCCGAATGTCGAACATTTTGTCATCAGAAAGAGCCTCGCAACCAGCGGCACGATCGACGACTTCCTCGCCCTCGAAGGGCGGCGTGTTTCACTGGGCCGCGAACGCTCCGCGATCTTATCCAACCGTGTCCTTCTCGAGAATCTCGGTCTGGATATCGACCAGGATGTCGATCAGGCACTGTTGTCGTTTAGGCCGAGCGTCGAGGCCTTCCAGCGGGGGGAGATCGATGGTCTCAGCCTACCGGCGAGCACCCCGGTACCAGCGTTCATTGAGCTGATGAAACAACTCGGCCCTGAGGCCGTTCTGTTGAGTTGGACAGAGGAGCAACTGCGCCGGGCTGATGGGGACCTTGGCCTTTGGTTCCCTTTAACACTGCCGGCCAATACCTACGACGGACAACCCGAGCCTTATCAGACCATCGCCCAACCGAACTTTCTGGCAGTACACGCCGATGTCGACGAGGAGGTCGTCTACGCCATCACCAAAACGATCTTCGAGAACTTGACCTTCTTGGCCCGTCTGCATGCACCCTTTGAGTTTCTAACCGAAGAGAGCGCCGTCAGAGGACTCCCTGTACCGCTCCATGCGGGAGCCAAACGCTACTTTGCCGAGAGGGGAATCGAGGTCGACATACCAGCACTTGCTGATGCATCCGATAGCGATCCTGGGTTTACCCTCTTCGGCGATGATCTGAGCTCGCCTTCCTCGGTCCGACAGCGCGTTGGACAAGGCCTCGTCAAGC
This sequence comes from Geminicoccaceae bacterium, assembly GCA_028285265.1. Classification (GTDB taxonomy): domain Bacteria; phylum Pseudomonadota; class Alphaproteobacteria; order Geminicoccales; family Geminicoccaceae; genus JANQPX01. The sequence goes on from JANQPX010000060.1 coordinate 96,433, forward strand.
TCATGACAACCGAGGACAGAACAACAGATCTGATGGTCGATGACCTCCTCAATTCCATGTCTTCGGATCAGGCTATCCGTGTCCTGCCGATCCATGGAAGAGGCGCTGGCCACAATCTCGCCGACCTGCTCTATCTCGATGGTATCGACGTCGCCGTTCTCCAAGCCGACGTCCTCGAGCGCGAGCGAGATCGAGGCATCTATCCTGACCTCGTCGACAATATTCGCACTATCGCCAAATGGACGGATGCTGAAGTGCATCTGCTCGTGCGCGACGACATTCTCGAACTGAAAGATCTTCTCGGGCAGCCTGTGAATTTCGGGCCAAGTGGCAGTGGTAGCGAGGTAACCGCAGCGTTGTTGTTCGACCAAATGGACCTCGCCGTCGAGCAGCGGTCTGATGGACATGGCATCGCCTTGGATAAGCTAAAGTCCGGCGACATCGCCGCCATGGTCTACACTGCGCCGAAACCTGCCTCGCTCTTTTCCAATATCGAAGTCCGAGACGGCCTTCGTTTCTTGGCCATACCGTCCGTTGAACCATCAGACATCTATCAGCCGACCGACTTGAGCGCGGATGACTATCCATCGCTGATCTTCGGAAAGAAGACGATCAGCACGCTGACTGTCCCTCTAGTCTTGGCGACCTATAACTGGCCAAGCAGCAATGTCCGTTACCAATCAATCAAAGGCTTTGTCGACGATTTCCTAGAACGTTTGCACGTCCTTCAAGACGGCACACGCCATGAAAAATGGCAGGAAACCAACCCAGCCTTCAGTCTTGCTGGCTGGCAGCGGCATCCTGTCGTTGAGGACTATCTCCGACAGCTGCAGGCTGCGGCCGATGATAAGGCGGGCCAAGGGGGGCCCTTGACCAGGACACAATCTGGCGGCGATCGCTCGCGTCAGCCCCAAGCGACGATTGGCCGTGCCACACCCGAAAATCCCATCATTCCGGCAAGAGGCGCGGCAAGGCGGCCAATCTTTTAGCGAACGATCGCAACGTTACTGTCTTTGATGAGGTGGTGCACGGCTTGAACTAAGGTCGAAGCTCGTCGCCGTTTTCCACGAGTGACCAAGCGAGCTTGGCATACGATTCGCTGAGGCGTCCCACATCCTCTGCGTTTTCAGCCGTGGCATTGCCCTGGAGGGCACGCTTAGCGATTCCCTCGAAAATGACTGCGAAGCGAAACATTGAGAAGGCGAGATGAAAGGTCTCGATCCCATCGTGGCGCCCGGCATTCCTGCAATATCGCCCGACATAATCTTCGAGCGATGGAATGCCTAGTGTCAGGAGATCGTGGCCGGCGATGCCGACATACATGTCTGGTGTCGCGTGCCAGAGCATGCCGTTGAAAGCGAGATCGGCGAGCGGATGCCCTAGCGTTGAGAGCTCCCAATCCAAGATCGCGATGACTTCCGGCTGCTCAGCATGAAACATCAAATTGCCGAGCCGATAATCACCATGGACGATGGTGGTCTCATCATCTTGGGCCCTATTGTTGGGCAACCACGCTATTAGACGGTCGATCTCGGGAATGTCGCGCGTTTTCGAAGCATGCCATTGACGTGTCCAGCGACGTATCTGTCGCTCAAAATAGTGCCCAGTCTTGCCGAATCCATCGAGTCCGATGGCCCGCCAATCGACTTGATGAAGTTTGACCAGGGTGTCGTTCATTGAATCATAGATTGCCGCCCGCTCTTTTGGGGACACCCCCGGGATCAGCGAATCGTGGAACACACGTCCATCCAACGCCTCCATGACATAAAAGAGAGACCCAATGACCGTCCTGTCCTCGCAGAGATGGAGCATCTTCGGAACTGGCACATCGGTTGCTGCTAAGGCCTTTTGCACCCGATACTCGCGATCGACAGCATGGGCCGATGGTAACAGGTCGCCACGGGGCTGCTTACGAAGCACCACATCCAAATCGCCAAAACGCATCTTGTAGGTGGGATTGGACTGGCCGCCACCGATCTTCGTCATGGCGGTAAGGCTATCCTGCAGTTCAGGCAAAGCGTCTCGAAGATAGGCGGCAAGACGCTCCACATCGAAGCCAAGCTCTGCCTTCTCAGTCACGGACAACCTCTCCTCACACCGTGAAGCCTTCGGCCATGATGATAGCATCCAGGCAAGAGGTCGAGCCCGTTATGGCACGGAGGCGCCAAGACAGCCTTGGCCGTGGATGCCCCTGGCGATCGCAACGGATGTCGCGTAGCTTCAGGCGGGTCAACAACAATGCCTCCACGCCCGAGCCGGTTTGCATGCCTACCGATCTTTCTTCTATGCCATCGGATGCCCGCGCATCTTCCGACGTCGATGCGCTCAGGACTGGTAGGCGATTCAAAACACCTTGCCTTCTGATCGCGCTCATCCTCTTTCCTGTCCTTCTGGTCATCAACCCGCTTGTCATGACACTTGCCGTCAAAGAGAAGGCGCGTCTCGAACTTCCTTACGTCATCCTGTTGAATGTCTTCATTATCGGCATTCTCTGGTTGTGCAATGCCTACCTGCGTGACGGTCGTGATTCGCAGTTTCGTCAGATCGTCGCAGCACTTATCGCACTTCCCTTCTTACTCGGGGCCGTTGAGATCCTCCTCCTCAACACGAGGGCGCTTTGGGTGCCCCTTACACATGGAGGGGCAACGATCGCGAAGAAGAAGGAGATCATGCCAGATGATCGCCTGGGCTGGCGCCTTCGGCCCGGCTACAGGCAAGAGCGAAGCGGCCGCGAGTTTGTAGTCATTGACGACCACGGACGGCGTTTCATCCCCGAGCAGTCGGATATGAACGTGCCGACGCTCCACGCCTTTGGCGACTCATTTCTCTTCGGAATGGGCGTGTTTCAAGACGACAATGCGCTTAACCTTGTCGCGACACGGCTCGAAGATCGTATCAAGATTTTGAACTATGCGGTGAATGGTTACGGCCTTGAGCAGATGGTGCTCCGACTCGAAGAAGTACTGGAAACGGTTGAGCCCGGAGACCTGGTC
>JANQPX010000063.1 GCA_028285265.1 Geminicoccaceae bacterium
GCCTGGCTGCCGGTGAGCCGGTTTCAAACACCGCGCCGCATGAGTTCATGGCGATGGTCGACAAGGCGAAAGAATATATCAAAGCGGGCGATGTCTTTCAGGTTGTGTTGTCACAACGTTTCTCAGCGCCGTTCCCATTGCCGCCGTTCTCGCTCTATCGGGCATTGCGCCGGACCAATCCATCGCCGTTCCTGTTTCACCTCGACTTCAACGAGTTTTCGCTGGTTGGTTCGAGCCCGGAGATCCTGGTCCGCGTGCGTGATGGCGAGGTTACCATCCGCCCGATTGCCGGGACGGCCCGGAGAGGGCAGACGACACGGGAAGACGATCATCTGGCAGAGATGCTGTTGGCCGACCCGAAGGAACGCGCCGAGCATCTCATGCTGCTTGATCTCGGTCGCAACGATGTCGGGCGGGTTGCTGAGATCGGCAGCATCGAGGTCACGGAACGCTTTATCATCGAGCGCTATAGCCACGTCATGCACATTGTGTCGAACGTGATTGGCCAGCTCGACACCAAGCACGACGCGATTGATGCCTTGATGGCGGGCTTCCCGGCCGGGACTGTCTCGGGTGCGCCCAAAGTCCGGGCGATGGAAATTATTGACGAACTGGAGAAGGACAAGCGTGGGCCCTACGCCGGCTGTGTGGGCTACTTCTCTGCCGACGGCAACATGGACACCTGCATTGTTTTGCGGACGGCCCTGGTCAAGGATGGCACGATGCATGTCCAGGCCGGCGCTGGACTGGTTTATGATTCCGTGCCGGAGAATGAGCAGCAGGAATGCATCAACAAAGCCAAGGCCTTGGTCCGAGCCGCCGAGGAAGCGGTGCGGTTTGCAGGCGGGAAGGCCTCAGATGATGGCCCCGGCAGCAATCGCGGTCAGTTTGGTTAGACCCACGGGCCTTGGTATTCGTCATGCGCGAGCTATTTCTTTTCCGACACGCCAAATCAAGCTGGTCCGATCCCGATCTCGACGATCATGATCGTCCACTTAGTGCACGTGGCAGCGCTGCCGCACCGCTGATGGGTGCGTACATGCGTGACAATGGCATCGCGCCCGAACTCGTCCTGTGTTCGACGTCGCTGCGGACCCGGCAGACACTCGACCTGGCGTTTCCGACGGCGGATGATGATGGACTTGCGGTGACGTTTACACGCGAGATTTATGAGGCGCCGCCGTCAGCGCTGTTGCACTGTATCGCAATGGTAGATGATGACGTGCGGTCGCTTATGATCATCGGCCACAACCCAGGATCGCAGATGCTGGCTATGCAATTGGTGGCAACCGCGCAGGGCGATGCGTTGGAGCGGCTTTCGGGTAAGTTCCCAACCGCCGCGCTGGCACGGATCGTGTTCCAGGTGGATAGCTGGCGAGGCATCGAAAAAGCACAAGGCCATCTCGTGCAGTTCATTGTACCCAAGCAGCTTGCTTGACTGTCGCCACCTTCAGCCTCTACACCATCAGCCATGCTCCTTTTGATCGATAACTACGATAGCTTTACCTACAATCTCGTGCATTTCCTCGGGGAATTGGGCGCGACGTGTGATGTTGTGCGCAACGACAAGATCACGGCCAAAGACGCGCTCAAATCGAAACCCAAGGCGATTGTCCTGTCGCCCGGACCGTGCACACCCAACGAAGCCGGCATCTGTCTCGATCTTGTCAAAGAGGCCAAAGGCAAGGTTCCAATCCTCGGTGTCTGCCTTGGTCATCAAGCGATCGGCCAAGCCTATGGGGGCAAGATCATCAGGGTTTTGCCAATGCACGGCAAGCTCTCGAAGATTCGCCACTTCGACAA
>JANQPX010000067.1 GCA_028285265.1 Geminicoccaceae bacterium
GCATCGGTGCTTCCGGCTTCGTCTGCTAAGTGTTTGCTGCAACTGCACTTTCGCAGATTACGGACGCCGATGCACCTTCAATGGTGAGAGATCCAGGCTAGCCGACACAGCAGTTCTCGGGGAAACGCGGCTGCGTGAGCTTTGCTACGCACTTCTAAAGGGCGACGCTGGCGTGTTTATGAGACGGTCCTTTGGTGCCGGCAATGCAATCGCACGGTCTATCGCGCATATGTCGTCAAATCTGGATGGGCCCATCTCGATCGACGATATGGCGACGCGCGCAGGCATGAGCCGCGCAGTGTTTCATCGCAAATTCAAGCAGGTCACGACGATGCCCCCCATCCAGTTCGTCAAATCGATGCGCCTTAACAATGCTGCGATGAAGATTGCCGGAGGAATGACCGTGAAAGAAGCGGCCATGGACGTGGGTTATGTGAGCACGTCTCAGTTCAGCCGAGAGTTCAAGCGCATGTATGGACAGTCTCCAAGGCAATGGAGTGACGCCCAAAGAGGTGCTTTGGGAATTATTTAGGAAGTCGAGATGATGCTCCGGTCCAGACGAAAGCAGACGTTAGGCAGCGTAAAGAGAATGACAGAAACGTGATTGTTTTCGTCTCTCGATTTTGCCGCGCCCCTATTAGCAGATGGCACGAACCTTATCGCAGAATACAACGAGTAAACTGGCAGCAGGCCCATGTTTTGAACATCCAGAATCGATTTCCGAATCCGCCCATAGGAGAAGTCGGCTCGGAGATGCCGAGGCAGTCCATCGTTGATGGATGGTATAGGGGGATGGATATCAGAACTAAGAGCAACATGTACCTAAGAGCGGCACCGAGAGCACAGGTGTATGTGTCACCCCAAGGGGATTAGTTTTGGCCCAACTCGACGGATGATGAGATAAAAGCCTCGATGATTATTGCGGATTGTTGCGGAAATGATCCCTAGTCGAGCCCTCTACCTGAGATGAAAAACATCGAAGCGCGAAAGCGTGCTGTTGATCCGAAGCGAAAGAAAGAGCACAGCTATCGTCCAAATACTGACACTACTGTGTCAGTAGAGGGAGCCTAAGCTAGGACTTGCATACGGCAAGTCGGACCGTTCGAATGAAGTTCGAAGACAGGATCGTTGGCACGCATGCGCTTGGTGTCCTCCTCGTTCTTGCCTCGGCCCTGGCGTTCAGCTTGGCTGGGGTATTAACGAAGTGGATCACTGCTGACGCGTGGACGATTTCATGCTGGCGGGGATTGGTTGGCGGATTCTTGATCACCGCTTACGTCGCGTGGCTCGGTCGTCGAAATCCGTTCGAAAAGACGTTTCGGCTAGGATGGAGCGGGTGGATTCTTGCAACTGTTGGAAGTGCAGCAAGCCTCGCTTTTATTTTTGCATTCAAGCTGACTTATGTCGCCAACGTGGCGATCATTTACGCAACAGTTCCTTTTATAGCGGCAGCATTGGGCTGGTGGTTGCTCGGCGAGCGAATGAAACGGCGTACCGCCGTCGCAGCCGCCATTTGCATAGGTGGTGTAGCCATTATTGTCCACGGTGGGGTGGGCTCAAAGAGCCTGCTAGGTGATGGCGTTGCGCTGCTGATGACGGCTGGGAACGCTATTTATATGGTTCTCGTTCGTTTGTTCCATAACACACCTGTGGTCTTCGCCGGAGCAGTATCGGCACTGCAGCTGTTCCTGATCAGCTGGCTGTTTGTCGACCCTCTTTCTGTAACTTCAGAAGATGGGTGGATGATGGTTCTTTTTGGGATATCGTTTGCCGTAGCAGTCATTCTTTGGACAGAAGGTACAAGACTTATTGCTGCCTCAGAGGCAGGGCTTCTCGGAACAGCGGAAACGCCATTCGCGACTATTCTGGCATGGTTGCTGCTTTCTGAACTTCCACCACTGCCGAGTTTTGTTGGCGGTGCGCTCGTGTTGGCAGCAGTGTTTGCTCACGCTGCACGAGATTTCCAGCTGACCAGACAAGGAGCTCAATCCAACAGATGACAGCAGTACGATGCCGTAGTCAGCCTTAAAGCGGCGTTCAGCTCCATAGCGGGCCGCTGCTGGCAGACGGTAAGGCGTACCGCTGATTCTCTATAGAACGAAGCATCCGCTACTAGCGGGGCGCCCTTCTTGCCCAGAAGACGATCATGAGCACGATCGCAAACAAGAAGATCTTTGCCCACTCCGTACTCCACCGAGCCGTTCTGATCAGTGCCCCCAAGCCCTCAACCCAATGCGCCCACTGCGAAAACGATGATAAGCCAGGTTACAAGCGATGTCCGCGTTGATTTGCAGACCCGCTGCCAATTTTGTTCCCAATCTGGATCGGGATCATTCTCTACCATTATCACCCCGGCGCATTCTAATACCACGATCCAATCTGCTGCTATCCGCTAGCTAGCGGATGCTTAGAAGCCACCTGAACAGATCGCCATCACGTTCTCCTATGCGTCAAATGATTTCCGAGAAACTTGCCGACACAATTCTCGGTACTTCCTGGTCATGAAGCTTCGGTCAGAAATGCGCTCGAAAGCCGCCATGCCGATAGACTTTCCTGCATGGCAGCAGCTTGCCTGCAGTTGGCCGGAAAGCGCTAACTTCTCTTGTTGACCCTAGGCGATTGCGGCGAAAACTTTTGAAATCAACAGCCGACGGCAATCGAACGACCTTTTGGCCCGGAATACCACACGCGTTCACATGTTGTTCAGAAGTGAGCCCCTAGACCTCACATCCAGAAAGTTCATATCTGTCCCGCCCATTGACCGGGGACTCGGTGCAATGGCCAAAAAGAACCGTCTCAGGAAGGACATGACAATGATGGTCAATCGCAAAATCGGCCAGTGTCTTACCGTCGTTCTATGCATCGGTATTCCCGTCCAGTCGACATCAGCGACCGATGCCGCTTCAGCGTCGCCCGAGCGCGCCGTTCTTGTCCTCGATGCCTCAGGCAGCATGTGGGGACAGATCGAAGGCACCCACAAGATCACGATCGCTCGCGACGTGATCAGCGGGCTTCTCGAGAACTGGGACCCGAACGTGCATCTCGGCGTCACGGCCTATGGTCATCGAGAAAAGGGTAATTGCGCTGACATCGAGACATTGGCGCCGCTCGGCAAGGTGAACAGGTCGAACATCATGGCGTCAATCGAAACACTCAATCCGAAAGGCAAGACGCCGTTGACAGACGCCGTGCGTCAGGCTGCCGAGCAGCTTCGCCATACCGAGGAACGGGCGACCGTTATCCTGGTGAGCGACGGCAAGGAGACGTGCGACGCCGACCCATGCGCCGCTGCTGCTGAGCTCGAGGCGAGCGGTGTCGATTTCACAGTGCACGTGGTCGGCTTCGATCTCGACGCCGAGGAGAAGGCGCAACTCCAATGCATTGCCGACGGCACGGGTGGTCAGTTCCTGAACGCCGCGAATGCCTCCGAGCTGCATGACGCTATGACGACGACCGTCGAACTGGTCGCCGAGCCCGCGCCGAAGCGTATCGTTGAGGTCAAGGCAGCACCTTTAGGGACGCTGCTGGTAGAGAACGTGACTGAGGGCTACGCTCGCGTTTACGAGCTGGGCAAGACGTCAAGCTCGTCCATCGCCTCGTTCGGTGCGAAGCCCGAGGAACCAGAGCAGCTTCGTGCCGGCACCTACGTCATCAACAACGGTTTGCAAGACCTCACCGAGATTGACGTGATCGCTGGTGAAGAGACTGTCGTAGACATCACGGATTTTTCTGGGTGGCTCTCGGTGGAGAACGTGACCGAGGGTTACGCTCGCGTTTATGAGCTGGGCAAGACATCAAGCTCGTCCATCGCCTCGTTCGGTGCGAAGCCCGAGGAACCAGAGCAGCTTCGTGCCGGTACCTACGTCATCAACAACGGTTTGCAAGACCTCACCGAGATCGACGTGATCGCTGGTGAAGAGACTGTCGTAGACATCACGGATTTTTCTGGGTGGCTCTCGGTGGAGAACGTGACCGAGGGTTATGCTCGCGTTTACGAGCTGGGCAAGACGTCGAGCTCATCCATCGCCTCGTTCGGCGAAAAGGCCAAGGAACCCGAGCAACTTCGTGCAGGCACCTACGTCATCAGCAACGGTTTACAAGACCTCACCGAGATCGACGTGATCGCCGGCGAAGAGACTGTTGTAGACATCACGGATTTTTCCGGATGGCTTTCGGTCCACAACGTGGCTGACGGTTATGTAAGAGTTTATGAGTCAGGCAAGACGTCGAGCTCGTCCGTCGCTTCGTTCGGTGAAAAGGCCAAGGAGCCCGTGCAGCTTCGTGCCGGCAGCTACAAGCTCGGTGTCGGCAAACGAGAGCTTGCGACGTTCGAAATCAAGCCAGGAGAAGAGGTTATCATCGACCTGGGGGGCTAACCCCTCAATCGTGGCCCTTTCCGATGGCCCATGGGGGGCTATCTCATCGATCGCCCCATGGCTCACCGCAACAGGCCAACTAAGCAACAACATATCGCGGGCTAAGACTCTGACTTCGACATAACGATTGGCGGCGTCGAACATCTGTCCCGACTTGCATCGGCGCCGACGTCGTATGCCATGCGCTAGCGTTCGAGAGAGATTGAGATCGGCCGATGGCTTCGGCTATCGCCCAGGCTTTCACATCCAGATACGATGCCTTACTTCTACGCCTTCTTTGAGCTTGAATAGGCTTTGGCTCCTGATTTCCATTTTCCTTGCAGCAACAATGACATGAAGATCACGCGCATTACCGTCTATCAAAAGGACTTGCCGCAGAGAGATCCCTATTGGCTTTCTGGGGGGCGGCTCCGCTTCGACGTGCTGGATGCAACGTTTGTCAAGCTGGAGACTGATCTGGGCATAACCGGTTGGGGCGAAGGCACGCCTTGGGGGCACACCTATGTGCCAGCCCATGGCCCTGGCATTCGTGCCGGCATCGAGACCATGGCGAAAGCCATTCTCGGACAGGAACCCCGTGCTCTCGACCATGTCGAACGGGCGATGGATCTTTGCCTTCCCGGCCATCTTTATGCCAAGGCGCCGATCGACATGGCCTGTTGGGATATTGCAGGCCAAGCGGCTAACCTTTCGCTCGCCGATATGCTGGGTGGTCTCAGCGAAGAAGGAACCTGGATCGCATCCTCGGTATCTTCGGGCGAGCCTGACTATATGCTTGGTATCATCCAGACCTATCGCGATCTCGGCTATAAGGTTCACTCAGCAAAGGTCGGTGGCGATATCGATAGGGACATTGCCCGCATTCGTCATCTCGAACGGAACCGTCTACCGGACGAACGCATTCTTTATGACGCGAACCGGTCCTGGACCAGGCGTGAAGCCTCGATCGTCATGAATGCGGTTGCCGATCTCGGCATCACTGTCGAGCAACCAGGGGAAACGCTTGATGACATCGCGGCGATTCGCGAGATCACGACCACGCCGATCAGCGTCGATGAGAGCCTGGTCACCCTCCAGGACGGAGCCCGTATCGCCAGAGACGGGCTCGCCGAGGTCTTTGGCTTGAAGATCAATCGTGTCGGCGGCCTCACCAAAGCAAGGCGACTTCGCGATCTGGCACTCGCACACGGAATTCAGATCTACGTCATGGCGACCGGCGGCAGCGTTCTTGCGGATACTGAGGCCGCGCAATTGGCGCAAACTGTACCGCTCGCGTTTCGGCTTGGCACATGGGCTTGTCAGGATATGTTGACCGAAGATGTCGCTCCCGGGCGCGGTGTTAGGAATACAAATGGTAAGCTCACGGTATACGGGACGCCGGGCCTCGGTGTTGCACCAGATGAGGGCCGACTTGGCGAGCCAATTGCAGACTATCGCATTTAGTCACCAGCCTGGGTGTGGCCGACGGGACTGGCAGCTCCTGGCAGGTTTTTGAAGGCCTGATCAACACGATGACTAGTACTGTTAAACGGACAATCCGTTGCCGCCTTCGCTTCTAAGGGCTGGTTTCGGGTGCGTTGCGGACCTGCCGGACATGCCGCTAGAAGCAAAAGTTGAACATCCCGGCGGGAATTTGAACGCGACACGCTTTGGCCATCAACGACCTTTGACGACAGTCAAAGCTTGCTGAACAAACCAAGTGATAGCCAAGTTGTGTCGCGTACGCTCGTGCCGCACCAGATGATAAGGAAAAGCCTTGTCCTCTTGAAACGGTGCGGAGCAGAGAGCCCTCAATTTCTGTACTTGATCGGCAAGGCGTTTGGGCACCGCAGCGACAGCGTCAGTTGACCCGATTAGGAATGGAAGCGTCGTAAAATACGGTTGATGGAACACGGCATTTGAGCTGCCGATATCCATTCGCATAATGGTATCCGACTGAAGCTCGGTAACACCAGGAAAGTTGAACTCAATCTGGCGATAGGGAGAAATATCGATTGGTGTCAGGTGAGCTTTTGACCTGGCAAGATGCTGCAACGGATGACCTTCGCGAAACAAAACCTCGTAAGTTTCGTCGAAAAGCTTTTGGACGAGCAGATCACCTTCCACATTCAGGGTCGCATAAAGCAGAAGATCGATTGACCCGCTCTTCAACTCGTCGAAGCTGCCTGGGACAAGTGGCGAAACATCCACTCTGAGGGCGGGTGCTGTGGCGGCAAAGATCTCCATGATCGGCCCGAGGACGGTGGCGACCCCATAGTCTGTCGACGCCACGCGATAGCGATAGTCAGATTCGACCGGATCGAAGGTGGAAGGTGCAAAGACGCCAATGACCGCTTGGATCGCCGCGTCAACCGGTTCCTTAAGTTCCAATGCATGATCACTCAGCTGATATCCGGATTGTGTTCGAATCAAGATCGGATCGCCAATCAAGTCTCTGATTCGGGCTAGGATGCGGCTGGCGGCCGGCTGACTGATCCCCATATGGGCGGCCGTCTGCGTCACGCTGCTCGTGAGCAACAAAAACTTCAAGAAGCGCAGAACGCGCATGTCCAATGAGGCAAGCTTAGCATCCACTTTGTGCATGCGAATCATGCTAATTTCGTCATGCCGATTATGTCAATCTGCCCTTATCTGTTGCTTGAGATACTGAGCGCCAGCCTTGACCATGTGGTTCATGGTCAGGAAGCAGCGGTGACGACCGACAAGGTGCGGAGAGGAACCAGCGATGATAACTTCCCGAAGACTTTTCAATTCGATGGTGGTCGGTGCAACCCTGGCAGGACCGTCCGTTGCCTGGTCAAAGGCGGAAATGAGCCCAAGCGTACCGCCTCTGGACGTACGCACTGCCTATCAGGCCAAGAGCGTTTCCTTCTCGAGTTCAGGGGAAACCATCGCCGGAAAGCTGCTGAAGCCTGTTAAACAAGGTCGTCATCCTGCAGTGGTGATCATGGGACCGGTTGCTTCCGTGAAGGAACAATCGCCGCTGCAGTATGCAACTCGCTTGGCGGCACACGGGCTGGCGGTTCTCGTCTTCGATCCGCGTTACCACGGCGACAGCACAGGCGCGCCGAGGCGCCTGGAATCAGGCGAGGCCAAGGTCGAAGACCTTCGCGCAGCGCTCGACTTCCTTTCAAGGCAGGATGATATCGACTCCGATCAGCTCCATCTGCTGGGTATCTGTCAGGGCGTCAACTGGACGATCGAGACCGCCGTTCGGGATGATCGGGTCTCCACGCTTGCAGTCGTCGCCGGTCACTATCTGACGCCTGACACCGCGAGAATGTATTTGGGCGATGATGCGGCGATTGAGGCGCGCATGGAACGTTCCGCCAAAGCATCCGTGAAAGCCGCCGAAACCGGAGAGGTCGATTACATCCCCATCGTCGGTTCGGATGACGCGCTGCTAACGGCGACGGCAAGTGCGGATTGGTATCTGCCGTGGGACAATCGCGCGCCTTGGCTCACCTTTCGAGGCGGTTGGGAGAACCGGATCGCAGCCATGAGCGAAGCGGGAATTTGGGGCTGGCGGATCGACAAGACATCGGCAAGCCTTAGCCTGCCGGTCTTGATGATCCATGGTGACAATGCTGCATCCGGCACGGAGATTCCTCGCCGGATCTATGAGGGCATGGCTTCAACACAAAAGTCGCTGCACTGGATCGACGGTGCCAACCAGCTTCAGTTCTACGAAGATCCGCTGACTATCGATGCCGTCGTCAGTGTTTTGGCCCCGCACTTTCAGGGAGTGCCGGAAGGCCTCTAATTCGCGCCTTTGCTGTGATGGGCAAGCCAAAGGATTGGACAGCCTGTCGCCTAAGGACGAATGACCAGGCACGAGACGAGAAGACTTCGGCGGCCAGCGAGATTTGAAGGAGTGCTTTCCATCATGAGGTTCTTATCATTGCTTGCCATCTCGATGATGGCGCAATCCGTTTTAGCGGGACAAGGTCGGGTCGATGGTCTGCCCGCGTTCTCCGAAGCTGTTTTGCCCATCGGGACCGAGCTCTATGCCATCTCGATTGGTCCTGGCGGGCCAGGCGAGGAGTTTGGATCTGACGCGCAAAATGGCGGGCTTTACAAGGTCGGAACCGACGGTGTCCATACCAGGATCGAGCTCTCGGACGGACAGGGCCTTCGGAACCCTACCGGATTGGTCGAGAGCGACGGTCAAATCGTCCTGGTCGATGGCGACCAGGTCATCTCTGTCTCTCCTGAAGGCTTGGTTCATTGGCGTCAAAGCCTCGACGAAGACGGCGCCTTTTTCTACGACATCGAGGTGCTGGACGATGAGACCCTACTGGTCAGCGATTTTGGTAGAGGTGCCTTTCTAAGCGTCGCTTCCAAGACCGGGGACATGCAGGCCTATCTCGATGATGTGCGGGTCGATGGCCTAGCACGCTTCGAGATTAGTGACGATGGGATCTACGCCGTCTCCTGGGGGGCCGATGACGCCTGGAACAGTGCGCTCTATTTGGTCTCGTTCACTGCAGGTGGGGCCGTTGCAGAAAGGCTAATTGATGGTTTCGGCAATTTGGAATCGGTTGAGATCATCAACGATACCGTGGTGGTCGGTGGCTACAGGGGGCACGAACGGTCTCAGGCATCCAAACTGATGCGGCTTGATGCTGACGGCGGTGTGCACCCACTCTCGGTGGGTTCGGACACCAAGGGCGTTTCAGACATCTACTTCGACGGCACGTCCGTCTGGCTTAACTATTTTTATGATGCAGCCTATCAAAGGCTGTCGGTCAAAACGTTGATGACCAGTCCTTGAGTCCCTCACAAGAACAGGCTGTAACCGTTTGGCGTCCTCGTACCACCGTTTGTCGTTGATGGGAGTTCGAAGACTGGTGGCTTTGACCTGCACTCCTGTCTTTTGGCTTCAGATCGCCTGAGTCCGTAGCTGGCACAACCCGGAAGCCAGCCTTCCGGCAGAAATGCGCCCGAAAGCCGCCATGCCGCCTGATTTTCTGCCGGAGTGGCAGCTTGGCTGCGATTTGCGGACAGTTGGCCGGGAGCTCTCGCGTCGCAAGTTGAGGCCTGTTGCAGACCCTCTTGGCCATCAACTCTCCGCCCAATTCTGGCACTCAAACCACTTTCTATGGCATTCTCTACTACGTTGAGCACAGTAATTTGGCCGAGAGTGTGATGGCTAAGAGGGTCGAACGTCGCCTTGCAGCAATATTGGCGGCTGACATCGTTGGGTATTCGCGTCTGATGGAGGGGGATGAAGAGGGAACCCTCAAAGCGCTAAGAGATTTGCGAAGTGAGGTCATTGACGCAAGGATTGCTACCTACAATGGACGCATCGTCAACTTTGTAGGCGATGCCATGCTGGCAGAGTTTTCAAGCGCGGTGGATGCCGTAGCTTGTGCCATCGACATCCAGGAGGCTCTCGCCAAGCATAACCTGAAAATCCCCGACCAAAAGCGCATTGCGTTTCGGATTGGCATCAATCTGGGCGATGTGATCGTACAAGATGACGATCTGTATGGTGATGGGGTGAACATCGCAGCACGACTCGAGCAGCTCGCGGATTCAGGCGGTGTCTGTATTTCGAGTATTGTTCGCGAGTTGATCGAAGGTAAACTTGAGGTGATGTTTGCCGACGCAGGAAATCATCAGGTCAAAAATATATCCCGACCGCTGAGTGTTTTTCGTTGGTCGCCGTTGACGGAGGCCGCTGCGGCTCTCGCATCGGTGAGCTCCAAGGTTAGCATCGCGCAGAGACCATCGATTGCTGTTCTGCCATTTCGCCATCTCTCTGGCGACGATGAACTGCGTTACCTCGTTGACGGCCTCACTGAGGATGTAATTGCTGCACTTTCGCGTGTCCGTTGGCTGTTGGTCATAGCTCGCAATTCGACATTCGCTTACAAGGGGCGATCTGTTGATGCGCAACAGGTCGCTGAAGAGCTTAGTGTTCGCTACGTGCTTGAAGGCAGCATTCGTACCGCCGACAAGCGTATTCGAGTGGCGGCACAGCTCATTGACACATCGTCACGCGCCCAGCTCTGGGCAAAGCGTTATGATCGTTCAATTGAGGATATCTTCGCACTTCAAGACGAAATCACTGAGGCCATCGTCGGTGCCGTTGAGCCAGAGCTAGGTGCTGCTGAGCTTAATCGAGCGCATCGCGTGCCGCCTGGAAGTCTCGATGCATGGGGTTATTACCAACGTGGGCTTTGGGCTATCTGGAGCCAGCGTAGCACCGGAGACGCGCTTCGATTTTTTGATCAGGCAATTGCGCTCGATAGTGACTTCAGTGGTGCTCACAGTGGTAAGTCGTTCGCGCATGCCTTAAGCGTGTTTCTGGATCAATGCGATAATCCAGAAGAAGAACTCGCGAAGGCGCTTGATTCAGCGAGACAAGCTGTCGCGCTCGATAATCAAGATGCCTTCGCACACTGCGTTTTAGGGCGCGCTCACTTCTTTCGAAGAGAGCATGATCAGGCTATCGAGGAGCTCGAATTCGCTCTGAAACTCAATCCAAGCTTTGCCCATGCCTATTTTTTGTTGGGCTGGGTGCTTACCAATGTCAGTCGCTCCGAAGAGTCGCTGCCACATCTCGATATGGGGTATCAGCTCAGCCCTAACGATCCAACCATCATGGGAAATATGGTCATTCGCGCTATTGCGCTCATGTTTATGGGGCAGCTTGACGAAGCACTGCGGTGGGCGCGTGAATCCGCCAGGCACCCCTCAGCTCATTTCCAAAGTCGATCTGTCTTAGTCTCCGTGTTGGGCCGAATGGGTCATATAGACGAGGCAAAAGCAGTTTTGGCTGACATTCTCAAAATCCGACCCGACTATTCGTTTAGCATGGTCGAGAAAACCCAACCCTATAAGCATCGCAGAGATCTAGACTACTTTATTGATGGTCTTCGCAAAGCAGGACTTCCGAGCTGAGCGCAGTGCTGCAATTTCTGTCCCAGCAAGAAGGCTTGAAGGGCAGCAATTGGCACGACCCGGAAGCCAGCCTAGCGTCAGAAACGCTCGCGGAGCCGCCATTCCGCGCCATTTTCTAGCGGAGCGGCGGCTTGGCTGCGATTTGCGGACAGTTGGCCGGGAGCGCTAGATCACGGAATTGACCCGAAGCGGTCCCAGCCCGTTCAGTGATCGAATGCGGTGCCTAGAAGCATCGCCGCCCTGTCGCACAGCTAAACTTGGAAGAGCTTAGCCTGCTGGGTTGTAGGCTTTCGCCGCCTTTTGTGCCGCATCAATGACCGGGCGCATGTCAAGCTCTTCAAGAAAGGTCAGTTTGGTGAACGCACCGC